>NZ_JACIAS010000006.1:0-563120 GCF_014194915.1 Rhizobium sp. BK512 | reverse complement strand
TCGAAAGCGCTCCGCGCCTCTTCCGGCTGACCCGCCTGCTCCATGCTCAGGGCAATGTAGAAACGTGCACGCGGATTGTTCGGCTCTAGGGAGAGCGACTGTTCGAGCAGCTTGCGCGCATCTTCCGTCACCACACCTTCTGAGACCGCCATCAGCGTTTCGGCAAGACCGTCGAGACGCGCGGGGCTCGGGCCGAGCAGGCGGATAGCGTTGCGATAGGCGGTCTCGGCATCGGAAACGCGCATGGTGCTGAAATAGATCGGCGCCAGCACATCCCAGCCCTTGCCGTCGTCAGGGTTCTGCGCCAGATGCCGTTCCGCCTTGGCGACGAGGACGGCCATGTCATTGCCGGGATTGGCAAGCCGTGCCTCCAGCGGCTGCGACGGCAGGTCGGGCCTGCCGGTATTCATATAAAGACAGAGCCCGATGACGGGCAGAAGCAGCACGATGAAGGCTTCGGTCAAGCGGTGATGCCGCGCCGGCTTGCGCAGTTCGGCCGGAGCAGCACCGGAAACGGCGATCAGCCGCCGGCCGATTTCGGCGCGCGCATATTCGGCCTCATCGGCGCTGATCAGTCCGCCCGAGAGATCCCTGTCGAGTTCGCGAAGCTGATCGCGATAGACAGCCGCTTCACCGGCGTGCGTATCCTCCACCGTCTTTGCTCCACGCAAAAGAGGGTAAAGCAGAATGGCGGCAACGGCCGCCGTCAGGACGGCCACGAGAATCCAGAACAGCATATTGGCCCAAATACTTGAAGCGCGCCCTCATTCCAACTGCCAATGCCGTGTTGACGAAGATTTGAGGCTTTTGGCCGCAAGGATAGCGGGAAAAAGAGATCAACCGAGCGGCGACCAGGTGCCGTTTTCGTTGCGACAGGCGACACCGCGCGCCAGCGTATCCTTGCCGTCGGCAGTGACCGTATGGGTGTACTGGCGGCAGTTCTGCGAACCGACCTGATAGGGCGCTGCGGCCACGACGCTGCCATTGGCGTCTCGGCCGGTCCAGGTGACCGGCTGGCCGACGGCGGCTCCTTCCAGGGCGCGATATTCGGCTTCCAGCGCCCGCTGCTTGTCGCTGTCGCTGAGTTCCACACCGGTGCGGCCGACGATGCCACCCTGCAAAGCGGAAATGAAAGCAGCGGAAGCCGGGGGCTTGCCGCCGAAGAGACCGCGCGTTGTGGCGCCCTTCGTCGTCGTGCAGCCAGAGAGCGCAACGGCGACGAGAAGGGAAGAAACGATCATGCCTTGCGAACGTAGAGTCATTGCAATCGAACCACGATCAGGGGTGAAATAACAGCCGATCGAAGTGCAGAGTCCCCGTGTCAGCATTAAGGCAAAGCATGCTATACATTTGCCACTATCTTTGTGACATCAAGCAGTTGCTCATGCAACATCCTTTGTCACACCCGGCAGGATAAGCTTGGCCTTGAGCCCGCCCCACTCTCCGCGGGAGAGTTCCAGCCGACCCTGGTATTCATTGGAAATTTCCGTGACGATGGAGAGACCAAGGCCTGTTCCGGGCTTGCTCTCATCCAAGCGCCGGCCGCGTTTCAGCGCCTCGCGGATCTGATCGGGCTCCAACCCCGGACCGTCATCCTCGACGGCAAGCTCCACCCAATGTTTGCGGGCGCTGGCTTCCGTTCCCTTCACGTCGTCACCGGCTTCGACTGCCGAGAGGCGCACCTTGCTCCTGGCGAAACGGGCGGCGTTTTCGAGGAGGTTGCCAACCGTCTCCTCGAGGTCCTGCTGTTCCATGGCGACGGCGAGATGCGGCGGCTGGACGATCAGCTCGAACTCGGTCTCGACATTCAGGCGACGCATGACACGCACCAGCCGTTCGAGCGCCGGTTCGGCATCGGTGCGCGCAAGCACGGATTCGCGTTGGGCGGCGATGCGCGCGCGGTTGAGATAGGTTTGCACCTGTCCCTGCATGGCCTCGGCCTGATTGCGCACGAGGTCGCCATGCGAGCGCTCCAGCACGCGCGCTTCATTGAGCAGCACGGCAATCGGCGTCTTCAGGGAATGGGCGAGATTGCCGACCTGCATGCGGGCCCGCTCGACAATGCGGCGGTTGCTGTCGATCAGCGCATTGACCTCATTGGCAAGCGGCAGGATTTCGCGCGGGAAATCACCCTTCAACTGCTCGCTTTCGCCGGCGCGGATGCGCTCGAGAGCGGCGCGCGCCTTATCCAGCGGCTTGAGGCCGTAGAGAATGGCGAGAGCGTTGACGATGAGACTGCCGACGCCGAAGCCTGCCAGCGCAAGATAGAGACGATGGGAGAAATTGCGGACATCGTCTTCCACGACATCGACATTGCCCGTCACGCGGAAGCGTGCGGCGCGGCCATCGGTGTCGAGCACCACTTCGGTTTCGGCCACCTGTACCCGGTTCCCGGAGGCGTCCGTCACCTGATAGTAGCGTTCATAGTTCTTGTCGAAGGGTGCTTCGACGACAGAGAGTACCGGGATCGTCGCAGACCCCAGCGAGGGCGAGACGAGCGGCGCGGTCGTATAGGTACCGAGCGGCTCGACCACCCAGTACCAGCCTGTCTTCGGCTGGGCGAAACGCAGGTCGCCGAGCTGCGGACTGCCTGACAGCGCGCCCTGATCGCCGATCGTGACGGAATTGATGACGTTGTAGAGCTGCGCGCGCAGCAGGTCCTGAAAGCCGCGCTCCGCGCTGCGCCTGTAGAGCGTCGAGATCAACAGGCCGATCACCACCAGCGCCACTGTCGACCAGACCGTGGTCAGAAGCAGCACGCGTGCGGTGAGCGACTTAATTCGCATTGGTCGGCGCTTGGATGCGGTAACCGAGACCGCGCACCGTTTCGATCAGATCGACGCCCATCTTCTTGCGCAGGCGGCCGACGAAGACTTCGATCGTGTTGGAATCACGGTCGAAATCCTGATCGTACATATGTTCGACCAGCTCCGTACGGGAGACCACCTCGCCCATGTGATGCATGAGATAGGCAAGCAGGCGATACTCATGCGAGGTAAGTTTCAGGGTGACGCCGTTGACGATCGCCTTGGAAGTCTTGGTGTCGAGGCGCACCGGGCCGCAGACGATTTCGGAGGAGGCATGGCCGGCCGCCCGGCGGATCAGCGCCCGGATGCGGGCCAGCACTTCCTCGACATGGAAGGGCTTGGTCACATAGTCGTCGGCGCCCGCGTCGATGCCGGCCACCTTGTCGCTCCAGCGGTCGCGGGCGGTCAGAATCAGCACCGGCGTCGTGCGGCCTGCGCCACGCCATTTTTCAAGGACAGTCACACCATCCATCTCGGGCAAACCGATATCGAGGATGATCGCGTCATAAGGCTCGGTGTCGCCGAGAAAGTGGCCCTCCTCGCCGTCGAACGCCTGATCGACGACATATCCCGCCTCTTTGAGCGTGTCGCTCAGCTGCCGGTTCAGATTGACGTCGTCTTCGACTACCAGAATGCGCATCGCTTCGCCTTCTTCCGCTGCAAATCACTGGAACCTTGATAAGCCGATTCCGCTTACATCGGAACCTTTACCGTCACCTTGCGCGGACGCTGGCCGTTACCCTGAACGAGAACAGTTATGATGCAGCTATTGCCCACCGGCTGCACGGAGAGAAGCTGGCCGCCCGTCTCGTCCACGACCTGCTGGGCTGCGGCGCTGCAATCGCCCGCCACACGCAGGACAAGCGTGTGTGTATCGTCCGGTGAGGGCGCCGAAACCGCCAGGCCGGCGGCCAATGCTGCGACGCTCAGAGGAGAGGCCATGTGCTGTGCTTTCAATGTAATGCCAACTTGCCCAGACTATGTACTCAAGCGACCTGAATGGCAAATGAATGCACGGCTATGCAGGTTTTTTAGAACAATTCTCGACTATTGCGCGAAATATACCTGATTTCCGAATGATGGCCGGAAACTGTCGTAATGTATTCCTCCGCAACGAAAATCCCGACATCGGTCGGACCGGTGGTGGATCTGTTCGATCGAGCCTTTCACCAGCAGGTTGAAGCTGCTATCGCTTGACGCGTCTTCATTCATTTCATTTCAAAATCCATGCAAAAATCATTTTCGCTCCGTACGGCGCAGACGGTTGGCGTGCTCGCCGTCACCCAGCTTATCGGCTGGGGAACCACCTTCGACATGCTCGGCGTCATGGGACGCGTCATCGCGCCATCGCTTGGCCTTCCGAATGAGGCAATCTTCGCCGGCCTGACGATCATGATGATCATCAGCGCCTTCGCCGGCCCTGCGACCGGGCGCTGGCTCGGCCGCTATGGCGCGGCAAAGGTCCTGGCCGGCTCGTCGATCACCTTTGCGATCGGGTTGCTGCTGCTGGCCGCCACCACGAATGTCATCCTTTATGCCATTGCCTGGGTGGTAATCGGGTTCGGCGGCGCGCTCGGTCTCTCGGCGCCCTGCTACACCGCCGTCGTGGAGCGCGAGGGCGTGAACGGCAAGCGCGTCATCGCCATCCTCATGCTGTTCACCGGTCTTTCGGCCACCATTTTCTGGCCGATCCTGACATTGCTCAACGAAAACTTCGGCTGGCGCATCACCTTCGTCGTCAGCGCCGGCCTGCAATTCTTCATCTGCCTGCCGCTGCACCTCTTCGCCCTGCCGAAACCGGTCGCAAGCCATACACAGGGAGCCGCCGCCGAAATGCCACCGGTGGCGCTTTCGCCGGCCGACCGGCGCAAGGCCTTCCTGCTGATTGCCGTCTCCACCACGCTCTGCACCTTCATCACCTTCGGCGTCTCGCCGTCGCTGCTCGAAATCTTCCGCCAGTCCGGCGCATCGCCGGCCCTTGCCCTGCAGCTTGGCTCGGCCCGCGGCGTGATCGGTATCTCGGCGCGTGCGCTCGACATGCTGCTCGGCAAGCGCGGCAATCCGATCCTGACATCGGTCATGGGCGCCAGCCTGATGCTTTTCAGCTTCCTGATGCTCTTCGTCGTGCCGCCGTCGGCGCCGCTGCTCATCACCTTCGTGCTGCTCTACGGTTTCGGCTCCGGCGTGCTGGCGGTGGCGCGTGCGCTGCTTCCGCTCGCCCTTTTTTCGGCCAGGGAATACGGGCTGCAGACAGCCCGCCTGTCGATGCCGCAGAACCTCGCCAATGCGATCGCGCCCGTCATCTTCACCGCGGTTCTCGACCGTGCCGGCGCCGGTCCGACGGTGATCATATGCGCAGTGCTTGCGGCCATCGCCCTGGTTTTCGTTTTGATGCTGATGGCACTGGTGCGTGGCGCAAGACCGAGCGTCCAGCCAGCCTGACCGACAGGAGAAGCCCATCCCATTTGCCGGCGGCCGGCTCGTCTTCCAAGGCCGGCCGTTTAAATCTGTTGATTATGATGTCCCCACAACCAGCGGAGAACCGGCGCCCTGCCCTCGGCGCAGGAAGCCCGGTCAGTCGGCACCAAAGACTGCAAATCCGTTAAGCTTCTGAATCATTTGCAGCTTTTTCCTCAATGGTTGATTCCGGCTCTTGACAGATTGATTCATCGGCAACCGGCGCAGCATCCAATTTCTCCCTATCCATTTGAATATGAATAAGAATTTTCAAAATGAGCCTTAAATGCGGTGTTTTGGGCGCTAAGTCATTGATCCTGAATAAGTGATCCACTTTGCCTCAAAACTTCGCGTAAAGAATTTCAAAATCAGAGGCAGCCTTTGCTGAAATCGAATTCAAAAAGAAGTTTTGGCCTTGGATGCATCACTTAAACAGAATCAATGACTTAGCCGATAAATCACGGCAAATATGCCGGAGGCTAAAAATACTTATTCATTTTCAACGGGATAGGCCTTTCGCCGAAGCGGCGCGGTCGCCATCGTCAATGCTGCAGGGGCGTAGTGACTGCCTTATCGCTATCGAAATCGGCCGCAGTCCTGGTATCGCGGAGCGGCTTTACCGTGCGTGTCGAGAGATCATAATCGGGATGCGACTTGTAGGCGGCGAGTGCTTCCTCACTCTCGAATTCGCCGTAGACGACAAAATCGACAGCATTGCCCCACTGGTCGGTCTTGACGTTTTCGCCGATCTCCAGCTTCAGCGCATGCGGGATACCCGTCAGTATCGAGAGCCCCCTGCGCACTGCCTCGCGGTTTTCCTCCGGCACGGTGAAGAAGACGATATGGCGGATCACGCGGAACACTCCTGGGGCAATTCTCTGAGCCTGGGCTCTCAAGGCCGGCAACCGGGCGATAACACGCGCCGCCCGGGCCTTCAACCGGGCTACAATGTCGCGTCACTGACCAACAAAGCTTGAGCCGCACGGGCGAGCCTGATGTTACGACCAAGATCGCGCTGCTGAACCAAACCCAACGATCAGCGCGGCAAGCGCCGCAACCATAAGAAGGTAGGCGATTAGGGCCTGCCACGCTCCCATCGGGAGGCCGACGAGCAGCAGGGTGTCGTTTCCACCAGGGATAAGGAGCGCCCCAAAGCCCATCAGCATCCCGCCCGTTATCCTTCGCGCCACACTTCCCCATGTCGGCCAGGTTAGCGAAAAGCGATGTCCGCGAATTCTCGCCGAAACGAGACTGCCTCCGAACATGCAGACAAAAATGAGCGAACTCGTCACTGGGATCGAAAGCATCGATCCAATCGAGGTGGTGATCGAGAAGCGGGGGGCAAACTCTGACAAGGTGGCCGAAGTTATGCCGATCGTACCCATTGCTAGCGTCAGCCGCCGAAAGTTCGTCTCGGATCTGAAAGAGACGCCCAGTCTTAGAAAGAGAAATACGGACAGAACCACGAGCAACGCTCCGAGCGCAAGCGGCGGTGCGGCGCTGATCGGCATCGGTGCCGGGCGGAACTCGAGCGCAAAGTCGAGGGAGAGGATGACCAGAATACCGAGGAACGTGAAGCCGAACTCCAGGTCCCCGTTGCCAAAGTGCCCGACCGATCCAAAGACGCAGGCACCGTTCACGTATACGCCGACGCCAAAGAGGATGGCTGCGCTGACCATATGAAGCAAAGGAGACCATTCAGCATGCATGGTCGGCAACGTATCGAGGACAATATATCCGACGCCAGCCCATACCGCGCATTCGGCCAAAGCAAGAAATCGTGCAGGTCGGCGCTCGGAAACCAGCTCGGTCGTAGCGATGAAGGTGCAGATCGAACCGTAGTTCATCGCGAAGCCGAGTACGAAGCTCAGCGTACCGATAACGCTGAAACCCGCCCATGTCTCGAAACCTGCTGGCTCCGCACCGCCGGGCAATCCGTCCACAGCACCAATCCTCCGTTCAGAAAAGAAGATCGCGCTTCGCAGAATGGCACGAGTTTCGATTTCAGTGAACGGCGAACGCCCCGATCCGAGCTAGATCGGGGCGTTCGCACCAAAGGCTAACTGCCGGGCTCTCGGATCTAGGCTCTGGCGGACCGGATCGCGAGAAGGGAATCCATTGCAATCCAAAGGGATAGCGCTAGTAGCCCGACGTCCTTGAGCAGGAATTGTCCAGGAGCGACGGAAATGGCCGGGAACCCGAGCTCGGGAACAATCACGCCAGGGGTCGTCACCATGAAGCTGATGGTGGTGACGAACAGTCCCGAAGACAGGACGCCTCCCAATAGCGAGTAGACCGGGCTAATGAACCTTGCTGCGATCAGTGCGCCGATGCTCAGTTCCAGGACGCCAAGAAAGCTCGAAAAACCTCGAACACTGAAGATCGCATACATCCAGCTTACAAGGGCGCTGTTACTGACCAGATCGACGAGTCCCTGCGCTTCGTAGGCTGTAAATTTCATGCCGCCGAACCAGGCATAAATCACGGTGATCGAGACATAGAGGCCGGCGGTTGTCGCCGAACGGCCATAGGTATCCGCCAGATGCAAGATGCCGAAGGTGCTCCTGGACTGCGGCTGCTTGCCGAGACGATTGATAGCTTGGGTCATTTCCTTCTCCCATTGAATTGATCTCCGGAGGTTCCTCGCCTCCAAGGAAAACGATACAAATCTGTATCGTTAGTAACGAAATACTACAGAACTGTATCGTTTCCAAATCACGAAAGCGCGATCCTCAGCGCCCTTCGATAGTGCAGGCATGCGAGCCGCCTTGGCAGAAGTGGCGCCTAAAGGAATCTTCCTGCGCTTGCGCGTTGCCATTGGTTGCTGGAATACCTAATTGTCGCTACAGATCAGTTCTGTTTGAGGAGTGACAATGCGGCGATCAGAGATCAGGGACCATCTTCTTGAAACGGCCCTCCGCCTTTTCAACCAGAAGGGCTATCAGGCAACGGGGGTTGATTTGATCATTGCGGAAAGCGGCGTCGCGAAAACGACGTTGTATCGGCACTTCGAGACGAAGGAGGATCTGATCGTTGCCGCGCTCGAGCGGCGCGACGAGGAGGATCGCCGTGAGATGCGGGAGTTTGTGGAAAAGCGTGCCAGTGATCCGGCAGAGCGGATTTTATTGACGTTCGACTTTCTGCAGCTCTGGTTCAAGGACAAGGACTTCAGGGGTTGCAGCTTCATGGCGGCTACCGGAGAACACAAGGACATCGTCGATCCCGTGTTTCGTGCCGCCAGCATGCACAAGCGCCTGACGCTCGCCTATTTAGAAGAACTTGCTCATGCCGCACGGTACCGTGATCCCAGACGCGTGGCGGACGAAATCAATATTCTTCATGAGGGAGCAACGGCCGTAGCCCAAGTGGTTCGCACAGCGGAGCCCGGCCGCCAGGCGAAACGGATGGCCGCGGCTATCCTCGCGACGATGGAACGTGATTAGTCAGAAACCAGTATTCGCTCCATCCGCCAGATAGGGCTGGCGTCGTCGGCTTCAACTGCTTCCGGCTGCCTCGTTGGCAAAGTGAGCCAGCCAGACTTTTGTTCGATGCTTGTCCCGTTCCGCATAGTCGCGGACGGCCTGTTCGAGGCCGCTGGAATCGGGTGGATCGTTGTCAGCACCGATCTCGGCGAGCCGCATCGTGTACCATGCGGTGATCCCACCCTCCGGAGCGTCTGGGAACCTGGGAAAGGACGGCTCCGATTTCTGGTCTTCTTTCCAAAGATTGGGAAGAGAAGGCTCAAGGACGAGCGCGCGCGCAAGACCGACAATGTCAATGGCACCGCATGTCACGGCGTCTTCAGCCTGCCCGCGGGTCTTGAAACCGCCTGTCAGCATAAGAGGCTTGGTTGTGACAGCGCGTGCGCGTTTCGCGAAATCGAGGAAGTAGGGTCCCCGGCCCGCCCTGTCGGAGGCTGATTTTGCGCCAGGAAAGTAAGTCCCGCCGCTGATATCGATCAGGTCGATCGAAGATCGGTCCAGCGCCGCCACCACGTCGAGCGCGTCATCTTCGTCGAACCCTCCTTCCAGTTCGTCCGAAGAATTCAGTTTCACGGCGATCGGGAAAGCCGGCCCGACAGCGACCCGGGTGGCTTCGATAACTTCCAGCAGAATCCGCATACGATGGGCGATCTCCCCTCCGTACGCATCGCGCCGCCTGTTGAACAGCGGTGAAAGAAACTGGCTCAGCAGAAATCCATGTGCCGCGTGAATCTGCACACCGCCAAACCCGACCTGCTGCGCTAGCCGGGCTGTCGTTGCATATTGCGAGGGCAATCGGCCTAGTTCCTTCAATGTGATTTCCGCGCAACGCAGGCCCTGGAGGTCGAAAGCACTCGGACCCCTCGGGTTGCTTGTCGGTGCATAGGCAAGGGCTCCAGCGTGACCGAGTTGCAGCCAGAGCTTGGTGCCGTTTTCGCTGCCGTGCAGAGCAAGTTTCTTGAACTGTTCGAGGTCCGATGCTTCGTTGAGCACCAGGCTACCGGGGTTCTCGGCATAGCCGGAGGTAAGCTGGACCTCTCCGATTATGGATAGGGCCAATCCACCTTCGGCCCAGCGTTGATAGAGCCTCATCTGCGCAGCGGTCGGATGCCCCGTTCCGTCGCCCAGTGAATCCGACATCGCTGATTTTGCAATTCGATTACCAAGGGTCAAACCGCAAGGCAGCTGAAGCGGTTCAAACAGTGGCCCACGACTTTGCCTTAGAGCTCTCACGACCATTACCCTCGACATTCAATTTATCGCTGAAAACCGGCGGCAGGACAATGTCAGTTGCATCGTCGCGATAGTGTGTTGGCTAGCAGTTGGAAGTCGTCAGCCTCCCAGCAGTTTCGACTCGCGAGGCTCGCCGCCCTGAGGCGTTGAGATCAAGTCGATAAACCGCATTGCTCCATGCTGATCGCCGCGAGGAAGGTTTGCGCATAGTCGGCGAGCTTCTCGGCCCTGTCGGTGCCGTTGACGATGCGGCGCGCGTTGACCCAGTCTTCCCTTTCCTCGTTGAGGTGATCGCAAAGCCGGTGACTGTTGAAGCTGCCGCGCAGCATGCCCTCGATCAGGATCGTCACAGCCGGCGCCATTTCCATGGCGCGATCGGGATGAGCGACGAGATCGATGCCGGTTACCTCGCTCATCGCCTCATAGTTTCTCTTGTGGGTGAGCTGCACCAGCCCGCGGCCGAGCCAGCATTTGCCGTCCTCATCCGCCCGCCAATAGGGCGACTTCACCCAGGAGAGCCGACCCGAAGCGAAGGCGGTCTCGAGAATTTCCACGGCGCGCGAATCGCTCGTCGCCAGCGTCTCGCGTACAGGCTGCATGGTGTAAGCAGTCTCATGAAATGCGGTCGCTAATATATAGGCCAGCCAGCGCCGATCAGCGGTAGCCAAATTCGCGTTCCAGTAGTCGAGTATTGCGTTCATGCCTTCGATCTGGGCCGGCGTGAGGCTGCCCTTGAACAGGCTGTGCTGCACAGTGTCGAAGAAGGATTGCCGGTCGAGTGGGACGTTCATGATGCTTTTCTCCGAGGCCTGCTGTGGTTAATGTCCGCTTAATCGATTGAAATTTTTTTAATCGTTTCAAGTGTGACCGGGGTAGATTTACACGCTGTTTTTCTTGTGCGATGCCTCCAACCGCAAGCACACTCTTGCTGAGGAAGAGAGGGACACGATGCCGACCACCGCAGAAACTCCGACCAAGATCCCCCAGCACGTCGTCGACCAGATGGAAAACGAATGGCGCCAGGTACGCACGCAACGCGAGAATCCGCGCCCGGTCCGTCTGCCCTCCCAGAACGACTCTTAAACACAATCCTGACGAGTGAGGATGTCCTGAACCCCTCACTCGCAGCCTTCTGCATTGGCGTCATCTGCGCTCCAGCCGCGGCGGCCACGGACTATTCCCCATGTCTCGTCGCAGCCAGCCTGACGGCCAATCGACCTAGGGTCCTGCGGAACATATCCTTGTCATCCAGCGCCCGCGAGAGCACCAGCGCGCCCTGAATGCCCGAAACGGCTTCTTCGGACGCGGCAAGCGCGACATCCTCGGCGTAGCCGGCGCGGATCAGTGCCTGGCGCAGCGCCTCGATCCAACGGACGAAATAATCCCTGATGACGGGCGAGAAGCGCTGCCGCGTTTCGTCCAGCGCAAAGGCGCCGACGAGGCAAATGCGGCTGCCGGAGCGGAAATAGTCCATTACATTGTCCCACATCGCATCGATCGCCGCCCCGGCATCGTCACGGCGCAGCGGCTCGTAGATGGCGCGTTCGAACCAGCCGTCGACATCGGCAAGGACGGCCGCCGCCATCTCTTCTTTCCCGCCAGGAAAGAAATGATAGAGGCTGCCCTTGCCGATGCCGGTGCGCTCGGTAATGCGGCTCAACGTCGTGCCCTCGTAGCCGAGCTCGCGGAAGATCTCTGCGAGCAGCGGCACGACATCAGCACGTTCATAAACGGTCTTCACAGTTCACCTTGAGGCCTCAAAGGCCGAGGTCGGAAAGGCCCGGATGGTCATCGGGCCGCCGGCCGAGCGGCCAGTGGAACTTGCGATCCGATTCCTTGATCGGCAGATCGTTGATGCAGGCGAAACGGCGCTGCATCAAGCCCTCCGCATCGAATTCCCAATTCTCATTACCATAGGAGCGGAACCAGTTGCCGCTGTCATCATGCCATTCATAGGCAAAACGCACGGCAATGCGATTGTCGGTGAAAGCCCAGAGTTCCTTGATCAGCCGGTAATCCAGCTCCTTTGCCCACTTGCGTGTCAGGAAAGCGACGATCTCGGCACGGCCCGTCACGAATTCGGCGCGGTTCCGCCACTGGCTGTCTGGCGTGTAGACGAGCGAGACGCGCTGCGGATCGCGGCTGTTCCAGCCATCTTCGGCAAGGCGAACCTTCTGGATTGCAGTTTCACGGGTGAAGGGAGGAAGCGGTGCAGGCATATCTGGTCTCCTTGATGAATCTGTACCTATTGTTATTCATTGTACTGATCGGTACAGAAAATGCAATGGACTTGAATACCGGGCTCCTGCGGCATTTTGGCTTCGGAGAAATCCGGTGACGGCCCGGGCAGCAAAAAAGGCCGCTCGCTTTCCGAACGGCCTTTCATTGTGAAGGGTCAGCATGCCTGACAGTAGCAGACCTTGGCAGCCTGAGATCAGGCGAGCTTGCCCTCTTCGGCCTTATAGAAATACTGGCTTGCGACCAGCCATCCCTTCAGCGGTCTCAGCGGCGGAATACAGGTGGCGAACATGAAGGGGCCGGTGACCAGCAACTGCACCCAGAGCGGCGCAGAGAAGGCAACTTCCAGCCATACGCCGAGCAGCACGCTCGGCACGCAGGCAAAGCAGATGACGAAGAAGGCAGGCCCGTCAGCCGGATCGGCGAAGGAATAATCCAACCCGCAGACTTCGCATTCCTTCTGCAGCGTGAGGAACCCCTTGAACATATGCCCCTGTCCGCAGCGCGGGCAGCGGCCCCGGATGCCAGTCTGCATGGGAGGGAGAGGAGGATATTCGGCGTCCATGGCGATCTCGCTTTTCGACTTTGCGAGGCATCAGGAAATCCATTCAATGCCTCATAATGAATGCATACAATATAATTACATTGAAAGGGAATTGCCAGTCCATTAGCCAGAATGACGCAGAGATCTTTTGGGTTAGGCTCATGGGGCGCGAGGGAGGGAAGATCCAATCTTAACCGGACGAGATTGCGCGCTTGCCAAAAGCCCCTCCCCAACCCTCCCCACAAGGGGGAGGGCTAACTTGTGGCGCCCCTTCACTCCTTCCGAAACACCGAATAAGTGACAGCCGAGCGCGGCAGATTAAATCCCTCCCCTTGCGGGGAGGTTTGGGGCAGGGTCTTTATTGATTGAATTGAAGGCGTTAGGCGGAGCAACGGCTCAGAAGAAAGACGCCGACATTTCCGGCGGGCCTTCCAGCGCATGGGCCATGAAGTCCAGTGCGCCCTTAAGCATCTCGCGGCCGATCGGACCACCCAGGCAAACACGGACGGCTTCGGGTGCTGCACCTTCCACCGTGAAGGCGTCGCTCGCGACTACACCGATGCCTGAAGAGCGCATGTGGCTGCCGAAAGTGGAGCGGGTCCAGCCATTGGTGAGCGGCAGCCAGATGTTGAAGCTAATCGGATCGGCTTTGTAGCTGCCCTCGGGGAGGATATTCGCCACCATCTGCTGGCGAGCACCTGCCTCGGCGCGAATGAAGCGCAGGATCGTGTCCGCCGTACCATCCTCGATCCAGCGCGTCGCGAGCGCAACTGATATCGGCGAGGCCATGACATTGTTGGCGCGCATGGCGCTGACGAAGGGCCAGATCGCCTTGGTGTCCGGCGCCACCACATAGGCCAGCCGCAGGCCGGCGCCGATACATTTGGCGAGGCCGCCGATATGCCAGGTGAGATCAGGCGCGATTGCGGCCAGCGGCGGCGGGCCGTGCAGCGGGATGAAGCCATAGGCATCGTCCTCGACAACGGGCACGTGATATTTGCGGGCGACGGCAGCGATTTCCTCGCGGCGCTTTTCCGGAATGGTCAGCGTCAGAGGGTTCTGCAAGGTTGGATTGAGATAAAGCGCCTTCGGCTTCAAGCGCTCGCAGGCTTCTCCAAAGGCATCGGGCAGGATGCCCTCTTCATCCATCGGCAGACCCGAGAGATTGAGGCGCAGCTGGGCGGCGATCGAGCGCATGCCGGGATAGGTGATGTTTTCCGACAGCACGGTTTCGCCAGGCTTTGCCAGAAGGCCGAAGATCGCCAGCAGCGCCGGATGCGCGCCTGGTGTCACGAAGATGCGCTCCTGCGAGGGCAGTAGGCCGCGGCGTGCAAGCCAGGTGGCAGCGGCCTCCTTGTCCATGCCGGAACCACCAAATCCCTGATAGCGCAGCAGCGGGATAAGATTGGCGGCCACCGCCGACATGCCTTCGCGCATGCGTGTCAGAAGTTCCGGATCGTCAGGCTCGGGCGGCAGGTTCATCGAAAAATCGATTACGGATGTCCGGCGCGGATCCGGCGCAGCATCCGCAAAAAGGTCGCGCCGTTCCCTACCCTGCCCGCCCGTCACGAAGGTGCCGCGGCCGACATGCGAGTCCACCAGCCCACGCTTCTGCGCCTCCACATAGCCGCGCGCAACAGTCGTGAAATCGATGTTGAGGCGCTTTGCGAGTTCGCGCTGCGGAGGAAGCCTGTCGCCCGCTGTCAGTGCGCCGTTTCGCAAATCCATCTCGATCAGATCGGCGATCGCCATGTAACGGGGGCTCGAAGAGCGGCTGAGGTCTGGATGCCAGTCTTTCATGTCGTAATCCGCAATGCGCATCCGGACTGATACGGCCGGCCGAAATTGACTGTATATTGTTGGGCGGCGATCCTGTCATCCTAAAACATCGGCATGCGACAGCGTATCACTCAGCGGACCGTTCCGCCTGCCTAAGCGCATCCCTAAGCACATCAAATACCCTGCTTTCCAGCGTCTGCGAGACATTGAAGCGCATGAAGCCGGTGGCGGATTGCGACAGGCTGAAGGCGTTGCCCGGCGCGAGTACGACATTCCGGGCAAGTGCTGCACGCGCGACCGCCGCGGCATCCAGACCATCCGGCAGATGGCACCAGAGGAACATGCCGGCCTGCGGCTCCAGCCAGGGGCGAATGCCCAGTGATTTCAGCCGGGTTGCCACCTCGAACATCGCCTTCGAGAGGCGGCTGCGCAGGCCCTCTGCATGTTTGCGATAGCTGCCGTCGCTGAGCACACCAAGCACCAGTTCGGCATTCAGCCGGGCGCCGCCGAATGAGGTAGCGATCTTGAGGTCGATCAGGCCTTCGATCCATTCCGGCCGTGCGGCGATGAAGCCACAGCGGGCGGCGGCCGAGAGCGTCTTGGAGAAGCTGCCGATATGGATGACACGATCGAGGCCGTCGAAGGCAGCAAGGCGTGGTGCCGGCATCAGTTCGAAATCAGCGAAAATATCGTCCTCGATGATGGTGAGGCCGTGTTGTTCGGCAAGCTTCAGGAGCCGGTGCGCCGTAACCGGCGAGAGCGTGGCGCCTGTCGGATTGTGGATTGCGGAATTGGTGATGTAGAGGCGCGGCCGGTGCTCGGTAAGCGCTGCGGCGAAGAGCTCGATATCGGGGCCGGAGGGCGTATAGGGAACGCTGACGACCTTGGCGCGGTGGGCTCTGAGCAGGGCATGGAAATTGAAATAACAGGGGTCATCCACCAGCACGGTATCGCCGGGCTCGATCAGGAAACGGCAGAGGAAATCGATCGCCTGCGTGCCGGATTCGGTGAGCATGACCTGGTCCGGCGATGCCTCGATGCCGCGCTCCGCCGCGCGGCGTGCGATCAGCTGCCGCAGCGGCTTGAGGCCAAGAGGCGCGCCGTAATCGGAGAGGCTTGCGGCATCGGCGCGCGACAGGGATCGAAGGGTTCGGCGGATCGCCTCTTCCGGAAGCCATGCAGGCGGCAGCCAGCCGCAGCCGGGTTTGAGGTCGCTTTCCTGCGCCTCCAGCGATTGCCGCGATACCCAGAAGGGATCGACGGCGCGGTCGAGCTTCGGGCCAATATCGGCGAGCGAGAGCGGAGCCGTCTGGCTCGCGACATAGAAGCCGGAGCCGGGGCGCGAGAGGATCGCGCCTTCGGCGACCAGCCGCTCATAGGCATCGACCACGGTCGAAGCCGAGACTTTCAAGGTTCCCGACAGGCTGCGGATCGAGGGCAGCTTGGCGCCGGGTGTGAGGCTGCGGCCGGCGATGCGCTGGCGGATGGTCGCCATGACCATGCCGACCCGGCTGCCTGCCTGTATCTGTTCGTCCATCCGTACTGGTTCCCTAACCATAACAGTTTCAGAAAACTGTATCGAACTGTGGCTGGCAGCGCCAGTGCGGAAAGCGGATAAGCATGGGGCAAACAAAGGAGTGCCTACATGGATCGCACAGCGACCGGATGGATCAATGGTTTTATCGGCGTGCTCATTTTCAGCGGATCGCTGCCTGCCACACGCGTGGCCGTCATGCAGCTCGATCCGGTTTTTCTGACGGTGGCCCGAGCGGCGATTGCCGGCATCCTGGCGCTCTGCCTGCTGATCGTCTTTCGGGAAAAGCGTCCTTCGCGGCAGGATCTCATCTCGCTCGTCGTCATAGCGCTCGGCGTCGTCGTTGGCTTCCCGCTGCTGACGGCGCTGGCGCTGCAGCATGTGACCTCGGCGCATTCCATCGTCTTCATCGGCCTATTGCCGCTCGCAACCGCAATCTTCGGCGTCATCAGGGGCGGCGAGCGGCCGAAGCCGGCTTTCTGGCTCTTCTCGCTGCTCGGCAGCGCGCTTGTGGCCGGTTTTGCGCTGATGCAGGGGCTGACCGCCTCGCCTGTTGGCGATGCGCTGATGCTCGGCGCGATCATCGTTTGCGGGCTCGGTTATGCCGAGGGTGCGCGGCTGTCGCGCCGGCTTGGCGGCTGGCAAGTGATTTCCTGGGCTCTGGTGGTATCGTTGCCGGTCATGATCGTCGCGGCCATCGCCTACCGGCCGCCGAGCTTTGCCGAGATCCAGACGCCGGCCATGCTAGGCCTTGCCTATGTCTCACTCTTCAGCATGCTGATCGGCTTCATCTTCTGGTATCGCGGCCTTGCGCAGGGCGGCATTGCCGCTGTTGGCCAATTGCAGCTGCTGCAGCCCTTCTTCGGCCTGGCGCTTGCCGCCACATTGCTGCGGGAAACGGTGAGCTGGTCCATGCTCGCGGTGACGGTTGCCGTCATTCTCTGCGTCGCCGGGGCGCGCAAGTTTGCGAAATAGCCCCACGAATTGACAGGCCAGAAATCATGTACTAATAAAAGTTACATGAAGAACGGTGATCATCCTGGCCACTCCCCGTCTCACACGGCGGCATCTGCCTTCAGCGGCGATGCCGCCAAATCCTATCTCGAAGGTCCACCACGACAGGTTCCCGGCTTTTCAAGCCTGCACCGGATGGCGGCGTTGCTGATGGCAGAGCGCATGCCTGACGATGGTCGCGCTCTTGTCCTCGGCGCCGGTGGCGGGCTGGAGCTTAAAGCCCTTGCCGAGGCACATGCGAGCTGGACTTTCGACGGCGTCGACCCCTCCGCCGACATGCTGCAACTGGCGCGGCAGGTCGCCGGAGAGTACGGCGGCCGTATCGGTTTTCATCAGGGCAACATTGATGTCGCGCCCGAGGGACCGTTCGATGCCGCCGTTTGTCTCCTGACGTTTCACCATATCCCGATCGAGCAACGACTTGAAACCCTTTTGCAAATTCGCCGCCGCCTGAAGCCCGGCGCGCCCTTCGTGATTGCGCATATGAGCTTTCTCCAGAGCGAGCCGGAGCGATCGATCTGGATCGATCGGCATCTCGCCTTTGGCGCCATCGATGGAACAGACCCCGCCCGCGTCGAGAATGCGCGCAAGGCGATGCGTGAAAGGCTGCATATCCTCGCACCCGAGGAAGAGGAGACCATGTTGCGCGAGGCGGGCTTTTCGGGTGTCGCGCTTTTCTACACCGCCTTCAGCTTCAGGGGATGGGTGGCTTACGCATAAAAACTTTCCGCTATTGGAAAGTATCTTGCCGTACCATCACGGCGACGCTATAGTTTCCTCAGTTGGAAACTATAGGTGGATTAATGACACTGACGCTTTATCTTCATCCCCTCGCCTCCTTCTGCCATAAGGTGCTGATTGCCCTTTATGAAAATGGGACTGCGTTTGACGCGGAGATCGTCGACTTCGGCAATCCGGAGTCGGCCGCAGCGTTGCTCGACAAGTGGCCGGTCGGCAAGATTCCGATTCTGGGTGATCGGGCAGCGGGGCGCACGATACCGGAAACGAGCATCATCATAGAGTATCTGCAGGCCCACTATCCGGGGCCGGTGCGGCTTCTGCCCGATGATCCGGGGGCGCAGATGCAGGTGCGGCTCTGGGACCGGTTTTACGATCTCTATGTCAGTGTGCCGATGCAGAAGATCGTCACCGACAGGATCCGGCCGGCAGATGCTCATGATCCGCATGGCGTGATGGAAGCGAGGACGATGCTTGATCAGGCCTACAAGATGATTGACGCCCACATGCAGGAAAAGCGCTGGGCAACGGGAGATGATTTCACCATGGCCGATTGCGCGGCCTTGCCCGGATTGTTCTTCGCCTCCATCGTGCATCCGTTCACCGGGGAGCAGCAGGCGCTTTCCTCCTATCTGGAGCGTCTGTTACAACGTCCTTCCGTCAAACGCGTGCTGTCGGAAGCGCAACCCTATTTTTCGATGTTTCCCTATCGGGAGGCGATGCCCGCGCGGTATCTTGAGGCAATGTAATGGCAGAACCGGCGCCAGCCGAATTCGACCGGATGTTTCAGGCGCTTGCCGATCCCTATCGGCGCAGCTTCATTGAGCAACTTGCCAGGGGACCGGCCTCCGTCACGGAACTGGCAGAGCCCGCCGATGTCGGTCTGCCGGCCGTGCTGAAACACCTGCGCATTCTCGAGGAAAGCGGCATCGTCATTTCGGAAAAGATCGGCCGCGTGCGCACCTATCGCATGCAGCAGCAGGCCTTCGGCGCCATCAACCGGTGGCTCGAGCAGCGACAGGCCGAAATGCATGCCGCCTTCGACCGCCTAGCCCTGCTGATGGCGGAAACCCCTGAGGAAAAGGATCACTGATGGGTGTCACCGTCAATCATCGGACGTTCGTCATCGAGCGCGACCTGCCTGGTAGTGTCGGGCATGCCTTCCGCTTCTGGTCGGACCACCAGCTGAAGCGGCGCTGGACAGCGTGTCATCCCGACTGGCAGGTGATGGAGGATCATTTCGACTTCGCGATCGGCGGAGCCGAGCGCATGACATGGCGCATGCCTGATGGGACCGAGCAGGCGATGCGCGCCCACTATCTCGAAATTCACCCGCGCGAACGCATCGTCTATGCCTATACGATGCTGACGGCAGGCAAGAGCATCTCCTCGTCGCTGGTCACGGTGGAATTTACCGGACGCGGCGCCACGACGCTGATGACCTTTACCGAGCAGGCCGTCTTCGGAGACCCCAAAGACGGCGATATCAGAGAGGGCGGCACGGGTATCGGCTTTGACCGGCTTATCGAAGAAATGAAGGTTACGCCTGCCTGATCCGGTCGCGGTGTGCGGCCTGCTTGGCGCGGTTGCCGCACATTGCCATGCTGCACCAGCGCCTGCGGTGACCACGGGTATGGTCGGCAAACAGCAGGGTGCAGACCGGCCCCTCGCAAGCTTTCACATTGGAAAAATCCTCGGAGCAGACAAAGCGCCCGAGCGCCTCGCCGACCGGTAACAGCAATGCTTCCGGCGAACGCCATTTGCGCATCGGCCGGAACTCGAAAACCTCGCCTTCTTCCGTCTGGCGCGCCACGATACGGCTGAAACCCTCGTCACGTTCAAGCAGGCGGTTCAGCGGCTCCAGTTCGGCCAAAGCCTGGGGCTTCAGCTGCTTTCCCTTATGCTCGCGGACAAAAGCTCGGAACCATTCGCGCAGATTGCGCGCCTGATCGGCGACCTTGTCGAGTTCCCCCGGCAATGCCTGGGCGCGCAGGCTTTCAAGCGTCTCGTGCGGGACGAGGTTTGCCTGTTCCAGCCAGCGCAACAGGCCCTCCCCGTCTTCTATCCAATCAACAGGCGTGTCGACAGGCGTCGCCACCGAATTCAGGAAATCCAGTGCCAGCGCATCACCCAGAAACAGGGCGGGAGAGTGGTTATCCATGACAAGTCCTATTTCGGCTGCAGACCGTAACTGTACGGCAGCCCGTTTGAAAACGTGCCCCTTATGTAACCTGTCAAAAGCCTGTTGACAAGTTACGCCTCCACAGGATAACCGTTCTATATCGCTTTAAACGGTTACTTCGAAAAAGGGAGAAAGCAGATGCCGTCGCAATCGACTGATCAGCAGACTATGCATATCGTGCTCGTCCATGGGGCCTGGGCTGATGGCTCCGGCTGGGCCAAGATCATCGCGCCGCTTGCCGCCGACGGTTTTGCGGTGACGGCCGCACCGCTGCCGCTGACCTCCTATGCCGATGACGTCAAAGCCCTGGAACAGGCGCTGGACCGTTTGGACGGGCCGGTGGTTCTCGCCGGCCATGCCTATGCCGGAGCGGTTATCGCCGGCGTGCGGAACGAGAATGTGAAGGCACTGGTCTATGTTGCTGCACTGGCCCCGAATGAAGGAGAGACGGTTGCCGATGTCTTCTATCGCACTGAACTCGATCCGCGGGCGCCGCAACTGGCGCCCGACGAGAATGGACTGATCTATTACCCGCGTGAAGCCTTTGCCGCGGCCTATGCGCCGAACGCAACGGATGAAGAACTGGCGGTGCTCTCGGCCGTGCAGCGGCCGATTTCACCTGCCTGCATCACGGTACCGGTCGAGCGACCGCTCTGGAAGGATCGCCCTTCCTGGTTCCTGGTCGCCGAAGACGACCGGATGATCGCGGCCGCCAACCAGCACTTCATGGCCGAGCGTATGCAGGCGCTGCAGCGGCCCTTCGCTGTCGATCATACGCCGATGGTCACGGCACCGGACACGGTGCTGCAGGTCATCCGCGAGGCGGCGGCAACAGTGGCCGAAGCCTGAACGGCCGACATATCTCCGAACATATCACCAATCATCTCACTGAAGGAAACATGACCATGACCAAGATCAGCTATCGCAACACCACCGTCGACGGCATCAAGATCGCCTATCGTGAGGCCGGTCCCAAAGGTGCGCCGAAGCTCCTGCTGCTGCATGGCTTCCCGACCTCCGGCCACATGTTCCGCGATCTGATCCCGCTGCTTGCCGATCGCTATCACATCATCGCGCCCGACCTTCCGGGCTTCGGCCAGTCGGACGATCCCGCGGTCAACAGCTTCGACAGCATTGCGGACACGATCGACCGCTTCACCGAGATCGTCGGCTTCGATCGCTACGCCGTCTATGTCTTCGACTATGGCGCGCCAACCGGTTTCCGCCTGGCAGTGAAGCATCCGGAGCGGATCACGGGCATCATTTCGCAGAATGGCAACGCCTATGTCGATGGCCTCAGCGATGCGTGGAACCCGGTGCAGGCCTATTGGCAGGATGCAAGTACAGAAAACCGGGCCGTGCTGAAGGCGTTTCTGGGTCCGGAGACGACGATCTGGCAATATACGCATGGCGTTGCCGATCCGACCACGGTTTCGCCCGACGGTTATTCGCTCGACAATTTCTATCTCTCGCGTCCGGGTGCTGAAGATGTGCAGCTCGATCTCATGGGCGACTACAAGAGCAACGTGGCACTCTACCCGACCTTCCAGAACTACTTCCGCACCCACAAGCCGCGCTTTCTCGCGGTCTGGGGCAAGAACGACCCCTTCTTCCTTCCGCCGGGCGCAGAAGCCTTCGCCCGCGATATTCCTGATGCCGTGATCAAATTCTTCGACACTGGCCACTTCGCGCTCGAAACGCATGCGGACGAGATTGCCGCTGCGATCCGCGACTTCCTCGGTTGATAGGCCTGCAAAAAGGAGGGATATCATGTCCGACAGAGTAGCCATCATTACTGGCGCCAGCCAGGGCATCGGCCAGGCAACAGCCATCCGGCTTGCAAAGGATTTTTCCGCGCTTGTGCTCGTTGCCCGCAACAAGGCCAATCTCGCCGAGACCGCCAAGGCTGTCGAGGCGGCGGGCGCAAAAACGCTGGTCATCGATGCCGACCTTGCGGAACCGGCGGCGGCACAGGGAATCGTCGACAAGGCGCTTGCCGCCTTCGGACGGATCGATGCGCTGCTCAACATTGCAGGCGCCGTGCCGCAGATCGACGTGTTCGAGATGACAGACCGACAATGGGATGACGGCATGGCGCTGAAGCTGCATGGCGCACGGCGGCTGACCATCGCCGCCTGGCCGGCGCTGAAGGAAACGAAAGGTTCCGTCGTGCTGATGTCCGGTAACTCGGCGGTTTTTCCGAAGGCCGCCTATGCCGCCGTCGGCACGATCAATGCGGCGATATCTGCGCTCGCCAAGGCTTTCTCCGATCGCGGCATCGAGGATGGCGTGCAAGTCAACAGCGTGCTGCCCGGGCCGGTCATGACCGGGCGCCGCCGCAGCTATCTGGAGCACTGGGCGCCGTTGCACAACATGACGGCAGAAGAGGCGACGGCCAGGTTTCCGAAGGAAGCCGGCATTGCCCGCTACGGCGAGCCGGAAGAGATCGCCGAACTCATGGCCTTCCTCGTCTCGCCGGCTGCGCACTGGATGACCGGCACGACGCTGCGCATGGATGGCGGCGAGGTGAAGTCGGTCTGACGTGAACTAGTCGGAGGTGACACAGAAATTGTTGCCTTCGGGATCGTTCAGCACGGTGTAATCGGCCGTTTCGCGCACGAAAGTCGCGCCCAGGGATAACAGGCGCGCGACTTCCTTTTTCCGGTCGTCGACAGCTATATCGAGATGAACGCGGTTGCGAGCCGGACGCTCTCCCTTGCGAAGATGGAAGCAAAGGCGCGTGCCAGGCCCGTCGACCATCACCACCGGGTCGGTCTCGGGTGTCAGGCCGAGCGCTGCCAGACGCGCGATTTCATCGTCGTCGTAAGGCAGCACCGCGTAACCATCGAGCGCTTCGGCCCAGAAGCGGGCGACGCGGGAGGGCACATCGCAATCGATGACGATTTCCTTCAGCCGTCCCATGGGTCTCTCAGGAATTGCCGGAGCGGCGACGGACCGCACGCTCGGCGACCGCACCGCCCGCGACGGGCAGAAGTGCGAAAAGAACCAGTTGTGGCGTTCCTGTCAGCGTCAAAAGACTGGACAGGAAAATCGCGATGAGCATTCCGGCCAGTGCGCCCAGCAGATAGGGAAGGTAACCCTTCAAGAGAGCCTCCGTCTTATCGGGTTTTAATCGAAATCAGCTCGCAAGGTTCCACATAGCCCACTCCGCGGTGTCGGCAATGTCCAGTCGGGCCGGACCGCCTTTCGCCTGCAAAACTAGGCGCCTGCTTTCTTCGCCGCCGGTTTGCGCGCGGTGTTCAGCGCCACCGCGGCCTGCACCAGCGCTGTCAGGGCTGCCTCGTCGATTTTCTCGCCTTCGTGAATATCGATCGCGCGGCGCGTATTGCCTTCAAGGCTGGAATTAAAGAGCTTGGACGGATCCTCCACCGAAGCGCCCTTGGCAAAGGTCAGCTTGACGACGGTCTTGTAGGTTTCGCCGGTGCAGATGATGCCGGCATGTTCCCAGACCGGAACGCCGCGCCATTTCCAGGTCTCCTCGACCTCGGGATCGGACGCGCGGATGATCGCCCGGACGCGAGCGAGCGTTTCGCCCCGCCAGTCGCTCAACTCCTCGATCTTGGCATCGATGCGTTCGGAGGGAGACACTTCCTTCAGGTCCGTTTCCTTTTTTGTGGTCGCCGCTTTCTTCATGGTCTCTCTCCTTACATTTTCTCGCCGGGCAGCAGGCTTGCCTGTCTCACCCAATCGGCAATCTGTGCCTCATCGATCACGTCGTTCTCATGGATGTGGAAGTAGCGCGTTTCCGCAGTCCTGGATTCCTCGGGCGGCATGGGCTGCAGGGTGGCACCGCGGAAGAAGGCCAGCTTGATGTATCTGTTGAAACAGTGAACGCCGAGGAACCAGCCGTCACCCTTCATGCCGTAGAGCGGCGAGTTCCATTTGACGGCCTTGCGGGCATCGGGAACGGTTTGCATGATCAACGCATCGAGGCGACGGCCGACATCGCTTTTCCAGCCGGGCATGGCAGCGATATAGGCCTGCACCGGGCCATCGCCCTCGCCTTTGGCGATCTGCGGATTGCCGCCGGAAAGCAGCTTCGGTTCCGCTGGTTTTGCCGGCTTGGCTGATATCTTGTCGGTCATGGGCTCCTCCCCGTGGGGATAATAAGGAAGGATGTCTCGATTTCCAGTCGTGCGGAATGGACACAGGCTGCAAAGATCACAGCTTCATGACGCGGAAAACCTGCGACACGGCGGCAAACCCGTGGCATAAGGGCGCCAAAATTCTCCCAAGCTCCCGCGTAAGACATGATCCGTATAGAAAATATCAGCAAGCAAAACAGCCACCGCATCCTCTTCATCGAAGCTACCGCAGCCCTCAACAAGGGCGAGAAGATCGGTCTCGTCGGCCCGAACGGCGCCGGCAAGACCACGCTTTTCCGCATGATCAACGGCGAAGAGCTGCCGGATGAAGGCCAGGTCTCGGTCGAAAAACACGTCTCGATCGGCTATTTCAACCAGGATGTCGGCGAAATGGCCGGCCGCAGCGCGGTAGCCGAGGTGATGGAGGGCGCTGGCCCCGTCAGCATCGTTGCCGCCGAGTTGCGCGAGCTGGAAGCGGCCATGTCCGATCCTGATCGCATGGACGAGATGGAAGAGATCATCGAGCGTTATGGCGAGGTGCAGGCACGCTACGAGGAGCTGGACGGCTATGCGCTGGAAGGCCGCGCCCGCGAAGTTTTGGACGGCCTGAGCTTCAGCCAGGAGATGATGGACGGCGATGTCGGCGCGCTCTCGGGCGGCTGGAAGATGCGCGTGGCGCTCGGCCGCATCCTGCTGATGCGTCCCGACGTGATGCTGCTCGACGAACCGAGCAACCATCTGGATCTCGAAAGCCTGATCTGGCTGGAAGAGTTCCTGAAGACCTATGAGGGCGCGCTCTTGATGACCTCGCACGACCGCGAGTTCATGAACCGCATCGTCACCAAGATCATCGAGATCGATGCCGGCTCGCTCAACAGCTATTCCGGCGACTACGGCTTCTACGAGCAGCAGCGGGCTCAGAACGAGAAGCAGCAGCAGGCGCAGTTCGAACGCCAGCAGGCGATGCTTGCCAAGGAAATCAAGTTCATCGAGCGCTTCAAGGCGCGCGCCAGCCATGCCTCGCAGGTGCAGAGCCGCGTCAAGAAGCTGGAAAAGATCGAACGCGTCGAGCCGCCGAAGCGCCGACAGACGGTGGCCTTTGAATTCCAGCCGGCGCCGCGCTCGGGCGAAGATGTCGTCAACCTCAAGAACGTCCACAAGAAATACGGCAGCCGTACCATCTATGAAGGGCTGGACTTCATGGTCCGCCGCAAGGAGCGCTGGTGCATCATGGGCGTCAATGGCGCCGGCAAATCGACGCTTCTGAAGCTGGTGACGGGTACGGCCGAACCGGATACCGGCAGCGTGGCGCTGGGTGCCAGTGTCAAGCTCGGCTATTTCGCGCAGCACGCCATGGACCTGCTGGACGGCGAACGCACCGTGCTGGAATGGCTTGAAGATTCCTTCCCACTTGCCGGCCAGGCGCCGCTGCGCGCGCTTGCCGGCTGCTTCGGCTTTTCGGGTGATGATGTGGACAAGCGCTGCCGCGTGCTGTCCGGCGGCGAGAAAGCCCGCCTCGTCATGGCCCATATGCTGTTCGACCCGCCGAACTTCCTCGTGCTCGACGAGCCGACCAACCACCTCGACCTCGATACCAAGGAAATGCTGATCAAGGCGCTCGCCGATTTCGAGGGCACGATGCTCTTCGTTTCGCACGATCGCCACTTCCTGGCAGCCCTTTCCAACCGCGTCCTGGAGCTGACGCCTGATGGCATCCACCAGTATGGCGGTGGCTATACCGAGTACGTCGAGCGCACCGGTTATGAGGCGCCCGGCATCCACGCTTAACGGCTGAACGCGTTTACACCGGTCAATTCCGCCGAGAGCGCCCAGAGACGGGCAGCCTCGTCGGGATCGACGGCGTAGGCGCGCACACTGGTCTCCGCCCCGTCGTCGGAGATGGATGCGATATCGCAGTTGGCGCAGTACAGGCCGCCGAGGCCTGCAAGCTGTGGTGAGGTCGCGGCCCAGACCTGTGTTGCGGCACCCTGTTCGGGTGTCTTGAAGGTGGGGTCGATGGCATTGCCGTCAGCGTCGATCCAGCCGGCGGCGACCATATCCTCTTTCTCCAGATGCCGCTGCAGCGGCGTCAGGATCTTGCCGGGATGCAGCGAGAAGGCACGCGCGCCGGCATCCTTGCCCAGCCTGTCCAGATGTACGGCGAAGAGCGCATTTGCGGTCTTCGCCTGCCCGTAGGCCTGCCATCTGTCGTAGCCACTATTGAACTGGATATCGTCCCAGCGGATCGGCGTGATGCCGTGAGCGGCTGAGGAGACGGAGACGATACGGCCTCCTTTTGATATTGCCGGCCAAAGGCGATTGACGAGTGCGAAATGGCCGAGATGGTTGGTGGCGAGCTGCGCCTCCCAGCCCGGGCCTACCCGCGTTTCCGGGCAGGCCATGATGCCGGCGCTGTTGATGACGATATCGGCCTTGCGGCCGGAGGCCACGAAGCGTTCGGCAAACTGCCGCACGCTTTCGAGATCGGAAAGATCGAGCCTGTCGACCTCGATATTGGTGGTGCCCGAAAGCGCCTTGGCCGCCACTTCCGGCTGACGTGCGCCGACAAGCACATGGGCGCCGGCCCGCGACAGCGCCTTCGTCGTTTCCAGCCCGAGACCGGAATGGCCGCCGGTGACAATTGTCAGTTTGCCCGTGAGATCGATGCCGGCGAGAACATCGTCAGCCGTCGAGCGAGCGCCGAAACCGGAACCGATGGGGTGTTGTGCGTTTTCCATGGATGTCTCCTTCTCTATTTCGCCCGGAGACTAATACGGTGGCGGCCATACGATCTATGCGTTAGAGTCCACGATATGTTTGCGATCGTCCGGATTTCCGTATGACCTCCGTTTCCATGGATCCACTTTCCGATGTGTTGGCGCTCTTGAAGCCGAAAAGCTACGTCTCGCTCGGGCTCGATGCCGGCCGCGACTGGGCGATCGATTTTCCGCCACCGCAGGGTATCAAGTTCAACGCAGTCCTCTCAGGCGGCTGCTGGCTGGAGGTGGATGGTGTCGCCGAGCCTGTCCGACTGGAAGAAGGCGATTGCTTTCTGCTGACGCAGAGCCGGTCCTTCCGGATGACGAGCGATCGCAGCCTTAAGCCAATCCCGGCTGACGACATCTACGCGCATGCGAAGGATGGTGTCGCGGTCTGCAATGGCGGCGGCGCCTTCTTCCTCGTCGGCAGCCGGTTCGGCTTTTCCGGCGCCGGCGCCGACCTGCTCGTCGGCATATTGCCGCCGGTCGTGCATGTCCGCGAGCATTCGGACCAGGCGTCGGTCTTGCGCTTTGCGATCGACCAGATGGCGCGGGAGCTGCGCGGCCGACACCCGGGCGGCTTCCTGATGACCGAGCATCTGGCGCATATCATGCTGATGCAGATCCTGCGGCTCTATCTCGCGGCACCCGATACGGATGGCACGGGCTGGCTCTTTGCGCTCGCCGACCGGCAGATCGGCATGGCGATCGGCGCCATGCATGCCGAGCCGGCGCGGCGCTGGACGCTACAGCAGCTTGCAGCCATGGCCGGCATGTCGCGTTCCTCCTTTGCGGAGCGTTTCAAGCAGAAAGTCGGTGCTGCTCCGATGGATTACCTGACGCGCTGGCGCATGATGCTGGCGGGCGAGCGGCTGGCAAACAGCAGCGAACCGATCGGTACGATTGCACTTTCCCTCGGCTACGAGTCCGAAAGCGCATTCAGCACCGCCTTCAAGCGGGTGATGGCGCGCTCGCCACGGCAATACGGCCGGGACGCGGCGGAGTAAAAGACCGTAGGCCACGGGTCTTGCAGAAACGGCTGTCGTTTCATACCTATACAGAGAATGGTATGCGTCCGGCCCTTGCCGGCCCTCGCTGCATTCTGGGCCTTTGTGCCGCGCCTTACGAGGATGAAACCATGAATATCGACAGGATCCTGCGGTCAGTTGTGGCCGTTCGCGCCTCCATCCCCGAAGATGCCTTCACCGCGAATACGCTGGGCACCCGCCGGGAAGGTAGCGGCGTTGTCATCAGGGAAAACGGGCTGGTGCTCACCATCGGCTACCTGATCACCGAAGCAGACGAAATCTGGCTGACCCGCCATGACGGCAAGGTGGTTCCGGGTCATGCGCTCGCCTACGACCAGGAAACCGGCTTCGGCCTCATCCAGTCGCTTGCGCCTCTCGACCTGCCGGCCATCGACATCGGCGACAAGGTCAAGACGAAGGTCGGCGACGCAGTGATCTTTGCCGACGGCCTTGGTGAATTCGTGCAGGCCAATATCGTCGCCAAGCAGGAATTTGCGGGCTATTGGGAATATCTGCTCGACGAGGCGATCTTCATCGCACCCGCCCACCCCTCCTGGGGCGGTGCGGCGCTCGTCAGCGACGACGGCAAGCTGCTCGGCATCGGCTCGCTGCGTTTGCAGATGGTACAGGGCGACGAGGTGGCCGACATCAACATGGTCGTACCGATCAACCTTCTGCCGCCGATCCTCGACGACCTGCTCAATCGCGGCCAGATCGACCGCCCGCCGCGCCCCTGGCTCGGCGCCTTTTCGGCCGAAAGCAATGGCGAAGTGGTTGTCATGAGCGTTGCCAAGGGTAGTCCTGCGGCACAGGCGGGTCTGCAGCAGGGCGACGTCATCTCGGAAATCCGCGACGGCGAAGTGGATGGGCTTGCCGATTTCTACCGCAAGGTCTGGGGGAGCGGCCCGGCAGGGGCGGAAATTCCCATGCGCGTGCTGCGGAACGGCCGCGAGGCCTGGCTGCGCATCAAATCCGCCGACCGCAACAGCTTCCTCAAGAAACCGCTGATGCAGTGATCAGAGATAGAGTGCCGCCATCCGGCAGCGTTTAGATGTAGAGTGGCGCCATCCGGCGGCGTTTAGATATAGAGTGGCGCCATCCGGCGCCAGGCTCCTGCGCGATGCGCCCTGCCATCCCAGAAATGCAGCTGATGGCCGACAGCCTTTTCGGCGAGCAGGCGGCTGAGATAGCGGTTGTTGTCTAGGAAGGGATCCTCGTTGCCGATCGTCAGGACGATTTCGACCTGCCGCAGTTTTTCCAGCCGCCAGTCGGAAGTGAGACCCGGCAGGAAATGCGTCGGCGTGTGGAAATAGACCGTCTCGTCGTAATAGCCGTCGAAAAGATCACCGAAGGACTCGACCTTCATCGTCAGGTCGTAGCGGCCGGAAAAGGCCACCAGCTTGCGAAAGAGATGCGGGTGGCGGAAGACGAGACTGGCGGCCTGGAAGGCGCCGAGGCTGCAGCCGTGGACAATGGTGCATTCGTGGCCGTTGCGGCTCTCCATCAACGGCAGAACCTCGTTCAGCACATATTCCTCGAACGCGATATGGCGACGGAGACGATCGGCCGGGTGACGGCCGAAATCGTAAAAGGTCTCGCCCGCCAGGCCTTCGATGCAGAACAGTTGCAAATGGCCGGCCTCGAGCTTCTCAGCGAGGCTGGCGACGATACCGAGATGTTCGTATTCCCAAAAGCGCCCTTCCCGCGTTGGGAACATCAAAACTTTGGCGCCGGCATGCCCGAACACCAGAAGCTCCATGTCACGATGGAGCCGATCGCTGTACCAGCGCAGATATTCTCGGTTCATAGACCCCTGAAAAACCGCCCGACTCGCTCGCGCAGCGCAGTTTGCTGCACTGCACTATCAGCATAGTCGAAATGCCCGGCATCCAGGATGAAGATTTCGTTAAATTTTGATCTCGGCAAAGCGTTCGCAACCGCGAACTGACATGGCGGCGCGACGGCTGGATCGAAGAGGGCCACGGCGGCCAGCATCGGTATTCTGATGCGGGTCGCAGCCGTTGCGGCATCGAAAAGGCGCAGCTTTTCCAAAACACCCGGGTGGGTCTTTGCATATTCCTGCACCGAGTGGGCGCTGCCGACCGTCGGCAATGTCAGCCAGAGCTTGCGGTCTCCGAAGGTCGGCACCGTCAGATGGCCGCGCTCGATCCTGCTGTCGAAGGGAATGGCGAGCGCGCCGATACCGCCGCCGAGGCTGATCCCGCTATAGCCGATGTGACTGTCGAGTGAAGGATAGAGGGAGCGCAGCGCCGACACCGCTACCCACAGATCCTCGACGCAGCCGCCGATCACGTAATGGTCGGGATCATCGATATCATGCAGCACATGCCCGGGGGCGTCGGGCGAAATCGGCGGATGAGCGCTGCGCGACATACCGCGAAAACAGGGAAAGAGGATCGCGGTTTCCTCGACCGGAATATCGAATTCCGGCTGGTCGCGCCCGCCATAGCCGTGGCCGACGACGAGGCCGCGCCTGACTTCGCCCTTGCGGGGCGTGAGCAGCCAGCCGCCGATGCTGATATCATCAGTGGAGGTGTAGACGATATCGCGCACCTGCCAATCCGGATGGGTATCCTTGCTCGGGCTCAGGCGTGGCCCGGGCTTGACCGCCAGCGCCTTCGCATAACGCTTCTGCCAGAAGGCATCGAACCCCTCAGGCGCCTCGGGCGGGCGGATGGCCTGCAGATCGGCAAGCGTCATCCCGTAGGTGGGATCGAAGTCGAACGGATAGTCTGTCGGAATGCTCATGCCCTGCTTGTTGCCGCGAAACCGCTCTCGAAGCAAGATACGCCCCCTGCCCGAAATTGCGTGACAGCCTTGTCCGGCTGGTCTTAACTGGAAACGCGCTATGTCTGCCGACTCAGGCGACAACGCGTTCTGGTTTGCGTTCACTTCATCGGTCGGAGGACCGTTTCAAATGAAAATCCTTTTGATCGGCGCAGAGTTTCGATGCCAGCCGCACCTTTTCGCCCGGTTTCACAGCCGGGACATCCCTTGATGACACCATCCGCGTCCATATCGAGGACGAATTGAACAATAGTCTACCGGAGCGCACCTGACATGCTGCTTGGAGCCATTGCCGACGATTTTACCGGCGCCAGCGATCTAGCCAACACCCTTGCCCGCGGCGGCATGTCGACGATGCAGTTCGTCGGCCCCGGCCGCGGCAAGGTCAATTGCGAAGCAGGTGTGGTGGCGCTGAAGACGCGCTCGATACCGGCCGAGGAAGCGGTGTGGCAATCGATGGATGCGGCACGTTGGCTGCTGGATCAGGGCTGTGAGCAGATTTTCTTCAAATATTGCTCGACCTTCGATTCCACGCCTGAAGGCAATATCGGCCCGGTGGCCGAAGCGTTGCAGCGACTGACCGGCGCCAATGTCACCGTCGTCTGCCCGGCCTTTCCGGCAACCGGCCGACGGGTCTTCATGGGTCACCTCTTCGTCAAGGACAAGCTGCTCAGCGAATCCGGCATGGAGAACCATCCGCTGACGCCGATGACCGATCCGGATATTCGCCGCTGGCTGCGGCTGCAGGCGCGCGGCGGTGTCGGCGGCATCACGCTCGATACGGTGCGCCAGGGTTCGGAAGCCATCCGCCGCCGGCTGCGCGATGAGCTGACCGATGGCAATCGTCTCGTCGTCGTCGATGCGATCGAGGATGCCGATCTGCTGACAATCGGCGAAGCCGTCGCCGATCATGAACTCGTAACCGGCGGGTCGGCACTGGCCCAGGGGCTGGCGCGCAATTTCGCCAGGCGCGGCAAGCTCTCTGGCGCCCCGGCCGAAGTGCCTGTCGTCAGCGGGCCTGGTGTCATCCTCTGCGGCTCCTGTTCGCTCGCCTCTCAGAACCAGGTCGCCTGCCATCTCCAGAATCATCCAGGCCTTTCTATCGACCCGGCGGCGATCATGCGCGGCACCATGTCGGTGGAGCATGCCGCCCACTGGGTTGCTTCCAATGCGGCCGACAATCCGATCGTTTATTCCACCTCCTCGCCTGAAGTCGTGAGTTTCGTGCAGCAGCGCTTCGGCCGCGAGGAATCGGCGAAGATTCTTGAGGATTTCTTCGGCGGCCTTGCCAAACGGCTTGCCGATTCCGGCACGCAGCTGATCGTCGTCGGCGGCGGCGAAACCTCAGGCGCGGTGGTCGAGGCGCTCGGCCTCAGGCATATGATCATCGGCGCCGAGATCGATCCCGGCGTGCCGGTGCTGGTATCGGAACGCGGCAACCCGATGCAGCCGATCGGACTCGCGCTGAAGAGCGGCAATTTCGGCTCGCCCGACTTTTTCGCCAAGGCATTGGACAGGATTGCAGGCCATGAGTGAGACCCTACTGCGTGAAGCCATCGTCCGCTGGGGAAAATCGCTTTTCGACAGGGGGCTTACGGCCGGCTCTTCCGGAAATATTTCGGTGCGCACCGCAGAAGGCTATCTCGCGACCCCGACCAATTCCTGCCTCGGCTTCCTCGATGCCGAGCGGCTGTCGAAGCTTGATAGCGACGGCAGGCATGTGTCGGGTGATGCGCCGACCAAGGAACTGCCGCTGCATTTCTCCTTCTATGAAAAGCGGCCGCAAACAGGAGCCGTGGTGCACCTGCACTCCACCTATGCGACTGCCCTTTCCTGCCTTGCGGATACCGATCCAAAGGACGCCATTCCGCCGCTGACGCCCTATGTGGTCATGCGCGTCGGCAAGGTGCCGGTCGTGCCCTATACGCGGCCGGGCTCAACCGACGTGAAGCCGCTGATTGCCGAGATTGCGGGCGAACACAGCGCCGTGCTCCTGGAAAATCACGGGCCCATTGTTTCGGCCGCCACGCTCGACTCTGCCGTCTTCGCCATCGAAGAGCTGGAAGAGGCGGCGAAGCTTTCGATCATCACGCGCGGCATGAAGGTGCGGCAGCTGAACGAGGAGCAGATCGCCGACCTCAACCGGCATTTCAAGCTGCGCTAATTCCTGCGCCATTCCGGACGCAAAACCGCTTCTCGCCTTCGGAATTGCTCAGGCAAGCTCGATCAAAAGCGCCCGGTGATCGGAAACTTCGGGCTGTTCGACGACCTCGAAGCGCTCCACCACGACCTCTGGCGTCACCAGCATATAATCGGCAAAGCGCCCTTCCTTCGGATAGAGCGAGGTGCGGGTATCGGTAAAACCCCTGCTGGTGACGAGATCGTTGAGGCCGAGGCGGCCGAGCTTTTCGAAACTTACGCTGTCAGGCAGCACATTGAAATCGCCACAAACGACGAGGCGTTCGTCACCCGGCCAGACGCGTTCGATCAGCTCGACGAGTGCATCCGCCTGGGCATGACGTGCCGGGATGTCGCCCTTGCCGGCGGGATCGCGCAGGCCGTGAAGCTGGGCGATGGTGACGGAAATGCCGCCGGCATAATCGAACAGGCGGATGCAATGGGCATTGCGCGAGCGCGGATGCTCGCCCCAGCCATCCGGCGAGAAACGGCCATGGATGAAATCCGCCGCCTGCCCGATGACAGGATAGGATCTGCGGACGAAGGTGGCGATCCCGAATTCGGACGGGAAAAGGGTCTCGCCGTGAAAGAGGTCGCCGCGCGCAAACGGGCTGAAATAACCGTCGTGATCGGGAAGAACGGCAGCGATTTCGTCATAGAGACGGGCGCGCTGGGCCAACCGAGTGCCGCCGTCGCGATATTCCAGCCATTCCGGCGTATCGGGCGCTGACCGGATCACCTCCTGCAGGCAAAAGACGTCGGCCTCCGCATGCGCGAGATAGTCGATCAGCGGCGCGTGGATGCTGCCGCCCCAGGCATTCAGTGAAATGATACGCAAAGTCGTGCGAGCTCCCTTTCCGGGAGGAGACTAGCAGATTCGCCGGCCGATCAATGCCCGGGGCCGCAGTCCATCGGATCAGCGATAGCCAGCGTCATCTGCCGGCTTGCCAGGCTCCTGCACTTCGGCGAGATACCGCCAGCAATCCGGCCGGGTGCCATCGAGATCGGTGAAACCATAGGCATCGGCCAGCTGGAAGCTCGATAGCGACTGACCATTCCATCTGTTGCGATCGGGATCGGCAGCGAGTGCGGCGACCGCTCGGCCGGTGAACCGTGGCGTTTCCGATATGACGAAATGCGGCTGGACTTTTGTACCGTCACGCCAATTTTCTTCCTTAACCCCGTAAATTTCCAGCATCATTTCCGAACGCATCCAGCCCGGCGAGAGCGAGACGGCAGTGGCGCCATGGGCTGCCAGATCCTTGGCATGCGCCCAGGCCATGCGGTTCGTGCCTGTTTTCACCAGGTCGTAATAGGGGCAGAGGCGATAATGGGTGGCGTTGTAATCCGCCGTGCCATCCGTGACCTCTACCAGCAGGGCCCCCGGCTGCTCGATCATCAGCGCCAGCGCATAGTGGGCGGTGATGAAATGGGTGTCGATTGCAAGCCGCAGCATGCGCAGGCCCTTGTCGAGAGAATGTTCCCAGACCGGTTTGTTCCATTCCGTCAGATGTTCGCCACCCCAGATGTCGTTGACGAGAATATCGAGCCTGCCCTGCTCCGCTCGGATGCGGGCAACCAGCGCTTCGACCTGCTCGGGCACCAGATGGTCCACCTGCACCGGGATGCCGCGCCCACCCTCCGCACTCACCAATTCGGCTGTCTCCTCGATGGTCTCGGGCCGGCCATATTCGGATTGCTGCGCGCGGGTCGTGCGGCCGGTCACATAGACGGTCGCGCCTGCCGCGCCCAGTTCCACCGCAATGCCGCGGCCGGCACCACGCGTTCCGCCGGCAACGAGTGCTACCTTTCCATTCAAGTCCACTGTCACTTCGCTGTCCTCCCCGCTAGAAAGAATTGGCCATATCGATCGGCTCACTTGTATATAAACGAATGCTCGTTCATAAATAAGGCGAGCGCAAGAGGGAATTTCATGCCGCGTCCGCGCACGCTTTCCGATAAACAGCTGCTTTCGATCGTTCTCGATGTGATCCAGTCGGAGGGACCGGATGCGGCGACCTTTGCGGCAGTCTCGAAGGCGAGCGGCCTTTCCGGTTCGACGCTGGTGCAGCGCTTCGCCACCAAGGCCGGCATGTTGCGCGCCGCCCTGCTCCACGCCTGGGACCGGCTGGATGCTGAAACCGCCCGACTTGCCGATACATTGCCGAAAACCTCGGATGGAGCGATCGCGCTTCTGGCCGCCCTTTCCCAGGACTATGGAGATAATCCCGCCTCCTATGCGGAAGGCCTGCTTCTGCTGCGCGAAGACTTCCGCGACCCGGTGTTGCGCGCCCGCGGCGGGGCGTGGGGGACCGCGCTGATGTCGGCACTTGCCGAGCGTTTCGAAGGGCACAGTCAATCACAGACCATTGCCAGGCTGATGCTCTCGCAATGGCAGGGATCGCTGCTCTGGTGGGGCTTCTCGTCCGATGGCGCGGTTGCCGATTACGTGGAGCGGGAACTGCGGCTCTTTCTTGCCGCTCTCAAGCCCAAATTAAACTAGGGCCTCCTGCGAGTTCTTATCGTTTGTGGAGGGGCAAACGGCCACGCTATCGACGGTGTGTCGGCCGTATCGCCGGCTGCGCAAAGAGGAACCGTCCGATGAACACAAGACATTGCCTTATCGCCCTCGCCTTGTCGGCGAGCCCGCTTCACGCGGCAGACATGACGGACAAGGCATTCCAGGAGATAGCAGATCGCGTTTTTCAGCCGGTGATCAGGGAATACGACATTCCGGGACTAGCCGTCGGCGTGACGATCAATGGCTCGGAATTCTATTATACCCGCGGGGAAGCCTCGCGCGAGACGAAAGCGCCGGTCACCAGCGACACGATCTTCGAACTCGGCTCCGTCAGCAAGATTTTTAATGTCACGCTTGCCGCCGCTGCCGAACAGCGCGGCCTGCTGTCGCTGGATCAGCCGGTTTCGACCTATCTGCCGGAGCTCAAGGGCAGCGCTTTCGACAAGATCTCCCTCGTCAATCTCGCCACCCATACATCAGGCGGCCTGCCGCTGCAGGTTCCAGACAGCGTGACGGATGATAGCGAGCTGATGACCTACCTGAAGAGCTGGAAGCCGGCCTACAAGGCTGGCACCATGCGCTCCTATTCCAATGTCAGCATCGGCCTGCTCGGGCGTATTGCCGGACAGCGTCTCGGCGGCACCTACCGGCAAGCCGCCGAAGGGCAGCTGTTTCCCGCCCTCGGTCTGAAAAGCACCTTCATCGCGGTTCCGCCTGATGCCATGGATCGCTACGCCTTCGGCTATGGCAAGGCGAACAAGCCGATCCGCGTCGGACCTGGCGTCCTCGACGACGAGGCCTACGGCATCAAGACCACGGCCCGCGACATGGTGCAGCTACTGGACGCCAATTTGAAGCCGGACGCTCTTGCACCTGAATTCAGGGCTGCGATCGAGAAAACGCATACGGGATATTTCGATACGGCCTATTACACGCAGGACATGGTCTGGGAGCAATATGCCTGGCCCGTCGCGCTAAAGCAGCTTCTCGACGGCAATTCCGCAAAGATGAGCCTGGAAAGCCAGCCCGTGAAAAAACGGACAAAGCCGCTTGCGCCGCAGACGGCAGTGCTGATGAACAAGACGGGATCGACGAACGGTTTCGGCGCCTATGTCGTGCTGGTGCCGAAGTTGCATATCGGCCTGACGGTGCTGGCGAACCGGAACTATCCGAACACGGTCCGCGCCGAAGCGGGGCTGAAGCTCGTCCAGGCGCTGGAAGCCTACGCGGCGCAATAGCCATCAAATGGCCGGCCGGGCAAAAATCCCGGCCGGCGTTGTCAGCGGTCACGACACCCTATCCATTCGTGTCAGAGGACAGGACTTCTTCTTCCGTGATATAGGGTCCAACCCCCAATCAGGATGTCCTGCATGTCATGGCAGACGCTCGAAGATCCCCTGTACCAGTTTATTGTCCTCGTTCTGGCCAGTGCCGCGGCGCGGTTCATTTTCGGACGGGAACCCGCCTTCCGGCTGATCGCCAACTTCATCTTCTTCGCGCTGCTGACCGTGCTGCTCGTGAAACACGAGATTGCCCCCTATACGTCCGACATGGGCAAGGCCGAAGATCTTTTCCGGCGCATTTTCGTCGGGGTCGCCAAGGCCGTCTGGTGGATCGGTGGCGCAATGGTACTGGCGAGTTCGGTGCGGCTCTTCCTGATCTTCGAGCGCAAGCCGCGCGAGGCACGGCTGCTGCAGGATCTCGTTGTCGGCATCATCTATCTCGGCGCCGGGCTGTCGGTCGTGGCTTACGTCTTCGGCGCACCGATCGGCACACTGATTGCAACATCGGGTGTCTTCGCCATCGTGCTCGGCCTTGCGCTTCAGAGTACGCTGAATGACGTATTTTCGGGCGTCGCGCTCAATCTCGGCAGGCACTACAGCGTCGGCGACTGGATCGTTCTCGAAGACGGCGTGCAGGGCCGCGTGGTGGAGACGAACTGGCGCTCCACCCATCTCCTGAACGGCACAAACGACCTCGTCATCGTACCCAACAGCGCACTCGCCAAGGCGCGGCTGACGAACCTGACCAGCCCTGAAGAAGCCCATGGCGTCTCGCTGAAAATCCGGGTCGTGCCTTCAAGCCCGCCCGCGACCATCGAGGAGACGATGCGCACGGTGCTCTTGAGCAGCAACGCCATCCTGAAGTCCCCCGTCCCGACTGTCAGCGTCACCGGGCTGGACAGCAGTGCCATCGAATTCGAGCTCTCCTTCCGTGTCTCCGGACTGGGCGAGGCGACCGCTGCCCGGAACGAAGTCTACGATCTCGTCTATCGTCACATCAAGGCGTCAGGCCTGCAGCTTGCGTCACCTGCAGGGTCGTCGCTTCCCCCGGCTGCGGATCCGCCGGAGGACGCCGGGAAACATCCGAACTCGGCCTGGCGCCTGCTCAACGCCATTCCGCTCTTCTCGACGCTGACGGAAGACGAAAAGGAATCGCTTGCGGCCGACATGAAACGGCTGACCTTCCGGAAGGATGCGTTGATCGCCACGCAGGATACGTCGCTGACATCATTGATGGTCGTGCGGCGAGGCGTTGCCGTCGTCGAGCGGAAGGAAGGCAACGAGACGATCGAACTCGCCAGAATCGCGCCCGGTGATCTCTTCGGCGAACGCGGCGTGCTGATGGGTGCGCTGGAGCCGGCCAATATCCGTGCGCTGACATCCGTCGTGGTCTACGAAATCGCCAAGGATCACCTCGCGGCGATCATGCAGGAGCGGCCGGCACTTGCCGAAGAGCTTGGTCTGCTGCTGTCTCGCCGGATCGAATCCGAGAAGCATCACTTCAGTGCAGGCGTGTCGGCCGAAGCCAGCCATCCAACGACGCTGACGACGCGCATAAGGCATCTGTTCCAGATCCCTCACAGCACCTGGTCATGACGGTCAGCCGGCCTTTTCCTCGGGCTCTTTGGCATCATCTCCGACCGTCAGCGGCCAGTCGACGACGTAATCCTCGAAATCGTCGACAGCGACCTCGTTTTCGCTGATGGTGCGGCCGCGGGCGGAAATGCCGGCGGCATGGACAGTCTCGGGATCGCCTGAGACCAGCGGATGCCACCAATAGAGATCACGGCCCTCATTGACGAGGCGATAGCCGCAGGTCGGCGGCAGCCATGCGATTTCGGGAACGTTTTCCCTGGTGAGCTGAACGCAATCGGGCACGAAATCCCAGCGGTTCGGGTAGCTGGAACAGCGACAGCTTTCGCTGTCGAGCAGCTTGCAGCGGATCGAGGTGAAATAGACATCGCCGCTATCCCATTCCTCGATCTTGTTCAGACAACAGAGGCCGCAGCCGTCGCAGAGGCTTTCCCATTCCTCGGCATTCATTTCGGCAAGTGTCTTACGCTTCCAGAAGGGCAGATCGTTCATCGTTCGTTTCTTGCAACAGCCGCCCGCAAATTCGCGTGACGACCGTTCAACTCTCTTGTTCTTGTGCGCAAAATCAACCAATTATTCAACTTGCTCCGGCTATCCGGAGAGTTGCGGCCCCTTTCAGGCCCCGCTCCGGCGTCCGGATTTTACGGTCGCCGAGCGTGCTCAGGCGGGAATATAGGACGTGCAGGATCCGGACAACCCAAATAATGGGTCAGATGTTGGTTCAGAAGGCCCCGAAAACGGGCAAGGCAAGCAGCAGTCGAAAAACCGTCACCTGCTGCTGCGCATCGATTCGTGGATCGACTCGACCGTCTGGAATGCCGGTTTTCGCGCCGCAGAGATCTGGGAAGACACAACTATCTTCTTCCGCCGCTTCCGCGTTCGCGGCTGGAAACGTGCGGTGTTCGAACTCGCCGGCGAAGGGCTGACGCTCGGCGCCGTCGGCATAGTGCTGATGCTGGCGCTCGCCCAGCCGGCTTTCGAGGCCACCAAGCAAGACTGGCGCAACCGCGGCGATTTTGCCGTCACCTTCCTCGACCGCTACGGCAATGTGATCGGCCATCGCGGCGTCATCCACCAGAATTCCGTGCCAATCGACGAGTTGCCGGATTCCCTGATCAAGTCCGTGATCGCCACAGAAGACCGGCGCTTCTTCGACCATTTCGGCATCGACGTGATCGGCCTCTTCCGCGCCATGGTGACCAACGCCCAGGCCGGCGAAGTCGTGCAGGGCGGCTCGACGCTGACGCAACAGCTCGCCAAGAACCTGTTCCTTTCCAACGAGCGCTCGATCGACCGCAAGATCACCGAAGCCTTCCTGGCGTTCTGGCTGGAAGCCAATCTCTCCAAGAAAGAGATCCTCGCGACCTATCTCGACCGGGCCTATATGGGCGGCGGCACATTCGGTGCGGCGGCGGCGGCGCAATTCTATTTCGGAAAGAGCATCACCGATGTGAATCTGGCCGAATCCGCCATGCTCGCCGGCCTGTTCAAGGCGCCTGCCAAATATGCGCCGCATGTGAACCTGCCGGCTGCCCGCGGCCGCGCCAACGAGGTGCTGACCAATCTCGTGCAGAGCGGGCTGATGACCGAGGGTCAGGTGATTGCGGCACGGCGCAATCCGGCCAATGTCGTCGACCGCAACGAGGTGGAATCGCCCGACTTCTTCCTCGACTGGGCCTTCGACGAGGTACAGCGCCTGTCGCCGCGCTTCCACCAGCGCTCGCTGATCGTCCGCACCACGATCGACATGGGCATCCAGCAGGCGGCCGACGATTCCATCGAGACGTCGCTGCGCGAATATGGCGAGGCCTATCACGCCAAGCAGGGCGCGATGGTGATGATCGAAAACGGCGGGGCCGTGCGCGCCATGGTCGGCGGACGCGACTATGGCGAGAGCCAGTTCAACCGCGCCACAAAGGCGCTGCGCCAGCCGGGCTCCTCCTTCAAGGTCTATACCTATTCGGTGGCCATGGAGAGCGGGATGACGCCGAAAACGACGATCATCGACGCGCCGATTTCCTGGGGCAACTGGAGCCCGCACAATTACGAAAACCGTTATGCCGGCCGCATCACGCTGGAGACTGCGATCGCCCAGTCGATCAACACCATCCCGGTGCGCCTTGCCAAGGAAAAGCTCGGCATCCAGCCGATCCGCGCCATGGCCAAGGCCATGGGCGTCGAAACGCCGATCCGCGACGACGTGACGATCCCGATCGGCACGTCCGAGGTGACGGTGCTGGACCAGGCGACCGCCTATGCCGTGTTCCCGACCGGCGGCTATCAGTCCCGTCGCCATGGCATTACGCAGGTTCTCGATTATGACGGCGACGTTCTCTACGACTTCGATCGAGACGAGCCGCCCGCCCGGCGTGTGCTGTCCGAACAGGCCGACAGCTACATGAACCAGATGCTGTCGCGGGTGCCCTATGTGGGCACGGCGCGCAAGGCAGCCCTCGACAACGGCGTCGTCACCGCCGGCAAGACCGGCACCACGCAAGCCTATCGCGATGCCTGGTTCGTGGGCTTCACCGGCAACTATACCTGCGCCGTCTGGTTCGGGAACGATGACTACACGTCGACCAACAACATGACCGGCGGCTCGCTACCGGCCATGACCTTCAAGCGCGCCATGGATTATGCCCATCAGGGCGTCACGCTGCGCCCCATCCCCGGCATCGAAAACCCGCTGCCATCCGAAAAGGATGTCGCCAAGGCACAGGCCAACAAGCCGAAGGACGGCGTGCCAACGCTTGTCCGCCCGCGCATGCTGTCGGTGCAATCGACAAACATTCTCAAGGGTATCGGCGAGAAGCTGAAGGATGCTGCGCCGCTCGAGGTGCAGAAGGTGGCGAGCGCGGAATGATGCTTCCGCTGTTTTAGTCGGACCGCCCTTCGACTTGCCAAGAGTTGGGGGACACATCGCCCCATGGCATTCCACCCTGCCAGAATCAGTGGTAACCCTTTCAACTGATTTGATCTTCAAGTTTGATCTTCAAGGGCGCAAGGTGTTTCGGTTTCCCCTTTTCATCCTGATCACGCTGATCGTCGCCTTCGGCGGCGGCATCATGATTTCGCTTTACGCGCTGGATGCGACGCAGGGATTCGGAGCGATCAAGCTCGGCGCCTGGGAGGCCTTTCCGGAACTCCAGACCGTCGACGCCGACCCCTATGCGAAGTCGCATCGCGCGCGCGCCGGCAAGCTGCTCTATGGCAGCGCCGAAGGCCTGACCTTTACAGCAAGCGTGGACGACAGCGGCGAGCGGCTGAACGCTGCCTGCCATTACCGCATCAGCGGCCAGACGCCGCCGGCACGGCTGTGGACTTTGTTTACCGCAGACAATGCCGGCAATCCCGCCTCCCTGCAGCAGGCCCTGCCGGCGGCGCTGAATTCATGGACGGTCCTTCGCCAGCCGGACAGCAGCTTCACCATCGACATTGCGACGCGGGCCGAGCCCGGCAACTGGCTGGCACTGCCGCAAGCCGGTACGTTCCGGCTGGTGCTGACGCTGTTCGACACGCCAACGGCCGGCAGCTCCGGCGTCATCGACCTGTCGATGCCGAAACTGACCAAGATCGGATGCGGCAATGCTTAGGGTGTTCTTTGCCCTTCTCGCCGGGCTTTTCGGCGCAGCGCTTCTGCATCTGGTGATCATTCTGGCACTGCCGCACTTCACCGGCCGCGATGCGGCGACGCGCGTGGAAGCGGAGGGCGATCCGAACAATTTCTATCTGCTGACCGGCCGATATGATGAAGCAGGGCTCGCCAATGGCGATCCCTTCGTGCGCACGGCCGTCTGCTCCTTCGATGTGGGCGAGGATCCGGTGCACTTCACCGCCAAGGGAAATGTGCCCTTCTGGTCGATCGCGATCTATGACAGCGCTTCGAACGAGGTCTTCAGCATGAACGACCGCACCTCTGTCGGCGGCGCTCTCGATGTTCTCGCAGCAGGCCCGATCCAGTTGACGGACCTTCGCAAGAACCTGCCGCAAGAGCTGGAGCAGACGATCATGGTCGAGATGGCGCATCCCGAGGGCTATGCGGTGCTGCGCACGCTGGCGCCGCAGGCAAGCTTCGACGAGGCTGCGCGCGCCTTCCTGACGGAAGCGGGCTGCGAGGAACTCGACGCCCGCTAGGGTTGCTTTCGTGAATTACTTATTCTTGACGCGCGGCGCAGAATGCGCCGGATTTTTCTTCGGGGTTTCGACGATCCGTTCGTAACGGACGCCGGTGAACCAGAGTATTTTTGCTTCACCGGGCTCCTTGCCCGAGCGACGCGGCGCCTGCGGCAGCCGGTCCGCCAATGCGACTACAATTGCCATTCTCGTCTCCATGCACTGCCCGAGACGGATGAACTTGCGTTGGATTTCACCCTGCCCGCCTTGCTGCGGGCCAGCGCGTCCTCAAGCGCCGGATGAACCGGACCGAGGGCATTCGCGCCTTTCTCACGGCACCTACCGAAATACCGTGATGTTGCGGAGCTTCCACGATCCATATTCCCAAATCGCGTCGTTCCTGTCCGAATTGAGACACACGACCGTTAACAGATTACTAATATTCAGCCGCTGCTTTGGGCAGCCTGCTCGGCACTCAGATAACGCGCAGAACGGTTGTTTGGTTTCAGCCGCGGAAAAGAAAAGACAGGCTGAAAGCCGTCCGATAAAATTAGAGATAATTCATATAGTTAATGGCTCCCCGCCATTGAAACGGCGCCCAAGCCCCCACTGTTGCAAATATGCATCATTAAAATATGAATTGCGGCCAGGATGGATGGGTGTATCGTAACTCCATCGGCCCAAAGCTTTTAAGGCGATGGCCGCTTGGAAGTCATACGTGCTCTTGCTGTCATACGGAGAGCAGCCCATGCCCTTTTTATATGGTTGCGCATTCACGTCAGAGGATTTGGACGTGTTAAGTGGCGTGCTAAATGCGTGGTGCGCTGAAAGACATATCGACATCAGAAGTGTCGAGGCGCAGTTCGCTGCTTCGACCGCACTCGACCTCTACCAGTCGGGCCACCACGAACCCGACAAGCTTCTGTCGGCACTCAACGGCCGCACCGGCCTATAGATTATTTGCCGGCTATTTATCCGCATGTCTCGAAACTGCGAATCCCCGTGTTTTGGGGGCACGTTATTTTATTTTGCCGGCTTATTATTATGCGACACGCGAAACGTGTATATTTCTGTTGCATTTTAATAGAATCTTCAGCATGCATTAACCGTGCCGGTGTAGGATTTGTTCATAACCGTATGGTCTGACGCGCGTCCCGCCAGCGCTTGTCGGCCCACGGTGTCCCGCTTGTTCTGCGTTTTCAGGGTGTGCTTGTGCGTGACCGGTTTCGAGACCTAGAGGGCCCGTTGGCCATCAGGAAGAAGGACGTGGTGTTAATGGCGACTGTCAGCAGTTTCGAGAACCTGTCACATCCGACACGCTCCGAACTGCGCCAGTTTGCCGAACTCTTCATGCCGCTTTTCCAGGCATCCTCCGAGGAAGCACGGCGCCAGGCCGTCGCCGCACTTTCCCAGTGCGAGAACATGCCGGCAGCAGTCGCCCTCTTTATCGGCAACCAGCCGATCGAAATCGCCGCTCCTTTCCTCACCTCCTCCAAGGCAATCGGCGACGATACATTGATCACGATTGCCCGCACCCATGGTGCCTCGCATGTGAAGGCAATCGTCAGCCGGGACTCTCTCTCGCCCAAGGTCATCGATGCGCTGGTGGCATTGCGACAGGCCGAGCCGCGTCCTTCCGCCGCCACACCTGCCGAACAGCCGCCCATGCCTCTTTCGCCGATGCCTGCTCCGCCGGAAATGGACCAGGAAGAAGCCCAGCGTCTCGCCAATGAAGAGGCGCTGCGCGAGCGCATCCGCGGCCTTGCCGGCCATCTTGGCCGCGATGACGACGACCGGCTTGGCCTTCGTTCGCTATCCGACATTCAGGAAGCACTGCTGGTGCGCTTTGCCCGCTCTCGGGAAGCCACGCATTTCGCCACCGCACTTGCCGATGCGCTTTCCGCCAGCCGCTGGCTTGCTGAACGTATCATGCTCGACCTCTCCGGCCAGCAGCTCGCCACGACGTTGACGAGCCTCGGCATGGGCTTTCTTGACTCCGTCTTCGTGCTGGAAAAGCTCTATCCGCATCTTGCCGAGGTGCAGCACAATGTCAGCCGCGCCTTCCTCGTCCTCGATGCGCTGGACCCGGAAGAGTGCCATGCCCGTGTCGAGGCCTGGCGGCGGGCCGACAGCTATACCTACAATCCGGACAGTCCGGCCGCAGCCAAGCCTGCGCCCGCAGCCCAGGCGCAAGCTCCCGCCTATCGCTTCATCCGGCAGGCGCCGTTGCGCGACCTCAAGAGCGTCAACCGGGCGCGCTAGAGCGCCGAGCGTCCCTTCGGACGCACAAAGATCGCTCTAACTCTTTGATTCTACGCATCAGGCTTTCCGAAAATCGATCCCGATTTTCGGGCCGATGCTGCAGCCATCTGGTGGTCGCGCCTGTACTGCTGCGGCGCGACGCCGGTGATACGCTTGAACGCATTGCTGAAAGCGCTTTCCGACTGATAGCCCAGCGAATAGGAAATCGCCGAGATCGGCTCTGCGCCTGACCGCAGCGCCTTCGCGCCAAGCCGGATGCGCCAGCGCAGCAGATAATCGAGCGGTGAGATGCCGGCTAGCTCCCGGAACCGCAGCGCGAAATTGGAGCGCGACATGCCGGCCGCATCCGCCAGATCCTGCAGCCGCCAGTTTCGCGCGGGATCGCCGTGCAGCAATCGGATCGCCGCGCCAACACGCCGGTCGTTCAAGGCCTGCATCCAGCCCGGCGCTGCCGTCTCGGCCTGAGCGAGCCAGACACGGATGAGCTCCACAAAGAGAAGCTGGGCCAGATGATCCGCCGCAACCGACCCACCGGCGCGCTTCTCATCCCATTCCTCTCCCAGGCGCGACAGCAGCCAGCGGATGGCGGCTGCCTCCCGCGACTTGCCACTGACGAAGAGGATCGGAGGCAGCGCATCGAGCAACAGGCCGGCATCGGCATCATCGAAGGTCACGCGCCCGCCGACGGCAAACAGGCATTCTCCCGGCAGGTCAGCATGGATGGAACCGACATGGTCGGGTCCGAATACCTCGGACGGCGAAAGCGGCGTCAGCGAGGGATCACTGCACAGGATATGGGTGCCGCAATTGACGAGGAGGAAGCAATCGCCGGCCTCCAGCCAGCGTGGTTCACTTCCTTCGGAGACCAGATAACAGCCGCCTTCGAGCACTGCATTGAATTTCACGCCATCGGAGGCAAAGCGGATGGACCAGTCACCCTTGGCTCTGAGACTGGCGGAAAGCAGGCTCCTGGCCGAGAGCAGCGACAGGACATCGGAGAGAGGGTCGACAGGAAACATTTAGGACGATCACGCAAGCAGATTGGATTTCAGCGCATGGATAATCCTACATCGGATGGCCTAGGTCTAGTCCAGTAGGAGCGGACAAGCCGCCCACAAGACAAATGCGAGGACTTCATGCCGACTTCCCAATATCCTCTTCCCTCCGGATTCAGCCGCTCGACGACATCAGAAGAAGCGCTCGGCAATGCCGATCTCACCGGCAAGCTTGCCATCGTTACCGGCGGCTATGCCGGCCTCGGCCTCGAGGCGGTGCGGGTGCTTTCGGGGGCCGGAGCTTCGATCATCGTGCCGGCGCGTGATACCGAGAAGGCCAAAGCGGCGCTCAAAGACCTGCCGCGTATCGAGATCCATTCATTCGATCTTTCCAACCCGGCCTCGATCAATGCCTTCGGCCGGGAATTTGCCGCGAGCCACCGGCCGCTTGATCTCTTCATCGGCAATGCCGGTATCATGGCAACGCCGCTTGCCCATGACGACAGGGGGTTCGAGCGGCAGTTTGCGACCAACCATCTCGGTCATTTCCAGCTTGCCGCATGGCTCTGGCCAGCGCTGAAGCGCTCCGGCAATGCCCGCGTCGTGGCACTGTCATCGGGCGCGCATCGCTTCTCCGCCATCGATTTCGACGATCCGAATTATCAGCGCCGACCCTATGATGCCTGGAAATCCTACGGCCAGTCGAAGACCGCCAACGCACTCTTCGCACTCGAGCTCGACCGGCGCGGGGCAGAACATGGCGTACGCGCCTTCTCGGTCCACCCCGGCTCGATCCGGACGGAGCTGACCCGCTATGTCTCGGACGCGGATATGGAAGCGATCGGCTTCCGCGATACCGACGGCAATATACCCTCGCATATCGCGGCCCTCTTCAAGACGATCGAACAGGGTGCGGCAACCACCGTCTGGTGTGCGACGAGCCGCCAGCTCGACGGCATGGGCGGCGTCTATTGCGAGGACTGCGATATTGCCGAGGCGCTGCCTGCCGATACGACGGAGCTGCGCGGCGTCATGCCCTGGGCAATGGACGAGGAGGCCGCCGCGAGACTCTGGATGCTGAGCGAAAAGCTGCTCGGTATCTCATTCGCGTAACTATCTCCCAGGCAATTCCAGCCGGCGCGTGATGCCGACCATATCCAGGAACACCTCGTCATGGCTGACAATCAGCAGCGCGCCGTCATAGGCTCTGAGGCCTGCTTCGACGGCCGCGATGGAATCGATGTCGAGGTGATTGGTCGGCTCGTCAAGGATCAGCAGCGACGGCGGTGTCGCACCGCCGAGAACGCAGGCAAGGCCGGCGCGCAGAAGCTGGCCACCTGACAGAGTAGAGACGATCTGCAGCGCAGCATCCGCCCGGAACATGAAACGGGCAAGGGCTGCGCGGCAGGCATTCTCATCCGATTGCGGGTTCAGCCGACGGAAATTGTCGCGGATCGAGGTTTCGGGGTCGAGCAGGCTGACGCGCTGGTCGAGCATCGAGAAAGAGGTCAAAACACGCACCACTCCCTCCCATGGCTGGAGATCGCCCGCGATCAACGCCAGCAGGGTTGTCTTGCCCGAGCCGTTCGGGCCGGTGACTGCGATGCGTTCGGGTCCGGTCATGTCGACGGAGAGTTTACGGATGATCGGCTCGTCGATTTCGTAGCCGGCGGTCACCGCGTCGATCTTCAATACCGATCTGCCCGGCGGCAGGCCGGTCGAGGGCAGTTTTACGGAGAGCGGCTGCAGGACCTCGATGCGTTTGCGGGCCTCCTCGGCATCCTCAAGCGCCTGGCTATGGCGGCGTTCGGCAAGGCGGGCATTCTCGCCGCTGGTATTTTCCGCCTGCCGCTTGAGACCACCGGCAACGATGCGCGGCATGTCGCCCTTGGCCGCTTTCTTCTTGCCGGCACTGTCCCTGCGGGCCTTGCGCTCGGCCGTTTCCTGGGCACTGCGGGCGACCTCCGCCACGCGCCTTTTGGCGTCCGCCAGATCGTGCTCGGCGGCGGCCAATTCCAGCGCCTTGCGGGCGCGGTAATCGCTCCAGTTTCCGCCATAGCGGGTGGCGCCCAAAGTCGTCAGCTCGACGATGGCGTCCATCGTCTCCAGCAGTTCGCGGTCATGGCTGACGACCAGGGCGCCGTGGCGCCAGCCTCCAAGAAGCGAGATCACCGCTTCGCGCCCCTCCCGGTCCAGATTGTTGGTCGGCTCGTCGAGGATGAGGAAATCCGGCTCTTCGAAGATCAGGGCGGCGAATGCCGCGCGGGTGCGCTGGCCGCCGGAGAGTGTTGCGAGCAAAGTCTGCGGCCCAGCGGCAAGACCGGCACGTTCCAGTGCGGTTTCGATGCGGGCTTCGAGCGTCCAGTCGGCAACAGCAAGCTCATCGGCAGTGGCTTCGCCGCTTTCGGCACGGCTGAGAATGGCAAGCGCCTGCGTTGCGCCGAAAAGATCGGCGACCGTTTCATCCGGCCCAACCTGCACACTCTGGCGCAGGATGCCGATAGTGCCGGATACGGCAACGGAGCCGGTCTGCGGCTGCAGTTCGCCGGCGACGAGCTTCAGGAGCGTTGTCTTGCCGACGCCATTGCGACCGACAAGGCCGGCGCGCTCCGCGTTAAAGCTCAGATCGATATTGGAGAAAAGCGGCCGGCCGTCAGGCGTGGACCACGAAAGATTGGAAACTGTAATGGATGCAGGCATGGAAATCCCCGATGGCAAGGCGAATTGGCGTTGCGATCAGGTTCATATCCATTGAGCACACATCCTGTTGGTATTGCGGATGGCGGTAAACTAGGCGGGAATTGGCGTAAATTCAAGGCAAGCCGTCAGCTGGCCATCGGGATGAGTTCCGAGACCTCGTCTGCCTCCAGCTCGACGATCCAGAGATCCGGGTCGAACTTGCGCTCGCGCTCCAGCATTTCCTGCACCTTTTCGGGCTCGGCGCGTTCCAGCCTGATTTCGAACAGCCGGTCGCCGCTGCTCTCCTCGTCGAAGAAGCTTTGCGGGGCCGGCGCATAGAGGGTTTCAAGCCCATCGCGGAAGCGCTGGCGAATGAAGATCGCGCCAGCTTCTTCCGCGCCCTTCTTCTCCACGGCAGCAAAATCGCCGGCGGAGAAAACCCTGCGGACGAGAGCGGAAACGTAGATATCGGCGCGCAATCTCATGGGCGGGACATAGACCGGATGGCAGATGGCGGCAACGCTATACTTTTACCGCCAACCGCAAACCACCCCAATGCCTACCGCGGACTGTGATCGGGGCAGAAATATCTTTCATCATGACGAAGTTGCCGCCGCCCATGTCCCGCCTGTAGGTCTGGACGAGGAAGGGCGCAGTGCTTCTGCCGGCAGCAAGTCCGACGCGATCGTTGAAGATGCGGCGATTGCGGCAATTGGCAGTGTTCCAGACGACATCGCCCGGCCGCTGCGGCTCGGAGAATTTGCGATTGTGGGTCGGCAGGTAGCCGTTTTCATCAATGGCGGCACAGAAGGCGATGCGCTGGTCGGAACCCGCCACCGGCTCCTGGATCGGCGGCAGCAGCCGGTCGGCGAGCTCAGTGAAAGGGGCCATCATCTGTACCGGATCGGTGCCGGATATCGGCTGGTAGTGGCGGTTGAACAGGTTCTCCATGCCGATTGCACCTTCGGCAACGGCACGCTCCAGGGCATACGATATCTGGCCGGCGACGGATTGGGCCTGTTCGATCCAGTGGCGGTCGGCGGTTTCCACGCCGGCACTCGCGGTCAGCTGGATCAGTGTTTCTGACAGGCCGACGACACTGTCGACGCGCCTGGCGGCCTGCTGCAGGCGGCCGTTGGAATCCAGCACCTCGGCCGACATCTCTCCGAGCTTGGCGACGAAGCCGGCGCAATCGCGATCCACGGCCTCGGTCGTGTTGGCCATGACCGCGGATGAATCGAGGATGCGGGTAATCACATGTTCCATGCTTTCGAAGGCGCCGCGCATCGCTTCGGACTTTTCGCTGACGCCGGCAGCACTCTTGCGGGCGCCGCCGCCGACAGTCGAGAGACGATCGATCTTGAGCCGAAGCTGCTCCAGCGTTTCCTGGATGGAGCCAGTGGCCTTGGAGGTCTGCAGCGACAAGGCGCGAATCTCAGAGGCGACGACGGCAAAACCTTTGCCAGCCTCGCCTGCACGAGCGGCCTCGATTGCCGCATTGAGCGCCAGAAGATTGGTCTGGCGGGCGATGGTGCTAATTTCGGCGGCCACCTTGTCGACATCGGTCAGCGAGCGGGAGAAGCCGGAGATTTCCGTGCTGATCTCTTCCGAGGACTGGACCATGTGACGGATTTCCGAGACCGAGCCGGACAGGCGATCGGCCGATTCCTTCAGCATGTGGCGCGCCTGCGTCGCGGTACTGTCGGTCTCACGCAACGAAACGGCAACGGAGCGATTGGTCTCGGCGATGGAAAGGGCCGTGCGGGTGACCTCATCGAAGGCGGCGGCATGGCGGGCCGACATTGCCGCCATGTCCTGGATGGCGCCGGCTATATCGACGAGGTCGACGCCGAGCGTTGAGGCCTCTTCGGCAAGGCGCGAGAGGATATGGCGCAGCGCGTCGCGATCCGGTCCATCCGGCTCGTAAGCCGGGCTTACGGCATTCTCCCCCACCGCCTTCAACGCCTGCATGATCGAGCTCCCCCAAGCTACATTAGGGAAGCTTCAAACAACATGGTTAACAACTGGCTAAGAATAGCGGCGCTTATACTTAGGTCTTAGACCCCTGCCCGCTTATGCCTTCAGCTCTGCGTCAGACCGGTCAGTCTCTCGCTCAGCTGCCAGAGGCGCTCGGCAAGCTCGGGATCGGTCGCCCAGGGGCGCACGCCGAGCAGTTCCTCGGAGTCGGCAGGCACAGCCTTGGCGATATCGCAGTTCTCGCAATAGACGCCGCCCATGCCATCCAGCTCGTCGCTGACAGCGCACCAGACAGTGGTTGCCGCACCCTGGGCAATGGTCTTCTTGTTGTTTTCAGGGTCGATGACCGGGTTGCCGTCGGCATCCACATAACCGCTCGCCAGCAGATATTCGCGCGACTGGTGGCGAATGAGATCGGTCGTGACGATACCGCCCGGATGAAGAGAGAAGGCCCTCACGCCCTCTCTTGCGCCCAAAGCGTCCAGCGCAACGGCAAATAGCGCATTGGCTGTCTTCGACTGGCCATAGGCGACATAGGGCAGGTATTCGCGGTTCTCGAACATCGGATCGTCGAAATCGACGCCAGAGCGGACGTGGCCGCGCGAGGAGACGGCAACCACACGCGCGCCTTCCGCCTTCACCAGCGCCGGCCAGAGCCGCGCGGTGAGCTGGAAGTGGCCGAGATGGTTCGTGGAGAATTGCGATTCGTAACCGCGGCTGTCGCGCGTCAGCGGGTTGGCCATGACGGCGGCATTGTTGATGAGGAAATGCAGTGGCTTGTCGTCTTCGAGGAAACAATCGGCGAACTCGTCGATCGAATTGGGATCCATCAGGTCCATATAGGCGAATACCAGGCCGGGCACGTTTTCGCCCGCCGCCCTCGCCTTCTCGATATTGCGGGCGGGCACGATCACCTTGGCGCCGGCGGCCGCCATCACGCGGGCGGTTTCGAGGCCGAGACCGGCATAACCGCCGGTGACGATCGCCACCTTGCCGGTGAGGTCATGGCCGGTAATCACCTCTTGCGCCGTGGACGCTGCACCGAAACGTGAACCGATGGGAGCCTGGGGAGTGGACATGAAATGTCTCCTTTCAAGAGGATTCCGTCCCGTGGGTGACGGAAATGTTCTATCTCTTTGTTTTTATGCAGTTCGAGACGTAAAACCGCTGCACACGTCTGCCGGAATTGCTCTGGTCGGGAAATATCTATCTCCGGCAGGTGGGATTCTGAATGCTTGTAAATCCCGATTTCTTGCGCCATCGTACAGAGATGACAAGCGATCCCCTCTCCGAAATGCTCAGCCTGCTCGATGCCCGCTGCCTGATGGCGGGCGGTCTGATTGCCGGCGGCCCCTGGGCGCTTGCCTTTCCGCAGCCGAACCGCATCAAGATCAGCGCGGTGGCCAAAGGCCGCTGCTGGCTGGTGCTCGACAATGGCAGCGAGCCTATCCTGCTCGAAGCCGGTGACGTCGTCCTGCTCAACGGCAAGCATTCCTTCATGCTGACAACCGATCTTGCGATGGAGCCCGCCGATGCCGTCACAACCTTCAAGGAGAAGAAGGTCAATGGCATGGCGCGGCATGGCGTGGGCGAGGATTTCCTCTATATCGGCGGGCATATCGCGCTTGGGCCGACCGGCACGGCGCTGCTGCTCGACGTATTGCCTCCGGTCATCCATGTGCGGGCGACCCTTGCCGAGGCCGGCGTGCTGCGCTGGCTGTTGGACCAGCTGGTGCGGGAAATGGCGGCCGGCAAACCGGGCGCGCTGCTTGCCTCGGCCCAGCTTTCTCAGCTCATCTTCGTGCAGGTGCTGCGCGCCCATATCATGACGTCGGAGCCGCTGACGGTCGGCTGGCTGCGCGCCTTTGGCGACGAGAAGATCGCGCCGGCGCTGCGACTGATGCATTCAGACCCAGCGCATGACTGGCAGCTCGGAGAGCTCGCGAAATCCGCCGGCATGTCGCGCACCAGCTTCGCCCTGCGCTTCAAGACGGTCGCGGGCGTTGCCCCACTCACCTATCTCACCGCCTGGCGCATGCGCCTTGCCGAGCGGGCGCTGCGCGAGGGATCGATGCCGGTCTCCTCGCTGGCGCTTTCACTCGGCTATACCTCGGAGAGCGCCTTCAGCAATGCGTTCAAGCGCGTGACCGGCATTGCGCCGAAGCGCTACCGGACTTCGGCCGCCATCAATGTCGGGCCGATCGAAGAGGTGGTTGATGTCGAAGGTCGGGTGCGAACGGTGGACTACCGGCTCCTGCGGCTGGCGAGCCAGCCGTCAGCCCTGTCGCAGCAGGGCTGATTTCAGTCCGTTATTGCTCAGAGCGCACCGATTTCCTTGAGCTTCTTCAACACGGCTTCGCTGGGTTCGCCATTTTCCGGGAGATTGTAGTGTTTCTGGAAGTGCCGGATGGCAGCGCGGGTCTGTTCGCCGGCGACACCGTCGACGCCGACATTGGCGTAGGCCATGTTGACCAGGCCCTTCTGGATCTTCAACACCAGATCGACACTGGAAATGCCTGACAGCGGAACCTGTTTCGGCCCTGATGGCGCCGTCTTGACGGTCTTTTCGGCACTGCGGATTGCGGCTGCGACGGGATCTTCCTCCGTCGCCTTCGACGTCACGTCTTCCCGAGGTTTCTCCGGGGGGACGGTCGAGGGACCGACTGCATCGGTTCTGAGCGCCGCAAGCACGTCGGGCGTCGCATCGCCACTTTGTGCCATGCCAACCGTTTCCTCGAAGAAAAGGATGGCTGCGCTGGTGCGCGGGCCGATGACGCCGTCGGCATTGCCGTTATAGAGGCCGCGGCGGATCAGCTCCTTCTGGATGTCCATCACGAGCTGGTTCGGCTGCTGGCCGGCCGCGGCAGATGGCGGCGTGGTCTGGGTCGTTGCCGCGGCGTCGTCCGGTCGCTCGATGCGGAACGTGGTGACATCCCCCTGCGGCTCGACCTGCGGGCGGAAGCCTATGGCGGTCGGCGCGCCCGGATCGCGGGTGCGGAAAATCGGATGCGGATGCGCGCCTGGCTGATACCAGAGCGCATTGGCAGCGACGAAGGAGAAAATGACGACGAAGGCGATCGTGCCGCCGGCAATCGACGGATTGCGGCCGATGACGCCGCCGAGCGCACCGGCGCCCTGAAGACCGAGGCCACCCAGCGCAGTCGCACCCTGCAGGCCGATGCCGCCGAGTGCTGCCGCACCGGTCATCACAAGGCCCGGCTGCTGCCGTCCCTTCCTGCCCTTAGGCGATTTTCGCTTGCGCGCGGCCATCGAAAAGCCCCTCTTCCAGTTCTGCGGCACCCGCCGCGCCCTTCAGCCGCGGCGGAAACTCGACCGTTTCCACCTGGCCGGCATTTTCTGCCGCCGGGGCTCCGGAACCATCCGCCGCAATCTCGATGGTGATGATCGTGCCCTCGCCAGGCTGGCTGGCAATGGCGAAATTGCCGCCATGCAGGGCGACAAGGCCTTTGACCAGCGACAGGCCAAGACCCGTGCCCTCGAATCGACGGGTATAATCGTTCTGGATCTGGACGAAAGGTTGGCCGAGTGTGGCAAGCCTGTCGGCAGGAATGCCGATGCCGGTATCGCTGACAGTGAGCTTCAGAATGCCGTCGCGCATGGCCGCATCGACGGTGACCACGCCGCCCGCTTCGGTGAATTTCACGGCATTGCCGACAAGATTGATAAGGATCTGCTGCAGCGCGCGCTGATCGGCCACGACCTCTGCGATACCGCGCTGGACACGGTTCGTGAGCGTCACGCCCTTGCTCTTGGCCTGCAGCGCCAGCATCGATTCGCAGGACCGGATCGATGCGCCGATATCGAAAGGCTCGAGCATCAGCTCGTAACGGCCCGCCTCGATCTTGCTCATGTCCAGCATCGTATTGACGACGGAAAGCAGATGCGCACCGGATTCACGGATCAGGCCGACATATTCGCGCTGGCGCTCGTTCTCGAACTTGCCGAAATATTCGCCGATCAGGATATCCGAAAAGCCGAGGATGGCATTCAGCGGCGTGCGCAGTTCGTGGCTGACGGCGGCGAGGAAACGGGATTTGGCATCGTTGGCCGATTCCGCATCTGCCGCGCGCGTCTGCGCCTCGGCGCGAAGCCGTTGCTCCACCGAAACATCATGCAACTGGGCAATGACGGCCGAAAGCATGCCGTCGACATCACGCCGTGCGGTCATATCCATGCGCAGATAAGCGAATTGCCTGTTATCGCGCGAGACGGAGGGGCGCTCCAGCCTGATATCGACGGTCGCCTTTTCCTCGCCCTGGCGCAGCGCATCCAGCGCCTGCAGGAAAAGGATGCGATCGGAAACATGTACCTGCTCGAAGAAGCCACGGCCCTTCAGGTCGCGCATCCAGGCGAGATAGTCGCGCTTGTCGCGGCCGCCCGCCATCGTCACGCTGCCAAGCGGATCAAGGAAGAGGACGAGGCCCGGGCTCATCTCTAGGAAGAGATCGTCGGCACTGGCTGCGGCTACGTGCTGGGGGATAGCCTGGCGGGCGAGCGCAATGCTGCCGACGGCAGAAAAAAGAAAGGCGGCGCAGACCGTGGCGACGCCGGCCGGCAGTGCAACTGCGGGGCTGGTAACGATGGAGAGGCCAACCGGAGCGGCGACAAGAGCGGCAGAGGAGAGGAAGACCAGGCGGCGCAGAATGGTGAGCTCGCTCTGGCGCACAGCTTCGCCGCCGCTCGTGCGGGAAAGCCAGCTTGCAGCTGCCCGGTCCACGAGGGCTGTCGCCCAACCGCCAATGTCACTCAATACACGCACGCAATACCTGCCCGAAAAGGCCTTTCATTGACCCGGACAATAGGCCCCCGCGGCTTAAGGAAAGGATAAGGCAAAGTCGCCTTCCACAGCCCAAAAATGCTAAAAGTCCCGTTTTGGGCCATCTGTCTGGCTCTTTCAATTTCGTGGTTAATAGCAGGTAAGCGCTGGATTTTCCTCATATTTCAGCATCACGTTAACTCTTGTGGCAGAGCAGGGGGGCAAAAGTCCAGCAATTGCAGGCAGCGGCTGCCACCATGCTTAACGACATCCGTTAGAATTTGAGTGAAATGCCCCGAAAATACCGATCATTAAAATTTGAGATAAATTTGCCGCAAATGCCGATGAGTTTCGAAAAGCTGCATTCGCAACTCGGCTGTAAGGTGCAGACATACCGGACAACCGGCCCGATTCGGCGACAAGACCGGACGGGAAAAACAGGATGGGCAAGACAATGTGGTTTCTGATCAAAGGATCATTCTGGTTTGGCCTTGTGCTCGTCGCTCTCTCCGTTTTCTCTTCGGAGAGCTCCGACAATGCCGGCCACCCGCAATTGCAGCTTTCCGACGCCTTCACCGCGGCAAGCGGCGCTTACGTCTATATCACCGGGATGTGCTCCGAAAAGCCCGAGGTCTGCAGCAAGGGTGGGGAGACCCTGACGGCTCTCGGCTACCGGGCCCGCGAAGGCGCCCGTGTCGCCTATGAACTGCTCGACAGCCAGTTCAGGGACGACAACTCCAAAATGGCCTCCGCAAAGACGGCCGTGCCGCCGGCGCCTGTCGCGCTTGCCGCTCCTTCCCTGCCGGAGGCTATCACCAATACAATGCGCGAGGCTCAGGCCGCGCTGAACCAGCCGATGCCGCACCTGCCGCAGCCCTACCGCCCACCGGTGGACGACGGCGCTTCGGCTGAACGTGTGGTAACCGGAACCATTCCGGCCGGGTCGATCCCGCTGCCGACGCCGAAACCGGCGATCTGACGAATTTCGCGGGCACCCCGCCCGCACCCCAGCTTGCATCGGTGGTCCGCATGACGCGGAGATGCCCCATGCCTGACGTGCCTGCCCTGTTTATTTCAGCACTTTGCTGCGCCGTGAGGATGCCCATCCCTCACGGCGTTTCTTTTTAACGGTTCAAATCTGCGGTCGCTTCGCCTATATGAACTGATAATAGTGAAAGGCCTGAACAAGCATGGCGACCCTCGACCAGATCATCGACGACTTTTCCTTCCTGGACGATTGGGAAGACCGCTACCGCTACGTTATCGAACTCGGCAAGGCGCTGCCTGAACTGGCAGACGAGAAGAAGACTTCCGAGAACAAGGTGATGGGCTGCGCCAGCCAGGTATGGCTGGTAACGCATACAGCAGGCAATCCCGACAATCCGGTCATGACATTCGAAGGCGATTCCGACGCGCATATCGTGCGCGGCCTCGTCGCCATCGTGCTTGCCACCTATTCCGGAAAGACTGCTGCCGAGATCGCCTCGCTCGATGCTTTCGAGACCTTCTCAAAGATCGGTCTGACTGAAAATCTCTCCTCGCAGCGCTCGAACGGCTTGCGCTCGATGGTCAACCGCATCCGAGAGGAAGCGCGCGTGCGGGCGACCGCCTGACAGGTGCGATCCGCACGAGAAAACAAGCCTTGAGACCAGACGGTTCGGCGCACGGAGGAATACGCCGGGCGCCGAACCTGATCTTGCCGATTCGTTATTTGCCGTTTGTCATCCTCTCACCGAGACGTTCGGCCCGCTCGGCAAGCTCCGGCGTCAGGGCCTCGCCGAAATCGGCCGCTTCGAACACCTGACGGATTTCGATCTCGCTCGGACCGAGCATTGGATTGGGGCAGCGCTTTACCCACTCGACGGCTTCGTCCATATCCTTGACCTGCCACAGCCAGAAACCGGCGATCAGTTCCTTGGTCTCGGCGAAGGGGCCGTCGATGACCATGCGCTTCGGGCCATCGAACGCGATGCGCTTTCCCTTGGAAGAAGGATGCAGGCCTTCACCCGCCATCATGATGCCGGCATTGACCAGATCCTCGTTATACTTGCCCATAGCCCCCAGAAGCTCAGTCGTGGGCATGATGCCCGCTTCACTGTCTGCCGTCGCCTTGACGATGACCATTACGCGCATGTCTCTTCTCCTCTTGTTTGCGGCGGCATGAGTGCCCGCCCGTCCTCGATCTTTCATATCATTCCGTCGTTATCGCAAAACCGCTGCGCACTTTTGCGCGACATGCTTTAGAGACGGATGAGCAATCGCGGGACCGACATTTTTTGCCGCGCTTTTTTTGAAGATAGATGACGAGAGCCGAAATCACCGGAAGAGACGACCGGTAAATACAAAAAAAGCCGGGCAACAGGCCCGGCTCTTTATCATGCAGCGGTGCAATACTCAGCCGCGGCCGCGCTTGCGGCGCTGTCCCAGGCCCATTTCCTTCGCAAGGCGCGAACGCGCTTCGGCATAGGCCGGGGCTACCATCGGGTAATCGGCAGGCAGGTCCCACTTCTCGCGATATTCTTCCGGCGCGAGATTGTGATGCGTCATCAGGTGGCGCTTCAGGGACTTGAAGTTGCCGCCGCATTCGAGGCACGTAATCTGCTCGTCCTGCACGGACTTGCGGACAGAAACTGCAGGCTTCTGCTTTTCGACGACCGCTGCCACCGGCTGCGGTACGGATGTGTTGCTCAGTGCCGAATGTACGTCGGAAATCAGATTAGCCAGGTCGCTGACCGGGACAACGTGGTTGCTGACATAGGCCGCGACGATATCGGCCGTCAGTTCCACAAGCAGCTCCGGCGCATTGCCGGTCGCCATATCCGTCATATTCTTTCTCCTGTTAGCATGCTCAAACGGTCCTTCTCCCAAAAAGACAAAGAACCCTCGTCGTAGAGCCAAACACCAAAAGAGCAGCTTACAGCCTTTGTTTCGAAAAACCGGAATCCACCCCTAGATTCCGAAGACCGTACTCTGCACCAATACTGCCTGACGGTGAGCTACTACGTATTCTTCCAGGCCGTCACCCAGTTAGACATTGACAAACAAGGCTAGGAGACCTGGAAGCAGTACGATTCTAATTCACAATCAGAACTCTACTTGGATTTTCAAATAGCATCGTTTTCGCAAAAGGCCAATTATTAATTGTGATTTTCCTAGAAAAAAAATCCATCACAAAGAATTGGTCAGCGGTTCAGCAAGCTTTACTCGTGCTTCCAGTGCATAAGTTTGCGTAAAATTGCTTAAAATTCTGAGTAGCCCTCGCCCTCAGCGCATTCGCATATCGTCACGTACTGAGATATCGGCCGGAAAATGTCCTGATATATGCGAAGCTCTCGCAAGAAGGTGTGCAGAAACCGGTGCAGTCAGGATAAAAAAGAGGAAACCGGCCAACGCTCTTGCAAGCACAGCAAGTTCGCCCGAATAAAGCCCGGCAGCAAGCAACAACAAACCGGAACCGACCGTGCCGGCTTTTGAAGCGGCGTGCATGCGCGTGTAGAGATCCGGCAAGCGCGCGATACCGATCGCGGCCACCAGGGCGAAGAAGGCACCTGCCAGCAGCAGGACCGCAGTGACGATAGCAAGCGCATAGTCCATTATCATTCGCCTCTCCCCTGCGTCCCAGATGCCACGGCTCTCCGAGAGAGCACGAAACGGGCGAAGGCGACGGTCGCCAGAAAACCGACGAGGCCGAGCGCGATGGCGATATCGATGTAAAGCGAAAATCCGGTGCGCACCGCGACGACGGCAATGAAACCAATGGCGATGCCCGTCATCATGTCGAGCGCCAGGATGCGGTCGGGAAGAGTGGGGCCGGCAATGACGCGCCAGACGGTCACAAAAAGCGCAATACAGAGAATACCGAGGGCTGCGATGGCGGCGGCGGAAACGATGGCGGCAGGCGTTATCATCCAAAGGCCTCCATGATACGGCGCTCGAAACCGCCAGCAATATCGCGCCTGACCGCGGCAGGATCGGCGCAGTCCAGCGCATGCACATAGAGCGTGCGCCGGTCCTCGGAAACATCAACCGAAAGAGTACCCGGCGTCAGTGTGATGAGATTGGCAAGGAGCGTGATCTCAAAATCGGTTCTCACCGTCAGCGGGAATGCGAGGATACCGGGCGCCAGCTGCATACGCGGCGAAAGCACCGTCAATGCCACCCGCCAGGCCGAAAGTGCCAGTTCCCAAAGGAAAAGCCCCACCAGCAGGAAGATGTGCCAAGGGCGGATGCGGCGCGGCGGCGAACGGCCGGCGAAGGCCTCGCGCACGACTGCGAGCGACAGCAGCGACAGGGCGAGGCCGAGAACGAAATTAAGCGGCGAGGCGCTGCCGGTTACGGCGACCCAGGCGATGGCAAGCGGCAGGCTGAGGAACAGGACTGTCAACGTATGGTCCCTTCCGGAAAGACGGAGAAGATATAGGCGGAGGGATCAGCAAGCCCGTCGGCGGCGGAGCGCGCGAGTTGCAGCAACTGTTCCGGCAGGACACCGATGCCGATGACGAGGATCGTCAATGCCGCAAGCGGAAGACCGGCCGTCCAGCCGGTCCGCACCGGAGGGAGCGCCGGGGACGCGGGACGCCAATAGGCAAACAGGAAGACGCGGCCGCAGGCAATCGTCAACAGGAAGCCGCCGAGCAGGATCGTGCCCGCCAGCCACCACGCGCCGACATCGAGCGAGGCCTTGACCAGCAACACCTTGGGCCAGAAGCCGGAAAAGGGCGGCAGGCCGCAGGCGGCCAGCAGCAGCATCAGCGAAATCGCCGCGAACCAGCCATTCTGACGATAGAGGCCGCCGAGCGCGGCCAGCGAGAATGAGCCGCCTCGCCTGCCCGCTTCGCCGGCCAGAAGATAGAGCGCCGTCATCAGCACTACCGAATGCAGCGCATAGAAGACTGCGCCGCCGAGGCCTTCGGCGGTGCCGAGTGCTGCACCGATCAGCATATTGCCGATGCCCGAGATCACCACATAGCCGAGCAGACGACGCAGGTCGGTTTCGGCGAGTGCACCGAGTGCGCCGACGAGGACAGTCAGGGCTCCGACGACAGCTATCAGCAGGCTGAGTTCATCGCGCTCGGCCGGCAGCAGCATGACCAGGACGCGCAGCAGCGCATAGATGCCGACCTTGGTCAGGAGGCCGGCAAAGAGTGCGGAAACCGCGATGCGCGGCGTGTGGTAGGAGGCCGGCAGCCAGAAATTGACCGGAAAGGCCGCAGCCTTCATGGCGAAAGCGAGCAGGAAGAGGCAAGCGAGCGTCATCAGCGGCGCCGTGCCGCTCAAGCCTGCTGCCCGCTCGGCGATATCGGCCATATTGAGCGTGCCAAAACTCGCATAGAGGATGCCGACGGCGATGAGGAACAGCGTCGTGGCGATAAGGTTCAGAACCGCATATTTCAGCGCGCCATCGATCTGCGCCCGTTCGGAACCAAGGATCAGCAGGCCGAAGGAGGAGATGAGCAGCACCTCGAACCAGACGTAGAGGTTGAAAATATCGCCGGTCAGGAAGGCGCCGGTGACGCCTGCCATCAGCAGCATCAGCAGCGGGAAGAAACCGTATCGGCGGCCGCTTTCGGTGGTATCTGACAGGGCATAGATACCGGCTGCCAGGGCAGCGACCGCTGCGGCCAGCGCCATCAGCGCGCTGAAGACATCGACCGTAAAGGCGATACCGAAGGGCGGCAGCCAGCGGCCCATGACCATGGTGAGCGGGCCGTGTCCGACGACCTGCTGCAGGAGAGCAGCGTCAAGGAGCAGCAGGACAACGAGGCCGGCAATTGCGATCCATGCCTGCAGGCGCGGAAGGCTGCGCAGCATCAGGAGCAGCGCACCGAGGCTGATGCAGAGCACGACCGGCAGGATCGCCAGCCAGTGGGCGGACGGGACGGGAGCGGTGACCATGGCGGCCGAGAGGTCGGTGACGGGAGCGGCCATTAGTGGGTGCCTCCCGCGAGGGTCGGCGCATGGGCACTGAGCATCCGCATCTTGCTCACGATCAATACCCCAAAGGCGGCAGCGGCCGGTCTTCTGGTTCGGCATCGTGCATGCGGGTCGTATCGTCTGTGCCGAGCTCCTGATAGGCGCGGTAGGTCAGCACCAGCAAGAAAGCGAGGAAAGAAAAGGAGATGACGATGGCCGTCAGGATCAGCGCCTGCGGCAGCGGATTGGCCGCACCTGATGGCAACGAGTCGGCACCTGCCGGTATGATCGGCGGCACGACGCGAGTCAGCCTTCCTGCCGTGAAGATCAGCAGGTTCACGGCGTTACCGAGAATGGCGATGCCGAGCATGATGCGGATCGAGAAGCGCGACAGGATCAGATAGACAGCGGCCGAAAAGAACAGGCCGACGAGAATGGCAAAGAGCGCTTCCATCAGTCCAGCTCCCTTTCTTCCAGCGCCAGCGCGATCGAAGCGACGGCGCCGAGCACCACGAAATAGACGCCGAGATCGAAGAGCATGACACTGGAGAGCGGCACTTCCACACCTGCCAGGACGGGATAGACCCAAAGGCCGGTCATGAATGGCACGGCAAAGAAGATCGAGATCAGGCCGGCGAGGCAAGAGAGCAAGAGACCGAAGCCGGCAATCGCCAATGGATGGAAGCGGATCGCCCGGCGCACCGCGTCCACGCCGAAAGCAATGCCGTAAATCGCCAGAGCCGAAGCGGCGATCAAGCCGCCGATGAAGCCGCCACCCGGCTCGTTGTGGCCGCGCAGCAGGATAAAAACGGAAAAAAGCAGCATCAGCGCGGTGATGAAGGGGGCGACCGTACGGAAGATGAGGGTGTTCATCGCGTGCCTCCACGAAGAGCCTGAGAAGGCCGGGGACGTCTACCAACCTCCCTCATTCCTGTGCTTGTCAAAGGAATCCAGCCACGACGCGTCTGCGTCGTGAATGACTCATTTGCAGCAAACCAAAGAGTCTCTCCTGCCCAAGGACTTGGGCAGGCTGGATTCCGGTGACCAGCACAGGAATGAGGGGAAACGGTAACGTCTCGCGATACCTCGAACGCTGCATTCGCTGCGAGGACAGAATCAGATTCCAACGAGACCTGTCTCATGCCTCCTCCGCATCCGGATCGTTTGTCGCCAGCCGGCGCTCCGTGTTGCCGCGGATGCGGATCAGCGCAAGGATGGCGAGGCCTGTCACCGCCACGACGGCAATTTCGCCGAGCGTGTCAGTGCCGCGGAAATCGACGATGATGACGTTCACGACATTGGCGCCGTGGGCGATCAGCTTCGAATGGGCATTGAAGAAATCGCTGAGCGCCGTGTTGAACGGCGTCTGCGTGGCGCGCATCAAAAGCAGCGCGAAGCCGAGACCGCAGGCGAGTGAAAGCACGATATCGAAGAAGCGGCGGACGCCGTGGCGCGGATCGGTCGGCGACAGGCGCAGACGGGTCATGACGAGGGCAAGAATGACGACCGCGAGCGTTTCGACCATGAACTGGGTGAAGGCGAGATCCGGGGCGCCGAAGAGCAGGAAGATCAGCGCGACGGCAAAACCCTGAATGCCGAGCGATACGATCGCCGTCAGCCTGTCGCGGGCGATCAGCACGGCGACAAGGCCGAGTACGGCGATGACCATGATGCCCGCTTCGCGCAGGCGCAGGTCTGCAGGCCAGGCAAAGCCTGGCGGCAGCCCGTCATTGATGACGAGCGGTACAAGCAGGATTGCGGCAACGCAGAGGAATGTGCAGGCGACGTAGATATCCAGCCGCCTTGGCTGGACGATGCCGATGAAACCGTGGGCGAAACGGACAAGTCCGGCGATGAAATGATCGAAACCGCGATCCGGGCCACGTGCGGAGTGCAGCACGTAGGCGACGAAAGCCCTGCTACGGTCGAGCTGCCAGTAAACAGCGATGCCGAGTACGATCGTCAGCAACGACAAGGCAAGCGGCAGGCCGATATGCGGGGTCAGCGAAATGGAAACCTCTTTGGGAGCGCCAGCAATAGCGGAGGCCATGGGCGAGGAGATCGCACTGTGGGTGACGCCGGAAAAGACTGCAGCAAGCGGACCTGCCAGAGCAAGGACGGCAGGGCCGAGCCAAAGCAGGACCGGCGCCTCATGCGGATGTTTGGGCGTCTCCACCAGCCTGCCGGCGAAAGGCCTCAGCCCCACCGCAAAGGCGATCGCAAACATCAGCGCATTGCCGAGGACGGCGATGGTGGTGGCAAGGACAGGATAGAGATCACTGCCGACGATAGCCGTATAAATTTCCTCCTTGGCGAGGAAACCGAAGAAAGGCGGCAAACCGGCCATGGAAAGTGCGGCGACGATAGCGATCGCAAAGGTCAGCGGCATGGCCCCTCGCAGGCCCCGCAGCCGCGTGATATTCCGCGTGCCGGTTTCGTGGTCGATGATGCCGGCGACCATGAAAAGCGCGCCCTTGAAGAACGAATGCGCCACCAGATAGAGCACTGCGCCTTCAATGGCATAATCCGATCCGAAGCCGGTCAGCAGCACCAGCAGGCCAAGGGAGGAGACCGTCGTATAGGCGAGCTTCAGCTTCAGATCCGTCTGTCGGATCGCAAGCACCGAGCCGGTGACGAGCGTCAGGCCGCCGAAGACCGGCAGCAGAACCTCCCATGCGGGTGTTGCGCCCATAACCGGGTTCAGCCGCATCAGCAGATAGACGCCGGCCTTCACCATGGTGGCGGAATGCAGATAGGCTGAAACGGGTGTCGGCGCCTCCATGGCGTTCGGCAGCCAGAAGTGGAATGGAAACTGTGCCGATTTGGTGAAAGCGCCGCCGAGCACCAGCAACAGGGTGGCAAAATAGAGCGGGCTGCCTCTGACGACATCGCCGAACTGCATCAGTTCCGACAGCTGCGCAACGCCTGTCTGCCCCCAGAGCAGGAGCAAGCCGGCAAGCAGCAGCAGCCCTCCCCCGCCTGTGACGACGAGTGCCTGCAAAGCGGCGCGCCGTGCCGCCTGCCGTTCATGGTCGAAGCCGATCAGCAGAAAGGAGGTGATCGAGGTGAGCTCCCAAAAGATGAAGAACATCAGAAAGCTGTCCGACACCACGACGCCGAGCATTGCGCCCATGAAGAGGAAGATGAAGGAGAAGAACCGGCCCTGATCCGGATGGCCCTTCAGATACCCGCCGGCATAAAGCACGATCAGCGTGCCGATGCCGGTGATGAGCAGGGCGAAGGTGAGCGACAATCCGTCGAGGAACCAGGAAAAACGCAGGCCCAGGCCCGGCACCCAGTCATAGCCGCCGGTTATGATTTCGCCATCAGCGATCTGCGGCACGAGACGCAGGAAATGCAGGAAGGCGAGCAAAGGGGCCACGGCGAGCAGCCAGGCGCCGCCTGCGCCGAAGGCACGAATGATAAAGGGAGCCGCAAGAGCGCCGATCAACGGCAGACACAGGGCCAGAAATGTCAGAGCCGTGACATCGGCCATGTCCCCTCCCCGTGAGCACGGATGAAAGTCGGCAATCAGCCTTTTCCAAGGCTTAGGTGAATCGGCTGATAGCCTCAAGCAATTTCGACAACCCGCAATGGATGCGGGCTGTGTTCACAGGCTTGACGTTCAGGAAAGGCGCGTGGCGAGACGCAAAACGGAACCGTGCAGGATGAAGAAAGCGAGCGGCAGCGGCCAGACCAGACAGGCGACCAGCCCTGCGATACGGAACACCGTCCAGCGATCATGATTGACCCAGCCCTCCAGCAGGGTCACACCCATGGCAATCGCGGCGACTGCGCCGTACAGAACAATCATCAGAGTATGAAACACCGTTTGTCCCCGAAACACGCAGCATTAAGCTTAATGGAACACTAAAGATAAAGCACGGGTGATTCGTCGTCTTCCCCCGAATTGGGTAGATGACAATTGGGGCGCTGAAGCGGCACAGTCTGCTTTGGGGACTTGATCACACCGAGGCTTCCATCCTCAGGCACTCTCAGGACAGGCCGAGACGGCTATTGGCGGGCGAAAAAACCGCGGCGACGGCCTTCGTCCCAAGAGAACATCAGTTCTCCTACGATGACCGCAAGAAAGATGTAAGCAACGACCCCCATACTCACTTCTTTTCGCACGTATTTTACGTTATAATGACACCTCTTTTAGTTCGCACCCGTCCAGTAAACATCCAACTCTGCTGAGGCAGAGTGCGTGGCATGTGTATTCAATTGAGTTTCTACGAAGCGAGCACAAGGTTTTGAACTGGAGCAAGACAGCCGCTGACGCCGGGACGCGGCTATAGTGACATCGTCAAAATGCCCGGTGAAATGTCACGAAAGCGACTGAATTTCCGATCGGAGCAGTGGCCGTGTCCCACGAAACCCACATGGCAGTCAGTAGAAACGATGGCGGTGCCTCGTTCGCGGCTGGCCTTCGGTTCGATATAATGGCGGGCCTTGTCGCCGCTGCGGTCGTACTGCCCAAGGCCATGGCTTATGCCACGGTTGCCGGGCTGCCGGTGAGCGTCGGTCTCTATACGGCATTCGTGCCGATGATTGTCTACGCATTACTCGGCACGTCACGCGTACTAAGCGTCAGTTCGACCACCACCCTTGCCATTTTGGCCGGGACCGAGCTTGGAACCGCCGTTCCAGATGGCGATCCAGGCAAGCTGGTCACCGCCGTTGCGACACTTGTGGCGTTGACCGGGGCTCTCCTCATTGCAGCCTCCGTGCTGCGCCTGGGGTTTGTTGCCAACTTCATTTCATCGCCAGTGTTAACCGGTTTCAAAGCAGGCATCGGCCTGGTGATCGTACTGGATCAGATACCGAAACTGCTGGGCGTGCATATTGAAAAGGCGGGCTTTTTCCGCGACATCATGAGCGTGGTCCAGCATATACCCGAAACGTCGCTGCTTACGCTGGCCATTGCAGCCGTGGCGCTGATCGCCTTGTGGATGATGGAAAGGCTCTGGCCCCACTCTCCGGCCCCACTCGTGGTCGTCGGCGCGGGCATTCTGGTATCCTGGCTCGCCGGTCTCAATGCCTTGGGTATCGCGACAGTCGGATTCATCCCGCGGTCGCTGCCGTCACTCACTCTCCCGAGCGCCAGTTTGGTCGAGCAACTCTTGCCCGGAGCGCTCGGCATCGCACTGATGAGTTTTACCGAAACGATTGCCGCGGGTCGGGCGTTTGCCGCACCGTCCGAGCCCCCAATCAGGCCCAACCGCGAACTTCTCGCGACAGGCACGGCCAACGTGGTTGGCGCATTCTTCGGCTCGATGCCCGCAGGTGGTGGCACTTCGCAGACGGCGGTCGTCCGCGCAGTGGGCGGGCGGTCCCAGACGGCCTCGCTTGTCACTGCTGCGACTTCTGCGGCCACCATGCTGTTCCTTGCGCCGCTGCTTGGCTTGCTACCACAGGCCGTTCTCGCCGCGATTGTGATCATCTACTCGGTCGGCCTCATCGCTCCGGCGGAATTTGCGGCCATCCGCAAGGTGCGGCGAATGGAATTTCGCTGGACACTGGCGGCATTCCTCGGCGTGCTCGTGTTCGGTACGCTTCAGGGCATCGTCGTCGCGATCGTTCTTTCGCTGATCGGTTTGGCCAGTCAGTCGGCGAAACCGAAAGTTTACGTCATCGGCCGCAAGCCGGGCACTGACGTGCTCCGGCCGCTGTCTTCGGACCATCCTGACGACGAAACATTTGATGGTCTGCTGATACTGCGCCCGGAGGGACGGTTGTTTTTCGCCAACGTCCAGCAAGTCGCGGATCAGATTCAGGCATTCGTAGCCGAATACAAACCGAAAGTGCTCGCACTCGATATGAGCGGGGTCTTTGACATCGAGTATTCCGCTCTCCAGATGATGATTGAGAGCGAACGCCGCGTTACTGCCCAGGGCATAACCGTGTGGCTCGCAGGATTGAATTCCGATGTACTCGACTATCTACGCGCCTCCGGTTTCGCCGACAAGCTCGGCCGTGAGCGCCTCTTTTTTAGCATGAATGCCGCTCTGCAACGCCATTTGGAGCAAAAGAGCGGCAGCTAGGCATGGACTGGAGCCGGCAGCATTGCCGTGGTGCGTCGCTGCGCTGCTCTCCTTGGCATCTTCAATCTTTGCAATGCAGTCTTTTTGAGGGAGCAAGCTACTTCAGCCGAAAGTCGCTGGTGGACCGTCTCAGCGAGGGCCACACGAGCGCTGTAGGACAGTCCATCCCGCGCGTTTGTTTGAGCCACGCGGGTCGTCTTCTCACTATCTTAGCGGAGGAAACACCCATGCGATCTCGATCGGAAAACCCCTTTCAGAATGCCCGCCTGCTTGCCGCTGGGCTTGCCCTGGCGGCGCTGACTTGCGCGACGTCCGCCCAGGCCGACGACACACAGGCGAAGAGCCTGCTAAAGGCGATGTCGGACTACATGGCAGCGCAGGACGCAATCTCCTTCGAATATGACACGAGCCTGGAGGTCGTTACCAAACAGAAGCAGAAACTGGCCCTTGCAAGCTCCGGCGCGGTGAAGCTCAATCGGCCCGACAAGCTGAACGTCACACGCCAGGGCGGCTTCGCTAACGTCGAAATCGTTTTCGACGGCAAGACACTCTCGATTCTCGGGAAGGACGCCAACCTTTACGCTCAGACGGAAGTGCCCGGAACGACCGACCAGCTGATCGACGCCTTGCGGGACAAATTCCATCGGCCGCTGCCGGCCGGCGACATCTTGATGTCACACCCTTACGACGCGCTCATGTCCGAGGTCACCGACGTCAAGGATCTCGGGAGTGGCGTAATACGCGGCGAGGAATGCGATCACCTGGCATTTCGCACCAAGGAAGGGGTGGATTGGCAAATCTGGATTGCCCAGGGACAGAACCCCTACCCTTGCCGCTACGTTGTTACCAGCACCAAGGTCGCAGGCTTTCCGCAATATACGATTGACATACGGTCATGGAAGGCAGGGGCGGACGTGGCGGCAGGCGACTTCAGCTTCAAGGCGCCCGACGGGGCTCAAAAGCGGGATTTGAGCAAGCTTCCTGACGCTGACGAACTGCCAGAAATATTCTCCATGAAATGATCGAACTTGAAAGGAGAGACGGCATGCTTAAATGGATCGCTATCACGTTGCTTGCTGTAGTCGCCGGGGGCTCAAGCATCGAATTTCGCGGCGCACTTCCGGTCGAATTCAACCTGATGCCTTCCGCAGAGGCCAGGGTTGGGCGCCCGCTGACACCCGTCAGCGTCGCCGGCGTTGCCCGCAGGAGCGCAAGGCGATGCGCGGCAGGTGTCTATAACTGTTAGCCAAGGCAACTGCGCGCAGCGACCACGTCCTTTCAACGACAAACTGCGCGCAGCCGCCGGATCTGTCTGTGCAGGGGGGTGTCGACATGGCAAAGGGCTCTACAGAAGACCATTCGTGTGAAACCTCTGCGTTGCTGGCCGAAGTGATCTATCGGTTCGCGTTCGATGCGCCACACAGGCCCCTGCCGCAGGATGCAGATGCTGCCCGTTTGCGGCTCGAGGCTGGCAATCGGGCTTTCGCCGAACTCCTGACCCGATTCGGATCTTCCAAGGCGACAACATTAAGTATCGATATCGACCCGCGGGATCTCGGCCTTTATCCAAGGGGCAGCGGGGCACCAGCTCAGCAACCGTTCGCGGCAATTGTTGGCTGTGCCGACGCCCGTGTTCCTGTCGAGCTAGTCTTTTCCGAGGGCCCGAACGACTTGTTCGTCGTCAGGACCGCCGGCAACGGCATCGGAGATGATGTCGTGGGGAGCCTGAGCTATGCGATCAGCCATCTCGGGGATAGTCTCAAGTCTATCGTGGTTCTTGGCCACAGCCGGTGCGGCGCCGTTTCTACGGCAGTCGATGTCTATTTGCAGCCCGCCAAATACATGCATATCGTGCCGCTGAAGGATCTGCGGTGCATCGTGGACCGCACACTCGTCATCGTCCAGCTCGCAGCGACCTGGCTGGAAAGGGCTCATGGAGTGGAGGTCATTCGCCAACCGGGCTATCGCGCAGCACTGGTCGAGGTTGCGATCGTGCTGAACGCCGCTCTCACCGCCTATAGCATTCGGACGTGCCTCGGGCTAACCGGAAGCGACTCGATCGATGTCGTTTACGGCATCTATCTTCTGGAGCAACGGCTCGTGTGGGCGCCACGAGAAAAAGGGCAGAACTGGTTTGGGCTTGCGTCTGCGCCTCACGACGCGAATGAATTTGCTGTTCTGTGTGATCTCGTGGTCTCCTGCCCCAGGATACAGGCTTTGCTCGTTGCTTAGGGGCGTATCGAGAGCAGAAATATCTCCGATCACGTGCGATGCCCCCAGGTTCAGCTCCCGGAGGCGCGATCCCAGTCTTGATCAATTGCGCTCAACGCACCACATTTGCGCACGAAAAGAGATTGCCCCCATCGGCGAAAGGAGCACTCCATGGCCGAAACGACCACCACACCAAAAGTCCACAAGACCGATGCCGAATGGAAGGAACTGCTGACTCCCGAGCAGTACCGTATCACCCGCCAGCACGGTACCGAACGCGCCTTTACCGGTCCCTACTGGGATTCCTTCGAGACCGGTCTCTACCGCTGCGTCAGCTGTAATTCGCCGCTCTTCCGCTCCGACACGAAGTTCGATGCCGGATGCGGCTGGCCGAGCTATTTCGAGCCGGTCTCTCCGGAGTCCGTCACCGAACACAGCGACACGACTTACGGCATGGTGCGCACGGAAATCCGCTGCGGCACCTGCGAGGCCCATCTCGGCCACGTCTTCCCGGACGGACCGCCGCCGACCGGCCTTCGCTATTGCATTAACGGGCATGCGATGGTTTTCGAGCCCGGCAAGTAAAAGCTTGAAACCAAAACGAAAAGCGGACCCACGGGTCCGCTTTTTTCATATCAGGCCGGCGCATGGGATGAGCGGCGAGCGCCGGTCTTCCAGCACATGCTCTGCTGCAAGCCGTCCGAGCAGCGGTGCGAGAATGACGCCGGGATGACCGACGGCGACATAGGCGCCCTCGATGCCGGGCAGGAAACCGAGCCGCGGCATCTCATCGGAGAAGAATGGGCGGTAACCGGCAGCAGCCTCGACCAATGAGACGCCTTCGGGCAGGCGCAGGCGCTCATGCATGATCTTCAAGATCCGCTGACCAACCTCTTCCGGTGCGTTCTCCGCGGAATCATCGATATAGCCCTTGGCGACGTGCAACATGTTGTCCGCTGATTGGCGAATTTCCAGGCCGGGGCCGCGGAGAATGCGGTTCACGACAGGCTCTGCGCACCTATAGCGCAGGATGATCGAGGGTGAGGCTTCGACGCCCGTTTGGAAATCCACGCTTTCCGTCAGGCGGTCGACCGCTGTTCCGCCTGCGAGGATCACGAGATCGGCCTCGATCGTACCATCGGCCGAACGTACGCCACGCACCCGATCGCCCGAAAGGATGAGGCTTTCGACCTTCCGGCCGAAGGTGACGGGCACGCCGGCGGCATCGATCAGGTCCCGCGCCAGCCTTGCAGGATCGAGCGCGAGATCGCGAGGCGAGAAGATCGCGCAGGCGGGAGGCTCAAGCAGATTGGGCTCCCATGCTGCGATCCTTGCGGCATCGACCAGTTCGACATCCGTCCCTTCGGCGCGATGGGCTGCGGCGAAGTCTTCGGTCTCCGCAGTGCTTTTGAGCCAGAACAGGGAACCGGGACGCGCGGCGACAAAGGCATCCGGCAGATCGGACTGCAGGCGGGTATAGTCGGCGAGCGCCTGCTGCACGAGGCCGTAATTGACGGCTCCCGGCACGACATTGATGATATTCACCCAGCCGAAGGCCCGTGCCGTCACGCCGCTGCCGGCTTGCTCATTTTCATCCACGACTTGGACAGTGGCTCCACGCCGGGCCAAATGGAAGGCAAGCGAAGCGCCGACAACGCCGGCACCAACGATAATGACGCGTATCTTTGCAGATGCCATGGCGGAAGCTCTCGTATAAAGCGGACTGAAGAAGTTGGCGGGCTTAGGCGCGCTGGATGACAGAGGGATTAAACAATGTCCATCGTCCGCGAAATCCTGCGCAGCGACCGGCTGGTGTTGCGCGAAATCATCGTCGCGGACCTGCCGGCGCTCGAGCGCATCTTCGCCGATCCGCTGTGCATGCGATATTACCCTTCCGTGAAGGATGCCGCGGCAACGCGCGATTTCTTCGACAGGCTCGCCTTCGGAAGCTATGAGAAAAATGGTTTCGGCCTCTGGGCGATGATCGATCGCGAGAGCGGCGAACTGCTCGGCGACTGCGGGATCACGCTGCAGGACACGTCGCGCGGATTGGAGCCCGAGCTTGGCTACCACCTCTGGCCGGATTACTGGGGCAAGGGCTATGCCACCGAGGCCGCGCTTGCCTGCCGCGATCATGCCTTTTCGACCATGGGGCTGTCGCGCCTCGTCAGTATCGTCAGCCTGGAAAATCTTCCCTCGCAGAAGGTCGCCGGACGCGTGCATCAGCGGCGAGAGATCTTCAGCAAGCAGAACGCGGCCGGCGAGACGGTGGAACGTTATCTCTATATCAGCGAAAGGGCATCAGACGTATGAGCACAGTTTCAGACGATCCCCTCTACCGCGACCCTTCGCTTGCGCAATTCTATGATACCGCCAATCGCTGGGGGCCGGATTTCGACTTCTGCATGAAGCTTGCGGCAGGCGCCAATTCCGCGCTCGACCTCGGCTGTGGCACCGGAGAACTGACGGCAGCGCTCGCAGCGACACGCGACGTCACCGGCGTGGACCCGGCCGCCGCCATGCTGGATATCGGCAGGGCGCGGCCAGGCGGCGATAAGGTGGAATGGATCGAGGGTGATGCGCGCACCGTTCGCCTCGGGCAGAAATACGATCTCATCGTGCTGACGGGCCACGCTTTCCAGGTCTTTCTAACGGAAGAAGACCAGCGCGCCGCCCTTGCGACAATTGCCGCACATCTCAGTCCCATCGGCCGGTTCGTCTTCGATACGCGCAATCCCGGTTTTCTTGGACAGCACGACGTGCGTCATAGCAAGGTGCGCCAGCTCGAACATGTGGAGCTTGGTGCGATCGAGGCCTCGGACGAGTCGCATTACGATGAGACGAGCGGCATTCTTTCCTACGAGAACGGCTATCGCGTACTCTCGACCGGCGAGCGTTTCGCCGGACGTTCGAAAATCCTCTACACCCCGCGCGACAAGCTTGCCGCAATGATCAGCGATGCCGGGCTAACCGTCGATGCATGGCATGGCGACTGGGAAGGCAACCCTTTCCAGGCACAGTCGCGGGAGATCATTCCGGTCGGCCGCCTAGCCTGAGTTAATCCTGCTCCTGCGGGCAAGGCCAGTTTGACGGGACGGTAAGCCCCGAAGGCAGCTTCGTGGAGGAATCGCCACAGGCAAGATCGATCTGCGCCTGCTGCAGGCCTGTGGCGGCGGACAGATCCAGCCCCTCGATGCGGGTCAGGAACATGAAGGCACGGTCGAAGCTGATCGGGCCTTCATAACGTGAACCCGTCAGATCGGCGCGCGAGAGATTGGCGAGCGCGAAGCTCACGCCCGTCAGCACCGCCTTGTCGAAATTGGCGCGGCCAAGCTCGGCTTTCTCGAAATTGGCCTTCGTCAGTTGCGCACCGGTGAAATCGGCCCGCTGCAGCTCTGCACCGGCAAAGCTTGCGCCGTCGGCGGCCGCACCTGCAAAGGTGGAGCGGTAGGCCTCGATCTTGCCGAAATTGGCGCCCTGGGCACTTGCTCCGGCCAGAGAGGCGCGCACGAGGGTTGCTTTTTCCGCATTGGCAGATTTGAGGTTGGCACCGCCGAGATCGGTCAGCGAAAAATCCGTGCCGGCAAGGTTGGCGCCCTGCAGGTCGCTGCCCTGAAGCATCAGGTTCTTTTTGTTACACTCCTGCCAGTCGAGCTCCGGCGAAGCCGTGCTGCCGCAACTGGCCGCCATCGATGGCAGCGAATAAGCTGTCATGACCAGGAAGGCCGAAAGACCGAGCACCGAGCGTCCAAACATCAACCTCTCCTCCGCGAGTCGCGCCATCAGAGATTCCTACAAGGCGCAGACTACGATAAAAATATGGTTAGTCCTCGCCAGCAATCAATCTGGAACCGGCCCTATCAGACCTTCGGTACGCGCAGTTCCATGCAGGTCAGATCCAGCCAGCGGCCGAATTTGATGCCGACCTCGGAAAATGTGCCGGCGATGCGGAACCCGAGCTTCTCGTGCAGTTTGATGGAGGCGGCATTTTCGGCCTCGATGCCGGCAATCATGACATGGATGTTGGCGGCGCTGGCGCGCTCGATCAATGCACGCATCAGCTTTTCGCCGATGCCGGCGCCGCGGCAATCCTTGTCGACATAGACGGAATGCTCGACCGTGTGGCGGTAGCCATCGAAAGCACGCCAATCACCGTAAGAGGCGTAGCCGGCGACCTTGCCATCCATTTCGGCGACGATGACCGGAAAACCCCTGCCCTTGCGGGCCTTGAACCATTCCAGCCGGTTGTCGAGATCGACAAGCGTTTCGTTCCAGATCGCCGTCGTATGTTCGACGGCGTGATTGTAGATATCTCTGACAGCAGGAAGATCAGCTTCGGCAGCGTCCCTGATAAGAACGGTATTGGTCATGTGGCAGGCCCGGCTCGGAATGGTCGTGTTCGAATAAGCTTGTGGCACGGGGAATACGCCGGGCGCGGGCTTATGTAAACGCAAGATGTCAGAAGGCGGGGACCGAGAGGCTGAAGCAGGTCAGCACGGCCGAATAGTGCACGGCGGCGGCGGCCACCACGAAGGCGTGCCAGATCGCATTCTGAAAGCGGAGCCTTTCCCAGACATGGAAGATGACGCCCAGCGAATATATGATGCCGCCGATGATGATCAGCAGCATGGAGGCATAGGGAATGCGCGAAGCGACGGGCTCTGCCACCAGTACGCCGCTCCAGCCCATAGCGAGATAAAGCAGGATCGCCAGCCGGTCATACCTGCCCGGGAAAACACATTTGACGAAGATGCCGAAGGCTGCGATCGCCCAGATGGCGATCAGCGTGCCCAAGAGCAGCGGGTCATCGGCGCCGCGCTCCAGAAAGGGCGTGTAGGTGGCGGCGATCAGGATGAAGATCGCCGAATGATCGAACCGGCGCAGATACCATTTGGTGCGCGAAACCGGCCAGATATTGTAGGAAAAGGAAATGCCGAGCGTCAGCACCAGTCCCACGCCGTAAACCCAGGCGGCAACAAGCGCACCGGCAGGGCTCCAGAGAGTGGCGTAGAAGATCAGTACGGTCACGCCGATCAGCGCAAAGAACAGCCCGACGCCATGAACAATGCCGTCCGCGATCAGTTCATATCTGTCGTAGGCCCAGCGAATGCCGTTGAACTCGCCCATGCACGCACCCTTACTCAGAGTAAGGGGATGGTCGCACCGAATTGGGCAAGGCGCAACCGGACGCCTGGTGGCGTCAGGTTAAATCTTTGTGACGAGCCAAGCGTGTTCTTGATGGCGCGCTTACTTGCCCGCCGCGCAATCCTCGCAGAGCGGCGTCTGCGGCAGCACTGCAAGGCGGGCCGCGGAGATCCCGGCGCCGCAGCGGGCACAGGTGCCGTAAGTGCCCTTAGCGATGCGTTCGAGGGCGGCATCAATGGCGCGCAACTCCTCTTCTCCGGCCTGGCCGAGACCTTCCAGCACTTCGTCGTTCTCGTTTTCGATGGCGCGGTCTTCGTCATCGATCGCCTTGGTGCGGCCGAGATCCGTGTCGATCTTTCGCAGGCGCGTTGTCAGTTCGTGCCAGCGATCACGCAGGATCTTTTCCTGTAATTTCATGTCCATGGGTTTCACGTCCTACCGGTCCACCAGCACCGAGCACTTGGCGTGGCGCACCACGCGATCGGCGGTGGCACCGATGAAGTAGTTGTAGATATCGGGAAGATGCGAGGCGACCATGATGAGATCGGCACCGTGGTTTTCGGCAGCGGCCAGAATGCCGTTGGCGGGCGGACCGTTGCGGACTTCGACGGTGGCCGGAATGCCGGTCTTAGCAACGAGGCTATCCAGCCTGTCACGGCCTTCCTTCATGGCGTTTTCAACGACGTTTGCCGGCAACTCTATGGCGACGTAGGTCGGAATATCCTCGACGACGTTGAGGAGGATGATCTCGCCGCCATCGTCGAGCAGCTTTTCCGCCTTGCGGAAAATCTTCTCGCCTTTTTCGATGCTGCCGATTTCAATCGGAACGATGATCTTCCTGTACATGCGATCCTCCTTGAGGTGTTGCTCTTCGTCGTCAACTATCCTCTCTGGATAGATAAAGCGCATTGACTGATATCAAGTGGAGAGCCAGGCATCGTCAACGTTTTCAGAACGCTTCATCGTCAAAAATGGGCCTTCTGTGAACAATGCGAATAGGCCATATAGATATCAAGTACAGCAGCCGAGGGGAGCTTACAGGCGAATGGACCGGCGAAAATTCCTCGCGCTCGCTACGGGCGGCACACTTGCCGCCACCGCCGGTACGCCTTTCAATTCCAGGGCAGGAGATCATTCCATGACATCATCAGAAACTTCTTATGCGCTGACGCGCCCTGCCTATATCGACCAGTCGCACCTGGTCGTAAAAGACCTGGCTGCGGTCTCCGGTTTCTATCAGAGGATGCTTGGTCTCTCGGTGCTCGAAAAGACCGCAAGCGGTGAGGTTCTCGGTGTTGCCGGCCTGCCGCTCCTGACGCTGACGACAGATAGCAACGCACGCGAAGCGCCCCGCAACGCCGCCGGCCTGTTTCACACCGCCTTCCTCGTACCCAATCGCACCGAGCTCGCGCGCTGGCTTCGTCATGCTGCGCAGAACAATGTCACGCTCGAAGGCGCGTCCGACCATGTGGTCAGCGAGGCGATCTATCTTTCCGATCCGGAGGGTAACGGCATCGAAATCTATGCCGATCGGCCACATGAGGGCTGGAAATTCCACCCAGACGGCATGGTGGAGATGGCGACGCTGCCGCTCGATCTGCAGGCGCTCTACAACAGCGCTCCCGATGAGGCCTGGACCGGGATGGCAGACGGCACTGCGATCGGTCACATCCACCTGCAGGTCGGCGACATCCCCCAGGCGGATGCCTTCTATCGCGACGTGCTTGGCCTGAAGGTGATGGCCCGTTATCCGAGCGCGAGCTTCTTTGCGAGCGGCGGCTATCACCACCATCTCGCCGCCAATATCTGGAACAGCCGCGGCGCCGGCATGCGCGCCGACCACATGACCGGCCTTTCCGACTACAAGATCCGCTTCAACGACAAGGAAACGCTCGACAAGGCCGTGTTGAAGCTCGACGAACTGGAGATCAAGAGCGAGAAACGCGACGGCGGCGTCTTCCTCAGGGATCCGTGGGGCATAGGGCTGACGCTTTCAGCCTAAGGCGACCACCCTCAGACAATATCAGAAGGGTCGTTTCGGAATTTTCCGAAACGGCCCTTTTGTTTTCAGGCAATTACCAGTCGCCACAGCCTGGCGATGCAGCGGGTCTCGACGCCATCATGCCGCTGTAATAAACTGGGCGTATCCATCTACTTTGCAACCCTCAATAGATTTCGCAGCCATTCCCGATCGTATCCCAACGAAATGTCCGCTTACGGACTGAGGAGGCAGAATGACAGTCGAGGACTCCCAGCGCGTCAAGCTGGTGGCGCAGCAGGTCGCGGCTGCCAGTCCGCCTGATGTGCAGGCAGATATCCGGGCGCTGATGCACAGCGCCGATAAACCCGAATGGCTTAGCGAAGCCGGCCGCGCCATGAACGTCCGCTATGGGGGCGTCCGCGCCCTGATGAACAAAGATCAGCCTGTCGAGGAAGGGGTGGATATCGGGCCGCCACCTGTTGGTAACGACGAGACGATCGTCTTTGCCGTGGGCACGCCGGTTTTCCTCGTCAAGAACAATGCCGTCGATATCGACAGCGCTCGCGAGGAGGCCAGGGCGTGGCGTCGCATCCTCACGGAAAACGCCGCGAATGTGAACCGGGCGATGGTCTCGATCGGCCGTGTCGACGTAAGCAACGCCGATCGCGATTATGCCGGCACGGCCTGGGTGATCGATGATGGCCTCGTTGTAACCAACCGGCATGTGGCCAATCTTTTCGCCGAAGCAAGCGGCACCGGCTTCAGGTTCAAGATCGGTTTCGATGCACGCCGCCAGATCGGCGTCAATATCGACTTCCTGGAAGAATACGGCAATGAAGCCAGCGACGAGGTGAAAATCGAACGCGTCGTCTGGGTGGCGCCGGAAAGCGGGCCCGATGTCGCCTTCCTGAAACTGGAGCAGAAGTCCTCGCCGGTCGGACGTTTGAAACTCGACCTTGCTGTCGATCTGCCAGTACGCAATCTGCCGGTTGCCGCCATCGGTTATCCCGCCAGCGATTCCCGCTTTTCCGACCAGAGGCTTGCCGAAAAGATCTTTGGCGGCGTCTTCACCAAGAAGCGGCTTGCGGTCGGAAACCTGCTGGCCGCCGATGAGAACCGTGTCACGCATTCCTGCTCCACCCTCGGCGGCAATTCCGGCTCTCCGCTGCTCGACATCGGCACCGGCAGGGTGACCGGGCTTCACTACAGCGGCACCGAATTTATCGAGAATGACGCGGTCCCGGCAGCCGTGTTGCAGCGCTGCCTGCAACGCGCCCGCGGACTGCTCGAAGCGCCATCGAACGGGGAGATCATCGTGAGCGGCAAGGACGGCAATAGCAGCGGCGGCGGAAACGGAACCAGCAGCGGCGGGGGGAAAGTAACGTTCACGGTGCCACTGAAGATCACCGTTGAACTCGATACAGCTGCGCTGCAGTCATCGCTTTCCGGCGGACCGACACTCTCTTCTTTGGGGTCGACCTTCGTCGTGAATACGGCCGGTTCCGGCATTGATGCGGCAGCGGTTGCGCCGATCGCGATGCCGACCAAGGAACAGGTGTTTGCAGCGGTGCGCAGCGCGCGATCGCAATTTGCCAATCGCGAGGATGTCGTCGCAATCAAACCGGGCTATCGCTTCGAGAATGGCGAGATCACCGATCAGCGCGCCGTCGTGATTGCGGTCAATCGCAAGCTCGAGTTGGGTGCCCTGGAAGCACGCGGCCGCACGAAACTGCCTGATTATATCGATGGCGTTCGCACCGATATCACCGTCGCCTCGGCACAGGATCTCTTCGGCATCGATCTGGACGAAGCCGCGACGGCAAGCTGGCACACGAATTACAAGCCGCGCCCCGATCTGCCACTGAGCCGGCGCCCGGTCAGCGGCAAATTCGTCATCCATACCGGACCCGACGCAAGCTGGCCGCAGCTTGGCCCGTTCCTGTCGAAGACCCGCACCTCGCTGGTCGTTGCCATGTACGATTTCGGAGCGACGAATGTCGCCAATGGCGTGCTGGACGCGGTCAAAGGCCAGGCCGAGACCATCTCCATGGTGCTGCAGATGGGCGGCAAGGTGCATGACGGCGACCTGACGGATGCCGAGGCGGTCGCGCAGATCCGCGATGCGAAGGGCAACAAGTTCGATTTCGCGCCGGCGAGCGTCGGCAAGGATGGCATCTTCGATTCCGCCTATCACATCAAGGTCGCCGTGCGTGACCACAAGGCCATGTGGCTCTCGAGCGGCAACTGGCAAAGTTCCAACCAGCCAAACGTGGCGCCTTTGACGAACAAGGATGACGAGGCATCGGCGCTGCGTCTCTACAATCGCGAATGGCATGCCATCCTTGAAAACGCCGAGCTCAGCAAACTCTACGAGGCGCATATCCTGCGCGATCTTGCAGAGGCCAAGACGGTGACGGAGGCCGGCATCGTGCCGGAACAGCTGGTATTCCTGCCAGCCAATCTCGCCATGGATACGCTCGAGGCGCCTCAGAAGCCGCGCTATTTCCAGCCGCTGACCGGCGAGCGCACGATCGACGTGCAGCCGATCCTGACGCCCGACAACTATATCGACGTCGTATTGCCGTTCATCCAATCGGCCAAGAGCCGGATCTATTTCCAGAACCAGAGCTTCAATACCAGGACAGTGGGCGACAACTATCGCCGGCTCCTGGATGCGCTGCTTGAAAAGCAAAAGGGTGGCCTCGACGTGCGCATCATCTTCCGCAGCTTCGGCTCCGAGGACCGCGACGTCATCAGCAATGCCAAGGATTACGGCTTCGATACCAACAAGATCCGCAAGCAGAAGAACTGCCATACCAAGGGGATTATCATCGACAGCGAAGCCGTACTGATGGGCAGCCACAACTGGACGACAGCCGGCACCGGCTTCAACCGCGATGCGAGCCTGATCTTCTATGATGTGGAGATCGCCAAGTTCTACGAGGAAATCTTCCTCTACGACTGGAACCGTATCGGCCCGGCAAAAATAGATGAAAATCTGCCGCCGCCGGTGCTTGCGCCGGCCGGAGCGGAAACGGCACCGCCATCAGGCTACATTGCCGTCCCGCTTTCCATTGCACTTGGGCGCTGAATTTGGAACGGCACGCCTAGGCTTTTCGCAGCAAAGCGTCCAAACGACAAATGGCGCCGTTTCCGGCGCCATTTCCATTTGAATAACCTCGGACTTCAATGACGGGGCTCGATGGTCACCTCGCCGAACATGACGCCGCGCGTCAGCGGCTTGGCGAGGAAATCATGCGGGAAGCCAAGGACAATCGCGCTTGCCTCGGCGAGGCGGGCGCGGTGTTCGTCCGACAGGACGACATCGAGCGCACCAAGATTGTCTTCGAGCTGGGCCATCGTCTTGACGCCCATGATCGGCGAGGTCACGGCCGGGTTGGTGAGCGTCCAGGCGATCGCCACCTGGGCCGGCGTCTTGCCGATTTCGGCTGCGACCTGCTTCACGACATCGGCGATGCCGAGACTGCGTTCCGTCAGCGCACCGTTGCCGGCGGCGACATTCTTGCGGGTGCCGACCGCACTTGCCGTCCCCGCACCGATATCGAGATCGGAGCGGCTGTATTTGCCTGTCAGAACGCCCATGCCGAGCGGCGACCAGGGAATGACGCCGAGGCCGAGTTCATGGGCCATCGGGATCAGTTCGCGTTCCACCGTGCGTTCGATCAGGCTGTATTCGATCTGCAAGGCGACCAGCGGTGCCCAACCACGTAGGTCGGCCAGCGTCTGCATGCGCGCAACCTGCCAGGCGGGCGTGTCGGAGATGCCGGCATAAACGATCTTGCCGGCAGTAACGAGATCGTCGAGCCCGCGCATGACCTCTTCGACCGAGGTCGTGAAATCCCAGGCATGCAGGTAGAAGAGATCGATGTAGTCGGTATTCAGTCGCTTCAGACTGTCTTCTACCGAACGGATCATGCTGCGGCGATGATTGCCACCGGAATTCGGATCTTTCGGGCGCGAGGTAATCGTATATTTGGTGGCGATGATAAGCTCGTCGCGGCGGCCTTCGGCAAAGCGGCCGACGAGTTTTTCTGAGGTGCCACCGGTATATTGATTGGCGGTATCGATGAAGTTGCCGCCGCGATCGACATAGGCGTCGAACATGCGACGGGACTCCTCTTCGTCCGCGCCCCAGCCCCAGTCTGTTCCGAAGGTCATGGCGCCGAGCGACAGCGGCGAAACGCGCAGGCCGGAACGGCCGAGGAGACGGTAGCGGTCAAGGGACAATGTATCAGTCATGGGTAATCTCCTGTGTTGCAGACAGAAGATGCGCCTTGCCGATACTGACAACAATGCTACATTATCGGCATGGCTTCCTTAGAAAAGAGAGTATAATGCGCGGGAGTGACTATGCGGAGCTCAGGGCTTTTGCCGCGGTCGCCGAGCACGGCAATTTTGCCCGTGCGGCCGCCCGGCTCGGCATATCCGCCTCCGCGCTCAGCCAGACGATCCGCACGCTCGAGGAGCGGATGGGCATCCGGCTGCTCAACCGCACGACCCGTAGCGTGGCGCCGAGCGAGGCAGGCCAGCGCCTGCTTTCGAGGCTGCTGCCGGCACTTGCCGATCTCGACCAGGCGGTGGCGGATGTTTCTGCACTGCGCGATACGCCGGCCGGCCTGCTGCGCATCAACGCGCCGCGGGTTGCGATCGTACACAGGCTGGCGCCGCTGATTGCGCCTTTCCACGCGGCCTTTCCCGATATCGTCATGGACATCATCGTGGATGACAAACTCTCCGATATCGTCGCCGACCGCTTCGATGCCGGCATCCGGCTGGGCGAAATGGTGGAAAAGGACATGGTGAGCGTGAAACTCGGCGGCGAGATGCGGCTCGTCGTCGTCGCCTCGCCCGAATACATCGCGCGCCACGGCATCCCGGACACGCCGCGCGACCTGCGCGACCATTCCTGCGTCGTCTCCCGCTGGCCGACGGATGGCAGCCTCTATCACTGGGAATTCGAGCGCGGCGACGAGAAGCTTGAGGTTGCCGTTTCGGGACCGCTCAGCACCACCGACAACGATCTGATGCTGCGGGCCGTGCTCGATGGCGTCGGCATCGGTTATCTCTTCGACTATCACGTCGCGGAACATCTCGCCGCCGGACGGCTGATCAGCATGCTCGATGACTGGACACCGCCCTTCCCAGGCTTCCACCTCTATTATCCGAGCCGTCGCCAGATGCCGCCGCCACTACGCGCCTTCGTGGATTTCGTCGCGCGACAGCGGGCTGCCTAGCTGGCTCGATAGCAGAGGGGAACCTGTGGCAACCCCTGTGCGTTGATTGGCGAAGCAATCGGGCTTCGGGGACTTATCGCACATGGGTATCGCCAACGGCATCCGGAAACAGGCAAACAAGATCCGTCTTGGCGAACGCCATACCAGCGCATGGGCGCGAACACTGCAGGAAGCAGCCGAGGGGCTGCCACCGGCACCGGTGCGGCGCGTCGAGAAGGATGGGCTCGATGTCAGCATGGCCTGGGCCATCATCGGCATCTTCGGCATCCTCGGGCTTGCCGCCGTCTATCAGATGTCGCTGATCCTGATCCCGATCACGCTCGCCGTGGTCGTCGGCATGATCCTCGGGATGGCAGCCGAGAAACTTTCAAAGATGGGCGTGCCGCGGCTTGCCAATGCCGTGTTGCTTTCCAGCGGCGTCGCGCTTGTCATCTTTTTGCTCGTCAATTCGCTTGCCGGACCACTGACGATGCTTGCCAATGACGCGCCTGATTTCATCGATCGCACCACACAGCGCATCATGCCTTATCTGGAACGGATCGAGTGGCTGCACATCACGCCCGCGACTTTCCAGAGCGGGCCTATGTCCATCGAGTCCCTGCTGGCTAATACCGGCAACGTCCTGCACGTGGTGACGACGAACCTGACGCCGGCGCTGGTACAGGGGCTGATCTTCTTTGCTGCCCTGCTACTCTTTCTTGCCAGCCGTGTCAGCCTGCGCAAGACGATCATCATGACCTTCCGCGAGCGTGCGCGGAGGCTCGCGGCAATCCGCGTCATCAATGCGGTGGAACAGGCGCTCGGCTTTTACTTCGCCACAGCCTCGCTGATCTATGTCGCGCTTGGTGTCGTCATGACCATCATCGCCTATGCCGGCGGTCTGCCGACGCCCGTTCTCTGGGGCTTCTTCGCCTTCATCTCGAGCTTCATCCCCTATCTCGGCATCACGATGATGACCTTTGCCGTGGCTATCGCAGGCGTCATGTCCCATGACGGCATCGTCATCGGCCTCATTCCGGCGGCGGCATTCTTCACCGTGCACCTCGTCATGGAGAACCTTATCTTCCCCGCGGTCATGGGGCGGCGGCTGGAGATCAACCCCTTCGTCGTCTTCCTGGCGATCATCTTCTGGACGTGGATGTGGGGGGCGGTCGGCGCCATGCTGGCCCTGCCGCTGTCGCTCGTCGTCATGACCATCATCGACGAACTGCTGATCGAGGAAAAACCACAGCCGCAACTGCCGAAGTAACGACAGCGCCCGGAGACAAGCCTATGGCATCCGACCTGCATCTCAACGAAGCCAGCCACGACGAGCTCGTGGGCGGCTGCTCGCTCTGGGGCAGGAACGGCGTGCAACCGGTCTATCAGCCGCTGGAGCAGAGCTTCAAGACCGATATCGCCATTATCGGCGGCGGCATCACCGGCGCGCTTGCCGCCGAACATCTGACGGCGCGCGGCTTCTCGGTGGTCGTCATCGACCGCGAACAGCCTGGGCTCGGCAGCACCGCGGCAAGCACGGCGATGCTGCAATGGGAGATCGACCGCACGCTCGGTGAGTTGGAGACCTTTTACGGCTTCGAGCGGGCGGCCGGCATCTATCGCCGCAGCGCTGCCTGTGTCGCGGGGCTTGCCAAGCTGATTGCCGCCCATGGCATTACCTGCGGTTTCCAGCCCCGCAATACGCTCTACGTCGCCAACAACCACGAGGGTGCGCGCGAACTGATGGACGAACGGCAGCTTCGCCGCCGGGCGGGACTGCCGGGCCACTATCTCGAACATCCCGATCTCCTCACCCAATACGAATTCGACCGCGATGCAGCGATCCTCTCACCGGGGTCAGCGGAGGCCGATCCGCTGCTGCTCACCTGGTCTTTGCTGCAGATTGCCTTTTCGCGCGGTGCGCGGCTGATCAACGCCTCGGTGACCGGGCTTCACAGCGAAGGCGGGCGCGTCACGGCCGAGACAAACGGCGCCCATGTGATCGAGGCGCGGCATGTGGTGCTGGCGACCGGATATTCCATGCCCGGCCTCGACATGCCGAAGCTGCATCGCACCAGTTCCAGCTGGGCGCTCGCCACGGTGCCGCAGAAGCCTGACGATCTCTGGCGGGATGGCATGCTGCTCTGGGAAGACAGCCATCCCTATCTTTACGTGCGCACCACTGACGACAACCGTATCATCGCCGGCGGCGAGGACGACGACACGACCGACCCACAAGAGCGCGACCGCAAGCTGCCGGGAAAGGTCATGGCGATCCGGGAAAAGCTGAAGCGGCTATGGCCGAAGGCGGATACACGGGTGGAGCATGCCTGGTGCGGCACCTTCGGTGAGACGGCAGACGGCCTGCCGCTGATAGGTCCTGTGCCCAGCATGGCCGGCGTTTATGCCGCCTACGGCTACGGCGGCAACGGCATCACCTTCTCCTACCTCGCCGGGCAGATGATCGGCGCAATGCTCGCCGGCATGCATCGTGACTGGTTCGAGGATTTCGCCCTCGACAGGGATGCGCCGACCATGCGGAGTTTCGCGGCGGATTGGACGCGGACCGGCGAGGAACTGAGATAAGCCCCGTCCCAGAGCATTTCCGTTTATTTTGAATCAGGAAAGTTCTCTATCTCTTTGCTTTCACGCAATTCCGGACGCAATCCGCTGCACACTTTTGCGGCGTTGCTCTATTCCGTCGTCTTGTCGTCGCCCGTATCGGCAACATCCTGCAGCCGGACGAACTCCGTGCCTTTTGCCTTGAGATCGACGAGCGCCTTGGCGACGCCCTCACCGGCCGCATGGGTCGGCTGGTTGATATGGGAGATGACGACATCGCCATCCTTGGCCGAGGAAATGCGCTTTTCGGTGACCGCCGCACCCAGCAGCGAGCCGCCGTCGCCATTCACGGAATAACCGGCGATGCGGTATCCCATGGCACGGATCTGGCCGATGGCCGAGAGATCGTATTTGGCAGTCGAGCCCCGGAACCAGTGGGGTGCGGGAATGCCTGATGCGACCATGGCGGCAGCACCGCCCTCCACCTCCTGCCTGACGGCATCGGGCGATCCGGCGGATGCAATGCCATAGACCAGCACCGGCTTGTCGATTGCCGGGATATGCTTCTCGCCGTGATTCTCCAGCTCGAAAAGGTCGGGATTCTGCAGAAAGACGGCAACCGCCTTCGGATTGCGTTTCAGCCAGCGGGCGGTGACGAAGATCGTCGCCGGGATGCGCTCGCTGACGAGCGTCGACAGGATGCGCTCATCAGCCTCGCCCATGCAGGCATCGAAGGTGAGCGCGATACGGGCGCGGCCTGATACGTTGGAGCGGGCGATGTGCAGATGCGGCTCAACGAGCTTCGGACCGGCTGCCGCTGGCGTATGGGCTGGCATGGCAGGAGCAAGTATTTCGGCGGCAAATGCCGACGGGGCAGCCAGGAGCAGCGCAGAGGCGAGAAGACAGCGTTTCATGAAGAATCAGATTCAGTTGATGTTTTAGACAATATTAAAACAAAGAAACGAAGCGGGCCATGTGGCCTGATGCCGCCCGGCGCGAGCGGTTCATGTCTCAATCTGCCCGCATTCCTGTGCCCGTCACCGGAATGCGAGAGTGCCGGGAAGAGGCCGAGGGCTCAATCGTAAAGATAGTATTTTGTCCACTTATCCTTCGGCACCTTGTCACCGATCTTGTACTGCAGGTTACGCACATTGATGTGCTGCGGGCCGGTAATGCAGGTGTAGGAAAGGTGATACCAATCGCCCTTGCTGCGGAAGACGGCGCCGGGGGCTTCGAGGCGGTCATCGCTTGGGATCGGGTCCTTGAATGTGTACGCGATGACCTTGTCCGGCCGGAAGCCGGTGCCGTCCTGGTTGATGCGGCTCATGGCCTCGGTATCGCAGCTCTGCTCGAGGCGGGTGGCCGGATCCAGCTTTTCGAGCTGCTTCTTGATGGCGGGATCGACAGCAAGGGCGGATGAGGCTGCAAGGGCTGCAAGCGACATAAACAGGACCAGACGTTTCGGCATTACGGAGAAACCTTTACTGTTATGTATTCATCATAATGCCGCCGGAAACTTGCCGGAGGCCTGACGCGGGTGCAATTTTCGCGCAGCGCTAGCGGACATTCTTAAACAATGTGGTGACATCAAGGCAACGCGCCGGCCATTTTGTCTCAATAAGGTTCACCGGCCGACGCTTGATCATGACCCGCCGCACCTCTATCTCTTGCCCACCGATACCGCCCTTTACGGAGCTTTCCTTGACCGCTTTCAAGAACCTGCCCGCCCCGCCCGCCGCTGAAAAAAGACCCGTCTCCGATACGCGGCACGGCATCACGCGCACTGACGACTATGCCTGGCTGCGGGCAGACAACTGGCAGGCCATGTTCAAGGATCCCTCCATCCTCGACGCGGATATCCGCGCCCATCTGGAAGCCGAAAATGGCTACATGAACGCGGCCATGGAAGACACCAAGGCCTTGCAGAAGGTGTTGTTCGCCGAAATGCGCGGCCGCATCAAGGAAGACGACAGCTCGGTCCCGATGAAGGACGGCCCTCATGCATACGGCACGTCCTTCGTCACCGGCGGCGAGCAGCCCCGCTATTTCCGCATCCCGCGCGATGGCAATGTGAAAGACGAGACGATCCGTACAATCCTTCTCGACGGCGACAAGGAAGCCGCCGGCAAGGCCTATTTCCGACTCGCCGGCCTCGATCATTGCACGGACCACAGCCGCGGCATCTGGGGCTATGACGACAAGGGCTCGGAATTCTTCACGCTCAGGGTTCGCGATCTTTCAAGCCTCGAAGACCTGTCCGACGTGATCGAGAATACCGGTGGCGGCGGGGTCTGGGCGCCCGACGGGAAGAGCTTCTTCTATTCGGCGCTCGACGAGAACCATCGTCCGTCGAAGGTTTTCCACCATGTCCTCGGCACGCCGCAGAGCGAAGACCGGCTGGTTTACGAGGAGGCGGATGCCGGCTTCTTCATGGGCGTCGGCGGCTCGCTGCTCGACGACTTCATTTACATCGACATCCATGACCACGAGACGAGCGAATACCGCCTCTTGTCGACGAAGGATCTGAACGCCGAGCCGAAGCTGGTGGCGGTGCGCGAAGAAGGCATCGAATATTCGCTGACCGAAGGCGGCGACGTCTTTTACATTCTCACCAATGACGGCGGCGCCAAGGATTTCAAGATCATGGAAACGCCCGTTGACAAGCCGGGCAAGGAGAACTGGCGCGAGGTCGTGCCGCACAAGCCGGGCACTCTGATCATCAGCCACATGGCCTATGCTCGCCATCTCCTGTGGCTCGAGCGCAAGGACGGCCTACCGCAGATCATGATCCGCGACCGTCTGAGCGGCGAAGAACATGCAATCGCCTTCGACGAGGAAGCCTATTCGCTCGGCCTTTCGGGTGCCGCCGAATATGACACAGACGTCATCCGCTTCTCCTATTCCTCGATGACGACGCCCTCGCAGCTCTACGACTACAACATGGTCACCCGCGAGCGCACGCTCTTGAAGACGCAGGAAGTGCCATCGGGCCATAACCCTGACGACTATGTCACCCGCCGCGTCTTTGCACCGGCATGGGATGGCGAAAAGGTACCGGTGACCCTGCTCTATCGCAAGGATACGCCGCTCGACGGCTCCGCTCCCTGCCTGCTCTATGGCTACGGCGCCTATGGCATTACCATTCCAGCCGGCTTCAACACCAATTGCCTGTCGCTCGCCGATCGCGGCTTCGTCTATGCCATCGCCCATATTCGCGGCGGCAAGGACAAGGGCTTTGCCTGGTACGAAGACGGCAAGATGGACAAGAAGACCAATACCTTTAAGGACTTCGTCGCTGCCGCTGACTATCTGAATCAGGAGAAGTTCACGTCCTACGCGAACATTATCGCCGAGGGCGGGTCTGCCGGCGGCATGCTGATGGGTGCGGTCGCCAACATGGCGCCGGAGAAATTCGCGGGTCTCATCGCCGCCGTTCCCTTCGTCGACGTGCTGAACACCATGCTCGACGACACGCTGCCGCTCACCCCGCCGGAATGGCCGGAATGGGGCAACCCGATCGAGAGCCGCGAAGAATACGAGCAGATTGCCGCCTATTCGCCCTATGACAATGTCGGCGCCAAGCCCTATCCGCCGATCCTGGCGCTCGGCGGCCTGACGGACCCGCGCGTCACCTATTGGGAGCCGGCGAAATGGGTCGCAAAGCTGCGCGACAAGACGACGGGTGCCGCACCCATCCTGCTCAAGACCAACATGGACGCCGGCCATGGCGGGGCTTCCGGCCGCTTCCAGCGGCTGGAAGAGATCGCATTCGAATATGCATTTGCGATAAAGGTAGCGGCCAAGATGTAGGGCGCGCGGATGTGGCGTGCCCTGGTGCGCCACTCGCTCAAGGGAGGGAGAAATGGCCGTCTATATCGCGCTGCTGAGAGCCGTGAATGTCGGCGGCACGGGCTCCCTGCCGATGGCCGAGCTGAAGTCGATCTGCGAGCAGCTCGGCTTCACCGACGTGAAGACCTACATCCAGAGCGGCAACGTCCTGTTCCGTTCGGATGGGGCCGAAAAGGCGGTGGAGGAGAAGCTCGACGAGGCACTGGGAAAGAAGATGGGCAAGCGACCGGGCGTTATGGTGCGCAGCCGCAGGGAGCTTGACGGCATCATCGCCCACGCGCCCTTCCCTGAGGCCAAGCCGAATTTTCTGCTGGTCTATTTCCTGCCCGAGGCAGCACCCAAGGATGCACTGGAAAAGTTGGTGGCGCCCGATGGCGAGGAAGCAAAGCTCGCCGGGCGCGAAATCTATGTGCACTATCCCATCGGCTCCGGCCGATCGAAGCTGAAGCTTCCGGCACTGAAGGCGGGCACGTCCCGCAACCTCAACACCGTACGCAAGCTTGCCGGCCTGGCGGCTGAGCTGGAAGACGGCAAAGCCTAAAGCTGCTCGCCACTCCTTACCGTGCCATAGATATGTTCATGTCTGACGGCAACGAGCGGCGACTCGATGGCGGGCAGGAAGAGCATCCTCACGAAGATGCGCAGCATCAGCACCTGTTCGGCGAGCGTATTCGGCTCCTTCAGCGTCTTTGAGAGAACAATGCCGCCTTCCAGCACCGAAGAAACCATATCGGCGAGTTGGTCGACATCGACGGGCTCGCGTGGCGAATAGACTTCCATGATCTCGCGGAACATGCGGCCGAAGCGGCGGCGCCAGGCAAGTACGGCATTGCGGTTGGTCTCCTGGATCTCGCGATCGAAGAGCCGCTCGTAATAGCAGACGGTCGCCACGAGACAGCCCGGATGACCGTTCGGCAGGTCGGCCACCAGTTCGGAGAGCAGCTTCAGGCCCAACAGAAAGGATTGCAGCGGATCATCCATCAGATCGCGCGCACGGCTGAAGATCTCGTCATAGATCCGTTCGTCGTTTTCGATGTAGCGGTTGAGCAGCGCTTTCGCGAGCTCGTTCTTGTCCTTGAAGTGGTAAAAGAAGCCGCTCTTGGTAATGCCGGTTTCGACGATCAATTCCTCGATGGACGTGCCGCCGAACCCCTTCTGCAGGACCGCTGCTTCCGCCACATCAAGGATGCGATTCCGCGTTTCTTCGCCCTTTCGCATGTTCCCCTCCTGTACCCACGGTACAGTTTTCTGGACAGCTAGATCGAGCCCGCCTGCGCCCCCGGCAGCACCGGCCCATGCAAGGGATTGATTTCAATCCGCAAAATTCGAAACCTGTGATAGTATACCGCAAGTCGCCTAGTTTGACACCAGAATAAGCGGCAGAACATGACCATCGACGGCAGTCATTTCAGGCGCCTCGACTGGAGAGGTTTCACGATGGCAAAGTACAGGCATGGGTTGCCGCAGCTTAAAGGCGGCGCCTTCATTAGCGATGGCGGCATGGAAACCACGATGATCTTTCAAGAAGGCATCGATCTTCCGCATTTCGCCTCCTTCGTATTGCTGGCATCCGAAGACGGGCGGGAGCGCACGAAGAACTACTATCGCCGCTACCTGGATATCGCCCGGCGACACGGCACGGGCTTCGTGCTCGACACTGCCACATGGCGTGCCAATCCCGACTGGGGTCAGAAGCTCAACTATACGACCGAAGCGCTGCAAACAGCAAACGAGCAAGCCGTCGAACTGCTCGTGGGCTTGCGCCACGACTATGAGCGACCGGAGCAACCAATCGTCGTCAGCGGCGCCATAGGCCCGCGCGGCGACGGCTACAAGGCGGGCGTCATGAGCGCCGACGAAGCGGAGGACTATCACGCCTTCCAGATCGAGACCTTCGCCGGCACCGAGGCCGATATGGTCGCCGCCTTCACGCTGACCAATATCGACGAGGCGATCGGCATTGCGCGGGCAGCCAGCACGCTCGGCATGCCCTGTGCCATCTCCTTCACGCTGGAGACGGATGGCCGGCTGGTGACCGGCCGCAGCCTTCAGGATGCGATCGAGACGACGGATGCGGCCACCGGCGGATCGCCGGCCTACTACATGATCAACTGCGCCCACCCGACGCATTTCGAGGCGGCGCTCGATCATGGCAGCGGCTGGGTAAAGCGCATTTCCGGCATCCGCGCCAACGCTTCGACCATGAGCCATGAACAGCTCGACAACAGTGAGGTGCTGGATGCCGGCGACCCTGCCGATCTCGGCCAACGCTACCGCGAGCTCCTTCGCCGCATGCCGCAGGTGCGCGTGCTCGGCGGCTGCTGCGGCACCGACCACCGCCATGTCGCGGCGATCTGCGAAGCGTGCCTGCCCCGGGCGGCGTGACGGAGTGAGCGGGAGGGCATGGCGTGACGATGGTGGGGGCAATGACACGCCGGCGCAGCTGGCGTGATCTGTGGCTTGCGATTAAAGGGCAACAGACGCAAGCCGAACCGGAGGCGGCTGTGGAGGTGGCATTGCAGGATATGGATCTTGCGGCCTTCGAGGACCTCGACCGCCGCATGGCCTACGGGCTCCAGGCGGACCAACGCAAGGCGCGTCCATTGCGGCGCAGGCGATTGCGGGAACCTGTCGGCCTCTGACGAAGAGAAAGGCGCCTCAGCTTCAGGCTGCGGCGCCTTTCTTGTGCTTGACCCTGTAGCCGCTGATCTCTTCGCCCGCCGTCGGCGAGAAGCGCAGGTTCCAGATGGTGGCGGTGATCGAAATGATCGCAACGACGATGAAGGCGATCGAGAAATCGCCCAGCTCCGGTGTTTCGACACCATTGAAAGCCATGGAGCCATGCAGCGCCAGTGCGCCGATGCAGATGCCGAGCGACAGCATGAGCTGCTGGAAGGTGGTGTAGAAGCTCGTTGCCGAGCTCATCCGTTCCGGGCCGATATTGTCATAGGCAATGGTATTGTAGGCCGTGAACTGGAACGACATGAAGAAGGCGCTAAGCACGAGCGCGATGAAGATCAGCGGCATTGGCCAGTCGGGCCGGAAGGCGGCACAGAGACCATAGCCGATCGTGCCGAGAATGCCGTTTATGATCAGGCTTTTGCGGAAGCCGACACGGCGGAAGACGGCTTTGGCAAGCGGCTTCATGAAGAGTGCGCCAAGTGCGGTGGAAATGACGATCTGGCCGGCCGCAGCAGCCGAAAGGCCGAAGCCGATCTGGAAGAGCAGTGGCAGCAGGAAGGGTTGCGCGCCTTGGGTGATGCGCGTCAGCGAGCCGGCAATGACCGACGTGCCGAAGCTTGGTACCTTCATCAGCGAGAAATCCATGATCGGGGCCGGATGCTTTCGGGCATGGCGCAGATAGGCGATGCCGAAAAGCAGGCCGATGGCGATCAGGAAGATCGAGAAGGAGCCCTGCCCCTCATGGCTCGAGAGTTCGAAGCCGAACAGCATCGAGCCGAGCGAAATGCCCGAGAGGATGAAGCCGATCGTATCGAAGGGGCCGGCGGCCTTACCCTTCACCTCGTCGATATAGATCGACACGAAGATCATGCCGATGATGCCGATCGGCACGTTGATGTAGAAGATCCAACGCCAGTCGAGATAGGTGACGATGAAGCCGCCGAGCGGAGGGCCGACGATCGGGCCGATCAGCGCCGGCACCAGCAGCCAGGACATGGCGCTGACCATGTCCTTGCGGTCGACGCTGCGCATCAGCACCAGACGGCCGACGGGCATCATCATGGCGCCGCCGATGCCCTGCAGCAGGCGGGCAAGCACGAGGAACGTCAAGGTCGGCGCAAAGGCACAGAGGATCGAGCCGACCACGAAGACGGCGATCGCCGAGCGGAAGACGGTGCGCGATCCGAAACTGTCTGCCACGCGGCCGCTGGCGGGAATGAAGATCGCAAGGCTGAGCAGGTAGGAGGTCAGCGCAATCGACATGGCCGGGGCGTCGACGCCGAAATCGCGCGCCATCGTCGGCAGCGCGGTCGCCAGCACGGTTGCGTCGACATTTTCCATGAGCATGGCACTCGCGACAATCATCGCGATCACCCGGAAATTGGGTGCTGCACGCCGGACCATCGGCGCATGATAAATCTGATCCGACATCGTCAGGGATCACTCGCAAAGGCGCAGCGGAGCACACGGGGCGACAAGGCCGCGGGGATGACATGGCAAAAATGCCAAGAGGAGATGGTTTTGCTATACGCCTGCAATCATGGCGGCGCTATGTCTTTTATGGCACATCTGCTTTGCCGAGAGGTAAAGGCCGATCACCATTCCTTGCACTTTTTTGCCCTTCGTGAAGCGGATGGTTTGGACCTAAGGCGGCTTGCGTGACCGCATCTGCGGCCCTACCTATTAGTCATGACCTCCGCCCCGCAGACAAACCCGCCGGACAACGCCTTCGGCTTCGACAACAGCTATGTGCGGCTACCGCAGAACTTCTTCGCCCTGCAGGCGCCGACGCAGGTGGCCGAGCCGTGGCTGATCAAGCTCAACGAACCGCTGGCTAGAGAACTGGGGCTTGATGTCGAGGTCCTGAAGCGCGATGGCGCAGCAATTTTTTCCGGAAATCTCGTGCCTGGCGGCGCGGAGCCGCTGGCGATGGCCTATTCCGGCCATCAGTTCGGGCATTTCGTGCCACTGCTCGGCGACGGGCGCGCGATCCTTCTCGGAGAAGTGATCGACCGCAACGGGAAGCGCCGCGATATCCAGCTCAAGGGCGCGGGCCAGACGCCGTTTTCGCGCCGCGGCGACGGGCGGGCAGCTCTCGGTCCGGTGCTGCGCGAATATATCATCAGCGAGGCGATGTTTGCGCTCGGCATTCCCGCCACGCGGGCGCTTGCCGCCGTGCTGACCGGCGAAGGCGTTCGGCGTGAGGATATCTTGCCGGGCGCCGTCTTCACGCGCGTCGCAGCAAGCCATATCCGCGTCGGTACCTTCCAGTATCTTGCCGCTGGTGGCGACGAGGACGGCATCAAGGCACTCGCCGATCATGTCATCGAACGGCACTATCCCGAGCTGAGGGCGGCGGAAAATCCCTATCTCGCGCTCTATGAAGCTGTCTGCGACCGGCAGGCGGCGCTGATCGCCCACTGGCTGCAGGTGGGCTTCATCCATGGAGTGATGAATACCGACAACATGACGATCTCGGGCGAGACGATCGATTTCGGTCCCTGCGCCTTCATGGATATCTACGATCCGATGACGGTGTTCTCGTCGATCGACCAGCACGGGCGCTACGCCTATGCCAATCAGCCGGGCATCGGGCAATGGAACCTGGCGCGGCTCGGTGAAGCGCTGCTGCCGCTTGTTGATGCCGACAAAGACAAGGCGATCGAGCATGCCAACGCCATCATCAAGGCCTATGGCGAGCGTTTCCACGCCTATTGGCTGCAGGGCATGCGCGGCAAGATCGGCCTGACTTCAATCGAAGACGGCGATCTCGAACTCATCCAGTCATTGCTGGCGCTGATGCAGGCAGGGGGAGCGGATTTTACGTTGACCTTCCGGCGGCTGTCGGCTGTTGCAGGCGACGAGGCGTCCGAGGCGGTATTCACATCGACTTTCCGCGAGCCTGCTGCCGGCACCGAATGGCTGGCGCGCTGGCGCGAGCGGCTTTCGCGCGATCCGCAGATGCCCAGTGATCGGGCTGCAGCAATGAAGCAGGTCAATCCGGCCTTCATTGCGCGCAACCATCGGGTCGAGCAGGCGATCGAGGCGGCCGTTGAGGACGGCGATTTTTCGCTGTTCGAGGCGCTGCTCACAGTTCTTTCGCACCCCTATGAGGAACAGCCGGCGTTTGCAGCCTATATGGACCCGCCGAAGCTGGAAGAGCGGGTGCTCCAGACCTTCTGCGGAACCTGATTCCAGACAATTCCAATTCAACTCGCCCCATATTCATTGGAGATAACAATGACTGACCTTCTCGATATTCCGGTCAAGACAGTGCAAGGACGTGAGACGACGCTCAACGAATATCGCGGCCAGGTGCTGCTCATCGTCAATGTCGCCTCCAAGTGCGGCCTGACGGTGCAGTATGAAGGGCTTGAAAAGCTCTATGCCGACAAGCGCGAGCGCGGCTTCGTCATCGCCGGCTTCCCGGCCAATGACTTCAAGGGCCAGGAGCCGGGCACGGATGCGGAAATCCTGGATTTCTGCACCAGCACCTTCGGCGTCGATTTCCCAATGTTCTCGAAGATTTCCGTCAAGGGACCGGACAAGCACCCGCTCTACAAGAACCTGACCGGCTCCGATGTGGAAACGACAGGCGAAGGGCCGATGCGTGAGCGGCTGAAGGGCGCCGGCCTCGCCGGCGACGACAAGGAAATCCTCTGGAACTTCGAGAAATTCCTCGTCGGCCGCAATGGCAAGGTCGTCGCCCGTTTCGCCCCCGACGTGACGGCGGACGATAGCCGCCTGGTCTCCGCAATCGACCGAGAGCTTGCAAAAGCCAACTAGCGCGCCAGTTTCAACCGCGGCCAAATGCGGCGGTTGAAAGGCAGGCCTCCCGCTCTATCTGCCTGATCGGCGTATGTTTTTCGCCATTTTCCGATCCGGCTAACCAGCGGGAGACTGCCTTATGGCAATCGTCATTACCTCCATACTCTTCATCATTTTCGGACTGGCGCTCGGCGGCGGGGGGCTGTGGCTCGTCACGCTTGGCGGCAGCGTCTTCTATCTCTTCGCGGGACTGATGTTCCTGCTGACGGCAGGCCTGCTTCTCATGCGCAAGGCAGTCGCGCTGTGGGTCTATGCGGTACTCGTCGTCGTGGCTCTCGCCTGGGCAATCTGGGAGGTGGGGTTCGACTGGTGGCAGCTCGGGCCGCGCGGCGGCCTGATCATCCTCTTCGGGCTCTGGCTGCTGACGCCATGGATCCGCAGGCCGCTCGGTTTTCGCAGCCCGACCGGCATCTATTACGGTGCCAATCCCTGGCCGCTGGCCATTCCGGTCATTCTGGCCATCATCGTCGCCGGATATTCCATGACGACGGATCCGCATGACCTCGCCGGCGATCTGCCGACGCAATCATCCGCTGCAACGCCGGCTTTTGGTGGCAATGTGCCTGACGGCGAATGGCATCAATATGGCCGCACGCCCTACGGCCAGCGCTATTCGCCGCTTGACCAGATCACTGTGCAAAATGTTTCCACCCTCGATGAGGTGTGGCGCTACCAGACCGGCGACGTGAAGAAGCCCGACGATGTCGGCGAGACCACCTATCAGGTCACCCCGCTGAAAGTCGGCAACACGCTTTATCTGTGCACGCCGCACAATTGGGCGATTGCGCTCGATGCCAAGACCGGCCAGCAGAAATGGAAATATGACGCCAATTCCGGCATGAACCCGGACCGGCAGCACCAGACCTGCCGCGGCGTGACCTATTACAGCGATGAGGCGACACCTGCCGGCCAGCCTTGCAAGGAGCGTGTCTACCTGCCGACTTCGGATGCACGCCTCATCGCGCTCGACGCGACCAACGGGCAGGTCTGCGCGAGCTTTGCCGACCATGGCGTGCTGCAGCTACAGACCGGCATGCAATACAACCCGGCCGGCTACTACTACTCCACGTCGCCGCCGGTCGCTGTCGCGGGCAAGATCATCATCGGCGGGGCGGTCAACGACAACTATTCGACGAAAGAACAGTCCGGCGTCATCCGCGCCTATGACATCAACAGCGGCGCGCTGATCTGGAACTGGGATTCCGGCAATCCCGACCAGACGACACCGTTGGCCGAGGGCCAGCATTACACGACGAATTCGCCGAACAGCTGGTCGGTCTTCAGCGTCGATGACCAGCTCGGCATGGTCTATATCCCGCTCGGCAACCAGGTGCCGGACCAGCTCGGCATGAACCGCAGCGCCAATGTCGAGAAGTTCTCGTCGTCGGTCGTGGCGCTCGACATCAATACGGGCCAACTGCGATGGGTGCAGCAATTCGTTCACCACGATCTCTGGGACATGGACGTGCCGGCCCAGCCGGTGCTCGTGGACCTGACGAAGCAAGATGGAACAGCGGTGCCGGCGCTCGTCGCGCCTACCAAACAGGGCGACATCTACGTGCTCGACCGGCGCACCGGCCAACCGATCATTCCCTTCAAGGAGATTCCGGCACCCGGTGGCACGATCCCGGAAGATCATAGCGCGCCGACCCAGCCGATCTCCGATCTCACCTTCTCCCCTGAGCCGCTGCAGGAAAAGGACATGTGGGGCGTCTCGCTGTTCGACCAGCTTGCCTGCCGCATCGAATTCCACCGCTACAAATACGAGGGCCGCTATACACCGCCCTCGCTGCAGGGAACGATCGTCTATCCCGGCAATTTCGGCACGTTCAACTGGGGTTCGGTCGCCGTCGATCCGGAGCGCCAGGTGATGTTCGCCATGCCGACCTACCTGGCCTTCACCTCGCGCCTGGTACCGGCCGCCGATATTCCGCCGCGTGGCCAGGACGAGAAGGGCAGCGAACAGGGCCTCAACCGCAATGACGGTGCGCCCTACGGCGTATTCATGGGTCCCTTCCTCGGGCCGCTGCAGATTCCCTGCCAGGCGCCGCCTTGGGGTTATGTCGCCGGCGTGGATCTCCGCACCGGCCGCATCGCCTATATGCACAAGAACGGCACGGTGCACGACATGACGCCGCTGCCCCTGCCCTTCAAGGTGGGCGTGCCCGGTATCGGCGGGCCAATGATGACCAAGGGCGGCGTCGCCTTCCTGGGCGCCGCCGTCGACAACTATCTGCGCGCCTATGACGTGACGAACGGCCGACAACTGTGGGAAGCCCGGCTTCCGGCCGGCGGTCAGGCGACGCCGATGACCTATATGACGGATGACAACAAGCAATATGTCGTGATGGTTGCGGGCGGCCACGGTTCGGTCGGCACCAAGCCGGGGGACTACGTGATCGCCTACTCGCTGCCGTAGTGCAACCAGAAGGAGACACCAGCTCCGGGCAGGTTTGCCCCATCATACTGCTACCGTTTTTCAGGGGGATTTTTTCATGGAAATCGGTAGCAGCCTTTCAATTTACTCTGGCCTTGGTGCACTTTTCGAGCAGGGCAAATCCAAGAATAAGCAGGCCGACGAATTTGGCGGCAGTGCACGCAATCAGTCCGGCGCCGGCCTGCAGCCGAGCGCGACCCCGCCGTCGATCGCCAATACGATGTGGGCAGTACAAGCCGGCAACGAGACCTATATCAACCCGTCGGACGCCGAAATGGAAGCCAAGGCCGCACACAGGAGCCTGGTCGATGAGTTCACCGACTGGAGCAACATGGACCCGGCCGAATTCATCCGTGCCCGATACCTGGAATCACGCGGCCTGACCGAGGACGACCTGAAGGCCATGCCTGCCGATCAGCGCGAGGCGATCGAGAAGGAAATTGCCGAACAGATCAAGCGTGAACTCACCGGCATTGAGGATAACGGAACCGCGACAACAGACGACGTTCCAGCCGCCTGAGGCCGCAACACCAACCGACATGCGGCGGAAAGCGCTCTCCGCCGCTTTTCTACTCCGGCAACCCCGCCATTCGAAGAGCCTCGATATATCGGTTACGGTCGTCCGGTCGCCGAAACGGCGGCAGGATATCGGCAAGATTCGAAAGCCGGAGCGCGGGATCCAACTGGCACAGGCGAGCGATCGTTCCCTGCGCTTCCGCACTCCGCCCGCTCATGACCTGACCTGCCGCCATAACACGCATCGCGCTCGGATAATTCGGCTGGTGGCGTAACGATCTCGCCGCCCAGACGGCGGCATCCTCGTAATGTCCGGCGCAGAAATGAGCCAGGCCGGTGTTGAACTGCCAGGCAAACAGGCGGGGATCCAAAGGGCTCAGACGCATGGCGAGGGCTGCATGTTCGACGGCCTTGTCGGGCTCGCCAAGGCAGGTCTTCACCCAGCTGCTGGTGCCCAGAGCAGCGGCGAGATTCGGATTGAGGAAGAGCGCGCGATCGATACAGGCCGCACTGTCATCAAGGTCGCCGCCGACATAGCCGAGGACATATCCACCGTAGGAGAGCGCAACCGCATCGTCCCAGCCGAGTTCGACCGCTCTTCTCGCCAGTCGGGTCGCTTCGGCAATCTCCTCGGCGGGATTGGCCATCCAGCCATTGCTCTTTCGGGTCGCGTAGCATCGCGCCGCCCGGGCATACGCTATGGCGAACTCCGGGTCGCGCTCGATCGCCTTCATGAACAGCCGCAGGGCCTCATCGGTTACCGATCTATTGGTGACCGTCCGGTCAAACGCTGCCAACCCGCGCAGATAATAGTCGTAAGCGTCAAGGCTCTCCGTCGGCTTGCGTTTGGCGCGCTCTATCTCCGCCTCCTCTACTTTCGGCGTTATCGCGCCGACGATGCTGGAGGCCACCTGATCCTGAAGATCGAATATATTTGCAAGCGTCCCATCAAAACGGTCTGCCCAAAGGTGCACACCCGTCGATGTGTCGATGAGTTGTCCGGCAATGCGGAGCCGGTCTCCCGTCCGACGCACACTTCCCTCGACCACATAGCGCACGTCCAACTCGCGCCCGACCTGCTTGATGTCGACGGCCTGCCCTTTGTAGGTAAAGCTCGAATTCCGCGCGATGACGTAGAGATGGCGGAATTGGGCAAGGGCGATCGTGATATCCTCCACGATGCCATCGGCAAAATATTCCTGCTCCGCATCGCCGCTCAAATTCTGAAATGGCAATACCGCGACCGAGGGCCGATCGTGATGCTTCGTCGGGGCTGAAACGGCCTGCATCTGCGAGATGACGTCAGGCCCCGGTTCGGCCCGCTGATGTAAGGGTTGTTGTCGCGACTGCAGCGAAACGGCCAGGGAGGACGTCTCTGCTTCCGGTTCGGCGCCGAGATGCTTCTTCAAGAGAGCCCGGCAGGTCTCGAACTGGCGCATGGCCGCGTTCTCGTGTCCCCTGAGAATATGGAGCCGCATCAGGGCCCGGTGGGCTGGCTCCATCGTCGGGTCCGAGGCGAGCAATCTCTCGGCGAGCCCTTCGCAGGCTGGCTCTTCGGCGGAGCCCGGATCGGAGAGCATGAGGCTCAACCGCTCCGCGAGTTGCAGCGCCTTGCGCCGATATGTGCTCTGGTAAGGTCCGAACCACTCATCCAGCCCGTCCGGAATGGACTCGCCCGCAAGCACCTCACCGCGGTAGAGGTCTGCCGCAAAGGCAAGATCCGCGGCTCCGCCCGCCTCCAGCTTCCGGTCGAAGATCGAAATGTCGGCTTCGTCCAGGCCGAAAATCAGGACGACCGTCTCCTGATCTCCGTCGATGTAGACAGTGGCTTCGCTGCTCGCCGGAAACGCCCGCCTGATATCGACCAGCGCCTGCCGCAAGCTATTGCGGGCCTGTTCATTGCTTCGTCCCGGCCAGAAGGCTTCGGAAAGCAATTCCCGCCGACAGCCGCGGCGCCCTGCAAGAACCAGAGCAGCAAAAAGAAGCGACGTCTTGCGCGTGGCGAAGCGTACTTGCCGGTCTTCCGGGGAGGTAACTTCGAGGCCGCCTAGCAACCTGATACGCACAGAAAGCCTCCCGATTTGGATCGCCGCTGCAGAATAGCATTTAGGAAGACGGATTTAACACCGATTTAGCGACGGCTTGTCGAAGTTTTCCTGGCCGTTCACGCCCAGCTCAACAGGCCGAAAACACCCCCATGGCACATTCCCACTCACACATTTCACAAATAGGAGACTGGGAAATGGCTCACACGGAAACTCACGCCGCCAGCGCACCGATACAACAGGTGTCCGAGTCCAGGGTGAACAGCATCACAATATTGACTGCTGCGTTGGCCGCTGCCGTGAGGCAGTGGCGCAGAGCTGCCGCGAGGCGGAGGGTGCTGGCAGACCTGACGTCCGATCAGCTGAGAGATATCGGTCAACCCGAAATCAATCGCCCGACGCTCGAAATCAAAGCAGGTCTGATCACGAACTTGATGTCAATGCGATAACCGGCAGGTTCAATTGCATTGCTGCGACGAAACCATGGTTGCTAAGCTGCTGCCGAGCGGCGGATCTTTCCCGTTTCAGACCATCTCGGTAATCATCTTGCCGATTTCGGCGAAGACGGGATTGAATTCATCCATCTTCACCGTCGCTTCTCCGATGTAGACGGCGGCGACGATCGGGCCGCGCTTGGGCGGCCAGATGATGGCAATATCGCCGGCGGAACCATTGTCACCCGTGCCGGTCTTATCGCCGATCTTCCAATCGCCGGGCAGGCCTGCGCGCAGGCGCGCACCACCGGTCGTGTTTGCAATCATCCAGTCGATCAACTGATTTGCAGAGGTTTCTGCCAGAACCGAACCGAGCGCGATATTGCCAAGAGAATCCAGCATTGCATCCGGCGTCGTGGTGTCGCGCGGATCGCCTTTCGTGGCTTCGTTCAGCGCGGTTTCCATGCGGTCGAGCCTTGTCGTGCCGTCACCGATGGAGCGCAGCCAGTCGGTGAGTGCGGCCGGGCCGCCAAAACTTTCCAGCATCAGATTGCCGGCGGTGTTGTCGCTCAGCGTAATGGCGGCCTTGCAGATCTCGGCCATCGTCATGCCGTCGCCGCCCGCATGCTTTTCGGTCTCGGGGGAATAGGTGACGAGCTTGTCCTTGCCGTAGGTGATACGCCGGTCGAGGCTCTCATCGCCCTTGTCGACACGGGCAAGAACGAGGCCTGCAGCCAGGACCTTGAAGGTGCTGCACATGGCAAAGGGCTCGCTGCCGCGATAGCCGAAGGAGACATTCGTGTCGCTGTCGAGAACGGAAACCCCGAGGCGCCCGCCAATGCGGGCTTCAAGCGCTGCAAGCCGCTTGTCGATATCGTCATTCTGCTGCTCGGCGCGCACGCGAGACGCAAAACCCAGCGCAGGCAGCAGCAAGGCGGAGCCCATGAAGCTGCGGCGAGTGAGGCTGTGATTCATGAAGACCTCCGGGGAATCAGGATCTCAGGCGTAAGGCCCGATTGCGGCGGCATCTCGGCTTTTTGGCAGGATCAGGCAGCGCGCGTGACCTCCACCGTCACATGCGACAACTCGTCCAGGCTCGCGAGCCTCTCCTTGTAGAAGGCGGTATCGCGCGGCTGCGGCGTCAGCACCGCGACAATCGCTGCATGGTGGCCGGGACCGACCTGCCAGACATGAAGATCGGTGATGCGGTCGCCATCGCCTTCGATCGCTCCGCGGATTTCGTCCGGCAGTGTTTCTCCTTCCGAGAGCACGTCGAGCAGCACGGCGCCCGAAGATTTCATCAGTCCCCAGGACCATTGCGCGATGATGAGAGCGCCGACGATGCCCATCAGCGGATCAAGCCACAGCCAGCCATAGAGGCTACCGAAGGTGAGTGCGGCAATGGCGAGCACAGAGGTCAAAGCGTCGGCGATGACGTGCATATAGGCGGAGCGAATATTGTTATCCGCATGACTATGGTGGCCATGATCGTGGCCGTGGTGATGATCGTGATGGTGATCATGCACGTGTCCATGATGGTGGCCGCCGCTACCGCTCAGCATCCAGGCACTGACGAGGTTAACGGCAAGGCCGATGACGGCGACGGCAATCGCCTGGCTGAAGCTGATCGGCACGGGCGAGGTGATGCGCAGGAAACTTTCCCAGCCCATCAGCAGCGCGATCATTGCCAGAATGATGGCACTCGCAAAACCGGCGAGGTCGCCGAGTTTGCCGGTGCCGAACGTGAAGCGCGGATTGCGGGCCTGCTTGCGGGCGAAGAGATAGGCGAGCGCGGAAATGAGCAACGCGCTGGCATGGGTGGACATATGCCAGCCATCGGCCACCAGCGCCATCGAGCCGTACATGGTGCCGGCGCCGATTTCGACGACCATCATGACCGCTGTCAACGCAATCACCAGCCAGATGCGGCGTTCGTTGCGGGCATGGTCCTGCCCCAGGAAGACATGCTCATGTCCGTAGCTATTCGTTCCGGCACTCATTGCCAGCTCCTTACCGATATCGATCCGGCTCAGCGGATATAGGTTCGCAATACTTCCGATATTTCCTCGACTGCCTCCGCCCTCGCCTTCTCGTCGGCGGCATGCAGCACGTGTTCGTGCAGATGGTCGTCCAGCACCTCGCCCGTGAGACCCGTCAGCGCGCCGCGCACGGAGGCAAGAAGCTGGAGGATCTCGCCGCAGGGGCGCTCGCCCTCCAGTGCACGTTCGACAGCCTCGAGCTGCCCGCGGATACGGCTGACGCGGGCGATGAGTTTCTTCTTCTGATGGGTCGTATGGGACATGGCAGTCTCGGATGTAGTATAGGGGGGTACCCTATATTACCTTCACGAAAAACGAAAGTGGCAATCCATCGCAGCGGCTCTTGAATTTACATAGGACTCCTATATATTGAACCCATGGAAACGCCAAAAGACCCGACATCGATCGACAACCGCATCAGCGAAGGCCTGACCCGCATCGCGATCGCAATGCGCAGCGACGAATGGTCGAAGGCCGAAAAGGCCGGACTGAAGCCGACCCAGCTTGCGATCCTCGAATTTCTCGCCGGCCGCGATAGTGCGCGGGTGAAGGAGATTGCGGCGCATCTCGGCGTCTCGCAGCCGACAGCGACGGATTCGATTGCGGCACTGGAGCGCAAGGGGCTGGTTGCCAAGGAGAGCGCTCCCGGCGACAAACGTGCCACCGCGATCCGCATCACGACGGAGGGAATGGCGGCGTTCGGGTCCGTTTCGCCGATCGAAACGGCAGCGATGGAAGCAGCCCGATCGCTTTCCCCCGGCGAGCAGGAAGGCTTGCTGCTGTCGCTCGTCAAGATGATCCGGCATCTGCAGGAGGCGGATGCCATACCAATCCAGCGGATGTGCACGAGTTGTCGTTACTTCCGTCCCTACCAGCATTCCGGTGCGGCCAAACCGCACCACTGCAATTTCGTGAACGCGGCCTTCGGCAGAAATGAACTGCGCATCGACTGCCGCGACCATGAAACCGCCGATCCGGCAACCCGGGCTGCCACCTGGGACGCCTTTGAAAAAGGATAGGCGCACTCTCCAGGCAAACTAAAAAGAGAAGGATGTTCAAAATGTTAAGGCAGTTTATCACCGGCGCGGCAATCGCCGGAACGCTATCGCTTTGGCTGGGCTCGGCCATGGCCCATCCCGTCACGGTCGAACCATCCAAGGGCGTGAAAGCCTCGTTCGACATTATCGAAACGCAGATCGTCACAAAGGGCGACAAGGCGATTTTTTCGACGCGCGTGCGCGGCGAAGCCGGCGCTGAAAAGCCCGCTGCAACCGGCAAGTTCGAAGGCTCCGGCGTCTATGCCTATGTCTGGCCGACCTCGCTCAACAGCGGCGATATCGGCTTCGACAGGGATCAGGGCATTGTGGCGCTGGCCGTGACTTTCCATCCTGACTTCGACGATGCCGCCAATAAGGGCAAAAACCGCGATGTCTGGCATCCGCACTGGGTCGTGCTCAACGAGGACAAGGCCTGCGCCGGCGGATTGAAGGTGACCGACATCCCTAACGGCGCCAAGCCGAAGCTTCCCGCCACATGGCCGGGCGTTCCGCTGCTGATCGACAGCCCGGATTATCAGACGGTGCTGAAGGGCGACCGTGTCGATGTCGCCATCCCGGTGTCGCTCATCGGCGGCATCACAGGCGCATCCTATGACGGCGTGACGGCAGGGCTGAAGGTCAACGGCAACCTGCATGCCCCGCTGCTTTGTGTCGATAATGTCTTCAAGGTCGCCTCCGGCAATCTCAGCCTGCCGGGCAAGGTCATGCCTGCGAAGTAACAGGGGCGCCGGTCCGCCGACTGCCATCGCCGGACCGGCTCTTTCCTCTCTCCAGGCAAATAGAGAAGAGAAAACACCAGGCAGATTTATCCCATTGCGGCCCGGATGCAACCGGTGGCGGGACCGCCTGCCCAACGACAAAGGATTTCGACATGTCCGATCTGACACTCGCACCGGAGCTTTCGGTCAGCGAATGGTTCAACACATCGCAGCCGCTCTCCATCGCCGGACTGCGCGGCAAGATGATCTTCCTGCACAGTTTCCAATTGCTGTGCCCCGGCTGCGTGGCTGAAAGCCTGCCGCAGGTGCGCCGCATCGAGCGCATCTTCGCCAACACGGATCTCCAGGTCATCGGCCTGCACACGGTTTTCGAACATCACGAGGCGATGACGCCAACCGTGCTCAAGGCTTTCATTCACGAATACCGGCTGACCTCGCCTATCGGGGTCGATCAGGCCGACCAGCGCTCCGACATACCGTTGACGATGCGCCGCTATGGTTTCAGGGGAACGCCCTCATCCGTCCTGATCGGCCGCGATGGTGTGATCCTGCATCATGCGTTCGGCGTCGAGGACGATATCGCGCTCGGCGCCCGCATCGGCATGGCGCTTGCAGCACCCATCCCGACGGCGACGTCAGCTGAGGAGATTGAGGGTTGCGCGGCCGGTGTCTGCGCCGTACCGGCAGATGCGGCCTGAAACGGCTCCGATCCGGGCCCAAGCTGCCATTGACAAACGGGCGGTTTCGGACAATCAATGGCGCATGATCAAGAACGCGCACCATAACCGCTCGTATTTTTGGCTGTACCTGTAAAGGGCGGCCGAGACAGATCACAATGTCAACAAGCCGCCGTCAGGCGGCTTTGTTGTATCGGCAGCGTCCTGGCGGCATAAACGTAAAAAGGACGCGAAGACCATGCTTGAAATCGAAGACAGCGAAATATCGCTCATGCGCCCGCCGGTGGTGACGATCCGCGCCGCCAAACCCCGCGACATCTGCGAACTCCATGAAATGATCGGCCTGCTTGCCGTCCATCATGGCGACATCTCCGCCTCGACGCCGGAACAGCTCGAGCGCGACCTCTTCGGCCCGACGCCCTGGATTTCTGCCATTGTCGCCGAAGGCAGCGACGGCCTGATCGGCTACGCGATCCTCGTTCCGCTCTACAGGGCGCAGGAAGGCAAGCGCGGCATGGACCTGCATCACCTTTTCGTCCGCGACGGCCATCGGGGCCATGGCACCGGCCAGCTTCTCGTCGACCGCGCCCGGGAAACGGCCCGCATTGCGGGCTGCGACTACCTCTCCGTCAGCGCAGCGACCGGAAATCTCAAGGCTCACCGCTTCTACGAACAGATGGACTTCACCCCTCGCCCGGTCACCGGCATGCGCTATATGCAGGCTCTGTCGTGAGTGGCTTCAGCCGCTCGGCCATCTTGCAAGGGAGGAAAGCATGACCCGACTGGCGGTGGTTCTGACCGAGGGCTTTGCGGACTGGGAAGTGGGGCAGCTTGCTGCCTCCGCTCGCACCCATTTCGGCTTCGATGTGGTGACGGCAAGTCCCGGCGGCGCGGAAATCCGCTCCATGGGCGGCATGCGGGTGGCGGCCGATACGGTGGCCGAGAACCTGCATGGCGACGCTTTCGATGCGCTTGTTATCTGCGGGGGTACGATCTGGGAAACCGAAAGGGCGCCCGACCTTTCATCCATCATCAACGACTTCATCACGCGTGGCAAGGTCACCGCTGCGATCTGCGGCGGGACGCTGGCACTGGCACGCGCGGGTGCATTGAACAATATTCCGCATACCAGCAACGCGCCCGACTTCATTGCCGGTGCTGAGGGCTATGGCGGCCAGGCGCATTATCGCGACGGTCCGCAGGCCGTAAGATCGGGTATGATCGTGACTGCGCCCGGTTCGGCGCCGATTACTTTTACGGCTGAGATCTACCGGGCGCTGGGCTTCGGCAGCGAAGAACTCGACACCTATGTGCAGATCCTCGGCGCGGAGCATCAGCCGAAGGCTGCCTGAGATGTATCGAGCAGGCCGATCACCTCGATCGTCGTACGCACATCGCCGAAGCTACGATAGACCGAATAGAGCGCCATGTTGTGGTCTATGTCTCGGCGAGCGGCATTTGCGTCAGCCAGCATGATGACGCGGAAACCGCTGCAGCAGGCATCGCGAGCCGAGGATTCGCAGCAGATGTTGGTCAGGGTGCCGGTAATGAGAACCGTATCGACACCGCGCGATTTCAGCATGGCCGCAAGCGGAGCGCTTTCGGGATGGAAGGCGCTGTAGGAAGTCTTCTCGATCAATAGATCCTGCGGTTCGGGAACGAAATCCGGCGCGAGCCTGCCTTCGACCGGCCCTTCGCCGCCCGAGGTGCGGTAAAGTTCCGCGATGGTTTCACCAAAGAACTCGCGCGCCAGTTCGGGGTAGGTCTGGCGAGGAGCGGGCACCACCCAGACGATCAGCCCGCCGCACGCGCGCACCGCAGCAACGAGCGCCTGAATATTCGGAACGATGCCTTCCGCGTAGCTGCCCGGCGTCACGAAAAAGTGGATCATGTCGACGACGACCAGGGCGGTCCTTGCCGGCGTGAGGCTGGTGAAAGCGAAACGCCGTCCGCGGCGCTCTTCCTGCCGCGCGTATTCACGCGGCTCGATCTGCCAGGCATGTCGTTTCAAGACCATTCCTCCGTTTGGAGATTGAGGTCTCAACGTATACCGAGTCGCGGTGACGGCGGTGTCTCTTTCATCGGAGCATCCTCGGCGGCCACCTCATGCACCGGGCGGATTGCCCATTGGTGCAGTGCTCTCTTGACGAACAGGAATGCTGCGGCCCTCGCCTGCGCCAGATCGCCGGGATCATCGAGGCGGCTGGCAATCTTTGCCTCCATCATCGCGAGCGTTTCGGAAAACCAGCGCGCAAGAACTGCATTGCGCGCGGCGAGCCGTTCACGCATGCGGGCAATTGCGGCGTCTGTTTCCTCAAGGGTCGGGTGCTTCATGCTGACAATGTGGCCGGCGGTGCTTGCCCCAGGCAGACGCTACTTGCTCGGAACCGCCTTCAGATAGGCGGAGATCGCCTCGATATCGGACTGCGGCAGATGGGCGATGTTCTGTTGAACGTCCACCATCTGGCCACCGGCGGAGTCGAAATCGGGGGTGAAGCCGGTCTGCAGGTAGTTGGTGATATCGGCCTCGCTCCAGGAGCCAACGCTCTTCGAGCCCGGCGTGATATCGGGTATGCGGCCCTTGCCTTCCGGGTTCGGCGCGCCGGCAAGCCATTGATCGCGGAGGAAGCCGCCGAGGAAATCGCGTGGGGTGTGGCATTCACCGCAATGACCGAGGCCCTCGACCAGATATTGGCCGCGTTTCACCTTGTCGTCGGCATTGGCAAGCACGACGCGGGGCTGATCATTGAAATAGAGGAGCTTCCAGCCGCCGAGCGCCAGGCGGATGTTGAACGGGAACGGCAATTCGTGCGGCGGGGCAACGTTGCTGCTCTTTGGCAGGGTCTTCAGATAAGCGAAGAGATCGTTGACATCCTTGTCGCTCATGCGCGTGTAGGAGCCATAGGGGAAGGACGGGTAGAGATGCTGTCCATTGGGGCCGACGCCGCGCTTTATCGCATTGCCGAACTGAGCCAGCGTCCAGCGACCGATTCCTGCCTGCTCATCCGGAGAAATGTTTGGCACATGGAAGGTCCCGAAGGGGCTCGTCAGGGCGAGGCCACCGGCCAGCGTGAGTTTCGCATCGCCTTGTGCACCGGGCGTGGCATGACAGCTGACACAGCCGCCAGCCCAGAATACCTTCTCGCCATTCGCGACGTCAGGCGCGCCGAGATTGGCCCAGTGGCTATCCGGAAACGGATCCGGCGCGGTTACGAAATAGAAAACTGCGCCGCCGATCAAGACGACGCCGATGAGACAGAGCACAAAGCGGATGAACCTGCGGACCATGCGCCGCCTCTCCTTACTATCAATGTTCAGGGGCGTTCCCCGGCCCCGCTGCCGGAAGAGAATAAGGCGATCCGCACCGGCGGCAAGGGCCGGTGCGGATGACGGGATCATGCGAGAATAGCTCTATCGCCTAGTCCTTCTTGATGCGATAGAGCTGATGACAGCCACCGCAATTGCCGCCGAGCGTGTTCAGCGCCGCGCCGACGCCGGCAGCATCAGCCGGAAGCTGGGCGAGCACGGTTTCGGCGTCGGTGGACAACTTCGCGGCGCGCGCCTTGAAGTCATCCATGTTTTCCCAGATCTTCGGGCTTGCTTCTTCGTCGCCCGTCTCGGTGCCCGGCTTGAACTGGTCCGGGAAGGCCTTCGCCGTGGTGGCGATCGTCGTCAGCGCCGCCTTGACGGCATCCGCATCATAGGGCTTCGTGCCCTTGGCGATGGCGGACAGCGAGCCTGCTGCGCCACCGATCTGCTTCATCATTCCAATGCGCGCGTCATGCGTGCCGTCGGCCGCCATGACCGAACCGAGGGCAATGCCGGCGAGCGCCGCAGCCGCCGCTACTGTTTTCCAATTCATTATTCTCTCTCCATTGTTCCGCCGGCGAAGCCGGCCGAGGGCAATCTGCACCGCGATCATGACAAAATCCATCTGGCCGCATAGTCACGTTTGGCCGGATCCTCATAAAAACAACGTGATAAACATAGACGGAATCAGGCCGTCTTCCAGCCCTGCCATAGACTGATCGCGGAGATGACGACCAGCAACAGGCCCGCGAGACGGCCGATGACGGCAGTCGTATTCGGATTCGACAACAGGAGGTCGCGGCTGCGGCCGGCCGTCATGGCCAGGGTGCCGTAGACGGCAAGCTGAGTGAGCACGGTCATGATGCCCATGATCAGCCCCTGGAGCCAGATCGGCCCAAATTCCGGCTTTATGAACTGCGGATAGACGGCCAGTACGAAAATGTAGGCCTTGGGATTGACGAGGCAGGTAACCGCCCCCTGTCGGAACGCCTTCCAGGTGGAGCGCGCCGTGCCCGGGCCGACTGCCTCGACCTTGATGGAACTTCTCATCAGCGAGACGCCGATCCAGATCATGTAGGCGACGCCGGCAAAGAGCAGCAGGTTGAAGATACCGGGCAGCATGGCGACGAGAATGCCCACCCCCGCCGCACCATAGGCCGAGTGCACCGCCCCACCCAGCATGATGCCGCTGGTGGCGGCAAGGCCGCGCCTGGTGCCGCCGGTCAGGGCATTGGCGAGCACGAAGAGCATGTCCATGCCCGGCACGATGATGATGCCGAAGAGAAGGGTGAAGTAGAGCCAGAGGCTTTGGTGATAATCCATGTCAGTTGTCCGTCCCGCTTTCAGTCACGCTTTTGAGGAAGAGCTTTGAATTTCAACTTGATAGACAGCTCTATACGGCAGCCCAACTGACAGTGTATTGTCAGGAGCGTTGGAGAAAGGGCGGCAAATGCGCAAGGCCTCAAGGCTTTTCGAGATCATCCAGATATTGCGGCTGGCGAAGAAGCCGATGACCGCGGCCATCATGGCCGAGAGGCTTGAAGTGACGGTTCGCTCGATCTACCGCGATATCGCCGCACTGCAGGCGATGCGGGTGCCGATCGAAGGCGGGCGCGGCATCGGCTATATCATGCGGCCGGGCTTCGACCTGCCTCCCCTGATGTTTTCGATCGAGGAGACGGAAGCGATCGTGCTGTCGCTGGCGCTCCTGGAGCGCACCGGCGACGAAGGGCTGAAGCTCGCCGCACGGCGGGTCAACCAGAAGCTCGCCGGCGCGGTGCCGCCGCCACTGCGACAGGCGATGGAAAACAAGGCGCTCTATGCATGGGGAACGGTCGCGCCGGCGCCTGCCGGTTTGGACCTCGCCATCGTGCGCGGAGCGATCCGCGACGAGCGCAAGCTCACCCTCTCCTATCGCGATGAAATGGGACGTGCGACCGAGCGGATGATCCGCCCGATCGCACTGATCTATTATTCCCAGACCGCCAATATCGTCGCCTGGTGCGAACTCAGGCAGGCGATCCGCAATTTCCGCAGCGACCGCGTGGAGGCTTGCGCTGAGGCGGACGTCTTTTTCAAGGGGGAAGGCGACGGCTTGCGCACGCTCTGGACCGAGAGCTGGACGGAAAAGCCGCTGGCAGCCAATGCTTAGAGCGCCATGCCGCCGGAAACCTCGATGCGCTGGGCGTTGACCCAGCGGTTTGCCTCTGTCAGCAGCGAGGCGATCATCGGGCCGATATCGTCAGGCACGCCGGCGCGGCCGAGCGCCGTCATCGAAGCAACCCTGCGGTTGATCTCCGGATTGTCGCGCACCATACCGCCACTGAAATCGGTGGCAATTGCGCCAGGTGCGACGGTGTTGACGGCAATGCCGCGGGCACCGAGCTCATTGGCCATGTAGCGCGTCAGCACCTCGACGGCGCCCTTCAGCGAACCGTAGGCCGAGGAGCCTGGGACGGCGACGCGGGAAAGGCCGCTGGAGAGATTGACGATGCGGCCGCCATCGGCAATGACAGGCAGCAGCTTCTGCGTCAGGAAGAAGACGCCCTTGAAATGGACGTTGTAGAGCTTGTCCATTTCCTCCTCGGTCGTCTCCGTTATCGAGGCGTGGTAGCTGGTGCCGGCATTGTTGACGAGAAAATTGAAACGCTCGCGACCCCAGCCATTCAGGACCGAGCGGACATTGTCGACGAAAGCATCGAAGGCGGCGACATTGCCCGTATCGAGCTGCAGGGCGGCGGCCCTGCGGCCAAGCGCATCCACTTCGGCGACGACCTTATCGGCCTCTTCACGGTTGGAATTGTAGGTAAAGATTACGTCGACGCCATTGCGCGCGAGGCTGATCACGGTGTTGCGGCCGAGACCGCGGCTGCCGCCGGTGAGGATTGCGATTTTGGCATTTGCATTCGGATCGGTCATCTCAATTGCTCCTTGTTCGGATGACCAGAATCTAGGTCCGGCACCCCCTTTCCCGAATGCCGAAAGCGTCGAACTTCTTGCCTATTCCTCCAGACAGGTTGTCGCCTCGCATTCGTGGAGTAAGATGGCGGGCCAAGGCGCGGCAGGATCCGCCACCGGAGAAGAATGATGTCCGCAGAAATCAAGACTGCGCTCAACCAGTACATGGACAGCCATGGCGGCGGCGACGGGCTTTATGCGACCGCCCTGCCCGGCCTCTATCTGATGCGCTCTTCCACGCTCACCATGCCGAAGCCGGCGATCTACAAGCCGGCGCTTTGCATCATCGTCGATGGCGCCAAGCAGATCATGTTCGGAGAACGGCTTTTCACCTATAGTGCCATGCAGTCGCTTGTCATCAGTGTCGAGATGCCGGCCTTCGGCCAAGTGATCGAGGCAAGCCCGGAGCGGCCGATGATCGCGCTGACGCTGGAGCTCGACGTCACCATTCTGCGCGAGGTTCTGGAGGCGATGGAAGCTCCGCCGAAGCCATCGGGAGATGGCGGTCCGGGCGTTTTCGTCCAGAATTTCGGAGCGGAACTGCAGGACTGCATCCTGCGGCTGATGCGCATGCTCGGCACGCCGAAATCTATCCCGATCCTGCGACAGTCGATCCTGCGTGAAATCAGCTTCTGGCTGCTCTCGGGCGAAAACGGCAGCGAGGTCAGCAAGCTGGCTCTGCCCGGCAGTCAGACGCGGCGCGTGGCCGATGCCATCCATATCTTGCGCGATAATTTCACAGTGCCCCTGCGCGTGGAGCAGCTTGCGGCGGCAGCGCGAATGAGCGCCTCCTCCTTCCACCAGCATTTCAAGATGCTGACCTCGATGAGCCCGCTGCAATATCAGAAGCAGCTCCGGCTTCTCGAAGCGCGGCGGCTGATGGTGGCCGACGGCATCAATGCTGCCAATGCCGCCTATCGAGTGGGCTATGAAAGCGCCTCGCAATTCAGCCGCGAATATGCGCGCATGTTCGGCACACCGCCGAAGAAAGATGCGCTGGAGCACCGGGCACAGCCTGTACCCGATGTGGCGGGAGCCGCCTAGTAGGGTAGCGTGCGGCTATCCTCGCGGCCGAAACCGCGGATTTCCATCCGGTCCGGATAGACATCGACGATCGCGAAGGTGTTTTCGCTCTCGGTATCGACCACGCCCTTGAAATTGACGAAGTGGCAGCCGGCCACCTTGCCGTAATTGCCGACATGGTTGTGGCCGTTGAGATAGGCGACGACGCTTGTCTGCGAAGCCAGCAGTTCGACAATCCGCTCGCGGTCCCACATGTCGTGTTCGCAGGGTGGATAGACGGGGAAGTGATTCATGACGATCACCTTCTCGCCTGCGGCCTTCGCCTGTTCGATCTCGCCCGCCAGCCAGGCGAATTGCTCGTCGCTCAGCGACGCGTTCCACGCATGCGCGTTGCCGGCACCTGCTGCCGATAGAGCTGCCAGGCGCTCATGACCGAGCCTGTTCAATGGATGGTCTTCCGGCGTCGCGAAAGTGCTGACCTCATTGCCGTTCAATACGATGAAACGATAGTCGTGGCGCTTGAAGCTGTAATAGGGTGCCGGCATGCCGACGCGTTCAACAACCTTTTCCAGGTATTCGGGAGCAACGCCGAAATCGTGATTGCCGAGCAGGAAGTGCGCCTGGTGGCGCAGCTTTTCATAGACCGGCAGGATATCGTCGAAGCTATTGAAATCGCGATCGATGATGTCGCCGAGCGTCATGACGAAGCTCAGCTCCTCGCCGTTGAAAGTCTCGATGGCGGCACCGACCTTGGCCAGGCTGTTGGCGTAATAGCGCCCCATCTCGGCCTGCGGTTCGATGGCGGCATATTGCGGATCGGCGATGATGCCGAAGCGGAAAAGGGGAAGATCGGCTGATGACATGCGGCGTGATGTAGAGGCCGCGAATGACAGCGATGTGACGGCGCTGCCAGTCGCGGCATTTCAGTGAGTAGCTCTTGCGATGCCTCAGCTTGCGGCTGATGCCGGCTCACGCCTGCCCGTGAAATAGGGCAATGCGAACATGTAGAGGCCGCTGAACAAAAGCAGGAAAAGCGGCGGCAGCGGCGAGTAGACCACCCATGCCGGCGGGGTGCCGAGTGCCATGGTGGCGAAATTGGCTATGACGGTCACCGTGAAGATGATCGACAGCCAACGGTGGAGCTGGCGGATAGATTTATTCCAATTCATTGTTCTTCCTCCTCAAAAATCAGACGCCGCGCGTCCTGCATCAGTCGGCGCGCGCCAGCACCTGTTCCAGATTCTCGAAGAAGCGCTGCCAGCCGAACCTGGCGCCTTGGTAGGCCTGCTCCTGATCCGGGCGGAAGCCGGCTTGTTCCATGCGCAGGTGCGTGCCCGAGCCGATCGGTGTCAGGGTCCAGGTGACGGTACTTTCGAGGCCATAGGCATCCCAGGTATAGGCCAGCGTCCTGTTCGGCTCGATTTCCAGCACCCGGCAGTCGACGGAGCCCCACTCGGCGGTGAGCTTGAAACGATGGTCCGGAACGGGCTTGAAGTCGTTCTTCATCAGCCATTCCTGGATCAGATGCGGCTGGGTGAGCGCACGCCAGATTTTTTCCGGCGGGAACGCGATCTCCCGTTCGACGACGACGGAGCGGAGTTCAGTTGCGGTGTCGGTCATTGGTCCATCCTTTTGAGTAAATCTTCCAGGGCGTCGAACCGGCTTTCCCAGAAGCCGGCCATCTCGGTCGTCCAGTCGGCGAGCGGAGCAAGTGCGCGGATTTCGGCGCTGTAGTGCGTCTGACGACCCTCATGGCGGTCGCGCACCAGGCCGGCGGTTTTGAGTACCGCGAGATGTTTGGAAACAACCGGCTGAGACACACCGGCGTGGGCCGTCAGAGCGCCAACCGTCTTCTCACCTTCACGGCACAGGCGCTCGAAGATGCCCCGACGGGTCGGATCGGAAAGCGCCCTGAACAGCGCATCTTGAACATTCGACATTTAAATTCATACCCGGTTGGCTATGGATCTATTTATAGCCAACCGGGTATGAGTTAGTCAAGCCATCTTTGTTTAACAAATTGCAGGTCAACCGAAGCAGAAACGAAAACACCCGGCGCTTGCGGCGCCGGGTGCTGAAAAGCGGATGCTCGGATGCGCTTACTTCGTTGCTGCTTCGTAGCGTTCCAGGACGTAGTCCCAGTTGATCAGGCTGTCGACGAAGGCTTCGAGGTACTTCGGACGAGCGTTGCGGTAGTCGATGTAATAGGAATGTTCCCAGACGTCGACGCCGAGGATCGGGGTGGCGCCGTGAACGAGCGGGTTTTCGCCGTTCGGGGTCTTGGAGATTTCGAGCTTGCCGTTCTTGACGGAAACCCAGGCCCAGCCCGAGCCGAACTGGGTGGCGCCGGCATTGGCGAAATCCGCCTTGAACTTGTCATAGCCGCCGAGGTCGGAGGTGAAGGCAGCTTCGAGCTTGCCCGGCAGCTTGTTGCCGCCGCCGCCCTTCTTCATCCACTTCCAGAAATGGATGTGGTTGTAGTGCTGGGCAGCATTGTTGAAGAGGCCAGCGTTGGTGCCGAAGGACTTCTTGACGACGTCTTCCAGGGAGAGATCGGCCATGCCGGCTTCCGCTGCAAGCTTGTTGCCGTTGTCGACGTAAGCCTTGTGGTGCTTGTCGTGGTGGAACTCCAGTGTCTCCTTCGACATGAAGGGAGCAAGGGCTTCGTAGTCATAGGGAAGTTCAGGCAATTCGAAAGCCATATCAGATCTCCTCTTGGCAATAGATTGCGTCATCGGCAGGTGAGGCGGAACATAGGAGGGGAAGCATTGAGAGGCAACCGGCGAATTATCAAAAAACAACAGCTTCGAGGAAAAATTGCCTCTCGTGACGGGCTCTCCCAACACGCATAAATCACAGTGGATGCCGCGCTTTCAAGGATGCACAGGCAGCGCGACGAAAAAGACCAAGACTGCCGCGCACAGGAATAGATCCCTCTCCTCGCTGGCGGTCACGTCGCACCCGAAAATGAGGCACGCTCGCGTCCCGCAGCCGCGCTTAGGGGACGCCGCCGATATTTCAATAAAAAACTGTTAATTTCTCGTGGGCGCTTTTGACAGACGGTGAACCGCGCGTCTTAGATGCAATCCAGGGCTATCAAAGAGGGTTAGTACAACCTTTGATAGGATCTGCTTAATTAGCATTGCATAAATCATTTCAGGGACTTCTGACATCAACTTCGGGGCGTATGATGGTCATGAGCTTTTTTCGTCGTAATGAAGAACCGGTCAAGCCGGGTTCGAGAGTATCGAGCCATCGCCAGACATTTTCCATCACCGAACAGACGGGCCTCGTGGAGAGGCCGCCAGTGCAGTACAACGTTTCGGAAGTTGATGATTTCCAGGCTTTCGGCACGGCAATCGAGGAGAACAAGCAATCCTCCGAAGAGCTGCTCGTCAGCCTGACGTCGCTGCAGGAGCGGGTTTCCTTGCTGCTCGGCGCGCACAGCCACTCGCTCAACGAAACGGGCGCGCTGAGGGCCGAATGTTCGCGTTTGAGTTCGCTGCTCGACTATGAGAGCAATGCGCGGCGCAAGTCCGATCAGGAAAACCAGCGCCTGACCGCCGACAACAAGGAGCTGAAGCTCGACGGCAGCCAGCTTCGCGTCGAAGCCGGCACCTACCGCGAAGAGCTGGTGAAGCTGCAGGGCGTGCATGAGCTGACACGGGAAGAATTCACCGTCGTCGAAGCGCGGTTGATCGACGCCGAACGCGAGATCCGCGACCGGGCGCTGCAGTTCGACGACGTTTCCTCGCAGCTTCGTCGTACGCAGCAGGATCATGATGCGCGCAGCCGCGAACTAGCGAGTACCCGCGAGAAGCTGGAGCTGGAAACCACGGCCCATCAGTTGCTCACCGAAAGCTCGCGCCGCGAAAACAGCATCCAGCTGCGCGAAATCGCCCGCCTCAATGAGGAGCGCACCCACCTCAAGACCAATCTTTCAGAGCATGAGGCGCTGACGCGCGGCCTGCAGTCCTCCGTCGCCAACCTGAAGCAGGATCTGGCCGCTTCCGAGGAGCGTCACCGCCGCCTGGAAGCCGAGTACGAGACGCTGGAAACCTCCTCGACGCTCGAAATCGCCAACCTGCGCACCAAGCACGAAGCGATCGGTTCGAAGTCCGAACTCGTCGAGAAGCTGCTGTCGACGGCCAACAGCCGCAACAAGATGACGGACGAGGAACTGCAGTCGACCCGCGCGGAACTGAAGCGCACGAAGGGCGAACTCGCCACGGCGCTGGCGCGCCTGGAGCGGATGACCGACGAGCTCAACCGCGTTCGCCTCAACGGCACGGAAAGCGAAGCTGCCCGCCGCGAACTCGCCGCCCACAGCAACGATCTCGTCATGAAGCTGCGTGAGGCTGAAAACCAGCGCAGCAAGCGCGACCGCGAAATCGAAGCCTTCAAGCATGATCTCGATACGCGCCTCGACACCGACCGCTACGAAATCGGCCAGCTGCGGACGAGCCTCGAAATCGCCAAGTCGGAAATCCGCCAGCTCCGCGCCGAACGCGCGATCCTCAGCGGCCAGCTCGAAGTGGCCCGCGGCGATCGTCCGAGCCTCGCAGACGCCCTGCCCGTCGAAGAGCCGGTGAAGGAAGAGGTCCGCATGCCGGCCGCCAGCTTCGCGCCGATGATCGACATTTCCAATAAGTCGCTGCGCGGCAGTGGCGCGGTCGCCGGCTCGGTCAATGACGAGCTTGCCGCCATCGAAACCAATCTGCGCACGCCGCCGGCAGAGTGATCGAGGCTTCCTTGGTCACGAAAAGACCTTTCCGCTGAAGGCAAAAGCAGCGGGTTGGACAGGTCCTTTGCCATGCGCCGGAACCGGAGCCTGCCTTCACGAGTTTGAAGGCAGGGTCTGGAGGAGGCGCTCTCATGGGACAAGTTCAAAATCGGGGTCAAATTCAAAATCAGGCGGAAGACCAGCAGAAGATCTATCAGCGCTGGGCACCGGTCTATGACCGGGTCTATCGCAGTCTCCTGCGTGATGGGCATCGTACGCTAGCACGGCTTGCCGCTGGCGCCGGCACCGACATTCTGGAGATCGGCGTCGGCACCGGCCTGGTGCTATCGCACTATCCCCGGCGTTCCCGGGTGACGGGCATCGACATTTCCGAGCATATGATCGCCAAGGCACGGGAGAAAATTGCCCGCCACAAGCTTTTCCACGTGCGGCACCTACAGGTGATGGACGCTCATGCGCTGAGCTTCGAGGACAAGTCTTTCGATGCCGTCTGCCTGCCCTTCGTCATCACGCTCATTCCCGAGCCGGAACGGGCACTGGACGAATGCGCGCGTGTTTTGCGGCCGGGCGGCGAGATCATCCTGGCCAGCAAGCTCGGCGACGGCGCAGGGCTGCAGGGAGCAATCGAGGACGCGGTGGCGCCGCTTGCCCGGCGGATCGGCTGGAGCTCGTCTTTCCGGATCAGCCGGATCACCGACTGGGCGCGCACGAGCGGCTTCGATGCCATTGAAATCTTGCCGGTTTTCCCGAACGGGTTCTTCAAGGTCATCCGCCTCAAACGGCACTCGCCGAACGTTTGAGCCGGAACTTTTTTCGCCCTCAGCGTGTTTGCAGTATGCCTTCGGTCAGCCCTTTGCTCGTCAAGGATTTTCATGAGCACGGATTTCTTCCTCTTCATCGTCATCGGCTTCTGCGCACAGATCATCGATGGCGCGCTCGGCATGGCCTTCGGCGTGCTGTCCACGACCAGCCTGCTGACGCTCGGCGTGCCAGCCGCCAATGCCAGCGCCATGACGCACGTGACGGAGCTGTTCACGACGGCAGCATCGGGCATTTCCCATGCCTGGCACCGCAATGTCGACTGGAAGCTCGTGGCGCGGCTGGCGCCGGCCGGCATGATCGGCGGGGCCGTCGGCGCCTTCCTGCTTGCCAGTGTCGATGGCAAGCTGATCGAGCCCTTCGTCTCGGCCTATCTGATCGTGATCGGCCTCCTCATTTTCTGGAAGGCTTTCCACCCGGCTCCGAAGCGTGATGTCCGCGACTGGATGGTGCCGCCGGTTGGGGTTTGCGGCGGCGTGCTGGATGCGATCGGCGGCGGCGGATGGGGACCGATCGTCACCAGCTCGCTCGTCGGCCGCGGCCATGATCCGAAGCGGGTTATCGGATCGACCAATTTCACCGAGTTCGCGGTGACGCTGACGATCTCGATCACCTTCCTGCTGACACTCGGCTGGTCGGAGCTCGGCTCCGCAGCGGGCCTGATCATCGGCGGGGTGATCGCGGCGCCCTTCGGGGCGATCCTCGTCAAGCGGCTGCGGGTGAAACCGCTGATGGTCGCAGTTTCAATCATCATTATCGCGACATCGGCGATACGGTTTTTCTAGCCAGTGTTTCGGCCGAAATAGACATCGACGCTTGAAATCTTCTCGCCGTCGAAGCGGAAGCTTTCCATATTGCGGAAGGCCTTGCCGCTGGTCGTCTCGGCCCGGTAGCGCACGACAGCCTCTTCGCCGTCGACCGCCAGGAACTCGATCTCGAAGCCTGTCAGTGCCGGCTCGTTCGGCCAGCAGCGCTCGAAATAGGTCGCACGGTCGATATGGTCGTCCTGCGGGCTGGAAAAGGTAAAGTCCTCCGTCAGCATCGCATCGACGATATCCTTCCGCTGATCGATATAGGCTGCGTAGAGATCGCGCAGCATCCGTGCCCGGGCCTCGTTCCTGCTGGTCATAATCGCTTCCTCCTTCGATAATCTGATTTCAATTTGCAATCAGTTAGAGGCCCGATCCTGACTTTCAAGCCGCCTTTTGTGCCGGGGGCAGGTCTGATCGGGCGGAATCCGTCCTTGGCAGGCCGCGGGGCGGTGCGTAAAGTGAGGATAGCTTCATCTTGGCGCTAGCCAGACTGTACCGAAGAAGATCCGCAATGACCGATACGCAATGGGACGCCGCGAAGGTGGCGGCCGGCTCCGCCTACTGGAAACGCAACCTCGTCATCTCGCTGCTTGGCTCGTTCACGACCATTGTGGCGATGACGCTGCTGCTTCCATTCCTTCCGCTTTATGTGGAGGAGCTCGGCGTAAGTGACCATGCGGCGATCGTGCAGTGGTCGGGCATCGCCTATGGCGCGACCTTCCTTGCTGCCGCCTGCGTGGCGCCGCTCTGGGGCCGGCTCGGCGATATCTACGGACGCAAGCTCATGCTGGTGCGCGCCAGCCTCGGCATGACGATCGCCATATCGCTGATGGGCATGGCCGGCAGCGTCTGGCAACTCGTGGCGCTGCGCCTTTTCGTCGGCCTGGCCGGCGGTTATGCATCCGGCTCGATGGTGCTGGTGGCGACACAGACGCCGAAAGACCGGTCCGCCTGGGCGCTCGGCGTGCTCTCGTCAGGCATCATGGCCGGCAATCTCGTCGGTCCTCTGATCGGCGGGGCGCTGCCGCCTATCATCGGCATCCGGGGCACGTTTCTGGCGGCCGGCGGCATGATCTTCTTCGCCTTCCTGGCGACGACCTTCCTGATCAAGGAAGAGAAGTCGGCGGCCCGCAAACAGGCAGCCAAGGCATCCGGCGGCTGGAAATCCATTCCCGACAAGCGGCCGGTCGTCGCAATGCTGGCGACCGGGCTGCTGCTGATGCTCGCCAATATGTCGATCGAGCCGATCATCACCGTCTATGTGGCGCAAATCGTGCCCGACCAGGGCCAGGTAACGATGATTTCCGGCATCGTCATGTCGGCGGCAGCGCTGGGCAGCATTCTGTCTGCCTCGCGGCTCGGGAAGCTTGCCGACCGGATCGGCCATTGGCCGGTCATTGCCGGCGCGCTCGCGATCGCGGGACTGCTGCTCATTCCGCAGGCCTTCGTGAACGCCTCATGGCAACTGATCGGCCTGCGCTTCCTGATGGGACTGGCGCTTGGCGGGCTGTTGCCCTGCATCACCGCGGTCATCCGGCATAGTGTGCCTGATAGTGCCGCCGGCAGTATTCTGGGCCTGTCCATCTCTTCGCAATATGTGGGACAGGTCGCCGGGCCCGTTCTCGGCGGCTTTGTCGGCGGGCATATCGGCATGCCGGCAGTCTTTCTCGGCACCTGCGTCCTGCTTCTTGCGGGTGCGGCCTTCACATGGCTGGTGCGCACGAAGAGCGAGGAAGCCTGAGGTTCAGGCTTTACCGCAAATCATGTCGACGCCGGACTGTGCCAGGGCTTCCAGCGTCTCGCGACTGTCGCCGGCGCGAGCGCGCACGGCCAGCGAATGCATGACGGCGGAGGCGAGCCTTGCAAGAGTGTGAGGGTCGCCTCCATCCGGCAACTCGCGCCGCTCTATCGCGAGCTTCAGGCGCTTTTCGATCTCGCCGTCGAAATCGTCCAGGCTTCGGCTCAATACTTCCCGAACCCGTTCATGCTGGATCGCCTCGGCTGTTGCGGTTCCGATGAGAAAACAGCCGCGCGCGGCTGTTTCGCCGTGAAGATAGATCTCCAGAGCACGTTGATAGACACGTGCGAGGTTTTCGCGCAGCGGCAGCGATGGATCGAGCGCATCGGCAAGCACATCCATACTCTCTGCGCGATAGCCCTCGAGTGCATCGAGATAGAGGTCTTCCTTGTCTCCAAAGGCGCCATAGAGGCTCGGGCGATTGAGCTGAGTAGCGGCACTCAACGTATCCAGCGACGTACCGGCAAAGCCCCGATCCCAGAAGACTTCCCTTGCCTTCTGCAAGGTCACCTTCGCATCGAAGGCCCGTGGACGCCCGCGCTTCTTCTCGCTCATTTTGTACCATTTCGCATAAAATAATTGACCAAGAGAATTTTATGCGAAATAGTACAAATGTCCAACGGATTGATGCGGACGGCCTCGCACCGTCGCAGGAGGAGGAAAACATGAAGCTCTATATGCACGCGGCCGCCTGTTCGCTCTCGCCGCATATTGTCTGCCGGGAGCTCGGTATCGATATCGATCTCATCACGGTCGATCGAAAGACACATCGCACCAGCAACGGCGAGGACTATCTCGCCATCAATGGCAACGGCTATGTGCCGGCGCTTATGCTCGATGATGGCAAGGTACTGACGGAGGGGCCGGCGATCGTGCAGTTTCTTGCAGACAGCGCTCCTGATGGAAGACGCATGCTGCCCGAGATCGGCAGCTTCGGCCGAAATCAGGTGCAATCCCTGCTGAACTTCATCACATCGGAGCTGCACAAGCCGATGGTGATGCTCTTCAATGCTGATTACGCTATCGTGCATGAGGCGTTGCGTGCGGTCGTTCAGAAGCGCCTCGGCTGGATCAACGGAAGGCTTGCCGGCCCTTATCTCACCGGCGAGAACTTCACGGTCGCGGACGCCTATCTCTTCGTCTGCCTCAACTGGTCGCCCTGGATTGCGATCGATCTCGATCTTTTTCCAGCTATTCCCGCCTTCATGAAGCGCGTCGCTGCCCGCCCGGCCGTACAGGCGGCATTGAGCGAGGAAGGGCTTATGGCCTTCGATGCCGGCGGCAATTTCTTTGCGCCCATCGCCTATATCCAGTCCGCCGGATATGTCGGCTCTCCGGTCCGGCCGTGATAGAATGCCGGTCCGGCAGGAAGCGCCGCCGGACCGGATTATCCTTTGATGGTTGATAATCCTTCCCGAACAGCATGGATTATCGAAAGCCTTCGATGGCGGCATCTTCACTCCATCGAAACCGGGAGCCCGGTCACACAAAGGAGCGAACAATGACCACCTCAGCGGAGAATGTCGCGAAGACAGATAAAACCATGAAAGCCTGCAGGGTCCACGCGTTCGGACCGCCGGAAGCTATCATTCAGGAGCAGGTCGAGATCCCCGCGCCCGGTAAGGAAGAGGTTCTGATCAAGGTGCATGCGGCCGGTGTCGGCCCCTGGGATGGCTGGATCCGATCCGGCAACAGCGCCCTGCCCCAGCCCTTGCCGCTGACACTCGGTTCCGATCTCTCGGGCACGATCGAAGCGGTCGGCGAAGGTGTTACGCACGTGGCCCGCGGCGATGCCGTCTATGGCGTTACCAATCCCCGCTTCATCGACGCCTATGCGCAATATGCGATTGCAGTCGCCGGGATGATTGCTGCAAAGCCCAAAAGCATCGGCCATGTCGAAGCTGCCTCGATCCCCGTTATCGCCGTTACCGCGAAGCAGGCGCTGTTCGACCATGCCAAGCTTACCGCCGGACAAACTGTCCTCATCCATGGCGCGGCCGGCAATGTCGGCGCCTATGCCGTGCAATTCGCCCACAAGGCCGGGCTGAAAGCGATCGCGACGGCCAGCGGCGGCGATATCGACACCGTCAAGCGGCTCGGCGCCGACGTGGTTGTCGACTTCCGCAGCCAGCGCTTCGAGGATTTCGCTGGCGATGTCGATGCCGTCATCGATCTTGTCGGCGGCGAGACGCAGACGCGTTCCTTCGCGGTGTTGAAGCAGGGTGGCAGGTTGATTTCGGCCGTCTCGCAGCCGGATCAGGAGCTTGCCAAGGCCAAAGGCGTCGAAGCGCTCTTCTTCCTCGTCAATGTCACGACCAAGGAGCTCCGTGACATCGCTGCGATGGTCGATGCCGGCGAACTCGAAACGAATGTCGGCGATGTGCTGCCACTCGATGCGGCAATCACGGCGCATGAGATGCTGGAGGGCAAACGCCCGCATGCAAAGGGCAAGATCGTCTTGCAAGTCGCCTGAGATGATCCCAGACAGCGTTCGATGGGATAAACAGTCCCAACGGACGCTTTATCACGCCATCCATTTGCGGTGTTCGGCGAACCGCTCCACCAGCATATCCAGTAACAGCCGCACCTTGGTCGGCAGATGGCTGCGGTTCGGATAGACGGCGTTGATATGGATCTCGACGCCGCGATAGTCTGGCATCATCCGCACGAGGCGACCGGCCTCCAGATCCTCGAAGACGACGAAGCTCGGCGCGAGGAAGATGCCCTGTCCGTTCAGCACCAGATAGCGCAGCGTCTCGGCGCTGTTGGAAATGATGCTTCCGCCCACCTTGACGCTTTCCTGCCGCCCCTCGGCATCCTCGAAACGCCATTCCTCGCCAAAGGGATAGTATGCATATTGCAGGCAATTGTGCTCGGCGACCTCGGCCGGCGTCGTCGGCATGGCGTGGGTCTTCAGATAATCGGGTGAGCAGACGAGGAAATGCCGCCAGGGCGTCAGCTTGCGCGCAACGAGGCTCGAATCCGGCGATGGCGTCGTGCGGATCACCAGATCATATCCGTCCTCGATCATGTCCACCGCGCGCTCGCCGATGTTGAAATCGATCTGGACGGCAGGATAGAGCGTCATGAACTCGTTGATGACGGGCAGCAGGAAACGGACGATGGCGCTGCTGGTGTAGAATCTCAGCGTGCCGCGCGGCGTCGAACTCAGGGCACCCGCAGCGCGATCCGCCTCTTCGAGATCGGCCAGGATCTGCGACGAGCGCTCGTAATAATATTTGCCGGTCTCGGTCAGGCTTACCTTGCGCGTGGTGCGGTTCAGGAGCCGTACGCCGAGGCGATCTTCCAATGATTGCACATGGTTGCCCACCATGGTGACGGACATGTTGAGGCGCCGCGCGGCAGCGGAAAAGCCGCCACACTCCACCACCCGACCGAAGACTGTGAGGCTGGTCAGCCGATCCATATCGCTCCTCGATTATCCGCTGAGAGTTGATGATCCTTCCCGAAAAGAGCAGATTATCAGAAAGCACTGCTGGGTCCATCTTCCACTCATCGAACAGGGCTTCGCACGAACGAAGCAAAGACGAATGGAGAAGGACAATGGTTGAACTGCCCCGCAACGAAGCTTTCAAGACCGTCCAGCCGGCCGAAAGCGCCCCCGCCGCCGAAGCGATGGCTGCAGCGGCAGCGGCCGTGGAGACCCCGAAGAAGAATGGCCGCAAGTTCTTCAAGCGCGCCGTGATCGCCGCAGCCCTGCTCGCCGGCGCCGCCTTCGCCGGTGATTTCGGTCACCATTACTGGACCGTCGGCCGCTTCATCGAATCCACCGACGATGCCTATGTGAAGGCCGATTATACGACGGTCGCCCCGAAGGTCGCCGGCTATATCAAGCAGGTGCTCGTCAACGACAATGACACGGTCAAGGCCGGACAGGTTCTCGCCCGCATCGATGACCGTGATTTCCAGGCAGCGCTCTCGCAGGCCAAGGCCGATGTGAAAGCAGCCGAGGCTGCCGTCACCAATCTCGACGCGCAGATCTCGCTGCAGCAGTCGATCATCGAACAGGCCCACGCGACACTCGATGCCTCGCAGGCTTCGCTTGTCTTCGCCCAATCCGATGCGGCCCGTGCCGGCCGGCTGATTACCAATGGTGCCGGAACGCAATCCCGCGCCGAACAGAGCCAGTCGCTGAAGGATCAGGCCGCCGCTGCGGTCGAGCGCGATCAGGCCGCTGTCGTCGCCGCCGAGAACAAGGTGCCGGTGCTGCAGACCCAGCGTGAACAGCTGCTTGCCCAGCGCGACCGCGCCGTTGCTGCCGCCAGTCAGGCGGAGCTTAATCTTTCCTACACGGAAATCGTCGCCGCTGTTGACGGCACGGTCGGTGCCCGCTCGATCCGCGTCGGCCAGTATGTCACCTCGGGCACGCAGCTGATGGCGGTCGTGCCGCTGCATGCGGTCTATGTGATCGCTAACTTCAAGGAAACGCAGCTGACCTTTGTGCGCCCCGGCCAGACGGTCGAGATCAAGGTCGACAGCTTCCCCGATGTTGCGATCAAGGGCCATGTCGACAGCGTTTCGCCGGCCAGCGGCCTCGAATTCTCGCTGCTGCCACCGGACAACGCCACCGGCAACTTCACCAAGATCGTCCAGCGCATCCCGGTCAAGATCGTCATCGACGACGAACGCCTTGCCGGCCTGCTGCGCTCGGGCATGTCCGTGATCCCCGACATCGATACCAAGGCCGCCCAGACCTCCGCGGCCGCGGCGGAAGGATTATCCACCCCTGCTGGATGATCCTTCCATTCCTTTCTCAATTATCACCCGAACAGCGTCATGAGACAGTTTTCCGCAGAGCCGGAAGGAGATAAGTCATGGCTACGCTTCAGATCGCCGCAAACAGCAATTCGGTCGCGCGCCCTGCCGCTGCGATCGTCCCTGCTGCCAAACCCGTCATGAGCCCGCTTCGCATGTGGACCGCCGTCGTCGGCTCCACGCTCGGCGCCTTCATGGCGATCCTCAACATCCAGATCGTCAATGCTTCGCTGGCCGATATCCAGGGCGCTATCGGCGCCGGCACCGACGATGGCGGCTGGATCTCGACCTCCTATCTGATTGCCGAGATCGTCGTCATTCCGCTCAGCGCATGGCTTGCCCGGGTCTTTTCGGTCCGCAACTATCTGCTGGTCAACGCCATCCTCTTCCTGGTCTTCTCGGTCGCCTGCGCCTTCGCTGTCAACCTGCAGCAGATGATCATCCTGCGCGCCATCCAGGGCTTTACCGGCGGCGTGCTGATCCCGATGGCCTTCACCATCATCATCACGCTGCTGCCCAAGCCCAAGCAGCCCATCGGCCTCGCGCTCTTTGCGCTCTCGGCGACGTTTGCGCCGGCGATCGGCCCGACCATCGGCGGCTATTTCACCGAAAACTGGGGCTGGGAATATATCTTCTATATCAACCTCGTTCCCGGCGCCCTGATGGTCGGCATGCTCTGGGCTTCGCTCGACCGTGCGCCGATGAACCTCGGCCTGCTCGCCAAGGGTGACTGGCCCGGCATCATCACCATGGCGATCGGTCTTGCCGCGCTTCAGACCGTGCTCGAAGAAGGCAACAAGGAGGACTGGTTCGGCTCGGAGTTCATCGTCCGCCTCTCGATCATCGCGGCCGTCTCGCTGACGCTCTTTCTCATCATCGAACTGAAGGTCGCCCATCCGCTCCTGAACCTGCGGCTGTTTGCCCGCCGTAATTTCGGCTTCGGCATCCTTGCGAATTTCCTGCTGGGTATCGCGCTCTATGGCTCGGTCTTCGTGTTGCCGATCTACCTGGCCCGCATCCAGGGCTACAACTCCGAGCAGATCGGCTTTGTGCTTGCCTGGACCGGCATCCCGCAGCTCCTGCTGATTCCGCTGGTGCCGCGCCTGATGAAGCGGTTCGATATTCGCCTGCTGATCATCGTCGGCTTTGCGCTCTTTGCCGTCTCGAACTTCATGAACGTTCATATGACAGGCGACTATGCGAGCGATCAGCTCTTCTGGCCGAATGTCGTGCGTGCCGTTGGTCAGGCACTGGTCTTCACGCCGCTCTCGGCGATCGCCACAGCAGGCATAGAGCCGGAGAATGCCGGCTCGGCTTCCGCGCTCTTCAACATGATGCGCAATCTCGGCGGTGCCGTCGGCATTGCCTCGCTGCAGACCTTCCTGTCGAAGCGTGAGCAGTTCCATTCGAATATCCTGACCAACTCGGTCTCGGTCTTCGAGGAAGCCACCCGCGACCGTGTCGCCAGGATGACCGCTTACTTCATGAACCATGGCGCCACCGATCAGGCGCTTGCCACTCACAAGGCAGTCGTTGCCATCGCGCTGAAGCTGCGCAAGCAGGCCAATATCATGGCTTTCAGCGACACCTTCTTCCTGCTCGGCGTCGCCCTTGTGGTGGCCCTGCTTGCCACCCTGCTCCTCAAGAAACCCGGCCAAGTCTCCGGCGGTGGCGCTCACTGAGCGCGCCCATCCCAAGGAGGAGAACACCCATGAACAATCTGCTCGACATCGACTACGCCGTTGAAACCAGGGCGCCCGCCGGCAGTCTCAACACGACGGCGGTGCTCGGCCTCATCGAATGGCTGACCGGCGACGAATGCCATGCCCTCGACGAGGTCGGCCTTGTCTCCGGCCTTGGCCGCCGCCTGCGTGCGCTCGGCGTTCCGGTCGACCGGCTGACATTGCATCTCATGACGCTGCATCCGGAATATATCGGCCGCACCATCGCCTGGGCGCCAGGCGAACCGGTCGAGATCCATGACCGCGAGCACGGAACGCGGCTAGCCATTGCCAACACGCCGCTTCAGAGGGTTTTCGAAAGCCGCGAAATGCTCGTCGTCGGTCCGGGCCAGAGCCCACATGGCCGCTGGCAGCATATCGATGTCTTTGCCGGACGCGCTCTGGTGCAGCTGATGATCGCTCCGCTCTGCAATGCCGATGGCCCGGTCAGCGCCGCGATCTTCGGCACCAAGCGGCCGGGCGGTTTCACATCATCGGAAATGCAGGTGATCGAACGCATAATCCCGGCGCTGCGCAATACCAGTGAACTCCGTATCCTGCGCCAGGTCGAACTCAGCCTGCTCGACACCTATATCGGCCCGTTGACGGCGAGCCGCATCCTGGCCGGCCGCATCCGCCAGGGCGAAATCGAATCCATGCAGGCGGCCCTCCTGCTCTGCGACCTCAGAGGTTTTACCGAACTCTCTAACCGCCTGCCAGGCGAAACGGTGCTCGGGTTGCTGAACGCCTATTTCGACCGGGTCATTCCGGCGATTACGCACGAAGGCGGCGAAGTGCTGAAGTTCATGGGCGATGCGGTGCTCGCCTTCTTCCCCGGATATGATGCGACGCGTACCTGCAATGCAGCGCTTTCGGCGGCACGGGCGATCCTCGAAGCGCTCGATGGGTTCAAATATGACGGCATCGGCGCCAAGGCGGGCATCGCGCTGCATCATGGCGAGGTCAGCTACGGCAATATCGGCTCCGGCCGGCGACTGGATTTCACGCTGATCGGCGGGGACGTCAATCTTGTCAGCCGTATCCAGGGCGCATGCAGCGAGCTTGGGGAACAGTTGCTGATGTCGGAGGCATTTTTCGAGGCGGTGAAGCCGGAGGATGCGGTTTCGGCGGGAAGCCATCGGTTGAAGGGCTTCCCTGACGGGGTTGAGTTGTACAGGGTGAGGTAGGTGAACCGCGCCGTACCGCAGGCCCTTCGCATGGCTTGGGGCGTTCGCTGCTGCCGTTGATTCACTGGATCTATTGCAGCACCGCGCGGCAGCGCAGCTTGCTACTCATCACTCGCGGAGCGGCCGTAGGCCCAATCCATATAGAGTTCCAGCGCCTTGCGGGTGACCGGACCTTCCTGGAAATTGCGGCCGTCGAGCCTGTTGACGCCGACCACCTTGGAATAGTTGCCGGTCGTGAAAATCTCGTCGGCACCCATGAAATCGTCGACCGAGAGCGTCGCCTCGCGCACGTCGAAGCCGGCCTTGTGCAGCAGGCCGAGAATGCGCTGCCGGGTAATGCCGGCGAGGAAGGTACGGTTGGCGACAGGCGTCAGGATCACCCCGTCCTTGACCATGAAGATGTTCGACGAGGCGGTTTCCACGACATTGCCGTTCGTGTCGCGTATCAGCGCGTTGTCGAAGCCGCGGCTTTTCGCTTCGGCAATTGCCCGACCGCTGTTCGGATAGAGCGAGCCCGCCTTGGCGTCGGTCATTGCGGTTTCCGGTGTCGGGCGGCGATAGGGAGATACGGTGAGCGATGAACCGCCATGGCCGCCCATTGCCGCTTCGAAAAGGCAGAGTGCGAAACGCGTCGATTCACCGTCGACAGTCACGACGCTGCCAGGCGAACCATGCTCGCCCCAATACATCGGCTTGATATAGATCGGCGTCTTGCCATCGAACTTCTTGACCCCTTCCCAAGTCAGCGCCTCGATCTCTTCGGCGGTCTTGAGTGGCTTCAGGCCCATGGCGACTGCAGAGCGGTTGACGCGCTGGCAATGCAGGTCGAGATCGGGCGCAATGCCGTCGAACCAGCGGGCGCCGTCGAAGACCGTGGAGCCGAGCCACATGGCATGCGAAGTCGGCCCGATCAGCGGCGGGTTGCCGGTAATCCATTCTCCGTCGACATAGGTCCATGTGGTCGTGCGGGGTGACGTATCGACGCGCATTTCAGCTCTCCTCCTGAAGTCGGCAAAGCAAAATCCTCACTGCCGGGGGCGGTCAAGCGCAAATTGACGGTTGAAACATCGACGCAAGAAAATGCCGGAGACCGCGTTACGATTGAAATATTGATGCGCGTTTGATGGTGCTAAAACGATGGGTGCATAAAGGAAAATGATGAAAGGCCGACTGGATGGATGCCACTGCCGCGTGCCATCATGGCAGGCGGAAAGGCGCGGGCGGACAAGGAGATGAACAGATGAAAGCCATGTATTACGAAGCCTTCGAACAGGCGCCTGAGATCCGCACCGTGCCGGACCCGACGCCTTCGGAAGACGGCGTGGTCATCGAGGTCGGCGCGACCGGCCTCTGCCGCAGCGACTGGCACGGCTGGATGGGCCATGACCCGGATATCCGTCTGCCGCATGTGCCGGGCCACGAGCTTGCGGGCAAGATCGTCGCGACCGGCAAGGGCGTCGTACGCTTCAAGGTCGGCGATCGGGTGACGGTGCCCTTCGTTTCCGGCTGCGGCCATTGCGGCGAATGCCATTCCGGCAACCAGCAGGTCTGCCCCAACCAGTTTCAGCCGGGCTTTACCCATTGGGGTTCATTCGCCGAATATGTCGGGATCGACTATGCCGACACCAATCTGGTGCATCTGCCAGAAAGCGTGGACGATGCCACCGCGGCGAGCCTTGGCTGCCGCTTCGCCACCTCCTTCCGCGCTGTCGCCGACCAGGCGCGCACCGGCCCGGGCGAATGGATCGCCGTGCACGGTTGCGGTGGCGTCGGGCTTTCGGCGATCATGATCGCCAGTGCACTGGGGGCCAATGCGATCGCCATCGATATTTCCGTGGAGAAGCTTGCCTTTGCGCGCGAATGCGGGGCTGTCGCCACGATCAATGCTTCCGCGGTCGGCGACGTGGCCGAAGCGGTGCGTGAGATCACCAAGGGTGGCGCGCATGTTTCCATCGATGCGCTCGGCCACCCTGTCACTTGCTTCAATTCGATCAAGAACCTGCGCCGGCGCGGCCGGCATGTGCAGGTGGGGCTGATGCTCGGCGAGCATTCGACGCCGCAAATCCCGATGGCGCAGGTGATCGGCCATGAGCTGGAAATCTACGGCAGCCACGGCATGCAGGCCTGGCGCTATGATGCGATGATGTCCATGCTCGCTGCCGGCAAGATCGCGCCACAGAAACTGATCGGCAGACGCATCAGCCTTGAAGAGGCAGTACCGGCGCTGATGACGCTCGACAGGGCCGAGGGCACCGGCATCAGTGTGATTACACAGTTCTAGGTGGTCGCAAAACGGTGGCCCGTGCCGTCGGGCTACCGAACCGAAGGTTGCGATCCCATCTATAGAGTGACGAAGCCAGCGATATGCCGGCGGCGATGGGGGAGTTCATGAGCGAGACACAACGCAAGCTGACAACGATCTTTGCAGCCGACGTGCAGGACTATACGCGCATGATGGGCGAGGACGAGGAAGGCACGCTCGCCATGCTCAAGCACTATCGCGATGCCATGTCGCGCCTGATCGCCTCCCATGGCGGGCGAGTGGTCAACACCTGGGGCGACGGGTTGCTTGCCGATTTTCCGAGCGTTGTCGAGGCGGTCCGGGCGGCAATCGACGTTCAGAACGAGCTTGCCGGCAAGAATGCGGCGCGACCGATGGACGGACGCATGCTCTTCCGTATCGGCATCAACCTCGGCGATGTCATTGTCGAAGGTGAGGATATCTATGGCGACGGCGTCAATATCGCGGCCCGCCTGCAGGCCTCTGCACCGCCCGGAGGGATCGTGATCTCCAACACGGTCTATGACCAGGTGCGCAACAAGGTGGCAGTCGGATTCGATTTCCTGGGGGCCCTGGAGATGAAGAATATCGCCGACGCGGTGCCAAGCTATGCCGTCCGCATCGGCGCTGTCGGTCCGGAGCCACAGAAGCCGGCGGCCGCTCCCGAACAGCCTGTCGAGATGCCGAAACCACGATCGGTGGCACCGCGCGGCAGGCTGCGCAAGCTTGGCGGCATTCTGGCTGTCATCGGCGCCATGATCTTGATCATCAATATTGCCACCTGGGAGGGGGAGTTCTGGGCTGTATGGCCGCTGCTCGCCTTCGCCTTCGTCGCGGCCATGATTTGGGTGCGCATGCAGGACCGTTTCGACCATCGCGTCGCCGCGCTTGCCGTCATCGGCGTTGGAATCGTCGCCATCAACATGCTGACATGGCACGGGACATTCTGGGCGATCTGGCCGATGCTGGGACTGTCTGTCGCTGCCGGGATTCGCTGGGCAATGCGCGACTGAGCATCAGGCGCGCTCTGCGAGCCGCCGTTCAGCGCCATAGATCATCATCTGCAGCCCGGCTTCGAAGAAAGCTTCGTGGCCGGATTTGCGGTAATGCACAATTGCCCGGTGTGTGAGCGGGAAATCGGCTGCGGCTGCGTCGAGCTTTTCCTGCTCCGGCGGCGGTTCTGTCTGTTCCTCGATGACGCAGCCGACCGTGTAGCGGGCAAGGGCGACGAGCAGTTCCATGGCGAATTCCGCTTCCATGCCCGCTCCGACGAGGACAGCGATATGGGCTTCGACATTGGGAAGGTCCTGCGGACTGGTTTCCGTGCCGGCATGCACGCGGCCACCGTCGCGATAGCTCAAGAGCGTGCGACGGAAATCACGGGTGTTTTCGAGCATGAAGTCCCGCCAGTTCTCAGGCACGACCGTCCAGTCGTGGGTGTGGCCGCGCGCCATGATCTCCTCGGCCATGGCTTCAATCAGCGCCCGCTTGCTCTTGAAATGCCAGTAAAGCGCGGGCTGGCGCACATTCAGCCGATCGGCGAGCAGCCGTGTGGAGAGGGCATCGATGCCCACCTCGTTCAAGAGCTTCAGCGCTTGGTCGACGATCTGCGCCCGATCCACCTTCATCCTGTTTCCATTCCCTGTTGCCATTTCAATTTATCAGCGATAAGGAACTTATCAGTGATAAATTTTCGGGTAATCCCATGAAAAAGGCGCTCACCGTCATCTATGCCACCGTCATCCTCGATGCGGCCGGCATCGGGCTGACCTTGCCGATCTTTCCGCGGCTCCTGGAGGATGTCGGCCATACCGACAATCTCGGATGGCGATTCGGTGCCTTTCTGGCGCTTTATGCGCTGATGCAGTTCATCTTCTCTCCGGTGCTTGGGTCGCTGTCGGACCGGTTCGGCCGCAAGCCGGTGCTGATGCTGTCGCTTGGCGGGGCGGCGTTCGACTACGTGTTCATGGCCGTTGCTCCATCGCTCTGGCTGCTCTTCATCGGCCGGGCGATCGCCGGCATTACCGGTGCCAGCAACGCGGTCGCTGCCGCCTGCGTGACCGACATTACCGAAGATGCCGAGCGCACGCGCCGCTTCGGTCAGCTCAGCGCCTGCTTCGGCATCGGCTTCATCGCCGGACCGGCGATCGGCGGCGTGCTGGGTGAGTTTTCCGTGCGGCTGCCCTTCATCGCCGCTGCAGGGCTCAATGCAGCCAACCTGCTGATGGCCCTCTTCCTTCTGCCGGAGACGCGCAGAACCGGTACAGAAGCCGAGAGCCACGAGTTTTCGCCGCTGGCGCATTTCCGCTGGCTGCTGGGCTACCGGCTGCTGCTGCCCCTCGCCGGCGCCTATTTCATCCTTGCGCTTGTCGGCGAGGTCGGCGGCACGATCTGGGTGCTCTATGGTCAGGACAAGTTTTCATGGTCGCCGATGATGGTCGGGCTCTCACTCGCCGCTTTCGGTTTCTTCCATGCCGTCGTGCAGGCCTTCATCGCGGGGCCGATCAGCGAAAGATGGGGGGAGCACCGTGCGCTCCTGATCGGCATCGTCGCCGACAGCGCCGCCTATATCATCATCGCGCTGGTGACAGAGGGCTGGATGGCCTTCCTGCTGATGCCGCTCTTCTGCCTCGGCGGCATCGGGGCGCCCGCCCTGCAGTCTCTGGTGACAGGGCGCGTCGACAGCGACCATCAGGGACGTGCGCAGGGGCTGCTTGCGAGCATGACCAGCCTTGCCTCGATCATCGGGCCGCTGGCGATCAGCACCATCTACTTCGCTTCGCGCGGTGTTTTCCCGGGGCTTGTCTGGGTCCTGGGCGCAGGTTTCTACGTGCTCTGCCTGCCGGTTGCCTTCACGCACCGGTCGAAGGATGCGCCTGCCTGAAAGCGGACGGCGGCGGGATGATCAGCCCGCCGCCTGTCTCGGTTACTGGGCGACGCCGATCGAAGCCAGGTATTCAGCCGAAGCGATGATCTTCGACTTGTCCTTGATCTCGATGATCAGGCGCGGGTTGCTTTCGACCTTGGCAAGGGCAGCGAAGATCGCACGCCAGTTGACCGTGCCTTCGCCCAGCGCCCAGTGGCGGTCGGCATAACCATCGGCATCCTGCAGGTGCACATGGCCGAGGCGGTTGCCGGCGGCATGGACGTAATAATCCACAGGCGGGGCGCCGGTGGAGCCGTGGGCATAGTGGGCATGGCCGGTGTCGATCGAGACGGCGACGGCCGGCGAGTTGAAGCTCTCGGCCAAAGCCACGCGGATATGCGGGTCCTTGTCTTCGATGTTTTCGATGACGAGGGTGCAGCCGATTTCCTCGGCGCGCTTCACCGCATCGCGCATCGTCTGATGGCAGTAATCGATGATGCTTTCGCGCTCGCCGGGATTGTTGTCGAGATTGTTGTAGCCCCACGTCGTATAGGGGCTGTGGACGACCATATGCGTGCCGCCGATCGCAGCGCAGACATCGAGGCCCTGCAGCATGCGGCGGGAGACGACGGCGCGGATATCCGGATCCTGCGAGGCGATGACGAATCCCCAGAACGGACCATGGATGCCGACGCGGCCCTTGTAGCCGTCGAGCAGCCTCCTGACGTGATCGGCGCGCGGGGTCCAATCGCCATTCAGAACATCTGCATTGATGAAGCTCTGCAGTTCGAGATCACGAGACTTTTCGAAGAGCCAATCACGATGGTTTTCGAGTTCGTTGATCGTCATGGCGGCGCCGACGATGGGAAGAGAAGACATGGGGGTGCTCCGCTGATGGTATGCCGGATTGGCAGGGAAGGATCGGCGCGTTCTATGCGCCTCTTCTGTGTCGCCGATATTACAGAAAAGACGACGGCCAACCTGTCGCACTTGCGCTGCGGGGAAGCCATACCGATATGATCGCGGTCGGCTTCGGAGCCTGAAAGCGCGCAAAGTCGCTTGTTCTTCGCCCCTCCCCCGATTTTGCGGCGGTTGCCAAAACGACCGCGAAGGTCTATCGGACCGCCCCGCAAGAAAAAGAAAGAGACACCATGTCCAACTCATTTGTGAAAACAGATGCCCGGACGGAGGCAAGAAGCTTCTTCGTGCTGGGCGACAAGGTCGAGCGACGGGCTCGACTCACCGGCAACTGGCTGAACATCTTCGACATGACGGTTGCGCCCGGCGGTAAGACGCCGCGTCACGCCCATGCAAGCCCGGAAGTCTTCCGGATCATCGAAGGTACGCTGACGATCTGGCGGCTGACCGATACCGGGCCGGAAGAGATCCAGGCGAGCGCGGGCGACATCGTCACCATCGCCCCCTTCATGGTGCACGGCTATTCCAACAACGGAACCGTCCCCGCAGTCTTTTCCGCCATCGTCGATCGCGAAATGGCAGAATTCATAGAGACCGAGGGCGTTACCGAGCAGCCGCAGGGCAGCCCGTCGCCGGAAACGGTGGCGCGTATGCGGGCCGCTGCAAACGCCCACGGGATCACGATCCTGGCGGCGTAAGCGCCGTCAGTTTCTCTTGACGCCGCGCAACGGCCAGCGAAGAGATCGTCTCCGACGGTAGGCTGCGCGTTAAACACATTCTCTATTTGAGAAACCCAAGCATAGCTTTCGTATTGCGCGCAACGGTTGATGCGCTAGCATATATTTCGCGGTGTCTGGGGATTTGTGGTCGTGTTTCTGCGTACTGTCGTTTTAGGGATCTTGGCGTCGACAATCTGGTTCGGAACTGCATGCGCAGACATCACAATTCAGCGTGTGCCGATTGATAATTCCTCCCCGGTTCTGCTCCTCAAAGGTGAGTTTAGCCAATCCGACAATCCCGAACTGCTTGCCCGCGAAGTTGCGGCAAGCGGAGCCAAGGTAATCACCTTTGACAGCAATGGTGGTCACGTTCTCTCGGCAATGGCCTATGGGCGAATGATCCGGTCGCTAGGATTATCAACTCTGCAGCTTCGGTCCTCGCAATGTGCCTCTGCTTGTGCGCTGTCGTTTGTCGGCGGCGTGAACCGCCAAGCGGAGCCAGGCGCGATCGGCGTCCACCAGTCTTCCTTCTCGCCGGAGAGCAATATCGAAGGCAATGCTGCTGTCGCCGCGGTTCAGGCGATGACCGCAGAGATCATGACATACCTCATCGAGATGGATGTCGATCCCAAGCTGCTCCAGCTTAGCTTATCGGTTCCCAGCGATGACATGCGATATCTCACCGCGAACGAAATGCAGAACTACAAGGTCACGTGGGGCAGTCTGCCCGCTCTGCCGGAGCGCGCTGCATCGACCGAAGCGGCTCCGACCACCGTCCCGCCCTCGACAAATACTGAAGTCACTCCACTGACGACCGAGCAAAAGGCTCTCGCCTTTGTGGCAACTTACCACGACGCATGGTCCCGCGGGAATTCCGAAGCGCTTGATTTCGTGGAGAAGGCTTACGCCGACACGGTCGACTTCTACGGCAAGGCTACTCCCAAAGCGATCGTAATTCGTGAAAAACGAGACTTCGCATCAAGATGGCCGATCCGAGCCTACAGTGTGAAACCTGGGTCGGCGCGGGTGACATGTTCGGAGACCTGCAGGATAGATGGCGTCCTTGATTGGTACGCCAAGCGCGACGTTGATGACCGGGTGTCTTCGGGGACAGCGGAATTCTCGCTCGTTTGGGACCAGAGGGCCGGAACCATTATCTCGGAGACGGGGAAGGTCATAGCGACCGACAAGGGCGCGTCCCAACCCACTCGCCTGATATCGCAATGGAAGGAGCAGAATACTGCGTGCCGAGGCGGCAGCGGAGATTCTGCCGAGACAATGGCGGCCTGCGACCGGCGCGAGACCGTCGGAACGAAGCTCCAGGCTGTGGGCTGGTGTTATGGCCGTGAAGGCGAGTACGGGTACCAGATGGAATGGCGCGCTTGCGATGCTGCGTCACCTCAACAGGACAGAGCAGTCGCCGCAGCGTCTCCCGCAATCAAGGTCAAGCGGCCAAACGCAAGCGACTTCCCGATTCAAGGTCGGTTTACCGGAAAGACAGTGTTGCCGGATTTCAAAAGGCGAGACCGTGAGTTCAACAGCTTCAGAACGCGCATCCGCGAGGGAATGCGCGAAGGACCGAATTTTGCAGGACACTATACGCTTATCCAGATTGGTTGCGGTGCAGGGTGTTCTTTCGCCATAGTCGCCGACAACCAGACCGGTCGTCCGGCATCTTTCCCCCGTGGTGGCGAAGACAACATGTATCTGAACCTGGATTATAGCCGGGACAGCCGACTTGTTGCCGTCCAGTGGCTGAGTTACGACGTCAACAAGTGTTTCATCGAGTTCTTTGACTTTGATCGGAATACATGGAAGCCCATCAGCAAAACCGAGATCGGCGACACCGATGCCTGCTACAAGCCGATAAAAGAAAACCTTCGCTGAACCCGCTGACATTCGTCGAGATCGGAAATGTGCAAGCGCTAGTGCGGCGATTCTGGCCGCCTGAATCGGTCGGTTCGTATCGACAAAGTTCGCATCCGCCGCGTCGAGGACGTGGCCTGATATCAGGAGAAAAACGATGGCATGGTCAGCCAGCCAATATGTGAAATTCGAGGATGAGCGCACGCGCCCGGCGCGCGACCTGCTGGCGCAGGTACCCCTGACGGAGCTGCGCCACGCCGTCGATCTCGGCTGCGGGCCGGGGAATTCGACCGAGCTGATCATCGACCGCTACGGCGCGCAAAATGTGTCTGGTCTCGACAGCGACCTGAACATGCTGGAGGCAGCCCGCAAGCGTCTGCCGGGCACGGCTTTCGTGGAGGCCGACCTTTCCACCTGGCAGCCCTCGGAGCCGGCGGACCTGCTCTTTGCCAATGCCGTGTTCCAGTGGCTGCCCAGCCATCTCGACATTTTCGACAGACTGATGGACGGGCTGGCGCCGGGCGGCGTGCTTGCCGTGCAGATGCCCGACAATCTCGGCGAGCCGAGCCATCTGATGATGGAGGAGACGGCGCATGCCGGCCCGTGGAAGGGTGCCTTCGAGAAGAAGAGCGTACGTCGCAACGTGCTGCCACCTCCTTCGACCTATTACAGCCGGCTGATCGCCAAGTCGTCGCGGGTCGACATCTGGCATACGATCTACAATCATCCGATGGACAACGCGGCTGCCATCGTCGAATGGGTCAAGGGAACGGGTCTTCGCCCCTATCTCGACCATGCCGGCGAAGAGCATCGCGAGGCGTTTCTGGCCGACTATCTGCAACGCGTCGACAGGGTCTATCCAAAGGCGGCCGACGGCAAGGTGCTGTTGAAATTCCCGCGTCTCTTCATGGTGGCCGTGAAGGCCTGACCGGCAAATCCTGATTTCTCTGGCGCCGGCAGCGATTCATCCATCGCTGCCGGCATCATTTTGTCGTCATTTCGCAAGCCACACGCAAAGTTTGAAGTGTAGCGATCCGTCTTGGGGTTTCTCAATCCAGACGTGCTTTTGCCGGCGTCATCGACGCCGATCGCTATCCGTTAAACGCCTTTGCGCATTGCGCGCGAGGACCGACAAAGAGATTTTGAGATGGTTTCTTCTGTTTCCAACATCAGGCTGCAGACCGCGCAGATCGCACTGCAGGTGATCAAGGGCGGCTCTTCAGAGAGCAGCTCCAGCAGCAGCACGACCGACCACGATTATTCCAGCCTGCCCTCGCAGACCCGCTCGGCGCTCTCGGTCATGCTCGACAAGATCAATGCCGGCAAGGCCGGATCGACTGACGCAGCCGGCAATACTGTTGCCAGCACCGATATCACCACCGCCTCCTTCATGGCGCTGCTGCGCCAGAACATGACGGCCGCGGCCGACGCCAAGGGTGCGGGTAGCCAGGAAGCCGCCATGCTTGCCGCCTTCAAGAAGGGCCAGCTGACGGTCACCGATCCGACCCAGGGCGTTTCGATCAAGGCCTGGGACGTGACCGATCCCAAGGAGGCCGATGTCGACCAGAAGAAGGGCACCGACATCAAGACCGACGACTGGAACGACTTCCTGCGTGACCATCTGCAGCGCGATTCGCATGGCCGTCTTGTCAGAAGCGAAAACGGCAGCTTCATCGAGAAGGGCACCGGCAACGAAGTCTATTTCGGCCAGGTCGGCTCGCAGAACTACTACATCACTTGGCCGGCGAAGTCCGAGACCAAGCCCGCCAATGGCACAGGGGACAAGCCGGCAACCGACGGCGCCGGTTCAAAGCCGGCCACCGATACGACCACCGACAAGTCCGACTCCAAGGCATAAGCGACCAACGTTCTACGACGGCCATTGCGAAAGGTTCTTCCGCAATGGCCGTTTTCTTTCAGGAGACAGCAAGCTCGGCCAGCGACAGGACAGCCGTCGCAAGGATGACGAGGCCGAAGCAGATGTTGAGGATCCTTTCGCTCGACGGCTCAAGCCGCATCTTGCCCAAGACGACACCCAGCCACAGCCAGAAAATGTCGACGATAATCATGACGAGGACGCAGAGCACCCATTTGGCCTGCATGTCCAGCGCGCCGTCCTGCGAGAGCCGATAGGCGGCAAACAGCGAGGCGAAGGCGATATAGGCCTTGGGATTGGTGAGACCGAGCACGACACCACCAGCAACGGTCGGCGAAGCGCGCCGACGCGCGGCCGAGAGATCAGCGCCGACCGGTGCCGATGCAATCTTCCACGACAGCCAGACCAGATAGAGAGCGGCCGCGACCGTCATGATCAACATTGCCATGGGAATTGCCGCGATCAATGACAACAGACCGGCAGCCGCGGCTGCGGCAGCAACTGCCAGACCGATCTGCAGACCGAGATAGAAGCGCAGGCCGGTCGTCATGCCATGCTGGCGGCCGATCGCCAGAAGAGCAGCAATCGCCGGTCCGGGCGAACCGAGAAGAGCAAGAGCAGCCGTGAGGAAGAAGCCTGCGCTGACAAGATCGATCATGCACCACCCAATGACATAACGATATCTTTATGTCTTTATATATTTATAGCGCTCTGTCAAACACTTGTTATCCTTGAGCTGCAAGGTGCTTGCGGCAAAGCCGGAGCGCTTTATATTCGGCCGGACAATTCAGCAGGAGATGACACGCATGGACGCTCACCCCACCCCGCCCGTCACTCTCGTCATCTTCGGCGCCACCGGCGACCTGACACGGCGACTGCTGGTCCCGGCCATCATCAATCTCACCCGCAGCCGCCTCGTCGGCACGGATCTCAACATCCTCGGCGTCGGTATCGAACCGGGCGACGATGAATTCCTGCGCCAGCGGCTGGATGCCTTTCTCGCCCATCTCGAAGGCGAGGAGGCAAGCGCGAAGGACGAAGCCTGGGAGAGCCTGCGACCGCGCATCTCTTATCTGCAGGGCGATTTCACCAAGGACGATATCTTCCTCGAAATCGGCAAGCGGCTTGGCAAGACCTGCAATGCGGCCTTCTATCTCGCCGTACCACCGAGCTTCTTCGGGCCGATTGTCGAAAAACTTGCCAGTCTCGGGCTAATGGACGAGAGCGAGGGTTGCTTCCGCCGTGTGGCGATCGAAAAGCCGTTCGGCACCGACCTCGCGTCAGCGCGTGCCCTGAATGAGCGCATCCTCGCTCAGGTCGAAGAAAGCCAAGTGTACCGGCTCGATCATTTCCTCGGCAAGGAAACTGTACAGAACCTGATGACGGCGCGTTTCGCCAACATGATGATCGAGTCGCTGTGGAATAACCGCTATATCGACCACGTGCAGATCACCGCCTCGGAGATCGTCGATGTCGGCACACGCGGGAAATTCTACGACGCGACCGGCGCGCTGCGCGACATGATCCCCAACCATCTCTTCCAGCTTCTGGCGATGATCGCCATGGAGCCGCCGAACAGTTTCGACGCCGAGGCGATCCGCAACGAGAAGAGCAAGGTGCTGAAGGCGCTGCGCATCTATACGCCAGAGGAAGCCAAGGCGAATGGCGTGCGCGGGGCTTACGCCGCCGGTCCGCTGAATGGTACCGACTTGCCCGCCTATCGCGATACGAAGGACATTTCGCCCACCAGCAAGACCGAGACCTATGTGGCGCTGAAGCTCTATGCCGATACGTGGCGCTGGGCCGGCGTTCCCTTCTATCTGCGCACCGGCAAGGCGATGACGGCGCGCGATACGGAAATCGTCATCACCTTCCAGCCGGTTCCTTTCGCGCAATTTCGCGAGACGGAGGTCAACCGCCGCCTGCCGCCGAACAGGCTCGTCATCCAGGTGCAGCCGGACGAGGGCATGAGCATGGAGATTTCCATCAAATCGCCCGGACAATCCGTCGACACAGTGCCGGTCTCGCTCGATTTCCGCTATGCCGACAAATTCGATATCGGCAAGACGACCGGCTACGAATCGCTGCTCTACGACCTCTTCATCGGCGACCAGACACTATTCCAGCGCGCCGACGGCATCGAGGCCGGCTGGGCGGCCGTGCAGCCCTTCCTTGACGAGTGGGCGAAGGACGATCGCATTCCGGATTCCTACGCTCCCGGCACCATGGGACCCGCCTGCGCCGACGAACTGATCCAGCGCGACGGCCGCGAGTGGCATGAACTGGGCGTTATCCTTCACAGGAACGGCAAATAGCCGTTCCTGCTCTCGGTCCACCTCGACCGTCAGCGGCAGGCCGCTGCCAGCGTGTGGTCACGCTCGGCATTGCGATAAGCGCGCGTGCCATGTTTCGGGCAGACTGTCCGCTCCGACGGAATAACGACTGTGACATTGTCATTTTCAACGGGATCCAGCGGAATCGAGATGCCGCCGCCGTTTGCGTTGGCGTCCGGCACGGTGCCGGGCGGCATGCCGCCAAAGCGGCCGGAATAATCCATATCGCCGAGGGTCTGGGCGAAGACCGGGGCGGCGAAACCGAGGAGGATGATCGAGGCTGCTGCAATCACCGTACGCATGACCAAATTCCTTCTTATGTGGCCGATATGAAACGAGATTTGAGCATGCATCGTTCCAGCCGATCCGGCCGTCGGTAAAAGATCCGGCTTGATTTAATCTAGGGAGGGTGAGCGCGAATTTCCATGCAGCGCGCGATGTTCCCGAAGGTTTGATCCCATATCAAAAGGCGATTGCGCGTTTGAGAAAAATATGCGGGGTGGCGGGTGACCGACGGGCCCAAATAGCAGCGTTGATCGGGCTCGCCCAGCCGTGAAACACTCGGGGAAGAACGAGGAAAATGCTGAGAAACAAAGCCCTCGGACGATGCCGAGGGCTCACTGAAATGATGGATCGGGTTAAACGAACTGGCTCAGGCCGGGAACGGAAGCAACCACCTGATCGACCACCTCTTCGCCGGCATATTGCTTGGCGATGGCGATGGTTTCCTTGGCGAGCGAGGTTATTTCGCTCATGCCGAGACCCTCGCTCATCAACTGCTGGCCGAGGCCCATGATGCCGCCACCGCCGAGCGCGCTCATCAGGCCGCCGAGCAGACCGCCGCCACCGCCGGAACCTTCGCCGTTGAACTGGGCAACGAGTTCGGTGGCACCCGGGATCTTCTCGATCATTTCGGTGACCGGACCATCGGCTGCTTCACGCTGCAGGAAGCCGAGCATCATGCCGAGCGCCTTTTCGGCCAGATCAGGCGCAATGCCCACACGATTGGCAATTTCAGTCACAATCTCATTCATCGTCAGCCTCCTGTTTTTGACGTTAACGTCAACGTAATCGAATTGAGAGGGCAACTCAAGCGGCTCTCCCTGTCAGCGTCCGGTCCCGCTTTCCGTTTTAACACAGGCAGTTGTCCGTCTCCTGTCGCCTGCTTATAACAGAGAAACGATATTTGCATGACTGTGCGGAAAGAGCACTCCGCATATTCTGGAATTGAGCGGCGGCATCGACCGAGGGAGACATTCTACATGCTCGAGGACGGCAAGATTTTCATCGGCGCAAGCCGCAATCCTGATGACAGCATCAACAAGGGCGAATATCTCGACCTCAAGTTCGGCAACCGTCACGGACTGGTGACCGGTGCCACCGGCACCGGCAAGACGGTGACACTGCAGGTGCTGGCCGAGGGCTTTGCTCGCGCCGGCGTGCCGGTCTTCGCCGCCGACATCAAGGGCGACCTCTCGGGTATCGCCGCCAAGGGCGAAGCGAAGGACTTCCTCACCAAGCGAGCCGAGCAGATCGGCTTTGACGATTACGAACTCGAGCAGTTCCCGGTCATCTTCTGGGATCTGTTCGGCGAGAAAGGCCATCGAGTGCGCACCACGATCGCCGAGATGGGGCCATTGCTGCTCGCCCGGCTGATGGATGCTTCCGAGCCGCAGGAAGGCGTCATCAACATCGCCTTCAAGATCGCCGACAAGGCCGGACTGCCGCTGCTCGACCTCAAGGATTTTACTGCGCTGCTCAACTATATGGGCGAGAATGCCACAGAGCTTTCCAGCCAGTTCGGTCTGATTTCCAAGGCTTCGGTCGGCTCCATCCAGCGCGCGCTGCTGGTGCTGGAACAACAGGGTGCGGAACATTTCTTCGGCGAGCCGGCCCTGAAGATCACCGACATCATGCGCACGTCGAACAATGGATACGGGCAGATCTCCGTGCTTGCCGCCGACAAGCTGATGATGAACCCGCGCCTTTACGCCACCTTCCTGCTGTGGCTGCTTTCCGAGCTTTTCGAGGAACTGCCGGAAGTGGGCGATCCCGACAAGCCGAAGCTCGTCTTCTTCTTCGACGAGGCGCATCTGCTCTTCAACGATGCGCCGAAGGTGCTGATCGAGCGTGTGGAGCAGGTCGTGCGCCTCATTCGCTCCAAGGGGGTCGGCGTCTATTTCGTGACGCAGAACCCGCTCGATGTGCCGGAGACGGTGCTCGCCCAGCTCGGCAACCGTCTGCAGCATGCGCTGCGCGCCTATTCGCCGCGCGAGCAGAAGGCGGTGAGGACGGCGGCCGACACCTTCCGCCCCAACCCGGCCTTCGATTGCGCCACCGTCATCACGACGCTCGGTACCGGCGAGGCGCTGGTCTCGACGCTTGAAGCCAAGGGCGCACCCTCGATCGTCGAGCGTACACTCGTTCGCCCGCCGTCCGCCCGCGTCGGACCGCTGACGGATGCCGAGCGCCAACTGGTCATGGATCACAGCCCCGTACTTGGCGTCTATGACGAGGACGTGGACCGTGAATCCGCCTTCGAGATGCTGGCCGCCCGCGCCCAGAAGGCCGCTGATTCCGACGCGGCCAAGCGGGCGCAGGAACAAGCGCCGGCGCCGCAGGAGGGCAGCACGACATCAGGCTGGACCTTACCCGGCTTCGGCGGCAGCGATAACGACGACAAGGCACAGCCGCGCGGCCGTTCCGGCTACCAGCGCGAAACGGTGATGGAAGCGGCGATGAAGAGCGTCGCGCGTACGGTGGCGACGCAGGTCGGCCGGGCGCTGGTGCGGGGGATCCTGGGAAGCCTGAAGCGGTAGGACTGAAGCGTGGTGCGATCTCTCGGATCCGCTGCCACGCTTTAAGTCTGTCCGGCGCGGCCGGCATCGCAGAACGGCTGCACGCTCTTGCGCAACCAGCCTTGATCAGCGCTTGCGGACAAATTCCGTGCGCAGGACAAGGCCCTTGATCGTATCGTGACGGCAGTCGATCTCTTCGGGATTATCTGTCAGACGGATCGAGCGGATAACCGTGCCCTGTTTCAGGGTCTGGTTGGCGCCCTTTACCTTCAGGTCCTTGATGAGCGTGACGGAATCGCCGTCCTTTAACACGTTTCCGGAGGCGTCGCGAACCTCGGATGCAGCCTGCGCGGCTGCAGCCATCTCGGAGGCCGGGCGCCATTCGCCTGTCGCCTCGTCGTAAACATAGTCGTCGTCACCGCCTGCCATCATTTCGCCCCCGATCATGAATGTCTCTTCAGCCCTGGACGGCGGCTTATAACGATCACAGGGTGTTGTGCAACTGCTCCGGTAAGCCTCCGTTGGCAGAACTCAATGCAGCTTTTCCGGCACCGGCGCGAGGCCGTCGCATGTTGGTCAGACCGCAGGTCGGCCGGCTTCGGCGCGTCGGCGGCGCATCAGGAAGAGGGCGAGCGCCGAAAGGCAGATCGAGATTTCCAGCAGGAATGTCCAGTGAAGCAGGAAGCTCACGATCCAACTGGCATGGGTTGCGGGGACCCGAACCAGCTCGAACTCATGAAAGGAGAAAGGTGCCAACCAAAGGAGCGGCGCCGCGATCGTATCCATGACCATATGCAGCATGGCGGCTGCGAAGAAGACGAAACCCGTGACGAGCCAGTCCGGACGGAGCCATTTGAGGAGCGGCAGGATCAGGATCGCCGCGACCAGCCAGAAGAGCGGCCAATGCGTGACATAGGCATGGTGATGAACCCGGCCGCCGGAGGCGTAGAAATAGATCACGTCGAAATCCGGCGCGACGCTGCCGATCAGCGCAGCCGCCATGACGGCAGAGGATGATGCCCTGCGTCGCTGCCGGCAGATGAGCGATGAGCATGCGGTGCCTCCCTGTGACGCCTGACATCGCTAGGAGGCGATTGTGTCGGGATCAAAGCGGCTGCGACATGAAGACTTCGGTGTGGCTGATTTCTGCCGGCACGGTGTGAAAGGGCGGGCAGTGGATAAAGCCGGAGGACTCGTAGAGAGAAATTGCGCTCTTCAGATAGACGGCCGTATCGACGAGCATGGTGGGGCGCCAGCGCTTTTTCGCTTCGTCGCACACCCTTTACACCAGCACATTGCCAATACCCCGGCCGTGAAAGACGGAATCTCCATTGCGGCAGTCTCGAATGGTGCGAGTGCGATGCGGCTATCTCCATCGTGATCCCTTGTTTCCAGGCGCGAGCAATGGTATTTCCCTCGTGCAATCGAGAAAGAAAGGAGGGCTGCGCATGAATATCTATTTCCGGCATCATCGCCAGCGTGGCCCAGTCAACGCCCTGCAGATGCGTTTGCAGGGCTGACCAGAGACCGTTTCTCGCAAATCTCTTCCTGGTCTGCCCCTAGTGGCACTGCTGCACCTGAATGCCCGCCGTTCAAGCTGCAAGCATTTCATAATCCGCCAAGCATAACGCGCTTTTCCGTCGATGGCTGAAAGCCCCGGATATGCGCGATCGCTTGGCAAGGCCAGGATACGATCATGACCCTCATCAATATCCGCAATCTCGGCATCGTTCTGTCCGCGCCGCTGTTTTCGAAGCTCAATCTCGTCGTCAATGCCGGCGACCGGATCGGCCTCGTGGCTGCGAACGGGCGCGGCAAATCCACCCTGCTCAACCTGATGACGGGCAAGCTGGAACCGACCGAAGGCGAGCTCACCAGGGCGCGCGGCCTCACCATCGGCCATGTGGAGCAGAATGTGCCGCCGGCACTTCTCGACGCCAGCTTCCGTGACGCCGTGCTGCACGCCCTTCCTCCCGATCAGGCCGACGGTGAAAGCTGGCGTGCGGATGTCGTGCTGGAATCGCTCGAAGTGCCCGAGGAGTTGCGTGAACGGCCGCTCCGGCAGCTCAGCGGCGGTTGGCAGCGATTGGCACTGATCGCCCGCACCTCAGTGAACGAACCGGACGTGCTGCTGCTCGACGAGCCGACCAACCATCTCGATCTCGAAAAGATCGCGCAGGTGGAAAACTGGTTGAACGCGCTGCCGCGCGATACGCCCGTGATCATCTCCAGCCACGACCGCGCCTTCCTTGATGCGACGACCAACCGGACGCTCTTCCTGCGGCCGGAGCAATCGCCGGTCTTCTCCCTGCCCTACAGCCGGGCGAGAGCGGCACTCGACGAGGCGGACGCATCCGATGCGCGGCGTTACGAGAAGGATATGAGGACGGTCGAGCAGTTGCGCAAACAGGCGGCCAAGCTCAACAATATCGGCATCAATTCCGGCAGCGACCTGCTGGTAGTCAAGACAAAGCAGTTGAAACGGCGCGCCGAAAAGCTGGAGGAAACGGCAAAGCCCGCGCATCTGGAGCGTTCAGCGGGCGCAATCCGCCTCGCCAATCGCGGCACGCATGCCAAGGTGTTGGTCACGCTTGAGGATGCGGAAGTCACCACGCCTGACGGCACGCTGCTCTTCCGCACGGGAAAGCAGTTCATCTGCCAGGGCGACCGCATCGTACTGCTCGGGCTCAACGGCGCCGGCAAGTCGCGACTGATCTCCATGCTGCGCGCGGCGATCGCCGAGCCGGAAACAGCAAAGGCAGGCATCAAGGCCACGCCCTCGCTGGTGCTCGGCTATGGCGATCAGCTGCTTGCCGATCTCAGCGATGCCGACACGCCGCTGCAGACGATCATCCGCCGCTTCGATGTCGGCGACCAGCGGGCGCGCTCACTGCTTGCCGGCGCCGGCATGACGATCGAGATGCAGGGCAAGCCGGTCAAACTGCTCTCGGGCGGGCAGAAGGCACGGCTCGGCATGCTGGTGCTCAGGCTGACGCAGCCGAACTTCTACCTGCTCGACGAGCCAACGAACCATCTCGACATCGAGGGTCAGGAAGCGCTGGAAAACGAACTGCTGGCGCATGAGGCGAGCTGCCTGCTCGTCTCTCACGACCGCAGCTTCGTGCGCGCGGTCGGCAACCGCTTCTGGCTGATCGAGCGGAAGAAGCTCGTGGAGGTGGAGAGTCCTGAAGGGTTCTTTGCAAGTGTGGGAGGGGCTGGGTAAGGCCTGCAGAGATGAGGGAGCGCGCGGATGCGTGCTCCCTCCTTGTTGATGATGACTACCGCACAGCCGCCGAGAGGCAGAAAAACGCTCCCTGTGGATCCACGGCCTGGCAGACCCAGCCGCCGGGGACTTCCATCGGACCGTTGACGACCTTGCCGCCGCCGGCATTGGTGCGCTCGATCGCAGCATCGAGCGCCGGCACGGTGAAATAGTAGGACCAGAAGGCCATGCCGACCTCAGGCGGGCGGGTCATCATGCCGCCGGTCTGTTTTCCGTGTTCGGCGAAGATGTGGTAGACACCCATCGGCCCCATGTCGAAGTCCTGATCCTTCGTCCAGCCAAAGAGCCTGGAATAGAAGTCGAAAGCCTTTGCCCCGTCATTGGCATAGAGCTCGCGCCAGCCGACATGGCCGGGCGTGTCGAAGGGCAATTCCGGCGGCGGGTTTTCCATCGGCAGCGGCGTCATGATGCAGAGCACCGCTCCGTCCGGATCGGCGACGACCGCGAAACGGCCTATGCCTGGAATATCCGCAGGCTGGCGGCGGATGGTGCCGCCATTTGCTGAAAAGTCGCGTGCCGACTGATCGACATTGTCGACGGCGACATAACCAGTCCAGTTCGGTGGAATGCCCTGCCCTTCCAGCTCTGCAGGAAAGGGCATCATGCCGGCGACCCTGACGCCGTTTGCTTCGAAGATGACATATTCCGGCTGGTCCGCCGCCGGCATTTTGCTCGATGTCCAGCCGACGACCGATCCGTAGAATTTTGCCGCCGCATCGGGATCCGGCGTCATCAGTTCGCACCATATGAACTTGCCATGCGTATTGGACATCGTGTTCTCCTCGGTCCACGCTTGAGTTCTGTCTCGTTGTTTGCACGCAATTCCGGACACAAAACCGCTCTCGCACTTTTGCTGGAATTGCGCTTGAGATGCCCCGGCGATTTCAGCCCTTACGGGTATATTTGACTTCCATGAACTGCTTCCAGGTGCCGTCGGCTTCCCTGGCGCTCGATGTGAAGGTCCTGACATTGTCGTCGAGAAAGGCGATCTGCTCGCGATAATCGGCAAGGCCGTCGCCTTCGAAGGCCGGCCCTCGGGTGTAGAGCGACAGAACATTTCCCGAGGGATCGACCTCGCCCTCATAGACCCACATGTAATCCATCATCGAGCCGATCCAGCTGCCGACATATTTGCCTTTGCTGGAGTCGTAGCCGAGGGTCAGGATTGTCGTTGCCTGCTTGCCGTCGCTCATTTGACCGGCTCCTTCGGCAACGAACCAGATGCCCTGCAGGGAGCGCACCGTCTCCTGCCAAGGCTTGTCGCCGGTCATGTCTGAGGCGGCGACGGTCCAGTCGCCGACCATTTTCTCCAGGAAAGCATGCTCCTTCAGCACTTCTGCAGTCTTCATCGTCCTTCTCCTCCGGATGATGGATGGCTGGCTGGATGCTTCATGCAATTCCGAACGCAAAACCACGACAGTTTTGCGGGAATTGCGTTAGTGGCAGCAGGATGAGGCCTGGGGGGCTTCCTCATATTCATCGTGGCGCTTCACGAAATCCATCGTCGAATCCTCGTTGCGACCCTTGGGGGCATGATCCAGGATCATCAACGTGCCGAGAATTTCTTCCGCGCCGCGGGCGTAGCTCGAATAGGTATGGAACACTTCGCCCTTCTCATTCTTGTAGAAGGCCGAAAGTCCGGGCAGTTCGTCATTGGCCTCATCAGGCGCTACGGAAGTGAAATTGTAAAAGACCTTGTCCTTGGCAAGGTCCTCGGGCGTGAAAGATACGTGATAGTCGAAATTGAAGTCGCTGCCGAAAGACGAAACCCAGGGAAATTTCCAGCCCATACGCGTCTTGTAGGCCTCGATCTTGGCGAGCGGCGCGCGGGCGACCGAAACAAGGGTGACGTCGTGGTGGTTGAGGTGAGCCAACGTGCCGTCGAGGTGATCGGCCAGAAACGAGCAGCCCGGGCAGCCGGCTTCCCATTCGGGGCCGAACATGAAGTGATAGACCATGAGCTGGCTGCGGCCATCGAAGAGGTCGGCGAGCGATTTCGGCCCCTGAGGCGTGTCGAACGTGTAGTCCTTCTCCACCTTCACCCAGGGCAAAGCCATGCGTTCGGCATTCACCTTGTCTCGGAGGTGCGTCGCCTCCTTCTCTTTCGAGAGCAGGGAGCGGCGGGCTTCAAGCCATTGCTCGCGGGAAACGACGGGATTTTGAGTTACCTTGTTCAGCATGGTCTACGCCCTCCTCCGGCGCGGCCGGCACGTTCCGGCAAATAGTCTCCTCTTCTTGACTAAATAGATTGATATCAATAGAAATGGGTCATGTCAAACGCGATAATGATTCCATTTTCTACGACGCTTCTGGTGCGCGACACGTGCCTCTGCCTGCACGTACAACGCGCGGCCCGCGCGCTTGGCCGCCTGTTCGACGATGCGCTGCGGCCCGTCGGATTGACCAACGGGCAGTTCTCGCTGCTGATGTCCTTGAACCGGCCGGAACCGCCGCCGATGGGCCCGGTCGCAAGCCTGCTTGCCATGGACCAGACGACGCTGACGGCAGCGCTGAAACCGCTGCAGCGCAGGGGGTTGGTCGACATCGTGCCCAACCCGAAAGACCGGCGCGGCCGGCTACTCCGGCTGACGGATGAGGGGCGAGCCGTGCTGCAGAAGGCTCTGCCAATCTGGGAAAGCACGCATGCGTCGCTCGAGGCGAAAATGCCCGGGGGCAATGCGGATGGGCTGAGGCGAGACCTGCAATACCTGGCGTGATCTTCCTGCAGCCAGGGACAAGACGACTGCAAAATCAGCCTTAAAAAGCCTCTTGACTTAGAGCGCGCTCGAAGCCGTAGCTTCCTTGGCGTCGTGACGAGAACAGGTGTTTCATGAAGATCAGTGACCTCGCGAAACGGTGCGGTCTGTCGGCTCATACGCTGCGTTATTACGAGCGTATCGGCCTGCTGCCCTATGCCGATCGCGACCGATCCGGACAACGCGACTACGACGCTTCAATCCTTTCCTGGATCGAGTTTCTCGGACGTCTGAAAACGACCGGCATGCCGATCCGCGACATGCTGCTTTATGCAAAGCTTGCCGGTAGCGGGAAAGCCACTTTCAGCGAGCGTCGCGAGATGCTCAAAAAGCATCGTGAGCATGTCCGGGCCCATGTGGCCGATCTCGAATCCTGCCTTCGCGTCCTCGACGGCAAAATCGCCTCCTATGAGGAGGCGGAAGAAAGGATGAAAGATGACAAACGGAAGATTGCAGACACGCCGGCTCGGGCAAGGACTTGAGATCGGGTCGATCGGCCTCGGCTGCATGGGCATGAACTGGGCCTATGGCGCAACGGCGGACGATAGAGGTGAGGCGATCGCCACGATCCATCATGCGCTCGAGCGCGGCGTCACCCTGCTCGATACGGCCGATACCTATGGTCCGCACACCAACGAACAACTTGTTGGGGAAGCGATCAAGGACCGGCGTGACCAGGTGGTACTCGCGACCAAGTTCGGCATCGTACGCGCAGCAGGAGCGATGCCCGGCGTCAGCGCCCAGACGGCCAACGGACGGCCAGACTATGCAAAGGCATCCTGCGAAGGGTCTTTGCGCCGGCTCGGCGTCGACCATATCGATCTCTACTATCTCCACCGTGTCGATCCCGATACGCCGATCGAAGAGACGGTGGGCGCGCTGAAGGAACTCGTCGAAGCCGGCAAGGTCCGGCATATCGGCCTGTCGGAAGCGAGTGCCGAGACGATCCGCAGGGCGCATGCCGTGCATCCCATTACTGCCGTTCAAAGCGAGTATTCGCTCTGGTCGCGCGAGCCGGAAGACGGCGTGCTGCAGACGCTTCGTGAACTCGGGATCGGGCTTGTCGCCTATTCGCCGCTCGGACGCGGTTTCCTGTCCGGGGCGATCAAGTCTGTCGACGAACTCGCGCCCGACGACTACAGGCGCAGCTCGCCGCGGTTCATGGGTGAGAACTTGCAGCGGAACCTTGAACTGGTCGCCGTGGTCGAAGAGATTGCGCGCCGCAAGGGCGCAACACCCGCGCAGCTGGCGCTCGCCTGGGTGATGGCTCAGGGCGAAGATATCGTGCCTATTCCCGGCACGCGCCGCCGCACGCGGCTCGACGAAAATCTTGGAGCGGCTGCCGTTGACCTGACGCAGCAGGATCTCGAGGAAATCGCCGGTGCCCTGCCCCGCGCTGTCGGAGATCGCTACAGCGAAGTCGGCATGCGCGCGCTCAACGGATAAGACATCCGAAAGCAAGAAGTCTTCTCCCCAATGTCTGGGGAGAAGACAGGGTTATCGTGACGATCAGCGCGTCAGGTCGAGCGATGCCGTCAGGTTGCCCATCGGCGGCTCGTTGTTCAGCGCCAGCGCCCTGTCGCGGGCAAGCAGGCCCGGAAGCACCGGCAGGTCGTAACGGGCCGTGATCAGGCGCAGGATCGAGGTCGTGTCATATTGCGTATGATCGACCATGCCGCCCTTGGCATAGGGCGAGATGATGAAGGCTGGAATGCGGTTGCCGGGGCCCCAGCGGTCGGCCTTCGGCGGAGCGACGTGATCCCAGAAGCCGCCGTTTTCGTCATAGGTGACGATGACGAGCATATGACCCCATTGCGGGCTCTTTTCGAGATGGGAGACGAGATCGGCGAGGTGCTGGTCACCGCTCGAGACATCGGCGTAGCCACCATGTTCGTTGAGGTTGCCCTGCGGCTTGTAGAAGGAAACGGCCGGCAGTTTGCCGTCGTCGATATCCTTGATGAAGCCTTCGCCGCCGAGGCCGCCGTCCTTCAGATGCTCGGCGCGGGCGGGCGTGCCCGGCGCAAAATTGGCAAAGTAGTTGAAGGGCTGGTGATGGAACTGGAAGTTCGGCACCGGCGTGGCGTTCTTGCCATCGAGGGCTGCCTGCCATGCGCCGCCGTACCATGCCCAGCTGACGCCCTTTAGTGACAGGAGATCGCCGATGGTGATCTCGTGCTGCGGCGGCAAGGTGTTGGGCTGCGAGGGATCGGCATAGGCTGCATCTCCACCCTTGGCCGGAGCATTGGCGCTCGGCTGGTAGGGTGGTTGCATGGTGTTTACGGCATAGAAATCCGGCGTGAGGTTGCCGTCGGAGACGAATTTCGGGGCACCATCGAGCGCGGATTTTGGTGCATTTTCGGCAACGGTCAGCGAAATGCCGTCGGCATCGACCTTGGCGATCGTGGGCTTGGCGGGGCTCTTGTCGGCATCGGCATAATAGGGTGCGCAGGCGCAGATCAGCTGGAAGTGGTTGAAGAAGGAGCCGCCGAAGCCGCCCTGGAAGAAGTTATCGGCGAGGACGTATTTCTTGGCGACCTGCCACATCGGCAGGATCGAGCCGTCATAGTGGCCCATGACGAGGCTGCCGGAATCAGCCCAGGCGACGAACTTGTCGTTCTTGCCGCCATCGATCTGCATCTGCTCCTCGTAGAAGCGGTGCCAGAGGTCGCGGGTGATGACATTGGTCGATTGAGCAAAGCCCTTGGGATCGTCGATCGAGAAGACGGCATTGGCGAGGTGCGCGGACTGGGCTTCGGTGACGGCGGGTGTCACACCCTTGGCGGTGAGACCGCCCCAGGAAGGCGGCAGTTCGGAAAGCGGCGCGCCATCGCGATCGAGCTGGCGTGCCTGGCTTTCGCTTGCATTGGCGAGGCCGTTGGCGCCCGGAAAGCTGCCATAGAGGTTATCGAAACTGCGGTTTTCAGCGTAGATGACGACGATATTCTGGATCTTGTCCATGCCGGCGGGCGCTGCATGGGCGGCCGTGGCAAGCGCCAGCGGCAACATGGCCGAGCCGGCCAGCGAAAGATTGCGGAGGAATTTCAGTCTGGTCATGGCGGGATACCTCATGGCTAAGGGGGCGTGGCTAGAGGGGCGTCGGGCGGACGTGGAAAGACCCAGCGCAGGCGAGACGCTATTCCCGCCATCTATCAACTTTGTGACATCGGGCGGGTTGTTGCTGCGGCCGGTACGCGCGCGTCATCAATCTGTTGCAGTCAGGTTCGATCATGAGCATGCATTATGTTAACTCATTGGAATCGCTGACATGGCGACAAAGATTATCTGGCTTCTGCGGTCCGGACTGGCGCTTGGTCTGGCGGCCAGCACGCTTGGTTTCAGCCTTATTCCCCTGCGGCAAAGCAGCGCGGCCGTCACCGGCGGCGTGCACCCCGGCCCGATGTCGCGGGCACAAGCCTATGCCCGCGCCGAGGCGCTGACGGAACTCGGCCGCAAGATGTTCTTCGATTCCTCGCTTTCGGCCTCCGGCATGCAGGCCTGCGCCTCCTGTCACGACCCGCATCATGGTTTCGCTCCTGATACCGCGACACCGGTCGAAATGGGCGGGGCGCATCTGGACCGGCCGGGCCTGCGCGCGGTGCCGACCTTGCGCTACCTGCAGGCGGTCCCTTCCTTCACCGAGCATTTCTACGATTCCGAGGACGAAGGCGACGAGAGCGTCGACAATGGGCCGACGGGCGGCCTGACCTGGGACGGGCGCGTGGACCACGGCTATGACCAGGCGAAGATCCCGCTGCTTTCGGCTTTCGAAATGGGCAACAAGGACGAAAGCCAGGTCGTCGCCTCGCTCAGCAAGGCTGCCTATGCCGGTGATTTCAGGGAGATTTTCGGCCAGGATGTCTTCGGCAACGCCGGGGATGCCTTCCAAGGGGCAGTCGAGGCGCTCAGCACTTTCGAGCAGAGCGGCGCAGACTTCTATCCCTATTCCAGCCGCTATGACGCCTTTCTTGCCGGCAAGGGCACCCTGACGGCGCAAGAGCTTCACGGGCGCGAAGTCTTCGAAGATCCGGCCAAGGGAAACTGTTCGAGCTGCCATCTGAGCGAGCCCGCCAACGACGGGGAGCCGCCGCAATTTTCCGACTTCGGCTTCCTCGGTCTCGCGGTACCGCGCAATATGGCAATCCCGGCCAATGCCGATCCCAACTACCATGATCTCGGCCTTTGCGGCCCTCAGCGTACCGATTTCAAGGATCGGCCGGATTATTGCGGTCTGTTCCGCACGCCGACGCTACGCAATGTGGCACTGAAGAAAAGCTTCTTCCACAATGGCTATTTCCACTCGCTGCGCGACGTCGTCTCCTTCTATGCCACACGCGACAGCGATCCGGGCCGCTGGTATCCGAAGAACGCCGACGGCACGATCCGCAAATATGACGATATACCGGAGGCCTATTGGGGCAATCTCAATCAGGACCCGCCCTTCGGCCGCAAGCCCGGCGATCCGCCGGCACTGACAGAATCGGAAATCGACGATATCGTCGCTTTCCTCGGCACCCTGACCGATGCCGATCAGTTGCCCGGGCCAGCACAGCAGGCGGCGCATTGATCCAAAAGAAAAGGCCGGAGCATTGCCCCGGCCCTTGTTCACTGGCGCAGCAAGTAATCAGGCAACCGTGACCGGAACTTCGGTCGAGGTGCGCATGGCGTGGCTGTAGGGGCAAACGATGTGGGCGGCAGCTGCGAGCTTTTCGGCAGTTTCGCGGTCGACACCCGGGATGTTGACGGTCAGGGCCACTTCGATGCCGAAGCCGCCGCCATCTTCACGCGGGCCGATGCCGACGGTTGCGGAGACGGTGGTTTCCTCGGGAATCTTGACCTTTTCCTTGCCGGCCACAAATTTCAAAGCACCGAGGAAGCAGGCGGAATAACCGGCCGCAAAGAGCTGTTCGGGATTGGTGCCGGTTGCGCCGTCGCCGCCGAGTTCCTTCGGCACGGTCAGCGTGACGTCGAGAACGCCGTTTTCGGAAACGGCGCGGCCTGCGCGGCCACCGGTGGCGGAAGCTTTGGTCGTGTAGAGAATAGGCATGACAATCTCCTTTGGTTGGCCCCGTTCGTTCGGGTTGAGTTTTTAATAACGCCCAATTAAATTGTACGCAAGTGAATTTTGCAAATTGCATTCGGAATTTGAAAAGAGGACAATGAGACCTCTGAGGATGATAGCGATGAAAGCGAGAACGGCGAAAGTGATGGAAATACCGGAAGAGGAAAAGCGGCTGGAGAAGCAGCTCTGTTTCGCGGTTTACGCGACGGCGCATGCCTTTACCCGCGCCTACAAGCCCATACTTGACAAGGTGGGCCTGACCTATCCGCAATATCTCGTCATGCTGGTTCTATGGGAAAAAGCCGAACTGCCGGTCAAGACGATCGGCGAGCAGCTCGATCTCGATTCCGGCACGCTCTCCCCTCTCCTCAAGCGGCTGGAGCAGAACGGTCTCATCAAGCGCACCCGCGATTCCCGCGACGAGCGACAGGTCATCGTGTCGCTGACGCCGAAAGGTCAGTCGATGAGGGGCGAGGTCAATACGATCATGTCGTCGATCGGCGAAGCGATCGGCTGCACGCTGGAGGAAATGGCGGTCATGCGCGACATGCTGACCCGGCTGCGCGGAAATCTCAACGCAAGCATATAGGCCGAGGCCAAGCACGGCCTGAAAGACGATGCCCGCGCCACCTCGGCGCGGGCAATTTGCATTATTCCGCTGCCTGATAGGCCTGCGGGCGAAGCGTGGCGCTCTTCGGACCGACAGCAGCAAGCAGGGTGATCAGGATCGCCAGCAGCGCCACGAAGACGATGCCGCCGACATAGGGATCCCAGCCGAAGTGCGGGGCTGCGGCGAAGATGGCGGAAGCGGCCGCAAGCACGATGCCGCCGCCGATCTGGAAGGAAGCGAAGAGCAGGCCGGAGGCAAGGCCGGACTTGTCTTCCTCGACGTCAGACAGTGCTGCAACCTGGATTGCCGGATAGGTCATGGCATAACCGACGCCCAGCGGGATCTGGTTCAAGGCAACCAGGATGATCGGATCGATGTGGCCGACCAGAGCAACCCAGAGGATATAGCTCGTCGCCTGCAGCCCGACGCCAACCGCCATCAGGCCCGTCGTGCCGCGGTTCTGCGCGACAGTGGCAAAACGCGGTGCAAGGAACATCACGCAGACACCGCCGAAGGCGAAGCAGAAGCCGGTGGCAAAGGCCGACCAGCCGATCACATCCTGATAGTAGAGCGTGGCGATGAACTGGAAGCCGACATAGGCGCCCTGGAACAAAGCGGCGATGGCATTGGCATGGCTGAGCTTTGCCCGGCGGAAGATATGCAGCGGCACCATGGGATCGGCATGGCGCGATTCGACGATCAGGAAGAGTGCGATCAGCACCACGGAGGCAACGAGCGAGCCCCAGGTGAAGAAGTCATTCCAGCCGGCTGCGGCAGCGTTGGTAATGCCGAAGACGAAGAGCAGCAGGCCCGGGGTGATTGTCAAGGCGCCCGCCCAGTCGAAATGCTTGCGTCCCTCGCCGCGCCGCGCGTCCGGAGGCAGGACAAAGGGAGCGATTGCCAGCGTGAGGATTGCGACCGGAGCGCCCATGACGAGCGTTGCCCGCCAGCTCACGAGGGTGGCGGCACCGCCGAGCACCATACCGAGCACGAAGCCGGTGGCACCCGTCGAGGCGAAGACGCCGAGCGCCTTGGCCCGCTTCTCGCCCTCGCCGAAGACGGAGAGCAGCAGGGCAAGGGCCGCCGGGGCGGTGAAGGCTGCGGCGATGCCCTTCACCAGGCGGGCAGCGATCAGCGTCGGCCCGCTATCGACGAAACCGCCGGCAATGCTGGCGGCCGCAAAGATGCCGAGCGACCAGAGGAAGACGCGGCGGTGGCCGAAGAGGTCGGCGACACGGCCGCCGAGCAGCAGAAACCCGCCGTAACCCAGCACATAGGCGCTGACGGCCCATTGAAGCGAGGTTGGCGGCATACCAAGTTCGGTCTGAATGGCAGGCAGGGCGACCCCGATAGTGGAAACATCCATAGCATCAAGGAAATTCGCAGCGCAGAGCAGCAGCAACGCCAGGCCGGCTCCGCGCGGAGATGGGGAATTGGTCATCGATCTCGGTTCCTTCTTTGCTGCCGCCTTCGCCGGGAGGCTGGCGGGCGGCAGGGAACGAGAAAATGTACAGCTTCAAACCCTATTGCAAATTGATAGTAGCCATGTCAGGTATTACTCATAATGATAAATGATGCTGTCCTTCGCAAAATTGATCTGAACCTTCTGCTTGCCTTTTCAGTGCTGATGCAGGAGCGCAATGTCAGCCGTGCAGCAGAAAGGCTGTTGCTCGGCCAGCCCGGACTTTCCGCCGCGCTCAAGCGATTGCGCGAGGCGCTGGACGACGAGCTCTTCATACGCGTCGGCCGCGGCCTGCAGCCGACAGCGCGGGCGCTGGCGATCGCCCCAGCAATCGAGGATGCTCTTTCCGGCATCGAACGGGCGATCCGCCCGCCCAAGGGTTTCGACCCATCGACCTGGCAGGGCGAATTCCGCGTCGGCATGTGTGACAATCTGGAAACCGCCTTCTTCGGCCCGCTGGTTGCGCGGCTGCGTCAGCTTGCGCCGGGCGCGCGGCTCGTGGGCGTGGCAGCCGACAAACGCGATGCGGCGCAGATGCTTGATGACGGCGCTTACGAATTCAGCATTTCCGTGCATGGCGAACCCGCCTCCTGGCATATCCGCATGCCACTGTTCGAGCAGTGTTCGATCGCTATTTATGACCCGCAGCAATTGAAACTGAAGCCGCCGATCAGCGTCGAGGATTTCGTCGCCGCACCGCAAATCGCCATCTCCTTCGTTGGCAGTGCGACGACGGCAGTCGATGCTGCGCTCGACAAGGTGGGTTTGAGCCGCAACGTGGTGGCGACGGTGCCCCGCTATTCTGCGGTGCCGCCGGCGCTCAGAGCCATGCCGTCGATTGCCATCGTGCCGGAATCGCTCGGACGCTGCATGGCGCAGCTTCACAATCTCGAGGTCTCGATGCCGCCGATCGAGCTGCCCGCCGATCCCGTGTCGATGCTGTATCGGCGGGTGGACAGGGCGGACGAGCGGGCGTCGTGGTTTCGGCAGTTGTTTGTCGAGGTGGCGGACAAGGCGCTGCTTGCTTCGGGGTGCAAGGCTGGAATTTGCGCTGAGGCGGCGTAACTATCAAGTCAAAAGAAAACCGCCCGTGTTGGGCGGTTTTTGTGTTTTGGGGTTAGGCACCCTTCCAGCCCTGCGCTTACGCTGCTGCAATCGATTCACTGGATCGATTGCTCGGGCTACGCCCGACCGCAGCTCACTGCCAAACAACGATCGGGGTTTTGTTGGGAACGCGGTCGTAGAGATCGATGATGTCCTGGTTGAGCAGGCGCACGCAGCCCGACGAGACGGCCTTGCCGATGGAGCGCCATTCCGGGTTGCCGTGCAGGCGGTAGAGCGTATCTTCGTTGTTCGAGAAGATGTAGAGCGCACGCGCACCGAGCGGATTCAAGAGACCCGGCTCCATGCCGCCACGCTCGATCGAGTATTTCGCAAGCTCCGGCTGACGGGCGACCATCTCGTTCGGCGGCTTCCAGCGCGGCCATTTCTGCTTCCACTGGATGACGCCATTGCCCGACCAGGCGAAACCTTCGCGGCCGATACCGACGCCGTAGCGCATCGCCATGCCACCGGGCTGGACGAGATAAAGGAAGCGCGAGGGCGTATCGACGACGATCGTGCCCGGCGGCTGGCCGGTCGGATCCACGACCTGCTGGCGATAGTAGCGCGGGTCGATCTGCTGGTAGGGAACGGCGGGGATGAGGAAACCGCCGTCTTCGATTGGGCCGTACATGACGGCAAGTTCTGCTTCGCTGGGTACGCTCGTCGTCTGGAACGCGCGGAAGGGCGAACGGTAGCTGATCGACATGCCGCCATTTTCGACCGTATTCGAAGTGGAGGCACAGCCTGCCAGCGCGGAAGCCGCTGTCAAAGCCGAAAAGGAAAGAAAGCTACGACGGGAGATGGGGTTATCGAGGCTCATGACGCGGGACTGATTTCCTTCGTGATGCGGGGCTCGCCATAAACGCAGCTCACCCCTGATTCGTCCAATGCCGAAATCGACAAGGAAAAAATCTATCGGCTTATACTAAATAAACCATAGCATCACGCAGACGTGTCCAGCTTCGGGCAGACGATCTCGCCTGCCCTGTTGCAGCCCTACATCACCACGATCTCTGACTTGGCCGACACGCGGTCGTAGAGGTCGACCACATCCTGGTTGAGCATGCGTACGCAGCCGGAGGAAACCGCCTTGCCGACGGATTGCCAGTCGGGCGTGCCGTGAATGCGATAGAGCGTGTCCTGGCCATCCTTGAAAATATACATGGCGCGGGCGCCGAGCGGATTTGCAAGGCCCGGATTCATGCCGCCATTTTCCGCAGAGAAGGGACGAACTTCGGGCTGGCGGGAGACCATTTCGACCGGCGGTGTCCAGCGCGGCCACTTCTGTTTCCACTGGATGACGCCGCGGCCCTTCCAGGCAAATCCCTCGCGGCCGAGGCCGACGCCGTAACGCATGGCCCTGCCATTGCCTTCAACGAAATATAGGAAGCGGTCCTGGGTATCGACAACGATCGTGCCGGGGCGTTCGTTGGTCTGGTACTCGACCTCCTGGCGCAGATATTCCGGACGGATGCGAGTGGCGGGGATGGCCGGCAGCGTGAAATCGCCGTCCCTGACCTGGCCGTACATGCCCATGTCGAGGTTCAGCGGGTTGCTGACCGGCAGGCCATAGGTCTGATTGAACTGCGTCCTGTAGAGTTCGCGTGTATGCGGCACCGGTTGATCGGGAAGAGGCTTGACGCGACGCGGATCGACGCCCGGCGGCTCGTAGAAGACCGGTGAAATCTCCTGCACGAAGCGCGCAGGCGAATCCGCTGCGACATCGGGGACAAGAATGTTGCAGCCGCTGAGCATCGTTGCAGCAGCCGCGAGCCCGACAAACGGGAAAGCCCGGCGCAGAAAATTCATGAAACCACCCTCATCAGCGATCACGGAGACAGCATTATCTGCTCACAGGATGGCATTCGCGGCTGGCGCGAGGCTGGTGCCAGAAGCTAGAACCCGCCGAAAAAGACGGATGACGCAGGTCCCTGCCGGACATGCATCCGGCAGCTGTCAGGCCGCCACACCATGGAAGAATGCGATGCTCTGCGCGATCTCGGCCGGCAGTGCCGAAGTGTGGTTGCCGTCAACAGTATCTGCTTCGATATGCGTACCGGCCGCACGGGCACGCGAAACGAGAAGATCGGCGCGATCGTTGAAATGAGACTCTTCCGTGCCGTGCAGCACACGTACCGGGCACTTGAAGCTGTGCGCATAACAAAGCGCCGTGCGTACCTCGAATTCATGCGCGTTGGAATCGTCGAAGCGGATGTCTTCGGGATAGCGGTTAAAGAAGCGGAAGGCATCCGCATTGCCCGAAATCGGCACCGCCGCCCGAAAATGATGCGTACTCATCGCCGTCAGCATGGTCAGCGTGCCGCCGATGCTGTGGCCGGCAATGAAGAGGCGCGCGGGATCGACGCCAGGCAGATGGCGCAGGCGCTCGGTCGCGGCAAGCACGTCGTCCACCTCGTCATAGAAACCGGAAAAATTGCCCATCTGGCCGTTTTCGCCGCGCATGGAAGGCATCATCACCACATAGCCGGCATCCACGTAGGGCTTCATGAGCTGCCAATGGCCAATGCCCATGGCATTGCCGCCGTGAAGGAAGAGGATGCCGGGCTTCGACTTGGTCCCGCGCTTGTATTTGGACACCCAGGCCGTCAACTCCAGCTCGCCGCCATAGCCGGAGCGGTAGAATATCCGGTCGGCATCGGCCGGTGCCGTCAGCGGCTCATATTTATCCGGCGCCGGCCCCTTCTGCAGCAGCTTGGTGCGGAAGTGATGGCGGACACTGGCATAGTCATGCTTGGCGAGCCTTGGAACATCGGGGACATCGAAGGCATTCGCGAGGCGAGGCAGCATAAGAGAGCCGGCTATCCCTGCAAGCACGCCGCGGCGTTGACGGAAAAAGGCATTTCGTTCTTGCGAGCTCATACGCGGCACCCATCATTTCCCCGGCCCAAAAAATCTGCACCGGACGAACCTTGCCGCCAATACACATGCTGTTGAAAACGGGGGACTGCGTCATTTTTGCGCAGGCAGATGATATCAACCCGCCTTGGCGTCGATCATAGCAATGAGCGTGCGAAGGCGATCGGCCTCGTAGGAGGGCTTGTCCGGGCGCAATCTCGCGATGCGGGGGAACCGCATGGCTACGCCCGACTTGTGGCGTGTGGAGCGATTGATTCCCTCGAAGGCGACTTCCACCACGAAGCCGAACTCCTTGTCCGCCCGCACTGCGCGGACCGGGCCGAAGCGCTCGGTCGTGTTATTGCGCACGAACTTGTCCAGCACTTCGAGCTCGGCATCGGTGAAGCCGAAATAGGCCTTGCCGACAGGGACGAGCTGCTCGCCATCCTCATCCTCCGCCCAGACGCCGAAGGTGAAATCGGAATAGTAGCTGGAGCGCTTGCCGTGGCCGCGCTGGGCATACATCAGCACCGCGTCGACATTGTAAGGATTGCGCTTCCACTTGAACCACGGCCCCTTCATGCGACCAGCCTGATAGATGCTGTCGCGGCGCTTGATCATCACGCCTTCGATAACGGGATCGGGCGGGGCAGCGCGGAGATCGTCCAGCTGCTCCCAGGTGGAGAACGGCACCAGAGGCGAGAGGTCGAAGCGGTCGTGCGGGGAGCGGTCGATAATTTCCGAGAGCCGGTCGCGACGCTCGATATAGGGCTTGCCGCGCACGTCCTGGTCGCCGTCGAAAAGCATGTCATAAGCGCGGATGAAAGCCGGATATTCTTCCAGCATCCGTGCCGTCACCGTCTTGCGGTTCAGGCGCTGCTGCAGGTCGGAGAAGGTGCGGGTCGGATTGTTGGAACGCGCCGTGCCGCCAACCAGAAGCTCTCCGTCGATGACGCCGGAAAAGCTGATTGAATCAAGAATATCAGGAAAGGCACCGGAGATATCGTCGCCGGAGCGGGAATAGATCCTGCGTGTCTCGCCGGAGCGGGAGAGCTGGACGCGAATACCGTCCCATTTCCACTCCGCGGCATAATTGGCGGGGTCGAGACTATCGAGATCCCCCTCCTCCACCGGATTGGCAAGCATCACGGAATGGAAGATCGCAGGCGTTGCAAGTACCGGCTTTTCCTCACCACCCTCCAGCCATTTGAAGAGCGATTCATAGGGCGGCTGCAGGCCGTGCCACAGAGTTTCGATCTCGGTCACGTCCTTGCCGCCGAGATCGGCAAGCGCCTGCTTGGCGAGGCGGGCGGAAACGCCGATGCGCAATGCCCCGGTCGCGAGCTTGATAAAGGCAAAGCGCCCAGAGGAATCGAGACGGTCGAGCAGGTCGCGCACGAAGCTGCGCACTTCCGTGCGGCCAAGCGAATTCATTCTGACGACCACCTCGCCGAGACGCGGCTGGGCGAGCGCAGAGCGGTCGACATCGCGTTCATTGTCCCAGACCAGCGAGATGGTTTCGGCGAGGTCGCCGACATAATCATAGGAGTAGCGGAAGAGCACATCGTCCATGCGCTCCAGAACCAGTTCGCGCAGCATGGCGGGCTTGACGTTGCGCACCTCCAGCGTGCCGGCAATGGCAGCAAGGCCATAGCCGCGATCAGGGTCGGGCGTGTCGCGGAAATAGTCGGTCAGCAGCTTGAGCTTGCCGTTGCGGCTGGGGGTCAAGACCAGGCGGTCGAGGAGGTCGGCGAAGGCTTTCATGCTTCAATCCCCCTCGTCCTCATAACCCACCAGATGCAGCGGCTTGGCCTTGATGCCCTGCAGCTCGCACCAGCGCACCAGTGCCTCCTCGCGGCCATGGGTGACCCAGACCTCCTGCGGGGCAAGCTCGGTGATCGTCTCGGTCAGTTCCGGCCAGTCGCAATGGTCGGAGATGACGAGCGGCAGTTCGACACCGAGCTGTTTGGCGCGCTGGCGCACCATCATCCAGCCGGAGGCGAAGGACGGCAGCGGATCGTTGAAGCGGCGGGCCCAGCGGTCGGCAAAGGCAGAGGACGGGCCGACGACGACGGCGCCCTTGAAAATGGACTTGTCGCGGCTTTCGATCGTGGCCGGCAACAATTCGCCGAGATCGATGCCCTGGCTGACATAATAATCGCAGAGACGTTCCATCGCGCCGTGAATATAGATCGGTTCACCGTAACCGGCGTCGCGCAGCAGGCGGATGACACGCTGTGCCTTGCCGAGCGCATAGGCTCCGACGAGGTGTGTGCGTACGGGAAACTGGCGCAACGAGGCGAGCAGCTTGCCGGTCTCGTCGATCGGATCGGGATGGTGGAAGACCGGCAGGCCGAAGGTCGCCTCGGTGATGAAGACATCACAGGGCACGGGCACATAGGCTTCGCAGGTCGGGTCGGGCCGGCGCTTGTAGTCGCCCGATACGACGATGCGCGTGCCATTCTTCTCGATGGCGATCTGGGCCGAGCCCAGCACATGGCCGGCAGGATGGAAGCTTACCTTCACGCCGTTGACGACGAGTTCTTCGCCGAAAGCGACCGGCTGTTCGCTCGCAGAGAAGCCGTCGCCGTAGCGGATGCGCATGATGTCCAGTGTCTGGCGGGTGGCGAGCACATTCACGTGGCCTGGACGCGCGTGATCGGAATGGCCATGGGTGATCAGCGCCCGCTCCACCGGCCGCACCGGATCGACATAGAAGCCGCCTTCCGGGCAATAGAGCCCTTCGGGGGCGGGATAGAGCAACGCGTCTGGTCTCATGACAGCAAAGATAGTGGGAAATGCGTTTTGCGCCAGAGGGATACGCAGAACCAAATTCAGCGGTGAAGACGAGCCATGTGGCTCCGTCCGTTGCATCCGCCCCCAAGCCTCGTTAGCTTCGCCCGCGCTACGGCAAGGAAGCGGATGAGAGGCATATGAGGACTGTTTTCGGATATGCGTTGGTGGCGTTCGGGCTGGCTCTGCCTGCCGCAGCCGCGGCAACAGACTGGCAACCGAGTGAGGAAGTGAAGGCATATGCAATCGCCGGCCGCACCGGCATGCAGCTCTACCAGTCCATCGGCGAGCGCGGCCCGCAGGTCGGGCCGGGCCGGGTCATCGCGCATACGACTTTCAAGCTGACCTGGACGCGCAAATACGAACAGCAAGGCAGTGCCTGCACGCTGACTTTTGCAAAGCCGAAGCTCATCATCATCTACACGCTGCCGAAGGCGCCGAACGACCTGCCGGCGGCGACCAAGGCAAGTTGGGAGAGCTTCATATCGGGTGTGCGCATACATGAGCGCTGGCACGGCGAGACGATCATCGAAATGGTCAAGGAGATCGAGACGCTGAGCAACGGCTTCTCCGTGCCTGATGATCCCGGCTGCAAGAAGATCAGGCCGGAGCTGACGGTGCGGCTCGGAGAGCTCTCCAACAGGCAGCGTCAGCGCGGCCGGGATTTCGACCGCGTGGAAATGAGCGAGGGCGGCAATATCCAGCAGCTCATCCTGAAGCTGGTGAACGGTCCCTGAGCGGTTCAGAGCGCCGCGAGGAAAGTGTCGACGCGGCTCCAGGTGGCCTCCGCCGCCTTTGCATCGTAGTCTGGCAGCGACGGATCGGTATAGAGATGGCCGACGCCGGGATAGAGGAAGACCTCCAGGCTGATAGCAGCTCTTGCGGCATGCGCACGCCATGGAGCCACCTCATCCGCGGGCGCGAACTGGTCGGGGTCCGCCAGATGGACCTGAAGGGGAATGCCTTCGCGCGCGTTTGCCGGAATTTCTGCGATACCATGCAGCAAGAGGATGCCGGCCGCTTGCGGTCGTCCCGGCCAGAGGCTCGCGGCTACGCCTGCGCCCATGGAGAAGCCGCCGAGGACGGCCGATGCCGGCAAGTCGGCGATCGCCTTTTCAGCGCGCCCGCAAAGTTCGGCCCAGCCGATCTCTTTCCTGAGGGCAAAGCCTTCTTCGAGCGTGCTCCCTACCCTGCCCTCGTAAAGATCCGGCGTTACGACCTGATGGCCGGCCGCGCGCAGACGCGCCGCGGCGTCGCGTTCAAGGGACCGCAATCCGTAGACCGAGTGAAAAAGTGCAATCGCCGCCATCACCATCTCCCTGTTTTCTGGGCTAAACATAGGGTTTCTGCAACGTGAAGGCGAGCTTTAACGCACAAAAGCCCCAAATGAGCCAAAGAACCACCGGAATCGCTTTCTAGCCATTGCCGAGGCACGGCCGGAGGGGATGATGGGACGGAAGCTCAAATATGCAGGCGCGGCAATTCTCGTATTTGCCGCCGCAGTTTATCTCAACAATACCAGCTTTTTAGCCAAACATCGCGAGGGCAAGCCGTTGCTTCTGGCGCATCGCGGCATTGCCCAGCGTTTCGATGAGACGGATCTCAAGAACGACACCTGCACGGCTACACGCATGCTGCCGCCAAAGCACGACTATCTGGAGAATACGATCCGCTCCATGCAGGCGGGTTTCGATGCCGGTGCGGACGTGGTGGAGGTCGATATCCACCCCACGACGGACGGGCAATTTGCCATCTTCCATGACTGGACACTCGATTGCCGGACAGATGGGCATGGCGTGACGCGGGAGCATTCCATGACCGAGATGAAGATGCTCGATATCGGCTATGGCTACACCGCCGATAACGGCAAGACATTTCCTTTTCGTGGCAAAGGCGTCGGTCAGATGCCGACCCTGGATGAGGTGCTTTCTACCTTCCCGGACAAACATCTGCTCATCAATGTCAAAAGCCGCGACCCCTCGGAGGGCGAAAAGCTCGCTGCCGTGCTGAATGGCCTGCCGGCTGAGCGGCGCGCCAGGATCATCGTTTATGGCGGTGATGAGCCGATCGATCGCTTAAGGCAATTGGCGCCCGAGATCCGCACGGCTTCGCGCGCCAGTCTCATGGGCTGCCTTACCGGCTATATCGGCTATGGTTGGACGGGTGCGCTGCCTGCCGATTGCAGGAATGTGATGATGCTGGTGCCGATCAATTATGCCCCCTGGCTATGGGGATGGCCGGACCGGTTCCTCAATCGCATGCAGGATGCGAATACGCTGGTCTTCGTGATCGGCCCCTATCACGGCGGCGGCTTTTCGACCGGTATCGACAGTGCCGAACGCTTTGCGCAACTGCCAGCCAATTACTCCGGCGGCATATGGACGAACGAGATCGAGACGGTCGCCGATCTGGTGAAGTGATCAAGCGCCCCGCGCCAGCAGCATGACGACGATTTCTTCCGGCGCAACAGGCTTGGAGAAGCGATAGCCCTGCGCCTCCTCGCATCCTGCATGGCGCAGGAATTCCAGCTGCGCATCGGTTTCCACGCCTTCGGCGAGCACCGAGAGCTTCAGTGTCTGGGCAAGCGAAATGACGGCCGACGCGATGGCAACGGCAGTCGTATCTGCAGGCAGAGCTTCGACCAGCGAGCGGTCCATCTTCAGCCGGTCGAAGGGAAAGGTCTTCAGTGCCGCAAGCGAGGAATAGCCGGAGCCGAAATCATCGATCGACAGGCGCACACCGAGCGCGCGCAGAGAGAGCATGATGGCGAGTGCTCTGGCCGCATCCTGCATGATGACGCTTTCGGTCACCTCCAGCTCCAGCCATCGCGCATTGAGCCTATGGCTGTCGATCGCCTCGGCGACGTGGGAGGCGAAGTCCGGATCGGCAAACTGCTTGGGCGAGACATTGACGGCAATGGTCAGTGGCGTCAGGCCCATGTCCTGCCAGGCGCGAGCCTGGCGACAGGCCTCGTTCAGCACCCACAGGCCGAGCGGCACGATGAGACCGGTTTCCTCCGCAAGCGGAATGAAATTGGCAGGCGGTACCACGCCCTTCGTCGGGTGGTTCCAGCGCACCAGTGCTTCGAGGCCGGTAACGCGGCCGGTCGCGACATCGACCTGCGGCTGGTAGAGCAGGAAAAGCTGGTGGGCGACGATCGCCTGGCGCAATTCCTCCTGCTCGGTGAGCGGCAGGTCGACGGAATCGCTTACAACGCCGTCGTGATATTGCAGCGTATTGCGACCGAGCTGCTTGGCGCGGTACATGGCGCGATCGGCATTGGTGAGCAGTTCGTCCGGCGTGGCGCCGTCCCATGGGAAGGCGGCGATGCCAATGCTTGAGGTGACAGCGATTTCACCCACAACGGAGCGGACCGGCTTGGAAATCGCCTTCTGCAGATCGCGCAGGCGCCGCATGATGCCGGCATCGTGACTGGACTGGTGGACGAGCACGACGAGGAATTCGTCACCACCGAGGCGTACGACCATATCCGAAGCCCGTACGCAATTCGCCATGCGCGTGGCGGTTTCCTTCAGCACCTCGTCGCCGGCGGCGTGGCCGCTCGTGTCGTTGATCTCCTTGAAATTGTCGAGATCGATGTAGGCAACGGTGACCTTGCGGTTGTTGCGCCGGGCCTGATCGAGGATCTTCGCCATGCGCTCCTTCAGGAAAGCACGGTTGGGCAGGCCGGTAAGATCGTCGTGATGGGCCATGAAATGAATACGGTCATCGACACGCTTGCGCTCTACGGCAATGCCGGCGACGTGGGTGGCGAGCGCCACCAGCTTCATTTCATGTTCGGTCGGGCGCCGCGGCTCTTTCGAATAAAGCGCGAATGTGCCGAGGACATTCTTCTGCGAGGTGCAGATCGGCGTCGACCAGCAGGAGCGGAAGCCGAACTGGCTGACCATCGCCCTAAAATCCTCCCAGAGCGGGTCGGCCATGACGTCCTCGACGATGACGGTTTCGCCACGCCAGGCTGCCGTGCCACAGGAGCCCACCTTCGGGCCGATGACAACGCCGTCGATCATGCGGCTGTAGGCGCCGGGCAGATTGGGAGCCGCGCCGTGGTAGAGCCGCGTACCCTCGCTGTCCAGCAGCAGCACGGAGCCGGAAATGCCGGTCATCTGCCGCTCGATCATCAGCACCAGCGCTTCGAGGATCATCGGCAACGGTTCATTGCGGGCGATCATTTCCAAGAGGTTCGCCTGGCCGCGATAGAGCTCCTCCTGCCGCTTGCGCTCGGTAATATCGCGGGAGACGCCGATGAGCCCGACGACTTCGCCGCGATCGTTGCGCAGCGGTATTTTGGAGGTCAGGCGGCACATGGTACCGCCACCAGGCAGCGGCACGAATTCCTCCAGGTCGATGCGGGGCTCGCCGCCCGACATGATCTCCTGCTCGACATCGAAATACCGGCGGGCCGTCTCAAAATCGAACAGGTCGAAATCACGCTTGCCGGCGATCTCGGCAGCGTTCTCAAATCCGTGGCTGCGCGCCGTGACAGCATTGGCGAAAACGAAGCGGCCGTCGCGATCCTTGACGTACAGAAAATCGGGAAGCTCGTGGACGATCGCCTTGAGGCGGAGGTTCTCTATGCCTTCGGAAAGATGGTGCGCGGTCGCCGCCATCATTGCCTCGGTGGCAGCTACGATACGTTGTGTCTCGGCACTGAAGCTATCACCAGATTCCCAACGCCGGGCACCAATTCCATTCATGACGCTGTTCTCCCGGTAACCTCAGGCGCTGTCCACAATAGTCATAATTGAAACCGCTTTCCAAAATAGCGAGCATTTCCTTCAGGTTGTTTAAATGGAAAGGTGAACAAGACGACAATATCCGAGAGGTTGCGTTTCTTACTCGACCGACGGTTATTCTTCTTTTGCGGATATGCATCAAAAGAGGACATTTCTACTGGCATGTTTCCTGCGTGGGCACCGATATGAAGAAAGATTTCAGCAAAATCTCCCGACGAGATCTGCTTGGCATGCTGGCCGCCTCCGCGGCAGCCATGACTGCGGCTCCCGTTGGTGCGGAGCAACCCGACCTGCGTGGCTCGATCGATACGGTCCGGTATCGCGCCGTTCCCGAGAGCGGCGACAGGAAGAACCGTAACCTGCAGCAGATGATCGAGCAGGCGGCGCGCGAGAACGCACCGGTCTTCCTGCCGCCGGGCACCTACCGGATCTCCAACCTGACCTTGCCGGACAATACGCGCATTACTGGCGTGGCCGGCGCGACGCGGATCGTCTATACCGGCGAAGGCCATCTCTTTGACGCTGAAAATGTCGGCCGCATCGAGCTTTCCAACCTCGTGATCGACGGATCGAACCGCTTGCTTGCGGACTATGCCGGCGGGCTCGTCCAGTTCAGCGGTGTCGGTGAGGTCCTGATCGACAATTGCCAAATTGTCGGCAGCCGCAAGCACGCGCTGCAGCTCGAGCGCTGCGGCGGGCGGATCGAGCGCAGCACGATTTCCGGCGCAGGACAGTCCGGCATCTATGCTGTGGAATCCGCGGGACTTGAAATATCGGGCAATACGGTTTCGGATTGCGGCAATGGCGGCATTCTGGTGCACCGCTGGAAGAAGGCCGAGGATGGCACCGTCGTTTCCGGCAACCGCGTTTTCAATATCCGCGCCAATGATGGCGGCACCGGCGAGAACGGCAACGGCATCAATATTTTCCGCGCCGATGGCGTAGCGGTGACGAACAATCAGATCTCCGACTGCGCCTTCACCGCTGTTCGTGCCAATTCCGGCTCCAACATCCTGATCAGCAACAACCAGTGCCGCCGCTCCGGCGAGACGGCGATCTATGTGGAGTTCGAATTCGTCGGCGCGGTCGTCTCCGGCAATGTGATCGACGGGGCGGCAAACGGCATATCGATTGCCAATTTCGACCAGGGCGGCCGGCTAGCAAGTGTGACGGGCAATGTCATCCGCAACCTGACGCTCAAGGGGCCTTACAAGCACGAGGTCGGCTTCGGCATCGGTATTGCGGCGGAGGCCGATACGCTAGTGTCTGGCAATGTCATCGAGGATGCGCCGCGCTGGGGGCTGCAGATCGGCTGGGGGCCTTATCTGCGCAATGTCGTCGTCAACGGCAATGTCGTGCGCAAGTCGCCGGTTGGCTGCGCGGTCTCGGTTGCCGAGGGCGCCGGTTCCGCCGTGATCACCGACAATATCTTCCAGGAGATGGGCAAGGGCGCCGTGATGGGATTCGAGTGGGAGAAGCAGGTTTCTGACGAGCTTGCTGACAATAACTCCCGCTATAAGCAGCTGACCGTCGAGCGAAACCGGATTTCCTGAGTGCTATCAAAAGCTTTCATCGACATATCATCCGCGGATGCTTTCTTCATGGTCGCGCTGGCTTTAGGGTCGGCGCACCAAAGAAGAGGGACATTTCCATGCTGACGATTTATGGGGTTTACCGCTCGCGTTCGGCCCGCGTTTACTGGATGGCCGAGGAACTCGGGATCGAATTCGAGTCCGTGCCGGTGTTGCAGGCCAAACGGCTTGCCAATCCGCTCTCGCCGGACGCGCCTATCAATACTCTGTCGCCGAAGTTCCTTGCGTTGAACCCGATGGCATTGATTCCCGCCATCAAGGACGGTGATCTCGTGCTGAACGAGTCGCTGGCAATCAACCTTTACCTCGCACGCAAGTATGGCGGTGAACTCGGCGGCAAAACCGTCGAGGAAGACGGTTTGATGACGATGTGGACGGTCTGGGCGGTTTCCGAACTCGATGGCAACACGGGCAAGATCGTCTCGACCTATGACGACGGCAGGGAAAACACCGAGGCAGGACGCGCGGTGATCGATGTCGCGTGCCGTACCATGAAGCGGCCGCTCTCGGTTCTCGAAAAGCATCTCGACGGCAAGAACTGGATCGTCGGCGGACGCTTCACGGTCGTCGATCTCAACATCGCGGAAGTGCTGCGCTATGCCCAGAGCGAAACCGCGCTCTTCGAGGCACATCCGAATATCGACGCCTGGATCAAGCGTTGCCAGTCGCGCCCGGCCTATCTGGAGATGCAGCACAAGCGCTCACTGGAGCCGATCGCGATTTGAGAATCAGCCGAAGATCGCGGCTGTTTCAGCCATTTGCTCGCGAATCCAGGCCTTGAAGTCGCGTACCTTCTTCGGCTCGCGGCTGCCTTCGGCTGTTACGAAATAATAGCCATCGCCGGTATTGGCGCGGATGCCGAAGGGTGCGACCAGCCGGCCCTCCTGCAGGGAAAAGCCCGCAAGCGTCTGCCAGGCAAGCATCACGCCCTGCCCGGCAATCGCCGCATCGAGGCAAAGCGAGGCATCGTTGAAGCTGTGGCGTACTGCGGGCGGGGCACCGGATAGGCCGGCCGCCTGCATCCAGACATCCCATGTGAACATGGCATGGGCATCGATGACGGCCGGGAGCTTCAGGATATCGGCCGGCCTCTTCAGTTTCGCGGCCATCTGCGGAGAACAGACGGGAAAGACCTGCTGATCCAGAAGGTGCTCGATCCTCACGCCGGGCCATTGACCCTTGCCGACGCGGATCGCGACATCGATATCGGAGGCGGCCGGATTGATGAGCCTCGTCGTCGCATCGAGGCGCAGGTTGATTTCCGGGTGGCGCTCCATGAACCGGTCGAGGCGGCAGACCAGCCAACGGGCGGCGAGAACCGGCGCGACCGAGATGGTCAGGATGCATTCGTCCTTTCGCTGCGCCATCGAGACGGCTTCCGAAACACGGAGGAAGCCTTCGTTCAGGGCGGCAAGGACAGGTGCGCCTGCTTCCGTTACCAGCATGCCCTTCGGCGTGCGCTCGAAGAGCAGTCGGCCAAGCTGCGCTTCGGCCTTGATGACTTGCTGGCTGACAGCGCCAACGGAAACGCCAAGTTCATCTGCAGCCGCCTGAAGCGAGCCAAGCCGACCGACGGCTTCCAGTGCGCGAAGGCCATTGAGATGCACGGAGCTGAGATTTCTCATATAGTTTTCCTATAGCAGCAAACCGGTAATCTCAATTGAAAAGCAAGCGTTCGCGGCGGATATTGTGATCATTGGACGCCGATCTCCATTCCATAACTAGATGGGAGCGCCCGGCCAACTGAAATCCGTTGCGCCAAAAGCCGAGCTGCGCCCTCAGAAAGCGAGAGCAAGATGTCGTTGCTGAAGTTTTTCTTGAACGAATCCAACCCTGTCTCCAGAGTTCCGCACAGCGAACATGACAGGGATGACGATCTTCTCGATCACCCGGATATCGCCTCGATGTCGCAGCGGGAGCTTGCCGACCTGCCGCTGCCGGCCCCCGTGCCCGGACGCCCCCTGCAACGACAACTAGAGAAATGCGCCTGAACATATGATAGAATTTGCCCGGGGACGATTCAGGGCGGACATTACGATGGAAAGCATAGCGAGCATTCTGGCGCGATTGAAGCGGTTGACAAAGGAGGCTGGCCTTTCCGGCATCGAGGAAAGCACGTCTTATGGCAACCTGGCGCTGAAGGTCGGGGGCAAAAGCTTCGTCGCGGTCAAGAACGACGAAACGGTGGTGATCTCGATCCCGATCGACCACAAGGAACATCTATTGACGATGGCGCCAGACATCTACTTTCAGACGAACCATTATGTCGGCTGGCCGCACCTGCCCGTGCGGATCGCCGCCATCGGCGACGATGAACTCAAGCAACGGCTGATCGACGCCTGGACGTACCGGGCGCCGAAGAAGCTCATATCTGCGTACCGTGCTCAGGCCTTTTCGCGTGCCAGCGCGCGCTGAACAGCAGGGCGTTCCAGCATGCGGGCATAATGCGCGCTGATCCCCGGGAAACGCGCGGGATCCACGCCATCGGACGGCAGCCAGCCGGTCATGACGAAAAGATAGGGGTCGGCGACCGTATAACTGTCACCCATCACCCATGGCCCCCTGAACAGGGCGGCCTCGATAAGCTCAAAGCTTTCACCCATGGTCTGCGGCACCTTGGCCTTCATCGATTCCAGCGCAGCTTCGTCATCAGCCCAGCGGGAACCGCGCGGGCGGTGGGCGTGGTTCACATGCACGGTGGAAGAGATATATCCGTTGAAAGCTTGCAGCCGGGCAAACTCGAACGGATCGTCTAGCGGAGCGAGTTTCGCGGTCGGCGCCATCTGGGCGATGTAGGCGAGGATCGCCGTCGACTCCGTCAATACGCCACGGTCGGTGACGAGTGCCGGAACGCGGCCCTTCGGATTGATCTTCAGAAATGCTTCCGAGCGCTGCTCGTTCTCCCGCGTATTGACCTTCTTCGTATCGAAGGAAAGGCCGGATTCCTCCAGGGCAATGAGGCTTGCGAGAGCGCAGGTACCCGGTGCGAAATAGAGTGTGTGCATAATGAGACTCCCCTTTCGGGGAGCCTTATAGCGCGAGTTTCAGGACCGGCGAAAGACGCCGGGGCGCTTTCTCTTCTGCGTCTCGGGAAGAAGAGGCAGGGCCTCAAGCGCAACCCGGCACGTCCTCCAGCCGATACCAGACGGGAATGCCGCGCTCGGTGGCGATGCGGACGTCATTATCGGCACCCTTGGAGTCGCCCGGCAGGCGCAGAACGCCCTCGCAAAGCTGCAGCAGCCTGCCTGCGACCGGATGGAAGATTTCCTCGTAGAGATCGTCACCCACCGACTTGCCGCCGGCGGCGTTCCACACCGGCAATGCCACCCATTCACCGATCATGGGGACATGGCCAGCCTTGAAGAGCGCGTGCGAGGGCTGCTCGAGGCGCTTGAGATTGGCAGCCATCTTCGTCGGGTCATCGCCCGTCCCGGACCTGTAAGGCCCGGCAATCAAAATCAACATGATCTACTCCATCAACTCCCGGCTTCATGCACAGGATTTCGCGAAAATGCACGATATTTCTTGAATGTCGAGTCAATTCGTGCATATTCACGATATTCCGTAAATTTTCGTGCAGGAACATTCATGCTGACCAGCCAACGCAAGACCCTCATTCTCGACATCCTGCGCCGCGACGGGCAGGTGATCGCCAAGCGCGTGGCGGAGGATTTCGAGCTTTCGGAAGACACGATCCGCCGCGACCTCCGCGAAATGGCGGCGGAAGGGCTATTGAAGCGCGTGCATGGCGGCGCCTTGCCCATTGCCCCCGACCTGCCAGACTTCACGGCCCGCCGCGACGTCGCTTCCGACGTCAAGGCGCGGCTCGGCGCGAGGGCGGCGCAGATGGTGAAGGCCGGACAGATGGTATTTCTCGACGGCGGCACGACGACGGCAGAAGTTGCCCGTCACCTGCCGCGCGACATCGCCTTCACGATCGCCACCCACAGCCCGACGATCGCCGCCGAGTTGGAGCATCACCCGACGGCCGAGGTGATCCTCTGCGGCGGCAGGCTCTACAAGCATTCCATGGTGGCGACAGGCGCGGTCGCAATGACTGCAATCTCCGCTCTGCGGCCGGATCTCTTCTTCCTCGGCGTGACGGCCGTCCATCCCGTGCACGGATTTTCGACCGGGGATTTCGAGGAGGCGGCCATCAAGCGGCATATCGCCCGGTGTTCGGCGGAGACGCACGTGCTGCTGACGGCGGAGAAATTCGATCTCGTTTCACCCTGCACAGTGCTTGCCGCAAGCGAAGTGGCGGGGCTGATCGTGCCCGCAGAAATGCCTAGGGAAAGGCTTCAGCCCTACGCCGAACTCAATGTCGCAATTGCCTCAGCTTGACCCGCTTCCGGCGGAGCGGAGGAACGAGGCCCGGCGGCAGCAGGCTGAGGACAAGCGCGGCGATGAAAACCATAAGCACGAAGACACCAGGCAGGACATTGCCGAGCCCAAGCGTCAGTATCTCGTGGAAGCGTGGCTGGACATTGGCAATGATGGCCGCGAGCGCCGGCATGCCTAGAAGCTTAGCCACCATCGATGAAAGCCAGTTCATTTCAGCAACAGCGGCGAGAACGCCATAGAAGGCCGCGGCGTAGACAATGCCGCGTAGGACAGTCGAGGCGCCGAGGGGCCCGGTGCCATCATCCTCGAAGGGAATGGCAAGATAGGCAAGCAAGGAGGCGAGAAACAGGAAAGCCAACGGAAGCGCTTCAGATATCGCGGCCCATTGCAGGCGTTCGCCGGTCGCGACGAACAACAGGAAGGGCATGGAGGCCACAAACCACAGGGTTACCGGCAGCCCCCAAAGCCGCAGCAGCGAAAGGTAGCTCAGCCGCAGCAGCGCAGCGCCAAACAGAATCCCGATCGCAATCCACACGCCTGCAGTTTTCAGCGTACCGGCCATGAACTGCACCACCGGCATGCAGGAGCCGGCCATTTCCACACAATTGGAGAGCTGGACCGCAAGCCAGGTGAAGTAATCGAAGCAGAGCGTAAAGAACATCAGGAGGGTGATGCCAGTCAGCATCCACCACAAATAGCGGCCTGCGAACATGTTCTGCCCTCGCAGATCAGGAGGAACCGTATTGATGCGCTCCGTCGCGGCGAAGACACGGCTGACCGCCGGACGTGCCTCCATTTATATTAGGCAGTTCTTATTTTTTTATAACTTATATATTTAACAATGCAGCGATCGGGGCAGCGATCAGGCAAAGGCATCTGTCACCCTGACCTCACCGACATGGATGCCGTTCCAGTTGCGCATCGATTTATTTGCCAGAGCGCTCAGCGCGGCATGTTCCTTGCCGCCCTTCTCGAAGTAGCGTGCAAGCGTTGCGGCAACCATGGCCTCGGCAGCGCGCGTGGTGCCGTCATCACACTTCAATGCGATTGCAATTCCCTGTTCCGGGATAGCCGCGCAGAAGACACCTTCCGCGCCCGTCTTGCAAAAGATCCGTCCGGGGGCGATCTGCATCAGTTCGGTGCAGGCACGGCCGGTGCCGGCCACATAGAAGGGCTCGGCCATGCAGGCTTCGATGAGCCGGCGGGAAGCTTTCGCGCGTTCGGGGCCAAGACCATGACCCGTCGCCATCTTCGCAAAGCCATGAGCAAGTGCTTTCAGCGGCACGGCATAGGTCGGAATGGAGCAGCCGTCGGTGCCGCAGACATCATGACCGAGTGTGGCGCCCGTCAGGTCCCCCATGGCGTCTCGGATCTGCTGCTGCAGCGGATGATCGTAGCTGACATAACCCTTGCTATCGATATCCTGATGGCAGCAGACGCAGATGAAACCGGAATGCTTGCCGGAGCAATTGTTATGAAGCGCCGTCGGCTTCTCCAGCGTGCGCGCCTGATGGATCAGCGTCTTCTGGTCCGAGGACCAATGCGCGCCGCATTCCAGCGCCCCCACGTCACGGCCGGCACGCGAGAGCATGGAGGCGGCAAGCGCCACATGTTCATCCTCGCCGCTATGCGAGGAACAGGCGAGCGCCAACTCCCTGTTGCCGAAGCCATAGGCATCCGCCGCGCCGCTTTCGAGCAGCGGCAGGGCCTGCATGGCCTTGCAGGCCGAGCGCGGGAAGACACTTGCTTCGATATCGCCACGCGAAAAGGCGACACGGCCATCGCCATCCACGACCGCAACAGAACCGCTGTGACGGCTTTCGACAAGCAGGCTCCTGGTGACTTCGACGAGGACGGGATTGGGCATGGCAAGGATCCGGATGTGGGTAAAGAGACTGCAGGAGGCATAGCCCCTCCATCTCTGAAAGCCAACGGAATTCGCGCCTGATGCCGGCCAATCACAGCATCTAAACAGCGATCACACGAAGTGACCGGCGGTGCGTCAAACTATCGTTTTCCGTGTGGACGCTATGGGGCTAAAGGTGGGGTATCAGGACTCGTTTTCATGCCATCCTCATTCTCTTCCATCATCCGCGACAGCCGCATCCGCATTCCAACCGTCACGCTGGTGGCGCTCGCCTTCACCTATGCGTCGACCGTTCCCTACCAGTCGATTATCGGCATCAGCGAACTCGGCATGAGTGACGGCGCCTATTCGGCGCTGGTCTTCTTTGCTGCCATCGTCAATGTCTCGATCAGCCTGACGCTCGGCATATGGTCGGACAGGCTGACGGAAAGGCGACCGCTGGTGCTTGCGCTTTCTATTGCCGGTATGATCGGCTTCGGATCGATAGCGCTCATCCATAGTCCCGCTGTCTTCATCTTCTCGGTGCTGTTCCTCGTGCCGATGAGCAATTCCACCTATTCGCTGCTCTTTGCCAGCGTGCGGGCGCGCACCAACCAGCTGGTCCGCAGCGAAGCGGTCGCCATCACCTCGACAGTGCGCGCACTCTATTCGGGGTCCTGGGCGGTGGCGCCCGGGCTGGTCGGGCTTGCGCTGGTCACTTCGCCATCGATGACGCCGGCTTATGGCGTGGCGGCGGTGGCAAGCCTCATCTGCTTCTGTCTCTATTTCTTCTTTGCGCCCGGCAATGGACCGGTACGCGAAACGATCCCCAACCAGCCGGGCTTCTTCGCTTCACTGAAGCGGGTCTTTGCGCCCGATGTTTTCATCCGTGTTTTCGTCATGTCGCTGCTGCTCGGCCTGCAGCGGCTGAGCGGCATGGTTTCGCCGCTCATCGTCGTGCACAAGATCGGCGGCAGCGTCGTCGATGTCGGCTTTCTCTCGGGCCTGACGGCTTTTCTCGAAATGCCCTTCATGATGATGTGGGGGCTTGTACAGCGACGTTTCCGCACTGTGCATGTATTGGCTTTCGGCTCGGTGCTCTACTGCCTCTATCTGGTGCTGCTCGGCTTTGCCACCGCACCCTGGCAGCTCTATGCGCTGCTCGGTCTCAATGCCTGTGGGGCTGCTGCCATCCTCAGCCTGCCGATCACCTATCTGCAGGACCTCATCGCCGACCGGCCGGGTCTCGGCAGTTCGCTCATCTCGCTCAACACCTTTATAGGCATTGGCGTTGCCGCAGGTCTTTTCGCGCTCGGAACAGCGGTAGCGGATTATTCCGGCACGGCCTTTGTCGGGGCGGCGACAGGCATCGCCACCATCGTGATCCTGCTCTATCTGGAAAGCGGCAGCGGCGTGCGCCAGCCTGCCTAAGTCATCGCGGTGTGATGCGATAGGCGCAGCGTCGTGCCCCAAGCAGTATGTGTTCGCTGCGCTCGACCCTGGCCGAAAGCACGCTGCGGAAAGTATCGAGTTCGGAACGGCAAAAACCGGCGCAGGCGGTTGCCGCCGCGCAGATCGGACAATGGTTCTCGACCAGCATCAATGATCCATCCTCCTCCTGCCAGCTATCGGCCATATAGCCCTCGCGGCTGCGGATGGCGGCCAGCCCCTCCACGCGCGCAGCAAGATCCGGCTTGTCTGCGAGTTCGTCGCGATAGCGCTGCAGCGTTTCGTTTTCGCGGGCAGTTATGACGGCATCGAGTGCTGCGGGGCCGAGTTGCTGAACAACCGTTGTCAGCAACGTCGCAGTCAGCTCGGCGTGGCCGTCAGGGAAATGACTGTTACCTTCCGCTGTCAGATGCCAGAGCTGGCTCGGACGCCCCCTGCCCCTGGCGGCGACGCTGACGGGCTCCACCAGCCCCTCCTCCGCCATCTTCGCAAGCTGCTGGCGAGCGGCTTCGCCGGAAATACCGAGCGCATCGCCGAGCGCAGCAGCAAGCTGCGGCCCTTCTGTCTTCAACAGGATCAGGATACGATTGACAGGGGACTGGCGCATATTTTCCAAGTTATATCTTGTTTTAATCCGATGCTCATGCAATTTTCCAATTCATAACTTGGAAAATAATCACAGGTCGGGAAAAACGCAAGGATTCATCATGTCCGAGACCGCCTTGGAACCCTCAGGCTCGCCCACTTCCGTCTTCCAGCTGTTTTCTCCCACGCTTCTGCCGGCGACGCTGATGCTTGGCGGCGGCATGACGATCTCCGCCGTGGAAAGCTACATTACAGCAACGATCGCGCCGAGCATCGTGCGCGATGTCGGCGGGCTGGAGCTGTTTTCACTGGTCACGACGCTTTATATCGCCGCCACCATATTGGGCGCGATCTTCATGGCGATGCGGCCAAGGATTATCGGGCTGCGCAGCGTCTATGTCATCGCGGCTGTAATCTTCGGCATCGGCAGCCTGCTTTGTGCGGCTGCACCTTCAATGCCGGTCGTGTTGATCGGCCGGACGGTGCAGGGTTTTGGCACCGGCGCACTCGCCGCCCTTTGTTACGCCTTCATCCGCTTTGTCTATCCAGAGCCGCTCTGGCCCAAGGCGTCCACGCTCTATGCGGCGATCTGGGGTATTTCGACCGTCATTGGCCCGACGCTCGGCGGCTTCTTTGCGCATGGCAGCGCCTGGCGCTACGCCTTCGCCGTGCTTGTCCCGCTCGGCGTATTGATGGCGGTGCTGGCGCCGCGGCTCCTGCCGCAGGCCAAGGACGACCGGGAACACACAAAAATGCCGGTAGCGCAGATCTGCCTGCTGCTTGCAGCGGTGCTGCTGGTCTGCACCGCTGGCACAATCGAGTTGACGACTGCCAAGATTGGGCTGATCGGCGTTTCAATCGTCGCCGTCGGCGCCATGCTCGTCATGGAACGCAGGGGAAACAACCGGTTGCTGCCCTTGGGCGCGGTGACACTGAGCCAGCCGATATCGCGTGTCTATCTGACGATGCTCGGCCTCAACTTCGTTCTCGTCAGCGATATCTTCATTCCCTATTTCCTGCAGGTTCTGCACGGTGTAACGCCGCTGATTTCGGGCTATCTGGTGGCTCTCGTCGCGCTCGGCTGGACGGTGGCGGCCTTTTTCAGCGGCTCCTTCTCCGGCAGGAAAGCCAACGCCGCGATCATTGTGGGCTGTTCGACCGAAGCCGCAGCGACAGCCATGCTGGCCGTCTTCCTTGCCCGCGAGAACCCTGAGGCGCGCCTCATCGTCCTCGCACCGGCGGCCATCGCCATGTTCATGATGGGTTTTGGTGTCGGCCTCGGCTGGGCACATCTCGTCGCCAAGGTGCTGAAGCTGGTAGCCGACAGCGAGCAGGACAAGGCTTCAGCCGCCATCCCGACCATAAGCTCGCTCGGCAGCGCTTTCGGCGCGGCCTTCGCCGGTGTCATTGCCAACGGCACGGGACTGGTTGAGCCGGGCGGCATTGCGGGTGCATTGTCTGCGGCGAGCTGGCTCTATCTCATCATGGCATTGCCCGGGCTGATTGCGACAGGCGCAGCGCTGTCGCTCACAGCATCGAACCGAAAATCGGAATCGATTTTCGGAAAGCCCGATGCGTAGATTCAAAGAGTTAGAGTATGTCGCGATCGCAAAACCGCTATACACTCTTGTGCGACACGCTTCAGCCGAGTTTCAGCATGATCTTGCCGATGTGGTTGCTGCTCTCCATCAGCCGATGAGCGGCCGCTACATCCTCGAATGCAAAGGTCTCGTAGATGACGGGTGCGACCGTGCCGGCTTCCAGAAGCGGCCAGACCTCGGAGAGAAGATCGTCGCGGATTGCCCGCTTCTCCTCCGCCGTGCGCGGGCGCATGGTGGAGCCTGTCACAGTCAGGCGCTTGACCATGATCGGCGCCAGATTGACCTTTTCGGCAACCGCGCCCTGCAGGAAGGCGATGATGGAGAGGCAGCCGTCCTTGGCCAGCGAGGCGATGTTCTTCTCGAAATAGGCCGCGCCAATCATATCGAGGACGATATCGACGCCATGGCCGGTTTCTTCCCTGATGACGGCAGCGAAATCTTCCTGCCTGTAGTTGATGGCGCGCCTGGCGCCAAGCCTCTCGCAGGCATCACACTTTTCCTTCGAGCCGGCGGTCGCATAGACCTCGGCGCCGAAAGCCTTGGCGAGCTGGATCGCGGTCGTGCCGATGCCGCTGGAACCGCCATGGATCAGCACTTTCTCGCCTTCCGTCAGGCCGGCCATCTGAAAAAGGTTTGCCCAGACGGTAAAGAAGGTCTCGGGAAGGGCCGCTGCCTTCACCGCATCGAAACCTCTCGGGAAGGGCAGAGCCTGACCGGCCGGCAGAAGGCAATACTCGGCATAAGCGCCGCCATTGGCGAGGCCGCAGACCTTTTCGCCCAGCGAATAACCCGTCACGCCAGGTCCGATCGCGACCACCTCCCCCGCAAGTTCGAGGCCGAGAATGGGGCTTGCATCTTTCGGCGGCGGATAGCTGCCCTGGCGCTGCGAAATATCGGGCCGGTTAATGCCGACCGCTTCGGTGCGGACAAGGATCTGACCTTCCGACGGCGCTGGCACAGGTCCATCCGCAATGACCATCGCCTCCGGCCCACCGAACGAGGGCACATCGACAAAACGCATACGCGACGGCAACGACATGACCGGCTCTCCCTATTCCTAAGCAATGGAGATAAATCAGGGTCCGTAGCTTGGGAAGGCCGGAAGTGGCAGAGGCGTCAATTCGCCTCGCCTAACGTATGGAATACGAGGCCTTCGTCGCTCTCCTTGGCGCTCGACTTCACCTGGGCGATCTCGGCGCTGACCCGATTGATATCGTCGATAACCAGACCCTCGGACAGTTCCAGTACGCCGATCGAGCAGCGCATCAGTGGGAACAAGGCTTCCGCACCGGCACGATCGTGCCCGCGGATGCGGCCGGCGGCGCGGTCCTCATCCGAATAGAGATCGAGCACGTCATCATGGAAGTCGCTGATGAGACGATCGAGGATTTCCGTCAGTTCCTCTTTCGTCCAGCCGACGACGCCGATGAAGAAGTCATCGCCGCCGACATGGCCGAGGAAGTGGCGCTCGGCGAAGAAGTAGCGGCGCATCAGCGCGGCGAAGAGCGAGATCGCATGGTCGCCGAGGTGGAAGCCGTAGGCATCGTTGAAGGGCTTGAAGTTGTCGAAGTCGCAATAGCAGAAGTGGCGCACTTCATCGCCGTCGCGTCCGGAATGGCGCATGAAGTCGCGGATGGCGCGGTTGCCCGGCAGGCCGGTCAGCGGGTTCTGATCCTGCGCCGTTTTCAGTTGCTTCTCGTTGATGACCTTGATCAGCGAGGCGGCGGAAACGACACCGGCATAGCGCATGTTGTCGGTCAGGATCAGGCAGTTGCTGCCTTCCATATTGGCGAAGATCGCCATCAGCTGATCGGCGTCGCTGTCGAGGCCGACGATCGGCGCGCGCTCGACGAAATGCGATATGGCGCGCTCGTAGACCTTGTTCTTCAGAAGATCGCGGCCGAAGGGCTGGTAGATATATTCCTTGAGATGGTGCTCGTGGATGATGCCGCGCGGCTCACCATTGGCATTCAGGACCGGGAAATAGGCCTGGCGGGGATTGCGGCGGAAGAGCTCGAAGACCGTATCGATTGCGTCGCTCTCGTAGACGGTCGGCAGCATTTCGATCTGCTTGCGGATGAGGATTTCGTCGAGCGACTGGCTGGTGCCCTTGTTCTTGCCGAGTTCCTGCAGATGCGGGAAGGCCGGCACCAGTTCCGAGAGATGCGTGGAAGGGCGGGAGATGAACCAGCCCTGCACGAGATCGACGCCATAATCTCGGCAGACGATGAATTCGGCTTCCGTCTCGATACCCTCGGCGATCACGCGGGTGCCGAGGACATGAGCCATATTGACGATACTCTTCAGCAGGTGCCGCTTGCGCGGGCTGCGATCGATATCGGCGACGAAGTGGCGGTCGATCTTCAGGTAATCGACGGAATAGTCGCAGAGCAGTTTCATTTCGCCGTGACCGACACCGAAATCGTCGATCGCCAGTTTGAAACCAGCCTTGCGCAGGCGCGAGACGAGCTCAGCGAATTCGGGCACGCTGGTATTGTCGAAGCGCTCGGAGAATTCGAAACAGACGGAGGACGGTGGGATATTGGCCGTTTTCAACTGCAGAAGCAGGCTCTCGAGAAGGCGATTGCCAAGCGGGATCAGGCGGACATCGAGATTGAGAAACAGCGTCGCGGTTGCGAAGTTCGACAGCGTGGCAAATTTGGCGAGCGCACGGCTGGCCACCATTTGCTCGAGCTGCAGAAGCTGTCCGTTCTCATGGGCTTCATCCAGGATTTCGATCGGCGTCTCGAAGCCGATACGCTCCTGCCCGCGCATGAGGGATTCATAACCGAAAACCGTGCCGGTACCGGCTTCGACGATCGGCTGAAACGCATTTTCAATAACGAGTTTGGCGAGGGTGACGATCTGATCGCTGGCGTAACGACGCACGACACCCGGTTTGACGCTGGCAGCCAAAGACATGCCAATCTCCACTGTGACCTTTTCTTTTTCGGCCGGACAATGGAGCAGAAGGGTCAACGAACCCTTTCGTCAGTGTGAAACTTTCATGACCGCGCAAACGCTTATGCACGCTGCGCGCTTATTAGATTTTTTGATCTTACAATCAACGGCTTGGCTAGGCCGAACGGCGATGCTCGGCTTCGTGATCGGCGAACATATCGGCGACGCATCTGCCGCTGCCGGGTGCGCTTTCGTCAGCAAGGACTTCGCTGCTGTATTCGCCCAGTTTGCGGGCGGCATCCCACAGTCGCAGTGCCTCGCGCACGACTTCGCTGCTCGATGCATATCCACCTTGATCGACAGCATCGCGGATGCCGGCTGCCTGGAGCGGTGAGATGGAAACGGTGACCATCGGCATGGAATTCTCCTCCCATTCTATTTCGGCAGAGACTGCCTCGGGGGTCCATTTTCGGCTTCTCAAGGCGACAAGCGCCAATGCCGAAGTGCCTGAGCACAGGAGGCGGCTCTTCTGGGAAGCCGATCTCCAGCGGAGAACATTAGTCCCCCGTCATGACCTTGTCAAAAAAGAAACAGTCGGATCGAACCATCATCCCGCCTCTCTCCAAAGTTTCAAGAGCGGATACCTAGGCCGAAGGCGAGCATTGTCCAGCCCTGAACGATGAGATCGATTGCCAGGAAGAGGCCAAGGATCCAGAGGCTGTTGACAGGCCAGCCAAGCGCGATCACGAAGCCTGCGAGAGCAGTGATGAGGCCGCTCGCAACAATCCAGGCCCAGCCCTTGAGGGGCCGCATGCGGATGCCGACGAAGAGCCGGAAGACACCGGCAATGAGCAGCGCGATGGCCAGAAACAGGGTCAAGGCGGCAGATGTGAGGATGGGATTGATGAAAGCACAGATGCCGGCGAGCACATAGAGCACGCCGCTCAACGCCCAGAAGAGCACATGATCCCAACCACGCACCTGGAAGGCATGGACGAGATAGATGACACCGCCTGCCAGCATCAGCATGCCGACATAAAAGACCGAAGCGACGGTCGCCATCAGCAGGTTGCTGACAGCGATGAGACCGCAAATGAGAAGCAGCACGCCGAGACCGGCGAACCAGGCCCATTTCGACCGCAGCGGGGATGCGGACATTCCGTCATAAATATTGGCCATTTGCGCACCTCCTGATTGCCGGAGATATGCTGCAACAATTTTGCACGGAAAGAGATGAGCGAGATCAATCTGGCGAAAGATTTTTATTGATTGATCAGTCAATCAAAAATACGTTGCTTATATTCTCGGGAGAAATTGGCTTGCCGAAGGTTGGAATGGAACCGGTGCGCCGCAAGGCGCTTGTGGATGCGGCACTGCGAGTGATCGGCGATCACGGCTCGCTCACCGTCACCATGTCTGATATCGCCCGGCGGGCCGGCGTCTCGCCGGCGCTTGCACATCATTATTTCGGCAGCAAGGAGCAATTGCTGATCGAGACGGTTCGCTTCCTTCTACGCCAGTTGCGCAACGATGCGGTGACGGCGCTGAGAGAAGCAACGACACCGCGGGAAAAGGTCTCAGCCATTATCCGCGTCAGCTTCCAGGCCGACCAGTTTGCGCCGCAGACGATCGCCGCCTGGCTTGCGTTCTATGCCGAGGCCCAGCGATCCGAGGAGACACGGCGTTTCCTCGTCATCTATGCCCGGCGCCTGCGCTCCAACCTGCTGGCACCGCTAAGGTCGCTCTGCGCTGCCGATGCCGCAGAACGCATCGCCGAAGGCGCGGCCGCGATGATCGACGGGCTCTATATTCGTCAAAGTCTGAAATCGGCGCCGATCGGCATTACAGCCTCGATCGCCCTGACGGAGGATTATGTCACGACACAACTCGCCCGTATCGGGGGCATGAATCAGCAACATCAAGCCAGGGACCAGCGACATGAAAGCCCAGCCGAAAGCATCGCACTTCATCGACGGGGAATATGTCGAGGATGAAGGCGGCACCGTCATCGAAAGCATCTATCCGGCAACCGGCGAAGTGATCGCCCGGCTCCATGCCGCAACACCCGCCATCGTCGAAAAGGCGGTTGCGGCCGCCAAGCGCGCGCAGCCGGAATGGGCGGCGCTGAGCCCGATGGCGCGTGGGCGCATCCTGAAGCGCGCGGCCGAGATCATGCGCGAGCGCAATCGCGAACTTTCGGAGCTGGAAACACTCGATACCGGCAAGCCGATACAGGAAACGATCGTTGCCGACCCGACCTCGGGCGCCGATGCCTTCGAATTCTTCGGCGGCGTGGCACCCGCCGGCCTGAATGGCTCGCATATCCCGCTCGGCCAGGATTTTGCCTATACGAAACGCGTACCGCTCGGCGTCTGCGTCGGCATCGGTGCCTGGAACTATCCGCAGCAGATCGCCAGCTGGAAAGGCGCGCCGGCCCTGGTCGCCGGCAATGCCATGGTCTTCAAGCCATCGGAAACCACGCCGCTCGGTGCGCTCAAGATCGCCGAGATCCTGCATGAAGCCGGCCTGCCGAAGGGCCTCTATAACGTCATCCAGGGCGACCGGGACACCGGACCGCTGCTCGTCAACCACCCTGATGTCGCCAAGGTGTCGCTGACGGGCTCGGTACCAACAGGGCGCAAGGTGGCTGCTGCGGCTGCGGGCCAGCTCAAGCATGTGACGATGGAACTCGGCGGAAAGTCGCCGCTGATCGTCTTCGACGACGCCGATCTAGACAGCGCCGTCGGCGGAGCAATGCTCGGCAATTTTTATTCGACGGGCCAGGTCTGCTCCAACGGCACGCGCGTCTTCGTACAGAAGAAGATCAAGGGCGAGTTCCTGGAGCGATTGAAGACGCGGACCGAGGCGATCCTCATCGGCGACCCCATGGACGAAGCCAGCCAGCTCGGCCCGATGGTGTCCTGGGCGCAGCGCGAAAAGGTGTTGTCCTATATCGAAAAGGGCAAGGCCGAGGGCGCGACACTGCTGATCGGTGGCGGCATTCCGAACCATGTAACGGGCGAAGGCTACTATGTGCAGCCGACTGTCTTTGCCGATGTGACTGATGGCATGACGATTGCCCGCGAAGAAATCTTCGGCCCAGTCATGTGCGTTCTCGATTTCGACGACGAGGCGGAGGTGATCAAGCGCGCCAACACGACGGAATTCGGCCTTTCCGGCGGCGTCTTCACTGCCGATCTGACCCGCGCGCACCGCGTCGTCGATCAGCTGGAAGCCGGCACGCTCTGGATCAATACCTACAATCTTTGCCCGGTCGAAATTCCGTTCGGGGGCTCGAAGCAATCGGGCTTCGGCCGCGAGAATTCGCTGGCTGCACTCGAACACTATAGCGAGCTGAAGACGGTTTATGTCGGCATGGGGCCAGTCGTCTCACCCTACTGAGCCCATCCAAAATCGACGCATCCGTTGCACACGACAATCCAAAGGGAACAGCATGCAACAGGCAGATTTCGTCATCGTCGGCTCCGGCTCGGCAGGCTCGGCGCTTGCCTACCGGCTTTCGGAAGACGGTAGGAACACGGTCATCGTCATCGAGGCTGGCGGCTCGGATTTCGGGCCGTTCATCCAGATGCCGGCGGCCCTTGCCTGGCCGATGAGCATGAAGCGCTATAATTGGGGTTATCTTTCCGAGCCCGAGCCGAACCTCAACGACCGGCGCATTACAGCCCCGCGCGGCAAGGTGATCGGCGGCTCCTCCTCCATCAACGGCATGGTCTATGTGCGCGGCCATGCGGAAGACTACAACCGATGGGAAGAGCTCGGCGCCAACGGCTGGGCCTATGCGGATGTGCTGCCCTATTTCAAGCGCATGGAGCATTCGCACGGCGGAGAAGAAGGCTGGCGCGGCACGGACGGGCCGCTGCATGTGCAGCGCGGTGTGCTGAAGAATCCACTGTTTCACGCCTTCATTGATGCCGGCAAACAGGCTGGTTTCGAGACGACCGAGGATTATAACGGCTCGAAGCAGGAAGGCTTCGGGCTGATGGAACAGACCATCCATCGCGGCCGGCGCTGGTCGGCGGCAAGCGCCTATCTGAAGCCGGCGCTGAAGCGGCCGAACGTTGAACTCGTCAAGGGTTTTGCGCGCAGGATCATCATCGAGAACGGCCGGGCGACAGGTGTGGAGATCGAACGCGGCGGCGCAGTCGAGATCGTCAAGGCCAATCGCGAGGTGATCGTCTCAGCTTCCGCCTTCAACTCTCCGAAGCTGTTGATGCTGTCAGGCATCGGGCCAGGTGGCCATCTGCAGGACATAGGCATCGAGGTAAAGGTCGACCGGCCGGGCGTCGGCGCCAATCTGCAGGACCATATGGAATTCTATTTCCAGCAGATCTCGACGAAGCCGGTGTCGCTCTATTCCTGGCTGCCGTGGTTCTGGCAGGGTGTCGCCGGCGCGCAATGGCTGCTTTCCAAGGGTGGCCTCGGCGCTTCCAACCAGTTCGAAGCCTGCGCCTTCCTGCGTTCCGCACCGGGGCTGAAGCAGCCGGATATCCAGTATCATTTCCTGCCGGTCGCCATCAGCTATGACGGCAAGGCGGCTGCCAATACGCACGGCTTCCAGGTGCATGTCGGCTACAATCTTTCCAAGTCACGGGGCAATGTCACGCTGCGCTCGGCCGATCCGAAGGCGGACCCGGTGCTGCGCTTCAATTACATGAGCCATGCCGAAGACTGGGAGAAATTCCGCCACTGCGTGCGCCTCACCCGCGAAATCTTCGGCCAGAAGGCCTTCGACCACTATCGCGGCCCGGAAATCCAGCCGGGCGAGAAGGTCCAGACGGATGATGAGATCGACGCGTTCCTGCGCGAACACCTTGAAAGCGCCTATCACCCCTGCGGCACCTGCCGGATGGGCGCGAAGAACGATCCGATGGCGGTGGTCGATCCCGATACGCGGGTCATCGGCGTCGACGGCCTGCGCGTCGCAGACAGCTCGATCTTCCCGCATGTCACCTATGGCAATCTGAATGGTCCATCGATCATGACGGGCGAGAAGGCCGCAGACCATATTCTCGGCAAACAGCTGATAGCCCGGTCCAATCAGGAACCGTGGATCAATCCACGTGCGGCGGCGAGCGACCGGTAAGGCTGCACAAAAAACTGGACAGCGTGTCACAAATCGCTGCCTCATCTCGTCCAGCCTTCTCGAATGGACAAGATGAAGGAAATGGCGACGGCAATGGCGAAGCTGGATCAGATGACAGCGGCAGAGGGAGATGCGAGTACCGCTTTCAATCCGCTGCGCCCGCGGCTGACGCGGGTTGCCTATCGCATGCTGGGATCAGTCGCAGAGGCGGAAGACATTGTGCAAGAGGCTTTCCTGCGGTGGCTCGATGCAGATCGCAGCGCTGTCCGCGAGCCGGCCGCCTTCCTGCATCGGGTCGTGACGCGGCTTTGCCTCGATCAGCTGAAATCGGCCCGGCGGCGGCGTGAGACCTATATCGGGCCGTGGCTGCCGGAGCCTATCGTGGTCGCGTCCGAGGAGGAAGTCGACGACGTTACGCTGCCGCTGATGCTGGCGCTGGAACGGCTCTCGCCGCTCGAGCGCGCGGTCTTTGTGCTGCATGATGTCTTTGGGGTCGGTTTCGAGGAGATCGCAGCGACGATCGGGCGCAAACCGGCGGCCTGCCGCCAGCTTGCCAGCCGGGCACGGGCCAATGTCCGGAGCGCGCGGCCGCGTTATGCCCTGCCGCCCGAGCACGGAATGCAGATCGCCTCTGCCTTCTTCACGGCATCGCGCAGCGGCAATATCCAGGAATTGCAGGCGCTGCTTGCCGAGGATGCAACCGTCTATACGGACGGTGGCGGCAAGGCAGTGGCGCCGCGGAAGCCGATCATCGGTCGCGACAAGGTGACAAGGCTTTTTGTCGCGCTGGCACCGATCTTCACCGCGCATATGTCGCAACTGCTGCATTACGGCTTGATCAACGGATTGCCGGGCTTTGTCAGCATCGAGGAAGACGGCTGGCTGCAGACTACAGCCCTTCAGATCGAGGGTGAGAGGATCACCGCGATCTATGTGACGCGCAATCCCGAGAAGCTCGCGCATCTGGAACAGACCGCCCTGCACTAGGGCGCATCACGCTCACAATCTGCACATTTCACCATCCGCAGTCGACTGCGGAGGCAGGCACCCATTTTCACATCGGAGGAGATCGCCCCATGACAGAGACACGTATCGCCATCGTTTATCACAGCGGCTACGGCCATACGGCGCGACAGGCAGAAGCGGTAAAGGCGGGTATCGACCGGGTCGCCGCTGTCAGCGGTCTGCTGCTGACAGTGGAGGAAGCGCCGAACCGTTGGGATGATCTCGCCGCAGCGGAGGCGATCATCTTCGGCGCGCCGACCTATGTCGCCGGACCCTCTGCCGCTTTCAAGGCCTTTCAGGAGGCAAGTTCGCGCGCGGTCATGGCGGCCGGTTATCGCTGGAAGGACAAGATCGCCGCCGGTTTCACCAATTCGGGTTCGCAGGCGGGCGACAAGCTCGCCACTCTGATGCAGATCGCGCTGTTTGCCGCCCAACACGGTATGCATTGGATTAATCTCGACTTGCCGCCAGCCAACAATTCCTCCTTCGGCTCCAAGGAGGAGCTCAATCGGCTGGGCTTCTGGCTCGGCGCAGCCGCGCAATCGAATGTCGACGAAGGCGCTGACATTGTGCCGCCCGAAGCGGACCTCGCAACCGCCCGCCATCTCGGCCAGCGGGTCGCCGAAGCAACGCTGCAATTCGTGCGTGGACGCGGCTGGGCAACATCAGACGGGTGATTGGCTCAGAGAAAACCGATCCACCTTCCGGCTATGACGGCCGCAATCCATATGATCGCCGAGAGAGTTGCGGAGAACCGCACAACGGGGCGGATAATGCCGATCGTGACTGCGGTTCGCCAAGCCCGCCCGGCATGTACTGCCAGCACATTCAGAATGCCGAAAGCGATCAGCCCCAGCTTGGCAAGAAAGGCAGGATTGGCGGCATATTCGATCGGACGAACGCTAAAGAGACAGAAGCCGGTGAGCAGCGCCAGGGCGAGGCCGACGCCGGCCGAGCGGGACAGGAATGGCGCAACGACCTCCACAGGCACCTTGCCAAAGAAACCGGCGAGCCTGAGATCAAGCGGCAGGATGGCGCCGACCAGGAGGCCGATCGCCAGGATATGGGCGGCATTGACGAACATATAGAGCGTTGCGGAGCGGCGAAGCTCGACCGCAAGCGTGGTGGCAGCCAGCCATTCGAGAAGCTCCATGACGAGGCGTCAGTTCGTCTGGATGCGTTCCGGATAGATATCGTAGCGCTTTTCACCGACGGTGATGCGTACCGCCTTCATCCGCTTCTCGGTGCGGTCCTGTGAGCGGTTTCCGAGCGCTGTGACCTGATCGCCGGGCTTTGCGACACCTTCGACGAAGCCCGCGCGCTCCGTCTGGCGCGGATTGCCGAGCTCGACGCGCCAGACACCGTCATCAACGGTCTCGACATCGAGCGTCGGGTGCGGCCCGCCCATGGAAATCTGCTGGATGGTGCCGCGAAGCTCGATCTGATCGGCTTCCGCCCACGACCAGCCGTGATGGGCCGCGGCACCGGTTGCGACCGTCGCCGACAGCAGGACGGCTGCCAGCGCTCTCTTTGTCGAAAGTGCAAACATCATATTTCTCCCTACCCGAATGCACGGGCAGGTGGAGCATGTCAGCCAGATGGAAAGGTCACTCACCGAATCTTGAAGGCCGGTGAGAGGAGGTCAGGCAAGCAGCCGGGTGACTTCCGCGCCGCGCTTGGTACCGACGGCATCGGCGATCGTCGTGGAGAACAGCACCTTGCGTGTGGCATCCGCCACCTTGGCGAAGACGTGGCGAATTTGGCAGGTCTGCTCGCCTTCGCAATCATCGCACTTGCGGTAAGCGGTGATCGACAGGCAGGGCAGCGGGGCGATCGGGCCGTCGATGATGCGCAGGATCTCGCCGAAGGTGATGCTGTGGGCTGGCTTCAACAGCAGGTACCCGCCCTGCTTGCCGCGGCGGCTGACGACGATGCCGTGGTGTTTGAGGTCGAGCAGGATCTGTTCGAGAAACTTCTTCGGGATCTTTTGCTGCACAGCAATGTCGGAAATCATGACCGGTTCGTCGGCCGCAGCTTCCGCCAGAACCGTGAGCGCCCGCAGCGCATATTTTGCCTTTTGCGTAATCATCTCGGACCGTCGACACACACAGGGCGGTGTCGAATCCGACATCGCGAAAAAAGCTAATTGCCTCTATTGCACGGCCAGCATGAACGGAATTTGAACGCGCTGGAAAAAGCCTTGAGAGACAAGTATTTTGGCCCTGTTTTTTACCCTCGGCCAACAGCTGGTAATCTATTACAAAAGAGGGCAATTTTCATCATCCGTGCCATCAATTCAGATTTCCAATTGACAGGCGCCGTGTAACACTACTATTTCTATAGACATTAAGTTCGAGGCGCGATTTCTGCGCCTGCGGCTGCTTTTCTGCATTGCGGCAGGATGGGAGAGATATTTGCTCCGCTAAGCAGTCCTTTCGAAATCCCTTTTTCTGTCCGATCCATCTTTGAGCTGCGATACTCCGGCCAATATCAAGGACAGGATCCCCCATGACTGTTATCAATCCGATCGAAGAAGCCGAGGCTTTGGCTGACAAGCTTTCGGGTCTCGACCTTGCCGGCCGGCTTTCGTTCGTCGCCGGCCTTGGCGGGCGTGTGGTCTTCACCACCTCGCTCGGCATCGAGGACCAGGTCATATCAGCCGAGATCGGCACGCATCGCCTGCCGATCGACGTCGTGACGCTGCAGACAGGTCGGCTTTTCCCCGAAACGCTTGCGCTGATCGACGAGACCGAGAGCCAGTACGACATCCACATAACCCGCTACGAACCGGAGCAGGCAGATATCGACGCCTATGCGGCGAAATACGGCATGAACGGTTTCTACGAGAGCGTCGAAGCCAGGCATGCCTGTTGTGGCATGCGCAAGCTGAAGCCGCTTGCGCGGGCGCTGGCAGGCGCCACGATCTGGATCACCGGCCTGCGCCGCGGCCAGTCGGCCAACCGCGCCGAGACGCCGTTTGCCGAGTATGACGCCGAGCGTCATCTGCTGAAGGTCAACCCGCTCGCCGACTGGGACATCGAGAAGATCAAGTCCTTCGTCGCCGATAACAGCGTGCCGGTAAACCCCCTGCATGCCCGCGGCTACCCCTCGATCGGCTGCGAGCCCTGCACCCGCGCCATCAAGCCCGGCGAGCCCGAACGTGCCGGCCGCTGGTGGTGGGAGCAGGACGAAAAGCGCGAATGCGGTCTGCATGTCGCCGAAGAGGCCGCCGCGATCGCCGTGCAGCAATAAGAAGTCTGGAGTATTTTATGCCCGATACCCGTCAGGATACGGAACTCACCAATCCGCAGAGCGCCAAGCCGCCGCTCGACCCGCATCTGAAGGCGCTGGAAAACGAAGCGATCCACATCTTCCGCGAAGTTGCCGCCGAGTTCGAGCGTCCGGTGATGCTCTATTCGATCGGCAAGGATTCCTCTGTGCTGCTGCATCTGGCACGCAAGGCCTTCTATCCCGGCCGCGTGCCCTTCCCGCTGCTGCATGTAAATACCGGCTGGAAGTTCGCGGAAATGATTACCTTTCGCGACGAGATTGTGAAGAAATACGATCTCGACCTGATTGAACATATCAATCCGCGCGGCAAGGCTGAAAACATCACGCCGTTTACCTACGGCTCTGCCCGCTACACCGACATCATGAAGACGGAAGCTTTGCGCAATGCGCTTGATGCCGGCCAGTTCGACGCGGCCTTCGGCGGCGCGCGGCGTGACGAGGAAGCGTCCCGCGCCAAGGAACGCATCTATTCCTTCCGCACGCCCGACCACCGCTGGGATCCGCGCAACCAACGCCCGGAGCTTTGGAACGTATATAACGGCCAGATCCGCAAGGGAGAGAGCGTTCGCGTCTTCCCGCTGTCGAACTGGACCGAGGTCGATATCTGGCGCTATATCCAGGCCGAGGAAATCCCGATCGTACCGCTCTACTTTGCGGCCAAGCGCCCTTATGTCGAGCGCGACGGCATGATGATCGCGGCATCCGATCCGCGCCTGGATCTGCTGCCCGGCGAAACGAAGCAGGAAGATTTCATCCGCTTCCGGACGCTCGGCTGCTTCCCGCTGACCGGCGCGATCCGCTCGACGGCCACCACCCTTGAAGACATTATCGCGGAGCTGGAGATCGCCACGGTTTCCGAGCGCCAGGGCCGCGCCATCGACCGCGACCAGTCCGGCTCCATGGAAAAGAAGAAGCGTGAAGGATATTTCTGAGATGAGTGCAGCAATTCCCGCAAACGTCGTCGCCGTGCCCGCCGCCGAGCCTCTGAAGGCCGTGCGCGACTCGCGCCCGTTGCGCCTCATCACCTGCGGCAGCGTCGATGACGGCAAGTCTACCCTGATCGGCCGCCTGCTCTGGGACACCAAGGCAGTCAAGGAAGACCAGGCAGCAGCGCTTCGCCGCGATTCCACCGGCAAGCAGAACGATCTCGGCCTGCCCGATTTCGCTCTGCTGCTCGACGGCCTGCAGGCCGAGCGTGAACAGGGCATCACCATCGATGTCGCCTATCGCTATTTCTCGACCGACAAGCGCTCCTTCATCGTTGCCGACACACCCGGCCACGAGCAGTATACCCGCAACATGGCGACCGGCGCCTCGACCGCCGATCTTGCCGTGCTGCTGGTCGATGCCCGCGCCGGCATTCTCGAGCAGACGCGCCGCCATGCGACGATCGCCTCCTTGCTCGGCATCAAGCAGTTCGTACTCGCCGTCAACAAGATCGACCTGACGAACTATGACCGTGCCGGCTTCGACAAGATCACCCACGAGTTCAAGGAATTTGCGCTGTCGCTTGGCGTCAAGCAGATCACCGCGATCCCGATGTCGGCATTGAAGGGCGAGAACGTCGTCTATTCCGGCCAGGCAGCCATGCCGTGGTATAACGGCCCGACGCTGGTCGAGACGCTGGAACACGCAACCGTGCGCTCCGGCCAGTCGACCGGCTTCCGCCTCTCGGTACAGCGCGTCTCGCGTCCCGGCGAAAGCTTTCGCGGCTATCAGGGCACGGTTGCCGGCGGCTCGGTGAAGCCTGGTGACAGCGTCATGATCCTGCCGTCGGGCATGGTCGCCAATGTCACCAAGATCGTCACCTTCGATCTGGTCCGCAATGCGGCCGTTGCCGGTGATGCGATCACGCTCGTTCTCGACCGTCAGGTGGATGTCGCACGCGGCGACATGATCGTCTCGATCGACAGCCAGCCGCAGACCGGGCTTTCCTTCGACGCGCAGGTCGTTGCCCTGCAGCCGGAAGGCATTGAAGCGGGCAAGCGCTACTGGCTGAAGAGCGGCTCGCGCCGCCAGCGTGTGCAGGTCGAACCCGTCAGCCAGCTGGAGCTGAAGAGCGGCACGTGGAACTCGGCTCAGCGGCTCTACATGAACGCCATCGGCAAGGTGCGCCTGGTTTTCGACGAAGCCGCGATCTTCGATCCCTATGAACAGAACCGGGCCACCGGCTCCTTCATCCTGATCGACCCGGAGACCAACAACACGATCGCCGGCGGCATGGTGACCGGTAAGCGCGCCGACGTCAGCGGCCTTCATGGCAATGATGCCCGCGTGATCCTGTCGCTTCCGGCCGATCTCGCCGAGCAGATCATGGCAAGCGAGTTGTTCGCCAAGCGCAGCCACGAAGCGGAGGTGCGCCGCATGACGGCATCGGAAGCGGCCGAACTCTGGTCGAGCGCGGCAAGCGATATCTAAGAAAAAAGGGGCCGATCGGCCCCTTTTTTACTGCTTCGGCATCGAGCGTGTCGACCCGCGCTCGATGATCGAGAAGCCGAGATCAACCCTCTGCTCTTCCGGCGGCTCCTCGCGGATGGCACGCAGCAGCATATCGGCGGCGCGGCGGCCGAGGTCATGACGCGGAACATGCACCGTCGTCAGGGATGGCGACGTAAACTGCGCGAATTCCAGATCGTTGAAGCCGCAGATACCGAAATCATCCGGCACCTTGATGCCGCGTTCATTGCACTCGATCAGAGCGCCAAGGGCGAGATCATCATTTTGCGCGAGGATCGCATCGAGATCGGGCATCCGCTCCAGCAACTCGGTGAACAGTCGCCGTCCGAGACCGATGCTGGTGGAGCCGTCGACGCCGTGCATCAGCGATGGATTGCCGAGGCCAGCTTGGCGCATGGCCTCCTCATGTCCCGCACGACTGCGGCGCGATCGGATGTCGCTTATCCCGCCGATGAAACCAATCCGCTTGTATCCTTTCGACAGGAGGAAACGGGTGGCGGCTGTCGCGGCCACATGATGCGACATGCCGACAAGCAGCGTTTCCCGCGGCTGGCTGAGATCGGCAACATGGGCGACCGGAAAGGCGGCTGCATCCATCAGCATCGCAAGGCCGTCATAATATTCCGCGTTCACGAGGATGATCCCGGCCGGCTTCTGCGCAAGGAAGGATTTGAACTGGCTGATTTCCTGATCCGCGTCGTTGAGGGTGTTGGCATATTGCACGCGCAGATCCGTAGCGCGCAACCGCTCCTCGATGCCCATCATCACACCGGTAAAGCAGGGGTGGTGAAGCGAGGGCGTTATGACGCCGACGATGCCGCTGTGACGGCCGGCAAGCGCGCGAGCGGCGAGATTGGGGATGTAACCCATTTCGTCGACAGTGCGCAGGATGACCTCGCGCAGCTCTTCTGAGACGATTTCGGGGTTGCGAAGCGCGCGCGAGATGGTGATCGGACTGACCCCTACCCTCTTTGCGACGTCGCTCAGCTTCACATGGGAACCGCGCTTCTTTTCCCGCCCCGGCTTCACTGAATCCCTCATCGCTTCCCGCATGCCACCGCGAGCCCCGCCTCCCGTCGATTCGCAGCTTCCCTTTTCTGAAGAAAAATTAATTTAGAGTCTACTAACATTTTAAAGTCCATCTCAACCGAAACGCGAAAAAACATGAACAAATATCGCAAATGTTTCGGTTTAATACGTCGCTTGCAGGCTGATGGATCACGGAAAAGTGGAATATATTTCACTATTCTGGCGCCTCGCGAGGCAGGCAACACGAGCGCCGGGATAATTTCGGCAATGCTTGGCCAGTCAAGATTAAATTATAGTAATGTGTTACGATACCGTAATATAAACATGATCAATGTTTAATTTGTAAATCCCGCAGAACGGATCATATAGGTATCAAGCGCCAATTCTTACCGATCACAGTATTAGCCAAATCATACAGGCGAAATATAAGTAATAAGCGGTAAAAGCTGGTGGAAATACTCGTTGACGCCAAGGTCCATGGCATGGAACCAAGACGCCATTCAATGCCAACGCTCTCGCAAGGGACTTCCACTATGTCAAACATTCTTCGCAAGCACCGGGCCGCAGCACTTGTCGGAGCGGCCATCGTTCTCGGCGCGGCCTCCCTGCCGTTTGCCCTTTCCTCTTCCTCGACGGCTCTTGCCGCGCCGGCTGAGGCAGGGGGCGCTCTTACCTCCAGCGGCTCCTTTGCTGCCGTCGTCGATGCCGACAAGCCGGCCGTTGTAACCATCACCACCACGATGAAGGCCACCAATGCCAGTGCAGACGGTTCGCCGATGGACGAGCAGTTCCGGCAATTCTTCGAACAGCAGGGTATTCCGCTGCCGCATCAGGCACCGCAGCAGCAACAGCCGCAGCAGCAGCATGCCATGGCGCTCGGCTCCGGTTTCGTCATCAGCCCCGACGGCGTGATCGTTACCAACAACCACGTCATCGACAACGCCATCGACATCAAGGTCACGCTCGACGACGGTACCGAACTGCCGGCCAAGCTGCTCGGCGCCGATCCCAAGTCCGACCTCGCCGTTCTGAAGGTCCAGGCTCCGCATCCGCTTGCCACCGTCGCCTGGGGCGATTCCGACAAGCTGAAGCTCGGCGACCAGATCCTGGCCATCGGCAATCCGTTCGGCATCGGCACCACGGTAACGGCGGGCATCGTCTCGGCCCGTGGCCGCGACCTGCACAGCGGCCCGTACGATGATTTCATCCAGATCGATGCGCCGATCAACCATGGCAATTCCGGCGGCCCGCTGGTCGATCGTGATGGCAATGTCGTCGGCATCAATACCGCCATCTACTCGCCAAACGGTGGCAGCGTCGGCGTCGGCTTCGCCATTCCTTCCTCCGAAGCAAAGGTGATCGTTGCCAAGCTGCAGAAGGACGGTTCGATCGATCACGGCTATCTCGGCGTGCAAATCCAGCCGGTCACCCAGGATGTCGCCGATGCTGTCGGTCTCTCCAAGGCTGAAGGCGCGCTGGTTGCCGCCGTCACCAACGGGACGCCTGCTGCCCATGCCGGGATCAAGACGGGTGACATCGTAACCGCCGTCGGCAGCGAAAATGTCAAGACGCCGAAGGACCTGTCGCGCCTCGTTGCCGACCTGTCGCCGGGTGCGAAGGAAACGCTGGCCGTCTGGCGTGACGGCAAGACGGTCGATCTCAACGTCACCGTCGGCGGCAATGAAGACACGCAGAAGCAGGCCGCCGTCGAAAGCAGCGATGATCAGGGCCAGGCTGCCGGTCAGCCGAGCCTCGGCATCGGCCTTGCCGACCTGACGCCTGATATCCGCCAGCAGCTCAACCTGCCCCACAGCGTTGCCGGCGCCGTCGTTGCCAACGTCAACCCGGACAAGTCAGCCGCTGCTGCCGGCATCCAGCCCGGCGACGTGATCGTCTCGGTCAACGACAAGCCGGTGCACGACGCCCGTGACGTCAAGACCGCCGTTGCCGATGCCGGCAAGTCCGGCCGCAAGTCGGTGCTGCTCCTGATCGAACGCGGCGGCAACAAGACCTTCGTGGCCGTGCCCTTCGCCGCCGCTTGAAGGGCACCCACGTGAGCACTGCGCCCGGACCCGCTCCGGGCGCATGTGTTCTCAGCTCAGGATCCGATCGAGATCGGCTGCCAGTCTTTGAACGGCAGCCGTTTCCGCTTGGGAGATACCGAAAAGGATGCCGGGGTCGGCTTTGCCGATGAAGAAGCCTGACATCGGCATCAGTCCATAGCCCAACGCATTGGCCTTGGCGACGAATGCCCGGTCGTCCACCGTCTGATCGCAAAACCAGGCTCCAAGCTGCAGTCCGCCATTGCCACCCGAAACGGCCAGCCTGCCCGCGAAACGGCTCCCCAGCATGTCGGTCATCAAGGCCATGCGTTCGGCATATTGCTGGTTCATGCGCCTGAGATAGGCACGCAGCCGGCCTTCATTGATAAAATCGGCAAGAGCCGCCTGAATATGAGTGGCGACGGCAACACCCCTGCGATGCAGCGCTTCCGACGCCTCCGGCACCAGCCAGCGCGGCACGACAGCATAGGCGACGCGCAGGCCGGGCGCCAGCACCTTGGAGAAGGTGCCGATGTAAGCCACGACCTCCGCCCTGTCGATGCCCTGCAGGGCGGCGATCGGCCGCGAGCCATACTGAAAGTCGCTGTCATAATCATCCTCGACAACAAGGCTTTCGTGCCGGCGTGCAGCTTCCAGCAGTGCCAGCCGCCGCGGCAGGCTCAGCGTCGCGCCGGTCGGATACTGATGCGATGGCGTCACGTAGATCAGCGCCGGCTGCGGGCCTTCCACCCTAGAGACGTCGATGCCCTGCTCATCGCAGGGGACCGGCACGATGTCGGCACCCGCATCGTCGAGCAGCAGCCGGGCGGCGCTATAGCCCGGGTCTTCCATCCATGCGGTCTTGCGCCCGCTCCTTCTCAGCATTGCCCTTGCAAGCATGTCGATCGCCGCGCGCGTAGAGGGCACGATCATGACCTGCCCCGGCTCGGCGACCACGCCGCGCGTCGTCGAGATATGTTCGAGGATCGCTTCGCGCAGCTCGTGGAGCCCCGTCGGGTTCTCATAGCCGAGATGATGGCTGCGCAGAGACCGGCTGGACGAAGCGAGGTGACGGCTCCAGGCATCATGCGGGAAATCCGATACATCGGACACACCGGGCCGGAACAGGCCGCGATAGGAGGGCCGGTCCGATCTCGCCTCCTCAAGAGGAGTGCGGTCGTCCCGCTGGCGTTCCGGCCGCATGCGTTCGAGGGCGGCAACCCGTGTCGCCGCACCGGCGGAGGCCTCGATATAACCTTCGGATTTCAGCCGCTCATAAGCTTCCACCGCCGTAGACCGCGCGACCTCGAGCGAGGCCGCTAGAGCGCGGGTCGACGGCAATTTGTGTCCGGCCGGAAGCTGGCCGAGCAGGATTCGGTCGCGCAGGCTTCGATAGATCTGGCCGGACAGATCGCCGCCGCTTCGATCGAGGTTCAGCCATGCAGGTGCCGATGTCATCAGTCAACTGGTCTTCCAATAAGTTTAAAACTGGACTTTTACTCCAGTCCATTTGCAAGGCAAGAGCAGTCGGAGTTCAATGCATCAGTTCAATGGAATGACGGACATGACAAAGGATCTTGCCGACTGGAAGGGTGTTGCGCGCCCCGACCGCGCACCGATTGAAGGCCGCTACACCCGCCTGGAGCCACTAGACGCCGCAAAGCACGGCGCCGATCTGCTCCGCTCGGCCCAACAGCCGGGCGCTGAAGACCGCTTCCGCTATCTCTTCGAACAGGCACCGGCCGATATGGAAGCCTTCATGCCCTGGCTGGAAAAATCCGTCGCGAGCGAAGACCCGCTGTTCTTTGCCGTGGTCGACAAGGCGACGGGACGTGCCGAAGGCCGGCAGGGGCTGATGCGGATCGATACCGCCAATGGCGTGATCGAGATCGGCAACATTCTCTGGGGAGCTGAGATCGCGCGCAAGCGGGTGGCGACCGAAGCGCTCTATCTTTGCGCCGCTTACGTCTTCGACACACTCGGCTACCGTCGTTTCGAGTGGAAGTGCAACAACCTCAACGAACCTTCGAAGCGCGCGGCACAACGCTTCGGCTTCGCCTTCGAAGGCATCTTCCGCCAGCACATGGTGCAAAAGGGGCGCAACCGCGACACCGCCTGGTTTGCGATGACGGACGGCGACTGGCCGAAGCTGAAGGCTGGATACGAGGCATGGCTGGCACCCGAGAATTTCGACGCCGAGGGCCAGCAGAAGAGCAAGCTCAGCTTCCAATAGAGATCCAAAGTGTGCCACGATCTTTCAGATGGACGTGGCACGCCTTGGTCTTCTGTGTCGCATGTGCTTATCGCAAAACGCAGTGCACGTTTGCGCGAGTACTGCCACCCGCGGCGATTAAAAATCCGCCGCCCTGATGACAATAACTTCATTGCTACCAATATGTTCAGGGGTCCCAGTTGAGGTTAAGGATTGGGCCGCTCATTCAACGCACGAAGTTATTCCGTCAGGAGATCACATGACCAGCTCGTCCGACTATACGCCCCCCAAGATCTGGACCTGGGACAAGGAAAACGGCGGCCAATTCGCCAGCATCAACCGCCCGATTGCCGGGCCGACCCGAGAAAAGGAACTGCCGGTTGGCCGGCACCCGCTGCAGCTCTATTCGCTGGGAACGCCGAATGGCGTGAAAGTGACGATCATGCTGGAAGAGCTGCTGGCGCTTGGCCATAGCGGCGCGGAATACGATGCCTGGCTGATCAGGATCGGCGATGGCGACCAGTTCGGCAGCGGTTTCGTCGAGGTCAACCCGAACTCCAAGATCCCGGCGCTGATGGACCGCAGTGGCGAAAAGCCTGTTCGGATCTTCGAATCCGGCGCGATCCTCACTTATCTTGCGGAAAAATTCGACGCCTTCCTGCCGACCGATCCGGCCAAGCGCGCCGAATGTTTCTCTTGGCTGTTCTGGCAGGTAGGCAGCGCGCCCTATCTCGGCGGCGGCTTCGGCCATTTTTATGCCTATGCACCGACGAAGATCGAATATGCGATCAACCGGTTCGCCATGGAGACCAAGCGTCAGCTCGACGTGCTCGACCGGCGTCTCGCCGAGAGCAAATATATCGCCGGCGACGAGTTCACCATCGCCGACATGGCGATCTGGCCCTGGTATGGTGGCCTCGTGAAAGGCTGGATGTACGGTGATTCCGCCGAATTCCTGCAGGTGCAGGAGTACAAACACATGAACCGCTGGGCCGACATGATCGGCGACCGCCCGGCCGTCAAGCGCGGCCGCATGGTCAACCGCGTCAGCGGCGAGCCCTCGAGCCAGCTCCACGAGCGCCATGACGCCAGCGACTTCGAGACGAAGACGCAGGACAAGCTGCAGGCAGCCGGCTGACGGGATCACAAGGTCAGGCGCGCCGCTGCAATCGGCGTGCCTGCGCTCGAAGAAAAAACGGCGCGAGGCGGAAATCGCAAATTTTCCCACTAAAAATGATGGGTTTTTAGGCGAACTGTACCGAATCCGGCAAAAGTGCCCTCGCCTCATTCTTCCAGTCTTGCTGAAATGCCCAAGCTCTCCTGCCACCTTTCGGAGAGCTTTCCCCATCTACCCCGCCGAAAGCCACCGGCGGGGCTTTTTATTCCAGCGTCAGAGAACGGGGAACTCTCACCCGTGTCGGAGCGGACTGGCGCCGACGATCATGAGCAAAGCTTTGGGTGAAACAGATTCCAGTCAGCGCCACTTCGGCTGAGGCTTCGGAGCATTCGCCTGGATCTCATGGAGCGGTGCCCGATGGCCCAGGAGCTTCTTGAGCTTCTCCTCCTCGGCCGGGCCTATGCCGAATTTTCGGCAATGCTCGGTGATGTCCTGATCTTTCGGGCCGGGAATTCGAACTTGTCGATTGTTCATCTTCTTCATTGATGCTTCCTCCTCCGAAGGAAACCAGCTTAGCGCCAATTTGTTCGTTAGCAAAATCTAAAATTATGGGCTTGCGTGGTTCAAACCGGTGCATTTGCGGGAGCGATCTGATGGGCGTGGCGAGCGCGTCCCAGGGGACGCCGAGGAAGGACAGAAAGCCAGAAAAGAAAAAACCCCGCCGAAGCGGGGTTTTCGGCTGGTCGGAGTGGAGTGATTCGAACACTCGACCCCCACGTCCCGAACGTGGTGCGCTACCAGACTGCGCTACACTCCGTGACCAGCGGCGCCTCTATAGACCGGCCTATTATGTTGCGCAAGCACCAAAATTCAAAAAGGCGCGGGAATTTTTGACGGGCTCGTGACAAGGTGTTTCAGCCCACCGTGCAGCAAAAAGCCACACCCTCGGCAAATTCTTCAGAAGCGGCCAAGTGGCAATTTTCTTTTGCCGGGTTACAGGCTAAAGGGCTTGACGGGACAGGCGAAACCGTCGCGAAGGCGGCTTCGCAGCCACTGGCTAGATATCAGGGACGACACGATGAAACTCCGCACCATGACCGGGGCCGCCGCGCTTGCAATTGCGCTTGCCGGATGCACCACCATACCTTCCGCCGGCAACCCGATCGAGGCGCGCTGGGTCGGCCAGTCGGCCGGCAAGTTCTTTGCCGCCTATGGCCCGCCGCTCAGCGACCGCGACGAAGGCTCGTCGACGATCTACACCTGGAAGGGCGGTTACAAGACGGTGCGCGTGCCCGCGAAATATGCCGAAGGTGCTGACGGCAAGCGCGGCAAGCAGATTGCGAGCGCCCGCACGCTTTACCTGCGCTGCCAGGCCGAAATCACCACCAGTTCCGACTATACGATCCGCGATATCCGCACCGTCACCGATATCCCCGGTGTGAACGGTCCTTCCTACTGCGCCGAATTCCTGGCGCCGGAACAGAAGTAACCGGATTATTCGTCCGATAATGCCAACAGGCGGCCTGCAAGCCGCCTGTTTTGTTTTCACTTATGATCACTGCTGCCGGAGAATGAAGCCGGTTTTACGCCGCCTGCTCCGGCTGGGCCGCGCTCTCGGCCAATCTGCGCGCCGTCACAAAATCCACCTTTCCGGAGCCGAGGACCGGCACTTTGCCGATGGTAACCTCGGCCGGCACCATCATGTCCATGGCGCCCTTCGATTTGGCAAAAGCGAGGAATTCGGCGCGAGTGGCAGTCGGCACATCGGTCAGAAGTACAAGCCGCTCGCCCTTCTTTGCATCCGGTATCGAGGAGACGACCGAAAGAGCGCCCGGCCAGAGTTCTGCGGCAAGGGCCTCGACGGCCGCGAGAGATATCATCTCACCGCCGATCTTGGCAAAGCGCTTGGCGCGGCCGCGGATCTTGACGAAACCGTCCTCGTCGATGGTGACGATGTCTCCGGTATCATGCCAGCCGTCCACAAGCGGTTCGAGCACACCGGGATTTTCGGCACGCAGATAGCCGGCCATGACGTTGGCGCCGCGGACGACGAGGCGGCCACCGTCATCGATGCCGGGTACGGGTTCGAGCTTCCATTCCATGCCCGGCAGGATTTTGCCGACAGTGCCCGACTTGTTGTACATCGGCGTGTTGATCGAAATCACCGGCGCCGTCTCGGTGACGCCATAGCCTTCCAGAATGCGCAGGCCGAATTTCTCCATGTAGGTGGCGCGGGTGGATGCCTTCACCGGCTCGGCACCGGAGAAAATATAGCGGATGGAGCGGAAGTCGTAAGGGTGGGCCGTCCTGCTGTAGCCGTTGAGGAAGGTATCGGTGCCGAAGATGATCGTAGCATTCGAGACATAGATCAGCTCTGGCACGATACGATAATGCAGCGGCGACGGATAGAAATAGACCGGCACACCCGAGATCAGCGGCAGCACGGTGCCCGCCGTCAGCCCGAAGGAGTGGAAGACCGGCAGGATGTTGAACACCTTGTCGCCGCTGTGGAAATCGATGCGGGCGGCGGCCTGGGCTGCATTCGACAGGATGTTGCGATGGGTCAGCACGACGCCCTTCGGCGTACCTTCGGAGCCCGAGGTGAAAAGAATGACGGCCGGATCATCAGGCTTGCGCTTCACCAGCGGCCTTGCCTTGTGCAGATAGCCCCTGATCTTGCTCACAAGGCCGATTTCGGTGCGGAGATCGTCAAGCCAGACGATCTTAAGCTGCTTTTCCATCTCCTCGATGACCGGGCCGAGCTTGGCCTGGGTCACGAAGGCGCGGGATGTGAGGACATGCTTCACTTCCGCCGCCTTGCAGGCGGACAGGATATTGGCCGCACCGGCGGTGAAATTCAGCATGGCCGGCACCTTGCCCGCCGTCATCACGCCGAGGAGCGTTGCGGCGGCGCCATTGGCGTTCGGCAGCATGACGCCGAGATTGCGTTCCGGGAACATGCCACGGAATTTCGCGCCGAGCACGGCAGCACCCGTCAGCAGCTTGCCGTAAGTGAGCTTGCCGGTGACCGGATCCTCGACGGCGAGCTTGCCCATGCCGAATTCGTGGCTCGCCTCGATGATGCGGTCAATGACGGTCGAGGATGTATCGGCGGTCCGGAACATCAGGTTCGACATGACCTGGTAGAGGGCGGCACCGGCTGCCGTGCGGCGCTTGCGGCCCTTGAGTTCGGCCGGAACTTCGAGTTTCACCGGCTCGAGAATGGTGACCTTGACCTTGGGGAACAGCCGGCGGCGGATCTTGCCGTCGTTCAGGTAAGAGAGATAGCTCTTCTCCAGGCCGTCGATGCGCACCGGCACGACCATCGCTCCGGTCTTGTCGGCAACCATGGCGGCGCCGTCATAAACCTTCATCAGCGTGCCGGTTACCGTCAGGCGCCCCTCGGGAAAGATGCCGATCGGGCTGCCGTCCTGCACCACCTTGATCAGCGAGCGCGTCGCCATCGGCTTGGTCGGATCGAGCGGCAGGAATTTGCACATTTTCAGGAAGGGTCTTACCCACCAGGCTTGGGCGATCTTGTAATCGACCGCAAAGACCGGCTCCTCCTCGGTGATGGCAAGTGCCAGCGCGCCGTCGAGCAGACTGACGTGATTGAGCGCGATGATGGGAGCCGGCCCAGCTTTCTTGATATTTTCGAGGCCTTCGACTTCCAGCCGCATGAAGGCACGGAACAGGATCGAGACGAAATCGCGGAAGGCATTGGTCGGCAGCGTCTTCAGCATCAGCCAGGCAACGGCGAAATTGATGATGCCGAGGCCGATCAGGATCTGCGGAATAGAGGCACCGAAGGCCTGGACGACGGCAACAGCACCGAGGCCGACAGTGATGAAGAGCGCCGACAGGACATTGGCGGCACCGATGACGCGGGCGCGGCGGTCCTCATGCGCCCAGGTCTGCAGCGCGGCGAAAGTCGGAACTGCGATGAAGGCGCCTGATATCGCCATGCCGGCGAGATCGATTGCGACGCGGATCGTGTTCTGGCCGGCGAAGAAAGCCAGGATGGTTGTCGCATGGCTGGTCGATTGCAGACCCCACAGGTTCCAGGCGAGATCGAGGCTGAAGATGGCAAGCAGGGCCGTGCCGATCGGCGCAGGCAGAAGCACAATGCGGCCTGATGACATCCAGGCGGCGATGGCGGAGCCCACTGCGACTGCCACGGCAAAGACCGTCAGATAGGCGGGCACGACAATTTCCGAACCACCGAGCAATTCGGTGACCATGGTCGGCAGGATAGAGAGCACGAATGCGCCGACCAGCCAGAACCAGCAGTTCATCAGCGCCGAACGCCACAGGCGCTTGTCGCTGCGGATTTCCATGACGAGGTTGTAGCTGGAGCGGATGACGTTGGTATCGACCTCGAGATCGGGAGCCTTGGAGCCGGTTGCCGGGATCATCCGGCTGGCAAACCAGCACAGCACCGAAAGACCGATCATCATCGTGCCGAAGACGAGGACATTGTCGCCGCCGGAAAAGGCGAATGCGGCAACGATGGTGCCGCCGAGGATGGCGATGAAGGTGCCGCCCTCGATCCAGGCATTGGCCTTCGGCAGGTCGCGGCGTTCCAGGTGGTCAGGCAGAATGCCGTATTTGATCGGGCCGAAAAGCGCGGAGATGACGCCAAAGCCAAACAACGCCGCCATCAGGATCCAGATGGAGGAGAAGGCAAGACCGACGACAGCAACGACCGCCACCGCAATCTCGCATCTCTTCAGCAGTTCGGCGACCTTGGCCTTGTCGTGCTTGTCGGCGAGTTCGCCGCCGATTGCCGAGAGCAACAGGAATGGAATGATCAGGACGACGCCGGCAAGCGTGACCAGTGCCGCGCCCTCGGCAGCCGACATCTGGAAGAGGATCAGGAATACAAGAGTATTCTTCAGGAAGTTGTCGTTGAACGCGGTGAGGAACTGCGTCCAGAACAGCGGCGCGAATTTCCTTGATGTCATCAGGTTGGTTTGCACGGCAGATCCTCCATTGGCTCGCAGAGAAGGCCACAGAGTTGTTACGCAAAAGTTGAGTATAGCAACAACTCTGTGGTGTAGTTAATGAAGATTAGTCTTCACCGTTACGATTGAACTTGACGAGCAGCTTCTCGGTGCGGGCGTCTTCAACCTTGCGGATCAGCTTTTCGGATTCAGCATTGTCGCGCAGCGTCTTGGTTATATTCACCGTCGTCTGAACCAGCATCAGGATGCCCATTGCCAGGTAGCCTTTGCCCCAGAGATCGAGCGGTATCATATAGAGGCCGAGCGCCAGCATGAAGGCTGCGGCGCCGAAGGAGATGTAGGAGAAGCTGACCCAGCTGGCGGAATGTTTCTGGAAACTGTCGTTCATTGTCGTGATTCCCTCAGGTTTGATGATGCTGATTTTAAGCGGCGGGATTGATGCGGCTGCGCAGGCGGGCGAGCACGTCATCGGCGGAAGAGCGCAACGGCGCACCGTATCCGGCATTGGCAAGCTTCTCGATGATGCCGGCAGGAACGGTCGAAGTCTCCATCGCCTTCAGGGCCGAGGCCGTTATCTCATTCTGGTTCTGACGGATGCGAAGGCGCGCAAGCGTCTCCTCGGCATCGTCAAGCGTCGCAAGGCCTGTGCCGGCAACGACGACATCGAGCTTCTGCGTCTCTTCGGTGGCGCGGGCCAGACGCTCGCCACGCTGTAGTTCCTGCAACCGCATTTCGGAGATGCGGACAATTCCCTTCAGCTTGCCGATTGCAGTCGTGAACTGCGCCTGGGCCTTTTCGGATTGGTCGCGCTCGGCCTCGAGATAGGCGATCGCTTCGGCACCCTCGCGGGCCAGTGCTTCATTGCCCTTGGCAAGCGCAGCAGCGGCGCGGGTCTCGAGATCGTCGATCCGGGAGACGATCGTTGCGTGCTGAGCCCGCTCCTGCTCGTTCTGGGCAATGGCGATCGCCACGCTGCGGCGGGCCGACTGGATCGATTGTGCGGCATCACGGATCTGCTGGGCAAGCAGAGGTACGGCATTGCGGTCGGCAAAGGCCTGTTCGGCGTCGTAGGCCCCGCCCCGCAACAAAGTCGAAATCAGTTTGAACATTTCTTTCCTCCGGTTTATGAACGCTGTTCACGAGTTGAGTTATGGCAGAATCCTGAACGCCGTTCAAGAATAATTTTGAACGTCGTTCATGAAATCGAAGCGAGATGGTTAATGGCAGGGAAAAGAGAAGAAAAACGCGAAGATCTGAGGGCGCGGCTGATCGATGCGGCACGAAGCCGGATTATGCGAGAGGGGCTTGCAAACCTCAGGGCGCGCGAGATCACCCAGGATGCCGGCTGTGCACTCGGCGGCCTCTATACGGTCTTCGCCGACCTCGCCGAACTCGTCATCCATGTGAATTCCACGACGCTGAAGGCGCTGGAAGCAAGGCTCACCTTGCCCGAGACCAGGGACAGGACACCGACCGACCGGCTGCGCAATCTGGCGCAGGGATATTTAGGTTTCGCAGTGGAAAACCGGAATCTCTGGAAAGCGCTCTTCGAGCATTACCCGCCTGAAACCAGCCCGACGCCGCAATGGCATCTCGATGAACATCTCTTCCTGATGGACGTGATCGCAGAACCGCTTGCCGAGCTGCAGCCTGATATGACGGCGGAAGACAGGGCGATCCGCGCCCGCACGCTGTTCGGCGCCGTCCATGGCGTCGTCAGCATCAGTCTCGAAGGCCGCTTCGTCGGTCTGCCGGCCGAGCGCCTCGCGCGGGAAGTAGATGAGCTTGTGGTGACGATTGCCGCGGGTGCGGCGACAAGGCGTTTACAAGCTACTTGAACGTTGTGGCTGGGGCGCCTGGATTCGAACCAGGGGATGGCGGTACCAAAAACCGCTGCCTTACCGCTTGGCTACGCCCCACCAGAGCTGAAGCGGATGCCGCTTCGCCAAAACGTGGCCTGATTAGCAAAGGTCGGTCTGCCCCACAATCACTAAGTTCACTGCGACGTCATATTTGTATGCGCGGCCATGCCGGCATGGTAGGACTGCAAGCATCGAACAGCCAATGGAGACACCGTTGAGCCAATATCGCGCCCGTCCACCAGCGCTTGCGACGCTGATCCTCGATGATGCCATCGTGCGCATCACCCAGTGGGATTTCGAGCCGGGTGCCGATACTGGCGTCCATACGCATGGCTTCGGCTATGTGGTCGTGCCGATGACCGATTGCCAGTTCCTGATCGAGGATGCCGAGGGCAGCCGGCGGGTGGATGTAGCCAAAGGGGCTGCCTATCGCCGCGAGGCCGGTACCGAGCACAATGTCGTCAATGCCGGCGAGCAGCCCATGTCCTTCATCGAGATCGAATATAAATAGACATGTCCGGCGCGAACTTCGATCTTTTCTTCGATCCGGCCTATGGGCGGGCTGTTCCGGTCGCAGAGGGCATCCAACGCCTGACGGCGAATAATCCGAGCCCTTTCACCTTTCACGGCACGAACAGCTATATCGTCGGCGGCTCATCGGTCGCCGTTATCGATCCGGGACCGGCGAATGCGGCACATTTCGACGCGCTGATGACAGCGCTTGCCGGCCGGCAGGTGACGCATATTTTCATTAGCCATACTCATCGGGACCACTCGCCGCTTGCAAAACGGCTGAAAGCGGAAACCGGCGCACTGACGGTCGGCGAAGGACCGCACCGCCCCTCGCGGCCGCTGCGCGAGGGCGAGGTCAACCCCTTTGCCGAAAGCTCCGATACGGATTTCGTGCCGGATATCGCTATCCGTGACGGACAGACGATTTCCGGCGACGGCTGGGCGCTGACGGGGGTGCTGACGCCCGGCCACACGGCCAATCACGCAGCCTTCGCGCTCGAGGGAAGCGGCATCCTTTTTTCCGGCGATCATGTGATGGCCTGGGCAACGACGATCGTTGCACCGCCGGATGGATCCATGGCGGACTATATGGCCTCGCTAGACAAGCTGCTTGCCCGCGATGACGGCCTGTTGCTGCCCGGCCATGGCGGGCCGGTGACTTCGCCTGCGCCCTTCCTGCGCGGGCTGAAGACGCATCGGCGCCTGCGGGAACGCTCGATCATCGAACGTATCCGGACGGGGGAAAGCACCATCCCCAGGATGGTCGAGATGATCTACCGCGATACCGATAAGCGACTGCATGGCGCGGCGGCACTTTCGGTACTGGCGCATATCGAAGAACTCATGGAGCGTGGCGAAGTCACCGCCGATGGGCCACCTTCGCTTGTTGCGCATTATCGGTTGGCCGGAGGCTGAGAATGGCAAGGTCCGCGGATTACACCTATCGCGACGATCCTTCCGTGCCGGCCTTTGCTGATGACAAGCCGCTGATCCTCTTCGATGGCGAATGTGTCTTCTGCTCCGGCTGGGTTCAGTTCCTGTTGAAGCGGGACAAGGAAAAGCGCTACCGCTTCATCGTCGCCCAGACGCCGCTCGGCGAGGCACTCTACCGGCACTACGGGCTGGAGACGCGGGATTACGAGACCAATCTGCTGATCGACAAGGGCCGTGCCTATTACAAATCCGATGCGACGATCCGGATGCTGGAAGGGCTTGGTTTGCCTTGGGCTCTGGCCGGTGTGTTGCGGATCGTGCCGCGGCGGATTGCGGATGTCGTCTATGGGGTGGTTGCGCGGAACCGGTTGAGGATTGCAGGGCGGCGGGAGAGTTGCATGGTGCCGACGGCTGACGTGCGGGAGCGGTTTTTGGGGTAGCGTTGGGATGGCGTGTGGTGCCCGCTGACCCGCCGCAATTCTGGGAAACGCTGCGGTAACGGCGTTTTGATGTGCCTCACCGTATCCCGGCCCTTCGCATGGCTCAGGGCGTTCGCCCCTGTAATCGATCCACTGGATCGATTACTGCCGCTTTGCGGCACCGGGGCTCACCCACCCGCAATCCCGAGAAGCTCTGAATCGAGGGCACCAAGATATTGCTCGGCCTCTTCGGCGCTGAAGCCGAGGTCGTGCTGACCATAGCGGGAGGCGACGCGCACGTCGACGAAGGTGGTTTCGGCCTCTTCGCGCAGGCGGATGATGAAATCGAAACGCAGACCGAGGACGAGGGTGCGGGTCGTGCCTTGCAGGATCACGCCATTGGCGCCGCGGATCATCTTCGCCACATCATCCTCATAGGGGCGCGGCGTCGGCACGGGGATGACATCGGGCGAATCGGCCACACCGCTTTCCGGCTGAGCCGGAACCGGCTTGTCCTCAAGCTCGCGGCCGGGCGTCGTATCGCCTTCGCTTTTGGTGATGGTGACGCCGTTCTGCTTGGCGACCTTCTTCACGGCCTCCAGAACACGGTCGAGCGCTCCGTCGTAACGGCGGCCCGTGAGCTCCGGATAGGCGGAAAGCTGCTTCTCGCGGTCGCCTGACGTCACGACCGGTTCACGAGGCAGCCAGATCTGGTCGGCCTGCGGCGTCGAGAGCCAGTCCGGCGCGGAAGCGGTATCCGTGGTCACGTCGTAGATTGCCGGCAGGGTGAAATAGCGCTCCGCCGCAAAGGCGCCGATGCCGAGCGGAAAGGCTGCATAGATGAGCGCCGCCAGCGCATTCGTCCCGCCCTCGGCACCGGTCATCCAGAGGCTGCGCAGGCCGATGGCAGCCAAGAGGGTCGCGAGGACCGCGCAGCCGACCGAAACGAGCAGCACGAGGATGAGATAGGGTGTCGCCAGACCGCCGAAGCGATGGGCAATCAGCACCGCTACCGAGAGCACGAGCGCAAACGCCCCGAAATGCCGCGATAAGCGGGCAGCGCTGGAAACGGGACGATCGAAACGGATGGCCATCAAAACTACCGGTTGGTCGGCGGCGAGCAATCGAATGAAGCTGCTGCCATCGACTTTTCTAGTGCAAGATTCGTCTAAATTGAAACTCTTGTCTGAGCATTGCCGAAGCAATCCACGTCAAAGGTCCAAGTCTGAGGGCGCTCTCTCTGTAAGCTATTGCTGATATGCCGTAAAAAGGCCATTCTACCGGGGTCTGATACATGTCCCACGAAACAGGAGAGACAGATGATCTCGTCCGAAATGAGGGAAAGGCCGCAGGCATCTTCGCTTGGCGGCATCGAGCGTGGCGAGCCGCTCTTGCCGCTGGAACTTCTCGAACTCGAACTCTCGCTGGAAGGCTATGCCGATGGCGAGGCCGGATTCTGCGAAGCGGTGCGCAGAGCTGCTGCCGAAACCCGTGGCGAATTTCTCTTCGACCTGCCGGCGGCGGGGCTTGTCGAGGATTGCAGGCGAATCGCCGTGCTTCGCATCCCGACGTCGGACAAGACGATGCGGGTGGTTCTGGCCTTGCTCGACCAGAACGGTACGGAAATCCGAATGCAGGCGCCCGATGAGGACACCGAACATCTGGTGCGCTTCGCCGATGCCTTCATCGAGGTCCTCGAGCGGATCTGAATCCCAAGCGTCTCGTTAGCGCAAAACCGCTGTAGATTTCGCGAGCCATGCTTCAATCGCGGCCGGCCGCAGCTTCCGCCAGCGAGCGGAAAGGAAATTTGCGGCCGCATTCGCATTTCAGCATGAATGTTTCCTGATGCACCGAGGGGCGCTGCACAAAGAAGCCGCGCGGCAGCTGATCGACCTTGAAATCGGGAGTCTTGCGCTTGGCATCATCAATCTCGGAGGCCTCCGCAAAGCCGCTATTGCCGCATTGCGGACAGGTGAGTTTCTTCGAGAATCGATCGCGGATCGCCATGGTGCTCTTTCCTGTGAGTTGCCTTTGCTCTTACATAGGAATGCATGGCGGTGAAAGTGGAACCAAGCCTGCACCCTGCCGTTCCTTCTTCAGTGAAGGAGGTAAATCATGCCCAACAGAGACCCCATCCCGGCACCCGGCGCAGAGTCGCCGCTTGGCCCGCAGCCGACACCGGGTATTCCCGACCGCACCCAGGAAAAACCGCCGTTGACCCCGGCCCAGGATCCGAGCGATACGAAGAACCCGGAGGATCCGCCACTCGATCCAGCCCTTCTGCCGATCGGTGACCCCGCGGGCGCAGCCTGATATATAGTCGGGTTGACGACGTCAGACGGATCGATTCTCCTGGCCTGGCGTTCATGCTCGAGGAAGATACCGATGCGCCCATATATCCTGCCCCTTCTTGCCGTTCTGGCCGCCGGGCTTGCCGCCTGCCAGACGCTGACGCCCGAGGAGCGGCGGGCACGTGACGAGCAGACCTGCACCGGCTACGGCTTCAAGCGCGGAACGGATGGTTTTGCGACCTGCCTGCAGCGGATCGAGCTCGACCGCCGTGCCCAGGCCCGCTACGACAGCGACTGGGTGATGGCCGATATGGCCTATAATCTGAACGGTCCCAATTACTACCCGCGCTATTACCGCTACCGTCACTGAGCGGCGGCAATGACCGCCTGGGCGGCCGCGAGCCGGGCGATCGGCACGCGGAAGGGCGAGCACGAAACGTAATCGAGGCCGATCGTCTCGCAGAAATGGATCGAGGCGGGATCGCCGCCGTGTTCGCCGCAGATGCCGAGCTTCATGTCGTTGCGGGTGCGCCGCCCGCGCTCGGCGGCAATGCGGATCAGTTCGCCCACGCCATCGAAATCCAGGGATATGAAGGGATCATGCTCGATGATGCCCTTGCGCTGGTAGGTCGGGATGAAGGCCGAGGCATCGTCGCGCGAAATGCCGAAAGTGGTCTGGGTCAGGTCGTTTGTGCCGAAGGAGAAAAATTCGGCCGCCTCGGCGATGACGTGGGCACGCAGTGCGGCACGCGGCAGCTCGATCATCGTGCCGACGAGGTAATCGATGCGCATCTTGGCTTCCGACATGACATCCTGTGCCACGGCATCGATCTTCGCCTTGACGTAATCGAGTTCGGAGCGAAGGCCAACGAGCGGCACCATGATTTCGGGAACGACGGCGGCACCCGTTTCCTTTGCAGCCGCGACCGCCGCCTCGAAAATCGCGCGGGCCTGCATCTCGACGATCTCGGGATAGGAGATGGCAAGGCGGCAGCCGCGATGGCCGAGCATCGGATTGAATTCGTGCAGCGCGTCGACACGCTGGCGCAGAGCCGAAGGCTCCATGCCCATGGCATAGGCGACCTCGGCGATCTCCTCGTCACTCTTCGGCAGGAATTCATGCAACGGCGGATCGAGGAGGCGAATCGTCACCGGCAGCCCGTGCATGACGGAGAACAGGCCGGTGAAATCGCCCCGCTGCATCGGAAGGAGCTTGTCGAGAGCGCGCAGCCTGCCCTTCTCGTCCTCGGCGAGGATCATCTCGCGCATGACATGGATGCGCTCGCCCTCGAAGAACATATGCTCGGTACGACAAAGGCCGATACCTTCGGCACCGAAAGAACGGGCCGCGCGGGCATCGGCCGGCGTGTCGGCATTGGTGCGCACCGTCATGCGGCGAGCACGATCCGCCCAGCCCATGATGCGGCCGAAATCGCCTGACAGTTCCGGCTGGATCATCGGCACCTCGCCCTTGAGGACCTGGCCGGCGGAACCGTCGATGGTGATGACATCTCCCTTTTTCAGCGTCACGCCGATGCCCATCAGCCGCTCATTGCGGGCGTCGATGCGCATGGTGCCGGCGCCGACGACGCAAGGGATCCCCATTCCGCGGGCGACGACAGCCGCATGGCTGGTCATGCCACCGCGTGTGGTCAAGATGCCTTCGGCAGCATGCATGCCGTGAATGTCTTCGGGGCTGGTCTCGACGCGCAGCAGGATGACCTTGCGACCTTCCGACTCTGCCTCAACCGCCTCTTCCGCCGTGAAGACGATCTCGCCGGTCGCTGCACCGGGTGACGCCGGCAGGCCGGAGCCGATCACCTGGCGGCTGACACGCGGATCGATGGTCGGATGCAGGAGCTGGTCGAGCGTCGACGGCTCGATGCGCAGGACGGCTTCGTCCTCGGTGATGACACCTTCGTCCACCATGTCGACGGCGATCTTCATGGCTGCCCTGGTCGAGCGCTTGCCGGAGCGCGTCTGTAGCATCCAGAGCTTGCCGCGCTCGATGGTGAATTCGATGTCCTGCATGTCGCGGTAATGCGACTCCAGCTCGGCGCAGATGCTGCCGAACTCGGCAAAGGCCTCGGGCATCAGCTTTTCCATCGAGGGCTTTTCGGAACCTGAGGCTATGCGCCCCTCCTCGGTGATGCTTTGCGGCGTGCGAATGCCGGCAACCACGTCTTCACCCTGCGCATTCACCAGGAATTCGCCGTAGAGGATCTTCTCGCCCGTCGAGGGGTTGCGGGTGAAGGCAACGCCCGTCGCCGACGCGTTGCCAAGATTACCGAAGACCATGGCCTGGATATTGACGGCAGTGCCCCAGGCTTCCGGAATATTGTGAAGTTGGCGATAGGTGACAGCGCGCGCGTTCATCCAACTCGCAAACACCGCGCCGACAGCGCCCCAGAGTTGTACCGCCGGATCCTGCGGGAAGGCCTCGTCCAATTCTTCTTCGATCAGCGCCTTGTAGAGCGAAACGACATGCTGCCATTCGGAAGCGCTGAGCTCGGTATCGAATTCGTGGCCAAGGCGCGCCTTCTCATCCTCGAGAATTTCCTCGAAGAGATCGTTGCCGAGCCCCATGACGACATCGGCATACATCTGGATGAAGCGACGATAGCTGTCCCAGGCAAAGCGCGCATCCCCGGCGTCATGGCCGAGCGCCTGCACCGTCTCGTCATTCAGGCCGAGATTGAGCACCGTATCCATCATGCCAGGCATGGAAACACGAGCGCCTGAGCGAACGGAGAGCAGAAGAGGCTGTTTGCCCGCGCCGAAACGGCGGCCGGTGATCTGCTCGATATCCGCAATGCCTGCGAGCACCTGTTCCTTCAATGCGGGATCGATCTTGCGGCCGTTCTTGTAATAGGTGGTGCAGGCTTCGCTGACGATGGTGAGGCCAGGAGGGACCGGGAGGCCGAGGCTGCACATTTCGGCGAGATTGGCGCCCTTGCCGCCAAGGATCTCCTTGTCTCGCGCCCGGCCTTCAGCCTGCCCATTGCCGAACGTATAGACCCACTTGGTCATCTTCCCCCCAACACCATTTCGGGGACCAGCTTAATCCCTTGGTGTTGAAATGAAAATCGACAAATGCGGCGAAATGTTGCGTCGCACAATAAATCCGCAACAGGAGGCAAGATCAAACGGTTGAAACGGAGGAGACGCGGTGCAAGCGCATAAAAAAAGCTTTGCGGGACTGCAACAACCGTCCCGCAAAGCCTTGTTTCCGTCCGGCCAGGAAAACCGGACGGGGGGTCCATCTATGCCATGTGATCTTCGACCGTTCGCCCCCAACCCGAAGACAGCATTGCAAATTCCACGGTACGCAACGACCGATTGCTACTTATCCGTACCGGCGCGGTTGCGATAAAACAACTTCTAATGCAATGCGCGCAAAAGAGCATCACCCAAATGGGGTACGCACCCGATGTCAGGGTGACCTTTTTTGGTCTTTAATTAAAATGCCACCTCAGGCCGTCTCACGGAGACGCTCTGCAGTCTGCAGATCAACCGAGACCAGCTGAGAAACACCCTGCTCGGCCATCGTCACACCGAAGAGGCGATTCATGCGCGCCATGGTGATCGGGTTGTGGGTGATGATGACGAATCGTGTCTCGGTGGAGGCCGCCATCTCGTCCATCAGGTTGCAATAGCGCTCGACATTGTGGTCGTCGAGCGGGGCATCCACCTCGTCCAGCACGCAGATCGGCGCGGGATTGGTGAGGAAGACGGCAAAGATCAGCGCCATTGCCGTCAACGCCTGCTCGCCGCCGGAAAGCAGCGTCATGGTCTGCGGCTTCTTGCCGGGCGGGCGGGCGAGGATTTCGAGGCCGGCTTCCAGCGGATCGTCTGATTCAATGAGCTGCAGTTCCGCCGTGCCACCGCCGAAAAGGTGGGTGAAGAGCCGCTGGAACTGGGCGTTGACGACGTCAAAGGCGGCAATCAGTCGTTCGCGGCCTTCACGATTCAGGCTCTGGATCGCGCCGCGCAGTTTTCTGATGGCATCGATGACATCGTCTCGTTCCTTGATGAGCGCTTCCAGCTTCTCGCTGAGCTCCTTCTGCTCCTCGTCGGCCCGCAGGTTGACGGCGCCCAGACGCTCGCGCTCGATCCTTAGCCGCTCCACTTCGCGCTCGACCTCGCGCGGATCCGGCAGCGTCTGCAGTCCCGGCCGGCCGGCGAGGCGCAACGCCTCATGGGGCTGTACATTGAGTGTCTCACGAATGCGCTGTTCGCTCTCCTGCCGCTTCTCGCGTGCGGAGACGAGGCGCTCCTCGGCGCGGCCGCGGCGCTCGCGGCTTTCAGCAAGCTCCGAAAGCGCTGTCGCCGCCTTGTGGTCGGCGTCGCGCTGCAGCAGCTCGGCTTCAGCCAGCAGATCAGCGGCATGACGGCGGGCCTCCTCGGCCTTCTGCAATTCCGTCAGCAAAGCACGGCGCTTGTCATCGAATTCATCGGGCGCCATTTCAAGCTCGGCGGCTTCTTCGCGGGCCTCCTCCTCACGATCGCGGAGCGTTGCAATGTGATCTTCCGCACTTGCGGCGCGCTGTCGCCATGTCTCGCGCTCCTGGCCGATGGCGACGATGCGGCGCTGGCGCGCATCGTTCTCGCGGTTCAGGCTCTCATGGCGAGCGCGCGCTTCAGCAAGCGCACCGCGATCGGTCGCGACTTCGGCCTGCTGAAAGCGCAGACTGTCATCGAGCGCGGCCAGATCTGGCGCATCTTCGAGTTCGATGCGGGCATTTTCTTCCTGAACGGCAACATCTTCGAGCTGCGACTGCAACTGACTGACGGCTTCGGCAACGACATCGCGGCGGCGAATGAGATCGCCCGAGGCGCGCTCAGCAGCGGCCAGAGCCTCGCGTGCCTCGGCAAGATGACGGGCGGACAGGCGGTTCATGTCGCGGGCGTCAGTGAGCCTGCGCTCCTCTTCACGGATCGCATCGGCGGCAGCGGCAAGGCGCTCCTCTGCTTCGGTCAGAACATCGCGAGCGAGTTCAGCCTCACCTTCGAGCTCAGCGAGGCGGTTTTTCTGGGCGAGACGAAGAGCGGCCGCACTCGGTGCGTCCGCGCCGGCGACATGGCCATCCCAGCGATAAACGGCGCCTTCCCTGGTGACCAGCCGCTGGCCGGCCTTGAGTTCCTTCACCAGACGCGGCGCATCGGTGGCCGCCACCAGGCCTATCTGGCGCAGGCGACGGATCAGCGCGGCGGGTGCACGAACGTGGTTCAGCAGCGGCACAGCACCAGCAGGCAATCCGGGATCGCCGACACCATCGCCGTTTTCCGACCAATGGGCGGGCGCATTCGGGTCGAGCGGGGATTCGAGGTCGTCTCCGAGGGCGGCACCGAGCGCGGTTTCGAAACCGCGATCGACTTTCAGCTCTTCGGCAACCGGCGGGAATTCGCCTGTGGCGGCGCCTGCCAGCATGCGCTGGATTGTGCGTGCTTCCGTCTCAAGCGCGTTGAGCTTGCTGCGTGCCTGATCAACCGGAGCGCGGGAGAGCGCTTCCATCTCGCGCGCCTCGGCGAGTGCCAGTTCGACGGACTGGATCGCCGCTTCGGCATCGGCGACGGCGATCTCGCCGGCTTCCACCACGGCGCGCTTTTCTTCCGGGTCCGGCAGCGTTGCGATCCTCTCGCCGACACCGGCAAGCTCGCGGTTGGCCTCGTCCATCTGGCGTTCGAGCCTGAGCTTGCGATCGGCGAGATCGCGGATGGCGCGTTCCAGCTGGTTGCGTCCGGCCGCGGCTTCAGCGCGCTCCGCGGTCAGGGTGGTGAAGATACGCTCACTATCTGCGAGCTTGGTGGCAGCCTCTTCGAATACCTGCCGCGTCTCCTCGGCATAACGGCCGGAATCGGCGAGGGTTTCGGCGATATCGGCCTCTTCGGCATCGAGCCTTGCCAAGATGACGGCATTGTCGGCGACAAGCCGTTCCTCGCGCCTGATATCTTCGGCAAGCTGCGTCAGACGACGGGTGAGTTCATCGCGACGGCGCAGGATGCGGTTGGCATCTTCCTCAAGCTGGCTGCGGGCGATCTGCAGGCGCTGGAGGGCGGCCGCGACCCTCGCCTCGCCTTCGCGCAGTTCAGGCAGTTTCAGGCTGGCAATGCCCTGGCTCTTAGCCGCCTCCATCTGGATCTGCGCCTTTTCGGCGACGACGACGGTTGCCTGATTGAGTGCGCTATCAGCCTCCGCCTCAGCTTCCTTCGCCTGCACCCAACGGATGTGCAAGAGCATAGCCTCGCGGGCGCGAATATCGGCAGAGAGCGTCTTGAAGCGGTTTGCCTGGCGCGCCTGGCGCTTCAGGCTCTCGATCTGGCTTTCGAGCTGCGACGTGACGTCATCCAGCCGCTCCAGATTGCTTTCTGCGGCGCGCAACCGAAGCTCGGCCTCATGGCGGCGGGAGTGCAGGCCGGAAATCCCGGCCGCCTCTTCCAGCAACTGGCGGCGTGCCTGCGGCTTTGCGGAAATCAGTTCGCCGATACGCCCCTGCCCCACCATCGAGGGAGAGCGAGCGCCGGTGGAAGCATCCGCGAAAAGCAGCTGAACATCCTTGGCGCGGCTTTCCTTTCCGTTGATGCGATAGATCGATCCCTGCTCACGCTCGATGCGTCGGGTGACCTGAATTTCATCGCTGTCATTGAAGGCGGCAGGCGCGGTACGTTCGCCATTATCAAGATAGAGCGCGACTTCGGCGGTATTACGCGCCGGGCGGTTTCCCGAGCCGGAAAAGATCACGTCGTCCATGCCGGACGCGCGCATGTTCTTATAGGAATTCTCGCCCATGACCCAGCGCAGGGCCTCGACGAGGTTGGACTTGCCACAGCCGTTCGGTCCGACGACACCCGTCAGGCCACGCTCGATAATGAATTCGGTCGGTTCAACGAAGGATTTGAAGCCGACAACGCGGAGCTTGTTGAACTTCATGCCACGGCCTCACACCGCGCAAAAGAAAAAGCGGGCGCACGGCTTTCGCCGTCGCCCGCCTTCGCAAAGCGGTACGGATCAGAGGAGGCTGTCGATGAGGGCCGACATGGTGTCAACCGGCATGTCTCCAGAATAGCGCTTGCCATTGATGAGGAACGTCGGCGTGGCATTGACGCCGAAGTCCTTGGAACCCCGTTCCCGCGTGGCATTCACTTCATCCAGCAGTTTCTGGTTCGTCAAGCACTTCGTGAAGCTATCCTCAGTAAATCCGGCAAGCTTCGACATCTGCAGCAGCGCAGCGCGGCCATCATCGGCTGCTGCCCAGACCTGCTGCTGCTTGAAGAGCATGGCTACCATCGGGAAATACTGTTCAGGCGTTGCCAGCTCCTCAGGCTTCTGCGGGTTACAGCGGGCGAGCATGAAGGCGGCGGCAGCGCGGGGGTCGAAGGGGAATTCGCGCAGGATGAACTCGACCTTGCCGGTATCGACGTATTTCTGCTTGATGGTGTCGAAGGTCGTGTTGTGGAAGTGGGCGCAGTGCGGGCAGGTCATCGACATATATTCGACGATCTTGACCGGGGCATCGGCTTTGCCGAGTGCCATTTCCGGCAGCGCGCCGGGCTCCAGCACCTTGGCCATGTCGACATCGCCGTCCGGCTTCGGAATTTCCGGGGCTGCCTGCGCCTGCGCCGTACCGTATACCGCCATGGATGCGGTTGCGGCGGCGACACCGCCCAGAAGCTGGCGTTTCGTCAATTGCATTTCAGAGATGCGCATGGGTTCCCCATAAACAAGTGTGGCAGCTGCTTGTGCGATATAACGGCCAGAAGCCGCTAACAAGGCACGCTTCGCCAACTTTCTTCAAAGAATTGTGACCTGCGAAAGACGAATAGTCAAAAGAGTGCAGGATTTTGCCCTATCGATTGAGATCGCGACGATTGCCGACACGCAGAACCAGAAACCGGACCGCGTCGTCATCGATATCGTCAATCACGCGATAGTCGCCGGCGAGGCGTCAAACGACACCTATCTGCCCCGCTTGCCCAATACCGCCGTCCCCAGGCGAGCGATCGCCTGTCTGATCTTTTCATCCTCCAGGCCCTGCATCATGCCTTCCAGCTTGCGGGCCGCCTCGCCCTTCAAAGGCGGCGGCGTGCGGGAGCGTTTGACTGGCTGGTAGACCGGTTTCTGGACGATTCGGAGTTGGTGGACGGCGGCAAAGCCGAAGAAGCTGTTGATGCGCTGGATAAGCTCACCCTGCGCGTGGGTGAGGAAAAGAGCGCGTGCGCCCTCGCAGGCAACCGTCAGCACACCGGGACGGAAGCTTCCATCATCGCCCCCGCCGCGGGCCCAGGCGATCTTTTCCGGGCGGGTGCAATCGGCGAAGTCCTCGCCGGCGATTTCGTCCCAGGAGCCGAGAAGTGCGCTGTTGATGCCGGCACGGCGGGCGAGAACGGGATCGATGATGCCGTTCGTCAGCTCTGCAATCTGCTTCTCATCTTTGCGTGGATAACTCATCGAAACCTTGGTAAGCGACGTCCATCGGCGGCCGTCGGCTTGATCACGCCGCCTTGCTTCGCCAAGTATAGATCACTTCCCCCGATCGCGGCAAATAATGACGATACGCACATTGGACGCGCCGACTGCCTCCCCTCTCCTGGAATGGTACGACCGCCATCATCGCGACCTGCCCTGGCGGGTTTCGCCACCGATGGCGAAGCGCGGCATCAAGGCCGATCCCTATCACGTCTGGCTGTCCGAGGTGATGCTGCAGCAGACGACGGTGCAAGCGGTCAAACCCTATTTCGCGAATTTTCTGGCGAAGTGGCCAACAGTGACCGATCTCGCCGATGCACCTGTTGAAGCTGTCATGGCAGCCTGGGCGGGGCTTGGCTATTACGCACGGGCACGCAATCTCAAGAAATGTGCCGAGGCGGTCGCGAGCCGGCATGGCGGCATCTTTCCCGACACCGAAGAAGGCCTGAAAGCGCTGCCCGGCATCGGCGACTATACGGCCGCGGCAGTCTCGGCCATCGCCTTTGACCGGCAGGCCGCCGTGATGGACGGCAATGTCGAGCGGGTCATCTCCAGGCTCTATGCCATCGCTACGCCGCTTCCAGCCGGCAAGCCGCTGATGCGCCAGAAGGTGGCGCTGCTGACGCCGGCCGACCGACCCGGCGATTTTGCCCAGGCGATGATGGATCTCGGCGCCACCATCTGTACGCCGAAGCGCCCGGCCTGCTCGCTCTGTCCGTTCAACGGATCGTGCGAGGCATTGCGGCTACATGATCCCGAGCAGTTTCCGGTCAAGGCCGCCAAGAAGGAAAAGCCGATCCGGCGGGGTGCGGCATTCGTCGCGGTCACCTCCGATGGCGATATCCTGCTTCGGCGACGGATTGAGAGCGGGTTGCTCGGCGGCATGACGGAAATTCCGACGACAGCATGGACCGCGCGGCAGGACGGCGAGACCTCAGCCGAAGCGGCACCCTTCAAGGCTGACTGGGAGAGCGCCGGCAGCGTCACCCACGTCTTCACCCATTTCGAGCTCAGGCTTTCGATCTTCCGCGTGGCAATTACCAATCGCCTTCAAATCGATGACGGCTGGTGGGAGCCAGTTATAAATCTTGAAGCTCAGGCGCTGCCGACTATCATGAAAAAAGCGATCGCAGCGGCTATTCCTCTCGCGTTCAAAACAGCCAAGGGATGATTATGGCAAACGACATCAAGCATATCGTTTTCGATATTGGCAAAGTTCTTATTCATTACGATCCGCAAATTCCCTTCAGCCGCCTTATTCCCGATGAGGCCGAGCGCAATTGGTTTTTCGCCAATATCTGCACGCACGACTGGAACGTCGAGCAGGACCGCGGCCGCACCTGGGCCGATGCCGAGGCCTTGCTGATCAAGGAGCATCCGACCCGCGAAGAGCATATCCGCGGCTTTCGCAAGAACTGGCACGAGATGATACCGCATGCCTATGAAGACAGCGTCGCGATCATGGAGGGCTTCATCAATGAAGGCCGGGACGTGACGATGCTGACCAACTTCGCGTCCGACACATTCCGCGAGGCGCAGGAACGCTTTCCGTTCCTCAAGAAGCCGCGCGGCGTAACCGTTTCCGGTGATGTCGGCCTCATCAAGCCCGATATCGCGATCTACGAAACGCATGCGAAGAGTTTCGACCTCGATCCGGCCGCGACGATCTTCATCGACGACGCACCCGTCAATGTCGAGGGCGCTAAGGCCGCCGGCTGGAACGCCGTGCTCTTCACCGGCGCCGACAAGCTGCGCGCCGACCTCGCGACTTACGGTTTGAGGGCCTGAGCCATGGCTTTCGATCCCGCTGACGCCATCGACCGCTTCCACGCGGCGATCAACGCGCTCGATTTTCCCGAGATCGAGCGCTGGTTCGCCGAGGATGCGACCTACGTCTCCAACGGCGTCGGCAGCCTTGCCGGCCGGGCCGAGATCATGACTGCCTTCCGACGCTATTTCGACGATTACCCTGACCAGACGGCGGAAAACTCCCTGGTGGAAACGCTGACGCCGTTTTCCGGCCGGGCTGTCTGGTCCGTTCGGGCAACACACAGCAAAACCGGCAAGCCGTTGATCCGCGAAGGCGAGGAAACGATCACCTTCAATGCGGACGGCAAGGTTACGCGGGTCGATGTGACCGACTACCAGGAATTCTGAGGCGAGATTGCTGCCGCTTTTGCAGAAACAAGAAGCCCGGGGTCTTTCGGTCCCGGGCTTCTTGTTTCTTCTTCCGTAACTGGAGGTACAAACCGGAAGAAGCTGTATCTCAATCCTGCAAGATGTTGCTCAATCCATCTTTGCAAGGTCGCTGCGGATGATGGACCGCAAGTCGTCGATCGGGCGCAGGGATTGCCCGTCGTCGAAGTGCCAGAAGGTCCACCCGTTGCATGCATCAAGGCCCTGCACTTTCGCGCCGAGACGATGAATGGAGCCGGCCTCGCCACCAGCGGCGACCGTGCCGTCGGCGCGCACCACGGCGCTGTAACGCCGTCTGGCATCCGTCAGCACCTGGCCGGGCTTGATAAGGCCGCTTTCGACCAGTACGTTGAAGGCGACGCGGGCTTCGGCCTTCTTGCCGGTCATGACGGTCAGTTCCGCCTTGCCGAGCGGCTCGACGGCGGCGATGCGGGCAGAGGCCGCATCGATATAGTCCTGCTCACGCTCGATGCCGACGAAGTGGCGGCCGAGACGCTTGGCAACGGCGCCGGTCGTTCCCGAACCGAAGAAGGGATCGAGAATGATATCGCCGGGCTTCGACGAGGCCATGATGACGCGGGCGAGCAACGCTTCCGGCTTCTGCGTCGGATGGACCTTCTTGCCATCGTCACCCTTCAGGCGCTCGTTGCCACTGCAGATCGGGAAGAGCCAGTCGGAGCGCATCTGCACATCGTCATTGGCGGCCTTCATGGCATCGTAATTGAACGTATAGCCCTTGGCCTTGGCGTTCGGGCTCGCCCAGATCATCGTTTCATGGGCATTCTGGAAACGACGGCCCTTGAAATTCGGCATCGGGTTCGTCTTGCGCCAGACGATGTCGTTGAGGATCCAGAAGTTCAGATCCTGCAGCGTGGCGCCAACGCGGAAGATATTGTGATAGGAGCCGATGACCCAGATCGTGCCCGTCGGCTTCAGCACGCGGCGGCAGGCGAGCAGCCAGGCGCGCGTGAAGGCATCATAGGCCTCGAAGGAGGCGAACTGATCCCATTCGTCGTCGACCGCATCGACCAGCGACTGGTCCGGCCGGTGCAGTGTGCCGCCAAGCTGGAGGTTATACGGCGGATCGGCGAAGATGACGTCAACCGACTGGTTCGGAAGAGCGTCAAGGGCTGCAACGCAATCGCCCTTGATGATCGTGTCGACCCAAGAACCCGGCTTGACGGAAGCCTTGAGGTCGGCAAGCGGAAAAACAGACGCCATTTAGATACTCACTCATACGCTTTACGCTTAACTGTCCGTTATGGTTACGCAAGTTGGTTACCAAAGGCTGAAGCATCGACCCGTTTCGGGAAAATATTCGGGTTTGCGCGTAGGAGAGAGGCAGGCACAAGCCGGTGTCTGCCCCTTTCATTCCACGACATGAAGGCTATGGACGTGCCTGCTGTCTTCAGGTGCTTCGGCCCGCTCGATCATGCCATAATCCCTGATCACCTGGCCGATACGCAGGCGATAGTCTGCGAAAATGCCGTTGCGGCCGGCCGTCTGGGCCGCGCGATGGGCCTCGAGATTGCGCCACTCGCGGACCGCCTCTTCGTCCCTGAAGAACGAGAGCGAGAGGATCTTGCCGCGCATAGTCAGGCTCTCGAAACGCTCGATGGAGATGAAGCCGTCGATCTTTTCGAGTTCGGATCTGAGTTCGCCGGCCAAGTCGAGATAGCGATGGCGTTCGCCGACATAGGGGATGACTTCGAAGATGACGGCGATCATGGCAGCACCAGTCTCGCATGTGGGGCCGAGACATTCTTCAGGAAGATGCGGTCCTCTTTCAGGATGAAGCGTTCACGGCGGGCGAATTCGTAGTTCTCCCGACCGAGCGGATCGGCGGCAAGCCTTGCGCGATAGGCCTCATAGGCTGTCAGGCTTTCGATGTTGTAGACACCATACGCCGTCGTCGCGGAACCCTCGTGCGGGCCGAAATAGCCGATCAGGTCGGCGCCGTTTCTCGGGATCGCCTGCCCCCAGTTGCGGGCATATTCGGCAAAGGCATCCTTGCGGAACGGGTCGATCTCGTAGCGGATAAAGCAAGTGATCATCGTTTTCTCCTTTCGTATGAGAAGCGTTTTCGCACATTGCCGTACGAGAATGCTTCGGTTACGATCGAAGTATGAAAGAAGGGCCTGACATTGCTCAGATCGGCGCGCTCATCGGCGATCCGGCGCGCGCCAATATGCTGGCGGCGCTGACCGGCGGGCGTGCGCTGACGGCAACCGAACTTGCTGCGGCCGGCGGCATCACCCTGCAGACCGCAAGCACGCACCTTTCAAAACTCGAAGCCGGCGGCTTGCTGGCGCAGCGCAAGCAGGGGCGACACCGCTACTTCACGCTCGCCGACGAGGCAGTCGCGCGGCTGATCGAAAGCATGATGGGCCTTGCGGCAAGCCGAGGGCATCTGCGCCATCAGCCCGGTCCGAAAGACCCGGCGCTGCGCAAGGCGCGTATCTGCTACGATCATCTGGCGGGCGATTTTGGCGTGCGCATGCTGGACAGCCTCGTTGCCTCCGGGTCGATCGATGCCATCGGCGACGGGCTTGCGGTGACGGCGAAAGGCGAGAGCGATCTGCAATGTATCGGCATCGATGTCGGCAGCCTCAAGTCCTCCCGCCGGCCGCTCTGCCGCTCCTGCCTCGACTGGAGCGAACGCCGCGCCCATCTTGCCGGCAGCCTCGGCAAGGCGCTGCTTTCGAATTTCATGGAGAAGGGCTGGGCAAGGCGGATACCGGAAAGCCGCTCCGTGGTCTTTTCACCCGAGGGCGAGCGGCAGTTCCTCAAGCTCTTTCCGCTGGAAGGCTAAGGCGCGACAAGCGTATTCCTGAATGGTTGCGAGCGACCATGGTGCAAAACGCGCTCAGGTACCTATAATTTTGAGAATTCAGCCGACGATGGCAAAAGCTTCCCGTTCGCCGCCCTTCTGGGCGGGTTGCGGGGCACGTCCGATCCACTGCACATGCTTTTGCAGGATGGCGGCAGCCTCCTCGGCCTTACCCTGGCGAAGTGCGGCAAGGATGGCCCTGTGATCGTGATCCGTGCGTTTTTCCCAACCGGATCGCCAGGCGGAAAACAGGAAGCGGGCACTTGCCGCATGGAGGTCGTCGATCGAGGCGAGCAGGCGCGGCATGGCGCAAGGGGTGAGGATCAGGCGGTGGAAGCGGCGGTTCGCCTCTTCCCAGGCATGCACATCGGCAGCGGCATCGCCTTCACGTGTCGCCTCCTCCGCAGCGTCAAGAATGGCGGGCGTCAAGTGGCGGCTGGCATGTGTCAAAGCAAGCACTTCGAGTGCGGCGCGCATTTCAGCGACCTCGCGCACCTCGGCGAGATCAAAGGAGGCGACGCGAACGCCACGGCGCGGCTCGCTGATCGCCAGTCCCTGCGCCTCCAGCCGACGGAAAGCCTCGCGTACCGGCACATGGCTGGTGTCGAACTCCTCGGCAATATGGTCCTGTCGAAGACGGGCGCCAGGCGCAATCTCGCCATGGACGATGCGCTCTGCAAGCACGCGGGCGATGCGCGCGGTGATGGTGTCTTCAGGTTCCCTGCTCATTGCCATCAAGTAGCGAGCCCTGCAGGACTTGTCGAGGTGGGACGGAACCTGCTCCCGGCAAAGCTGCCCGCACAATGCATTCCAGCCATGCCGTGCAGCCGATTGAGCTTTCGGCGGCCATCGTGTAAAGCCGCATCATCCCCGAATAAGGCATGAGTATATGGACGGCTTCGACCTCATCATCTTCGACTGCGACGGCGTTCTGGTCGATTCCGAAATCATCGCTGCCAACGTGGAATCGGTGCTGCTGACCGAAGCAGGCTATCCGATCAGCGTCGAGGAGATGAACGAGCGCTTCGCCGGCCTGACCTGGCAGGACATACTCTTCCAGATCGAGCGCGAGGCCAGCATTCCGATCTCGGCATCCCTGCTCGACAAGTCGCAGCAGATCCTGGACGTGCGGCTCGAACAGGAAGTGCAGGCTATCCCCGGTGTCGAATATGCCGTCGGCCGCCTTCCGATGAAGCGTTGCATCTGCTCCAATTCCTCGAGCAAGCGGCTCGATATGATGCTTGGCAAGGTCGGCCTGAAGCAGCTCTTTGCACCAAACATCTTCTCCGCCAAGGATCTCGGCCCCGATCGCGCCAAGCCGAAGCCGGATATTTTCCTGCATGGCGCCAGCCAGATGGGCGTTTCGCCTTCCAGGACTGTCGTCGTCGAAGATTCCACCCATGGCGTTCATGCTGCACGCGCGGCAGGCATGCGGGTCATCGGCTTCACCGGCGGCTCGCATACCTATCCGTCGCATGCCGACAAGTTGACGGATGCGGGCGCAGAGACGGTGATTTCACGCATGAACGATCTGCCCGGCGTTGTCGCCGCGTTGGCGGAGTGGGAAGGCGTGCTTTAAGGGCGCAGCCTTGAAACTCGAGCGGAAGAAATCCGCACCGGGAGCCCGCAACCTGCGGGCTTTTTTGCATCTAGGGTGAAGTTTGTCGCGCGGCAGCATGCACCACGCCAATGGGCGCGTTGGGTCTCGCAGGAGTGATCAAGCGGCCGATGCTTCAGCTGCTCTTCTTCTTCGAGTTCTTTGCGTTCTTGGAGGGTTGAGTGTCGAAACCGACATTGACGCGCACGAGAGCACCGGAGCCGACCGGCATCTTGATGCCTTCATGGCGGAATATGACCTGGGTGGCCGGTGCGCCGGCCGGGATCTGGGCTGGGAAATTCACGACTTCGGACGACAAAACATCCTGGCCATCCAGCACCGAGATGCGGATCGGCAAGGTGACCGGGCCGGAGGCGCCGCCCGGGCCGGCGACGAGGCGAAGCTGCGCCACGACGGTCATCGAAAGTGCCGTATCGTTCAGCGTGCACTGGCGGGTGTAGTCACCGAAGGATGCCTGGAAGACGACTTGCTGCGGGTCGCCGGCCTTTGCGCCCTTCGCGTAGGTGCGATAGATCGCATCCTGATCGCGCATGAATATCTGCGGGCAAGCGCCCTGAACCACCGGCGCGACCCTGCCTTGTGCGGTAACGCCGGTGCCGATCGGGGCCTGGTTCGACGAAGGATTGGTCGGTGCGACCGGCATGATCTGGGCATCGCCATTCGGCTGAAGCGGCGCCGGGCCGGTTGCCGCGGCGGTCGCCTCAGGCTTGCTGTCGCCGCCGAGGCCAAGCGAATTGCAGCCGGCAAGGGCGGCAAAAAGCGATGCAGAAACAATGAGACGCGAGACCTTGCCGAGCACGATATTCCACCCCTTGCAGACGCTTTTCTTCTAGGTGCTTGCGACTTTCCCGCAAGGCCTTTCATGACAGTTGGCGATGGTCTATATCAGCGGCGCAAAGAAAAATCGATTGGGTAAGCACCGTTTTGATGCACTTTTCGGCGCCGGATGCGGGCAACTTCAATAACATACCTGCGGCAATGCCCCGGCGAGCCGGCAAGCTCCCTCTTTTCAACGCGGCGACTGTCCGTTTTTCGCGCGGAAACTCTCCAGCCATAGATCAAGGATGACGAACGTGGACTATATCTCGACCCGCGGCGAGGTCCCTTCCCTCGGCTTTTGCGACGCCCTTCTGGCAGGGCTGGCGCGCGATGGCGGGCTCTATGTTCCGCGCAAATGGCCGAGTTTTTCCAAAAAGGAAATCCGGGCGCTGCGCGGCAAGACGTATCAGGAGATCGCCTTCACCATCCTTTCGCCCTTCACCAATGGCGAAATCCCGGACGAAACCTTCCGGGCGATGATCGACGAAGCCTACGGCACTTTCCGCCATCCGGCGATCGCGCCGCTGGTGCAGACCGGCCCGAACAGTTTCGTGATGGAACTGTTCCACGGCACGACGCTCGCTTTCAAGGATGTGGCGATGCAGCTTCTTGCCCGCCTGATGGATTACGCGCTGGAAAAGCGCGGCGAGCGGGCAACGATCGTCGGCGCCACCTCGGGCGATACGGGTGGTGCAGCGATCGATGCTTTTGCCAACCGCGAGCGCACCGACATCTTCATCCTCTTCCCGCATGGCAAGGTTTCGCCCGTACAGCAGCGCCAGATGACGACGTCGACATCGGGCAACGTGCACGCGCTTGCCGTGGAAGGCAATTTCGATGATTGCCAGAACCTCGTCAAAGCCATGTTCAATGACACGGCCTTCCGCGACAAGGTGAAGCTCTCGGGCGTCAATTCGATCAATTGGGCGCGCATCATGGCCCAGATCGTCTACTATTTCACGACGGCGATCGCACTCGGCGGGCCGGACCGGAAGATCTCATTCACGGTGCCAACGGGCAATTTCGGCGATATCTTCGCCGGCTATTGTGCCAAGCGCATGGGACTGCCGATCGACAAGCTCGTCATCGCCACCAACGAGAACGATATTCTGGCGCGCATGTTGAAAACCGGCCGCTACGACATGAAAGCGGTGAAGGCTACGACTTCGCCTTCCATGGATATCCAGATATCCTCGAACTTCGAGCGGCTGTTGTTCGAAGCCTATGACCGCGACGCCTCCAAGGTTCGCGCCGCAATGGAAAGCCTCAAGCAATCCAATGGTTTCGAAATTTCGCCCGACGCGCTGAAATTCATCAAGAAGGATTTCCGTGCCGGTCGCGCAAGCGAGCGTCAGGTGGCAGAAACAATTCGCAAGACCTATGAAGAAACCGGCTATCTCCTCGATCCGCATTCCGCGATCGGCGTCTTCGTCGCCGCCAAGCGGGAAAAGCCGAATACGCCGATGGTGACGCTTGCGACTGCGCATCCGGCGAAATTCCCCGCTGCCGTAAAATCCGCCTCCGGTATTGACCCGGCGCTTCCGACGTGGCTTGCTGATGTGATGCACAGGGAGGAGCGCTTCCAGATCATCGAGCCCGAGCTCAAAGCGGTTGAAACCTTTATCGGCAAGCATGCCCGCAGCTAGATGACGGCAAGCGCAGAAAGATAGCACATGACAGTTGAGTGCACCCGGCTCAAATCCGGGCTGACAGTAGTCACACAGACCATGCCGCACCTTGAAAGCGCTGCGCTCGGAGTCTGGATCAAATCAGGTTCGCGTAACGAGACGGAAGACGAGCACGGTATTGCCCACCTGCTCGAACACATGGCCTTCAAGGGAACGGCACGCCGCTCCGCCCGCGAGATCGCCGAGGAAATCGAGGATGTCGGCGGCGAAGTGAACGCTGCGACCTCCACCGAAACGACCTCTTATTATGCCCGTGTCCTGAAGGATCACGTACCGCTCGCCGTCGATATCCTCGCCGATATCCTGACGGAATCCGCCTTCGAGGAAGAAGAGCTGGAGCGCGAGAAGCAGGTCATCCTGCAGGAGATCAACGCGGCCAACGACACGCCCGACGACGTCGTCTTCGACCGCTTCTCCGAGGTCGCCTATCGCGGCCAGACGCTCGGGAGACCAATCCTCGGCACGCCGGAAACCGTCGTTTCCTTCACGCCGCAGCAGATCCGCACCTATCTCGGCCGCAACTACACGACCGACCGGATGTTCGTGGTGGCGGCGGGCGCCGTCGAGCATGACGAATTCGTTCGCTTGGTCGAAGACCGCTTCGCCAGCCTGCCGACCACGCCCAATGCGCCGCCGGTCATGGAGCCAGCGCGCTACATCGGCGGCAATGTGCGTGAGCCGCGCGACCTCATGGACGCGCAGATCCTGCTCGGCTTCGAGGGCAAGGCCTACCACGCCCGCGATTTCTATTGCTCGCAGATCCTCGCGAATATCCTCGGTGGCGGCATGTCCTCCCGCCTCTTCCAGGAAGTGCGCGAGTTTCGTGGCCTCTGTTATTCCGTCTACGCTTTCCACTGGGGCTTTTCCGATACCGGCATCTTCGGCATACATGCCGCAACCGGTGGCGAGAACCTGCCGGAACTGGTGCCCGTCATCATCGACGAGTTGCACAAGTCGGCCGACAGCATCCATCAGAAGGAAATCGAGCGCGCCCGCGCGCAAATCCGCGCCCAGCTTCTCATGGGCCAGGAAAGCCCCGCCGCCCGCGCCGGCCAGGTCGCCCGGCAGATGATGCTCTACGGTCGCCCGATCTCCAATCCGGAGATGATGGAGCGCTTGGAAGGCATCACCATCGAGCGTCTGACCGACCTAGCGGGTCGCCTGTTCTACGACACCGTTCCGACGCTTTCGGCGATCGGTCCGCTTGAGCAGCTTGCCCCGATGGAAGACATCACCGCCTCGCTTTCGGTCCCGGCACCGAAGACGAAGCAGGCGAGCCTCTGACCGACACATCCGTTGCGCCGAGGGGTATCGATGCCAAAATCGGTTTTTCGGTTCCTATCGCGACAGCCTGAAGCGGTCGAACTCGAAAACGATAAATATGTCCTGCGCCTGCCGCGCTATCAGGATTTCAGCCAGTGGCACCGGCTTCGCGCCGATAGCCGCCGATTTCTGGAGCCCTGGGAGCCGACATGGCGGCGCGACGAGTTGACCGAGGGATCGTTTCGCGCCCGGGTGATCCGCGGCAAACAGGAATATGCTTCGGGACAGGCAGTCCCGCTCTTCATTTTTCTAAGAAAGGACATGACGCTCGTTGGCGGCGTCACCATCGGCTATATCCGCCGGGGTGCGGCCCAAAGCTGCATGATCGGCTATTGGATGGGCGAGCGTTTTGCCGGCCAGGGCCATATGTTTGCCGCACTTCAACTGGTTATTCCTTATATCTTCGCCGGGCTTGAGTTGCACCGTATTGAAGCAGCCTGTATTCCAGACAATGCACGGAGCATTCGCCTGCTTGAGAAAGCCGGGTTCCAGCGGGAAGGCTACCTGCGCGGATATTTGAAGATCAACGGTCAGTGGCATGATCACGTGATGTTTTCACGTCTGGCCAGTGACGCGGATACAGGCAGGAAACCCAACAGCCGATGAACAAAGACCGCATGCTGCTGACGTCACCGTCCGGACGAGTGATCACGGTGATCGCAGCCCTTCTCCTGTCGGTATTCGCCCTTGTGGCGGGAACCGTGCAGGCGGCCGAACCGGTGAAGATTTCCCGCGACGATACAGCGCTGGACCTGACTGCCACGACCGAAATCTACGCCAACCAGGGCGAAGCCTTCCAGGTATCCACCGCGGCCGGCGCCGATGGTATCCGCCGACGTATCGAAGTGCGCGCAAGTTCGGAAAACCATCAGGGCGACTGGGCAGTCTTTGCGCTTGCCAATGTCTCGGAAGAGCAGCTTGAGCGCGTCATCGTCGCGCCGCACTTCCGTCTCGTCAATTCCAAGCTGTTCTGGCCCGATCTCGGCTCGCAGCGCATCATTGCCATTACCCCCAGCGAAGGTTTTGCGCTCGACCGCCAGCCGAGCGACGAAGCGGACGTCTTCCGCATCACGCTGAACCCCGGTGCCGTCATCACCTTCGTGGCCGAGCTTGCGACACCCGACCTGCCGCAGATCTATCTGTGGGAGCCGGATGCCTACAAGGACACGATCAACGCCTTCACGCTCTATCGCGGCATCGTGCTCGGCATTGCCGGCCTGCTGGCGGTTTTCCTGACCATCCTTTTCGTCGTCAAGGGAACCTCGATGCTTCCGGCGACGGCGGCACTCGCCTGGGCAGTGCTCGGCTATATCTGCGTCGACTTCGGCTTCCTTGGAAAGCTGATCAGCGTCGCCTCGGCGGATCAACGAATATGGCGCGCCTGTGCGGAGGTGGCGCTCGCCTCGAGTTTCGTGATCTTCCTCTTCACCTATCTCAATCTCAACCGATGGCATGTGCATCTGGGTTACGCCACGCTTGCCTGGGTGCTGGGTCTTGCGCTGCTCTTCGGCGTTGCGATCTACGATCCGTCGATTGCGGCCGGCATCGCTCGGCTCTCCTTCGCACTGACGGCGGCGACCGGCCTCCTGCTGATCATCTACCTCGGCTTCAACCGCTATGACCGCGCCATCCTTCTTGTGCCTGCCTGGGCGCTGACGCTTGTGTGGCTGTTTGGCGCGTGGATGACGATCACCGGCCGGCTCGACAATGACATCATTCAGCCCGCACTCGGCGGCGGTCTCGTCCTCATCGTGCTCCTGATCGGTTTCACCGTCATGCAGCACGCCTTTGCGGGCGGCGCTTTCCAGCAGGGCCTGTTCTCCGATCTCGAACGCCAGTCGCTGGCGCTGACGGGCTCCGGCGACATGGTCTGGGATTGGGACGTAGCGCGCGACCGCGTCGTCACCATTCCCGATGTTTCCGTAAAACTCGGGCTTTCGCCGGGCACGATGCATGGCGCGGCGCGCAACTGGCTACCGCGGCTGCACCCTGACGATCGCGACCGTTTCCGGGCAACGCTTGACGTGCTCCTGGAACATCGCCGCGGCCGGCTGAACCACGAGTTCCGCATCCGCGCCGAAGACGGGCACTTCCATTGGCTCCTGATCCGTGCCCGGCCGGTGCTCGGCTCGAACGGCGAAATCATTCGCTGCGTGGGCACGATCGTCGATGTGACCGAGCAGAAGAACTCCGTCGAGCGGCTACTGCACGATGCGCTGCACGACAACCTGACGGGCCTGCCGAACCGGCAGGTCTTCATAGACCGCCTGCAGTCGGTGCTGACGCTGGCACCGGGTGGCGAGACGCTGCGTCCGACCGTGATGGTGATCGACATCGACCGCTACAAGCTGGTCAACGATTCGCTCGGAGTGGCCGCGGGCGACAATATCCTGATCGCACTCACCCGGCGTCTCCGCCGTCTTCTGAAACCGCAGGATACGCTGGCGCGTCTCTCGGGCGACCAGTTCGGCCTCATCCTTGTTTCCGAGCACGATCCGGCCAAGGTCGCCGATTTCGCCGATGCGATGAGCAAGGCGATCATGGTGCCGATCAACTTCTCTAACCGCGAGATCATCCTGACCGCTTCGATCGGCCTTACCTCCTGGGTGGACCAGCAGGAAAGTGCATCCGGCCTGCTCAGCGACGCCGAGCTTGCCATGTATCGGGCCAAGCGCGCCGGTGGCAACCGCGTCGAGCCCTTCCAGCCGGCCTTCCGTGATTTCGGAACCGACCGCCTGCAGCTTGAATCGGATCTGCGCCGCGCCATCGAGCGCAAGGAACTTTCGATGGTCTACCAGCCGATCGCACGGCTGGAGGATGTCGAGATTGCCGGTTTCGAGGCGCTGATGCGCTGGGAACATCCCAAGCGCGGCAATATCCCGCCTTCGGAATTCATCCCGATCGCCGAAGCCTCCGACATCATCGGCGCGCTCGGCATCTTCGCGCTGGAACAGGCGACCAACGACCTGATGGGGTGGCAGAACCAGACCGGCGAATTGCCGATCTTCGTCTCCATCAACCTTTCCAGCGTACAGCTTCTCAACAACGAGCTTTACGACGACGTCCGCTCGGTGCTGGCGAAAACCCATTGCGATCCTTCAAGGCTGAAACTGGAACTGACGGAATCCATGGTGATGGAAAATCCGGAACAGGCCCGTCTCGTGTTGCAGAAGCTGAAGGAAGCAGGCCTTGGCCTGGCGCTCGACGATTTCGGCACCGGCTATTCCTCGCTTGCCTATCTCACCCGCTTCCCCTTCGACACGATCAAGCTCGACAAGGCGCTGGTGCGCGACAACAGCGACAAGAAGGCAACTGTGCTGAGATCGGTGATCTCCATGGCGCGCGAGCTGGAGATGAAGGTGGTCGCCGAGGGCATCGAATCCAATGAGGATGCGATCGAGCTTGCCAAGATGGGCTGCAGCTATGGCCAGAGCTATCTCTTCGGTCCGCCGATGCCGTCGGAATCGGTTCTGCGACTGCTGAGGGAACGGTTTCCGCTGACGAAGCGGGCCTGAGCGGATTTAGCTCGACCCAGTGCCCACAGAGGAATGCGGGGAGGACGCGGTTTACCGCCTTGCCCTCCCGGCCATGACAGTTATTCTGCCCGAAAACACAACCGGGAGGCCCCTTATGATCCTGCATTGCGTATTCATGCGGCTGAAGAGCGCCATGACACCAGATGACAAGCAGGCGCTGTTCGACGCCATCGTGGCGCTGAAGCAGGTAATTCCAGGCATTCTGGATATCAAATACGGGCCGAATGTCTCACCCGAGGGGCTGCATGGCGGCTTCGTCGACGGATTTGCCGTGACCTTCGAGAGCCCGGAGGCCCGGGATACCTATCTCGTGCATCCCGAGCATGTGGCCGTCGGCGAGCGTATCGTCACGTCAACGGATGGAGGCCTGGCCGGCCTCCTCGTCTTCGATCTGGTTCTCTAATATTCCTTGATCAGCTCGATTTCGCCATCGCGGCGGAGAGCTGGTCAACATTGTAGCGGAACATCTTCTCGTAGGTCGGCGCCGGGCCTTTGGTGTCCGACAGCGATTCGACGTAAAGCTCACCGCCCGGTTTGGCTCCGGTGGCGGTGGCAACCTGTTTGACGAGCCGCGGATCGTTCGAGTTTTCGAAGAAGTAAGTCTTCACGCGTTCCTGCTTGATCTGCTCGATCAGCTTGGCGACGTCAGCGGCAGACGCTTCACTTTCAGTCGAAAGTCCAAGCGGCGCCAGGAAGCTGACATTATATTCCCGGCCGAAGTAACCGAAAGCATCGTGGCTGGTCAGCACCTTGCGGCTGTTATCGGCGATCTTGTCGAACTTGGAATGGGCATAGGCATCCAGTTCGTCGAGCTTCTTCGTGTACTTTTCAGCATTGGCCTTGAAGGCTGCCGCATCGGCCGGATCGGCAGCGGACAGCGTCTTTTCGATGTTCGCGACCCAGATCTTCACGTTCACGGGGCTGTTCCAGACATGCGGATCGGTGACAGTCTTTCCGTCCTCTTCCATGGTGCGGGTGTTGATGCCCTCGGAGACCGTGATGGGTTTGCCCTTGTAGCCGGAGGCGGTGATGAGGCGATCCATCCAGCCTTCCAGCCCCTCGCCACTGACGAAGGTGAGCTTTGCGGCGTTCAGCGCTTTGGCATCGGCTGGCGACGGCTCGAATTCATGGGGATCGCCGTTCGGGCCGACGAGGCTCGTGACCTTGACATGATCGCCGCCGACCTGGCGGACGACATCGGCAAGCACGGTGAAGGAAGCGACGACCTTCAGCGTTTCGGCCGAAGCCGGCACGGCCGAAAGCACCATCAGCACGGGCAAGGCGGCGGAGAGAAGCAGTCTGCGGGATAACATTGATGGCTCCTGTGATCAGCCCTTCAGATGCGGGCGGGGGAAGAAACGTCGGGCAAGGCCCGACGGTGCGAAGAAGATGGAGAGCCCGTAAAACAGCGCCGCCGTCATGATGATCGTTGGGCCGGAGGCAAGCTCGAGGTGATAGGACGCGATGAGGCCGAGATAGCCGGAAGCTGCGGCGCTGACCGCTGCTGTCATCATCATGGCCGGCAGACTGCGCGACCAGAGCTGGGCGATCGCCGCCGGCAGCATCATCAAGCCAACGGCCATCAACGTGCCGAGCGCCTGGAAGCTCGCGACAAGGTTCAGCACCACCAGGAGCAGGAAGAGAAAATGATAGACCGGGCCTCGCCCGGCGACGGCACGCAGGAAACCCGGATCGAAACATTCCGCGACCAGAGGTCGGTAGATGACCGCTAGTGCCAGCAAGGTAACCGATGTGATGGTGCCGATCTGCGTCAGTGCCGGTGCATCGATGGCAAGGATCGTGCCGAACAGCACATGCAGCAGATCGATGTTGGAGCCTCGCAGCGAGACGATAAGCACGCCGAGGGCCAGCGAGGCGAGATAGAAGCTCGCAAAGCTCGCGTCTTCCTGAAGCACGGTCATGCGACTGACGACGCCGGACAGCAGTGCGACAGAAAGGCCGGCGACAAGCCCGCCAATGCCCATTGCAGTCAGCGACAGCGAGCCGGCAACGAGATAGCCGATCGCCGCCCCCGGAAGCACTGCATGGCTCATGGCGTCTCCCATCAGGCTCATGCGTCGCAGCATCAGGAAGACGCCGATGGGACCGGAGCCGAGACCAAGGCAGAGGCAGGCGACGAGCGCGCGGCGCATGAAGCCATAATCGGCAAAGGGAGCGAAGAAGATATCGTAGGCCGTCATGCCGCCGGCTCGCAGGCTTCGGCATCCTCGTCCCAACGTTCGGCCATGGCGCGAGCCTCAAGCAGATTGGCTGACGACATGACCTCCTGCGTCATCCCCCAGCCGATCAGCCGGCGGGCCAGCAGCAGGGTTTCCGGGAAATGCGCCCTCACCTGCTCGAAATCGTGGAGCACGGCGATCACTGTCCGGCCGTCGCCGTGCCAGCGGGCGATGATATCGAGCAGGTCCCTGGTCGTGCGGGCGTCGATGGCGGTGAAGGGTTCATCGAGCAGGATGACACGGGCATCCTGCAACAGCAGGCGGGCAAAGAGCACGCGCTGGAACTGGCCAGCCGAGAGCGAGCCGATGTGGCGCGCCTCGAAGCCTTCCAGCCCGACGATGCCGAGCGCGGCGCGGGCGCGCATACCGTCCTGTTTCGCAACGCTGCGGAAAGCACCAGCCGAGCGCCAGCTTCCGAGCAGCACCGTATCCAGAACGGAGATCGGAAAGCGCCTGTTGATGTCTGCTGCCTGTGGAAGATAACCGAAATCGGCGCGCTGCAGCCGGTGCTCCACTCGCCCCTCAGCCGGGCGCAGTTCCCCCATGATCGCTTTCAGCAGCGTGGATTTCCCCGCCCCGTTCGGCCCGGCGATTGCCGTCAGGCTCCCCGGCTGGAACGTGCCGGAGAGGTGATGGACCGCCGGGTGGCGATCATAGGAAACGGTCAGATTGTGGAGGCGGATGACCGGCGCGCTCATGGCAGCAGGATCGCCCAATGGATCGCAAGCCACAGGAGCGCAACGATAATGACTGCGCCGCCGGCACGCAGCAGCGCCGATTGTCCGAGCAGGCTGCTGATGGCGAAACGTTGGGGGGCGGTCGGCATTGGTCATTCCCTATATGTAATAACATTACAGTTATGTTATAACGATTGCGGCAAGAATGAGGCAAAGACGACCGGCGCCATATCGACGCCTGTTTCAACGACAAATAAAAAAGGCGCCCGAAGGCGCCTTTCACATAAGCATCAATGGGTTCCGGCTCAGAGCTGCTCGAGCATCGCCGCGGCACCGGAAACCGTCGCCTGCCCGGGCGATTCCTCGACATTGAGCGACCTCACGACACCGTTCTCGACCAGCATCGAATAGCGCTTGGAGCGCACGCCGAGGCCGCCTCCGGAAAGATCGGCATCGAGGCCGACCGCCTTGGTGAAGCCGGCATCCCAATCGGCGAGGAAGTGGATCTTGCCAAGGCCGCCCGAGGACTGCGCCCAGGCGCCCATGACATGCCAGTCGTTGACGGCAAGGACGGCAATATCGTCGACGCCCTTGGCGAGAATGGCATCGCGGTTTTCCAGATAGCCCGGCAGATGGTTCAGCGAACAGGTAGGCGTGAAGGCACCCGGCACGGCGAAGAGCACGACGCGCTTGCCGGCGAACAGTTGCTCGGTGGTGGTTTCGACCGGGCCGTCGGTGGTTTTTTCCTTGAAGGTGGCGGCAGGAAGCTTGTCGCCGATCGCGATGGTCATGGATTTTCTCCTCGGTTCAGGCTGGCCGCGGCAAGGCCGCAGGGGATGGGCAGGGACTATAAGATGCGGTCAATCAAAGGCAAGCGTGGTTTCCATGGCGCGCGTGCCGTCAATGACGAGCACACCCCACTCCTTGCCCCTTATGTCGTAATTCTTCGGCAGCTTCCCGATCGTAATATCGGTGGAGTAGGCCTTGCCGCTGCGGCCGATATTCGTCTGCTTCGTAAAGGCATAGCCGCTGGGACCGGTCGCGACGATATCGGGAGTACCGCCTCCCGCCTCCGGCAGTGTGATCTTCAACGAGAGCTGTTTGAGGTCGCTCGATACGGCGTGTGCCACGACCTTAAAATCGGCAGTCGGGGCTTCGGGAAGACGGGCGGCAGCGTCGCGAAGGATCATCTCCTCCTGCGGGCGCGATTGGGCAACAGCTTCGAATTTCAGTAAAAGCTGCGCTTGGAAAGGAATGCAAATATCCTTGCAGATGCCGATGAACGCAGTGGCGTCTATTGCGACCGGCCCTGCCTTCGAAGCCGTCAGCGATAGTGGCAGGGTTACCGGTGCATCATAGCCGATGTCCTCGACCTTGCCGCGGGAGATATATTTCGGGACGGGATAGGAAATTGCGTCAAGCGTTACGCCGCTTTGCGGTACGATGGTGATCTGCGGGGGGATACCGTTATTGCCCGGCTCGCGCCAATAGGTAATCCAGCCAGGCTTCGGCTCGATCTGGAGGCCGGCCGTTATATGGCCATCAGCGTCCGGCGGCAGAGCCACGAGACGCATCCGGCCGCCCTCATTCTCCGCCCAGTTGCTCATTTCCGCATGCGCCGCACGCAACAATCCAAGCATGGATGAAGCCGAAACGACTGCAATTAACAAGGGCCGCACAAGTAATGAAATAACTCTCATGGAACAAGGGTTTACCGAAACTCGCCAATTGCCGCTAGAAGTCCCGCCCATTTAAATCTTCATTTTCAGTTGATTGATTTGTGACATTGCCCCATGTTTCTCTTGTCGGAGCCTTAGTGCAGTCTGGCGGCAGGAGGAACCATGTCCCTTTCAACGCTGAAGAACAGACGGGAACGCGGATTTTTCGATGGTCAGTTCCTGATCGCCATGCCCGGCATGGAAGATCGAAACTTCGCACGCACGGTGATTTATATATGCGCCCACTCGGATGCGGGCGCCATGGGCTTCGTCATCAATCGCCCGCAGAGCCTCACCTTCACCGATGTGCTGCTGCATCTCGATATGATCAAGCAGGAAGATTCCATCGTGCTGCCGAAAGATGCCCGGGAATTTCCGATCCAGACCGGCGGGCCGGTCGAGAGCGGTCGCGGTTTCGTGCTGCATTCCGACGATTATATCAGCGACTCCTCCATTCCCGTCAGCGACGATATCTGCCTGACGGCGACGCTCGATATCGTGCGCGCCATCTCCAAGGGTGGCGGCCCGAAGCGGGCCACCATGCTGCTTGGCTACTCCTCCTGGGGTGCGGGCCAGCTCGAAAACGAAGTGGCCGCGAACGGCTGGCTCAATTGCGCGGCCAATGAGGAGCTGATCTTCGATCGCTGCCTCGATGACAAGTATGAGCGGGCGCTTGCCAGCATGGGTATTACACCGGCCATGCTTTCGGCCGAAGCCGGCCACGCCTGAGACTGCACCATTCCGGAACGAAATTCTTCCATTGGCGTTTCCAATCGGCAAGCGCGGGCACCCCGTCCGCGACTATCCGAGAGGAGACATCGAAATGGGTAGCACTGGCGATAAGATTTCCGGCAAGGTCAACGAGATGGCCGGAAAGGCAAAGAAGACAGCCGGCAAGGCCACCGGCGACCGTGAAATGCAGGCCAAGGGCGGCATGCAGGAAGCCAAGGGCAAGGCCCAGGTCGCAAGCGGCAAGGTGAAGGACAAGCTTAAGGGCGCTGTCGACCGTCTCTGACCTTCGGTTTCATGCCCAATTCAATGCCTGTCGCACCCATGTGCGGCGGGCATTTTCCGTCATATCCTACCTGTAGGGGGCTGCCATGAGGTTGTTTACCTGCGACAATTGCGATCAGGTCATTCATTTCGACAACAGGCTGTGCGTGCGCTGCAACCATCGCCTGGGCTTTTTCGCCAGCGATCTTTCCATGCATGCGCTGGAATCACGCGACGAGGTGAACTGGCAGCTCGTCTCCGATCCGAACCGGCTCGTGCGGTTTTGCGCCAATGCGGGTCTCGACATCTGCAACTGGCTGGTCGATGACGGCAATGATTTCTGCATTGCCTGCCGACATAACCGACTTGTGCCGAATACCGACACGCAGGAAGGTATCGATCGCTGGCGGCGCATCAGCCAGGCACAACGCCACCTCTTCTACTCGTTGTTGCGTTGGAAGCTGCCGCATCCCGACCGGCAGGAAGATCCGCAAGGCGGCCTCGTTTTCGACTTCCTCGAAGACGCCGTCCAGAACGACGGCAATATCGTGCCGGCGATGACCGGGCACGAGGAAGGATTGATCGCCATCCGTGCGGCCGAAGCAGATGACCTGACGCGCGAGCAGGCGCGCGCGGCAATGGATGAACCCTATCGCACCCTGCTTGGACATTTCCGTCACGAGACCGGGCACTTCATCTGGGACAAGCTGGTGCGTGACCGCAACGGCTTAGACGCATTCCGCGCCGTCTTTGGCGACGAAAGGCAGGATTACGCAGCAGCCCTTCAGGAGCGCTACGCCAATGGGCCGGCACCCGGCTGGCAGGAAAGTTTTATCAGCGCCTACGCCTCCGTCCATCCCTGGGAGGATTTTGCGGAATGCTTCGCGCATTACCTGCACATCGTCGATACGCTGGAAACGGCCCGCAGTTTCGGTATAGCGATCGACCCGCGCGGACATGAAGAGATCGCAGCGGAGGTGGATTTCAATCCCTACCGGGCGCAGAGCGCCGAGCAGCTCGTCAGCGCCTGGGTGCCGCTCAGCCTGGCGATCAACGCCATCCAGCGCAGCATGGGACAAGCCGATTCCTATCCCTTCGTGCTGTCGCAGCCGGTCGTAGCGAAGCTGGAATATATGCACGAGCTGATCCAGGCTGCCGCGAACGAGCAGCGACAGGCGGCCTGATCAGCCTGCCTTTTTGCTCTTCTTGAAAGGTTCCATACCCTTGCGGGCGAGCTCATCGGCGCGCTCGTTCTCGGGGTGGCCGGCATGGCCCTTGACCCAATGGAGCGTGACCTTGTGCCTGTTGCGGGCTTGCTCCAGCGCCTGCCAGAGCTCGGCATTTTTCACCGGCTTATTGTCGGAGGTCTTCCAGCCGTTTTTCTTCCAGCCGAAGATCCACTTAGAAATGCCGTCCTTCACATAGGCGCTGTCGGTGTAGAGATCGACCTCGCAAGTCTCCTTCAGTGCGCTGAGCGCGGAGATGGCAGCCATGAGTTCCATACGATTGTTGGTGGTTTCAGCCTCACCACCGGAGAGTTCCTTCTCCACATCGCCGTAACGCAACACAGCGCCCCAGCCGCCTGGGCCTGGATTGCCGGAACATGCGCCATCGGTGAAAATATCGATGTGCTTCATAGGCTCAACCCGTATTCCGCAGGCGACGAAATCTGGCGATGAAAGCGCAGCTTGCGCAGATATTCCAGCGGATCCTTCTTGGTGACCATTGCGCCTTCGGGCGTCGTCAGCCAATCGTAGAGACGGGTCAGAAAGAAGCGCAACGCCGAACCGCGAGAGAGGACCGGGAGAGCCTTGATTTCTGCCTCGCTCAGAGGGCGCACGCTCTGATAACCCTCCAGCATCTGCGTACCCTTGGTGATGTTATAGGCGCCGTCCTTCTCGAAGCACCAGGCATTGAGGCAGATGGAGACGTCATAGGCCAGCAGATCATTGCAAGCGAAATAGAAATCGATGAGGCCCGACAACTCATCGCCGAGGAAGAAGACGTTGTCGGGGAAAAGATCGGCGTGGATCACACCGGCCGGCAGATCCTTCGGCCAATAGGCGCGCAGGAAATTGAGATCGCTGCGGATTTCATTCTGCAGGCCAAACTCCACCTCGTCGGCGCGCTCCTCCGACTTGTCCCAGAGCATCTGCCAGCCATCAAGCGACAGCGCATTCGGCCGTGTCAGTACAAAACCTTCACCAGCGACATGCATCTGCGCCAGCGCCTTGCCGACCTCGCGGCAGTGTTTTGCCTCCGGCTTCCTCAGCCACATGCCTTCAAGGAAGGAAATGAGCGCGGCCGGACGGCCCGACAGCGTGCCGAGCAACGCGCCATCCTTGCGCGGCAATGGCAGCGGACAAGACAGGCCGCCTGCCGACAGATGCTGCATCAAGCCGAGGAAGAAAGGCAGATCGTTCTTTTCCACCCGCTTTTCATAGAGCGTCAGGATGAGCGGCGCCTTCGACGTATGGAGCAGGAAGTTGGAATTCTCGACGCCCTCGGCGATGCCCTTGTAGGAGAGCAGCTGGCCAGCATCATATTCAGTGAGAAACCATTTCAGCTCGTCTTCGGCGATATCGGTATAAACTGCCAAGGTGGGTCTCTCACTGTCGAGGCGATGTTGTCAGATGGGTGCGGCGGAGGAGAACTCCCCTCGCCTTATTCCCCGTTCACGAATGCCATGTCAGCCGTCGTCAGCTCAAGGCTGCGCAGTTCGCGGTTGACGAGGAAGTGCTCGTTTTCCTGAACCGTTTCGGCAAGCTCGACACGGGCGTCGAAGCGAGTGCGGAATGCCTCGATGATCTCATTGACGATCACTTCCGGGGCGGAAGCGCCGGCGGAGAGGCCGAGAGTGGCAATCGGACCGATCTCATCCCAGTCGAGCTCGGAAGCACGCTGCACGAGAATTGACTTCTTCGCCCCCGCCCGCAGCGCCACTTCGACGAGCCGCTTGGAATTGGAAGAATTCGGAGCGCCGACGATGATGAAGAGATCGCAGCCGGGAGCGGCTTCCTTGACCACTTCCTGGCGGTTGGTCGTGGCATAGCAGATGGAATCGGCAGCCGGCGCGTGCAGCTTGGGAAAGCGCTCTTCCAGACGCTTGATGACGCCGGCGGTATCGTCGACCGAGAGCGTCGTCTGCGTCACGTAGCCGAGATTATCGGGATCACCGGGCTCGTAGGCATCCACATCCTCGACCGTTTCGATGAGCGAGACGGTCCCTTCGGGCAGCTGGCCCATGGTGCCGATCACTTCCGGGTGGCCGGCGTGGCCGATCAGGATGACGTGGCGGCCGAGGCGATTGTGGCGCATTGCCTGCTTGTGAACCTTGGAGACCAGCGGACAGGTGGCGTCGAGATAGAAGAGGTTGCGGGCATTCGCATCCTCGGGCACGGATTTCGGCACACCATGGGCGGAGAAGACGACCGGCTGGGCACGGTGTTCGGCCGGGATCTCGTCAAGCTCCTCGACGAAAACCGCGCCTTTTGCTTCCAGCCCTTCAACGACATACCGGTTATGCACGATCTCATGGCGGACATAGACAGGTGCGCCATAGGCCTTCAACGCCAGTACGACGATCTGGATTGCGCGGTCGACGCCGGCGCAGAAGCCTCGCGGACCACAAAGCCTGATCGTCAAAGGAGGTTTAGCCGCAATATTCATAACATACCCAGTTTGAGCTTCAGGGACCTCTAACCCAATATGGGGCGGAATTGAAGCGATACTATTGCGCAGCACCCTTGCGGGGGCGGAACCAAGAGATGGCGACGACGACGGCGAGAACCACCGCCAGCCCATACCAGGTGAAGGCATATTGCAGATGGTCGTTCGGCAGATCGACCTGCGTGACGCCGCCGATCGGAAAACCCGCAGGGTTGGGCGTGGAATCGGCATCGACGAAGAACGGTATGACGCTGGCCTTGTCGAGATCGACGCTGGAGGCCATCACATCGAGATCCTTCCAGTAGAAGATGTTTTTCGCCACGTCATTGTCCGGCACCAGCGAGGACGGTTTTCCCGGAAGCTTGGCGCGCGCAAGGCCGGTCACCGTCTGCTGATCGGTCAGCTGGCCCTGCATGCGCATTTCCGGCTCCTTGTTCTCGTAGGGAACGAAGCCTCTGTTGACGAAAAGATAGCGCCCGTCCTCAAGCTGCAGCGGCGTGTAGATGTAATAGCCAGTCTGGCCGCGCCAGGTAGCGAAGAAGTGGCGCTCCTTGTTGTTGATATAGCGGCCGGTGACAGTGACCGTGCGGTATTCGATATCGCCGCCCTGAGACGCCATGGACTCGATATCGGCAAGCGGAACCGGGGCTGCGACACGACGCTCGGCAATATCGGCGAGCAGGCCTTCTTTCCAGTGCAGGCGCTCCACCTGCCAGGTGCCGAGCGAGATAAGGATGGCGAGCGCGATGAGAACGGCGATGCCGGTAAAGATCGGCAGCTTGCGGCGCGGAGCCGGGCTCTGGATGTCAGTCACTCAGGCGTCCCTCTCGGGCATTGTGACGATATTGCATGGCGATGAGTATGCCCTTGCACCAACGCAGTGCGAGCAGAGACAGAATGATCGTCAGCGGGCCGAAGAGCAGGATATGCACCCAGATCGGCGGCGCATAATTGACCTGCAGCCAGAGCACCGAGCCGATGATAATGAAACCAACGATGAGAATGACGAAGACGGCCGGGCCATCGCCTGCATCGGCGAAAGAATAATCGAGCCCGCAGGCGGCGCAACGCGGCTTCAGACCGAGAACGCCGTCAAAAAGCTGGCCATGGCCACAGCGCGGGCAGCATCCCCTGATGCCGGTCTTGACCGGATCGACCGGGGGAAATTGCGCGTTGTCTTCATTCATGACCATCTCCATGCAAACGGCTTTTCGCCCTCTGCCATAACTCTCCCATAAAGTATTCGCATCCCGAATGGAAATACCTGCGCGTTTTCGCCTCAGTGATTCGCGCCAACAGAAGAAGAAGACTGATGACCAACGACAGCCATGCCGGACAGATCATTATCCTGAACGGTGCGCCGCGAAGCGGCAAATCCAGCATTGCGCGCGCAATCCAGGAAGAATTCGAGGGGCCGTGGATCAACCTCGGCGTCGACAGCTATAATGCCATGACGCCGGAGCGCTACCTGCCCGGTATCGGATTGAGGCCCGGCGGCGAACGGCCGGACCTCGAAGAACTCGTGCCGTTCCTCTACGCGGCGCTCTACGAATCGATCGCCATCCATGCCGGCTTGGGCCTCAACGTCGTCGCCGATCTCGGCCACCACGACAGCTATTCTCAGCCACTCGGCATTCTCAGCGATTGCGCCAGGCGGCTCGACGGCCTTTCCGTACTGTTCGTCGGCGTCAAATGTCCGATCGAAACGATCATGCAGCGGCGCGCGGTCAATCAGGACGGGCGCGAGACCCTCTACCTGCGTGCCACCGAGGAGACGCCTGTGCCAGAGCCGGTGCAGCGCTGGCAGGACGAGGTGCATCGCCCAGGTCTCTACGACATGGAGGTCGATACATCCGTGCTGACTGCGCTCGAATGCGCCGAGGCGATCCGCCATCAGCTGGATCTTGGTATTCCCGAGCCTTCGGCCTTTGAGAGGCTGGCCGGCCAGCGATAAATCAGAGAGCCACGTTGCGGCAAAGAAAAAGGCGGGGCCGAAGGCACCCGCCTTTTTGATTTCTATCCGACCTCGATCAGCCTGCCGCGACCGGAGCGCCCCAGCCGCCCCAGACGTAGATGCAGAAGAACAGGAACAGCCAGACGACGTCAACGAAGTGCCAGTACCAGGCTGCCGCCTCGAAGCCGAAGTGCTGCTTCGGCGTGAAATCACCGCGCAACGCCCTGATGAGGCAGACCAGCAGGAAGATCGTGCCGACCAGAACGTGGAAGCCGTGGAAACCCGTGGCCATGAAGAAGGTCGCGCCGTAGATCGAGTTGCGGAACTCGAACGGAGCATGAGCATATTCATAGGCCTGGACGGAGGAGAAGAGAACGCCGAGCAGGACCGTCAGCGTCAGCCCCTGGATAAGGCCCTTGCGGTCGTTGTGCAGCAGAGCGTGGTGAGCCCAGGTTACCGTCGTGCCCGAGAGCAGCAGGATGACGGTGTTGTAGATCGGCAGGTGCCAGGGATCGAGAACCTCGATGCCCTTTGGCGGCCAGACGCCGCCGGTATAGGCGAGCCGCGAAGCCTGGATGGCTTCATGCGGAAAGAGGCTGGCGTCGAAATAGGCCCAGAACCAGGCAACGAAGAACATCACTTCCGAAGCGATGAACATGATCATGCCATAGCGCAGGTGCAGCGACACGACGCGGGTATGGGCGCCCTCGTGGGCTTCCTTCACGGTGTCGGACCACCAGCCGTACATGACGTAGAAAACGAGAGCGAGGCCGATGAAGAAGAGCCACGGATGGGCCCACTCGATGCCGAGAACATGCAGCGAACCGCCGTTCAGGTAGCGCATATAGCCGACGCCGCCGAAGGCCATCAGGAATGCGCCGAGCGAGGCCAGTATCGGCCACGGGCTCGGAGCTATGATGTGGTAGTCGTGATTCTTCTGATGAGCATCGGCCATGTCAGATCCCCGGTGTCTTCCTTCTCCGCTTCCGGCACTGCCGGAAACACTCCTCAATCAAAGTTTCTTTTCAGCCTGTCCCGCACTACCCTCATTCGAAGCCACCGGCTTCGGACCCTCTTTGGGATAGAACGTGTATGACAGCGTGACCGTGTGAATGCTTTTCGATTCAGCGGCCTTGGTAATTTCCGGATCGATGTAGAACACGACCGGCATTTCAAGCTTTTCGCCCGGCTTCAGGTCCGTTTCATTAAAGCAGAAACATTGCACCTTGTTGAAATACGCGCCCGCTTCGCCTGGCGTGACGTTGAAGATCGCCTGGCCGCGCTGGGTTTCGTTGGACCGGTTCTCGGCGATGAAGTTGACCTGGATGGTCTCGCCGATCTTCGGATTGACCTCGCGCTCGACCGGCTTGAATTCCCATTGCAGGCCGGGAGCGACGTTCGCATCGAAAGTGACGCGCATCGTGCGGTCGAGGATGACGCTCGAAACCTGGTCCACGCGCTGTGTCGTGCCGTTGTAGCCGGTTACCTGGCAGAAGAGCCGATAGAGCGGGACGGCAGCGTAGCTCGCAGCGCCCATGCCGACGACGAAGCTCAGGCACATGAAGACGACGGCAGCATTGTTGCGCGGCTTCTTCGGTGCGTTGACGGCGTCGCTCATTCCATCAGCCTCCATGTCCCAGAAACTTGACGATGGTAATGGCGTAGAAAAGGATCACCAGACCGGCGAGGACCACACCGAGCGCGATGTTGCGATTGCGGCGCGACTTGCGTTGCGCTTCGGTCAGCTTGACCAGATCCATCAGAACGAGCCTCCTGCGTACGAGACCAGCATGGCGACCAGCCGGTCGAGCATCAGCGCAGAGAACACGGCGAAGAGGTAGAAGATCGAGAAGCCGAACAGCTTCTTGGCAGGGATCATCTTGAGATCGCCGTCAGGCATGCGCCAGACGGCGATGGAACAGTATATGAAGACCGCGCCGAGGGCTGCGGCGACGACGCCATAACCAACGCTGGCGAAGCCGAGGAAGGTCGGCAGCACCGCACAGACGGCCGTCAGCACGGCATAGGCAACGATCTGATGCTTGGTGGTGCGCTCGCCCGACACGTTCGGCAGCATCGGCACGCCAACCGCTTCGTAATCCCTCATCTTGAAGAGCGCGAGCGCCCAGAAATGCGCCGGCGTCCAGAGGAAGATGATGAGGAAAAGAACAGTGCTTTCGATCGTGACGGAATTGGTCACGCAGGCCCAGCCGATCATCGGCGGGAAAGCACCGGCCGCGCCACCGATGACGATGTTCTGCGGCGTCGAGCGCTTCAGCCACATTGTGTAGATGACGGCGTAGAAGAAGATGGTGAAGGCGAGAATGAAGGCCGACAGCCAATTGATCGCGAGACCGAGGATCGTCACCGAGAAGCAGGAGAGCACGAGCCCGAAGGCCAGAGCCTCCTTGGGCAGGATACGGCCGGCCGGGATCGGGCGTTTGGCGGTGCGGCTCATGACGGCGTCGATATCGGCGTCATACCACATGTTGAGCGCACCCGACGCACCTGCGCCGACGGCAATGCAGAGGATGGCGATCAGGCCGAGAACGGGATTGATGTGACCCGGCGCCAGCACCAGGCCGGCAAAGGCGGTGAAGACCACGAGCGACATGACCCGCGGCTTCAGAAGCTCGAAATAATCGCGCGCACTGGCCTCCGACAGGCGAAAATCGCCGTCTTCAGCAAGAGCCTCGTGATTGTCGATTACCGTCATCATTCCGTCCTGATCAAATTAACTGACAGACGCCGCAGAAGCCTGCGGCGTCTGGAAAACCGGCATCTTACTTGATGCGCGGGAGCTGTTCCCACTGGTGGTACGGCGGCGGCGAAGGCAGCTGCCACTCAAGCGTCGTTGCGCCCTCACCCCATGGATTGTCACCGGCAACGCGCTTCTTGGCGAAGGCTTCCCAGACACCGACGAGGAAGATGATCACGCCGACGAAGGAGATGTAGGAACCGATCGACGAAACATAGTTCCAGCCGGCGAATGCATCCGGATAGTCGATGTAGCGGCGCGGCATCCCGGCGAGGCCGAGGAAGTGCTGCGGGAAGAACACCAGGTTCACGCCGATGAACATGACCCAGAAGTGCAGCTTGCCGAGGAATTCGCTGTACATGTAGCCGGTCATCTTCGGGAACCAGTAGTACCAGGCAGCGAAGATGGCGAAGACGGCGCCGAGCGACAGAACATAGTGGAAGTGAGCCACGACGTAATAGGTGTCATGCAGCGAGCGGTCGAGGCCGGCATTGGCAAGCTGGACGCCCGTGACGCCACCGACGGTGAAGAGGAAAATGAAGCCGATCGCCCAGATCATCGGCGTGCGGAAGCTGATCGAGCCACCCCACATCGTTGCGATCCAGGAGAAGATCTTCACGCCCGTCGGAACGGCGATGACCATCGTCGCGAAGACGAAGTAGCGCTGTGCATCGAGCGACAGGCCGACCGTGTACATGTGGTGAGCCCAGACGACAAAGCCGACAGCACCGATGGCGACCATGGCATAGGCCATGCCGAGATAACCGAAAACCGGCTTCTTGGAGAAAGTCGATACGATATGGCTGACGATGCCGAAGCCCGGCAGGATCAGGATGTAGACTTCCGGGTGACCGAAGAACCAGAACAGGTGCTGGTAGAGGATCGGGTCACCGCCGCCTTCCGGCGCGAAGAAGGCCGTGCCGAAGTTACGGTCGGTCAGCAGCATGGTGATGGCGCCTGCCAGAACCGGCAGCGACAGCAGCAGCAGGAAGGCGGTGATCAGCACGGCCCAGGCAAAGAGCGGCATCTTGTGCAGCGTCATGCCCGGAGCGCGCATGTTGAGGATCGTGGTGATGAAGTTGATCGCACCGAGGATCGAGGACGCACCGGCAATGTGGAGCGCGAAGATCGCAAGGTCGACTGCCGGACCCGGCTGACCGCCGACGGCAAGCGGCGGATACATGGTCCAGCCGCCACCTGCGCCATACGCGCCGGCCGGGCCTTCGACGAACATCGAGATGCACAGCAGCAGGAAGGCCGGAACGATCAGCCAGAAGGAGATGTTGTTCAGACGCGGGAAAGCCATGTCCGGCGCGCCGATCATGATCGGCACCATCCAGTTGGCAAAGCCGCCGATCATCGCCGGCATGACCATGAAGAAGATCATGATCAGCGCGTGAGCGGTGGTGAAGACGTTGAACATGTGCTTGGCGCCGTCGATGGCGGCATCACCTTCGAAGCCGTAGACCATGGAGGCCAGGCCGTGGAAGATCTGGATGCCCGGCTCCTGCAGTTCCATGCGCATGGCGACGGAAAGAAGGCCGCCGACGATGCCGGCGAAGATCGCGAAGATCAGATAGAGCGTGCCAATGTCCTTATGGTTCGTCGAGAAGAACCAGCGGTCTGCAAAGCTCGGCGTATGCGAGTGATCGTGGTGGTCGTCATGCGCGTGTGCGTCATGAGCGTGGTGATCATGAGAATGATCGTCGTGAGCGGAAGGTCCAGCCATTGTCCCGATCCCCTATCTTACTTTGCGACGTTTTCAGCGACATCGACGGTCTTTGCAGAACCATCGGCAGCGGCGATCAGTGTCTTGTAGGCGCCGGGCAAGTCGCTGGCGGCCGTGGTCAGCCACTGCTTGTACTTGTCCTCGGAGACCACGCGGATCGCGATCGGCATGAACGCATGGTCCTTGCCGCAAAGCTCGGAACACTGGCCGTAGAAGAGGCCTTCGCGCTCGGCGCGGAACCAGGTTTCGTTCAGGCGGCCCGGAACGGCGTCGATCTTGATGCCGAAGGACGGCATGGCGAAAGCATGAATGACGTCGGTCGGCGCAGCGGTGACAAGAACACGAACGGTCTTGTTGACAGGCAGTACGAGTTCGTTGTCGACGGCCAGAAGGCGCGGATAGACAGCAAGGTCGGTCTTGCCGGCAGAGGCACGATCCGGTTCTTTCAGAAGATAGGAGTCGAAGGCGACGGGTGTTTCGCCAGAGCCCTCATATTCATAGTTCCACTGCCACTGGGTCGCGGTCGCCTTGATCGTCACATCCGGATTTTCCGGCAGGGTGAGCTGCGCCGTCAGGAGGGTGAAAGAAGGAACAGCGAGGAAAAGAAGGATGAGGACCGGCCCCACGGTCCAGATGACTTCGATTACCGTATTGTGGCTCGTCTTGGAGGGAACCGGGTTTGCCGAAGCCCGGAACTTGAAACAGACAACCAGAATGAGAACGAGAACGAACAGCGTGATCGGAACGATGAACCACAGCGTATATTGTTCGAACCAGTGGATCTCCCGCATGATCGGCGTCGCTGCCGGCTGCAGTGTCGCCTGCCACGGCATCGGCTGATCGGCATATGTGCCGGAAGCAAAAAGCAGACAGACCAGCGCGGTCAGGGCTGCATAAGCCTTCTTAATCACCTTGTAATCTCCCTCGAGCGCTGATCTGCGATAAATCGAGCGCAGAATCCTTGCCATCCTGTGCGCTTCAAACCACAGTTTGGCATCCGCCGCAACAGGCAGAAGCAATTGTCTATGCGGCATTTTTGCTCAAAGACTGCCTCCTCAGCCACGGCAAAACATTCCAAGCTTTTCATCAGCATACGAAAAACGCGCTCGAGCGCCAATCCGCCCGCTGCACATTCTTTCGGCGAGGTCCTATTTCTGCCGCAGTCCCCCGGTTTTCACGGGGTGGGGCTTTTCATTTTCTGTGGGCAGCTTCACAAATAGCGGCAATGATTCGATATCCAGAGGTTTTCATGGGTTTCCGTTCCCTCGCGCGGCCTTTTGTTCTGGCCGCAGGCATCGCGACCGCCGCGACGAGCCCCGTTTTCGCGCAGCAGACGCCGACGCCCGCGCAGTCGCGTCCTGCCGCGCCCGCTCCGAAGCCCGCCCCGACACAGCAGCCCGCACCGTCTGCGACGCCGAACGTCGAGCAGGTAACGCCCAGCCAGGCTCAGCCGCCGGCTCCCGGCACGGTCCGTTCCAACCATGGCGCATGGTCCGTCGTCTGCGACAAGCCGGCGGGCGCCTCGGCCGAGCAGTGCGCGCTGATGCAGAACGTCATTGCCGAAGACCGTCCTGAAGTAGGCCTCTCCGTCGTCGTCCTGAAGACCGCCGACCGCAAGTCGAAGATCCTGCGCGTTCTGGCGCCGCTCGGCGTGCTGCTGCCGAACGGCCTCGGCCTCAATGTCGACGGCAAGGATATCGGCCGCGCCTATTTCGTGCGCTGCTTTGCCGACGGCTGCTATGCCGAAGTCGTTCTCGAGGACGAACTGCTCAAGACCTTCCGCAGCGGCGCGCAGGCAACCTTCATCGTCTTCCAGACGCCGGAAGAAGGCATCGGCATCCCTGTCGACCTCAAGGGTTTCGCAGAAGGCTACGACGCCCTGCCCTGATGCGGGGCTTGCTCGCGCAGTGCATCAGACCTACATCGGCTATTGAGCATTACCGCTCTTCTTGCGGAGCATAAAACCATGACCACGGATCTCCTGACGCTCTTTGATGCCGATGAAGCGACGATGCGCAAGCATGTCGCCGAGGCGCTTACCGGCGCCGATGACGGCGAGCTCTTCATCGAGCACGCGCAGGCGGAATCGCTGACCTTCGACAATGGCCGCCTCAAGGGGGGCAGCTTCAACACAGAGCAGGGTTTTGGCCTGCGCGCAGTTGCCGGCGAAGCGGTCGGCTATGCCCATGCGGGCGACCTTTCGGTTTCGGCGCTGAAGCGGGCAGCCGATGCGGTCGGCGCCGTCACGCGCGGTTATTCCGGCTCTTACGCGGCAGCACCGCAGGGTACCAACCGCAAGCTCTATACCGACGAGAACCCGATCGGTTCGCCGACCTTCGAGGAGAAGGTCAAGGTGCTGACTGATATCGACGCCTATCTGCGCGGCAAGAACGACAAGGTGCGGCAGGTCACTGCTTCGGTCGCGGCAAGCTGGCAGGTAGTCGATATCCTGCGCGCCGATGGCCATCGCGTGCAGGATATCCGCCCGATGACGCGCATCAACATCTCTGTCATGGTCGGCGACGGCGACCGGCAGGAGAGCGGCTCCTACGGCCAGGGCGGCCGCATCGGTTTCGGTGATTTCATCGCGACAGGAAGCTGGCAGCACGGTGCGGACGAAGCGCTGCGGCAGGCACTCGTCAATCTTGAAGCGATCGATGCACCTGCCGGTACGATGGATGTCGTGCTCGGCTCGGGCTGGCCCGGCGTCATGCTGCACGAGGCCGTGGGCCATGGTCTCGAAGGCGACTTCAACCGCAAGAAGACGTCTGCCTTTGCGGGTCTCCTCGGCCAGATGGTGGCCGCCCCCGGCGTGACCGTCGTCGACGACGGTACGATCGACAGCCGCCGCGGTTCGATCACCATCGACGACGAAGGCACGCCTTCCGCCTACAACGTGCTGATCGAAAACGGTAAACTGGTCGGATACATGCAGGACCGGCAGAACGCCCGGCTGATGGGCATGGCGCCCACCGGCAACGGCCGTCGCCAGGGTTATGCACATGTGCCAATGCCGCGCATGACGAACACCTATATGCTCGGTGGCGACAAGACGCCGGAAGAAATCATCGCTTCGGTCAAGAAGGGCATCTATGCCGTCTCCTTCGGCGGCGGCCAGGTGGACATCACGTCAGGCAAGTTCGTCTTCGGCTGCACCGAGGCCTATCTCATCGAAAACGGCAAGATCGGTGCGCCGATCAAGGGCGCCATGCTGATCGGCAATGGCCCGGACGCCATGAAGCGCGTATCGATGATCGGCAACGACATGAAGCTCGACACCGGTATCGGCAATTGCGGCAAGGCCGGCCAATGGGTTCCCGTCGGCGTCGGCCAGCCGCACCTGCGCATGGATCAGGTGACGGTCGGCGGCACGCAGACCTGAGGCGGTGCGATCATGGCCGAAATCGAGATCAGAACCTTCGCTCCTGACGATGCCGATGGCGTGATTTCGGTCATCCTGCCGATCCAGCGCGAAGAATTCGGCATCGACATCACCGCCGACACGCAGCCGGACCTGCGCGTCATTCCGGATTTCTACCAGTCCGGCAAGGGCCAGTTCTGGGTGGCGGTCAAGGATGGTGCCGTCGTCGGCACGCTCGGCCTCAAGGATATCGGCAACAACCAGGCGGCCCTGCGAAAGATGTTCGTGGCCGCCGAGGTGCGGGGCCGCGAACACGGTGTGGCCGCCCGGCTGCTCGAAGCGCTTTTTGCCCATGCCGGCAAAGTCGGCGTCACCGACATCTTCCTCGGCACGACGGACAAGTTCGTCGCCGCGCACCGGTTCTATGAGAAGAACGGTTTCTCCGAGATCGCCAGCAAGGACCTGCCGCGAGCGTTTCCGCGAATGGCCGTCGACAGCAAGTTCTATCGGCGGACAATATAGGCTAACCTCAAGCAATAGAACATCAAGCCCATGGGGCGCTGCTTGGCAATGGAGACATTTCTGCTGAAATTCCTGTCGCCTGAGACGGGCTGCTCAGCGCATGAAATGCGCTTCGAGGCTCCGATGGAGGCTGTTGCAGCCATTCTCGACGTCGAAACATCCGAACTGGCACACCATCTCTTCTACCTTGAGAAAAGCGAACTGCACGGACTCTCCTCGGCGCTGGCCCTCTCCTCTCCCGAACCGGAGGGTGAGGTCGTGCTCGCCCGAGGGGGATGGATCGATAGCGTGCCATATCTGGTCCATACTAACTTCGAGCTCGCCCTGATGCTGGATGGCCGCAAGCCATTCGCAGCGTTTTCGGACGAAGAAAACTCGGGGATTTTGGAGAAGGTCCGAGGCTACTTTCAGCCCTACGTCGATAGCGGTGCAATCATCGAACGGGTGAAGCCATTCGTTCAGGGCAAGTTTGTCCTGATTTGCATACTCTATGCACTGCCCAGTGAAGAATGGCGGTTCGATGCCTACGCCGAGCTGATGAGCGGAAGACTTTGGGCGGACGAAAGCGAATATCGCCTGGGGCGTCTGCTCGGCTATACGGAAGAACAATGCCGATGGTGGATCGCTCGAAGACGTGAAGCAGGAAACGTTACTGCGCCGAAGGCTTGAATTTCCATTTCCGCTCGATTGCGGCGGCGAGATCCACCTCGTGACGCCGAGCAAAGAGCAGGACATGGCCGAGAATATCGGCAGTCTCGTCGGCCAGGTCGCGCTCCATCTCCTCGGGCGAACGGCCTTTGGCACGGCCGCGGCCGGTCAGGCGGTTCCAGGCCTGGGTCAGTTCTCCCATTTCCTCCTGCAGCTTCAGCAGAAACCAATCGGCATCGCGCTCGATGTCATTGGCGGCGGCGTAGGCGGACGATGAGGTCTCGAACTGGTCGGCGAGCCGTTGCAGCATGACGTTCTCCTTTTGTTTACCAGGAGAGCGCCGATTCCCGAAGTTTGTCCAGAGCGAGCCGCGGCTCAGCCCTGGTTCGGCAACAGCATGCAGTCGTAGGAGCGCTTCTTCAGGGCGTCGCAGGCAGAGGTCGCGTCTTCCTTGCTCTGGAAGCCAATGAAACGGGCGCGATAAATCGCATTGGCGCCCTTGCCGACAGCTTCCGTGTAGGGCGAGGCGGAAACCAGTGGCGCACCGGCCTCGGACTGGGCCTGCGCGAGGAGCGCGCGGGCAGCATCGGCGCTCGGGGCAGCGGAGATCTGGATTTGCCAGCCGCCTGCCTTGCCGGCCGGCGCTTTCGGTGCCTTGCCGGCATTCATGATTTCGTCCATTGCCGCCGGGCGCTCAAGCGGGACAACTCCGTCATTGGCAAAGCCAAGCGCCTTCGGTGCGGGTGCCGCTGCCTCGTCCGCAACGCGCGGCGCGTTCGCCGGCACGGGAACATCCGTCTGCTCCGCAGCCGAGGCGACCTCGACCTGCTGCTTGGCATTGATGCTTGCAGTCAAGCTGGCGCCACCGGAGGAGGCTCTGCCCATGTAGCGGTCGAACAATCCGGCCATCTTGGCATCGCGGCTGCGGGCCGTGCGGCCGCCGAGCACCACGCCGACCACGCGGCGGCTACCGTCCTTCACGGCGCTGACAATGTTGAAACCGGAGGCATTGGTATAGCCGGTCTTGATACCGTCCATGCCCTGATAGCGGTACATGAGATTGTTGTGGCCGCGGATGGTCTGGCCACGGAAATTGAAGCTCGCGATGGAGAAGAGGCGATATTCGCCTGGATAGTTCTTCATCAGCGCCACGGCGAGCGTGGACATATCGCGCGCGGTCGTGACCTGACGCTTGTCCGGCAGGCCGGACGCATTGACGAAGACCGTGCGGCCCATGCCGAGCTGACGGGCCCTCTGGGTCATGAGCCTGGCGAAATTGCTTTCCGAGCCGCCGAGCTTCTCACCCATGGCGGCCGCCGCATCATTGGCTGATTTGACGATCATGCCATAGACCGCCTCGCGCACCGTGATCGTGCCGCCGGCCTTCACGCCGAGCTTTGTCGGCGGACGGGAGGCAGCATATTTCGACATGGTGATCGGTGTATCCCAGGTGATCTTGCCGCGATTGAGCGCCTCGAAGGTGAGGTAGAGCGTCATCATCTTCGTCAGCGAAGCCGGATGGTTCAGCGTATCACCGTTTTCGGAGGCGAGAACCTTGCCGGTACGGGCATCGAGGACGAGGGAAGCGCTGCCGGCGAAGGCCGCAACGGGTGCAGAAAGTGCCAGCGACGCGGTCAAAATGGCAGCCAAAAGCCTTCTCATGCACTTCCCCTCATTATACCCGGCGAGTCGCTACAACCGGAATTATGTCCCGTATTGTGACAGATGCCCATAATCTGGCGCGACTTTGAGGCAACGCCCAAGTTTTTTCCAAGCTTTTGTTTCGCTTGGTTAACAGCCGGTCAACAACTCGTTTTCCCTCCGGGATTCAGCAAGGTTTAACGGCGGCATTGGTAGCCTGTGTGACACGATTACAAAGCGGGGTCACGGGAAAAATGGGGCAGTGGAAGCGGCGGCTGAAGCGCATCGCGATCGGCGGCGGGCTGGAAGCGGCATGGCTGGCGAGCGCTGCCGGGCTCATGAAGGAGGCCCGCGGACGCGGCGTCATCTTCACGCTCCATCATGTGCGTCCGCATATCGTCCAACCGTTCGAACCGAACCAGCACCTTGAAATAACACCAGAATTTCTGGATTCAACGCTCCGGCGCCTGAGACGGATCGGCTATCGTTTCGTGCCGCTCGATGCGGTGCCCTCCCTGTTGTCGGACCCGCAGGACGATCGCCTGTTCGCCGCTTTCACACTGGATGACGGGTATCGCAACAATCTGATCCATGCCCTGCCCGTCTTCGAACGGCATCAGGCGCCCTTTACCATTTTCATAGCGCAGGGCTTTGCCGAGGGCTCGCACAGCATCTGGTGGGAAACGCTGGCACTGCTGCTTAACAGGGAAAATAGCATCGAGTTCAATTTCGGCCGCGGCAGGGAGAGACTGGCGCTCGATACGCTCGTCCGGAAATGGGACGCCTTCGACAGGCTTGCCGAGTTTATCCACAGGCAGGACGAGAGCCGCGCCCTCGCCGCGGTGGATGCGCTGGCGCGGCGCCACGGGATCGAGCCGCTCGACATTCCGCGGGAACTGGTCATGGGACCGCAGGAGCTGCGCAAGCTTTCGGCAAGCCCGCTCGCCAGTCTCGGCGCCCATACTATCAGCCACAGGGCACTTGCCCGCCTGCCGCATGCCGAAGCCCGGATCGAGATGGAAATCTCGGCAGATTATGTAGAGTCGATCACAGGCATTCGTCCCCGGACAATCGCTTTTCCCTATGGGACGAAGGAGGCAACAAAGGGCCGTGAAGCGGAGCTTGCGGCAAAGCTCGGCTTTGCCGTAGCCGTGACAACACAGCCGGGCTTTCCGGCAGCAAGCCAGCCCACCTATATGCCGCGTATCTCGCTCAACGGCTTTTACCAGAGGTCACGCTATGTTTCGGCGCTGGCATCAGGCATTCCATTGAAACTGCTTGGGAAATAGGTTCTTTACGGGTACATCCGCACCTTGTCCCAGCCCCCCTCGGGCGTCGGCCGGCGGAATTCGATCCGGTCGTGCAGCCGGAACTTCTGGTCTTTCCAGAACTCGATCGAGGTCGGGCGGATCCGGAAACCAGACCAGTAAGACGGGCGCGGAATATCGCCGATGGCGTAGCGCGTGGTGTATTCGGCAACCGCCTTCTCCAGGGCAAAACGGCTTTCGAGCGGGCGCGACTGCTTGGAAGCCCAGGCGCCGATGCGGCTGCCGCGGGCACGGGTCGCAAAGTAGGCGTCGGCCTCTGCGTCGGTGACCAGTCCGACAGGGCCGCGAACGCGCACCTGACGGCGCAGCGTTTTCCAGTGGAAACACATGGCAGCTTTCTTCTGTCCCAAGATTTCGCGACCTTTCTGACTCTCGAAATTCGTGTAGAAGACGAATCCGTCAGTATCGAAACCCTTCAGGAGAACCATGCGGACATTGGGCAGCCCATCTTCATCGACCGTCGCGAGCGCGACAGCATTGGGGTCGTTGAGTTCGGAAGCCTCCGCCTCCTTCAGCCACTCCCCAAAGAGCTTGAAGGGCTCTTCACTTTCCGTAAAGTCACCAGCTGTTAACCCGTTTGCCGACATATTAATTCAAATCCCGAGGTTTCTAAAAACTGACCCAGCCTCTCAGACTGGGGAAGGATGCAGGGTGGAAGTCATAGCAAAGACACATCGCCATACAAAGGGTTCGCTGCGCCGCAGCGTCAGACTCTCCATCGTCGGTATTGCGATCCTGTCACTTTCCGGCTGCATGACCGGGGGGTTCGACTTCCTGAGCTCTGCAAAGGTGGATCGTTCGGTTGCGACCGGCACGGTGCCACAGCCCGCCCCGAGCACTGATACGCTTTCCGACGAAATGACGGTGCGCAACGCCGTGACGTCGGCCGATATCCAGAAACTCGAGGGGCAGCCGCTTCCCTGGGCCAATGCCTCGACCGGCAGCGCCGGCGTCATCGACACGATCGTCGAGAATAATGATGCCGGTCAGGTCTGCCGGCAATTCCGCACGACACGCCATTCCTATGTCGGTATCGCCAAATTCTACGGCAAGACCTGCCTTGTCGGCGGCGGAAACTGGCAGCTTCTGAGCTTCCAGCCGGAAAGCTGATCCGCTCCTTTACCCGTTTTGCGGCGTTGGCCACCCTGAAACTTCAGGGTTAATGCGGCGTGCCGATTCGCTTCAATGTTTAGTGAAAGACTAACCATTAGCGGCAAAACACCCCATATCCAGCTTCGGAAATAAGAAGTGATTAGCAACTCTCCCGCACGATCTGCCGACGAGCGTGCTTTCCTGTCGTGAACCGGGAGGCGCGTCATGAGTTGAGATTCGGTTTCCGGGAGCGCCACGAGGAAGATGCCTCCCGGATTGCGACAGCGGCGGTGCGAACAATGCGTGATCCATATAAGGTTCTGGGCGTCAAGCGCGACGCGGATGCGGACGAAATCAAGGCGGCCTGGCGCAACATGGCCAAGGCCGTGCATCCCGATCACAATCAGGGCGACCCCACGGCCACCGCGCGTTTCGCTGAGATCGGCCGCGCCTATGAAACACTGAAAGATCCGCGAAAGCGCAATCTCTTCGACAGCGCCGTACGCATGGCTGAAGCAAAGAAGCAGGAGCAGACGATCATGCAGCAGCGTCAAGCTGCGCGTGAGGCTGCCGCCCGCGCCAAGGCCGCTCAGGCCAATGCCGAGCGGGTGATGGAAGAGCTTGCACGCGCCAATGCCAGTGCACAGAAGGCCGCAGCGGCAGGTGCCAAGCAGCAGCAGCAGGCAGGCTCGACCGAAGCGGCAGAAGAGATGGTCGAGCGCATCTTTGGCGCACAAGCGACCCGCAGCGCCGGCGCACAGGCGCAACCGCAGACACAGCAAGCATACTCTCAGCAGGCGCACTCCCAGCAGGCACAGGCCAAGCCGCATGCAGCCGAGGCGGCCAGGCAGCCGGAACAGGATACAGCAGAATCCGAAACCGCCAGGGCGGAGGATGAGCAGACGGAGGCCACGACCGGCACTGGCGTCAACATGTCCCTGCCGCTCAGCCTTCTGACCTCGCTGGTGCGCCGCTTCACCGGCACCGGTCAGCCAGGCCCTGAAAAAGCACCGGATGAGGTGGCAACTGCCACCGTGACGATCGAAGACATCATGAGGGGCAGCTGGACGACGGTTTCCCTTCCGGAAGGCCGTGAAGTCGGCTTTGCCCTGCCAGCCGGCACGACCGAAGGCCATCAGGTCCGGCTCAAGGGCCAGGGATTCAAGTTGCCGGGCATGCAACGCGGCGATGCCGTCATCAACATCCATATCGCGCCCGATCCGAGATTCACCGTCGATGGTTTCGACGTGCATGCCGTGCTGCCGCTCAACATCGAGAACGCAGTGCTTGGCACCGAAGCGCGCGTCGATGGTCCGCAGGGACCGGTCAATGTAACGGTCCCCGCCTGGTCCGGTTCCGACAAGACGATCCGCATTCCCGACCAGGGGCTGCCCAACGACAGCGGTGGAAAAGGCGATCTCGTCGTCGAATTGCGCATTATGTTGTGGGAAAAACCTGACGATAAGGTCACCGATCTCATGCGCAGCATGCGTGAAGGGCTATTTCTATGAAATTTTGGTGACAATCGCACCCTTTGTTACGATGCCTAACAGTTGATGATCTTGGGCCTGCTTGAACCGATTAACGGCCTATGCCATAGGCAGGATCATCAGAATTCCTAGGGAAGCGAAATATGGCTCAAGCATCCGGCCTCATGGCAGGCAAACGCGGCGTCATCATGGGTGTCGCCAACAATCGTTCGATTGCGTGGGGTATTGCCAAGGCCATTCATGCGCAGGGCGGAGAAGTTGCATTCACCTATCAGGGCGATGCCCTGAAGAAGCGCGTGGAGCCCCTGGCTGCCGAAATCGGCGCCGTCATGGTCGGCCATTGCGACGTCAGCGACGAATCGACGATCGATGCCGTTTTCGAAAACGTCGAGAAGCTGTGGGGCAAGATCGATTTCATCGTGCATGCGATCGGTTTCTCCGACAAGGACGAGCTGACCGGCCGTTACGTCGATACGACGCCTGACAATTTCACCAAGACCATGCAGATCTCCGTCTACTCCTTCACGTCGGTCGCGCGCCGCGCCGAGAAGCTGATGACGGAAGGCGGTTCGATGCTCACGCTCACCTATTACGGTGCCGAGAAGGTGATGCCGAACTACAACGTCATGGGCGTTGCCAAGGCGGCACTCGAAGCGAGCGTCAAATATCTCGCCGTCGACCTCGGACCGAAGAACATCCGCGTCAACGCCGTTTCGGCAGGCCCGATCAAGACGCTTGCGGCCTCCGGCATCGGCGATTTCCGCTACATCCTCAAGTGGAACGAGTATAACGCGCCGCTGCGTCGTACCGTGACCATCGAGGAAGTGGGCGATGTCGGCCTCTACCTGCTCTCGGACCTGTCGCGTTCCGTGACGGGTGAAGTGCATCACGCCGACAGCGGCTATCATGTCATCGGCATGAAGGCTGTGGACGCGCCTGATATTTCCGTCATCAAGGACTGAGCGTCCTTACCTGCAAAGCGGAGCCGATCCCCGTGCTTATCTATGTGATCAGACACGGCCAGACCGACTGGAATGCGGAACGCCGCCTGCAGGGCCAGAAGGATATTCCGATCAATGCGATCGGCCGCGAACAGGCAAGACAGAACGGGATCGCCCTTGCGGCGGTCCTGAAGGGCGAGGATACGGAATTCGATTTCGTCGCAAGCCCGCTCGGGCGCACGCGCGAGACCATGGAGATCATGCGATCAGCCATGAGGCTTCCGCCCAAGGACTATCGAACCGACGAACGCCTGGTCGAAGTCTCCTTTGGCGACTGGGAAGGCTATACGATAAAGCAGCTCAGGGTCTCTCAGGGCGAGCGAGTGACGGAACGCAACATCAACAAGTGGGATTTCATTCCGCCGGGCGAGGATGCGGAAAGCTACGAGATCATGTCGTGGCGAACAGGCGCATGGCTGAATTCAGTCGACCGGCCAACCGTTTGCGTCACCCATGGCGGCGTCATCAGAAGTCTGTTCAAGCTAATCTCCAACCTTCCCAAGGATGTCGCGTCCGAAGGCGAAATCCCGCAGGACCGGATTTTGAAGATCGAGACGTCGCGAGGCCAGATCGGCTGGATCTGATCCTGCAGATCCTTGCTTACTTGACGATGTCGAGATCGTTGATGACGCGCTTGCCGTCGACTTCCGTATAGAAGATCACAACCTTGACGCCGGCCTTCAGGCCTTCGAAATCGAATTCCTCGGGCGCCTGATAGGTCTTGCCGTCATCCAGCGTCAGGACGAGATTGGTAGTGTCGACCTTCTTGATCGTCGCCTCGACATCGGCACTCTCGGCAAAACTGCTCATGGGCGAAAGAAAATTTGCCGTCGCCAGAAGCGTAGCAATAACGAAACGCATGTCGGCAATCCCCTTTAAGCGCTGCCATGAATATCGAGTGGCCACAGATAAACTCCTGAATATGGCGAAAATTGCCCGGAAGAATGGCTTTCGGCGCCCAATTGATGAATAGGATTTTACGGATAATCAAGAGGCCTGTTTAACCGTCTTTTTCTCTCTGTTTACGTGATTTAGCGGCCGCGAATGCGCGCAATCGTAAATTAACCCCTGCCCCCTAAAGTCGGCGCGAATGTAGGGGTGTGTGATTTGCAATTCCGGCTGAGCAACGGCAACCAGCTGCGGCGTGTTCTGAAGAATACGCGCGTCTCTCTGCTGGTTTCCGCCATCGTGGCCATCGTCGTTATTGCCGTCGGCTTTGCACTCGACCGCGCGAATACTGCTGCCTATCTGCGCGAGCTGCACATCCGTACTGAAAACGAGACCAACCTGATCCGTGCCCGCGTGATGGCGCAGATCAATATGGATATCACCGCCGTCCGCGACCTTTCCAACCTGATCTCGCTCAGCACGCAGACGAACGAGGCGGAGATGGAGCGGCAGATCAACTGGCTGCTGATCCAGAACCCGCATTTCATCAATATTGCGCTCGCGCCCGATTTCATCGTCAAATCGGTCTATCCGGCGCAATCCGACAAGGACCGAATCGGCAAGGATGTGCGCGAGCGGCTGATGGAGCGCATGTCGATCAGCCGCAATGCCGGCGACCAGTCGGCACGCTTCTACGGCCCCTTCAAGACGACGGATGCAGAAAACGCCTTCGCGATCTTCTTTCCGGTTTTCGTCAAACAGAACGGCCAGCGCCGCATCTGGGGCGCGGTCGAGGTGGTCATAGACCAAAACATGTTCTACGAGTCGACCGGCCTGATGCCAGCGCGCAACAGCGAAAATCAGGAGCGCTATCCGCATCTCGACCATCTTTCGATCGCGGTGCGCGACATCGGCATTCCGAATGAGACGGCTGCGCCCTTCTTCGGCCCCGCCAATATTTACGAAAAGGACCCGCTCCGCCGCAAGATGAGCTTCGCGGGCGGGCGATGGGAACTGGCGGCAGTGCCGAACGACGGCTGGCACGCGGTTCCCGGCAATCGGCATGAATTGCGATTGATCATCGTCGCCGCGGGCTGCGTGATCATCATCCCGATCTTTTTCGCGACCCTGCTGCTCGGCGAACGCAACCGTAACATCACGCAGCTCGAGGCCCGCGAAGCCAAACTTCTCGAACTGTCGCAGCGCCTTAACCTGGCGCTGGAATCTTCCCGCATCGGCATATGGGAGTTGCAGGAGAACGCCACCAACCTTTCCTGGGACGCACGTGCATCCACCCTTCACGGCCTCAAGTCGATCGAAGGCAGCCGGCCGCTGGAAGTGTGGCTTTCGACGATCGTGCCCGAAGACCGCGAAATCGCCGAGGTTCATTTCCTCGGCTGCAGCATCGCGGGAGAAGCCTGCACCGCGCAGTACAGGGTGATGCGGGAAGACGGCCGGATCCGCCACCTGCGCTCCATCGGCGCCTTCTATACGGATGCCGGTGGCACGGGAAAAACAATCGGCATCGTCTGGGATGTGACAGCCGATGCGGAAGTCACCAACACGCTTCGCCTTGCCAAGGAAACGAGCGAGCTCAAGAATGCCGAGCTGGAACTCGCGCTGGAAGAACTTTCGAGCCGCGAGGCGGAGCTTTCCGAACTCTCCGGCAAGCTCGACCTCGCGCTCGATTCCTATCAATGCGGCATCTGGGAAGCCATTCTCGGCAAGCGCGGCTCGATCTGGGACGAACGCATGCACGAGCTCTACGGATTGAAGCAGAGCAATGCCTTCGTGACCGAAGATGCCTGGCTCTCCTGCATCCACCCCGATGATCGCGGACTGGCGCTCGAAAGCGCCCGGCATTTCAAGCAAGTCGGAGACACGCATACGCTCGTCTGCCGCGTGCCGGATGAAAATGGCGGCCTGCGCTACGTGCGTTCCGTTGGCAAGGTGCATCGCACGCCGGCCGGTGAGATGAAGATCATCGGCATTGCCTTTGATTCGACCGAGGATGCGTTGATGACGCTGCGCCTCAAGGCCGCGAAGGATGAGGCGATCACCAAAAACATCGAGCTGGAACTCGCCAAGAACAGGATCGAGCACAACTCTCTGCACGACCCGCTAACCTCGCTCGCCAATCGCCGCAAGCTTGATATCGCACTGGAAAACCTGACGGATGCCGGCCGCGGCGAGCGGCAGAAATTCGCGATCCTGCATATCGACCTCGACCGCTTCAAGGAAATCAACGACACGCTTGGGCATGCCGCCGGCGACGCGATGCTGGTGCATGCCTCACGCGTGCTTTCAAGAAGCCTGCGCGACAGCGATGTCGTTGCGCGTATCGGCGGCGATGAGTTCGTCATCCTCTCCTTCGACGTGGGCGATAAGGAGATGGCGGAGCTTGCCGGCCGCGTCATCGAGGAAATGCGCCAGCCGATCGATTTCCAGGGCTTTCCCTGCCGCTGTGGTGTGTCGATCGGTATTGCGCTGGCGAACGGCATCCATGTCGACGCCCGCAAGGTCCTGATCAATGCCGACATCGCGCTCTACCGGGCCAAGAGCCTCGGCCGCAACCGCTTCGAATTCTTCAACCACAATCTGCAGGCCGACATCATCAACAATAAACGCACGGCTGATGAAATCCTGGCCGGGATCGACAACGGCGAGTTCACGGCCTGGTACCAGCCGCAGTTCAGCGCCCGTACGATGAAGCTGACCGGTGTCGAGGCGCTGGTGCGCTGGCGCCATCCCTCCAAGGGCTTGCTCACGCCGGACAAGTTCCTGCGCATTGCCGACGAGATCAATGTCGTCCAGACGCTCGACCGCATCGTGCTGGAGACCGCGCTGCGCGACAAGATGCGCTGGGCGGCACAGGGCATCTTGATACCGAAAATCTCCGTCAACGTTTCGGCACGGCGCCTGCATGACGGCAGCCTTCTGGAATCGCTCGGAGGCCTGCAGATCCGTCCAGGCGAAATTTCCTTCGAGCTGGTGGAATCCATTTTCCTCGATGAAAGCGAGGACGTGGTTTCGCATAATCTCGAACGGATCAAGGCACTCGGCATCGATATCGAAATCGACGATTTCGGTACCGGTCACACGTCGATCGTGTCGCTGCTCAAGCTCAAGCCGAAACGGCTGAAGATCGACCGGCAGCTCGTAAAGCCGATCGTCGCCTCCTCGCAGGAGCGCGCGCTCGTCAGTTCCATCATCGAAATCGCCCGCTCGCTCGGCGTGGAGACAGTGGCCGAGGGCGTCGAGACGCTCGCCCACGCAGAATTGCTGCGCGATCTCGGCTGCGATCTCCTGCAGGGCTACGCCTTCGCACGCCCCCTCTCCTTCGATGATTTCGCCATCGAGGCGCGCGGCACGGCCTGGCTGCTGGCATCCTAGAGCGCTGTGCATCCATTCGGACGCACGAAGGCAAACTTCCGAAATACCATTTCCCCGATCGCACCATCAGGCGCAAAGAAAGGCTTTTGCCTGAACGGTTTTTTGGCCTATGAGTGTCGCGCCTTTTTGAGTAATGGCGCGGCCGGTGACGACCGGCTCCGCGCATCCGGCGGGAACACATGTCGCACAATACATTCGGTCATCTCTTCCGTGTAACCACCTGGGGCGAAAGCCACGGGCCGGCGCTCGGCGCCGTCGTCGACGGCTGCCCTCCGGGACTGCGCTTCAAGCTGGAGGACCTGCAGGTCTGGCTCGACAAGCGCAAGCCCGGCCAGAGCCGTTTCGTCACCCAGCGGCGCGAAGACGACCTGGTAAAGGTTCTCTCCGGTGTGATGATGGATGCCGACGGCGAGACGATGATTACGACCGGCACGCCGATCTCCATGCTGATCGAGAATACCGACCAGCGTTCCAAGGATTACGGTGAGATCGCCCGGCAGTATCGCCCCGGCCATGCCGACTATACCTATGATACGAAATACGGCATCCGCGACTATCGTGGCGGCGGCCGGTCCTCTGCCCGCGAGACGGCAGCCCGCGTTGCGGCAGGCGGCATTGCCCGGCTCGTCGTGCCCGGTGTCACGATCCGTGGCGCGCTTGTGCAGATCGGCAAGCACAAGATCAACCGCGCCAACTGGGACTGGGATCAGGTCGGGCAGAACCCGTTCTTCTCTCCCGATGCCGAGATCGTGCCCGTCTGGGAAGAGTATCTCGACGGCATCCGCAAGGCCGGCTCTTCGATCGGCGCCGTCGTCGAGGTGATTGCCGAAGGCGTGCCGGCCGGCCTCGGCGCACCGATCTACAGCAAGCTCGACCAGGATATCGCTTCGCTGCTGATGTCGATCAATGCCGTGAAGGGCGTAGAAATCGGCAACGGTTTTGCTGCCGCCGAAACGAGTGGCGAGGACAATGCCGACGAGATGCGTATGGGCAATGACGGCAAGCCGATTTTCCTGTCCAACAATGCCGGCGGCATTCTCGGTGGGATTTCGACCGGCCAGCCGGTTATTGCCCGCTTCGCCGTCAAGCCGACCTCATCCATTCTCACCGAACGGCAGTCGATCGATGCCGACGGCAAGAATGTCGATATCCGCACCAAGGGCCGTCATGACCCCTGCGTCGGCATCCGTGCCGTGCCGATCGGCGAGGCGATGATCGCCTGCGCCGTTGCCGACCACTATCTTCGCGACCGCGGCCAGACCGGCCGGCTGAAATAGGACTTGTCCCATGCCTTATGACCAGAAGCGTGTTGTCGATGCTATCAGGGCTTTCGAAGCCGGCGAGATCGTCGTCGTCATGGATGACAATGATCGTGAAAACGAGGGCGACCTGATCGTCGCCGCCGTGCACGCGACGCCGGAAAAGATGGCTTTCATCGTGCGCCACACGTCGGGCATCGTCTGCGCGCCGATGCCGAAGGAAGAGGCCAAGCGACTGAACCTCAACGCGATGGTGGCGGAAAACGATTCCGCGCACACCACCGCCTTCACCGTTTCCGTCGATTTCAAGCACGGTACGACGACGGGCATTTCCGCCGACGATCGCACGCTGACAGTGCGCAACCTTGCCAACCCGAATGTCGGCGCGTCGGATTTCGTCCGCCCGGGGCACATTTTCCCGCTGGTCTCCCGCGAAGGCGGCGTGCTGATGCGCTCCGGACATACGGAAGCGGCAGTCGATCTCTGCAAGCTTGCCGGCCTGCCGCCGATCGGCGTCATCTCCGAACTCGTCAATGACGACGGCACGGTGACGCGCGGCCCGCAGGTCGTGGATTTCGCCGAGCAGCACGGGCTGAAGCTTCTGTCGGTCGCCGACCTCATCGCCTATCGCCAGCGCAAGGAAACACTGATCGAGCTCGGCTCGAGCTTCGATATCGAAACACCGTTCGGCAAGGCCAAGGCGCATACCTATTCGCTACCCTGGGATCCGATGCAGCATCTCGCCGTCGTCTTCGGCGATATCAGGGACGGCGTCGATATTCCGGTGCGTCTGCATCCGGAAAACGTCGCCGACGATCTGTTCGGCAAGCGCAAACCGGTCGACTTCTACATGCAGAAGATCGCCGAACAGGGCCGTGGCGTCATCGTCTACCTGCGTGAAGGCTCGGTCGGCGTCGGCCATTACGACAATGGCCGCAAGGCCCGCAATCAGGGCCGCGAGGCCCATGTCGAGGCACAGACACGTGACAGCGAATGGCTGGAAATCGGCCTCGGCGCACAGATTCTGAAGGATCTTGGCGTCAGCTCGATCAAGCTTCTGACCAGCCGCGAGCGGCACTATGTCGGCCTGGAAGGTTTCGGCATCAAGATTTCCACCACCGAGATCTGCTGACCGGCGATCCCTTCTGCTCTCAAGGAGAAGGGATCATCCTTTCCAGCCGTCCAGATAGACGACTTTCTCCACGCCGGCGAAACGCGCCAGACGCTCCAGTTCTGCCTCGAGCTTTTCGAGTCGCCCGGCAGATGCCTTGACACGCGGTTCCAGCCATAGCCTTTTGACGTCCAGCGTGCCGTTCTTGCGGTCTGCCTTCATATCGATACGGCCGATGAGCCTGTCGCCTTCCAGAAGCGGAAACACGTAGTAGCCATATTCGCGCTTCGGCTCCGGGACGAAGATTTCGATGCGGTAGAAGAAACCGAACAGTCGCTCTGTCCGGTTTCTGTCCCGGATCATCGGGTCAAACGGGCTGAGCACCCGGATTCGCGGCGGTGCTTCCGGATAGTCATCGAGCGTACCAAGGAAATCGGCTGAAGCCCAGGAGGAACGTGGCTTGCCGCCAAGGGCCGGTTCGATCAGCACCTCGATCAGTTCATCCCGATGATCGGCCACCCACGCCTTTGCCTCATCCGGCGAGAGCAGATCCCAGAAGGCTGCGATTTCGCCGTGCGTGGCAAAGCCGAGACGGGCAAGCGCGCTGCGACAAGCCCAGTCGACGAACTCCTCGCGGCTCACCACCGGTTCGTGGAATTCGGCAGGGATGACGCGTTCGGCGAGATCATAAATCTTCTGGAAATTGGAGCGGCCGGCGATCGCGAATTTGCCGGTGCGCCAGAAATATTCGAGCGCCGTCTTGTTCGGGTGCCAGTTCCACCAGCCGCCGGAAACATGCCCGTCCGCCTTCATGTCGCGCGCCAGGATCGCGCCGTTATTGACTACCCGTTCAAAGGTCTCCTCGAAGGAGGCTTCGAAGCCTTCGCCACGCCATTTGCGCCAGCGCTCGATGATTGCCTTCTCCTCGTCGAGGAACTTGTGCTTCCAATATTTGAAGAAGGCGCTGGGCAGGATGGAGGCATCGTGCGTCCAGTGCTCGAAGAGCGAGCCATCCTTCTCCAACAGCGCGGTCAAGTGTTCGCGCCGGTAGGTCTGGTTGCGGGAAAAGAGAATCTGGTGATGGGCGCGCTCCACCGTCTGGATGCTGTCCACCTGCACGAAGCCGAGATCATGAATGAGGTCCAGCAAGCCGGCCTTGGTCAACGCGCGGTTCGGAGGCGCGCTCAGACCTTGCTTGGCGAGAAAGATACGGCGGGCATCGGAATTGGAGAGCAGATTCGTCATCCAGCCATCATAGCGCGGAAAATCTTCCTAGCCACCCGATACGATATTCCAGCCGATTTGATTTTGATCCTTTATCGGGTCATCAGCGCTCTATAAAAGCGAGAATTCAAACACGGGGACCAGAATTGGATATTCGTTTCGAGAGCGCAGGCGCCAGTTTCGGAGCAAGGGTAGCGGTCGAGCCGCTGACGCTGTCTCTCACCGAAAACCGCCTCGGCGTCATCGGGCTCAATGGCTCCGGCAAGACCACTTTCGCGCGGATGGTCAATGGGCTCATGAAACCCACCACGGGCAAGGTTATCGTCAATGGACGGGATACGCGCGACGAGAAGACGGCGCTTGCCGAAGTCGGCTTCATCTTCCAGTCGCCGCAGAACCAGATCATCCTGCCGATCGTCAGGGACGACATCGCTTTCGGACTGAAAGGCCGAGGCCTCACAAAGGCGGAGATCGAGAAAAAGGTCGAGCTGGTGCTCGCCCGGTTCAATGCCGAGGAACTGGCTCCTCGCCGGGCGCATGAGCTTTCGGGCGGCGAGCTGCAGATTGCGGCGCTTTGCTCGGTGCTGGCGACGGGTCCCGATATCCTTATCCTCGACGAGCCAACCAACCAGCTCGACCTGCGCAACCGCGCTCTGGTGCAGAAGACCATCGACGGGCTCGAAGAAAATGTCGTCGTCATCACCCATGATCTTGAATTGATTTCAGGTTTCGGGCGAGTGCTGCTGTTCCACGAAGGCAAGCTGGCGGCCGATGCGCCGGCAGCAGAAGCGATCGCCCACTACAGGGAGCTTGCGGCCTGATGCAGTCACTTTATCTCGAAGGCAACAGCGCCCTGCACCGGCTTTCGCCTCGGGCAAAGATCTTTTCGCTCTTCCTGCTCGGCTTAGTGCTGTTCATCAGCAACAATATTCCGCTGCTCGCAGTCGTCATGCTGCTGACCGTGCTCGCCTATCGCAGCGTCGGCATGCCGAAGAAGGAATCAGCCGCTCGGCTGAAACCGATCTTCCTGACAATCGCGTTCGTGGCGCTCGTCACCTTTATTGTTAATCCGTGGCATCAAGCTTTGGCAACGTTGCTACGGCTGACTGCGCTGATGCTGTTTGCCGCCGCCGTGACGGCCACAACGACGATCGCCCAGTTCATGGACGAGATAACGACGCTTGTGCGGCCACTGGAACGCATCGGCTGGGTGAAGGCCACTGATGTTGGTTTGGCGGTCGGTCTCGTGCTGCGTTTCGTGCCCGAGATCATTGCCCGTTACCATGCGATCAGCGAGGCACATGCGGCTCGCGGGCTGAAAGTGCGACCGACGACGATCCTTACCCCGCTCATCATTTTAACGCTGAGGGATGCGGATAATGTTGCTGCGGCAATTGACGCACGCGGCATTCGACGGCATGTCAGTTAACGTTTTGTGAATTGGAGATCACGATGAGCACGCGCGACCTCGTTCTTACCGCTCTTTTCGCCGCGATCATCGTGGCCCTCGGCCTGTTGCCGCCTATTTATGTCGGTATTGTCGCAGTTCCGATTACGGCACAATCGCTCGGCGTGATGATGGCAGGCGTCGTCCTTGGCGCGAAACGTGGCTCTATTGCAGTGCTTATTGTAATTGCGCTTGTCGCAATGAACCTACCGGTGCTTTCGGGCGGCCGCGGCGGAATGACGGCCCTTGTCGCCCCTACCTCAGGTTTCCTGTATGGCTGGGTGTTCGCTGCTTTTGTTACAGGCTTCCTCAGCGAGCGGCTGGTCAACGCCGGACAGTCAGGCCTCGTGCAGACGGTGAGCTTTTTCCTTGCTGCCGTCATCGGCGGCATCTTCGTGCTCTATCCATTTGGCATTGTCTTTGCGGCTATCGTGGCCGATGTCACCTTGCAGAAGGCCTTCCTCGGCAGCCTTTTCTACGTCCCTGGGGACGTCATCAAGGCCTTCGTAGCGGCCCTTGTTGGCCGGGCTGTTATGGTCGGCTATCCGTTGCTGCCGGTTCGCGCCTAATCCAGGAAACCATAGAGCCAGTCGCGCGTCTCTTCGGGGAGCGTGACCGGCTCGCCGTCCTCACGGCTGCGTGCCTGCCAGGTAATCTCAACCTCGGCGGCACGCTCGTCTTCGATCTCGGCAGCGATAAGGAAGCCGATGGAACGGACGCCGATCTTATCGACGCCAGCAGTGAAGGTTACAGTCTCGTGATAGTGCAGTGGCCGGTGAAGGATGCAGGACACCTTGGCAGGAGTGTAAACAGGCTCGTCCTCTACGCCGGGTCTCAATGACCAGAAACCTGCAAGTACGGATTCCGCATAGGAAATATAGGAGGCCAGAAACATCTGGCCGTTCATATCGACATCGCGAAACGGCACACGCAATTCCACCATGTCCGGGCGGTTCGTCTTACTCATTTACTGGTCTGCCTTGCAGGTTATCACTGTGACCCTAGCACGGGGTCCGGCGATGTAAACGAAACAATTAAAATAGCGTAAACGCCGGCACATGGCTCTTAACTGCGGCTATGCGGCTTGTTGAAATCGGCAGGGAGTGCCCCATCTCGTGTGGATCATGACATATACGACCGATAGAGTGCCGACATGAGCACCCGTCTTTACGAACATCCCATCTTTCTCGAGCACGTGACGCCGTCTGGCCATCCCGAGCGCTCCGACCGTATCCGTGCGCTGAATGTGGCGCTGGAGCATCCGAACTTCGAGCGGCTGGACCGCAAGCAAGCCCCTCAGGCAAACGAGGATGCGGTGCTGCTTGCCCATCCGGAAGAGCACCTGATCGCCGTCATGCGGCAGATCCCGGAAGAGGAAGACAAGATCAACCAGCTCGAAGCCGATACCTATGCCAGCCAGAAGAGCCTGCAGGCGGCGCTGACCGGCATCGGCGGGGCGATGGCCGCCGTCGACGACGTGTTCCGCGGCAAGGCGGACAATGTGTTTGTTGCCGCCCGGCCGCCGGGACATCACGCCGAGAAGATGACCGCCATGGGCTTCTGCTTCTTCAACAATGCGGCGATTGCCGCCCGCCATGCGCAGAAGGCGCATGGCGCAGAACGTGTGGCCATCGTCGATTGGGACGTGCATCATGGGAACGGCACGCAGAATATTTTCTGGGACGATCCTTCCGTGCTTTTCTGCTCCACCCACCAGATGCCACTCTATCCCGGCACGGGGGCAAAGGACGAGAATGGCGCGCATGGCACCATCGTCAATGCGCCGCTCTCGCCCAATGTCGGCAGCGATCATTTTCGCGAGGCCTTCAAGTCGCGTGTGCTGCCGGCGCTTACCGATTTCCGGCCCGACCTCATCATCATCTCGGCCGGTTTCGATGCGCATCACCGCGATCCATTGGCGCAGATCAACCTGACAGGCGAGGATTTCGACTGGGCAACAGGCCGGCTTCTCGAAGTTGCCGACCGTAGTGCCAATAACCGGGTCGTCAGCCTGCTCGAAGGCGGGTATGATCTGGAAGGACTCGCCGAATCGGCGGGCATGCATATTCTGAGAATGATGAAGGGTTGAGAATGACTGACAGCGCCAAGCCGGAGGTTTCCGGCCTTTCCTTCGAAAAGGCGGTTGCCGAACTCGAAAGCATCGTTGCGCGCCTCGAACGCGGCGACGTGGCGCTGGATGAATCCATCGAGATCTACGAGCGCGGCGAAGCGCTGAAGAAGCATTGCGAGACGCTGCTTTCGGCTGCCGAAAACCGCATCGAGAAGATCCGCCTCGACCGCGCCGGCAAACCGCAGGGCGTGGAACCGCTCGACGGCGCCTGAGACGCGTACCGAAACTCCCTTTCAAGACACTTGGCGACCGGCTTCTGACCGATCTATGATCCCTCGATAGATATCAAGGGAACAGCAAGATGACGGACAGATTGAAGGGCAAGGTCGCCATTATCTCGGGTGGCGCGACCGGCATGGGCGGCGCTGCCTCTAAGCTCTTTGCGGCTGAGGGCGCGCGTGTCGCCATCATCGATCGCAATGGCGAGGCGGCAGCGAAAACCGTCAATGAAATCCGCACTGCGGGCGGCGAAGCCGATTACTGGACGGCCGACGTCTCCGAAGAGGCAGCCGTCAATGCCGCGGTCGCCGGCGTCGAGGAACGCTACGGGCCGGTGACCGTGCTTTTCAATCATGCCGGCACGATCGTCATCAAGCCGTTCCTGGAAACCACGCTGCAGGAATGGGATTGGCTGCACGCCGTCAACGTGCGCTCGATGTTTTTGATGACCAAGGCCGTACTGCCCAAAATGATCGAAGCCGGCGGCGGATCGATCGTCTGCACGTCATCGATCTCGGCGGTTGCCGCCACGCCGATGGAAGTGCTCTACGATACGACGAAAGGCGCGGTGCATATGTTTGCGCGTGCCATCGCGGTCGAATTCCGGGACCGCAACATCCGCTGCAATGCCGTCTGCCCCGGCTTCATCCGCACGCCGCACGGCTTGCGCGAAGTGAAGGAATTGCAGGCACATGGCGTCGATGTTTCGGACGCAGCGATTGCCGCGCAGCAGGGCCGGATCGGCGAACCAGAGGATGTCGCCCGTGCGGCGCTCTATCTTGCCAGCGATGAATCGATCTTCGTCAATGGGGCGCATCTTTTCGTGGACAATGGCTTCACGGCGATCTGAGCGCTTCGCCGTTATCTGACAAACTGACCCTTTCGCCACAGACCGGCAGACGCTATCTGTGGCTCCAGGCCTTTGTGATCGGAGTGCGCCATGTCCTTCTTCCCCGGTAAAGATCCCCTCCCCGGCGATGCCTTCGCCTGCGATGCGATCGAAAACCTGATCATCCCGCGCACCAGCGATATCGGTGGCTTCCAGGTGCGTCGTGCCCTGCCGACGCGCCAGCGCCGGCTTGTCGGGCCATTCATTTTCTTCGATCGCATGGGACCGGCGATCCTGAAGCCGGATGAGGCGCTGGACGTGAAGCCGCATCCGCATATCGGGCTCTCAACCGTCACCTATCTCTTTGACGGGGAAATCCGCCATCTCGACAGCCTCGGAACGGAAAAAGTCATCCGGCCCGGCGACATCAACCTGATGACGGCCGGGCGCGGCATCGTGCATTCGGAGCGCACGCCGGACAATCTGCGCGGCCATCCGCTCTCCATGTCCGGCCTGCAGACATGGCTGGCGCTGCCCGACGACAAGGAGGAGATCAATCCTTCCTTTGCCCATACCGAAAAGGGCGACATGCCTGTTATCGACGATGGAGGGGTGACCGGCCGTGTCGTCATCGGCTCGTTCGAAGGGCTGAATTCGCCGGTGAAGGTTTTCACCGATACGCTCTATGCGGATATTGCCCTGCAGCCGGGCGCGAAATTTCCCTTCGGCGCCGCCCATGAAGAACGCGCGGTCTATGTGCTCTCGGGCGAGGTCGTCATAGCCGGCGACCGGTTCGCCCCAGACCAGCTTCTCGTTTTCCGGCCAGGCGATGCGATCACGCTCGAAGCGGGCGTCGAGGGCTGTCATCTGATGCTGTTCGGAGGAGCTGCACTCAACTCGAAACGCTACATATGGTGGAATTTCGTATCTTCCTCGAAAGAGCGGATCGAGAAAGCCAAGGAGGAGTGGCGCACCGGCCGCTTCGATATCGTCCCCGGCGACGAAGAGGAATTCGTGCCTTTGCCGGAGGGCTGAAGTGCTCTAAGGTGAAAATCTTGCGGTTATGCAAATGTAGTTGTTTTGCCGCAATTCAATCGAATAAAGCAAAGCCGATCAGTCAAAGAAGAGCGCCCGCCCGTGACACAATCCCCGAAGACCCCGCTGCTCGATCAGGTCACCTATCCTGCCGACCTGCGCAAGCTCGAGGACCGCGACCTGCCGCAGCTGGCACGCGAAGTCAGGGACGAAATGATCGACGCCGTCTCCCGCACCGGCGGGCATCTCGGCGCAGGTCTTGGCGTGGTGGAGCTGACGATCGCGATCCACAACGTCTTCAATACGCCTGACGACCGGCTGATCTTCGATGTCGGCCACCAGTGTTATCCACACAAGATCCTGACGGGGCGCCGCGACCGGATCCGGACGCTGCGCCAGGAAAACGGCCTGTCCGGCTTCACCCGCCGAGCAGAAAGCGAATACGATCCCTTCGGTGCCGCACATTCCTCGACTTCGATTTCCGCCGGCCTCGGCATGGCGGTCGCCGCCGATATCGACAAGACGGACCGCCGTGTGATTGCCGTTATCGGTGACGGGGCGCTCTCGGCAGGCATGGCCTATGAGGCGCTCAACAATGCCGGCGCGCTCGATGCGCGACTGATCGTCATTCTCAACGACAACGACATGTCGATCGCCCCGCCAACGGGCGCAATGAGCGCTTATCTCGCCCGCCTTGCTTCCGGTCGCACCTATATGGGCTTCCGCGATTTCGGCAAGAAACTGACGGCCTATCTCGGCAAGAATATCGACCGGGCGATCACCCGCGCCGTCGAGCATGCCCGCGGTTACGTGACCGGCGGGACGATGTTCGAGGAGATGGGCTTCTATCATATCGGCCCGATCGACGGTCACTCCTTCGATCACCTTCTGCCCGTCCTGCGCAATGTCCGCGACAATGCGAATGGCCCGGTGCTGATCCATGTCGTGACCCAGAAGGGCAAGGGTTATGCCCCGGCGGAAGCTGCAGCCGACAAGTATCACGGCGTCAATAAGTTCGATGTCATCACCGGCACACAGGCGAAGGTAAAGCCGAATGCGCCGAGCTATACGAATGTCTTTGCCGAGACGCTGGTCCAGGAAGCTACGCTCGACGATCGCGTCGTCGGCATCACCGCCGCCATGCCAAGCGGCACGGGCCTCGACAAGTTTGCGGAGATTTTCCCGTCCCGCTGCTTCGATGTCGGCATTGCCGAGCAGCATGCCGTGACTTTCGCCGCCGGCCTTGCCGCCGAAGGTTTCAAGCCGTTTGCAGCGCTCTACTCCACCTTCCTGCAGCGCGCCTATGACCAGGTTGTGCATGATGTGGCGATCCAGGGTCTGCCAGTGCGCTTCCCGATCGACCGCGCCGGTTTCGTCGGCGCCGACGGACCGACGCATGCGGGTTCCTTCGACACGGCCTTCCTCGCCACCCTGCCCGGCTTCGTCGTCATGGCCGCCGCTGACGAGGCGGAACTGAAGCATATGGTGCGCACCGCCGTTGCCTATGATGCCGGCCCGATCTCGTTCCGCTATCCGCGCGGTGAAGGTGTCGGCGTCGACATGCCCGAGCGCGGCCAGATCCTGGAAATCGGTAAGGGCCGGATCGTCAAGGAAGGTACGAAGGTTGCGCTTCTTTCCTTCGGTACGCGGCTTGCCGACTGTCTGCTGGCGGCCGAAGACCTCGATGCCGCTGGTCTTTCGACGACGGTTGCCGATGCGCGTTTCGCAAAGCCGCTCGACCACGCCTTGATCCGCCAGCTTGCCCGCCACCACGAAATCCTGATCACCGTCGAAGAAGGCGCTGTCGGCGGCTTCGGCAGCCAGGTGATGCAGTTCATGGCGATGGACGGATTGCTCGACCGTGGCCTGAAGGTTCGCTCGCTCGTGATGCCCGATATCTGGATGGAGCAGGCAAAGCCGGAGGCGATGATCGCACATGCCGGCCTCGACCGCGCCGGCATCGTCTCGACGGTGTTCAATGCACTCGGACGCGGTGTTGCGGTCGGCGTGGCCGGTTAAGGCAGCACGCCGACGCGCTTCTCTTATTCCTGCTTTTTGCCATCATGGTAGAAGATCATTCCGCCGTGATGCAGCACGCCGTCGATGAAATCGCCATCGGCGGTAAAACCGGTATCGTCCCAATATTCGATATGATCGCCGGTCACCTCATAGCGGCCCCGATAGGCGCTCGTTCGTGTGCCCCGCGCCTCGTCATAACGGCCGTTCGGCAGCAATTCCTGGCGGATATGGCCGTCACCTGTGATCCACATGCCGAGATAGGGATGGTTCTGCACTTTGCTTTCCTCTGAGAAGACCGGAGATGGAGCGGCAAGCGAAAGAGCCGCCCCGGCAATAGCCTCGCGGATCCGCATGGTCACATGCCCATACTGGCCGTCGGGCGGACGGTAATGTCGTTGATATCGACATCCTCGGGCTGCTCGATGGCGAAGCGGATTGCCCGCGCGATAGCGTCGGGCTTCAGGGCGATCTCGCGGAAGGAGACCATCGCCTCGGCCGAGAAGGGTTCGGTGATTGTCTCCGCCAGCTCGGATTCGACGACGCCCGGATAGATGCAGGTTACGCGCAGCTTCTTGTTTTCCTGGCGAAGCCCATCGGAAATCGCCCGCACCGCATATTTCGTCGCGCAATAGACCGCCGCGGTCGGCACGACCGATAGACCTCCGATCGAGGAGATGTTGATGATCTGCCCCCGCTCCTGCGCGTTCATGATCGGCAGCACGGCGGCAATGCCGTAGAGAACACCCCTGATGTTGACGTCGACCATGCGATCCCATTCCTCGACCTTGAGCGAGGACATCAGCGAGAGCGGCATCACACCGGCATTGTTGATGAGCACGTCGATGCTGCCGAAAGCATCCACCGCTGCCCTAGCGAAGGCCTCGACATCGGCCCGGTCGGTAACGTCGAGCGCGCGGAATTCCACCGTGCCGCCGCTACTGCGGATTTCCTTTGCCAGTTCCTCGAGCCGGTTGGTGCGGCGCGCGCCGATCATGAGCTTTGCGCCAGCCGCGCCCAGTTCGCGTGCGGTGCCGGCGCCGATGCCGCTGCTGGCGCCAGTAATCAGAACGGTCTTGCCTTTGATACCAGTCATGTTCTTTCCTCATGCTTCAATCGGGACCGCAGCCGGATGCCGCTGGTCCATACGCATGAGATTGGGCTTGCAGGGCGCCAGCCGGTAGCAAACTTTTCCGGATTTCTTGCACGATCTTCCGAAAGCGGTTGAAGACACTTGGCATTCGACGCAGCGCGGTTCATCCTGCCTTCATGGAAAAAATCGCCGAACTTGCAGACCTGATTGATCGCCACACCGCGGCAGATGGCAACTTCGACACGATGCTGCCCAGGGTCGGCATCATACGATCCTCTGCTCGCACGGAGCCGATCCACACACTCTATGAACCCTCCCTGTGCATCGTGGCCCAGGGGCGCAAGCGTGCCGTGATCGGCGATGTCGCGCATGTCTATGATGCGGCGCACTATCTCGTCGTCGGCGTCGATCTGCCTGTGATCGGCGCCGTCGTCGAGGCAAGCGCCAACCGGCCCTATCTGTGTTTGCGGCTGCAGCTCGATCGCGGCCTGCTTACCGAGATGCTGCCTGCCGTCCAGGGACGTTTATCGGAGAGCCCTGCCGCCGGTGTCAGCGCCACGACGCCTGAGCTCATCGACGCAGCCGTGCGGCTGCTACGCCTGCTCGACACGCCCGATGATGCAGAGGTTCTGGCGCCGTTGATCGAAAAGGAAATCCTCTACCGGCTCATCCGCGGACCGCAGGGCGCGCTTCTGCGGCAGATCGCCAATGGCGAGAGCCGACTCAACCAGATCGGTCGGGCGATCGACTTCGTGCGGAAGAATTTCAGCGAGCCTTTCGCCATCGAACATCTGGCTTCGGTCGCCGGCATGAGCGCCTCATCCTTCTACGAACACATCAAGACTGTCATGGCGATGAGCCCGCTGCAATTCCGCACCCAGCTTCGCCTGCAGGAGGCGCGGCGACTGATGGTGACAGAAGGGTTGACTGCGGCCGAGGCAGGTTTCCGTGTCGGCTATGACAGCCCTTCGCAGTTCAGCCGGGACTATGTGCGCATCCACAATGTTCCGCCGCGGCGCGATATCGAGCGGATGCGCGCTTCCGCCGGCTAAAGCAATTCCAGCAAAAGTGTGCAGCGGTTTTGCGTCCGGAATTGCGTGAAAACAAAAAAGATAAAGCAAAAGGAAAGGGCGGCACTGAATGCCGCCCTTTTTCGTTTCCGAAGAGGTCGCTCTCAGAACTCGGTCCAGTCTTCCTGGACGACGGCGGCAGCCGTCGCCTGCTTGCCGCCGAAGGCCTTGGTGACCTTGCTGGCAAGCGCGCGGGCCGGAGAGGCGACCGGGCGGGACGTGGCGGTTGCGGCAACCGTCCGCTGAGCCGGAGCGGCAGCCTGCGCGCCGAGCTTGAACTGGCGCAACAGATCGTCGAGGGCGGAGGCTTCCTGGGCAAGCGCGTGGCTTGCCGCCGTCTGTTCTTCGACCATGGCGGCGTTCTGCTGGGTGCCCTGGTCCATGTTGTTGACGGCGGTATTGATCTCCTGCAGGCCGATCGACTGTTCGCGGGTGGCCGTGACGATCGCGCCAACATGACGGTTGATTTCCTGCACCTCGGCGACAATCGCTTCCAGCGCCTTGCCGGTTTCGCCGACGAGGCCGACGCCGGAATTGACCTGTTCGCTTGACGTGTTGATCAGCGCCTTGATTTCCTTGGCGGCGTTTGCAGACCGCTGGGCAAGTTCGCGGACTTCCTGGGCGACGACGGCAAAACCCTTGCCGGCTTCACCGGCGCGGGCCGCTTCGACGCCGGCGTTCAGAGCCAGAAGGTTGGTCTGGAAGGCAATGTCGTCGATGACGCCGATGATGTTGGAGATCTCGCCCGAGGACTTTTCGATCTGCTGCATGGCCGAAACGGCCTTGCGGACGACTTCGCCCGACTTTTCCGCGCCGAGGCGGGTGCGCTCGACAAGATTGCCGACATCCTCGGCGCGCTTGGCGGAGTCGCGGACCGTGGTCGTGACTTCTTCGAGGGCGGCCGCAGTCTCTTCGACGGCCGCGGCCTGCTGCTCGGTGCGGTGAGCGAGATCATCTGCGGCGGAGCGGATTTCACCGGCGCCGGCATTGATCGCCGAAGCGTTGCGGCCAACGGACTGCAAGGCAGCCTGCAGCTTTTCGACGGCGTTGTTGAAGTCGTTGCGCAGGCTATCATATTGCGGCGCGAATGGCGTGTGGATGCGGGCTGCGACATCGCCAACGGCAAGGCCAGCAAGACCGCCGGCCAGAGCTTCGATGGCGAAGCGGATCTCGCCCTCTTCACGGGCCTTCTGCTCGTCGCTGGCCTGGCGCTGACGCTCGGCTTCTCCGCGCATGCGGTCGGTTTCGCCGGCAAGCTGCTGCTTTTCGATCGCGGCATCCTTGAAGACCAGCACGGACTGGGCCATGCGGCCGACTTCGTCCTGACGGCCGGTTGCCGGAACCTCGATATTGTGGTCGCCGCCGGCGAGACGGTCCATGGCAGCGGTCATGCCGACGATCGGGCGGACGATGGTTCGCGACAAGGCCCAGGCAAGAGCAGCCGCGGCAAGGGCAGCGGCAACGCCACCAACCAGAAGCGTGGTCTTGAGGTCGCTGTTGGCATCCGCTTGCGCGGCAGCGAGAGCCGTCGACTTGTCACGAGCGAGCGACTTGATCTTGGCGGAAGCGGCGCGGAAGCCGTCAAGCTGGCCCTTGGTGGCGTTGACACCGATCTTGACGACGTCTGCGATCGGGGTCTCGGTTTCCTTGCGGGCCTTGGCCTGCGGCTCGGCAAGCTCATGGAAATAAAGGTCGGCAGCCTTCTGCATGTCGTCGATCATCGACAGCAGTTCGGGCTGGGAAGCGGCGGTCTGTTTGGCTGCGGCAATCGCCTTCAGCATACGCTCGCGGTTGGCAAAAATATCGCCATAGGTGCTGTCGCTGCGGAAGAGGATGAAGCCGCGCAGGTTGACGGCCTGCTCCAGCATGGCCTGGAGCGCGTCATCGATCTGGTTGACGAGAAGCTCGGACTTTTCCTGTTCGGCGGAAGCGCTCGCCGATGTCGTTGCCTTGGAATACACGAAAGCGGAAACGGAAACGAAAATAAGGATGAGTGCTGCGAAAGTGGCCGCAAGCTTACCATTCAAGGATATGTTTCGGGCGAACATCGGTCAATTTCTCCTGGCGACATCAGGCGCGACAAGGGGCGACCACGCAAATGCGCAGCCACAAGACTTCTTGATGAGGAACATGATCGGCGGGGAGGACGCGGGAGCCTTCATGGCACCAAGCGATTCAAAGGCGAACCGCTACAATCAATGTGAACCTAGGCGGGCCGGATTTAAAATTGTTTAAATTTGTGCGTCGCAGCACAAGTTGCTTCGAATTATTCCAGACCGACGATGTGAGACCGTGCCCGCGTATCGGCAATATCAACAAAATGCTTGCAACCCGAGGCTTTGCCGGTCATTCACAGCCAATGTCCGATCAGAACAGCCAACGCCTCGACCAGCTTCTCGTCACCCTCGGCCTTTTTGCGAGCCGTTCACGGGCACGGGACGCCGTGTCACGCGGCACCGTCAAGGTCGCCGGCAAGGTGGTGACGAAGGCCGGCGCCATCTTCGGGCCTGACGCGGCAATCGAGATCGACGACCCCGCGCAGGATTATGTTTCGCGTGCAGCATTGAAGCTCGTTGCGGCGCTCGACCATTTCGGGCTCGACCCGGCAGGGCGGCACTGTCTCGATGTCGGCGCTTCGACCGGCGGCTTCACGGAAGTGCTGCTCGAAAGGGGGGCTGTGCATGTCACGGCCATCGATGTCGGCCACGGGCAGATGCATCCGAGAATATCAACCGATACGCGCGTGACCAATATCGAGGGGCTCAATGCCCGCAACCTGACGGCTGAGGACATCGACCATGCGGTGGACTTCGTCGTCTCCGACGTCTCGTTCATCTCGCTGAAGCTGGCGCTTGCTCCCGCTCTCGATATTGCCGAAACGAATGCGATCGCCGCGATCCTCGTCAAGCCGCAATTCGAGGCGGGGCGCGAGGCGATCGGAAAGGGCGGGCTGCTCAAGGATCCGGCCTCCGGCCCCGACGTGGCGGCAGAACTGGAGCGCTGGTTTACTGAAGATATGGGCTGGAAGAGTTTAGGGCTCATCCCCTCGCCGATTTCAGGCGGAGACGGCAATCAGGAATTTCTACTGGCAGGGACGAAAGCGTGAGCACGGAAACCATCACCATCGACAGGCTCGGAGCACAGGGCGACGGCATTGCCGCCAGCCAGGACGGGCCTGTCTACGTTCCCTTCACACTGCCCGGAGAGACGGTGGCGATCGCCCGCGTCAAGAACCAGGGCACCGTCATGTCGATCGCCTCGGCCTCCGCCGACAGGCAGGAGCCGCCTTGCCGGCATTTCGGGCCTGACGGCATCAACGGCACCTGCGGCGGCTGCACGCTCCAGCATATGGCCGACGCGCCTTACCGCGCCTTCAAGCGGCAGCTTGTTGTCGACGCGCTGAAGTCCAAGGGGCTGACGCCCGAGGTCGGCGAAGTCGTCGCCGCCCATCCCGGCGAGCGACGGCGAGTGGTGTTTGCGGCGCGCAAGACCGAAAAGGACATGCTCATCGGCTTCAACCAGGCCGAAAGCCATCATATCGTCGCCATCGAGGAATGTCCCATCTCGTCGGCCGGGATCATCTCCCGGCTGCCGGCGATCAGGGCAGTCGGAGCGGCGATCGCGACCAATGCAGAGGCCTTCCGCATCGCGGTTCTGGAAACGCTCTCCGGCCTCGATCTTGCGGTCGAAGGCGTGAAGAAGCTTTCCGACCAACAGCGTCGCAAGGCGATCGAAGTCGTGCTCGGCCTTCGCGGCATCGCCCGCGTTTCGCTCGACGGCGAAATTCTCATCGAACCATCCAAGCCGATCGTCGAATTCGGTGGCGTGCAGGTCTCGCCGCCGGCCGGCGGTTTCACGCAGGCGACGAAGCCTGCCGAAGAAGCGATGGCGAAGCTCGTGCTTGCCCATGTCGGCAAAGCCAAGCGAATAGCGGATCTCTTTGCCGGCGCCGGTACCTTTTCGCTGCAGCTTGCCCGCCTCGGACGCGTGCATGCCGTCGAAGGAGACGCCAAGGCGATCGCCGCACTCGACCACGCGGCGCGCAATACGCAGGGCTTGAAGCCTGTCACAGTCGAGAAGCGCGATCTCTTCCGCCGGCCGTTGATGACATCGGAGCTCAAGGTCTACGACGCCGTTGTTTTCGACCCGCCGCGTGCGGGGGCCGAATTCCAGTGCAAGGAACTGGCCCGCTCGGCGGTGAAGAAGATCGTCGCCGTCAGCTGCAATCCGCTGACACTTGCCCGCGACCTCGCTATCCTCGTCGAGGGCGGCTACCGGATTACCTCGGTAACGCCCATCGACCAGTTCCTCTGGACCTCGCATGTCGAGGTGGTGGCAACGCTGGAAAAGTAAGCGGTCAGGCGACCTTCTCGCCGGCGAGGTAGCGGCCGAGCTGGTCGAGCTGTCCGGCGATGCCGGCTTGGCGATATTCGACCTTGTCGCCGCCGTCGAGGATCGTGATCTGTTCCGTTACCATGACATGCGTGCCTTCCGGCACCGGCGTCAGGCTGATCGTCGTCAGTGACGAGGAGATGCGTCGCTCGTTGTGCGACATCGTATAGGCATAGACGATACGGCGATCCCGGACGATATCCTCGTAGCGCGCGTCGGCGACATATTCGTCACTCTTGCCGAAATTGAACCGGCTGATATCGCGGCCGCCGACGCGGAAATCATTCTCGGTATAGGTGGTTGTGAAGTCCTCGCCGATCGCCTCCCACTGCAGGCGCGCCTTCGGATCGGACCAGGCGGCGAAGACACGCGGGGCCGGCACATCGTATGTGCGTTCGATGGAGAAGGTGGAATGGAGGGTACTGTACTCTTCCTGCATAGTCTTACTCCTTTTCGGTCTTTCCAGGGTTCTCCGGCATATCCGGATTGGCTTCGAGATAGGCACCGAGCCTGTCGAGACGGTGCTCCCAGAGGATGCGGCGCTCATTGATCCAGTCTTCGGCGGAGCGCAGCGCCTGCGGCTCTATCCGGCAGGTGCGAATACGGCCGGTCTTTTCCGAACGCACCAAGCCGCTCGCTTCCAGCATCTGCAGATGCTGGAGGACGGAAGGCAGCGCCATGGGCAGCGGCTCAGCCAGTTCTTTCACAGAGGCTGGCCCTTTGCAGAGCCGATCGACCATGCTGCGCCGGGCCGGGTCCGCCAGAGCCTGAAACATCAAATCAAGTGCATGCGATTGGTTAGGCATACGCCTAACTATAGGCACGGCAGGATCGGAGTCAATAAATAGTTTGGCAAACGCCTAACTATTCTGAGCCTGGAAAAGGTGCAGCCGGGATGCAGGCGGCCCAAAAGCTTCGCAGCGCGGGGGTTAAGCGCGCTGCGAACGGACGATGGCCGTGGGTGAATTCGGACAGAGGGTCGTACGAAACACGTCACGCCCGGACGGTTGGGGGGATCCGTCCTCTATTCAATAATTATTCTATGCTTAAGGGATGCTTTAAATTGACAACTGATAATATTAGCTGATTTTTAGGGGTACTCAGCGACGCATGAAAGCCTCGAAAGCCGCGCGGGCCTCAGCCGTTTTCAACCGCGCTGCGAAATGACGGGCCTCTTCGTCAATCCGCGCAATAATCTCCTCACGCGGGCCACGAATAAGATCGCGGGCAATCTTCAGCGCTTCCGGAGGCTTGGCGGCCAGCTTCGCGGCGGCAGAAAGCGTCTGGTGTTCTACCTGTTCCGCGGTCGTCACTTTCCAGATGAGACCGGCCAGCCTGGCGTCTTCCGCCGAGAAAGCCTCGCCGGCAGCGAGCATCGCAAAGGCGCGCTGCTGCCCCATGATGCGCGGAACGATCAGGCTGGAGCCCGCTTCCGGCACGAGCGCCAGATCGACGAAGGGCGTGCGGAACTGGCTGCGGTCGGAAGCGATTGTCAGGTCGCAATGCAGGTTGAGCGTGGTGCCGATACCGATCGCAAGACCATCGACGCCCGAGACGAGCGGTTTTTCGGCTTTGGCGAGTGCGTATAGGAAATCGATCAGATCCTGCCCCATGCTGCCGCCCATGGCTGCAGCGAGGAAATCGCCGATGTCGTTTCCGGCGGAGAAACAGCCTTCCGTGCCGAAGAACACAGTCACCCTGACGCCGTCATCGCTGTTTGCGGCATCCAGCGCATCCGTCATCGTGCGATACATGTCACGCGTGAAGGCGTTCTTCTTCTCCGGCCGGTTGAAGCGGATGACCTGGACAGCGCTGTTTTCCGCGTATCGCTCGATGATGACGGGCTCGCTCATTTTCATCTCCTCAGGCAAGGATGGCACGGGCTGCGGCAAGGCTATCGGCGCCGTTGACGACACGGTCTTTCAGCGCCGCCGTTTCGGACAGAAGATTTTCAGCAGCGAAGCGGCAGAGCGCGATGCGGCTCCCGCCTGCCCCGTCCTTGGTCTGGGCCAGACCACCCTTGGCAAGATAGCAGCCGGTGAGTGCAAGACCGAAAAGGCGCTGATAGGGCGTCGCGCCCGCCAGAGCCTCGGCGGACCTGCTCTCGGCAAGACGCGCGAGCAGCCAGCTTGTCGCCTGCTCCAGATCGGCAAGGGCGGAATCCAGCCTGTCCGCCGTTGATCCGAAACCGTCGAGGTTTGAACTGCGAACAGCCCCGGCGATCGCCTTCAACTCGGTGATGAGGCCCCCGACCTGCTTGCCATCAGACAAAGGCAGCTTGCGGGTGACGAGATCGATCGCCTGGATGCCATTCGTGCCTTCGTAGATCGGGGCAATGCGGGCGTCGCGCAGATAGCGGGCAGCACCTGTTTCCTCGATGAAGCCCATGCCGCCATGAACCTGAATGCCGAGAGAGGCGACATCCACGCCGGCATCGGTAGCAAAGGACTTGGCGATCGGCGTCAGGAGAGCGGCGCGTTCCTGCCAATGTTCACGACGATCGGCAGCGCGGTGCGCCATATCGATTGCGTGGGCGCAGGTATAGGCAATGGCGCGTGAGCCCTGCGTCAGCGCCTTCATGGTGAGCAGCATCCTGATGACATCAGGATGCTCGATGATCGGGCTCATGCCCGGGCCGCTCCAGCCCGGCGCCTTGCCTTGGGTGCGCTCCTTGGCGTAAGCGATTGCCTTCTGCGTCGCCGCTTCGCAGATCGCTACCCCCTGCATGCCGACAGCGAGGCGGGCGTTGTTCATCATGGTGAACATGCAGGCGAGGCCCTTGTTCTCTTCGCCGATCAGCCAGCCGACCGCCCCCGTCTCATCACCGAATTTGCCGTCGCCATAGATCATGGTGCAGGTGGGCGAACCGTGGATGCCGAGCTTGTGCTCCAGCGAATGGCAGTGAAGATCGTTGCGAGCGCCGAGCGAGCCGTCCTCGTTCACGAGGAATTTCGGCACGAGGAAGAGCGAGATGCCGCGTGTGCCTGCGGGCGCATCCGGCAGGCGTGCAAGGACGAGATGGATAATGTTGTCGGCAGCGTCGTGCTCGCCCCAGGTGATGAAAATCTTCTGGCCGAAAATGCGATAGCTGCCATCCTCGCGGCGTTCGGCACGCGCCTTCAGCACGCCGAGATCGGAGCCTGCATGGGGCTCTGTGAGGTTCATGGTGCCGGTCCACTCGCCAGACACCATGCGCGCCAGATATCTGTCCTTCAGAGCTACGCTGCCGTGCACGTTGAGCGCCTCGACGGCGCCGATCGTCAGGGTCGGGCAGAGGGCGAAGGCCATGGACCCGGAATTCCACATTTCGAGTGCCGCGACATTCAGCATGTGCGGCAAGGCCTGGCCGCCGAACTCCTCCGGCGCGGTCAGACCGTTCCAGCCGCCGGCTGCCCAGTTGCGGTAAAGATCGCGCCAGCCGTCCGGCGTTCTTACCTCCCCGTTGGAAAGACGGGCGCCCTGGCGGTCGCCGATGTCGGCGAGAGGGGCGATTTCCTCCGTGGCAAATCGTCCCGCCTCGGTCAGGATGGCATCGACCAGATCCTCGCCGAGATCGCCCAGAAGGCCGCTGCCCATCGCTTCGACCATGCCGGCAACATGCTTCAGCGTGAACGCGATTTCCTCGACAGGCGCCTTATACATCTTATTTTCCTCGCTTTCGGCGCACGCGCGGCAAAGCCGGCGCGCAAGCCCCTCCAGCTGAAGAGCTAATTGATTTTTACGTAAACGTCAATTTGGTTTCCGTCGATAACCTCTGACGTGCGCGCCTTTTCCCTTGTGCACTTGCACAAACAAACGTCATGGAGAAACTCTAAGCGTGTCGCGATCTTTCAGGTCGGCAGCCGCGCAGAAGGTCTTTGTTTTAAGCGTGCCGCTATTGCAAAACCGCTGTGCAGTTTTGAGCGACTTGCTTTAGTAGGATTGATCGCTTTCGCGAGAGGATCGGCAATAATGGATACCTTGCCCGTCAACATACCCGGTCTCGTATGGGCCTACCGTTTCTCGCCGGAAAGCAAGAAGGCCGTGCGGCTGCAAAACAGCGCTACGGCCGCGGAACTGACCGCCGATGACGGATTCTACTGGCTGCATCTCAATCTCGCCGATGCCCGCGTGCCCGCCCTGCTCGACACGCTCGGCGTGATGGATGACGCCAAGTCGGCGTTGACCACCCGAGACACGCATGCCGTCCTGACCGTCGATGAGCAGATGCTCTACGGTACGCTGGTGGACTGCCAGCGCGAATTCGATCAGGACACGGCCGATCTCGGCTGGTTGCATTTCGCCATCTCCGACCGTTTCATCATCACCACGCGCCTGCAGCCGCTGAGAAGCGTCGAGCGGACGCGCGTCATGATCGAGAAGAATCCGGGCAAATTCACCCGTCCCGTCGATCTGTTCGAGCTGCTTGTAACCGAGTTCCAGCGCACGTTGATCTCCGTCGTCATGGAACTCACCGAAGAGCTCAACCTCATCGAGGACTTCGTCTACGACAACGCGCCGCGTGACGAACGCCGCAGGCTAGCTCCCGTCCGTCGCACGATCGTCCGTCTGCATCGGCACCTCCGCACAGTGCTCGCGCTGATGCGGCGAGCCGCAGCCTCCGATGAAGACGAAATGCCCTTCGGCTTCGACGATATTGCCGGGCGGCTGACGAGCCGGCTGGAGACTGTCGACCATGATGTCTACGCGCTGCAGGACCGGGCAAGGCTGCTGCACGAAGAAATCGACTCCAAGCTCTCCTCGGAGACGAACCGCCACCTTTACATCCTGTCGATCATGACGGCCTTCCTGCTGCCACCGACGCTGGTCACAGGCTTTTTCGGCATGAACACGGCCAACCTGCCCTTCGCCATCGGCGACCACGGAACGGAATATGCCATCGGGCTGATCATCGCCTCCATCGTGTTTGCGTGGTGGCTCCTGAAGCGCGTGCATATCCTCTAAGAAAAAACGCCCGGCTCACAGGGCCGGGCGTTTCATCTTGGACTCTGGCTCCGCCTCAATAGTAGGGCGAATAGCACTGCTGGCGCGGACCGTTATAGGGCTGGAAAGTATTGTCGTAGGCCCTGTACGACCGGTAGCGGTCTTCACACCAGGCGACATGGCTCGGATTGATGCCGGTGGGCGCGGGCGCGGGTGCATAGTAGCGCGGCTGAGAGGCGATGGCTCCGCCGATGACTGCACCGGCACCGAAGGCTGCCAGCGGATACCAGTAGCCCTCATAGTGACGGTAGCCCGGGCGATAGTAGGAATAACCGCGATACCCGCCATACCAGCCGGGTCGATAGGCCGGACGGTATCCCGGATAATAGCCGGGGCGATAACCCGGACGATAATAGCGACGATATTGGACGTTTTCGACAGGCGAAGACTTTTCCACCTGCGGGGCGGCCGGCATCTGGATTGCCTGCGACGGCACAAAGCTCGTCACAACGACAGCGGCGGCCACAACCGCAGTCGCGACCTTCTTACTCAGCCCAAACATTGCATATCTCCGATCAAGAGCGAAAAAGCCTGCCGAAGAACGGATAAAACGGAGAAATGTTCCCGTACAACCCGTAAACGGCCCTCACGCTCATTTCTACCGGAGGCGAAATGAACCGGACATTAACCGGGTGATCTTTGCTCTCAGGCAACGACCGAGAGCTTGGCCTGATCGCCCTGCAGACGGTTGACCATGAAGTTCGAATACCATTCGAGGAACTGCATGACGCCGCCTTCATGGACCGACGAATAAGGACCAGGTTCGTAAGCCGGCGAGCGGATACCGAATGCGTTCTCTTCGACGATGCGGCGGTCCTGATCGTTGGTTTCGGTCCAGACGTGGGTCAGTTCCTCAAGATTATAATCGACGCCTTCGACGGCATCCTTATGGACGATCCATTTGGTCGTCACTGCCGTCTCATTGGCACTCAGCGGCAGAACGCGGAAGGAGATGGCGTGATCGCCGAGCAGATGGTTCCACGTCGTCGGATAGTGGAAGAGCAGCATCGTGCCGATACGGCTGATCTTGACGTCGTCGGAGAGCGGGCGCTTGACGGCGGGCCTGCCGGACATGGTGTAGCTTTCGGCGTCCTCGATCAGCGGCATGCGGGCGGTGCGGAACTGTCCATCTGGCGAGATCTGGAACTTGCTCGGCAGACCTGCGGCCTCGCAGCGCGCCCAATGGCCGGCGATCTCGGGATCGTCGGCACCACCATCCGTGCCGGTCACGCTCGGCGCTTCCGGATAGGTGCGGCAGAGCTCAGGATGATTTGCGGCGCAGTGATAGCACTCGCGGTTATTCTCCCATACCAGCTTCCAGTTGCCCTTCTCGATGATGGTGCTCTGGAATGCGATCTTAGCCTCGCTGATGTGATGAGGCGCCATATAGGGCTCGATCTTGTCGCGCACGGACTGGAAGTCCGGTGCGTTATTGGCGAGGCAGATGAAGACGTAACCGGCCACGATTTCGCAATGAACCGGCTTCAGTCCGTAGCCGCTCTTGTCGAAATCATCGCCCATGTGGCGTGCGAAGGCGAGCTTGCCGTCGAGGTCGTAGGTCCACTGGTGATAGGGGCAGACGAGGCGCACCGACGAGCCGTGCTCCTTGGTGCAGACGCGCGAGCCACGGTGGCGACAGCTATTGTGGAAGGCACGAATGACATTGTCGCGTCCGCGCACGATGACGACGGGGTATTCGCCAATCTGGACGGTAAAGTAAGCGCCCGGCTTCGGCAGTTCGCAATCATGGCCGATGAAGAGCCAATCGCGATAGTAGATCATCTCCATATCCAGACGGAAATAATCCTCGTCGATGTAGAAGGGCTGTTCGAGACTGAAGCCCTCGCGGCGGCTCTTGAGCTGGCGCAAAACGTTGCTGCGAATATCCATCTGCCTATCCTCGTGCATGTGGCTGCTACTCTTCTCAGAGCCCTGCAGCGGAAGCGCGCCCGCTTCCTTCTCCATCAGGAAAACTCGTCATGGCGTTATTTAAGCACCGAGCATGCCGGCCGTTTGGTTGTAAAGCGACATCCGCTTCGAAATTGACGACAGGGAACCGAGCGGCCCTCAGAAACACTCACCAGCCTTTGATTATCGTCAATTGCGACATTTCTTGGTGCTTCAGACACAAGCGAATCCAATGCGCCGGGCACAGCTCTATCGCATTTGCGACATGCGGCCCTCAACCTTCAGCTCCCGTGCCTTCTTCCCGTTATTTTAACAGGGCGTTAAGCATGAAATTCTATCCTTGTCGGCGACCCTTCACAGCGAAGACTGCAAGCCATGGCCAAACTTCGATATTTCGACACGCGGGAAGAAATCAAGCCTGCAGAACCGCGGCTTCAAACCAAGCATTCGGAATTCCTGCGCACCGGCCGTATCAGCCGCCGGCGCGAGGACTGGCTGCCGGAAGAACGCCGCTATCTCACACATGACGAAGTCGCCGAAAAGACCGCACGCAAGCTGCAGACAGCCGGCGAAAAGACCCATCAGAACATCAACGGCTTCCACCGCTCGATCCAGTTTCCCAAGCTGATTTTCCATAGGACGCTGGCCGATAGCCCCCATCTCGGCTACTGCCATGTCACGGCCGCACGCACCAAATTCGCCCGCTACGACGAAGTGGCGTGGGCCTTCTACATCGCCAACTTCTATTCCGACATCGGCGATAACGACAATTTCTTCGACAATATCGCAGTGCAGAATTCCCGCATGTATTTCGCCGTGGCGATCAAGGCGGGTGAAAGCACGCCGGAGAGGATGGTGGTCGACCGCTCGGTGCGCGGCAATGGCCTGCTCTTCCGTACCAACGATCCGCAGATCGCCATCCGCAACATCCTCCTGCTCGGTGCCCGCAACGAGCAGCTTCGCCAGATCATTCGCCAACTGTAGCTCCAGCGACAGCTGATCCACCGTTCCGGGCGGGATTGATCGCGCCGCAAGGAAGGCCTAATGACTGCCGCAGCAAAACCGGGCAGGACATGGCAAGAATAATCGACATCAAGGCGGACAGGCAGACGGCACTCGAAGCCGGCTGCGCGGCACTTGCCGAAGGCTTTGCGATCGCCATACCGACCGAGACGGTCTACGGCCTTGCCGCCGACGCCACCAATCCGGCGGCAATCACCCGCATCTATGAGACAAAGGGGCGGCCACGCTTCAATCCGCTGATCTGCCATATGGCGGATCTTGCCATGGCCGCGACCTATGCGGAATTCGATCCCATCTCCCGTGCCCTGGCAGAAGCCTTCTGGCCGGGCCCGCTGACGCTTGTACTGCCGCTGAAATCAGGTACCGCTATCCATGCGCTGGCGACTGCAGGCCTCGACAGCGTTGGGATCCGTATACCCAAAGGTTTTACCGGCGATCTCATTCGTGCCTTCGGGCGGCCGCTTGCAGCTCCGAGCGCCAATACGTCCGGCAAGGTGAGCGCCACGAGCGCTGCCCATGTCGAAGCCGATCTCGGGGGAAAGATACCCCTCATCCTCGACGCCGGCGCGAGTGCCGTCGGCGTGGAATCGACGATCGTCAAGGTCGAAAACGGCGAGCTGCGCCTCCTGCGGCCCGGCGGCCTGCCGGCCAAGGAAATCGAGCGCGTGACAGGCAAGCGTTTGCTGCGTTCGAAAAAGGCGGCAGCGGCGATCGAAGCACCGGGCATGCTCGCCTCGCATTATGCGCCAGGTGCGGCCGTCCGGCTCGACGCTACGGCACTGGAACCCGGCGAAGCTTTGATTGCCTTCGGTCCGGACAGGGTGGCGGGTGCCGAGCAGGCGGCTATCGCGCTGAACCTCAGCCCGCGAGGCGATCTCTCGGAGGCGGCCGCCAATCTTTTCGACTACATGAAGAGGGCCGATGCCAGCGGCGCGGCCGTCATCGCCTTTTCACCGATCCCCGACGAAGGGCTTGGAGAGGCAATCAACGATCGACTGCGGCGAGCAGCGGCTCCGCGCGAGTAAGGAAGAGGGACCGGGTTCCATGAGCAGCACAGGCATTTCTGCAGATATTGTCGATCGTTTCACCGCCATCGTCGGCGAGAAATATGCGCTACGCAGCGAAGCTGATCTCGCGCCGCACCTCATCGAAAATCGCGGCCTTTATCATGGCTCCTCCCCTCTTCTGCTGAGGCCCGGCACGGTCGGAGAAGTCTCTGCGATCATGAAGCTTGCCACCGAAACCGGCACGGCCATCGTACCGCAGACCGGAAATACCGGCCTTGTCGGCGGGCAGACGCCGCGTGAGGGCAAGGCGGACGTCATCCTTTCGCTCGAGCGCATGAACAGGATCCGCGATGTCGATCCGGTCGCAAACGTGCTCGTCGCCGACGGCGGGGCGATCCTGGCCGAGGTGCAGAAGGCGGCCGAAGCGCATGGCCGCCTGTTTCCGCTCTCGCTCGGCTCGGAAGGTTCCTGCCGCATCGGCGGCAACCTGTCCACCAACGCCGGCGGCACGGCAGTTCTCGCCTATGGCAACATGCGCCAGCTCTGCCTCGGCCTCGAAGTTGTCCTGCCCACGGGCGAGATCTGGGACGGGCTTCGTCGCCTCAAGAAGGACAATACCGGCTACGATCTGCGCGATCTCTTCATCGGTGCGGAGGGCACGCTCGGCATTATTACCGGCGCAGTGCTGAAGCTCTTCCCGCAGCCGCTCGGCCATCAGGTTGCCTTTGCGGGGCTTTCGTCTGTCGAGGATGCGCTCGCGTTCTTCAATCTCGCCTCCAGCCTCTGCGGAACTTCGCTGACCGGCTTCGAACTGATGCCGCGTTTCGGTGTCGAGATCACCGTGCGCAATATCGACGGCGTACGCGATCCGCTGGAGACGCCGCATGACTGGTATGTGCTTGTTGATATCTCCACCTCCGATTCCGCCGAGACGGCAGAGCGGATGATGAATGCCGTTCTGGAGCAGGGTTTCGAAGCAGGGCTCGTGCAGGATGCGGCAATCGCCTCCTCCGTCGCGCAGCAGAAGGCGCTCTGGCATATGCGCGAAAGCATGTCGGACGCTCAGAAGCCCGAGGGCGGTTCCATCAAGCACGATGTTTCCGTGCCGGTTTCGAAGATCCCGCACTTCATGAAGGAGGCCGGAGAGGCGGTGATGGCGGCAATGCCCGGCGCGCGCATCTGTGCCTTCGGCCATATGGGCGACGGCAATATCCACTACAACATCTCGCAGCCGGTTGGAGCCGATAAGGATGCCTTCATCGCCCGCTGGCACGAGATGAACCGTATCGTGCATGGGTTGGTGCTTGCCCATAGCGGTTCGATTTCCGCAGAGCATGGTATCGGTCAGCTGAAGCGTGACGAGCTGGCATCGGTCCGGCCCGCCATCGAGATGGAGCTGATGCGTCGCATCAAGCGCGCCTTCGATCCAGCCGGTATCATGAACCCGGACAAGGTGGTGAGCCTCTAAAGCGTGCCTTGCCACGCTTTAGGTGCTTGCTTCTGCACGTCGTGCGCTCCGGCAGGCTACACCATTATCAGAGCAGCGATGACGCCTGGCCGGTACCGCCGGTCAGGAGCTGGAGCGCCGGCGACTGCTGCGTGTTGTTCTTGATGTCGTACATGGCCGTGAAACGCTTGATGAGCTTGTCGACCTTCTTCGGATCCTGCAGGTCTTCGAGCTTCACGAAGCGACCGAGAAGGTCGACCTGCTTGGTCACGTCCATTGCCGAAATCTGCTGGGGCAGGCTATAGGCGGTCTGGATGACCTCATAGAGTGCCTTGTCACCGAGAATGTTGTAGAGCGACGTGACGTCACCGGCCTTGCGCTTGAAATAGAGCGCCAGGCGAACGCCATCGTTCTTTTCGCCCTCCTGGGTTTCCAGGGTCATCTGCACATATTGCTGCTGCGTGCTTGCTTCGGCCTGCTTGTCCTGGATGGCTCCCATCTTGGCACGGGTCAGGTTGCCGTCCTTGTCGAAATTGAAGGAGGCGACGATTTCCTTGAAGCGCGCGTCAGCCGTGGTGTTGAGATAGCTCTTCTTGTCGTCAGGATCGGAGGTGAAGATCTTCTTCAGCGTATCCTTGTCGTATTTCTTCGGATCGAGGCCATTTGCTTTCAGCACAAGATCCGTCAGGCGCTTGTCGGCCAGGAAATCATCGAGCGACGTTATGGTTGGAATGGTCTTGCCGAAGTAATCCACTTCCTTGGTCGCATCCTTTGAAGCGCGGTCCTTTGCAGGACCGTCCTTCATGAGCATGGTCACGTGCGACTTATAATCGGTCGCATATTTCGCCATGGTGGCAGCAGAGAGCGCCGACATGGGCTCGGCAGCCTTGCCATCGGCGCCGAAATTGAAAGCACGAACCATATTGGTGATGCGGTCATCCTTGAATGACGCGACATATCCCTTCGGATCGTAGGGGTCGCTGACAAGCAGCTTGCGCATGGTGGAGCGCGAGACGTCGTTCGTCGTCAGGCCATAGGCTTGCAGCGCTATCTGATAAAGGTCCGGATAGGAGTCGTTACCGAGGAGCGTATCGGCGGTCTTGTTGGTCTTCATGAAATCATTGACATTCTTCACGCCATTGGCGTCATCCATTCGCGACTTGTAGTTCGCGATGATGCGGTCGATGAGATCGTTGCCCTGATTGTTGGCGCGAGCGCCGTAATTGTCTGACGTGTTCGTCGTCTGCTCACCGGTCTGGGGCGAGGTCGAGGTCGGCAGCGACCCGTCCGCAGCGAAATTGAAAGCGGCGTTCAGATCAGCCTGGCCGACGGATGCTGCATGGGCCGGGTCGGTGAGAATGCTCTTCAGCTCGGCGTTGCTGGTGTCGTAGGCCAGGCCATACGCCATTTTGAGATAGTCAGTCAGGGATGAATCGGCGAGCAGCTGGTCGACATCATTGACGTCGCCCATCCGGTCAAGGGTGCTTTGCTCCCGTATGCTGGCAGCCGAGTTCAAGGAGGCCATCTGCGTGGTGGTCTGCGCCGGAAGACCGGGGGCAACGGTGCCGTCCGCCTGAAAATTGAACGCAGCCTTCACATTGGCATAGGGACCGGTACCGCTTTGATCGGTGAGGATGTTGCGCAGATCAGTGTCCGAAACGCTCGCCGGAATACTGAAAGCGTAACGGATGTAATTGTTGAGCTTCTGATCGGCCAGCAACTGATCGACGCTGGCGATCGAAGGCATCGTCCTGCCGTAATAGGAGGCGGCGTCGTCCGCCTTCGTGTTCATTGCCGCAACCTGGTCGGCGCTCTGCGAGAACGTGTTTTGAGCGACCGTCCCGTCCTGACGGAAGTTGAAGAGCTGGTAGACGTCGCTATAGCCCTGGGCCGCCGCGACCGTCGGATCGGTCAGAATGCTGCGAAGCGTAGTGTCGCTGACGTCGTCGCCGATCTGCAGGTTGGTGCGCAGGAAGCTGACCAACTTGTCGTCGGCGAGGAAAACGTCAACGGCCGCGGTCGAGCCGTTGTTCGAGAGATCCGGGAGCTTGGCCTGATAGTAGGACGCATTGGCCGCAGCGAGCTGATTGATGCTCTTGAGCTGCGCGGTGCTCTGGATCGTGCCGTTGATCGAACCATCCGCGTTGAAATTGAAGGCATCATGGATGTCCTGATGGCCCGCCGTCGTGGCGTAGGCGGAATCCGTGAGGATGTTCTTCAGCTCGGCATTGCTGAAATCCTGGCCAAGGCCGTAGGCATCCTTGATGTAAGAGGTCAGAGTCTTGTCGGAAAGCAGTTCGTCGACGTTGGTGATCGTGCTCGGACCGCTCGCGGGTATCATCTTGTTCGAGAAGTAGCCGGTAACGTTCGACGCGGCATTCACCATGCCCGTCAACTGATCATAGGATTGCGCGCGCTTCGTCGGGGAGACCGTACCATCGGACTTGAAGTTGAAGGCCTTGTAAGCCTCTCCCATATCGACCGAACGGGCATAGGTCGGATCTGTCAGGACGCTCTTCAGCTGCGTAAAGCCCGGATCCATGCCGAATGCGGCGCGAACGTAGTCTGCAAGCCGCTTGTCGTTGACCAATTGATCGACATTGGTGATCGTGCCGATCTTGGACTGATAGTAGCTCTTGTTGAGATCGGACATTGCCGGGCTGGTATAGTACACATCGCTGGCTGTGCCGTCGCGGTCGACGATCTGCGGTGCAGTCTTGATGTTATACTGTTCGATGACGTTGTTCTTCTGTGTCGCAGTCTGGGCGACGCCGCCAACTGCAGGCGCGCGGAACGCGTATAGTTCTGCGACCTCATCGGTCTGGCCGGAATTCTGGGCCGAACCATTGACCGAACCATCGGCTTGGAAATTGAAGTAAGAACGAAGTTCCTTGTATTTGTCGCCGACATAGTTGAGCGACGGATTAGGGTTGTTGAGCGGCGCGTCGCCGCCAAGTGTGGCCGGATCGCTTGTCAGCACCATCTTGATGAAAGCGTCATCGGCCGTTGCCGGATCGATGCCGACGGACTGGAGCGCCACCGTGCGCAGGCGCGGATCGGCGAGCAAGTCGTCGACCGACTGCACCGAACCGATATTGGCGCGAAAATACTGGGTGTCGCCATTGTCCGGCTTGAAGTTGAACTGCTGGGCGAGCGCATAGAGCTTGTCACCGACATAGGTCTTGGTCGGATCGTAGGCCGGATCGCTCGTATCGGGCGCATTGCCGCCAAGCTTGCTGATGTCCGTGGATAGGACGCTGGCGATGTAGTCCTTCGAGATGTAGGTCGGGTCGATGCCGACGCTCTTCAACGCGTAATTCAACAGGCGGGAATTGCCGACGAAGTCCTGGACGTTCTTCACGTCGTCCATCTGCGCGCTGTAGTATTTCGTTTCGGTGGCGGCCTGATCGGCTGCATCGGCGAAGGATTGCTTGTAGAGGCCGATCAGATCGTCTTCCTGCGCGTCCGTCTGAATATCCTTGGGCGGCGCGTGGAAATTGAAGGCGGAGGCAAATTCCTTGTAACGGGTGTCGGAAAGCTTGTTGGCGAAACTGTTCGCGTCCGTGAGATCGCTTTCCAGAACCTTCTTCATGAAGGCCTTGGCGTAGATCATGTCATCAAGCCCGTAAGCTTTCATGGCGTAGCTGTAGAGCTTGTAATCGCCAAGGAAGTCGTCGACGTCCTTCACCTTGTTGATGTTGTCGGCGTAATACTGGGCATCTTTTTTGACCTGCGTCTGATTGGCGACACGGTCGAGGCTTTTCGGCATATCACGAGACAGAATGACGTATGCCAGGGATGCCGTGATCATGAATGCGCCCTTTTCAGCAAAGTCTTTAAAGAATGACGGACTATTGGTGCGAGCATTTTGCCACGCAAAACTTACCCGAGACTTACCTGAAGCTGTCCTGCTCTGGCACGGGGCCGCGTTCATATTCCGGAAACCGTGCCATATTCGTTTTTGCTAACCATCCCCGGAGGCAGGATTTTCTTAACCGCAATTTTTAAGCTGTACGGAACGGGGGCCGCCTATTGTCGGGCCATAGAGGACGAAAAGTCCCAAGGAGAAGACCGGAAACCGGCTCTCAGGTAAGACAAGGGTAGAAATGAAATGAAGAATACCGTTCTGAAGCCCGTCTGGGCTGGCACGACATTGCGTCTTGATCCGTCTCGCTTTCCGCAGCAGGTAAGCTATGCCATCCACGACGATACCGGTGACGTCAGCATAACGATCGACGAACGCGGCGCAGTCCTGCGCAAGATTCTCCCCTCCAGCGGCCTGCCACTCTCCATCGCCCTGCCGCGACGTGTCTTCAAAGGCGTTGCAGCCCGCGCCATCGACCACGGCAATGGTGAAGTCACCGTGACGCTCGAACTGCATCACGAAGATCCGGAACTCTGCATCCCGCTGCTCGTCGCCCACGATCTCGGCGATATCGCCGCCGACTGGCGCAACTGGTCGGAAGCCTTCGGCATTCCCATGCTGATGGTGGAGGCCGATGGCATCGCCCGCCCCCTCGAAGAACATCTCGGCGGACTGCGCACCAGCGAAATGAAGCCGCGCCGCCGCCACTCCTATTTCGCAAACCGTCGCCCGCGCTTCCTCGTGCGCCGCACGACCGGCAAGCTCGGCGTCCTCATGAAGATCGAAGGCAAGGAAATCATCGCTCGCAACTGAGCGATACGTTCCGACCCGTTTTCAAACCCGGCCATCGCGCCGGGTTTTTCATTTAACGGACATTCCTCATTTCAGTTCAGGGAATGGCAAAAAGCAGCGAGACGAACAGGCCGAGGAAGATGATCCACCCAACTCGGGTGTTCGATTTGAAGAGCGCGAGGCACTGAGCGCCGTCGTCGATATCGAGCGTTCTGATCTGCCAGGCGAACATTCCGGCCGCAATCAGCAGGCCGATGAAGGCCAGAACGCCGACGCCGGCAAGCGCGAAGGACAGGAACATCAGCACTAGGGTCAGCCCGTACAGGCCGACAAGCGCAAGATGCGTACGCTCGCCGAACAGGCGGGCCGTCGAGCGAACGCCGATCAGTTCGTCATCCTCCTTGTCCTGATGGGCGTAGATCGTGTCGTAACCGATCGTCCAGACGACCGAGGCAAGGTAAAGCAGGACGGCAGAGAAGGAGAGGCTACCGAAAATGCCTGCCCAGCCCATGAGCGCACCCCAGGAAAAGGCAAGACCGAGGAAGAATTGCGGCCAGTCGGTAAAACGCTTGGCGAAGGGATAGAGGGCGACGACGCCGAGCGACAGAACCCCGAGAAGCACGGCAAACCAGTTGAACTGCAATAGCACGAAGAGGCCGACCAACGCCTGCAGTGCGATGAAGATCTTCGCCTGCCTGCGCGTAACACGCCCTGAGGGCAGAGGACGCGAGCGGGTGCGCGCGACCTGCGTGTCGATCTCGTGGTCGACAAGGTCATTGTAGGTGCAGCCGGCGCCGCGCATGGCGACAGAGCCTATGAAATACAGGAACAGATGGTAGAGAAGCAGGGCGCCGGAAAACACACGTGGTTCGATTGCCGCATTGGCGGCAAGGGTGGCCGACCAGAAGCAGGGCCACATGAGAAGCTGCCATCCGATCGGCCGGTCCCAGCGCGCAAGTTGCGCATAGGGCCACAGCCAGGGCGGCAGGATGCGATAAACCCAATTATCCGAGGGCGCATCGGCAACGCGCCCGTTGAGACCATCAATCTGTTGCATGCCGACATCTAGCGATGGGCGGCGTTGATGGTCAAGACTTCATCGCCTCCGAGGTCGCCCTTCGCGGCTCGATGGAGGTGCTTCGTCCCGCAAGGGAACTGCCCTGCGCGACAAAGGAAGTTCATCGCATCGATGGCCGGCTGGGTTTAGACGATTCGAATAGCCGATCAGTTCAGCGTGAAATTGAACTTGTAGCTTGCCGACACACCGATCAGGAACTGGTTCTTCGACCCTTTCTCCCGCACGAGGCTGCTGTCGGCTGCCGGACCAGCGAGGCGCTTATATTCCGCGAAGGCGCTCGTCGACAGGTTCTCCGTTGCGTTCCAGGTGAGTGCGGTGCCGGCGCCGTAAGACTGGATGCCGCCCGAGGGATCATATGGCTTCAGTCCGCTTGCGGCCGACTGTGCTTCGTTGACGCCATAATAGGAATGGAAATAGCCGCTGGTCGCAAAGGTGGCACGCGGGCCTCCCGATAGCTGCAAATCGGGCGCGATATCGGTGAAGGCATCAAGAGCCACGTCGGCCACAAGCCCGTCATGCGAGCGGATGCCCTGGCGCACTTCGGCGCGGGCGCGCAGCCAGTCGGTCGGATAGACTTCCGCAAAACCACCGATTTCGGCGCCCCATTTGACCTTCTTCAGGCCGCGGAGATCACTGTCGTCATCCTGGTCACGCTGCGGCACGTAGCGGCCGACGATACCGGCGCGGAAGCTGCTGTTATCAACAAGGGCGAACGAGGGATTGTCGTTGCGCGAGGAAAAGCGCGGGCCGGGACCTTGACGTCCTGCCGAGATCAGCGGGCTGAACTTGAATTCGTTGGTGGATGCGCCTTCGAATTTCGGTGCGGAAAAGCCCGATACGCCGACTTTCAGATACCAGTCACCCGACCACCAATGGCCGCCTTCCTGAGCAGAGGCGGTGCTGAATGAAGCAAGGGCAATAGCTAAGGAGATCGATACGACTGATCGATTAAACACAATCCGCACTCCAGAAAAACGCAATACAAGAACGGCCGCGGACGGCGGCGGTCGCTACATTTATAGCGAGGGTGTTACGTCATTCTTAACCAAGAGAGCGAGATCGAGGGGATCAGAATTACTTCTGGTTCCAGCGGCGGATGACCGGCTCGGTCAGATCGTGCTCGTAGCCGAGGACACTGACGCTCGTTGTATCCAGAATGAAGCGGGAGCCGTCTTCCGGCGGCAGGCCGAGCCAGCGGGCGCCGAGAACGCGCAGGAAATGCGAGCTCGAAAAGATCAGGATCGGCGCATTGGCCTCGCGCAGTTCGGCGATGATACGATCCGCACGGGCACCGACATTGCTTGCCGCTTCACCATCAGGGCAACCATCGCGAAAGAGCCGCCAGCCGGGACGCTTGGCGAGAATTTCCTTGGTGGTGATGCCTTCATAGGCGCCGTAATCCCATTCGGCGAGATCGGCCTTGATGATTGCCCTCTCCCCGAAACCAGCAAGCGCACAGGTATTGCGCGCCCTCTGCGACGGGCTCGACCAGACGGCGGATACCGAAAGACCTGAAAGCCGCGGAGCAAGCGCACGCGCCGCCGCCTCGCCATTTTCGGTCAGCGGGATATCGCTGCGGCCGGTATGCTGGCCGGACAGCGACCATGCCGTCTCGCCATGGCGCACGATGGTGATTTCAGGAAATGCGCTCATATCCGTCTCTCCAAAAAGAAAAAGCGCGGCCCAGCCGCGCTTTCGACATCAGAAGGTGAATTTTTCCAGGGGTGGGCGCGTCGCCTCGAATTCCCGGAGCTTCGTCTCGTTTTGCGGAATGTAATTCCGGTTATCGGGCGTCGCAAACTGGTTCTTGGTGATCTGGATCTGCTCGATGAAAAGTTCATCCCAGCGGAAGCCCATTTCGGAGCCAGCCAGATAGAATTCCCACATGCGGAAGAACTTCTCGTCGTAAAGTGCCACCGCCTCCTGCCTGCGGGCCACGAAGCGCTCGCGCCAGTGGCGCAGCGTATAGGCATAGTGAAGAGGCAGCACTTCGACGTCGCGAGTCAGCAGGCCGGCCTTTTCAAGCGGAACCAGCGTTTCGGCGATCGAGGGAATATAGCCCTGCGGGAAGATATATTTCTCGATGAATGCGTTGGTGGCGAAACTCGGCTTCGGACGCGCGATCGAATGCAGCAGCATGACGCCGTTGTCATCCAGCAGTTCGTACACCTTCTTGAAGAAGTTGCCGTAATTGCCGATGCCGACATGTTCGAACATGCCGACCGAGACGATACGGTCGAACTTCTTGCCCGTCAGGTAACGATAGTCCTGCAGCTCGAAGCGGACGCGATCGGCAAGACCGCGTTTCTGAGCCCGTTCGCGGGAAATCTTCAGCTGCTCTTCGCTGAGCGTGATGCCGGTAACATCAAGGCCGGGCGTCGATTCCGCGAGATACATGGCCATGCCGCCCCAGCCGGAGCCGATTTCCAGCACGCGCTGACCCGGTTGCGGATTGAGCTTGGCCGCGATGTGGCGCTTCTTGGCAACCTGCGCCTCTTCCAGGCCAATGCCCGGCGGATCGAAATAGGCACAAGAATATTGCCAGTCCTCATCGAGAAAGAGTTCGAAGAGCTTTTCCGACAGGTCGTAATGGTGGGCGACATTACGCTTGTTATGGTTGACCGGTATGCGGCTCTTGAGCTGCTGCATGGCGATGCGGCCGATGAGCAGGGCGGCCATCTTGAAATCGAAGATTTCGTTGGTGGTGTTCTGCTTCACCAAGGCGAGGAAGTCGTAGATGTTGCCGTGTTCAAGGATGAACCGGCCTTCCATATACATTTCGCCGAGCTTCAGCGTCGGATCGCGACGGATCGCATCCTCGGCCTCCTGATCGGCAAGACGAGCGGCAACCGGTTCCCCGGTGCCATCGCCAATCGTGTGGGTCTCGCCATTGGCGAGCGTAAGGGTCAAAGAACCCTTGCGGACAATTTTTTGGACAATCGATAAGAATGCCGACGCCATGGACGCCTCGCAAATGTGACAGGATGGTCACATCAACTTAATAGCTCTCTTCTGCCTTACAAGCGCCGGATTTAGCACTCCGCAGATTCAATTGCCAAAGTGTGACATTTTTGCAAATATAGGGGCTAAGCCCTTATTTTCGCTTCATGGCTTCGGCGAGCGCCGCGCCGAATGCGCCCTGGCTCTGTGGCTTGGACTGTGCCGGCTTGCGGTCCTGTTGCGGGCGCTGGCCGACATTCGGGCGCGACTCAGCACGCGGAGAACCCGCGGAAACGCCGTCATCCTTGCGCATGGAGAGGCCGATGCGCTTGCGCTTCACATCCACCTCAACCACACGAACCTTGACGACATCGCCCGCCTTCACGATTTCGTGAGGATCCTTGATGAAGCGGTCGGCAAGCTGGGACACGTGGACTAGGCCATCCTGATGCACGCCGATATCGACGAAAGCACCGAAGGCTGCGACGTTGGTCACCGTGCCTTCCAGCATCATGCCCGGCTTCAGGTCGCTGATTTCGTTGATGCCTTCGGCGAAGGTCGCGGTCTTGAAGCTCGGGCGCGGGTCGCGGCCGGGCTTGTCGAGTTCGGCGATGATGTCCTTGACCGTCGGCAGGCCGAACTTCTCGTCGATGAACTTGCGCGGGTCGAGCGCCTTCAGCGTGGCGCTGTCGCCCATCAGCGAACGCAGGTCACGGCCGCAAGCAGCGACGATCTTCTTTGCGACACCATAGGCTTCCGGATGCACGGAAGAAGCGTCGAGCGGCTCCTTGCCATCAGGGATGCGCAGGAAGCCGGCTGCCTGCTCGAAGGTGCGCTGGCCGAGCCGGGCCACCTTCAGGAGATCCTTGCGGCTCTCGAAAGCACCATTCTGATCGCGGTGCAGGACGATCGCATCGGCGATCGAACGGCCGAGGCCAGAGACGCGCGACAGAAGCGGCGCCGACGCGGTATTGAGATCGACGCCGACGGCATTCACGGCATCTTCGACGACGGCATCGAGCGAGCGGGAGAGCTTCGTCTGATCGACATCGTGCTGATATTGGCCGACGCCGATCGACTTCGGCTCGATCTTGACGAGTTCGGCGAGCGGGTCCTGCAGGCGCCGCGCGATGGAGACGGCGCCGCGCAGCGACACATCCAGCTGCGGAAATTCAGCGGCTGCGGTTTCAGACGCCGAATAGACGGAAGCGCCGGCTTCCGAGACGATAACCTTGGTGGGTTTGGGGGCCGGAAGGGCTGCGAGCATATCGGCCACCAGCTTTTCCGTCTCGCGGCTGCCGGTGCCGTTGCCAATGGCGATCAGTTCGACATTGTGCTTGCGGATCAACGAGGCAAGCTCTGCCTGCGTGCCGCGCACGTCATTCTTCGGCGGGAACGGATAGACGGTGGTCGTATCGAGCAGCTTGCCGGTGCCATCGATGATCGCGACCTTGACGCCGGTGCGGATACCCGGATCGAGGCCCATCGTGGCGCGCGAGCCGGCGGGTGCTGCCAGAAGCAGATCCTTGAGATTGCGGGCAAAGACGTGGATCGCCTCTTCCTCCGCCCTTTCGCGCAACTCGCGCATCAGGTCGAGCGACAGCGACATGGAGAGTTTCACGCGCCAGGTCCAGCTTGCGACATCCATCAGCCAGCGGTCGCCGGGACGAGACGCGCCGATTTCATAGGCGGTCGCAATCATGCGCTCGACCGGCTTGTTCGGCGAGACGATTTCGGCATCGGCCTCGATCGTCAACGTCAGCACTTCCTCGTTCCAGCCGCGCAGCATGGCGAGCGCGCGGTGGCCGGGAGCCGTCGCCCAGCGTTCGGAATGATCGAAATAGTCCGAGAATTTCTCGCCGGTCGCCTGCTTGCCATCCACGACCTTGGCTTTCAGAAGGGCGGCATTGCGCAGATGGGCGCGCAGCTTGCCGAGCAGATCGGCATTTTCGGCAAAACCTTCGGCGACGATGTCGCGCGCGCCTTCGAGCGCCGTCTTCACGTCGGGCACGTCAGCGGTGATATAGGCTTCGGCGAGCGTTGCCGGCTCCTTGCTGCGGTCGGCAAGGATCGCCTCGGCAAGCGGGCCGAGGCCACGTTCCCTGGCGATTTCGGCCCGGGTGCGACGCTTCGGCTTGTAGGGCAGGTAGAGATCTTCAAGCTCGGCCTTGGTGGCGGCGCCCGAAAGCTTCGCCATCAATTCCTCGGTCATCTTGCCCTGGCCGGTGACGGATTCGATGATCGTATCGCGGCGGGCTTCGAGCTCGCGCAGATAGACCAGACGTTCGGCCAGTGTGCGCAGCTGCGTATCGTCGAGACCGCCGGTCACTTCCTTGCGGTAGCGGGCAATGAACGGCACTGTCGCGCCTTCGTCCAGCAGCTCGATCGCAGCCTTGGCCTGATCGGGCCGGGCGTTGATTTCAGCGGAGATGCTTGCTGCGAGCGAACGAAGGTCAGCGGCCATGGGATTTCCTGCGGTTTGTTAGGGTGGGCGGACCATAGCGGCGAAAAGCGGCAAGGCAATGCCTCCCGCCGCTTTCCACAGTTGAAGGCAGCGCTCCCAGCGATTTAAGCGGCATGACTGAGGCGCAATTGAGCCTTCTTCTTCCTGTTTTTGCGGTTGTGCAGATGCGGCATTCTTTGGTAGCAGAGGCGACCATTTTTGATTGCCCCTGCCCTGCAGGCGCCAGGAAAAGAGTACCATGCCGAACCTGCTTCTCGAACTTCGCTCCGAAGAGATCCCCGCCCGCATGCAGCGCAAGGCCGCCGGCGATCTCAAGAAGCTCCTGACCGATGCCCTGGTGGAAGCAGGCCTGACCTATGAAGGCGCGCGCGAATATTGGACGCCGCGCCGCCTGACGCTCGATATTCACGGCCTGACGGCCCGCTCCGCCGATGTGCGCGAAGAGCGCAAGGGGCCGCGCACCGACGCCAATGAAAAGGCGATCGAGGGCTTCCTGCGTGGCGCCGGCCTTTCCTCCATTTCCGAAGCGCAGGTCGTCAGCGATCCCAAGAAGGGCGATTTCTACGTTGCCGTCATCTCCAAACCGGGTCGCAGCGCGGAAGAGATCATCGCCGAAGTCATGCCCGGCATCATCAAGGATTTCCCGTGGCCTAAGTCGATGCGTTGGGGCAAGGCTTCCTCGCAGCCGGGTTCGCTGCGCTGGGTGCGCCCGCTGCAGTCGATCGTCTGCACCTTCGGCAGCGAGCATGAAGAAACCGTTGTCATTCCCTTCGAGATCGATGGTCTCGTCGCCTCCAACGTGACCTACGGCCATCGCTTCCACGCGCCCGAGGCGATCACCGTCAAGCGTTTCGACGATTATGTCGCGAGCCTCGAAAAGGCGAAGGTCATCCTCGATGCGGAGCGGCGCAAGGATATCATCCTGCATGACGCTCGCGACATTGCCTTTGCCAGCGGGCTGGAGCTCGTCGAGGACGAAGGCCTGCTGGAAGAGGTCTCCGGCCTCGTCGAATGGCCGCAGGTGCTGATGGGCTCGTTCGAGGAGGATTACCTTTCGATCCCGTCGGAGATCATTCGCCTGACCATCAAGACCAACCAGAAATGCTTCGTAACCCGCAAACAGGGCGAAGAGACGCTTTCGAACAAGTTCATCCTCGTTTCCAACATCCAGGCGACTGACGGTGGCAAGGAAATCGTCCACGGCAACGGCAAGGTCGTGCGTGCGCGCCTGTCCGACGCGCTGCATTTCTGGAAGCGCGACCAGGGCAACCTGCCGGACCTCGAAACGCTGGAAGCTTCCGCGAAGAAATTCGGCCTCGACCTTGCCAAGCCGCTCGACCAGCGCATGGCCAAGCTCGACGCGCTGAATGTGACCTTCCATGCCAAGCTCGGCACGCAGGGCGATCGCGTCGAGCGCATCCGCGCGATGGCTGCCAAGATCGCCATGCCTGTTGGTGCCGATTACAAGGTCGTGGATCGCGCCGCGGTTCTCTGCAAGGCGGACCTGCGCACCGAAGCGGTCGGCGAATTCCCGGAACTGCAGGGTGTCATGGGCCGCAAATATGCGGCGCTGCAGGGCGAAGATGTCTCGGTTTCCACCGCCATAGAAGACCATTACAAGCCGCAGGGCCCATCCGACCGCGTGCCTGACGACAAGGTTGCGATCACGGTGGCGCTCGCCGACAAGCTCGATACGCTGATCGGTTTCTGGGCGATCGACGAAAAGCCGACCGGCTCGAAGGATCCGTTTGCATTGCGCCGTGCCGCGCTCGGCATTATCCGCATCCTGCTCGAAAAGCGCGCCCGCGTGACGCTATTGCCGCGCATCACTTCGCATATGCAGCGCATCGACATGGATATCGGAGCCAATATTGCTACCGACGACCTGTCGCGGCAGTTCGACCTGCTCTCCTTCTTCCATGATCGCCTGAAGGTCTATCTGCGCGACCAGGGCGCCCGCCACGATCTTATCGATGCGGTCTTGACGCCTGAATCCGACGACCTCCTGATGGTCGCCCGCCGTGTCGAGGCGCTGACCGCCTTTATCACCTCGGAAGACGGCATCAACCTTCTGGCCGGCACCAAGCGCGCGACGCAGCTTCTGGCCGCCGAGGAGAAGAAGGGCACTGTCGTTGCGGACGGTGTTTCCGAGGCCTTGCTTAAGCTTGATGCCGAGAAGGAACTGTTCGCGGCCATCAGCAAGGCTGCGTCGGAAGCTGCCGGCGCCGTTGCGCACGAAGACTTCCGCTCGGCCATGGAAGCGCTGTCGAAGCTGCGTGCCCCCGTCGACCGCTTCTTCACCGATGTGCTGGTCAATGACGAGGATGCCGCGATCCGCGCCAACCGTCTTGCGCTGTTGCGGATGATCCGGGCGGCGACCGGTACGGTCGCGGATTTCTCGAAGATCGCCGGCTGAGCGGCCGACAAAAAAATGGGGCCAGATGGCCCCATTTTGCTTTTGCCCTTATCGTCCCTTTTGCATCTTGGCGATGGTCAGCGTTTCGCCGGCGCGGCCATAGCCGCCGTCGACGACTTCATCGACGAGAACCATCGTGTAGGGACGCACACCCTCCCCGAAAAAGTCAACGAACATGGCCGTCGTACGCAGGATGATGTCCTCCTTCTGCTCCAACGTCAGGGTACCCTCGGGAAACTTGTAATTTGCGAATGGCATGATGAACTCCTGCCCGGTTTATGTTGCGACCGGGCGAAGGTAGCGCCGATCTCGGCATGCTTGAAATTGATATGGAGTATGTGCATTCATCCACGACATGGATTTATATGGAATCGATCTCAACCTGCTTGTCGCCTTCGACGCGCTCATGAAGGAGCGCAGCGTGACGAAGGCCGGCATTCGCATCGGCCGCACACAACCGGCCATGAGCGCTGCCCTGGCGCGGTTGCGAAGCCTGCTGAAAGACGAGCTTCTGGTGCGAGGGCCGCAGGGCCTGCAGCCGACGCCAAGAGCCCTTGATCTCGCCGAGCCATTGTCACGCGCCCTTGCCGACATCCAGCGCACACTTGATTTCACTCAGGCGTTCGATCCCGCGACCTCCTCTGCTGCCTTCACGATCGGCCTCTCCGACCACCCGACTTTCGCGCTTCTGCCGCAACTCGTTGCGCATTTCGCCAAGGCGGCTCCGGCTGCAACATTACAGGTCCGGAATTTCAGCGCGCGTAACGATGCCATCGATCTCCTGGATGCAGGAGAGGCCGATGTGACGGTGGGCGTGCCGGCAACGAAAACCGGGCGCATTCTGACCCAGCCTCTGTTTGAGGAGCGTTTCGTCAGCATCGTCAGGAAGGATCATCCGGCTGCAGGCAAGGCGCTCGATCTCGACGCCTTTCTGGCTCTTCCCCACCTGCTCGTCTCGCCTGAGAACGAGCGTTTCGGCCATGTCGATGCGGCGCTGGCCAAGGAAGGACTTCAGCGCCGGCTCGCGCTCACGCTTCCCAATATGTATGCCGCACCGCTCTTGATTGCCCGCTCCGACATGATCACAACCTTGATGGCCGGTGTCGTGGCAGCCTCCGGCCATGCGCACGAACTTGCCCTGTTGGAGCCACCGCTCATGCTGGAGCCCATCCCCTTCGTCATGTCATGGCATCGACGCAACGACGCCCATCCGGCGCAGCGCTGGTTTCGGAATTGCGTTGCCGAGGCTGTGCCTGACGTCAGGCAATGACGCCTGCAAGAATATCCACTAAAGCTCGTTCCATGATGTCGAAGATCCTCGTCAGTGCCTGTCTTATGGGCCACGCCGTCCGATATGACGGACGCGCAAAGCCGCTCGTCCATCCGGCAATCGAACGCTGGATGCAGGAAGGCCTGATCGTGACGATCTGTCCGGAAATGTCGGCCGGCATGCCGGTGCCGCGGCCACCTGCCGAAATCGGCGATGCGGCTGATGGCGAGGATGTGCTGTCAGGAGCTGCCCGCGTCGTGGAACTGACCGGTGGCGATGTGACAGAGGAATTCCTGCGGGCGGCGGAAAATGCCGTGCGGCTCGCGGTCGACAGCGGCTGTCACTACGCACTGCTGATCGACGGCAGCCCGTCCTGCAGTTCCCGTTTTATCTATGACGGCTCCTTCTCGGGCAACCGGCGGACCGGGAACGGCGTTACCGCGGCGGCACTGAAACGGGCAGGCATTGAAGTCTTTTCCGACCGCGAGATCGATCGGCTGATAGAACGCATCGGCGTCAACGGCACGGCCGCCGGGGATGCCGGCGGCCGCTAACTTCTTTCGTGATAAAATCCCTTGCAGTCGCCCCGTCTTAAGCGGCGCGGCGACCCTGATGCATGACCGGAGCCGCAGCGGCATTGCCGATGCGGAAGCCGCGGATGAGGTTCAGCAACTCGTCGGTATCGGCAGCCAGCGTTTCAGCCGATGCCGTGGTCTCTTCGGCCATGGCAGCGTTCTGCTGGGTGGCGGCGTCGAGCTGGTTCATCGAGGACGAGATCGAGCGCAGCGTCGTATCCTGCTCGGAGGCGCTGTGGGCGATCTTGGCGACGATCTCGTTGGCAGCCTTGATCTGGTCGGAGATGCGCTTCAGCGCTTCGCCTGCCTCGCCGACGAGGCGGACACCGTGGTCGACCTGGCTGGACGAGCGGGCGATCTGATCCTTGATCTCCTTGGCGGCAGCAGCCGAGCGCTGGGCCAGTTCGCGCACTTCCTGGGCGACGACGGCAAAGCCCTTGCCGCTTTCGCCGGCACGTGCTGCCTCGACACCGGCGTTGAGCGCCAGAAGGTTCGTCTGGAAGGCGATCTCGTCGATGACGCCGATGATCTTGGTGATCTCGGACGAGGACTTCTCGATGCCGCTCATGGCTTCGATTGCCTGGGTGACGATCGCATCGCTGTGAGTGGCTTCGGTGGAGACCGAGTGAACCCGCTTGCTGGCTTCATGCGCACCATCGGCGGTCTGGCGAACGGCGACGGTCAGCTCATCGAGAGCAGCCGAGGTTTCTTCCAGGCTGGCGGCCTGGCGCTCGGTACGCTGCGACAGCTCGTTGGAGGCACGGCGGATCTCTTCCTTGGCGACGCCGATGTCACCACCCTTGGCGCTGACCTGGGCCATGGCAGCTTCCAGATGCGAGAGCGCATCGTTGAAGTTGTCACGCAGTGCCGCATATTTCTGGCCGATATCGGCGCAACGAACCGTCAGGTCACCGCGGGCGATCTGTTCCAGCGCCTGGCCGATGGTGCTGACGACACGGGCCTGCAGCGAGGCTTCGTCCTGCTGATGGCGCAGGTTGCTTTCGCGCTCGCTCTCGAGAGCCAGCTGCTGGGCAGCCTCGCGATCCGACATCGCGTGGCGTTCCCGGATCTTTTCCTGAAGCGACTGCGTCGCCTTCGCCATCATGCCGACTTCGTTGTTCATGCCGGTATGCGGGATCTTCAGAGAGACATCTTCCTCGGCAACCGCCTGCAGCGCCGTGTGAACGTCCTTAAGCGGGTTCGATATGCCACGGATGACCAGATAGGCGGCCACGATGGCGACGAAGAACAGCACGATGCTGCCGGATAGTGCAGACAGGATCTTGTCGTTCACCTGGGCATCGAGATCGTCCATGTAGACGCCGGTGACGACGACGACCTTCCAAGGGTCGAAGGCCAGTGCATAGGCCGTCTTGCGATAGTCACCAACGGGCTGTCCCGGCTTGGCCGTGGAATAATATTCGACGAGACCGCCGCCCTGCTGCCCAACCTTGACCAGCTCTTCGCGATAGAGCTTGCCCTTGCTGTCCGGCTGACCCTTGTTGATCTGCCCGACCTTTGAGGCGTCGTAGTGGAACATCATCTGGATGTCGTAGCTGTAGCCGAAGAAATAACCGTCGGGGTCGTATTTCATGGCGTTCAGGGTGGAATAGGCCTGCTTCTGGGCGTCTTCCAGCTTCAGTTCGCCTGAAGTCACCTTCGCCTGATAGAGCTTGAGAACGGAGACGGCGGACTGGACCTCCGAGCGCAGCATGTCGTAGCGCTCCTTGTAGATCGCATTGACCGAGGAGCGGACCTGGAGGGTGGTTGCGATCGCAAACGCGATCATCAGACCGACGACCAGCAATATAAGCTGTTTCGATATTTTCAAATTTTTCATGATGCCTCGCAACGGGAATGGGTGGCTGCATTCCGGTGCGGTTTTCTACCGCCTGTGCGAGCGCGCCGGATAAAGGCGACGCATCTACCGCTGCTAAAAGAACATGCTGCGACCGGTTCGCTACGATTGGCATTCATCCTATAATAAAGCTTTAATTTTATTAGATTTTAGACAAAATTTCCCTACAAATCTGGGGGTATACCAAAAGCAAAACCGCCGGATATTCATCCGGCGGTCCGCTAATATTTTGGTGATGAAAAGGCTTGCAGTCGCCCCGTCTTAAGCGGCGCGGCGACCCTGATGCATGACCGGAGCCGCAGCGGCATTGCCGATGCGGAAGCCGCGGATGAGGTTCAGCAACTCGTCGGTATCGGCAGCCAGCGTTTCAGCCGATGCCGTGGTCTCTTCGGCCATGGCAGCGTTCTGCTGGGTGGCGGCGTCGAGCTGGTTCATCGAGGACGAGATCGAGCGCAGCGTCGTATCCTGCTCGGAGGCGCTGTGGGCGATCTTGGCGACGATCTCGTTGGCAGCCTTGATCTGGTCGGAGATGCGCTTCAGCGCTTCGCCTGCCTCGCCGACGAGGCGGACACCGTGGTCGACCTGGCTGGACGAGCGGGCGATCTGATCCTTGATCTCCTTGGCGGCAGCAGCCGAGCGCTGGGCCAGTTCGCGCACTTCCTGGGCGACGACGGCAAAGCCCTTGCCGCTTTCGCCGGCACGTGCTGCCTCGACACCGGCGTTGAGCGCCAGAAGGTTCGTCTGGAAGGCGATCTCGTCGATGACGCCGATGATCTTGGTGATCTCGGACGAGGACTTCTCGATGCCGCTCATGGCTTCGATTGCCTGGGTGACGATCGCATCGCTGTGAGTGGCTTCGGTGGAGACCGAGTGAACCCGCTTGCTGGCTTCATGCGCACCATCGGCGGTCTGGCGAACGGCGACGGTCAGCTCATCGAGAGCAGCCGAGGTTTCTTCCAGGCTGGCGGCCTGGCGCTCGGTACGCTGCGACAGCTCGTTGGAGGCACGGCGGATCTCTTCCTTGGCGACGCCGATGTCACCACCCTTGGCGCTGACCTGGGCCATGGCAGCTTCCAGATGCGAGAGCGCATCGTTGAAGTTGTCACGCAGTGCCGCGTATTTCTGGCCGATGTCGGCGCAACGAACCGTCAGGTCGCCGCGGGCGATCTGTTCCAGCGCCTGGCCGATGGTGCTGACGACGCGGGCCTGCAGCGAGGCTTCGTCCTGCTGATGGCGCAGGTTGCTTTCGCGCTCGCTCTCGAGAGCCAGCTGCTGGGCAGCCTCGCGATCGGACATCGCGTGGCGTTCCCGGATCTTTTCCTGCAGCGACTGCGTCGCCTTCGCCATCATGCCGACTTCGTTGTTCATGCCGGTATGCGGGATCTTCAGAGAGACATCTTCCTCGGCAACTGCCTGCAGGGCGTTATGAACGTCCTTCAGAGGGTTCGATATGCCGCGGATGAAGTAGAAGGCAGCGCCGATACCGCCAACGAAGACGATGGCGCAGGCCGTGAGAGCCTTCCACATCGTCTCATTGACCTTGGCCTGCAGGTCGTCGAGATAAACGCCCGTGCCGACGACGATCTTCCAGGGTTCGAAGGCCTTCGAATAGCCGCCCTTGAGAAAGACCTGGTCTTCCGGCTGGCCGGGCTTGGTCCAGTAATAGTATGTACGGCCACCGCCGGCCTTGCCATGGTCGACAAGGGCCTGGCTGAATTTCGCGCCCGTCTTGTCGACCTGGCCGCTCATGTCCTTGCCGAGATTGACCGGGCTCGGATGGAAGACCTGGATGACGTTGTAGTCGAAGCCGAAAAGATAGCCGGATGGCTGGAAGGTCACGCGCTTCAGAATGTCGAAGGCTTCGGCCTGAGCGGCCTCATGCGTCATCTGGCCGGCCTTCTCGCGTTCGTAGAAGGTGTTGAGGACGGAGATGCCCGATTCGACCTGCGTGCGCAGCATGTCGAAACGCTCATCATAGATCGCCTGCTCGGATGTACGGATTTCAAAATAGGTCGCGACTGCAAATGCAGCCATCAGAACACCGACCAGCGCAAAAAGCTGATGGGCAATCTTGAGCTTCTTCATGATTGACCTCACGGAAAAGGTGAAAAGCAATATCCCGGATCGGTCAACTCCCGACCTGCGCGCGAGAAATCGCGCGCCCAGCTAACGCGTTCATGCGCTCTCCGGTCCTCCCTAAGTAAAATTAGAGAGGATGACTAAATTATCATTTAACAAAGGCACGACTTCTACTCGAGCGGACTAGTAGAATTGATGGGTGTCTTCTTGCAGACTTGTGTAAGTTGCAATCAATTCGCGAATGCAATCATGTAAATTAGAATATACTTATTTTAATAGAAAAACGCACCCTGCTTCTGTTCAGAGTGCGTTCGCGGTGATCGAAACTTCGATCGGAGTGGCAAAAGGATCCGACTAGAAACGGAGCTCAAACGCGGAGACGTCGAGAGGCAAGGTTCCAACAACGCCAGCCGCCACCGGTTTGGCATCGCTGCCGATAACGGCAGCTGTCGCCACATTGTCGATGCCCTCGATGGGCGCCGACGGGGCCAGTGCAAGCATCTGCTCGGGCGTTGCCTTGCTCACGAAGAGGACGGGGGAACCACCCATCCAGTTTTCGGTGCGATAGATTTTCTTTTCTCCGTCGACATCACGGACCTCGGCCTGCTGGAAGGCGCCAGGAAGAAGTTCCGGCACCGAATAATCCTTCTTGGAGGCTTCCGTCTGAAGCGGCGGGCAGTGGTCGCAGGTTTCGGTAATGATGCTGCCTGTTTCCTTCGCCTTGCTCGGTCCGACCACTTCGATCGATCCCGCCATGACGGAACCAGCCGCCAGCAGGAATACCGCACTGAGGAAAATCCGACGCATCAATACTACTCCGTCTCCCTTGAGAGCAGCGACGGGAAAACGGTCCACCGCTCTCAGTTTGTTCGAGCATCGGCTGTCCGAAAACCGTTTCACACTTTTCGGTCCGATGTATTGGGAGCCAGATTAGCGCAGCTTTGTTTCCATCCCGTCAGAAGAAAGGGTAAAAATTTAGCGAAACGGCCCGTCGTCCGCCTGCTGCCTACGCCTTTTCGCGTTCGACTGCGCGCCAGCCGATATCGCGACGGCAGAAGCCATTTTCCCATTTCACGCCGTCGAGAAGGGCATAGGCACGGTCCTTGGCCTCACCGACCGTGTGGCCGGTCGCGGTCACGTTCAGAACGCGGCCGCCGGTTGCCACCAGAGCACCGTCCTTCAGCGATGTGCCGGCATGAAACACCTTCTCGCCCTCGCCGGCGGCCGGCAGCGCGAGGATCGGCGTGTTCTTCTCATAGGAACCCGGATAGCCTTTTGAAGCCATGACGACGGTCAGTGCCGGGTCGTCTGTCCATTCGGCCGCGACCTGATCCAGGGTGCCGTGAGCGCATGCAAGCAGCAGCGGCAGGAGATCGCTCTTCAATCGCATCATCAGCACCTGGCATTCGGGATCCCCGAAGCGGACATTGTATTCGATGAGTTCCGGCCCCTTGGCGGTCATCATCAGGCCAGCGAAGAAGACACCGCTGAAGGGATGGCCGCTTTCGGCCATGCCACGGATAGTCGGCTCGATGATTTCCTTCATCGTACGTTCGATCATATCCGCCGTCATGACAGGCGCGGGCGAATAGGCACCCATGCCGCCTGTGTTGGGCCCGGTGTCGCCCTCGCCGACGCGCTTGTGATCCTGCGCGGTTGCGAGCGGCAGGGCATTCTTGCCGTCGCACAGGCAGAAGAAGCTCGCCTCCTCGCCATCGAGATAGGCTTCGACGACGACTTCGGCCCCGGCCTGCCCGAAAGCACCTTCGAAACAATCGTCGACGGCGGCGAGCGCCTCGTCAAGCGTCATGGCGACCGTCACACCCTTGCCGGCGGCAAGGCCATCGGCCTTGACGACGATCGGCGCGCCCTGCTCTCGGATATAGGCCTTGGCCTTCGGAGCATTGTTGAAGCGCTGATAGGCACCGGTCGGGATGTTGTAACGAGCGCAGATATCCTTGGTGAAACCCTTGGAACCCTCGAGTTGAGCCGCCGCCGCAGACGGGCCGAAGACTGCAAAGCCCGCGGCACGCAGCCGATCGGCAATGCCGGCAACCAGCGGGGCTTCCGGTCCGACGACGATGAAGTCGATCGCCTTTTCCCGACAGAAGGTGACGACCGCATCGTGGTCGTCGACATTGACCGCGACCAGTGTCGCATGCTCGGCAATGCCGGGATTGCCGGGGGCGGCATAGAATTCCGTCATCAGCGGCGATTGCGCCAGCTTCCAGGCGAGTGCGTGCTCGCGTCCGCCCGATCCGATCAACAGAACCTTCATGCCTGATCCCTTTCCTGCCGGTCAGGCCTCTTGACCTGGCCTGTTGGTCTGGCGGTTAAGCGGGAAGGCCAAAAAGGTCAAGCGGGAATGCTTACCAGCCCCCGCCTCCGCCGCCTCCGCCACCGCCACCTGAGGAACCGCCGCCGGAAAAGCCCGAGGACGAACTGGAGGGCGGTGGGGACGGAATGGTGGAAGCAATGGTCGAGGCCATCGATGACGAGAAGCCGCCAATCCGGTCCGAAAAGCTGCCGCTGTTGAAGTTGCCGGAATACCAGCCAGGATTATAGGCAGCCGCGGCAGCGCCCGCCGAGGCTGCGGCCAGCCATGACTCAAAAGTCCGCGACCACGGCTTTTCGACACCGAGAGCCACCGCGTAGGGCAGCAGGGTTTCGAAATGCTGCGGCGACATTTGCGGCGCGCCGGCCATGTTCATGCGGTCCTTTTCGGCGAGCGTCAGATATTGCCTGAGGCCATCCACGCCGGCCGTCATCTTGGCGCCGAGCGGTGTCGGAGCACCCATGATGAAGAAATAGAGGATATTGAAGAGCACGATGCCGCCGACGGCAAACAGCATCGGCGTTTCGTGAAATTCCATCAGTGATGAGGCGAGCGCCAGCACGACGCTCGATAGAATGCTCAAGCCCACGAAGACGGCGATCGCAATGGCAATAACGGCGAAAATCTTGCTCACGAGCGAGCCGCCGCGATGCAGTGCCTTTGCGAAGCCCGCTACGAAAATGGACAGAAAGACCGAAATGCCGATCGGGATAACCATCAGTGCGATCGTATCCGGTTCCAGCGAACCGAAGACGAAGAGGGCCACCAAAGCCGCTGCACTCAGGATCACGCCGCCGGTGATATAGCCGGCATTGGAATTGTAGTATTTGCCGCGGTGTTCCCGTTCGATCGAGGAGCGGAAGCTCTGGCCGACGGATTTGACCTTCTCGCCGTGGGCCTTGTCGATGGTCAGCGTATCGCCGCTGCCGCCCACGGCTTTCAGGAGATCCGCCTCGCCTGCCTGCAGCTTCTCCTTGCCGAGCGGCTTGTCGGTGCGGCGTATGACGATGGCGTTCTTGAGGTCATCGAGCCGGACGTATCCGCGCACGGCGAGATCGAGAGCCGTGGCCGAAAGGGCCGTCCAGCCCTGGCCGGAAAAGCCTCTGTTGTCGATGTAGTTGACGAGGGCCGGCGAGATGCCGGAAGGTGGATCCCATCGCGGCACGACGATCTCACGCGCCGGATCACGGCCAACCTTCAGCCAGGAGCGCGTGTAATAGAGGAAGACGAGCATCAGGCCGCCGAACCCAATGAAATAATCCCGGTTATCGGTGAACCACCAGGACCTTTCCTGATCGGCACTCGGTGGATCGATCGCCCCCTTCGGCAGCTTTGCGGCAAAGGTCAGCCCCTCGCCTTCACCGAGAGGCGCGGTGGTCGCGACAACCAGCCTGTTGTCATCGATGCTTGAGCGAGCATTCTTATCCGTGGCCCCGAGCGGGCCGGTGAAGAACGTCACATCCTCTGGCGTCACCCCATGGGGAAAGGTGACCGTCGCCACGGCCGAGCGGATCGGGAATATCCAGCCATTGCCGGTGACGTTCCAATAAAGTTCGTCATGATCGTTGAAATAGCGGATCTGACGGTCGGTCCGATAGGTGAAGACATATTGGTGGCGGCCGGGAGAGATCGTGACATCTTCGGAGCCGGCATAAATGCGGATGCCGCCGGAGACGGATTCCGTATGCCATGGCTCGTCCCTGCCGTCACGCTTGACCGAGACGACGCTGAAATCGACGCTGCGACGCCGCCCGCTTGCATCCCTGAACGTCAGCGGAAAATCGCGGAAAATGCCTCGCCGTATGCGGTCGCCTTCGGCATTGACGGTGATCGTTTCCGTTACCGTCATCGCCCCGCTCTTTTCCACCTGGATGGCGGAATCGAAGGACGCGATGAATTCCGCACCGATCGCTGGCTGTGCCACAAGCGCGAGCAATAGCGCGAAACAAATGCCGAAAAACCGCCGGACCATGTCCCCTCCCGATTGCGGTCAGCCCTGGCTCAGCTCAGGCCTCGTCCTTGTAGGCAACCCCCAGCCCCGCAAGCGTACGCCAGTAAGCCGGAAAGGTCTTGCCGACACAATCAGGGTCCAGAATGGTAACGTCGTCGATCTTCAAACCGGCAAGCGCAAAGCTCATGGCGATGCGATGGTCGGCAAAGGTGTCGATATCGGCCGGCAGAGCCTGGCCCGCGAGCGCAGGGTCGGAATGGACGATCAGATCATCGCCTTCCTCGACCGCCAAACCTTCGCGGATATTGTTCAGCCCCGTGGATAGGGCGCGGATACGGTCGCATTCCTTGACGCGCAGATTGGCGAGGCCGACGAAGCGAACCGGTGTCTCGTTGAAGGCGGCAAGAACCGCGATCGTCGGGATGGCGTCCTGCATCTGCGAGCCGTCTATTTCGGCCGGCAGGTGCGGGAACTTGACGATCGTTTCATAGGCCTTGGCATCCGGCTGGGTGAAGGCATCATTCGCTACGCCGAGATCGATCTTGCCGCCGCTCAGCACTTCAGCGGCCCAGAGATATGTTGCCGCTGAGGCATCCGGCTCGATGACGAAATCGGTTGCGGTGTAGCCGGTCGGTTCGACGCGCCAGGTCGCGGCATCGAGTTGTTCGACCTTGGCACCGAAGGCCTCCATGGCTGCAAGCGTCAAATCCACGTAGCCGCGGGCACCGATATCGGTACCGGCAAGCGCAATCGTGACGGGCGCGTTGGCGCCCTGCTTGGCGAGCGGTGCGGCCATCAGAAGAGCTGAAACATACTGGCTGGAAAGACCGGCATCGATCTCGACGCGACCGGAGGCAAAATGCCCGTTGCCGCGCACGGTCACTGGCGGGCAGCCTGTCGGCGCCTCGGCATCGATGCCCAGCGACCTCAGCGCCGCGACCAGCGGGCCGATCGGCCGCTTGCGCATATGCTCATCGCCGTCAACCACGACCGTGCCGTCGACGGAGGCAACAGCGGCCGCCAGGAAGCGGGTGGCCGTGCCTGCATTGCCAAGAAAAAGCGGGGCTTTCGGCTGATGAAGCTTGCCGCTGCCGGTAACGACAAAGGTCGTGTCGTCGGGCTCTTCGATCTGCACGCCCATGGCCCGCAGCGCTTCGGCCATATATTTCGTGTCGTCGCTCTTCAGCGCGCCGGTCAGCCGGCTCGTGCCCTTGGCAAGACCTGCCAAAAGCAGGGCGCGGTTAGTGATCGACTTCGAGCCCGGAACCACGGCACGACCGGTGAGCGGCTTGCCCGGCGGGATGATGGTGAGCTTGGCTTTACTCATTGCGCTTGTCTCTTCTGTCCATTGCAGCGGCCGCGAGCGGCCTTGTCGGACTGCTCATAGCAGTTTTTGGGCAAAGACAAAGGTCAGAACTTGACTGACGGTACGGCGCGATCGGCCTCGTTGGTGATTTCGAAATATTCGCGCTTGGAGAATCCGAACTGGCCGGCAACGAGGTTCGAGGGGAAGCTTTCGACCTTGACGTTCAGATCACGGGCAGCGCCGTTATAATAGCGGCGTGCCATCTGGATTTCGCTTTCCATCGTTTCCAGCGAGGCCTGGAGTTCGGAGAAATTCTGGTTGGCCTTGAGATCGGGATAGGCTTCGGCCAGCGCCATCACCCGGCCAAGCGCCTGCCCGAGCAGACCTTCCGCCTGCGCCCTGCCGGCAACATCGCCAGCAGGAACGGCCTGAGCCTTATTGCGAAGCTCGACGACCTCTTCAAGCGTGCTCTTTTCGTGGGCCGCATATCCCTTGACGGTCTCGATCAGGTTCGGGATCAGGTCGGCACGGCGCTTCAGCTGCACATCGATTCCGGACCAAGCCTCCTCGGCCATCTGCCGGGAACGGACGAGGCCGTTATAGATGAAGATGACGTAGAGTGCGATCAGAACGATGACGCCAAGAGCGATATACATCGCGAATCCCCCCGAAAGCCAAGTCTTGCGGGAGACTACGCAGGTTTCACAGACATCGTCAAACAGTCAGAGGAGCGCGATCTTGGCTCTCGCCGCAGCAAGCTCAAGCCGCGGCGTTCACCAGATCGAAACCACCCGCATCCGTCAGCAGGAACGCTTCGCCGCAGGCCTTGGCCAGCGTGCGTACGCGAAGGATGTAACTCTGGCGCTCGGTGACGGAGATCACGCCGCGGGCGTCGAGCAGGTTGAACACGTGGCTTGCCTTGATGCACTGGTCATAGGCCGGGAAGACGCATTTGTGCAGGCGCTGGTTGGCATTGTCGCCAGGCGCGCCAGCAGCGAGAAGCGCCTGGCATTCCTTTTCGGCATCGATGAAGTGGCGATGCAGCATCTCGGTATTGGCGAATTCGAAATTGTGGCGGGAATATTCCTGCTCGGCCTGCAGGAAGACATCGCCGTAGCTGATCTTCTCGTCGCCTTCGCGGCCGTTGAAGTTCAGGTCGTAGACGTTATCGACGCCCTGAACATACATGGCGAGGCGCTCGAGACCATAGGTCAGCTCTCCGGCAACCGGCGAGCATTCGATGCCGCAGATCTGCTGGAAATAGGTGAACTGCGAGACTTCCATGCCATCGCACCAGCATTCCCAGCCAAGGCCCCAGGCGCCGAGTGTCGGGCTTTCCCAATCGTCCTCGACGAAGCGGATGTCGTGCAACAGCGGGTCGAGGCCGATCGCCGCGAGCGAGCCGAGGTAAAGCTCCTGCAAGTTCGGCGGGTTCGGCTTCAGGATGACCTGATATTGGTAGTAGTGCTGCAAACGGTTGGGGTTTTCGCCGTAGCGGCCGTCGGACGGGCGGCGGGAGGGCTGTACGTATGCGGCCTTCCAAGGCTTGGGGCCGAGCGCGCGCAGCGTCGTGGCCGGGTGGAAGGTGCCGGCACCAACTTCCATGTCATAGGGCTGCAGGACCGCACAACCCTTGTCCGCCCAGTAATTATGCAGGGTGAGGATCAGCGCCTGGAAAGAGCGCTTCGGGTTCATATGGTCTGGAATTGTCGCGGGCATGGAAGGATACCGATTGCTTGGAATGAGCGCGACAGGTGCCACGCAGCGCCGCAGGGGTCAAGGCTTTTGCGCCGTGTCCGGATAAAGCCGACAAACAGCCGGCCGGTCAGCGGCAATCATGACCCAATTCGGCCTATTCCTCTTCCCGTTTCAGGCGATACTCGCCCGTGGTGGGATCCTTCACCAGCGTGCCGACCGCTCCCGTCTGGCGCTCCTTCTCGGCGCGGCGGGATTTTTCAGCAAGCCTCTGCGCATCGGAAACAAAGCGGCGGTAAAGCCACCAGCCCGCGCAGACGAGGATCAATAACGTAACTAGCTGTGCCATGTCCCCTCGTTTCTCCCGTTAGAGCCCGTAGCGGCTCCACAATGCCCTTTCTTCCGCCGCTTCGACAAGCCCCGATGCGAGACCGGAAGCCGCCCCTTCAAGCGAGACCGGCGAGATGCCGGGAATACGGCGGCCGAGCAGGCCACGAGTGGCCGTAACGAGCTGAAGCTTCGTTTTCTGGCCATAGCGTTTTTTCAGTTCCTGACGCATGTCGCCGAGGCCATCGATGAGGCCGAGTTCCAGGCCGCGCGTGCCGCTCCAGAAGAGGCCGGAGAAAACTGTCGCATCGTCCGTCAGCTTGCCGGCGCGGCGCTCGCGCACCATCGAGATGAAGACCTGGTGGATCTCGAGCTGCAGGCTCTTCAGATATTCGATGTCTTTTTCCTTCTCGGGCTGGAAGGGATCTAGGATCACCTTGTTCTCGCCTGCCGTGTAGACACGGCGCTCGACGCCGATTTTCTTCAGGAGCTCCGGAAAGCCGAAGCCGCCAGAGACGACGCCGATCGAGCCGACGATGGAGGTCGGGTCGGCGATGATCTCATCGCCCGCGAGCGCGATCATGTAGCCGCCGGAGGCCGCCACATCTTCCACGAAGACCAGCACCTTCTTCTGCTTTTCGCGCGCCAGCTCACGGATGCGCGTGAAGATAAGGCGAGACTGGACAGGCGAACCGCCCGGCGAATTGATCGAGATGGCAACGGCCGGCGTGTCCTTCGCGGAGAAGGCCTTCTCCAGAACCGGCGCGACATTGGCGAGATTGAGGGTCGGGCGGAACTGACCGCCGCCGCTGATGATCGCGCCCTGCAGCTTGACGACGGGTATGACGATCCCATCCTTGCGAAACCGCTTCGGCATCAGCTTTCTCAAAAATCCAGCCATTTCTCTTCCTTCGATACGATCGGCGACGCCAGCATGCATATGCACATTACAAGGGCATTGCATGTATGCGCTGCAGTGACAAACGCAATGGCTGCGCTCTCAAAACATTGCCTCCGTATTTTCTTGTTGCGAATGACTTGCATTATCATTCTAATCAGGCATAGTGCCGGCATGGATAATTGGGTAAAAGTGGCATGGACATCATAAATCCGAACGCAAAGGGCGGCTGGCGAGCCGAGCGCGGGGAAGCCTCGCTCTCCGACGTTTACCGCACTGTTGGCACGGGACGGCACAGCTCCACATGGCGGCGCGCGGCCGCTTTCCTCGGCCCTGGCTACATGGTTGCCGTCGGCTACATGGACCCTGGCAACTGGGCGACCTCGCTCGCCGGCGGATCGAAGTTCGGTTATGCGCTGCTGACCGTCGCACTGCTTTCGAACATCATGGCGATCGTGCTGCAATCGCTTTGCGCGCGTCTTGCCATCGGCTCCGGCCGAGATCTGGCGCAGGCCTGTCGCGACGCCTATCCAAGCTATGTCGCCGTACCGCTCTGGGCCTTTGCAGAAATCGCCATCATCGCCACCGATATTGCCGAAGTGATCGGCACGGCGATCGGCCTCAATCTGCTTTTCGGAATTCCGCTCGAAATCGGCGTGGTGATCACCGCGCTCGACGTCTTCGTCATCCTTCTCCTGCAAAGGCTCGGCTTCCGGTGGATCGAGGCCTTCATCATCACGCTTCTCGGCGTCATCGCAATCTGCTTTGCGGTGCAGATCTTCCTTGCCGATCCGCAATGGGGCGCCGTCATCAGGGGCTTCCTGCCGACAACGGAGGTCGTCACCAATCCGGAAATGCTCTATCTGGCGCTCGGCATTCTGGGTGCTACCGTGATGCCGCATAACCTCTACCTTCACTCCGGCATCGTGCAGACGCGCTCCTACGGCCATACCGTGCCGGAGAAGAAAGAAGCGCTGACCTTTGCGACGCTCGACTCCACCGTGGCGCTCTGCTTCGCGCTGCTGATCAACGCCTCGATCCTGATCCTTGCCGCAGCCGCCTTCAATGCCAATGGCAAGACGGATGTGGTGGAACTTGGTGAAGCGCATTCGCTGTTGTCGCCGCTGCTCGGTCTTGCGATTGCGCCGACGCTCTTCGGCATCGCGCTGCTCTGCTGCGGCCTGAATTCCACGGTCACCGCGACGCTTGCCGGACAGATCGTCATGGAAGGTTTCCTGAAAATCCGGCTGAAGCCATGGGTGCGCCGCCTGATCACCCGCGCCATCGCGATCGTTCCCGCCGCTTTCGTGACGATCTGGTATGGCGATCAGGGCACTGCAGAACTTCTGATCCTGACGCAGGTGGTGCTCAGCCTGCAGCTTTCCTTCGCCGTCTTCCCGCTCGTCATGTTCACGGCCAGCAAGGCGAAGATGGGCGAACTGGTGGCACCGAAGTGGCTGAGCGCCGTCGCCTATGTGATCGCTGTCGTGATCGCCGGTCTGAACGTCAAGTTGCTCCTCGACTTCGTGACTGGTGGCTAAGCTTGTTCTGCGGCAATTCCTGAACTGGTTCTTTACGCAATTGCGAACGGTGGAATTGCTTCAGAGCCTGCCATAGGCCGCGCGGCCATTGTTGAAATCATCGACGAGAGGGGAGAACTTGTGGCTCCCCTCTTCGTGCATGACGAGAGGCGCGCGCAGGGAAAGCCTTGCCCGTGAGCCCTTGATCGCGGTCACCAGGATGCGGACGGCGTTTTCTCCTTCACGCGGATGAACGGCAGTGATCTCGATGCCGCCGAAGCGTCTGCCGCAGGCGTCGATGATCTCGGCGATCGATTGCGGCCTTGCGATCAGCGACAGTTGTCCGCCCGGTGTCATGATGGCCCCGGCCGTTCGGATCCAGCTTTCGAACAGGTCGTCCGTCATGGCATGGGCTTCGGCCTTCAGCGCATCCGGCGTCCTGCGGTCGCCGGCATCGTTGAACGGCGGGTTCATAATAACGTGATCGAAGCTTTCGTCGATGAGACCTGCGTCGTTTCGCGCCCTGGCCGTCAGCGTGACATCGGCCTCGACGACCGAGACGCGGCCCGCCATATGGGCGTTGCCAGGCAGTTCGATGCTGCGGCGGGCGTAGTCAGCCATCTCCGCCGATCGCTCGAAGAGTACGACCTCGGCCTTTGCAAGGCGCGAGGCGACGGCAAGGCCGGCTGCACCCGCTCCGGCACCGAGATCGGCCACCTTGATCGCGCGATCATCGGCAATAAGAGCGGCTAGCAGCATGGCGTCCATGCCGGCACGATGCCCCCTGCCCTTCGGCTGAACGATATGAAAAAGGCCGCGATGAAAGGCGTCTATCGTGTCAGTCACCGCCTGCGTCATCTTTCACTTCCGCTCGCGCAATTCGCCGCCGAGACCCGCATCGGTGAGGATGCGCCGGGCCTGATCGGCCATCGTCTCGTCAACCAGGAGGCGGCGCGGCAGCATGCCGAGCGATCCCTCGAGCACGCTCATGCCCTGATCGGCAATGAAGCACGCAATTCCCGCATCCTTCATGAGGCTCTCGGCAAAAGAGAGCAGAACGGGATCGTTTGCGCGGATAAGCTCATGCATTTGCCGTTATTTTCCCTTCCGAATTTGCTGGCAGCGACAATTCACCCCTTGCCGCCTCCATCGGCCCTTTCTATTGTCAAAGGCAACGAATGAACAGGAGTCCGGGTCGTTGGGCGTGGTCATACCGCTTGAAGAAAACAAAAACAAACTGGCTTCCATCAAGCCGCTGGTGGACCTCACCAAGGCTGACATGGAGCGGGTGAATCAGCTTATCCTTTCCAAGGCCGGCTCCGATGTCCAGATGATTCCGGAGGTGGCGAACCATCTCATCTCCTCCGGCGGCAAGCGCCTGCGGCCGATGCTGACGCTCGCTGCAGCCTCGCTTTTCGGCTACAGGGGCGAGAATCACATCAAGCTCGCCACATCAGTCGAGTTCATGCACACGGCAACGCTGCTGCATGACGACGTGGTGGACGAAAGCGACCTGCGTCGCGGCAAGTCGACCGCGCGTACGATCTGGGGCAATCAGGCGAGCGTCCTTGTCGGCGACTTCCTGCTCGGCCAGGCCTTCCGTATGATGGTCGAAGTCGGCTCGCTGGAAGCGCTCGACGTGCTTTCCTCGGCTGCCTGCGTCATCGCCGAGGGTGAAGTGCTGCAGCTCTCTGTTGCCAAGAACATGGAAACGACCGAGGATGACTACCTCTCGGTCATTCGCGCCAAGACCGCAGCCCTCTTTGCGGCTGCCGCCGAAGTCGGCCCGATCGTTGCCGAGACCAACAAGTCCAACCGCAACGCGCTGAAATCCTACGGGATGAATCTCGGCCTCGCTTTCCAGCTGGTTGACGACGCGCTGGATTACGGCGGCAAGGCTGCCGATCTCGGCAAGAATGTCGGCGACGATTTCCGCGAAGGCAAGATCACGCTTCCGGTGATTCTCGCCTATCGCCGCGGCACGCAAGACGAGCGCGCCTTCTGGCGCGATGCGATCGAAGGCGGCAACAGCAGCGATGCCAATCTGGAAAAGGCGCTTGGCCTGATCACCAAATACGGCACGCTCAACGACACGATCCAGCGGGCCGTGCACTACGGCACGATCGCACGCGATGCGCTGGCACCGCTGCCGGACAGCCCCTGGAAATCGGCCCTGATAGAAGTCATCGATTTCTGCATCGAGCGCGTGAACTGAAGCGTGCCTCGACGAGAAGCATGACTTTGCCGCAAGGCCGCCGTACGCTTTGGCGCGGCGGGCTTTAATCAAACGTCCTTGAACGTGGGCTGAATTTCTTGCAGGGCCGCTTCAAAAAAGCCATCCTGTTGTGAATCAGTGTTTGCAACTGATTTTGCGGTCGGCACGTTGTTCCGGCCGTCCCTGAAGAAAGGTTTTCTAATGCGGCAGAGATTTGTCACCCGTCTCCTTTCGAGCGCAGCCCTCGCGGCAGTGCTTTCGCTCGGCGGGATCGGCGGCGTGAACGCCGAAGACGCGGCCAAGGCGGATGATGCCGGCAAGACCGTGACCTTCGATCCGGACAGCGTTACCACGTTCTCGGGCGCGTTTCTCGCTGCCCGCACTGCCGATGTGGACCACGACTATCCGACAGCGATCGAGCTCTACAAGAAAGCCCTGCAGATCGAGCCGGGCAACCCGGAAATCCGCCAGCGCCTGATGATCTCGCTGCTGTTGAACGGCGACATCAAGGACGGCGTGAAATATGCGAACGACCTGAAGGGTGACCCGACCGTCGAGCGTATCACCACGATCGTGCGCGGCATGGATGCGATGCGCCGCGGCGAGTTCAAATCCGCAGAATCGATCCTGAAATATGACGGGCCGAACGATCTCGACCGCATGATGAACGACCTGCTGCTGGCCTGGGCGCGCGTCGGCGCCGGCCGCGGCAAGGAAGGGCTTGCGATGGTCGAGAAGATGAAGGGCCCGGATTGGGTCCGCATCTTCCAGAATTACAATGCGGGTGCGATCGCGATCGTCAACGGCGACGTCAAATCCGCCCGCCAACATCTCAATGATGCCGTACTGGACAAGGAAGGCGGCGCAACTGCGCCCGACACCTTCATGCGCGCCATCATGGCACTCGCACGCCTTGAAGCTTCGCAGGGCAACAAGCAGAAGGCGCTCGACGCTGTCTCGGTCGGCGACAACCTGCTGCCGAACTATACGCCGCTGAACGCACTGCGCGACAGTATCGAAAAGGGCGAGAAGCAGGAACAGCAAGTCAAGAGTGCGGAAGAAGGTGCAGCCGGCGTGCTGTTTTCAGTCGGCGGAGCGCTGAACCGCGACGGTGCCGAAGATATCGTCTCGCTCTATCTGCAGACGGCCAATGCGCTCGATCCGAACAGCGCCGACACGCTGGTTCTGCTCGGCGGCATTGCCGAAAAACAGGAACAGATGGACCGGGCCATTGCGCTTTACCAGAAGGTGCCGGCGAATTCGCCGATGCGCCGCATTTCCGAACTGCAGTTGGGCCTCGCGCTCGCGCAGGGCGGCAAAGTGGAGGAAGCCCGCAAGCACCTGCAGGCGCTGATCGCTTCAGACCCGAAGGATGTCAGAAGCTATCTCGCCTATGGCAGCGTGCTTTCCGACGCCAAGGATTATCAGGCGATGGCCGATAATTACGACAAGGCTGTCGAGGTGATCGGGCCGCTGCCAGGCCGCGCAGACTGGAGCGTCTTCTTCCAGCGTGGCATCGCCTATGAGCGGCTGAAGAAGTGGGATCAGGCGGAACCTAACTTCCGCAAGGCGCTCGACCTCAATCCGAACCAGCCGCAGGTTCTGAACTATCTCGGCTATTCCTGGATCGACATGAACCGCAACCTCGACGAGGGCCTTGAGATGATCAAGAAGGCCGTCGAGCTCCGTCCTGACGACGGCTACATCATCGATTCGCTCGGCTGGGCCTATTTCCGCCTCAGCCGTTACAACGATGCCGTCGACGAATTGGAACGTGCAGCGCAGATCAAGGCTGGCGACGCGACAATCAACGACCATCTCGGCGACGCCTACTGGCGCGTGGGCCGCAAGCTGGAAGCTGTCTATCAGTGGAACCGGGCACTCGCCTCCGAACCCGAGGAAGCCCAGATCCCGAAGATCAAGGATAAGGTCGCAAACGGCTTGCCGGCGCAGGACGATGATGCCAAGGCGGCCGACAAGAAGCAGCCTGACCCGCCGCCGGCGACGCCGCCGCCGGTCGACAAGAAATCCTGAGGCCGCATGCCTGAAACGGGCATGCTGCTTTCCGGGCTCGGCGATTTCGCCGTTGCTGAAGATGCCTGCGCAAAAATCAATCTTGCCCTTCATGTGACGGGCCAGAGGGCCGACGGCTATCACCTTCTTGAAATGCTGGTGACGTTTACGCGCCACGGCGATCGGTTGGGGTTTTCCCCAGCCGATGCCGATGACTTCACGCTTTCCGGCCAGTTCGCCGACGTGCTTGCCGATGACCCCGGCACCAATCTGGTGTTGAAGGCCCGCGACCTGCTGCGGGAAGCGGCGGGTGGTGCTCCGCCTGTGCGCATCCATCTCGAGAAGAACCTGCCGATCGCTTCCGGCATCGGTGGCGGGTCTGCCGATGCAGCAGCGACTCTGCGCGGGCTTATGCGCCTGTGGAACGTGCCGCTTCCGACAGAAACTATTGCTGCCCTCGCCCTGACGCTTGGAGCCGACGTGCCGATGTGCCTCAAAAGCACGCCGCTGATTGCACGCGGCATCGGCGAACAGATAGAGACGGCCGATGCCCTGCCCTCCTTCGCTGTGGTGCTCGCCAATCCGCTTAAAGGCGTTTCCACGCCCGAGATCTTCCGGCGGCTTGTCATCAAGAATAATCCTCGCCTGGTCCTGAAAAAGTCGCCGCACTGGATGGAAGCCATAAGAGCGACACGCAATGATCTTGAGCCGCCGGCGCGGGAGCTGGTTCCCGAAATTGCCGAGATTTCTGGCATGCTCGCTGCAGAAGGCGCGCTTTTCACCCGCATGTCCGGCTCTGGTGCGACCTGCTTCGGCATTTTCGAGACGCCCGTTGCCGCGCTGCGTGCCGCCGAGCGTCTTCACGCCGCGCGCCCGGACTGGTATTTCCAGGCGACGGAGACTTTCGCGGGAGGCGCGTGATGGCAGGCCTGGACGAAAAACGACCTTTTATTCCGCTCGGCATAGCGGTTCTGACCGTTTCGGATACGCGTACGCCGGCCGATGACAAATCCGGCGACACGCTGGCGGCACGAATTGCGGAAGCCGGACATCAGCTGATCGACCGCGATATCGTTCCCGACGACCGCGAGAGGATCACCGCCCGCGTGCGTGCCTGGACGGAAGCCAAGGAAATCGACGTCGTCATCACCACGGGCGGGACCGGTTTTACCGGCCGTGACGTGACGCCCGATGCGCTGGAACCGCTCTTCGAAAAGCGGATGGATGGATTTTCGGCCGTGTTCCACCGGATTTCCTACGACAAGATCGGAACGTCGACGATCCAGTCGCGCGCTACGGCAGGTGTTGCCAACGCCACCTTCATCTTTGTGCTGCCGGGCTCGCCCGGCGCCTGCAAGGATGCCTGGGACGGTATATTGAAGGCGCAGCTCGACTACCGGCAGATGCCCTGCAATTTCGTGGAGATCATGCCCCGGCTCGACGAACATCTGAAGCGCGGCGCGACGAAATAGACCGGCTGCGACAGCGATGTCCTCTATGTTGCCAGACCCGGCAGGGCGGGCATCGTTTCCCAGCTGTCGCCTGATAACAGCACGCAGCTTATGCCATGAACATCCGTGACGAGGAGCGTCCAAGTGCCGCTTTCGGCGGCATAGACCTCGAGAATGGCGTTCTGATTGATCAACCCGACTGCGGTGAGCTTTTCACCAAAGTTGCTGTCCAGAAATTTGACGATCTCGGATCGGCCTGCGCAACTGCGCATCATCTGCGATGCTGCCGGATGCGGATGCGCGATCAGCGATGTCGTCAGTATGGCGGCCAGCAGGCCGTGGACCATATTGCGTAGCATGACGCACCTCCTTTCGCCGGAAGCCGGGAGAAGAGGAGATTTTCGTTGACCTGCTCTGCCGCTCACCGGCATCTCATGGCCATCCGTTACGAAGCGAGGCGCTTCGGCGGCGCCATGCTCCAATTATAGCGCAAAATTCGATTGGGCGCCATTTTTGCGCAATGTCGCGGAAATGTCGTAGCTACCGCGCGGCACGGGCGACCCAGGAGGGAATCAATTCGCTGGAAAGCTGACGCGGCTTCTGTGCCTTGACGAATTCGGTCAAGCGCATGCCGCTCTTTGCCGCTGAAATGGCGAGCTTCTTCGGCATGAGCAGGCCGAGTTCGAGCGGCGGCCTTGAACGACCGACGCGCTGGAAGAAGGGACGTCGATAGCCGCGCGAGGCAGTGAAGCGCGCAGGGACCTTGTTCAAGGCGACATATTCCGAAACTTCGTCGATCCAGCCCGCCTGCGGTCTTGCGCCCGGCTCGACGAAAAGCAGCCATTCGCCACGGGCCGATCGGATGATGTCCTTGATATCCCACTGCGAATGGAAGCGGCAGCCGGCAGCGTCCGCCACCCGCGAGGTACCATCGCGGGAGCCGTGATCGAGCACGACCACGTCGCTGACGAGGCCCTCCACGGCGCCCGCCACCAATACCGATAGGGTCTGGGCCAGCTCAGGTTCCTGATCCTGGCATTCAAGAACAACAGTCAACATTGCCTGTTTATAGAGCGCCGCACAAAAATTTGCCAGTGCGACTTTCCTCATTTTGTTCTTGCATTGTTCTCTTTTTGCCGATAGGAATATAATCATCAAACGAGCGAAATCGAACGTTTTTCGCCGCTGGAGAATCCGATGAGACCACAGTCCCTTGCAGGACAGGCGGCATTTGCGCCTGCCAATAAGGCAGATATTGCCGACGCGATGATCGCGGCCTCGGGGCTGCGCGTCGAAGTCGACCGGCGACGCGGCCGCGGTGCGGGGCTGAACCCCACCGGCCGCTTCGAGCCGACACAGCGCGAGGCCTTCGATGATGGCTGGCAGACGCTCGAGGAACTGCCCCCCTTCAAGACGGATGTCCAGATCGAGAAGCCACGCACGGCGATTACCCGCAACGAGTCTCCCGATCTTTCCTTCGACAGGTCGATCAATCCCTATCGAGGCTGCGAGCATGGCTGCATCTACTGCTTTGCCCGGCCGACCCATGCCTATATGGGCCTGTCGGCAGGGCTGGATTTCGAGAGCAAGCTCTTCGCCAAGCCGGACGCACCGAAGCTCCTGGAGCGCGAGCTTGCCAAACCCGGCTACAAGGTGCGCGTCATCGCGATCGGCACCAATACCGATCCCTACCAGCCGATCGAAAAGGAATGGCGCATCATGCGGCAGATCCTCGAAGTGCTGAACAAGGCGAACCACCCCGTTGCGATCGTCACCAAGTCGGCGATGATCCTGCGCGATCTCGATATCCTCACGGAGATGGCGGCAAAGAACATCGTGCGCGTCGGCATTTCGGTCACGACGCTCGACCGCAAGCTTGCGCGCCTCATGGAGCCCCGAGCTTCGACGCCGACGCGCAGGCTGGAGGCGATCCGCGGGCTTTCCGAGGCCGGTGTGCGTACGTCCGTGATGGCCGCGCCAATCATCCCCGCGCTCAACGATCATGAGCTGGAACGCATTCTCGATGCCGCCAAAACGGCAGGAGCGGAAGAAGCGAGTTATGTATTGCTGCGGCTGCCATTGGAAGTAAGCCCCCTGTTCCGCGACTGGCTGCTGCAGAACTATCCTGACCGCTACCGTCATGTCATGTCGCTGGTGCGTTCAATGCGTGGCGGCAAGGATTATGACGCCGAGTTCGGCAAGCGCATGAAAGGCGCCGGACCCTACGCGTGGCAGATCGCCCGACGCTTCGAGATGGCTGCGAAGCGGCTGGAATTGACCCGTCGAAGCCTTGCCTTGCGCGATGATCTCTTCGTGCCGCCGAATGGAAGCGGCGTGCAGCTTTCGTTGCTGTGACTGGATATTTTCGTGCAATTCCGAAAACGCAAAACCGCGATGCACTTTTGCTGGAATTGCTTTGTTGTTTACGCAATTCCGGACGTGAAACCGCTACGCACTTTTGCTGGAATTGCTTGTGAGCTTGCGCAAGACGTGAAGAAGACCTGCCCTGCGTCTTCTGTCTTGCGCAATTCCTGCGGATGGCCCTGACCGCACCATCTGCCGGACTGCCCCCGGCCGTCGCCGCCCTGATCCGGGGGCTTGCAGGAAATCGGGTTGGCGTGCGAGGTTCAACCGCATGAAACGTCGCACGTCACCCGATTCTCCTCTGCTCTTTGAAGAGGTCCCCCTCGTGCCGGATTTCCGGCTGGAGCTGAAGGCTCGCAAGGCCGGCCACTGGCCCGTCGCGGGCGCCGATGAGGCCGGACGCGGGCCACTGGCGGGCCCTGTCGTTGCTGCAGCCGTGATCCTCGATCCCAAGCGCATTCCTGAAGGTCTCAACGATTCCAAACAGCTTTCGGCGCAGAAGCGCGAGGAGCTGTTCGTCCAAATTCTTGCAACCGCCACGGTTTCCATCGCTTCTTCCAGCTCCACCCGCATCGACGAAACCGATATCCGCAAGGCAAGCCTCGACGCCATGCGCCGCGCGATCTGCGGCCTTTCCGTACCGGCAAGTTATGTGCTGACGGATGGGCTCGATGTGCCTGTCGGGCTCGACTGCCCCGGGCAGGCTGTGGTGAAGGGCGACGCCCGATCGGTTTCGATCGCCGCCGCGTCCATCGTGGCGAAGGTGACGCGCGACCGGATGATGGCACGCGCGCATCTTGTATTTCCCGAATATGGTTTTGCCGCCCATGCCGGATATGGCACCGCGCAGCACCGCTCCGGTATCGAGAAGCATGGCCCTTGCTCGCTGCACCGGATGACCTTCCGGCCGCTGCGCAAGGATGGCGTAGAGATCGAAGCGAACGGCGAGATGCTCGGCGAATAACCGCGGTCGTGACTCGCATCTCAGGACCGCTCGGTCGTGCGAGACCGCCATCGCCGGCACGCGCATCACGCCAGACAACCCATACAAATAAAACAAAAAGCCCCGCCGAAGCGGGGCTTTTCCAATAGTATCGAGCTGCGGCTCAGTTCAGGCGGGTCTTCACTTCGCCGACGGCCTGACCGAAGAGTTCGGACTGAACCTTGCCATCGGCCTGTTTGCCGATAACGGCTTCGGCGGCTGCGATGGCGAGATCGACTGCGGCAGAGCGAACGGCCTTCATCGCATCGACTTCGGCCTGCTTGATCTTCTGCTCGGAAAGAGCCGTGCGGTTAGCGACGAATTCTTCCGTCTTTTTCTTGGCTTCAGCGGTCAGCATTTCGGCTTCGCGCTCGGCAGCCGCCACGATGTGGGCAGCTTCGGCTTCAGCTTCCTTGCGCTTGCGCTGATATTCGGCGAGCAGGTGCTGGGCTTCCTCGCGCAGACGCTTGGCTTCTGCCAGCTCGTTGCGGATCTGATCGGCACGGTCGTCCAGCGACTTCGCCATCATGCCCGGAACCTTCAGGTAAACCATCAGGGCCAGGAAGATAACGAGGCCGACAAGGGCGAAGAAAGTTGCATCAAGAGCAAATTCCATCGATCAAGCCTCCTTCTCGGCTGCTGCGACGGCAGCGGCAACGTCAGTCTTGGCAGCGGAACCGCCAATAAGCTGTTCGACCACAGCAGACGCGGTTTCCTCGGCGATGGCGCCGACATCGGCGAAAGCCTTTGCCTTCACATCGGCGATGCGGGCCTCGGCAGCCTTCAGCTTTTCGGTCAGGCTTGCCTCAACGGCGCGGCGGTCTTCCTCGGCCTTGACCTTGGCGGCATCACGAGCAGCAGTGCCGATCGAGTTCGCCTTGGCGCGGGCAGCGGCAAGTTCGCCTTCATAGGTTGCGACGGCGGCGTCGGCTTCAGCCTTCAGGCGGCCGGCCTCCTCGACATCCTGCGAAATGCGGCTGTGACGCTGCTCGATGATGGCGCCGATGCGCGGTGCGATGACCTTTTGCATGAGCAGGTAGAAAATGACAAACGTGATCACCAGCCACAGAAGCTGGGATGCATAGGTCGACGAATCGAAAGGCGGGAAAGGCCCACGCGCGTGCCCGCCTTCGGCGACGCCGGTCTCGGTATGAACCTCGCCGGCAGCCGGAGCGGCATGCGCATCCGTCGCGGTTCCCGCCGGTGCCTCTTCAGCGTAGGCCGGGGTCACAAAGTACATGCTCACCTCCAGGTGTACTGCAAATGCAAAGGATCACGGCTCGCTGTTCGCAGGCCGTGATCCATCAATCCACCGATATTAGACGGCGAAGAGCAGAAGGAGAGCAACGAGCAGCGAGAAGATGCCCAGAGCTTCCGTAACGGCGAAGCCGAATACCAGACGGCCGAACTGGCTGTCAGCTGCAGACGGATTGCGCAGAGCGCCGGAGAGGTAGCTGCCGAAGATATTGCCGAGGCCGAGAGCCGTACCGGCCATACCAAAGCAAGCCAGGCCTGCACCGATGAACTTTGCTGCTTCCGCTTCCATGTTGAACTCCTTTGAAATGGTTGTTGCGGCGAATGACTGACGCCCTTTGACGTCGATGTCGTTATCCTTAGTGCCCGCCCGGATGGATCGCGTCATTGAGGTACATGCAAGTCAGCACCGCAAAGACGTAAGCCTGGAGGAAGGCGACGAGGAACTCGAGACCGGTCAGGGCGACGGTCATGATGAGAGGAAGAACGGCTCCGCCGACACCGACTGCACCGAGGGCTCCAAGCGAGGCGACGAAGCCTGCGAACACCTTCAGCGTGATGTGACCAGCGAGCATGTTTGCGAAAAGACGAACCGACAATGAAATCGGACGGGACAGGAAGGAAATGATTTCGATCGAGACGACCAGCGGCAACAGAATGCCCGGCACGCCCGAGGGCACGAAGACATTAAAGAAGTGGAAGCCGTGCTTATAGAAGCCGTAGACGAGAACCGTGCCGATGACGAGGATCGCCAGTGCGAAAGTGACGATGATCTGGCTGGTAATCGTGAAGAAATACGGGAACATGCCGAGCAGGTTTGCCGTCAGTACGAACATGAAGAGCGAGAAGACCAGCGGGAAGAACTTCATCCCCTTGGTGCCCGCCCCTTCCTTCAGCATGCCGGCAATGAACTCATAGGACATTTCGGCAAGCGACTGCGAACGGCCCGGAATAATGGCGCGGCTCGTGGTCGAGAAATAGAGGAAACCAGCAGCGACAGCAGCCGAAGCCACCATGAAGAGAGATGCGTTGGTGAACGAGAAATCAATCCCGCCGATCTCGATCGGCACAATCTTGAAGATCTGGAACTGATGAGTCGGATCGTTTGACACCGGTTGCTCTCTCTCTTTGATCCGCCCGAAGGCGAAAATTGCACTGGACCAGAACGGCCCTTATTTCTCAGGTGTTCTGCGATCCAGGGGTTGGGAAACCTTCCCCGCGGCGCGCAGAACATTCAGTACGCCGGCACAGAATCCAAGAAGCAGAAGAACAATCAGCCCCCAAGGCGTCGTGCCAACAAAATGGTCGAAGAGCCAGCCGAGTACAGCACCAACAACAATGGCGGAAATGAATTCGCTGGAGAGCTTCATCGCCTGTGCATAACCTTTACGGCTCTGCTCGGCGCTGGCCTCCCGCGCTTCTTCCTTCCTGTCATCGACACGCTTGGAGGCGAGTTCCGCTTCCAGCTGCCGACGGCGCTGCTCAAGACTTTCTTCGCGGTCATCCGCCATCGTGCTCTCCTCCGCTCCCGTCGCCCGCAATCCCGCTACCCCGGTTTTCCGAACCACGGACGCAAAGGTTAAAGAACCTTCCGGCCCGTTCTGAAGTCGCGCGCAACATAGTTTTAGGGATTAGCATAGTCAAGGCGTAGACAGCCCGTGTCCAGCCATAAAATAACCGCAAAAAATCAATTATTTAAGCGGAATCTGGCCACCTGCGCCCGATTTCATCCAAAGAATCCGTCTTCGAACTGTGCCGGTCTGCATAAAATCCGCAATCAGCAGCCCTTTTGCCTCAGCTCCAACCGCCGCCGTAAGTCCGGTAGAAGACATGCATGCCGATGCGGCCTACCTTTTCCATGGTCCTGGCCCAATCGGGCCGGACGTAGACGGCATGGTAATGCGTGGCCGATCCAACCTGCGGCAGCCAGATCTTGCCGGCAGTCACGGCCATGGCAACGTCGCGGGCAACGCGCCAGTGATATTGTGAATTCACGCGGTCCTTGATGTTGTCGCAGGCGAAGGAAAACTGGCAGCGGTTGCGCCAGTCCTCGTTCTGGTAGACGACGCCGCAAATGGTCTTCGGATAGGCCGGGTTACGGACGCGGTTGAGGATGACCTGCGCGACCGCCGCCTGCCCCTTCACGGATTCGCCGCGCGCTTCGAAATAGATGCCCGAAGCCAGGCACTGCTGCTCACTGGCGGAGAAGACGCTTGGCGGCAGGATGCTGGCGGCCCAGGCATGGTCTTTTGGACCGATCTGCGGCACGAAGCGGCCTTCATCCTTGTCGGTCAGGATGGAATCGAAGGGGGACTGACGGGAATAATCCGGTGCGGCAGGTGCATAGGCTGTCGCCAATACGTCGGCCTTGTTGCTGGTCACGAGGCTTGCCAGCATTTCCGGGACGGCAGTGTCCTGCTGTTGCACCGGCTGTGTCTTGTAGAAGGCAGTCGCGATCTCGATCTCCTTGCCCCTGATCGCCGGCTTGACGAAGGCGGACTTGTCCTTGAGATCAAAGACCGGGCGGAAAAGGAGTTTCGTGCGCTCGAGGATGGAGCCGGCGGAGAAATCCTTCGGCGGCTGCACTCTTTCAACGGCAACGACGCGGCCCTTCTTGGCATTGCGATTGACGCGATCCTCGTCCGGGATGCCCTCGTTGCCTTTTTTGCCCGAAACGAAGGCGACCTTTCGGCCGTCCGGCAGCACCATGCCGGCGCCTGACGGGATCGAACCGGTGACCGCAGGATCGGCAAAGGCGAGTTCCGCCTGGTGAATGGAGCCTGCCGGCGAATTGGTCAGAACCATGCGCCAGCTTTCGCCATCATTATCGAGACCGGCGAGCATGGTGGCAAGATCGGCATGAGAAGCGACGCTCGGAAAGATCAGCCATCCGGCCACGCCGAAAATCGCGGGAGAGGCCCAATTCTGGGGCAAGAGACGCAGCTTGCTGCGAGAATGACCATTTCGACGCAACGCGGACTCCAGGCATGGGACGCAGGAACAGTCCCAAGAAAATCTCGCATTAACCTTGATAGCTGGTTAACGACCCGTGCCGGAATATGACCATGAGGATTCTTGCATATGCTAAAGCTGTTGGGATTTTAGGGGGATGGGAGTTCCGCCCGGCGAAAAGTCCCCTCCCCGACCCCTCCCACAGGTGGGAAGGGCTTAACCCGGAAAGAGCGCGTTGCCGCTTTCAAAAGGCTGAAGACATCGAAATCGTGCGCGGCAGCTTAAGTCCCTCCCCCTTGTGGGGAGGGGTTTGGGCGGGGTCTTTACAAACTCATGAAACAGCGCCGGCGCTGGATAAAGAGAGCGACGAAACGCCCTCTCGACCCCATCAAATTATGACGTGCGAGCCCAGTTCCACCACACGGTTGGCCGGCAGGCGGAAGTAGTCGGAGGGATTCGCGGCAGCGTTGGCGAGCGCGATGTAGAGGCGGTCCTGCCAGTAGGGCATGCCGGACTTCGCATCAGGCACCAGCTTGCGGCGGCCGAGATAGAAGGAGGTCGTCATGATGTCGAACTTCAGGCCGGTCTTGCGCAAGGCCGCCAGCGCCTGGGAGACATTCTGTGATTCCATGAAGCCGAAGAGCAGTTCCACGCGCGAAAAGCGTTCGGATATCTGCTCGACCTTGTAGCGCTCCTGCGGCGAGACACGCGGCTTGTTGACCGTGCGGATCGTCAGGATGACGTTGCGATCATGGAGCACATGATTGTGCTTGAGATTGTGCAGCAATGCGGCGGGTGCCGAGTCCGGATCGCTGGTCAGGAAGATTGCGGTGCCCGGAACATGGGCCGGCGAATGCTCGCTCTTGCGCTCGATGGAGCTTACGAAAGAGGCAAGCGGAATATCCGTATGGCGGGTCTTTTCCGTCAGGATTGCCGTGCCGCGACGCCAGGTCCACATGATGACGGTGAAGGCCGTGGCAATCATGATCGGAATGTAACCGCCGTCATGAATCTTCAGAAGGTTGGCGCCGAAGAAGATCAGCTCGAGAATGACCAGCGGCAGCAGCGCGATGATGGCAACAGGAAGCGACCAGTTCCAGCGGGCGCGGACGAATTCGAAGGCCATGATCGAGGTGACGACCATCGCGCCGGTGACAGAGATGCCGTAGGCGGTGGCCAGTGCATCCGAAGTCTTGAAGCCGAGCACGAGGAAGATAACGCCGAAGAACAGCACTGCGTTGACCGACGGTACGAAGATCTGCCCGGTATTGGTCTCGGACGTGAAGAGGATTTCCATGCGCGGCAGGAAGCCGAGGTTGATCCCCTGGCGCACGAGCGAAAAGGCACCGGTGATGACGGCCTGGCTGGCGATGATTGTGGCGGCAGTCGCAAGGATGACGACCGGCAGCAGCGCCCATTGCGGGTACATAAGGTAGAAGGGATCGGACATCGTCATCGGATTGCCGAGAACGAGCGCGCCCTGCCCCAGATAATTCAGCGTCAACGACGGGAAAACCAGCAGGAACCAGGCCCACTGGATCGGGCGACGACCGAAATGGCCGAGGTCCGCGTAAAGCGCTTCCGCACCGGTGACGGTCAGGAAAACGGCGCCGAGGACCACGATGCCGTAGAAGCCCTCATGCAGCAGGAAGCTGACGGCATAATAGGGGTTGAAGGCGGCGAGAATGCCGTAATCGTCCGAAATATGGGCAATGCCGGCGGCGGCCATAACCAAGAACCAGAGCGCCGTGATTGGGCCGAAGAAGCGTGCGACCGCGCCCGTGCCGTGAGATTGCACGACGAAAAGAAGCGCCAGGATCGCCACCGATATCGGCACGATATATTCCGACAGGCGCGGCGTGACCAGCTTGATACCTTCGACCGCCGACAGGACTGACAGTGCCGGCGTGATCATCGCGTCACCAAGGAAGAGTGCCGCACCCATCAGGCCGAGGAGCATCAGCAGCGCAGTATGGCCATTGGCGGTCTTCATCAGGAGGGCCAGCAGTGACAGGGTGCCGCCTTCGCCGTCGTTGTCGGCGCGCAGCAGGAAGAGCACGTATTTGATGGTGACGATGATGGTCAGCGCCCAGATCATCAGTGAAATAAGGCTGATAACCTCGAAGCGGGTGAGACCATCGTGAGCGACGGGCTTCAGCGCTTCGCGAAACGCGTAAAGCGGGCTCGTGCCGATATCCCCGTAAACGACACCTACGGAGCCTAGCGCAAGATAAAAGAGCTTGCGCGGCGTAAGGTCACGTTCTTGAGAATGGCTTTCTTCAGACATGAAGCAATTACAGGCTCCTCAGAGCCAGCCTTTCCAGCGGAAAAAGAAGAAGGGAACGACGGCGGAGATCACCATGAGACCGAGCGAGTAAGGATAACCCGCAGCCAGGTGCAACTCCGGCATGTATTCAAAATTCATGCCATAGATGGAAGCGACCAGCGTCGGCGGCAAGAACACGACCGAAGCAATGGAAAAAATCTTGATGATGGCATTCTGCTCGATGTTGATGAGGCCAAGCGAGGCGTCGAGCAGGAAGGTGATGTTGCCGGCGACGAAGGACGCGTGCTCCGAAAGGGACTGGATGTCGCGCGAGATCGTTCGGCAGAGTTCCTTGGTTTCCTGATCGTGCTGCACGACCGGAATCGTATAGAAGAAGGTGAGAAGGCGCGAGAGCGAACCGAGACTGTCGCGCAGCTTGCTGATCATCCTGTGATGGCCGGCAATGTCCTTCAGCTTTTCTTCCAGATAGTTCGAAGGCTTGCGCACCTTCTTGGCGCGATCACCGAAGACGTGGACGGAGAGGATGTCCAGGCGGGACACCGACATTTCCAGAACTTCGGCGGTGCGATCGACAATCGTTTCCAGGAGCTTGGCAAGCAGAGCTCCGCCGCTGCGCCACTGCTCGGGTATGCGGTGCAGGGCGGCGATAAAGAGGGCGAAGGATTTCGGATGGGCGTAGCGTATGGTCACCAGCTTGTCGCCGGCGAGGATGAAGGCGACATCCGTCAGGGTGGGTGCTTCCGTTTCTGCTTTCCAGATCAGCGAAGCGGTCATGTATACGGCATTGCCTTCGACGTATAGGCGGGCTGACGGCTCAATCGCCCTGAGGTCGTCCCGGGTCGGCACTTCGATGCCAAGGATCTTTTCGACATGCAGTTCTTCCTCGCGAGTCGGCTCGATCATGTCGATCCATACCATATCCGCCGGCAATTCCGGAGGATTGGCAAGATCACGGATCTCGACCGACTTGCAGTTGGAACAGTACGCTGTGATCACAGCCCGCATCTCCGGCGCCAGCGGCGCCCAACCGGTGTAACCATTTTTGTCGAAAGCCCTACCATGCCGTTGCGGGCGCGATGGCGCCTAGACGCACTCGCCATCGACCGAGACGGAAGGGGATAAAGAACGTTCATACAGCTCCGGTCATATCCGGCCTTTTCGGCCGGGTCGCTCCACCGCATCGCAGTCACCAATCCGTCGATCGACAAGCCAACTCCGAACATGCAGAGAGGCCGGAAACTTCATAAAGCAGCGGCCATACAGAGCATTTGCAGACGCGCCATCATGACGCCGGCGCGCATATGAAGCAAAGCCAGGAAATAATCAAGACATGTTACGTGAACTACGCCTTTTCATCTCATTTCGCCCACAATTCGGGGTGATCGGCGCGTGATTCGTTTTTATTCGAATACGATCGCAGGCGCCTCACGCAGCGGCTTCTCGCCGACCTGCTCCCAGACCTTGGCAGCGATGGCGCGGTAGATGCCGGCGACGATGCCATTCGGATCTGAGGCGACGAGCGGCGTTCCGGCATCGGACGTCTCGCGGATATTCATCGTCAGCGGCACTTCGCCGAGGAAGGGCACGCCGATGCGCTCAGCCTCCCTGCGGGCGCCGCCATGGCCGAAGATATCATAGCGCGTGCCGGTATCGGGCGCGACGAAATAGCTCATGTTCTCGACGATGCCGAGGACCGGCACTTCGACTTTGCGGAACATGTTGAGGCCCTTGCGGGCATCGATCAGCGCGAGATCCTGCGGCGTTGAGACAATCACAGCGCCGGCGAGCGGCACCTGTTGGGCCATGGTGAGCTGGGCGTCGCCAGTGCCGGGCGGCATGTCGACGACGAGAACATCGAGTTCGCCCCAGGCGACTTCACGCAGCATCTGCAGGAGAGCGGACTGAACCATCGGCCCGCGCCAGATCATCGCGGTTTCCTCATCGACGAGGAAACCCATGGACATGACCTTGAGGCCGTAATTCTCCATGGGATTGATGATGCGGCCGTCGATCTGGGTCGGGCGGCCGGAGATCTTCAGAAGCCGCGGCATGGAGGGGCCGTAGATATCGGCATCGAGAATACCCACACGAAGACCATTCGCCTGCAGGCCGAGCGCCAGATTGACCGCCGTCGTCGACTTGCCAACGCCGCCCTTGCCCGATGCGACGGCAATGATGGCGCCGATGCCGGGAACGCCGATCTTGGCAGTGCGCGGCGGCTGTGGGGCATGGGAATGGCTGTGATCAGCCTGCGCGGCGGGACGCGCAGCAGGCGCGCTGGCGGCTGCCTTCTTATCTGCCGTCAGGGCCACGAGCGCACCCTTCACACCCGGCATTTCCTTGATCACACGCTCGGCGGCAAGCCGCAGCGGCTCCAGTTCCTTGGCACGTTCGGCAGGCACGGTGATGGAGAAATAGACCTTGCCATCGGAAATGAAAACGTCGGAAACCATGCCGAGTTCGACGATATTGTGCTCCAGATCCGGTCCGCGCACGGTCTTCAGCGTTTCCAGAACCTGTTCCTTGGTGACCTCGGTCATTCCGCCCTCACTGCTTCTACCTCTTCAGTAAATAGTGGAGGCTGACAGCTTCGCCAAACGAAATCGGGCAGCAGACATAACTTGCATCACGGAAAGGCAATGCGTTCTCTCTCCGCTGCGGCCATCAAGTCCGCCGGGCTTTCGCCCTGATGGCCGCAACGGACTCCCCGAGAACCGACGCAATTCGAGGCGAACTAGCGCAACCGGAGAAAAAGACCAGAAAAATTTTACCGAAATCGTCCGTTTTCGGAACAGAGCAACGGGCGGTTGCCCAAACACAACAACCACCGCCGATATCGGAACGCCGGGAGAAAAGCGGCGCGATATCGGACGGCGGCATGTCGGTCGCGCCATTGAGCTGGCGCTGTTTCAAAGTCCCCTCTGGACCTCTGCCGATAACAATGCAGGAAGCGTGCCAAATGCTGAATTTGCGGAAAAGGATGGCAATCGTCAGTTCTGGCCCGCCTGTGAAGAGCCTGGCGCTCAGATATTGAGCAGCCTGGAGTCGACTGACGTAATTTTGGGCTGCAAGGCCTGCAAAACCGGCCTTACTAAATCAGGGCCTTACTTGATGAGGCCGATGCGCAGCGCCTTGGCGACAGCCTGCGTACGGTTGACCGTATCCAGCTTCTTCGTTGCTCGGTTCAGGTAGTGATTGACCGTATGTTCCGAGAGATCGAGGATTTCGGCAATCTCCGCACTGGTCTTGCCGGCGGCGGTCCAGTTCAGGCAATCGATCTCGCGATCCGTCAGCGTGTCGGTTATGCGCGTATCGAGATTGCGGATTTCCGCCAGCCGATCGAAGACATGGATCGCGATATAGCTCAGTTCCCGCATCTCTACCGCGGTGAAGGGCTCGCGGTCACCCGCGAAAGAGACTGCACCGCGCGCGCCTGATGGTTCGTGCGTCGGGAAATAGCCGCAGCGCACCATCTTGAAGCGTTCGAAAAGAGTCGCAACGATGCCAGCCTTGCCGTCATCGCGCGACCAGTTGGCGCGCGACGTGTCATGGAAGAACGGCAGCGTCGACGTTCGCAGCCGCCGCAGGACGGGGCTGTTCACCATCAGTCCTTCCTGATCGTAGATCGACAGCAATTCAGCGGGCCAGCTGGTGATGATCGTATTGGCCTGAAGGTCGAAGGAGGTAATCGGCGGCAGGTTCAAAACCATAAAGGCGCGGCTACGATATGCCTCTGTCACCCGCTTCATGAAGCGAAAAATGTCGAACTGGGTTTTTAGCCCGGCGACCTCCTGGACGTAGGCGTCTTCCACCGAAGTTTGCGGTAAACTTGCCATCAGATTTTTCGCCTCCGAACCGGGCTTTGGGTAAACCGCTGGCAGCCTGTGTGGAAAAGAGGCAGGTACAGGGTGGGTTACACAACGCCCGTCAGATCAATAGGTTCAGCCTCGGCGTGCAGCGCGTTCGGCCGGTGAATTGTCGATGATTTCGCGGACGACCCCAGTTGGCGTGATTCGCCGTCAAATCTCAATAACACACACATCATAAGCATGCTATGTATCCGACGTCCAGCAATTGACTATGGTCAAGCCCGTTTCAACGCCTTGGCCCGAGGCGGATGCGCATTTCGTCCATGATTTTCCGCGCCGTCACCTGAACCGGAACGGCCCATTCCTGGAGAAGTTCCATCGACAGGCGGTAAGCGGGACCGGTAACCGAGACCCCGCCGATGAAGGAGCGGTCGTCCGACCAGATCGGGGCGGCGACACAGCGGATGCCGGCCTCATGTTCCTCGCGATCGAAAGCATGACCGGCGGCAGCGATTTCGCCGATCTCCGCCAGCAGGCTCTCGGCATCCACATGCGTCGCCGAGGTATAGCGGTTGAAATGCAGACCGGGCAGGAGTGCATCGATTTTATCCGGCGGCAAAAGCGAAAGGGCGGCCTTGCCGACGCCGGTGCAATAACAGGGCGAGGCATTGCCGATCTGTGAATACATGCGCACCGGCTGGTGCCCTTCGACCTTGTCGAGATAAATAATGGAGGAGCCACGCAGCACGCCGAGATGAACTGTTTCGCCCGTCTCGCGATGAAGGGCCGCGAGGTGCGGCGCGGCGATCAGGCGAAATTCGTTGCGCGCCCAGCTGCGTGAGGCGAAGTCGAGCAGCCGCAGACCCGGCGCGTAACGCCCTTCGGCATCGAGCTCGAGAAGCCCCTCTTCGACGAGGTGCCCGAGCTGCCGGTGCAACGTGCCGCGCGGCTGATCGGCACGTGCGAGAATATCGGTGAAGCGCAAGGGAGCGTCGGCATGGGTGACGAGATCAAGCAGCACCATGAGCTTGCCGAGCGTGCCGGTATCACGCGACGCGCCCTTGTCATCCACATGCGCCATGCTGTCGCCTTTGGAGCTCATTACCTTTCCTACCCTTGACAGGAAAGCCAGCCTATTCGAATAATTCCATATAGTCAAATTAAGTTCCAAATAATGGAATTAGTGACATACGGGAGGAGAAACGGTGAGCGCTATGTCTGCACAATTTCCTGAATTCAGGGATCGCACGGTGCTGATCAGCGGCGGCGGCTCCGGGATCGGGGCCGCCCTCGTCGAGGGTTTCGCAAGACAGGGAGCAAAGGTTTCCTTCCTCGACATCGCCGAGGCGGAAAGCCGGGAACTGGCCGAGCGGCTTTCAGAAGAGAATGCGCACCCTGTCAGTTTCTACCATACCGATCTGCGCGATATCGATGCCATCAGGCGCGCGGTCGACACTGTCGTCGCTACATCGGGGCCGATCCGGGTACTTGTCAACAATGCGGCCTGGGACGACCGGCACGAATTCGACGATGTGACCGGGGACTATTGGGATAATAACCAGGCGGTCAATCTGCGCCACGTCTTCTTCACCTCGCAGGCGGCAGCCCCGTCGATGCGGGCAGCTGGCGGCGGAGCGATCATCAACATGTCGTCGATTGCCTTCAAGCTGAACATGGGCGTCTTTCCTGCCTATGCCGCCGCCAAGGCGGCAGTCGTCGGCCTGACAAAGAGCATGGCCGGAAGGCTCGGCCCTGAGAATATCCGCGTCAACTGCATTCTGCCAGGCATGGTGGTGACCGAGCGGCAGATGAAGTTATGGCTGACGGAGGAAAGCATTGCCCGCTCCGTGCAGGAACAATGCCTGAAGACCCCATTAAAGCCGGACGCGATCGTCGGTCCGGCTCTGTTTCTCGCATCCGACTGCGCAGCCGGCATGACCGCGCAGTCCCTTATCGTCGATGGAGGCGTTCTCTGATGGCAAATCCCGCTTATGTCGCGGTGGACTGGGGTACCAGCAGCTTCCGGCTATGGCTTATCGATGCCGGTGGCGCCGTTCTTGCCGAGCGCCGCAGCGGCGAAGGCATGACGACCGCCGCCAAAAGCGGCTTTTCCCAGGTTCTTGAAGGGCATCTCGCAGCCGTGGAAGCGCCTGACAACCTGCCGGTCATCGTCTGCGGCATGGCAGGCGCGCGGCAGGGCTGGGTGGAGGCGGGTTATATCGACGTGCCCGCTTCGCTCTCTTCGATCCTGTCGGGAGCAGTTTCGGTGCCCGGCGAAAGCCGCGACGTGCGCATTCTGCCGGGCCTTGCACAGCGTGATGCGGCGACGCCGGATGTCATGCGCGGGGAGGAAACGCAGCTTCTCGGGGCACTCGGGCCTACGAGCCGCGGCACCCAGGCCGTCTGCATGCCGGGCACACATTCCAAATGGGTGCATGTCAGTGACGCCAAGGTGACTGGCTTTTCCACGTTCATGACGGGCGAACTTTTCGACGCCATTACCAAACATACGATCCTCACGCATGCGGTCGCCGGCGCCGAGGACCAGCCGGCCGATACCGCGGCCTTCGAAACGGCGGTTGCGGCCGCCTTCAAGCGGCCGGCTCTCGCGTCGAACCTGATTTTCACGGCCCGTTCCGGCCAGCTTCTGCACGGTATTTCGGCTGCCGCCGCCCAAGCCAAACTCTCCGGCACGCTGATCGGCCTCGAAATCGCCGGTGCGTTGCAGGACGCCGGCAAGGATACTCCCGTTACCCTCGTCGCGTCCGGACGCCTGCAGGCGCTCTACGAGCAGGCCTTCCATACGCTCTCCCTTTCCTTCACCGCCATCGACGCCGATGCCGCCGTTCGCGGCGGGCTTTCGGCCGCTGCCCAAGCCATCTGGCCGAATTGAGCCATCTCGGCGAACTGAGAAAGATATTCTGATGAACCGTGTCCCCTTCCCCAAGATGAAGCGTCCGCTGATTGCCATTCTGCGCGGCATCAAGCCCGAGGAAACCGAAGCCGTGGTCGGCGCGCTGATCGAAAATGGTCTGACGGCGATCGAGATCCCGCTGAATTCGCCAGAGCCATTCAAGTCCATCGAAATCGCCGCCAAGATGGCGCCGGCGGAAGTGCTCATCGGCGCCGGCACCGTGCTGACGACAGAAGCCGTCGACAGCCTGCATGCCGCCGGCGGCAAACTGCTGGTCACACCGAATGTTGAGCCCGACGTCATCATCCGCGCCCGAGAATACGGCATGGTGACCATGCCGGGCGTCTTTACCCCGACTGAAGCGCTACAGGCGGCCCGCGCAGGTGCGACCGGCCTCAAGTTCTTCCCTGCAAGCGTTCTGGGGCCGTCCGGCATCACCGCAATCCGCGCCATCCTGCCGCCGGAATTGGTGATTGCTGCGGTCGGCGGCGTGTCGGACAAGAACTTTTCCGACTATACCAAAGCGGGCATTTTGGCTTTCGGTCTCGGCACCAGCATTTACAAGCCCGGAATGACTGAAGCAGAGGTTGCCGAGCGCGCCAAGGCGACCATCTTAGCCTATGACGCGGCCATAGGAGCATAGGCATATGACTGATATTTATGAATTCGAGGGAAAAACACTTTGCAATACCAATTCGGTTCTCGGTGAGGGCCCCACTTACGATCCCGTTTCCAATTCCGTCTGGTGGTTCAATATTCTCGGCAAGGAACTGCACGAGCTCAATCTTTCGACAGACGAGAAGAAGGTACATCCGCTGCCTGTCATGGCGAGCGTTCTGGCCCGCGTCGATTCTGGCCGCCAGTTGCTGGCGACCGAGGAAGGGCTGTTCGTGCGGGATATCGCGAGCGGCAAGTTGACCTTCTATGCGGCACTGGAAAACGACAAGCCGGAAAACCGCTCCAACGACGGGCGCACGCACCCCTCAGGTGCGTTGTGGATCAGCACGATGAGCAAACGCGCCGAAAACCAGGCCGGCGCGATCTATCATGTTGCCGCCGGCAAGGTGACGAAGATCTTCAGCGGCATCAGCATTCCAAACTCCATCTGCTTTTCCCCCGATGGTACGATCGGCTACTTCACCGACACCCGGATCAGCCGTCTGATGCGGGTCATGGTCGATCCGCAGACCGGCCTGCCGTCCGGTGAACCGATCGTCATGGTCGACAGCATGGACGAACCCGGCGGGCTCGACGGTTCAGTCTGCGATGCCGATGGCTATATCTGGAACGCGCGGTGGGGTGCCGGTGTCGTCGATCGCTACAGCCCGGATGGCCTGCGCATAGCTCGCTACAAGGTGCCGGCAGCGCAACCTTCCTGCCCGGCCTTCATCGGCGCCAATGCCGACCGGCTTGTCGTTACGACCGCCTGGGAAGGCCTGGATGAGGATGCCCGCTCCGCGCAGCCAAGCGCAGGCGCGCTGCTGGAGCTCGGTATCACGGTAAAGGGCGTTTTCGATCCTGCCTATGTGATCTGAACTGCGAAGCCCGCAATTTATGAAGGCGCTCCTTGCGGGGCGCCTTTTGTTTTTTTGGGGTTTTTCCGGTCAAGGTTCCGTGAAAACTGCAAAATTTTCCGTGTCTTCGTCCGGAACCAATAAGCTGATCGGTCATTTCATTCTTGAACCGGCGCGGCAGGTATTCCTGAAAAAGAGGCCCTTTCGCGCCAGGGATCACTCAAGAAACGAAGGTAGGTTCGAAATGACACGCAAACTTCTGACGACCGTTGCCGCTGGCGCATTGTTTGCCACGGCTTTCGCACCGGCAGCATTTTCGCAGACAGCTCCCCAGCCGGCTAACCCTGCTGCTCCGGCGCAGTCTGCACCCGCTGAGCCGGCCGCTCCGGCACCGGCAGAACCAGTCAAGCCGATGGCACCTGCAGGTGATGCCGCACAGGCTCCGGCCCCGGCACCGAGCACCGACACGGCCCAGGCAGGTGGCGACAGCTATCTGACGCAGCAGGCTCCGGACCAGATCAGTGCCAATACGTATATTGGCCAGTCGGTTTACAACGGCAACAATGAGAGCATCGGCAGCGTCAACGACCTGATCATGAAGAAGGATGGCGGGCTTGTCGCAGCAATTATCGGTGTCGGCGGCTTCCTGGGGATCGGTGAAAAGAATGTCGCCGTTCCCATGAATAAGATCACCGTCGCGCAGAATACGCAGGACGGCTCCGTCAAGCTGACGACGACGGAAACTGCCGAATCCCTCAAGGCGGCACCGGAGTTCAAGACACTTGCCATGCAGTCAGCCGAAAAGGCTCCGGCAGCTACCGGCACGGCCATGCCGACGGACAATACGTCGACAGGTTCGACAACCAACAAGTAATCCGTACGGAGAGTAGAGCGTAGGTGATGGCGTCCCATGGGACGCCATTGCTTTTTTGCCCCTATGCGCTGACGCGATCCTGTGCGCTCGTGTCGTAATAGTAGTTCTCGTGGAGGAAGCGCAGCGTGGCGATGCCATCGGCCGGCCGGCCGAAATGATAGCCCTGCCCCATGCCGCAGCCGAGCGTACGCAGCTTGACCGCTTCGGAATAATCCTCAATCCCTTCGGCCACGACCTCCAGCTCAAGGCCTTCACACATCGCAAGGATCGCCTTGATGATGTGTTCGGAAGCGCGGTCGGAATTGATGCGTGAGACAAAGGCGCGGTCGATCTTGATCTTGTCGAAGATGAAATCGCGCAGGCGCCCGAGGCTCGACTGGCCGGTACCGAAATCGTCGAGCGAGATGCGCACGCCGGCTGCCCTGAGATCGGAAATGATCCGGTGCGCCGTGTCGGCAGAACTCATGACAGCGGTCTCGGTAATTTCCAGTTCGAGGCGATGCGGGTCGAAGCCCACACGGCCGAGGATAGACAGGATGGAGGTGCTCGTGCCCGGATCCATCAGCTGGGCGGACGACAGATTAAAGGACAGGAACAGTTCGCGCGGCCAGGAAAGGGCCGCTTCCGCAGCCTTGCGCAAGAGCGCTTCCGACAGCGCGTCGATGAAGCCGCGCTCTTCGGCGAGCGGCACGAATACGCCGGGCGAGACGAAGCCGAGGTCGGGATCGTTCCAGCGGGCAAGTGCCTCGAAGCCCACCACCTGATTGTTGGCGAGCGAGACGATCGGCTGGAAATGTACGTCGATCGCATCGGAGATGATGGCATTTCGAAGCGCCTGTTCGAGCTGGGTCGCCCGTTTCATTTCCTGCGCGATCTCGCGGGAATAGACGGTGATCTGCCCGCGCCCGCGGCGCTTGGAACGATAGAGTGCGGTTTCGGCACTTTTCAAAAGCTCTTCGCAGTCTTCGCCGGCAAATGGATAGATCGCAAAGCCGAAAGAGGCGGAAAGGCGCACATTGCGGTCGCCGAGATCGTAGGGAGCCGAGAGCACCTCACGGATCATCTGTCCAAATTTCTCCGCGCTCGCGCGCTCGAAAATCAGCGGCAGAACGAAGGCGAACTCGTCGCCATCATGACGGGTGACCAGCGCACCATCCGGGATGCAGGCCTTCAAGCGATGGGCGACCTGACACAGGATTTCGTCACCGGCAGCAGAACCGAAGAGATCGTTGATGGGCTTGAAACTGTCGAGATTGGCGATACCGATGGTGAAGGGCGCCGGATCGCTGGCCCGCTCGGCCGAAATCTGCATCACCTTATCGCGCATGCGATTGCGGTTGCCCAATCCCGTCAGCGGATCGGTATAGGCCATCGCCTGTAGCTCATTCTGACTAACGGCCATGAATGGTATTTCCGGCGACACCATCAATCCAAACCTGAGATTTTCCTCCACACCCTGGTGAAGAATGACGGCCAAGTCTTAACAATTCGATAGTAAATCGAGCAGAATACAACCCCAAGCATTCCCAAAATCTGGGGAGTTGACCGGCCTGTTGTTTAGATTTGAGCTTTGATTGGCTCGTTCATCAGATGCTTCTGAAATACCGTTTCAAGGATGTCAGGGCTGACCGGTTTCATGATGACGTCATCCATACCGGCATTGGCGCATTCTGCACGATCGCGTTCGAAGGCTTGCGTCAGCACGCCAATAATCGGCGTTCGCGTGCCCTGTCCCTCTTCCATCTGGCGAATGAGGCGCGAGGCTTCAAAGCCGTTGAAGACCGGAAGCGAAATATCCATCAGCACGATCTGCGGCCGATATTCTGCCCAGAGACGAACAACCTCTTCGCCGGTTGCTGCGATCCGATGGCGGTAACCGAGCCCTTCTAGGATCTGCGTGAAGACGATCTGGTTGATGTCGTTATCCTCAGCGACGAGAACCTGAAGACCCACGTTTTCTTCGGTCGTGGTAATTTCCCAGTCACCCTCCGTGCCGCCGCGTCCGTTGCGGTTGAAGTGGCGGGCAATCTGGAAGGTCAGTTCGTTGGCGATCTGAAAGCCATCCATGACGAGAGTGGGAATGCCGTACTGTTCTCCAAGCTCCAGACAGCGCAAGCCCATCTGGTTGTCGATGATCAGAAGATCGAGCGAGATTCCCGAAGAGCTGGCAATCTCGAGGAAACGTTCCTCCTCATCCTCGCCGCGGACCGAGCAGGATTCGAAGCCGTATTTGGCGAGCGTGCGCAGTGCGGCAGTCTCGGCAGCGAGATCCGACGTGACGACGAGGATCTTTCGGCCGGAGAAATTTTCCGGAACGATCGCCTCCATCGCTGCCGGCTCGCGGCGCTGCGATGCGTTCGGCACCGGCACATAGGCACGGCGGTAGGTCTGGTTGCTGGAAGTGGTGATCTCGGAGGCCCGATGGAATTCGTCGAGATCGTCGCCGTCGCGCGGCAGGTCCTGCATGGTCGAGACGAGGAAATAACGTCCGGGCTTGCCGATCCTGTGCTTGCGGCTGACGATGTCGCGCTCGGTGCCGTCGCGGGCGATCTGGCGCTGGCGAGAGACAGACATTTCGCCGGTTTCCAGCACGTGGCGGTCGCTTTCCTCAAAGCGCTTGGCAATGTCAGGCGAAAACAGATCACCGCTCTTGCGACCCAGAACCTCGTCCGCTGTCGTCTGATATTTCTCGCAGAATGCCTTGTTGACGGCGACATAGGCGAGGTTGCGATCCTTGACGAAGAGCGGGAACGGCAGGTGGTCGAGAATGTCCTCGGTCAGCTGCACGCGCTCAAGATCGTACCGCCACTGTTCCTCGCGCTTACGCACCTCGGAAATATCGGAAATAACGGTCACGCCGTAACCGTTCGGCAGGCGGCGCTTGAGGAAGCGCACCCAGCGATCGGTACCGTGGCGCTCGACGGATTCAAAACGTTCGCGCCAATGGGAGGCGATGCGCTGGGACAACCAGTCCTCGCGACTGAGCAAACCCGGCTGGCGCTCGAGGGTCTGCTCGCGAATGCCGGTATCGTAGACCGCACCCAGGAAATCACGAAGGCGGGCGCCCGGGCGCAGCACGTCCTCCGACACTGGAAAGAATTCCAGGACCTGACGGCTGGCAAAGAGAAGAAGATCGTTGCGGTCATAGATAACGAATGCAGCAGAAAGACTGTCGCAAACCGCATCGAAAAGCACCGCTTGAAGATCAGCTTCAGGCGGCAGTGCGTCACTCACAGATGATGTGTCCGCCTTTTCGAAGCCGGCACTCATTCATTCACATCCCACATCTGTCCGATTTTCGCAGTCTCGGAGGTATATGAATAAAATGCCGTTTTTGTCTTAAAGGCCGCTTAACAGTAACGACCCCCAAATTTGGGGGAGAGGTCTTGAGTCATTATCTGCAGCTCGATGAAACCCCTTCCCTCCGGGCCGCGAATCCTCGAAAATAAGCCCATGGCCATCAGACAGCTCTCCGAAACGCTCATCAACCAGATCGCTGCCGGCGAAGTCATCGAACGCCCTGCGAGTGCTGCCAAGGAGCTGATCGAAAACGCGCTCGATGCAGGCGCGACCCGCATCGAAATCGCAACCGCCGGCGGCGGCAAGGCGCTGCTGCGCGTCAGCGACAACGGTTCCGGCATGGACGTCGCCGATCTTGAACTTGCCGTCAAGCGACACTGCACATCGAAGATATCGGATACGCTCGACGATATCCGAACGCTCGGGTTCCGGGGCGAGGCATTGCCGTCCATCGGTTCGGTGGCGCGGCTCAGCATCGCAAGCCGCAAACGTGACAGCGCGGCGGGCAATGAAATTTCCGTTGCCGGAGGCAAGATCGTGCATCTGCGCCCGGCAGCCGCCAATCCGGGAACGATCGTCGAAGTGCGCGATCTGTTCTTCGCGACGCCGGCGCGGCTGAAATTCCTGAAGACGGAGAAGGCGGAAGCGGCGGCCATCACCGAGATCGTCAAACGCATGGCGATCGCCTTTCCGGGCGTGCGTTTCGTGCTCTCCGGCCCCGATCGCTCGACGCTAGAATTTCCGGCAACCGGCGAGGATCATCTGGCGCGCATGGCGCAGGTGCTCGGAAAGGAATTCCGTGACAATGCCATCGCCCTGGATGCCGAGCGCGAAGACGTGCAACTGACCGGCTTTGCCGGCGTGCCGACCTTCAACCGGGGCAATTCGGCTCATCAATATGCGTTCGTCAATGGCCGCCCGGTGCAGGACAAACTCATCCTCTCGGCGATCCGTGGGGCCTATGCCGAAACGATTCCCTCCGGCCGTTATCCCGTCGCGGTGCTGTCGATCACGCTCGATCCGGCGCTGGTGGACGTCAATGTGCATCCGGCGAAATCCGACGTCCGCTTCCGCGATCCGGGACTGGTGCGCGGGCTGATCGTCGGCGCGATCCGCGAAGCGCTTGCACGTGACGGCAACCGCGCCGCAACGACGGGCGCAAGCGACATGCTGCGCGCCTTCCGGCCTGGCTTCCAGGCGGCGCCGCAGCGACCGCAGGCACCTTGGTCGGCGGCAACCTCCCCATCCCGGCCGTATCAGCCGGCCGCGGGTCTCAGCGAAAGACCGCAAGCCTCCTTCGACGGGCTTGCCCATCCGACGGCGCGTTCAGAGCCGGTTTTCGATCCCACCGCGCAAGTGCCGGCAGCAGCAACTGCGAGCGAACCGGCGGTGCGCTATCCACTCGGAGCCGCGCGGGCGCAGGTCCACGAAAACTATATCATTGCGCAGACAGACAACGGCATCGTCATCGTCGATCAACACGCTGCCCATGAACGGCTGGTCTTCGAGGCCATGCGCAAGGCGCTGCATTCGAAGCGGCTGCCGTCGCAGGTGCTGCTGATCCCCGAGATCGTCGACATTCCCGAAGAGGATTGCGACCGGCTGATGGTGCATGCGGCGGAATTTTCCGAACTTGGCCTTGCGATCGAGCGCTTCGGCCCAGGCGCCATTGCCGTGCGCGAAACGCCAGCGATGCTCGGCGAGGTCGATGCGTCTGGGCTGATCCGGCAGCTTGCCGACGAGATCGCCGAATGGGATACAGCCTCCGGCCTCTCGGCCAAGCTCGAATATGTGGCTGCAACAATGGCTTGCCATGGCTCGGTGCGATCAGGACGGCGGCTGCGGCCTGAAGAAATGAACGCGCTGCTGCGCCAAATGGAAGTGACCCCAGGCTCCGGCCAATGCAATCACGGGCGTCCAACCTATATCGAACTCAAGCTTGCCGATATCGAGCGACTATTCGGCCGGAGCTGAAAAAGCTGGCAAAAGGACGTTTCGGGGAGTATGGCAGACAGATGACAGACTGCGGGGAATGGAGCGCATGAACTTGTTCGAAGGATACGGAAACCGCGAGGCGAAGATCCGTTATCTGGACGGCGATTTCCAGATTCTGTCGCCCGGTTCCTATGTCGTCTGCGCACTGACAGGCAAACAGATCCCGCTCGATGAACTTCGCTACTGGAGCGTGGCGCGGCAGGAACCCTATGCCGATGTCGCCACCGCGCTTGAAGCCGACCGACGCGCCGGCATTCTGCCGAACCAGCGCTAGGCTTTCTTTTTCGCTTCCCTGAGCCGCCGCTGGCGGCAGGCTTCAAAGGCGCGATCGATAATGAGCCCGGGCGCAAGTGGATCTGTAAACGCCATCTCCACCTCTACGACGCGGCAGCGGGCCGCGAGCTGTGCCGCCTTGCCGTGATGGCCGGCGAGCCTGACGAAATCTTTAGAGGTGGTGACGAGCGTCAGATTCTGCTGGTCTGCCGTCATCAGTAGACCGTCGATCTCTTCTTCGCTCAAATGTTCGTGGTCGCCGAAGGAAGTCGCGACCTCGATGCTCGCGCCAAGCGAACGGACGGTGCGAAAGAATTTTTCTGGATCGGCAATACCCGCAAAGGCGAGCACTTTGAGGCCCTCCAGATAATTCTCTCCGGACACTTTCAGCTGGGCGGTGAAATAGGGTTTGGCAGCGCGCGCTGCGATCCGGACGATGCGGTCGGCCGCATTGCCTTCTCCGACCTTCAGAAGGGCGGTCGCCTCGCGCAGTTGCAGACGGATCGGCGCGCGCACCGGGCCGCCCGGCACTATATGGCCGTTGCCAAGGCCGCGTGTCGCATCGATTACCAGAAGCGCATAGTCGATTGCGAGGCGCGCACTCTGGAAACCGTCATCCATGATTATGAAATCGGCGCCCTCTTCGACCAGCCTTGCCGCACCCTCGACACGCCTGCGGGAGATTACCGTCAGTGCTTCCTGAGCCAGCAGAAGCGGCTCGTCGCCGACAGCGACTGCACGGTGATGAGAGGGATCGACGACGGTGGTGACATCGAGCGAGCCGCCATGGCCGCGACTTAGAAAACCAGGCTTGAGACCCTTTGCTTTAGCAGCACGGGCAATGGCAATTGCCGTCGGCGTCTTGCCAGCTCCGCCGACCGTGAAATTTCCGACGCAAATGACCGGGATCGGCACTGAAGCGCGGCTCGCATGGACCATGCGGTAGCCCGCCACGCGGCCATAAAGGAAAGAAAGGGGCGACAGAGCCCATGCCTGCCAACCTGCCCGCCTCCACCAGAAAGGCGGTGCTTCGGATATCATGATGCCGTCCGTTTCCCTTGCCCTCACCCCCCGTGGCGAGGTCTCACATAATCGACCGGGCGGATTGAGAAGCCAAAACGCGTGAAAATGCAAGTCTTTGGGTGTCAGGCCGGCTGCAGGTCCGGCAGCAGGGCATCGATATGCGTGATGTCGTCGAGGACATGGTCGGCGGAGGCCGAGAGGGATTCACGCGACCCGGTGCCAGTCAAAACCGCAATCGTCAGGCCGGTTTTCGCGTTCCTGCCCATATGGAGGTCGTGGTTGTTATCCCCGACCATGGCGACCTCTTCCGGCTGAAGGCCCGTTGCCGCGCAGAAGCCGAGCACCATGCCCGGCTCCGGCTTGCTGCCGAAGCCGCTGTCATAACCGGCGATGTAATCGACAAATTCAGAGATGCCGAAACGCTGGGCGGTCTGGCGGATCGAACGCTCATTGTCGCTGGAGGCGATGCCAAGCTTGAAGCCGCGCCCGTGCAGCCGCCCGAAGAAGGCGGCAAGGTCCGTCACCGGCACGGAAAATTCGGCGGCATTGGCAAAGAGATTGTCGAGCTTGATCGTCAGCTCGATCATATCGACCTTCGAGCCGGCAGCAACGAGCCCTTCGGCGATCTGGCGGGTATTGCCGGCAGCAAGCAGGCTGTCTGGAATGATATGGCCGGTGACCGGGTCCATGCCGCATTCGGCAAGAAGGTGGTCGGCAAGAACAGCGTCATCTTCGGCGGCGATCCGGGCAAGCTCACGGTTCACCGGCAGCCAGCTTTCGTCGTAGTCGAGCAGCGTGCCGTCCTTGTCGAAGAGGATGCCCCTGATCTTCGTCTGCGCCGACATGGCTGCTCCTCAGGCTTGCGCCACGGCCTTCGGCAGAAGGCGCGCCTTCACCGTCAGCGGGTTGATATAGGGCTCCAACCCCTTCAACGTGGCGCTCAACGCACCGCGCATTTCATGCACGGCGGCGATGCCGGCCTGGATCATCTTGCCGCGAGCCTCGTCATTGGTCAGAAGATAATGCACGCCCTTCGCCAGCATCTCGGTATCGCGCACCATGCGGGCACTGCCGCTGCGAGCGAGCTTCTGATAGGCCTCGCGGAAATTCTGGACATTGCCGCCCGACAGGATGGCGCAGCCGAGCATGGCCGGCTCCAGCGGATTCTGGCCGCCTTCGGCAAAGAGCGAGCGGCCGACGAAAGCGACTTCCGTCAGACGAAGATAAAGGCCCATTTCGCCGATCGTGTCGCCAAGGAAGATATCGACGTCGGGGGTCAGGACATCGTCCTGCGTGCGGCGGGCGACCTTCAGACCCTGTTTGACGAGGGCTGCCTCGATCTCGTCAGCGCGCTCGGGGTGGCGCGGTACGATGATGGTCAGCTGTTTGTCGCGATCGCGCAGCGCACGATGCACGATACCGGCGGCATTTTCTTCACCGTCGAAAGTGGAGATCGCGGCCCATGTCTTGCGATCGCCGATTTGCTTCTTGTAGCGAGCGAAAACAGCGCTGTCATAAGGCGGTGCATCCGTATCGACCTTCAGGTTGCCCGACGTGATGACCGGCACGGCGCCGAGATCGCGGAAACGTTCGGCATCGACATCCGACTGTGCAATGACGAGCGCCAGATTTTCGAAGAGTGCCTCGGCAAGCGAGGGCCGTCGCCGCCAGCGGGTGAAGGAGCGATCCGACATCCTGGCATTGACCAGGATCTGCGGGATGCGGCGATGGCCGAGTTCAAGCACCGTCGCGGGCCAGATCTCGGATTCGGCGATGATGGCGCAATCCGGCTGCCAGTAATCGAGAAAACGGCCGACGGCGGGCTTCAGGTCGAGCGGCACATATTGATGGATCGCATCATTGCCGAGGCGCTCGGCGGCAAGCCTTGCCGAGGTGATAGTGCCTGTCGTCAGGATCACATGGATGTCACGGCGGCGGATTTCGCGGATCAGGGGAATGACGGCGTTGGTTTCGCCGACACTTGCCGCGTGAAACCAGACGAGCGGGCCCTGCGGGCGATTGGCGCTCGCATAGCCGAAACGCTCCAGCCGGCGAGCACGGTCTTCCTTGCCCTTGGCGGTGCGATAGGTGATGTAGAGGCCGACGACCGGCGACGCCACAGTTCCCGCCAGACGGTACGCGTTCAGACCGATCCGCGCCATCCGAGAGCTCATTCAGCAGACCTCCGATCCATGCAGACCGACATCAATTCAATTCCCTAATTATCGTTGCGGCCGCCATGACCGATCAATTTGTTCAGAATGCGTCGAACGAGGGCGAGAACCGATGCACGAAGGCCTCCGCTGTGGACAGCGGAGGACAAGCCGATTGCTGCGCGGGTCACTTGCTCCCAGTCGTATCCTGCGGATCGAGCAAACGATGCATGTGGACGATGAAATAGCGCATATGCGCATTGTCGACCGTCTGCTGCGCCTTCGACTTCCAGGCCGTCAGTGCCGTGGCATAGTCGGGAAAAATACCGACAATATCGAGATCCTTCAGATCACGAAACTGGATGCCATCGAGGTTTTCGAGTTCGCCACCGAAGACGAGGTGCAGGAGCTGCTTTTTACCGCCGGAGTCCGTCATTCTCTTTCTGCCTATTCTCCTCCGGCCCCTCATCTGAGGGATTTTGACGGAAACGTCAACCGTCTCTTAGCTGAGTGAACAAGTCCAGATATTCGCGGAGACGCAGGACCGGTGAAGCGCAAAGCGCATCGTGGCTGACTTTCTCTCTATTATAGGTTGTCGGATGCCCCGAAAGGTCGACAAGACCGCCACCGGCACGCTCGAGGATAAGGTCGGCCGCCGCAATATCCCAGTCATGGGCATTGCGCCCGACAAACGTCGTGTCCAACCGGCCATCGGCCACCATGGCGATGCGGTAGGCGAGTGAGGGAATATATTTGACACGCTCGCTGCGGTCGCGAACCGCCGCCGGCAAAATCCTGAACAGCTCCTCACTGACGGCAAGCTGGCTGAGATCGGCTTCGCCGCGCGTAGAGACGGAAATCGGTTCGCCGTTCTTCAGCGCCACACCACCCTCCACTGCCTCGTAAAGTTCATCGAGCGCCGGCGCATAAAGCACGCCGGCAACGGGGCGGCCGCGATGGACGATGCCGACGCTGACGCACCAGAGATCCTTGCCGGCGAGGAAGGCCCGCGTGCCATCGATCGGATCCACGATGAACAGCGTCTCGTATTCCAGTCGGCCTGCGTCGTCGTCAGTCTCTTCCGACAGCCAGCCATAAGCCGGCCGTGCGCTGCGCAGGATGGCTTCGAGCTTTTCGTTCGCAGCGAAATCGGCGGCACTGACGGGAGAGCGATCCTCGTTCTTCCACCAGACCTCCGGCGACTTGTTGAAATAACCGAGTGCAACGGCGCCGGCCTGTCTTGCAGCATCGGCGATCAACGCGAGATCGCTCTGCCAGCGGTTTTCAGGGTCGCTCATCGTATCGATCCGTTTGTCAGCGGCCGGCAAGCGTCATGCCTTCAATCGCGAAAGTCGGAGCCGCCACACCGAACTTGCGATCGATGTCGTTGGCAAGCGTCAGCCGCATGAACATGTCCTTGAGGTTCGAAGCGATCGTCACTTCCGATACCGCGAAGGTGAGCTCGCCATTCTCGATCCAGAAGCCTGTCGCGCCGCGGCTGTATTCGCCGGTGATCATGTTGACGCCCTGGCCGATCAGTTCGGTGACGTAGAAACCGTTGCCGACGCTGCGGATCAGCTCTTCCGGCGAGATGTCGCCAGGCTCCAGCGCAAGATTGGTCGAGGCCGGCGTGACCGAGGTGCCGCCGCGGACACCGCGGCCGTTGGTCTCGAAACCGCCGATCTCGTTTGCGGTGGAGGTGGAGAGGAACCAGTGCTTGAGCACACCGTCCTCGATCATGACCAGCTTCTCGCCGGACACGCCTTCGCCATCGAAAGGACGCGAGGACGGGCCGCGCACGATCAGCGGATCGTCCGTGATCGAAAGGCCGGATTTCAGCACCTGCTGGCCCATCTTGTCACGCAGGAAGCTCGTCTTGCGGGCAACGGAGGCGCCGTTGATGGCGCCGGCAATATGGCCGACGAAACCCCGCGCGATGCGCGGATCGAAGATGACGGTAATGTCCTTGCCTGTCGGCACCTGACGCGGATTGATGCGCTTGATGGTGCGCTCGCCGGCCCGGCGACCGATTTCGGCGGGATCGTCTAGCTCGGCATAGTAGAGGCGGCTGTCGAAATCGTAGTCGCGTTCCATGCCGGTGCCTTCGCCGGCAATGACGCTGACGGAATTGCCGAAGCGCGAGGCCATGTAGCTGCCTTCGAAACCGTGCGACGTGGCAAGCACCAGCCCGCCCATGCCGGCCGAAGCGCCGGCACCCGAAGAGTTGGTGACGCCTTTGACCGCAAGGGCAGCGGCTTCGGCCGCAAGGGCCGCCTCACGCAGCTGGTGGGCACCGACCTCGGTCGTATCGAGAAGCTGCAGGTCGGGATAGGTCTTTGCGAGCCTGTTCTCATCGGCCAGGCAGGCGAAGGGGTCTTCCGGCGAGACCTTGGCCATGGCGACGGCGCGTTCGGCCAGAGCCGTGAGGTCGAAACCCGGATTGGCGGAAACGCTTGCCACGCGCTTGCCGACGAAGACTCGAAGCGAAAAGTCGTCGCTCTCGGAGGACTCAGTGCCTTCGACCTTGCCGAGGCGAACGCTGACGGATTGGGCGCGCGAGCGGACGACGACGGCGTCGGCGGCGTCAGCGCCTGCCTTTTTCGCCAGATCGATCAGTTGACTTGCGCGGGAAAGAAGTGTCGAGGAATCGATTTCAGAGGACATGATTTGGCCTTTCCTTCCCGTTCCATTTATTGTGCACTCCTGAAAGCATCAAGGCCGTGGATGCCGATTCTTTTCCTGGCTGCCTGCTTGCCCCGCCATCGAAAGAAATGAAGCATGTCCGCACCCAACGCGCTTTTCACGGAAACCATCCTGCTGCTCGGCGGCGCGGTCGTCGCTGCGCCGATCTTCAAGAAGCTCGGGCTCGGCACGGTTCTCGGTTATCTGGCGGCCGGCATCGTCATCGGGCCGATCTTCCACGGCATCACGGATGGCGAGCAGATCCTCGATGTTGCCGAACTCGGCGTCGTCTTCCTGCTCTTCATCATCGGGCTTGAGTTGAAGCCCACCCGCCTCTGGCAGATGCGGCGCGATATCTTCGGCCTCGGCACAGCGCAGGTGGTGGTGACGGGTCTGGTACTGACCGCACTCGCATGGGTCTCCGGCGCTCTCGACTGGCGCGGCAGCATCGTCGCAGGCTTCGGCCTGGCGCTCTCCTCAACCGCCTTCGCCATGCAGATCCTCGAAGGCGATGGAGATGTGAACACCCGCTACGGGCAGCGCTCCTTCTCCATGCTGCTCTTTCAGGATCTGGCGATCGTCCCGCTTCTGGCAGTCGTCACCATTCTCAATGGAAACAAGGGCAGCGGCAATCCACTGGTCGATTTCGCTATCTCGGTGGCCGCCGTCGGCGCGATGATCATCATGGGCCGATACCTGCTGACGCCCCTCTTCCAGATCATTGCGCGCACCGGCGCGCGCGAAGCGATGATCGCGGCCGCGCTTTTCGTCGTCATGGGATCAGCAAGCCTGATGCAGCTCGCCGGGCTTTCGATGGCGATGGGCGCTTTCCTCTCCGGCGTGATGCTGGCGGAATCCTCCTACCGGCACGAGCTGGAAGCCGATATCGAACCCTTCCGCGGCGTGCTTCTCGCTATCTTTTTCATTGCCGTCGGACTGTCGCTGCAGCTTCAGGTGCTGCTCGACAACGTGATCTTCATCATCGTTGCCGTGCCTATCATCATGGCCGTGAAAGCGCTCATCATCTATGCGCTCTGCCGCGCGACACGCTCCTCGCACAACGATGCCGTTCGCATCGCCTTCCTGCTGCCGCAAGGCGGTGAATTCGGCTTTGTCCTCTTCACCACGGCCGCCGTCGCGGGGCTTATGTCCAGCAGCACGGCTTCGCTGCTGGTGGCGATCGTCACCCTTTCCATGGCGCTGACGCCGCTCGGCGCCGCGCTTTCCAAGCGGATGCTTTCGGGAGAGGAGCACGAGGAGCTCGACGAGGATTTCGAGGGTGCGGGTGCCGACGTGCTGATGGTCGGTTTCTCGCGTTTCGGCCAGATCGCCGCGCAGATCCTGCTTGCCGGCGGCCGGAGCGTGACCGTCATCGACTTCTCCGCCGACCGCATCCGGCAGGCATCCTCCTTCGGTTTCCGCATTTATTTCGGCGACGGCACCCGCAAGGACGTGCTGCGCTCGGCCGGCATCGACCGGGCCAAGATCGTGCTGGTCTGTACCCAAAAGAAGGAGATCACCGACAAGGTGATCGAGCTGATCCAGGCCGACTACCCGCAGACGACACTCTTCGTGCGCTCCTATGACCGCATCCACTCCATCGAACTGCGCAACAAAGGTGTCGATTACGAGCTGCGCGAAACGCTGGAATCCGGTCTGCTTTTCGGCCGACGCACTCTGGAAGCGCTCGGTGTGTCCGAAGTCGCGGCCTATGAGATCGGCGAGGACATCCGCAAGCGCGACGAGGCGCGACTGGTCCTGCAAGTATCCGAGGGGTTGCAGGCGGGACAGGATCTGCTGTTTTCGACGCCGATCCATCCGGAACCGTTGGTCAAGCCGAAGCGGGCAGCCGATCCTTACAAAGGCGATCCGCTGGCAAATTCGGCCGATGTAACAGCGGATGCTTAGTTTCTTCGCAATTTCGAACCCAATTGCGCTATCGCTTTTTGCGCCAATATCTCTTGGATAACACGCTTATGAACGCGAGAATTCGAGCAAAAAGAATACTGAAGAATACCAAGCGATATGAATCCATGCCATCGCCTATCCAGCAGCAAAGGGAGGAATTTGGCCTCTTGATAGGAGTATATTCCAATCCAAGCCCAATCGAAGATAGGATATTTATAGCGGACAAGGGCCTGTTCTGGGGTGATGGCGAAGAGGGGAGGTCATTTCTATACACTGAAGTAAAGTCCGTGTCCGCTTCAGAAGGACAACATAGCGTTGAGATTGTTATCTTGACCAACCAGGACAGAGAGTTGCGAATCCCGGTCTATGGCCGGGACGGAAAATACTCTGACTGCATGGTGATGCTTCGCTTCGTCGATAGAATTACTGAGGATGCGAAGAAATATCCACACGAGTGACCCGCGCACCGATAGCCTTAGTCACGATAACCTACCGTTTCAGCCGCGCCTCGATCTCCCGGTCGAGGGCATATTTCAGCTCGTCCTTCACGCCTACTGACATGGCAAGCACGTCGCGCGCCTTCAGGAAATCCATGACGCCGGTGCGGCCGACGATGGGCCGCAGGAAGATATGTGGCCGCATGAGCTTCAGCTTCAGGGAAATCGCCGCCTGCATCATAAGCTGGCCGGACCCGAAAATGCTTTCCATGCGGTTCGGAATGTGGGTGCCGTCGCCTTCGGGCGCGCCGACGACGTCGATGCCGATGACGATATCGGCAAGGTCCATCAGACATTCATAGGGCACGGGATTGGCGATGCCGCCATCGATCATGACCCGCCCATGCAGCCGGACCGGCATGAAGACGGCCGGAATGGCCGATGATGCGGCGAGCGCCGGGAAGAGCTCGCCGTGCTCGGCGATGACCTCAGCCTGGCCGTAATAATCCGTGGTGATCACCTTCATCGGGACCAGCAGATCCTCGAACTTCTGGGGAAGCTCCGATGGCAGGAAGGCTTTCAGAATACGTTCGAGGTTGAATTGGCCGATGCGGATGCCCTTGGCGACGGCATCGCGCACGGTTGTCGGCCTCAGGCCCCAGATACGGCTGACGACGGCAGCCTTGTTACCCACGGTTGCCAGCGCATGTTCGCGGATTTCAGCACCCGACATGCCGGCCGCCATGCCGGCGCCCATGATGGCGCCGATGGAGGACCCTGATATCGCTACCGGGCGGATGCCGAGTTCATCCAGCGTTTCGATGATGTGGATGTGGGAGAGGCCGCGGGCACCGCCCCCACCGAAGGCGACGGCAACCGTCGGCAGATCGCTGATCGCAGGCGATTTCGGACTGATGATTTCCGCCTGCGGCACGATCTGCTCCCAACGTGCCGGCTACTGCGGCTGATACCGGAAGAAATGCACTCTTGTATCGCCGAATATCCGGCTTTCGAGGAAAACATAGGAAGGATGCACCGAAACGGCAACATCGGCGCGTTCTTCCAGAACGGTAATCGCGCCAGGCTTGAGCCAGCCGCCGTCGGCAGCAGCCGCAAGCGCCTTCTCACCCAGCCCCTTGCCATAAGGCGGATCGGCAAACAGCATGTCGAAAGGCTCGAGATTGCCGACGCTGCCGAGATCGGTCGCGTCACGGCGCAACATGCGCGTGCGGCCATGCAGGCCGAGCGCATCGATATTTTCCCAGAGAAGCGCCCTGCCCTCGACGCTGTTTTCGACGAAGAGCGCATGGCGGCAGCCGCGCGAGACGGCTTCGAGACCGACTGCGCCGGTGCCGGCAAAGAGATCGAGGATCCGGGTGCCATCGATGCATTCCGGATAGGCATGGCTCAGAATGTTGAACAGGCTCTCACGCGTCCGGTCCGCAGTCGGCCGGATATCGCTGGATTTTGGTACGGCTAGCGGCCGTCCGCGAAACTCACCGCCGACGATCCGCACCGCGCGTCATTCCCTTGCCTTTCGCACCACCTCTGGACGGCCCGCCGGAAGGCTTGCCGCCGCCATCGGGCCGATCGCCCTTCGGCTTGCCCGTGAAATTCTTTGCGCCACGCGGCTTATCGCCGAAGGGCTTGTCGCCAGAGGATCTTTCGCCACGGGGACGTTCCGAACGACCTTCGCCGCCGAAGCTGCGGGCTGGACGCGAGGAGCGTTCGCCGCCCTCCTCACGAGCGCGGAAGGGACGTGCACCTTCTTCACCCTCTGCCCTCGGACGGCGTTCGCCGCGGGGCTTCGCACTGAAAGGCTTGTCGCCACGCGGGCGTTCCGAGCGACCTTCGCCGCCGAAGCTGCGGGCCGGACGCGAGGAGCGATCGCCGCCATCCTCGCGCGAGCGGAAAGGACGTGCACCTTCTTCGCCCTCTGCCCTCGGACGGCGCTCGCCGCGGGGCTTGGCACCGAAAGGCTTGTCGCCACGCGGACGGTCGGAGCGACTTTCGCCGCCGAAACTGCGGGCCGGACGCGAAGAGCGTTCGCCATCCTCACGCGGACGATCACGGAAGGAACGCGGACGCTCCTCCCCACCCGTGCGCGGACGACGCTCGCCGCGGGGCTTGTCTCCAAATGGCTTGTCACCGCGCGGACGCTCGGAGCGACCCTCACCGCCAAAGCCTCGGGCCGAGCGCGGACGATCGCCACCCTCACCACGCGGCGGGCGATCGCCGAAAGAGCGCTTGCGGCCGAAACCTTCGTCCTCATCGCGCTTGCGGGGCTGTTCCTCGCTGGAACGGATCCACTCGCCATCCTCTTCGTGGACGCGATTGATCTGCGGGCGCGGACGATCCGGGCCGCGATCGGAGCGTTGTTCCTTCGCCGGGGAAGCCGTCTCGCCGCGACGACGCGCGGTCTGGGCATTCTTGGCAGCCTTGGCCGCCGCCTTCTCGCCGAGGGGACGCGCGCCGGGCGCCATCCAGACATTGGCGTTGCGACGGGTACCGAGCGCCGGGCGCTTCGGTTTGTCATCGTCGCCGCGGCGATCGTCACGACGGTCATCCCGCCTGTCGTCTCGCCTGTCATCACGCTTGGTGTCGAGGCGGCTCAGCGCACGTTCGCGCTTGTCTTCGTCGCGGCGCGGGCGTTCGCGGCGCTCGGGCCCCGGTTCCTCGGCCTCTTCGGCGGCAACGGCGGGCGCATTGTAGAGCGGCGCATCGAAATTCGCCTTGGCGTCTTCAATCAGGCGCGGGCCGAGCTGGTCGCGCAGCGTGCGGCCGCGCACCTCAATCACATGTCCTTCGGGCAGATCGCCGAGCTGGAAGGGGCCGTAGGAAATGCGGATCAGGCGGTTGACCTCGAGGCCGAGCGCGCCGAGCACGTTCTTGATTTCGCGGTTCTTGCCTTCACGCAGGCCCATGGTGATCCAGACGTTGGATCCTTGGGTGCGGTCGAGCGTGGCTTCGATCGAGCCGTAGAGAACGCCATCGACGGCAATACCCTCCTTCAGCTTGTCGAGCGCGTCCTGATCGATGTCGCCATGAGCGCGCACGCGGTAGCGGCGCAGCCAGCCGGTGGTCGGCAGTTCCAGGGCACGGGCGAGGCCGCCGTCGTTGGTCAGCAGCAGCAGACCTTCGGTATTGATGTCGAGACGGCCGATCGACATGACGCGCGGCAGTTCTTCCGGCAGATTGTCGAAGACGGTCGGGCGACCCTCAGGATCGGCATTGGTCGTTACCAAGCCCTGGGGCTTGTGGTAGAGCCAGAGGCGCGTGCGCTCGATGCCGCGGATCGGAATACCATCGACCTCGATCTTGTCTTCGAGCGTGACGTTTACGACGGGCGTGTCAAGGAGCTTGCCGTTCAAGGTGACGCGGCCATCCATGATCATGCGTTCGATGTCGCGGCGGGAGGCGACGCCGGCGCGCGCCATCACCTTGGAAATGCGTTCCGCCTTGGCGTCGCTGTCCGCTTCATTGGCTACCACTTTCGCGGAACCTGCCTTCGATGGCTTGCCGATACCGGCCTTCGGGCCGCCTTTCGGCCGCGCGTCGCGCGCAGGGGGCCGTGCGCCCGGGCGTTTTGGCTTGTCTTTGGGTGTCATTTGCTGTTTGCCTGCCTTTTGCGCCTGTCTATCAGGTCATGCACCTGCGGTTAAGTGGAAATTCTCGCGAACGTGAAGACAAATCGATTTATGGAGATGGCATTAAAGGAAGCGCGCGCTGCGGGAGATCGCGGCGAAGTGCCGATCGGCGCCGTCGTCGTCGTCGATGGCGTGGCGGTCGCGAGCTCCGGAAACCGTACGCGCGAACTCAACGATGCGACCGCGCATGCCGAGATCGCTGCTATCCGCATGGCTTCGGACAGGCTCGGCCAGGAACGGCTTGCCGGCGCTGATCTCTATGTGACGCTGGAGCCCTGCACCATGTGCGCGGCGGCTATTTCCTTTGCCCGTATCCGCCGGCTCTATTACGGCGCGGAAGATCCGAAGGGCGGCGCGGTCGACAATGGTGTGCGCTTCTATGCCCAGCCGACCTGTCATCATGCACCGGAAGTCTATTCCGGCTTCAACGAGACGGAATCGGCGGATATGCTGAGGGCATTCTTTTCGGAGAGACGAGACACGCAATAGTGCCGGTCGCAAGCGCCGCTATGCTGACGCCAAGCAGTTGATCGACGCTATTCCGCTAGAGCCTTACTGAAGGATCTGCCACCACTTTGTGCCGCTATTGGCGACGGCTGCATCCTTCTTGCGCTGCTTCGCCTTCTTCTGTTCCGGCGTGCCGAGATCATCGAGCTTTGCCGGATCTTCGACAGCGCGATATTCGGTCGGCGGATCGGAAATGTAGCGGCGCTGGTCGATATAGGCGCCCTTCTGCAGGGCGCGCGCTTCGCGATAGGCTTTGGTCTGGGCTTCCGTCGTCTGGCGCCCGCCTTCGATGGCGGAGCTGGCGAGCGGCGAACGATAGCTCGGATTGTCCGAGTTCTCGTCGGCTTCCTTGACGAGGCGCGTACGGGCTTCTTCCGGGGATTCAACCCACTGCGGATTGTCCTTGTTGGCAACAGTTTCCTGCGGCTGAACAAGGGTTTCCTTCTGGTCCTTCGCGGGCATGACGAGCGTCGGACGCGGCGTATATTTCACACCGGCATTTTTCGGGCCGGCGCCGGTCAGCGAAACCGACTGGCCGAGGTCGTCGGCAAGCTGCTCCATGGCGGTCTTGTCGGTGCCGTAAGTCGGGCTGCTGGCGCAGCCGGACATTGTGGAGCTCGCCGCCAGAACAACAGACAGGCAGGCGCCCAAACGGAACCAATGCGTCGCTAACATGAAAACCCTTCCCGCATGCCGGAATCAGTACTGCCCACCGGACAATCGTCCCCCTGACGCAAAAATCCGGCCATTTTCAGGCAGCTTTTACCGGATGAACACCATAAAGGCAATTCACCCGGCAAATATCTTCAGACCTGGGTGCCGAGTTCGCGCAATGCAGCCGCATCACGCGCCGAAACATCCGGGTAGTCAGGATCGGAACCGACATCGGTGGTGATGCGCCAGGAACGGGCGCATTTCACCCCTTCGGCAAGCTTCGGAACGACAGCGACTTCAGGCACTTCCGGCAAACGGAAGGCATCAGCCGGGCCGGCGTCCGCTTCGATCGTGATACCGGAGGTGATGCAGACTTCGCTGAAATCCTGTCCTTCGAGCGCCTTGCGCAATTCCGCGTCGGCAACGTGGACTACAGGTGCAGCTTCCAGCGACGAGCCGATGCGCTTGTCCTTGCGCTCGATTTCGAGCGCGCCGGTCACGACGCTGCGGATCGCGCGGATCTTCTTCCACTTTTCGGCCAGCGCCTCGTTGCGCCATTCCGTGGCTACCGGGGCAAACTGCTCCAGGTGCACAGAGACGGCTGAAGGATTGCGCGAGAGCCATGCCTCTTCCGTCGTAAAGGGCAGCATCGGCGCAAGCCAGGTCACCATGCAATCGAAGATCATGCGGATGACATAGAGGGCCGAACGGCGGCGAAGGCTGGAGGGCGCGTCGCAATAGAGCGCATCCTTACGGACGTCGAAGTAGAAGGCCGAAAGCTCGACATTGGCGAAGTCGATGAGCGCGCGGGCAATCTTCTTGAAGTCGAAGGCGTCGTAGTTTTCGCGCACGAGCTGGTCGAGCTCGGAGAGACGGTGCAGCATCAGCTGCTCCAGCTCCGGCAGATCGGCGAGCGCGATGACCTCGCCCTTGTCGTGGGCCAGCGTCCCGAGCATCCAACGGATCGTGTTGCGCAGCTTGCGATAGGCATCGACATTGGTCTGGATGATCGTCTTGCCGACGCGCAGGTCGTCCGCATAGTCCGACGTCATGACCCAGAGGCGCAGGATATCGGCGCCGGCATCCTTCATGACTTCCTGAGGTGCGGTGACGTTGCCCTTCGACTTCGACATCTTCTCGCCCTTCTCGTCCATGGTGAAGCCATGGGTGAGGACAGCGTCGTATGGCGCCCGGCCGCGGGTCGCAGCCGATTCCAGGAGCGAGGAGTGGAACCAGCCGCGATGCTGGTCCGAGCCTTCGAGATAGAGATCGGCCGGCCATTTCAGGTCGGCACGGTCTTCCAGCGTGAAGGTGTGGGTGGACCCCGAGTCGAACCAGACATCGAGGATATCCATGACCTGCGACCACTTGGCCGGATCATGCTCGTTGCCGAGGAAACGCTCCTTGGCGCCTTCGGCAAACCAGGCGTCGGCGCCTTCGGCGTCGAAAGCGTCAAGGATGCGCTGGTTGACCGCATCATCCTGCAGCACCTGGCCCTGTTCATTGACGAAGACGCAGATCGGCACGCCCCAGGCGCGCTGACGAGAAAGTACCCAATCCGGGCGCTGCTCGATCATGGCGCGCAGGCGGTTCTGGCCGGCAGCCGGCACGAAACGGGTGTCGTCGATCGCCTTCAGCGCACGGGTGCGCAGCGTCGTGCCATCTGCCAGCGTCTTGTCCATATAGACGAACCACTGTGGCGTGTTGCGGAAGATGACCGGCTTCTTGGAGCGCCAGGAATGCGGATACTGGTGCTTCAGGCGGCCGCGGGCAAAGAGCGCGTTGCGCTCGATCAGCGCCTTGATGACGCGGTCGTTGGCGTCACCCTTCTTGCCGTTGTCGTCGATGACGCGGGCGCCTTCGAAGCCGGGCGCGTCGGCGGTGTAGAAGCCGCCATCGTCGACCGGGAACGGGATCTTGGTTTCGATGCCGCGTGCCTCGATCTCGCGGCCATGCGCCATCCAGACATCAAAGTCTTCGCGGCCATGGCTCGGTGCGGTGTGCACGAAGCCGGTACCGGCGTCGTCGGTGACGTGATCGCCATCGAGCAACGGCACCAAAAATTCGTAGCCGCCTTCGAGGCCCTTAAGAGGATGAGCGCAGGTGGCGCCGGCGAGATCTGAAGCCGTGACGTCGGCGAGACGCTTGTACTGCAGCTTTGCCTTGGCAAAGGATTCCTCAGCGAGATTATCGGCAAAGATCAGCTTTTCGCCCGGGCGCGGGCCAAAATCGTTCTCCGCAGCCGTGACTTCATAGAGGCCGTAGGCAACGCGCGAGGAATAGGCGATCGCCCGATTGCCGGGGATCGTCCAGGGAGTGGTCGTCCAGATGACGACGAAAGCGTCCTTGAGGGCATCGGCGCCCTTCACCACCGGGAACTTCACCCAGATCGTGTCACTCTCATAGTCATGATACTCGACTTCGGCTTCCGCGAGCGCCGTGCGCTCGACGACCGACCACATGATCGGCTTGGAGCCGCGGTAGAGCTGGCCGCTCTTGGCGATCTTCAGCAGTTCGCCTGCGATGCGGCTTTCCGCGTGGAAGTTCATCGTCAGGTACGGGTTTTCGAAATCGCCAACGATGCCGAGGCGCTGGAATTCGCCACCCTGGATGGCGATCCACTTTTCGGCATAGGCGCGGCATTCGCGGCGGAATTCGATCATCGCCGACGGCTCGGTCAGGTCAGGCTTGGCCTTGCCCTTGGCGCGATAGTTCTCTTCCTCGATCTTCCATTCGATCGGCAGGCCGTGGCAGTCCCAGCCGGGAACGTAGTTGGAGTCGTAACCGCGCATCTGGAAGGAGCGGGTGATGACATCCTTGAGGATCTTGTTCAGCGCGTGGCCGATATGGATATTGCCATTGGCATAGGGCGGGCCGTCGTGCAGGACGAACTTTTCGCGGCCGGCGGCGGATGCGCGCAGCTTCTTGTAAAGATCCATCTTCTGCCAGCGCGCAACGAGCTCCGGCTCCTTCTGCGGCAGGCCGGCGCGCATCGGGAAATCCGTTTCAGGCAGGTAGAGGGTCTTCGAGTAATCGATCTTTTCGGCTGTTTCGGTCATGTGTGACAATCGCTTCTGGCGGCCCGAAAAGGGCACGCGGACATGAAATCTGTGGTGACGGAAAGCGCTCGCTCAGCTCAAGCGCCAAAAACCCGGACCTTCCGGCAACTTAGCGTGCGCGGAAGACCGGGCCGATAATTCGTATCGAATGCGCCAGCCGGAATTTACTCATCGCGCCGGTTCATAGGCGCTTTTGGGCGGAAAAGGAAGAGGGATTTCAGAGCCGCGACCTCACGAAAAGCTGCAAGGGGGATGCTTCGTCCCAACCGAATTCAGGAACGACACTCAGGCTCTCGCAGTTGCCTGTGCCGGTCGGCAAGTGCCGGAAACAGGCGGGAGCTGCGATATTGTTGTTCCCGAGGCAAAAAACCCAACACCCCGTGTCGATTTCCCGATTGCCCGAACGTCTTTGACTTGCGGGCATCAGAAATCCATCATGCCGATCAAACCCGCTCGCAAGGAGTGATGAGGATATGAGCAGTTCCTATCGTTGGGTTATCGTCGCGGCCGGCGCACTGATGACGTGCGTTGCGCTCGGCGCCATGTTTTCTCTCGCAATCTTCCAGCAACCGATCGCCGATGCGACGGGTTGGTCGCATGCCGGTATCGCCAGCGCCATGACGCTCAATTTCATCGTCATGGGCATCGGCGGCTTCTTCTGGGGTGCGGCCAGCGACCGGTTCGGGCCACGCCCGGTGGTGCTGATCGGCGCCGTCATCCTTGGGCTGGCGCTGATGCTTGCCAGCCGCGCGGAAACGCTGCTGCAATTCCAGCTGACCTATGGCGTGCTCGTCGGCCTCTCGGCCAGCGCCTTCTTCGCGCCGATGATCGCCGCGACGACAGAGTGGTTCGACGAGAACCGCGGCCTTGCCGTCTCGCTGGTTTCGGCTGGCATGGGTGTTGCTCCGATGACGATCTCGCCATTCGCGCGCTGGCTTATTACAGCCTATGAATGGCGCCCGGCGATGATGATCATCGGCATCGGCGCGCTGATCCTAATGATCCCGGCGGCACTTCTCGTGCGCCGTCGCCCGTCCCCGCCCCAGGATATGCATGAGGCCATAGTATCTGCGGATGGCGGTGCTCCCAATCTCTGGAAGGTTTTCCGCTCGCCGCAATTCATCGTGCTCGGACTGACCTTCTTTGCCTGTTGCGCAGCCCATTCCGGACCGATCTTCCATATGGTGAGCTACGCGACACTCTGCGGCGTCGCGCCGATGGCTGCCGTCAGCATCTACAGTGTCGAGGGCCTAGCCGGCCTTGGCGGACGCCTGCTCTATGGCACGCTGGCGGACCGGATCGGCGTGAAGCCGGTCATCATCGCAGGACTGCTGGTGCAGGCGGCGGCCCTTGCCACCTATCTTGCCGTCAGCAAGCTCGGGGAATTCTATGCGCTCGCGGTCATCTTCGGCAGCGCCTATGGCGGGGTGATGCCGCTTTATGCGTTGCTGGCGCGTGAATATTTCGGCCCGCGCATCATCGGCACCGTCTTCGGCGCGGCAACGATGCTCTCCAGCATCGGCATGGCATTCGGCCCGCTGATCGGCGGCTGGATCTACGACACCTATGCCAACTATTCGTGGCTGTTCATTGGCTCCGCCCTGGTCGGGCTCGGTGCAGCAGCGATTGCGCTGGCGTTCCCGCCGCTACCCCGGCAGAAGGCTCAGCCTGCGCTTGGCACTGCCTGAGCGGTTCTTCGTTTTTAGGCAATTCCGGACGCAAAACGCTCAAGCAGTTTTGCTGGAATTGCTCAGCCGAAACAGAGCTTCCGGTCGAGCTCGCCGAGCGGTCTCACACCTGCGAGAAGAGCCCTCGCCTCCTCCTCGTCGCGCTTGATCTGCGCGACGAGCGGATCCAACCCGTCAAACTTCAATTCGGGGCGCAGATAGCCGAAGAAGGAAACCGAACAGGTCTGGCCATAGAGATCGCCGCTGAAATCAAAAAGGTAGGTTTCGAGCAGCGGCGCACCATTTTCCGTAACCGTCGGGCGGCGGCCGTAGCTTGCCACCGCATCGTAGAGCCTGCCGCTTTCGGGGCGGAAGCGGACGGCATAAATGCCGGCAGCAAGTTCCGCCTCCGGCGGCAACTGCATGTTGGCGGTCGGGAAGCCGAGCTGGCGGCCGAGCTTTTCGCCATCGATCACCTTCGCCTGCACCGTATAGTGATAGCCGAGCATAGCGGCGACCGAGGAGACATCGCCTTCCTTCAGCAGTGCGCGGATATGGCTCGATGAGACGACATCGGTGTTCTCATCGCGGAAGGCGTCGATCAGGGTGACGCCAAAGCCATATTTGTTGCCGGCATCCATCAGGAAGGCAGGGCCGCCTTCCCGGCCGCGGCCGAAGTGGAAGTCGAAGCCCGTCACAACTTCGGAAGCGCCGAGCCAGTCCTTCAATATGGAGTGGATGAAATCCTCGGCCGAACGCTGCGAGAATTCGTAATCGAAGGGGTATTCAATGACTGCGTTGAAGCCCAGCTCTTCCAGGATACGGGCCTTGAAGGGCGCCGGTGTCAGGCGAAAGACCGGTGCATCCGGCTTGAAGACAGTGCGCGGATGCGGCTCGAAGGTCAGCACCAAAGCGGGAATACCGCGCTGCCGTGCAATATCGAGAGCCCGGTTCAGCACCGACTGATGGCCGCGGTGGACACCATCAAAATTGCCGATGGCAATGACGCCGCCCTTCAGATGATCGGGCAGCGGTTCGCGGGTTTCGTTACGGTGGAACACGGTCATCGGCTTCAATTCTCTTATGCGAGGCGCGGCATCCACCACTTGGGGGCGGCATTTTCCCGTTCGAGATAGGCGTGCAGGATCGCTTCGTCGGTCTCCCCGTTCAGCGTATATTCCTTAGCGTGGATACCGCCGCTGATGTAGAGAAGATCGAGGCCATAATTCAAGGCGCCGCGAACATCTGTCGGCATGCCGTCGCCGATCGCCAGAACGCGGTCAACGGGGAAATCGCCGTGCACTTCGCGCGCGGCGGCAAGGGTCGCCTCATAGATCGGCCGGTGCGGCTTGCCGGCGATGCGGGTGGAACCGCCGAGCTGCTCATAATAGGCAGCCATCGCGCCGGCGCAGGGAATGATGCGGTGGCCGCGCTCGACGACGAGATCCGGATTGGCGCAGATCATCGGCACGTTGCGGGCTTTGAAGTCCAGCAGCATGTCGGTGTAGTCCTCGGGCTTCTGCGTTTCATCGTCGAAGAAACCGGTGCAGACGACCGACGTGGCCTCACCGGCCGCCGCACGCTCGATATCGAGGCCTTCCAGGATCGGATTGTCGCGCTCGGGACCAAGCAGGAAAACTTCACGCGGTCCTTCGGCAATCAGCGCGCGGGTGACATCACCAGAAGTGACGATGCGGTCATAGGCGTCGTCGGGCACGCCGATCTGGCGCAACTGCTCGACGACCTGCCAGGAGACGCGGGGCGAATTGGTGATTAGGACGACCGTCAGACCCGCGGCGCGAGCGGCCTGCAGCGCCTCGCCCGCTTTCGGAAACGGATCGACGCCGTTATGCACGACACCCCAGACATCACAGAGCACCGCGTCATATTGATCGGTGATCTCGGAGAAGTTCGCAATCCGCTTTGCCATTCCGCTTTCCTGCTTCGCTTTCGGTCCCCGGTGACATTGCAAAGGCAGGCTTCATTGGCAAGGCATTTCCGCAGCGACGTGACAGATACAGCCAATGGCGGCTTTCGGCACGACTTGGGTTTTCGCTGACCCCACCGAACATGTTCATTTGTTGAAGGGTGAGCCTGGCGTGCCGGCTTCGGCGCATCGTCGAAACCGGCAAGGCATATTACAGGCACCTCTGATGACATCAACCGTCCAGCCAGGCGGCAAGGCCCTCGAGCGTCTGCAGCCCGTATTCCACCGCGCCGAAACCGATGACCACCTGACGCCGCTTGGCACTGGGGTGGAGCTGGCGCAGGGTCAGCACGGTCTTGCCGTCGGCCTGCTCATCAAAGGTCACGGTAACGCGGAAACGGTCGGGGTCATCAGGATCGGGCGTGCCGTAATCCATGACGATCCGCTCGTTCGGCACGATCTCCAGAAAACGCATGAGGTTCGCGAAACGATGCTCCTTGCCCTCGAACATGCCCACCATATCGAAGCGCCAGATCCCGCCCTCGCGGATATCGGCCTCGTGGCTCTCGATGCTGAGGCCGGCCGGGCCATACCATTTGGCCAGTGCCTTTGGATCCATCCAGGCGGCAAAGACCTTGTCGCGTGGGTGGTTCAGCAGCTTGACCAGCACGATTTCGCGATCGAGCGACCAGGTCTCAAACGGGTTTGCCATGTCCTTCATCATCCTCTTGCGTCTCGTCCAAATAGGCTTCCAGCCGATCCAGCCGCTCGGTCCAGCGCCGGCGCTCCGCTTCCATCCAGTCCGCCGCCTCGTCGAAGCGCGCCTGCACCAGCCTGCACCAGCGGCTGCGCCCGCGCTTCTCGCTGGCGATCAGCCCGCAATCTTCCAGCACCTTGAGATGCTGGGCGAAGGAGGGCAGCGCCATGTCGAAAGGCTCGGCCAGGACGCTGACCGGTACCTCGCCGGCAGCCAAGCGCGAGACGACCGCGCGGCGGGTCGGGTCGCTGAGAGCGTGAAAGGCAAGGTCGAGCGGTGTCGAGTGGTAGGGCATGTGGCCTATTAAAACGTCACCGATTGCCAGTCAAGAACAATAAGGTACTTGCCTTAGTGTTCGACCCTCGATACAAAGGCATATGCCTTAGTATCTGATCTGCAGATGGAGGCTGTCATGGTGCAACCACTCGCAAGGAGAACAACAGTGGTAGTTCGTGTCGATCTCATGATCTCGCTCGATGGTTTCGCGACAACGACGGACCAGACGCCGGAAGTCCCGTTCGGCGAGGACTGGTCGCGTCTCGTCGGCTCATATGTAGCAACCCGCACGTTCCGCGAGCGCGTATTCAAGGATACCAGCGGGGCTGGGACGACAGGCATCGACGACGACTACGCGAAGGCGTATTTCGAAAATGTGGGGGCCGAGATCATGGGCGCCGGCATGTTCGGTCTCCACAACTTTCCCGACGATCCGGACTGGCGCGGCTGGTGGGGTGACGAGCCGCCGTTCCAGTGTCCGGTTTTCGTCCTCACCCACAAGCCACGTCCTTCCCTGGAGATGGCTGGCGGGACAATTTTCCATTTCCTCGCCACTACACCTGCCGATGCGCTACAGCGGGCGGTCAGTGTCGCGGGCGGCAAAGACGTGCGGGTTGGCGGCGGTGCTACCGTTGTTCGCGACTTCCTAAAGGCGGGCCTTGTCGATCGCCTTCATGTCGCTATCGCTCCGATCCTGCTCGGGCGCGGCATACGCCTGTGGGACGAACTGCGCGGCCTGGAAGCCGGCTGCACGGTGAAGTCGGAAACCGCGCCGAGTGGCACCATCCACCTCACCTTCCAACGCTAGGCATTTTCTTGTGACTGGGGCGACCATGGCCGCGCACAGCGGTCATGATGTCGGCTTCCGTGCAGACCCTGACAATCTGCCTTGCCTGTCCAACCCGAGGCAAATGTCGACTTCCGCTGTAAAGCGGTCAACCTTGGAAGCAGGCGGGCAACGATATCGCCACGCATTGGCCAGATGATGCGTGGCGAGTTGGCCGGCCCGCCAGCCGCCAGCTCATGTTCGCCCGGACGGGCAAGCCTCGGAAAGGCAGGCTATGGAAGGCTCGGCGCCACGCGGGACAAATCCTGCATGTCTCCACAATTCCGGCACAAAAATCCGTGAAGGCTCTTCTTGACTCCTTCCGGAGCCATCCCTAAATGCACGGCGTTAGCACTCACAGGAGTTGAGTGCTAACATCCACCTTGTGGGCCACCCCGGTCCGCGAATGTCATTTGATCGAGGGATTAGACAATGGCAAGCACCAATTTCCGCCCGCTTCACGATCGCGTCGTTGTCCGTCGCGTTGAATCCGAAGAGAAGACCAAGGGCGGCATCATCATCCCGGATACCGCTAAGGAAAAGCCGCAGGAAGGCGAAATCGTCGCTGTCGGCTCCGGCGCTCGTGACGAGTCCGGCAAGGTCGTAGCACTCGACGTCAAGGCTGGCGATCGCGTTCTGTTCGGCAAGTGGTCGGGCACCGAAGTCAAGATCAACGGCGAAGACCTTCTGATCATGAAGGAAGCCGACATCATGGGCATCATCGGCTAATCAGCCGGTTGTCTTTCATCCGATATCGCTGACACCCCTTTTCAGGAGTTCTCAAAATGGCAGCTAAAGAAGTAAAGTTCGGCCGCGGCGCGCGCGAAAAGTTGCTGCGCGGCGTCGATATCCTCGCTGACGCAGTGAAGGTCACGCTTGGTCCGAAGGGCCGCAACGTCGTTATCGACAAGTCCTTCGGCGCTCCGCGCATCACCAAGGACGGTGTTTCGGTCGCCAAGGAAATCGAACTCGAAGACAAGTTCGAAAACATGGGCGCCCAGATGGTCCGCGAAGTTGCTTCGAAGACCAACGACGTCGCCGGCGACGGCACCACGACTGCAACGGTTCTCGCACAGGCCATCGTTCGCGAAGGCGCCAAGGCAGTTGCTGCCGGCATGAACCCGATGGACCTGAAGCGCGGTATCGACCTCGCTGTTGCTGAAGTCGTCAAGGATCTCCAGGCTAAGGCCAAGAAGATCAACACGTCGGAAGAAGTTGCCCAGGTCGGCACGATCTCGGCAAACGGCGAAAAGCAGATCGGTCTCGACATTGCTGAAGCAATGCAGAAGGTCGGCAACGAAGGCGTTATCACCGTCGAAGAAGCCAAGACCGCTGAAACCGAACTCGAAGTCGTCGAAGGCATGCAGTTCGACCGCGGCTACCTGAGCCCGTACTTCGTCACCAACCCGGAAAAGATGGTTGCTGACCTCGAAGACGCCTTCATCCTCCTGCACGAAAAGAAGCTTTCGAACCTGCAGTCCATGCTCCCGGTTCTCGAAGCTGTCGTTCAGACCGGCAAGCCGCTCCTCATCATCGCTGAAGACGTCGAAGGCGAAGCTCTTGCTACGCTCGTCGTCAACAAGCTGCGCGGCGGCCTGAAGATTGCTGCTGTCAAGGCTCCGGGCTTCGGCGATCGCCGCAAGGCCATGCTGGAAGACATCGCTATCCTCACGGGCGGCACTGTCATCTCCGAAGACCTCGGCATCAAGCTCGAGAGCGTCACGCTCGACATGCTCGGCCGCACCAAGAAGGTCTCGATCTCCAAGGAAAACACCACGATCGTCGACGGCGCCGGCGCCAAGTCCGACATCGAAGGCCGTGTTGCCCAGATCAAGGCCCAGATCGAAGAAACCACCTCCGACTACGACCGCGAAAAGCTGCAGGAACGTCTTGCCAAGCTCGCAGGCGGCGTTGCCGTTATCCGCGTCGGCGGTTCGACGGAAGTCGAAGTGAAGGAAAAGAAGGACCGCATCGACGACGCCCTCAACGCGACGCGCGCTGCTGTTCAGGAAGGTATCGTACCGGGCGGCGGCGTCGCTCTGCTGCGTTCTTCCACGAAGATCACCGCAAAGGGCGAAAACGACGACCAGGAAGCTGGTATCAACATCGTTCGCCGCGCTCTCCAGGCTCTGGTTCGCCAGATCGCTGAAAACGCAGGTGACGAAGCTTCGATCGTTGTCGGCAAGATCCTCGACAAGAATGAAGACAACTACGGCTACAACGCCCAGACTGGCGAATATGGCGACCTGATCCAGCTCGGCATCGTCGACCCGGTCAAGGTTGTCCGTACGGCTCTGCAGAACGCAGCTTCGGTTGCTTCGCTGCTGATCACCACGGAAGCCATGATCGCCGAGCTGCCGAAGAAGGACGCTCCGGCAATGCCGGGCGGTATGGGCGGTATGGGCGGTATGGACATGATGTGATAGGCCAACGGCCTCTCACAGCATCGTCCGTAAAACCGCCCATCATTTAGATGGTTCAGCGCGTCAAGCGCGCTGAACAAGCGGTATGGACATGATGTGATAGGCGTAAGCCGTCACTGACATCCATTCCGGTCTCCGGAATAGAAAGGGCGGTCTTCGGGCCGCCCTTTTTTTGCCGATTCGAAAATACCTGCGGCTTAAACCCTTAGGCCGGCTCCTGAGGCCGCTTCTTTGGCCCGAAGCTTTCGCGAGGCTTGCGCGCCGCGCATTTTCCCCTTCAGCGCAATTCGGTTTCCGAGCTGTCTAATTTTCGGAAGCTGCATGCTATGGTGGGTGTGAAACCGTTTCCACAACGCATAAATGAGACTTTTGACCACAAAATTAGCGGATAACGCGCAGTCCGGGTGAAAATCCAATCATAACGTCAGCCTAACGCCCCGGAAAAAGCCGTTGCCGTTTGCGCAAAAGTTCCTATAAATCCGCGCTGCAATTGACGTTCGCACCGGAAGAATTCTCGCAACAGACGAGACCGGATACGCCAAAGGCCACGCGTGAACATTCGGGCTTTCGAAGGTCTCCGCGAACATACGAGATGACATCTTGCGGGGAAATATTCGAGCGGCGACCGTCAGAGGCGCAGCCGACTAACTGTTTCCGCAGGATGAAAGCACAGGCATGACGCCTGGTGCTACGTGATCCTGTTTCTTTGTGTTTGCCGAGTGTGTGGCAGGGGAGCCGCACCCGAACTGGGGAACGCCTTGTTTAAGATCGCCAAAGCCAATGCTGCCGCACCATTGCTGCCCGGCTCGCTGGACTACAACAATCACAACCACGACATGTTGGCACAGTTCTCGGTCTCCGAAAGCTGGATCGGAGACTTTTCGACGGGCGTGATAAAGCTCGGAGAGTGGAGCGCAATGCTGCACGGTCTCTCGGCCCAGGAATGCGGCCTGTTGAGCCTGGTGCGCTGTTACGACACCAAGGATCGCAACCACGTCCTGCAACTCTTCGAACAGGCGGCAACGCTTTCCTCATCCTTCTGCTTCTCGACGACCATCATCATGCCGAACGGCTTCCGCCAGCCGCTTTTCTGCATGGGTGAATCCAATGGACTGGAAGAAAAGTACAGTGGCAGCATGGTCGGAGTTTTCATCTTCCCGCGTTTCAAGCTGGAAGGCGCCAGCCAGATCACCAGCCGGCAATAATCGTCCGAACGGCTCGAGGTAAAAAGGCCGGTCTCACGACCGGCCTTTCCTGTTACTTCGCTCAATTCCGCTCGTGAAACCGCTGCACGATTTTACTGCAACTGCTTCGTGATCAGGCCGGCTTCACCGGGATGTTCAGCCCCTTCTCGCTTGCAGGGCGGGCGATGCAGCGCTGCAGCCAGTCCATGACGGCGGGGAATTTCGCGTAGTCCAGGATCTCGCGGCCACCATAAAAAATGTCGGCGCCGCGGATCCACGGGAAGGTTGTGATGTCGGCGATCGTGTATTCGTCGCCCATTATCCACTGGCGGCCCTTCAGGCGGCTTTCAAGAACGCCGAGCAGGCGCTTCGCTTCATCGCGGTAGCGCTCCACCGGGTAGGAATTGTTAGCGACCTTGTCGGCGGCGAATTTATGGAAATGACCGAACTGACCGAACATCGGGCCGATGCCTGCCATCTGGAAAAAGACCCACTGGATTGTTTCATAGCGGCCTGCGGCATCGGCCGGGATCAGCTTGCCGGTCTTTTCCGCCAGATAGAGCAGGATAGCGCCGGATTCGAAGAGACCGATCGGCTTTCCGTCCGGGCCATTGGGATCGATGATCGCAGGAATGCGGCCGTTCGGATTGAGCGAAACGAATTCCGCCGTCTTCTGATCCGTCGTTGCGAAAGAAACATAATGGGGCTCGTAGGGCAGAGCGAGTTCTTCCAGCGCCACGGAGATCTTGACGCCGTTCGGCGTCTGAAGGGAGTAGAGCTGGATAATATCGGGGTTTTTCGCAGGCCAGCGGCTGGTGATCGGGAATGCGGAAAGATCTGCCATGGGTTTCTCCTTGGGTAGGGCGGCGACCATAGAAGATGGTCGCCATGCAAGGCAAGCCGCCCCATCGTTTCATATTAGTGAACAAACCGTCCGCTAGTGTTTATCTTTCCCTGACACCGAAAAAAGGCGAAATAGGTTGCATCCGAGGTCAACACGGTGCCGGGGCATCAAGACCTCAAGAGCCATTCAACGGAGCAACGTCCATGTCGAATACGAACAACGTCCTCATCCTTCTCGTCCGCATTCTTCTGTCCTTCATGTTCATCTTCGCCGGCTTCGGCAAGGTCACCGATCCTGCGGCCACCGCCGGCATGGTCATGGGTGCCGGCCTTCCGGCCGCAACCGCGCTGACCTATCTCGCCGGCCTCTTCGAACTCGTCATGGGTATTTCCGTGCTCATCGGCTATCAGGTTCGTTACACGGGCTGGCTGATCGCTGCCTTCTGTGTGTTCACCGGCATCGTCTTCCACCTGCCGACCGTCAATGTTCCTGACTTCCCGGCTGCTGCGAACGGCTGGATCAACAGCCTGAACTTCGTGAACTTCCTGAAGAACGTCACGCTTGCCGGCGCCTACATCATGCTCGCCACCAATGGCGCTGGCGCCTACTCGGTCGACGCCCGCCGCGGCCTGCAGGCGGTCGCTGCCCGCTAATTTCATACCCTCCCAAGCATGCAAAACCCGCCGTCGAAAGACGGCGGGTTTTCTATGTCACCAAGTTCGGTCTCAGAGAACCGAGCGCACGGCCTCGACGATTGCCGTCACCGTTGGCGTATCGGCATGGACGTCCTTGCGGGCACGCACCAGGCAGGCTTCCGAGCGCAGGATGACACCATCGGAAAGCACCTTCAGGTGGTTGGCGCGCAGCGTCGATCCAGTTGAGGTGATATCGACGATGATATCCGCCGAGCCGGATGCCGGCGCGCCTTCGGTGGCGCCCAGGCTTTCGACGATGCGATACAGCTGGATGCCGTGCTGGCTGGAGAAGAACTGCTGGGTCAGGCGCCAGTATTTCGTGGCGATTGCCAGGCGCCGGCCATGACGGGCGCGAAAATCGGCGGCGACGTCGACAAGATCGGCCATCGTATCGACATCCAGCCAGATTTCCGGCACGGCAACGACGACATCGGCATGGCCGAAGCCGAGCCGGGCACAGAATTCCACCCTCTTGTCGGCCTCCGCCAATCCCTCGCGCACGAGATCTTCGCCGGTGACGCCGAAATCGATCGAGCCATTGCCGAGTTCACGCGAAATCTCAGAAGCCGACAGGAAGGCGATTTCCACATCGTCCCAGCCTTCGACGCGGCCGCGATAGGAGCGGTCATTGCCGACGGCATAGATTTTCAGGCCGGCACGCTCGAAGATCGCGGAGCAGTCGTCCTTCATGCGGCCCTTGGAGGGAAGCGCGATGGTGATCGTCATGCGGCTGCCCTTTCGGTTTCGATACGGTCGAGCCAGAGGGAGAAGCCGACGGCGGGAATGCGGTCCTTCGCGCCGAGGAAGGTCATCAGCCTGTCGAAACGGCCGCCACCGGCGAGAACCGCCGGGGAATCTTCCGCCGTCACTTCGAAGACGAGGCCGGTATAATAATCGAGCGGGCGGCCGAAAGCGGCACGGTATTCGATGAGCGAGAGATCGACGCCGGCATTGGAGAGTGCTGCCACACGGCCATCGAAACGCGCCAGCGCATTGCCTAGCTTCAGCCCCGCCGCATCGGCGAAATGCGAGAGTGCCGCAGACGCGTTGACGAGCGATACGTTGAGCGAAAGAAACTGCTCCAGAACCTGGAAGGCCGCGTCATCCAGTCGGGTCTCGGAGAGAACGAGCTTTTCCTTGAGCCGCCGGGCAATTTCCTGCGGCGAGCGGCTGGCATTGGTGGAATAGCCGGTCGCCTGCATCGTCTCGTCGATATAGGCAATCAGCGGCGCCTCATCCTCGAGACCGACCAATTGCGCGATCTTGTCATCAAGACCGGTCACGAATTGCGGGCTGACGAGGCTCGCCAGCAGGCTCTCAAGCTGGGTCATGTTGCCGAAGGCATGGATCAGGCGCTTCTGCCAGCCGAGCGGTAGGCCGAGCGCCTGTACCACGGCCTCGAACACTGCCTGATCGCCGATGGTGACGGAGAGCGGCCGGCCGGGCAGCAGGCGCGAGAGGATGCCGACAGCATCACCGATCGCGCGGGCGTCGGCGCTGGCGATGTTGATATCGCCAAGGTCTTCGATGCCAGCCTGATAGAATTCGTTGCTGCCGTCACGTCGCTGGCGGAAGACCTCTCCGAGATAGGAGTAGCGCTTCGGCGTACCCGTGGCGCTTTCGATATGGCGCAGGCAGACGGGAATGGTGAATTCCGGGCGCAGGCAGAGGCTGGCGCCGGTTTCGCTTTCGGTCATGAAGATACGCCGGCGAAGATCTTCGCCGGCGATATCGAGAAAGGGTTCGGCCGGCTGGATGACCGGCGTGTCGATGCGTTCTGCCTTGCGGGCGGAAAACTCGTCCAGAAGCTCGCCGGAGAAATCAGGAAGGTTGATAAGGGCCATATCAGCCCGCCCTCTTCCGGTCCTCCGCCTGAGCGGCGAGGATTTCCTTCACCTTGGCAATGAGGTCGGCTTCCGCAACGGTTTCCTGCGCGACACGCGCTTCGCGCCAGGTCGTGTTGTCCTCGATCTCGCCCGACAGTCGCTTGCCCTCGATGAGGTCCTTGATCTGGACGACGCCCTGCGCACGCTCGTCGCCACCCTGGATGATGGCGATCGGGCAGCCGCGGCGGTCGGCATATTTCAGCTGGTTGCCGAACTTCTTCCAGTTGCCCTGGAACATTTCGGCGCGAATACCGGCGGCTCGAAGCTCCTGCGTGAAGCGCTGGTAGCGGCCCATGGCCTCGACATCGCCATCCATGACGGTGACGAGAACAGGCTCGATGATATCCTGCTGGCCGAGTTTTCCGAGGTTCTTCAGCGCCGTCATCAGGCGCGAGACGCCGATGGAGAAGCCGGTTGCCGGAACCGGCTGGCCCATGAAGCGGGAGACGAGACCGTCATAGCGGCCGCCGCCGCCGACGGAACCGAAGACGACCTTCTCGCCCTTTTCGTTGGTGACGTCGAAGAGCAGTTCGGCCTCATAGACCGGACCGGTATAATATTCGAGGCCGCGCACGACGGAGGGATCGATCTTGATGCGGTCCGACTGGTAGCCGGCGCTGGTGACGAGCGCGCCGATGAAATTCAGCTCCTCGACGCCCTCGACGCCCTTGCTTGTGCCGGCGACCAGTTCGGCGAGCTGGGCTGCACTTTCGGCATAATCCTTGATGCCGACGAAGAAGAGAACCTTGTCGATCTGGCTCTGATCGAGACCCGCACCCTTGGTGAAGTCGCCTGACTCATCCTTGCGGCCAGGGCCGAGCAGCAGGGCCACACCTTCCGGGCCGAACTTGTCGAGCTTGTCGATGGCGCGCAGGACATTGAGGCGCTGGCCGGCCTTGTCGTCGCCGCCGAGGCCGATCGCTTCCAGCACGCCGTCCAGAACCTTGCGGTTGTTGACGCGGATCACATAGTCGCCGCGCTTGATGCCAAGCGCTTCCAGCGTATCGGACATCATCATGCACATTTCGGCATCGGCCTGGACGCCCGGTGCGCCGACCGTATCGGCATCGAACTGCATGAACTGGCGGAAACGGCCTGGACCCGGCTTCTCGTTGCGGAAAACATAGCCGGCGCGATAGGTGCGGTAGGGAAGCTGGATCTCGTTGAAATTCTCGGCGACATGGCGGGCAAGCGGCGCCGTCAGGTCGTAGCGCAGCGACATCCACTGCTCGTCATCATCCTGCAGCGAGAAGACGCCCTCGTTCGGGCGGTCGCTGTCGGGCAGGAACTTGCCGAGCGCATCGGTATATTCAAGCAGCGGCGTTTCGACCGGATCGAAACCATAATGCTCGTAGACCTCGCGGATCTTCGCAGTCATTTCGTTGACGGCGCGGAGATCGGCTGCGGAGCGGTCGACAAAGCCGCGCGGAAGGCGGGCCTTGAGCTTTTGCGGTTTCTTCTGCTTGTCGTTCATTTCGGGGGATTTCCACATATGTGACAGTGGCGGTTTCCTAGCGGATTGGGCGGGGAGCGGCAAGGGCAAGGGCCTTGATCTGGCGCCCAGAATCGATGGATCGATGCGGAAAGACCTGTCGTCAGGATATCGCCATGATCGCGGAAGCGCTTCAATATCTCGCCACAGCAGCGCTTACGGGCAGCGCGCACCGCCGCTTCGTGCGCTATTCAGTCAATCTCTGGTCGCGCGCTGGCCGCTGCAGCCGGGATTGGGCAGCCCATGAGGCCAACAGCAAGGAGGCCATTTCCACCGCGATATCAGGCCTCACGCAGCAGCGGACCGCTGTCGTGCTTGGCTCCGGATTGCTCCGGGACGTGCCGATCGAGCAACTGGCCGGGAGCTTCGATACGGTGGTTCTCGTCGACCTCGTGCATCTGGCGTCCGTGCGCCTGCGGCTGAAGGGCAGGCGCTATCGGAACGTGCGGCTGATCGAACGCGATCTCTCGGGCTACGATGACCTGGAGGCAGGGCGAGAGCCCGAGCCGCTCGGCTTCCTCAGAAGCGTGCCCTATCTCGATTTCGTTGTGTCCGCCAACCTGCTCTCGCAGATCGGGCGGGGCGTCAAACGGCGATACGAGGCCGAAGCCTCTCCCGGAATGCCGGCGGATACAGTGGAACGACTGATCGCGGCCCATATTCATGGACTGGCCGACCTGCCCTGCCGGACCTGTCTGGTCACCGATATCTCCTACGCCGTCATCGATCGCACCAGCAAGGTGCATGAGGAAGCCGATCTGCTGCACGGCGTTAAGCCACCTGAAGGGAAAGCCGGCTGGGACTGGCCCGTCGCGCCATTCGGCGAGGAGAGCCGCGACTACCAGATCGTTCACAAGGTCATTGCCGCCTGATCAGGCCGCTTGGCTTTTCGCCTGCAGCTGCCTATGTTTCTCCCATGCGCGCTTTCGCCCTCATGACGATGTTCTTCGGCTGGCTGGTCTACAGCACCATGTCCGCATGGGCGGGTTGCCCGACCTGCGCGTCGATGAACATGGCAGTTCAGGCCGAAGCCGGCGCGGCGCATCTCCACACCGATGGCATGAACATGGGCGGCATTATGTCGAAGAGCGACATGGCCGCCAAAAACAATTCCGCGAAAGATCCTTGCGCCACGGGTGCCGCCCATATGCCGCTCTGCGCCGCCTGCATGGTGATGCCGCCGGCCTATTTCATTGCCGATGACGGCAAGGCGGCTTTTTCCTATCCGGCTCCGGCGCTCGACCGGGCATTGAGAGACAACAGGCCCGCACCTCAGGCGCCGCCTCCCCGCTTGATCTGACCAATACTTTGCAGAAAGGCAGCTTTTCACTGCCATCGGAACCTATTGTCAGACAGAGGAAGGAATACTCATGTCTCTGAAAATTATCACCCTTTCCACGCTCGTCGTCTTTGCGGCGCCGGCCTTTGCCGAGGATATGTCAACGATGGACATGTCCAAGCACATGGGCGGCCATGGTCCATCCAGCCAGGCCTTCACAGAGGCCAATGACAGGATGCACAAGGACATGATGATCAAACTGAGCGGCGATACCGATGTGGATTTCGTCCGCAGCATGATCCCGCACCATCAGGGCGCGATCGACATGGCGAAGATCGAGCTGCAATACGGAAAGGATCCCGAGATCCGCAAGCTCGCCGAAGGCGTCATCAAGGCACAGGAGGCAGAAATCGCCGAAATGAATGCCTGGCTGAAGAAGCACGCCAAGTAAGCCGCGCGAGGAATGCGAGGGCCGCCATCGGAAGCGGCGGCCCTTTTGTTCCGGCCTGTTTTATTAGGCCTTGGGCTCGAAATCGACCGGCCGGCGGCCGGCGGCCTGGCGGGAAAGCATCCAGCCCGGGTATTCCGAAGCGAGCGCGCTGGCCTCGTCGAGGCGCTTGATGTCGTCACCATCGAGCTTCAGCTTGACGGCTGCGAGGTTCTGGTCGAGTTGGTCGACACGCTTGGCGCCGATGATCACGGTCGTCACGAAGGGCTTGGCAAGAATATAGGCAAGCGCGACGGTGGCGACGCTCACGCCATGCTTTTCAGCGATTTCGCGCATGACGGCGACACAGGCCCAGGCCCGATCCTTGTCGACAGGAGGAAAATCGAAATTGGCGCGGCGTCCTTCGCCATTGCCCGGTGCGCCCGGACCATATTTGCCCGAGAGGAGGCCGCCGGCGAGCGGCGACCAGACCATGAGGCCGAGCTTTTCTTCCTGTAGCAGCGGCACGATATCGCGTTCGAGGTCGCGGCCCGCAATCGAATAATAGGCCTGGACGGTTTCGAAACGCGCATAATCCTTGCGCTCGGAAATGCCGAGCGCCTTGGCGATGCGCCAGGCCTGCCAGTTGGACACGCCGACGTAACGCACAAGCCCACGGGACACGAGATCGTCGAGAGCGCGCAACGTCTCGTCGATCGGGGTAACCGGATCGGTGGCATGGATCTGGTAGAGATCGATATGGTCCGTCTGCAAGCGCTTCAGGCTCGCCTCGACGGAATCCATGATGTGGCCGCGCGAGGCGCCACGATCGTTCGGCTTGTCGCCCATGACGCCATAGACCTTGGTGGCGATGACGACATCCTTGCGCGGAACACCGAGGTTCTTCAGCGCCTGGCCGAGCAGCCGCTCGGATTCACCGAAGGAATAGACGTCTGCGGTGTCGATGAAATTGACGCCTGCATCCAGCGAACGCTGCACGATCTCATCGGCCGCCTTCTGGTCAACATCGGCTATGGCGCCCCAGGGGGTCCCTTCCTTGGCCTCCCCGAATGTCATGGTGCCAAGGCAGATTTCAGATACGAAAAGTCCTGTATTTCCGAGTTGATTGTAACGCATGTCGAGAAATTCCCTTGTGTCTGCCGCAATAGGGGCTTGCGGACTGCTGAACTCTATTTTTGATTATTGGCCTGCGCGCAGCAGGAACAGCCGGGGCTGGCTGCAAGGTGAGGCATTTTTCATCTAGGTCGCCGACCCGCGTTTTTCAACGGAGCCCGGCTCTGTGCAGCGCTACCGCTACGCCCTTGTCTCGACACAGGCGAGGAATAAATTGCTTCTCGTATTTCTAGAGGGCGCATTTCAAGAGGTGCGCATATGACCGCCCGACCATTGACGACGATCGGCTTCGATGCCGACGATACACTCTGGCAGAACGAACATTATTACAGGCTGACGGAAGAGCATTTTACCAGGCTTCTTGCAGATTTCGCCGACGGCGCGAAGATTTCCGAACGGCTTCTCGAGGCGGAGAAACGCAACCTTGCCCATTACGGCTTCGGCATCAAAGGCTTCACGCTATCGATGATCGAGACGGCGATCGAGGTCACCGAAGGCAAGGTGCCGTCGAGCGTGATTGCCAAGATCCTCGATACCGGGCGCGACCTTCTGTCCCATCCGGTCGAAACCCTGCCGCATGTGCGCGATACGCTGGAAACGCTCGCCGGAAAATATCTGCTGGTCGTGATCACCAAGGGCGACCTCTTCGACCAGGAGCGCAAGCTCGCCCAGTCCGGGCTTGGCGATTACTTCGATGCTGTCGAGATCGTCTCAGACAAGACGGCTGTCACCTATCGGCGCATCTTTTCCAAGGTCGGTGATGGGCCGGAGCGAGCGATGATGGTCGGCAATTCGCTGAAGTCCGATATCGTGCCGGCCATCGCCGCCGGCAGCTACGGGGTCTTCGTTCCGCACGAACTGACCTGGGTGCTCGAGCATATCGAGGAACCAAAAGAAGCGCCGCGCTTCCGCAAGATCGTCCATCTTGGCGAACTGCACGGGCTGATCGACGGTCTCGGCTGAAGCAGCTTTTGCTTCAACTACTTTCGCTTCGGAAAGAGCGATGGCTGCTCCGGCTGTTCGGCCGCCGGCTTGGCCGGTTGCGGGGCGGCCGCGAGCGGCTCGATCAGAATGCTGTAAGGTGCGCCCAGCCCGCGCCGCGGCGAAACCTTGGAATAGTAGGGACGCAGCAGCCAGGTGGCGTTTTCCTTGACCGTCGTCTCATAGCTGGTGCCATCCTCGTCCGTGCCGAAGAAGGCCTCGTCATCTGGCTTCGACAGGTCGAAGATCGCCAGAAAAGCGAATTTGCTTTTCGTTTCGAAGCTGATCTTCACATGCTGGCCGGCACGCACCGGAAGCGTATAGACATCGCTATTGCCGAACTTGGTCCAGCCCTTCAGCTGCATGGTTACGGCCGGGAACTGCAGCTTTTCCAGCTTCTCGCCGGGATCGAGTTGCGGCGTCTGCGCAAGGGCAGCCGGGGCGAAGAGAAAAAGCGCTGCGGCAAGGGTGGCAATTGATTTGATCGGGGATTTCATGGGCGCACCAATGCTGCGCGCATCGCCTCCACTTCGGCGCGGCAGAAGCAGCCTTCGAGATGATCGTTGACGAGACCCATTGCCTGCATGAAAGCATAAACTGTGGTCGGTCCGACAAAGGTCCAGCCGCGCTTCTTCAAATCCTTGGATATCCTGACAGACGTCGCCGTTGTCGGATTGGCAACGATATGTTCCCGATCAACCACGGCTGGCCGGTCTTCTGCGCGCGGCTCATAGCTCCAGAAATAGCGGGCCAGAGAGCCGAATTCGCCTCTGAGATCAATCGCACGCCGCGCGTTGTTGATCGTGGAAACGATCTTGCCGCGGTGACGGATGATGCCGGCATCGGCAAGGCAGCGGGCGATATCCTCATCGCCGAAGCGTGCCACTTTCTCGAAATCGAAACCGGCGAAGGCAGCGCGGAAATTTTCCCGTTTGCGCAGGATCGTCAGCCAGGAAAGACCGGACTGGAAACCTTCGAGACAGATCTTCTCGAAGAGCCTGATGTCATCGGTGACAGGCCTGCCCCATTCCTCATCGTGGTAACGCAGATAGTCAGGGAGATTCGCATGCCAATGGCAGCGGCTCTTGCCATCCTCGCCGATGATGATGCCGGTTTCGCTCATGCTTTTATCTCTTTTTGCGGCTTCGAATCCGGCTTTACCATTTGCAAACCTTCTTTCCAAACCGAACGATAACCCTGACGAAAAGTTTATCCGGTCCTTCGTCTTTTAATGAATCCACATTTACCATTCGCTGGCTGACGCGGTGGCAGCATGACCGCAGGCGGACAATTTCGCCAGCGCATTTTCGGTCATTTGTAGAGAGTTCGTCCGATGATGAAACCCCTTGTTCTTGCCGCAGCCATGCTCGGCATTCTGTCCACGGCCGCCCTTGCAGACGACCGCTATGCTTCCCGTCCACCCGTGGTGCTGAGCCCTGACTTGACCGCCCCCTGGATCAATCAGCTCGGCGGCGGCCGGGTCCGTCCCGTCGTTTACGAGCGTCCCGTCGTCTATCAGCAGCGCGGCCTTTTCCAGCAGCGCCGGACATACATCCAGCGCGCGCCTCAGCCGGCGCCGCAAACCGTTTCGGCCGTCCGTCCCGGTATTCCCGTCATCCGCGGGCAGGTCGAGCCGCAGTTCCTGCCGCAGATCGTCGATTACGATAACAAGGAAAGACCCGGCACGATCATCATCGATACCAACAATCGCTTTCTCTATCTCGTGATGGACGGCGGCAAGGCGCGCCGCTACGGCGTCGGCGTCGGCAAGCCCGGCTTTGAATGGGCAGGCGCCCACAAGATTACCCGCAAGTCGGAATGGCCGGACTGGACCCCGCCCTCGGAAATGGTGAGCCGCGAAGCCGCCAAGGGCCATTATCTTCCCGCCCGCATGGATGGTGGCCCGGAAAATCCGCTCGGTGCCCGCGCCATGTATCTCGGCTCCACGCTCTACCGCATTCACGGCACAAACGCGCCCTGGACGATCGGCAGTGCCGTCTCCTCCGGCTGCATCCGCATGCGCAACGAGGACGTGGTCGACCTTTACGACCGCGTCAATGTCGGCACCCGCGTCATCGTGATGTAATGACCAAATAACACCGGCGGGCGACAAGAACAGCCGTCCGCCGGATAACAAAAAACCGTATCCCTCGCCTCGCCGGCTTGAAATTCAAACCGATTTGACTAGCCTCTACGCAGTCCTGAAGGAGAGGGTATCGAATATGAAGCAATTTCTGAGGCTCGCAGCGGCGGCGGCCGTTGCGTTGTCCTGTACGGTTGTGACCGTCAGCGCTGAACCGGTGATGACGGCAACGGACGCGGTGCGTGGCGTCAAGCAGACCCGCGAGATCAAGCCGCAGTTCCGCAAGCGCGTGGTTCGTCTATCCACCAGCGAGAAGCCTGGCACGATCATCGTCGATACGAACAACAAGTTCCTTTACCTCGTGGAAGGCAACAACCGCGCCACGCGCTACGGCATCGGCGTCGGCCGTGATGGTTTCGGCTGGTCAGGTGTGGTCACGGTCGGCCGCATGTCGGAATGGCCGAGCTGGACACCGCCGGCCGAGATGCGCGCCCGCGAGGCCCGCGAAGGCCACAATCTTCCTGCCGTCCAGCCCGGTGGCCCGGACAATCCGCTCGGTGCACGCGCCATGTATCTCTACAAGGGCGGCCGCGACACGATCTTCCGCATTCACGGCACCAACCAGCCCTGGACGATCGGCCTCAACATGTCCTCCGGCTGCATCCGCATGATGAATGACGACGTTTCGCACCTTTACAGCCGCGTTTCCGTCGGCACCAAGGTCATCGTCGTCGGCCCCGGCAACAAGCAGGGCAACGTCGCCTTCCAGGACAAGGGCATCGACATTCTGCGGACCATGTTTGGCGGTTGAGCAACACTTTCAATAAAAATAAAGGCGCACCCGGTGCGCCTTTTTCTCCTTTAAGATTGTGACACAGAACTCTGCCACAGAATTGAACCGATAACCTTTCTGGTGCTTCGGGGATATTCAATGGCATATGCATTGCGTCTTTCCACCTCGCTCTTGGCCACCTCGCTCTTGGCCACGCCGCTTCTGGCCCCCTCGCTTCTGGCAGGCCTTGCCTTTTCCGCTCTCGCGATGGCCGGCACGGCTTCGGCTGAAGATCTGGAATTTTCCATCTATGGCGGTTACCAGACGGCACCGCATAGCCATATCGATGTTTCCGATGGCACCTCCTTCAGCGCCGGCTGGGAAGGCAAATCCTTTGGCAGCCCGCCTTACTACGGGGGCCGCGTCACCTGGTGGCTGGGCGATTTCAACCTGCCAAACTGGGGTGTCTCTCTCGACTACACCCATGACAAGGTCTATGCCGACGACGAGACCATGGCGCGTTCACCGGGCTGGACGCATTTCGAATTCACCGACGGCCTGAATCTCTTGACCGTCAACGGCCTCTATCGCTTCAAGGACCCGGCTCGCCGCTGGACCCCCTATCTTGGCGCCGGCGTCGGCGTGAACATTCCGCATGTCGAAGTCACCCGTCCCCAGGGCACGACCTTCGACTACGAATTCGGCGGCGTAACCTTCCAGGCACAGGCCGGCGTCGACTTCCGCGTCACCGACAACTGGTCGACCTTCGTGGAATACAAGGGTACCTATTCGCGCGTCGATGTTCCGATCGACAGCGGCGACCGCCTGAAGACGAACATCGTCACCAACGCGGTCAATGTCGGTATCTCCTATCACTGGTGATCCGGAGCAATTCCAGCAAAAATGTCAGCGGTTTCGCTGGAATTGCGTCAAACGGAGAGAGGTCCGGGACTATTTCTTGCCGCAGCTCACCTTGCCTTCGACGACGAAGAAGCTTGTGCTGCCTTCGATCCGCAAGCTGTAGGTGCCGCCGAAATCCGGCGAAGTCTTGCCGTGCTGGCTTGCGAGAACCGCAAGATCCAGTGACTCGCTTTCGGCGTCGGCCCCTTCTGTCGTGAAGACTTCCAGGCGCAGATCGCCATCGCGCGACCAGCGGTTCGTCAAATCCTTCGATTCGAGGATCCGCTTGCCGAAATTCTTGGATTTATTGTCGTCCTTGAGCATCAGCGCACCGCGGAAATGGATCAGCTGATGGCCGCCTCCATCTTCAAAAGCGCTTTCGAGCGTGAAGCGCACATCCTTGTCGTCTGCAGAACAGAAATAGCGGCCGTCTGCGTGCGCCGCACCAGCCGCGCCGAGCAATACGGCAAGCACCATCAATCCACGCCACATAGCCAGAACTCCTGAGATCGGCCCACGAAATCGGCCAATGAATCGGTGTATTCAGGCTAGCGGCAAATCCCTTAATTTTTCAGGCACAGCACCACCGTAAGCCCAGTCCAGAAGCTCGACAGTGTGCAGGATCGGTATTGATGTGCCCGACCGGATCTGGGTGATACAGCCAATATTGCCCGTGGCGATGATATCCGGTTTCGTCGCTTCGATATTCCTGACCTTGCGGTCCCTAAGGCTTGCGGAAATATCCGGCTGCAGAATGTTGTAGGTGCCGGCGGAGCCGCAGCAGAGATGGCCTTCGGCCGGATCGCGAACGGTAAAACCGGCCGCCTTCAGCAGGTGCCTCGGCGCGGTGGTGATCTTCTGGCCATGCTGCATCGAACAGGCTGAATGATAGGCAACCGTAATGCCTTTCGGCGTGTGAGCGGGCAGTTCGAGGCCGGCCAGATATTCGGTGATGTCCTTCGCAAGCGCCGATACGCGCGCCGCCTTGCCGGCATAGGCAGGGTCGAGGCGCAGCATGTGACCGTAATCCTTGATCGTCGTGCCGCAGCCGGAGGCGGTGATGATGATCGCGTCGAGGCCGCCAGCCTCGATCTCGCGGATCCAGACATCGATATTGGAACGCGCCGAGGCGAGCGCCTGTTCTTCGCGGCCCATGTGGTGAACCAGGGCGCCGCAGCAAGCCTCGCCTTCCGGCACGACGACCTCGACGCCCAGGCGCGTCAGCAGGCGAATGGTCGCCTCGTTGATGGCGGGATCGAGAACAGGTTGCGCGCAACCTGTCAGGATCGCGACGCGGCCGTGACGCTCGGTCTGAGGCTGATGACGACCGGGCCGGGCAAAAAGCGATGGTGCCGGAACGCTTGACGGCGCAAGCGCCAGCATGGCTGCAAAAGGCTTCAGCGCCTCGCCGCGCATCAGGCCAGCAAACGGACGGCCGATACGGGCAAGCGCAAGGGCCGCGCGAAAGCGGCCGGGATAGGGTAGCACCGCCGCCAGAATGGCGCGCGTCAGCCGGTTCATGACCGGCCGCTTATAGGTCTTCTCGATGTGAACCCGGGCATGGTCGACCAGATGCATGTAGTCGACGCCGGAGGGACAGGTCGTGGTGCAGGCAAGGCAGGAAAGACAGCGGTCGATATGGGTGACGACCTCGGTATCGGCCGCACGGTCGTTCTCCAGCATGTCCTTGATCAGATAGATGCGCCCGCGCGGGCTGTCGAGCTCATTGCCGAGGGTGACATAGGTCGGACAGGTAGCGGTGCAGAAACCGCAATGGACGCATTTGCGCAGGATCTGCTCGGATTCGGCCACATGCGGATCGGCAAGCTGGGCGAGGGTGAAGTTGGTCTGCATTTCAGTGTCTCGCCATCTTGCCCGGATTAAGAATCCCCGCCGGGTCGAAGCTTTCTTTCACCCGACGCGACAGCAAGGCCACGGCCTCTTCCTCGGGATGGAAGGCCGATATCGCGGCTCTGGCACTGGCCGGGGCGCGGATCAGCGTCGTGTGGCCACCGCCGAGCGCCATGACGAAACGGCGGAGGAGATCAGCCTCGGGATCAGCCTCCATGCGCATCCAGACGAGCCCCCCCTGCCAGTCGTAGAACGCATCGACCCCAGCTTCGAGCCTTAACGCCGCGACCAGCTGGTGGCCGATGTCAGGTGCGACCGACACGCGCCAGACAGGTCGCTGCGTTTGATCGGCATAGGGGGCGACATCACGGATTTCCTGCCAGAGCTGACGGCTCGCCGTCTGGCCGAGCCTTGCGGCGTGGCCGAAGGGCACCATGGCCGACAGGAGCTTGTCCGCCCGCGCGTCTACAGAACCAGGCAGGCCCTCGATGCGCAGCACTGTTGCCTCTCCCTCCGGCAACTCGCCACCGAGGAATTTCCAGGTGACGGTCAAGGGTAGATGAGCAGCGCCGGAGACTTCCACCGGCAGGGCCATGGCTGCCGCCATCGCATTTGCGGCTTCGGCATCATTGAGGCCGGAGATGACGACGGTTTCCTCGGTCTTGGCGCGTGGCGGCACGCGGAAGGTCACTTCAGTGAGGAAACCGAGCGTGCCGTGCGAGCCGGAAAGCAACTTCACCAGATCGAGGCCGGTGACATTCTTCATTACGCGGCCGCCGGCCTTGACAATCTCGCCCTTGCCATTGACGAAACGTATGCCGAGCAGGCTGTCGCGCGCCGCTCCCGCCACGAGCCGGCGCGGACCTGAGACATTGGCGGCAAAGACGCCGCCGATCGTCGGTTCGCCCGACGTGCCCATCAGGGCGCGGTGGTCCATGGGCTCGAAGGCCATCATCTGGCCGTTTTCGGCAAGGGCCGCCTCGACCTCGGCGATCGGCGTGCCCGCTCTTGCTGTCATCACCATCTCGCCGGGATTATAGGCGACGATGCCGGAGAGGGCGATCGAGCGCAGGCGGGCCTCCGCCTCCACTGCATTGCCGAAACCAGAGCGTGTATCGCCGCCGCTGATGGCAAGCGCCCTACCCTCTTGCGCATGCGCGCGGATAATGGCCGCGACTTCCTCTTCGCTTGCCGGCACCAGATCAATCATGCGGCCGAACGCCCCTCGAGCGGGAAGACTTTTGACGGGTTCAGCAGCCATTGCGGATCGAAGGCTGATCGCGCAGCCATCTGCTGGGCGAGATCGACGTCGGAATATTGATGGCGCATCAGGTCGCGTTTTTCAATGCCGACACCATGTTCGCCGGTCAGGCAGCCACCGGCATCGACGCAGAGCTTGAGGATATCGTTGCCAGCCGCTTCGGCCCTGGCGGCATCCTCGGGATCATTGGCGTTGAAGAGGATCAGCGGGTGCATATTGCCATCGCCGGCATGGAAGACATTGGCGACGCGCAGGCCATAAGAGGCAACGATTTCCGAGGTGCGCTGCAGCACGAAAGACAGTTGGCTCAGCGGCACGGTGCCATCCATGCAGATGTAATCGGCAATGCGACCGGTGGCGCCGAAAGCCGACTTGCGTCCCTTCCAGATCAACGCCGCTTCGGTGGCCGACTGGCATTCGCGCACGGTTCTGACACCGTGTCTGCGAGCGATCTCCACGATGCTTTTCAGCATATCGTCCATTTCCGCTTCCGATCCCTCGACCTCAACGATCAAGAGCGCGCCGACATCGAGCGGATAGCCGGCATGGGCGAAGGCTTCGCAGATCTCGATCGCCGGCTTGTCCATGAATTCGATGGCGACGGGGATGATGCCAGCGGCAATGACATCGGCGACACAGCGGCCCGCCTCTTCCGAGCTTTCGAAACCGAACAGCACAGGACGGGCGCCCTCCGGCTTGGCGATCAGGCGCACCGTCGCTTCCGTGACGATGCCGAGCTGGCCCTCATGGCCACAGACCAGGCCGAGAAGATCGTAGCCTGCGGCATCGAGCGCCTTGCCGCCGAGTTCGATGACTGTGCCATCGGTCAGCACCATCTTGACGCCGAGCAGGTTGTTGGTCGTGACACCATATTTCAGACAGTGCGCACCACCGGAATTCATGCCGATATTACCGCCAATCGTGCAGGCAAGCTGCGAGCTCGGATCAGGCGCATAGAAGAAACCGTCCGCCGAGACGGCTTCGGAGATATTGAGATTGGTCACACCTGCCTGAACAACAGCGCAGCGGTTGGCGAAATCGACTTCAAGGATGCGGTTCATCTTCGACAGGCCGAGCACGACGGCATCTTCCTGCGGGATGGCGCCGCCCGAGAGCGAGGTGCCGGCGCCGCGCGGGACGACCGGAATGCCATAGCGATAACAGTATTTCATCACGGCCGCCACTTCCGCGGTCGAATGCGGCAAGGCAACGGCGAGCGGCAGGCGGCGATAGGAGACGAATGCATCCGTCTCGAAAGGCACGAGTTCGCGCGCTTCGTGTATCAGGCATTCCCGCGGCAGGAGATCGACGAGATCGGCAACGATTTCCTTGCGGCGCGCCAGAACGTCAGGACGCGGAGCGAGGAACGAAATGGCGTCGGACATGGCGTTCTCCCTCGGCCAACATGACGGAAACCGGTGACAAATCCTCCCTGCAACCGGTTCTTTTGGCTTAGCACTTTCCCGATACCGGCGCAAATGTTAAGCACTTATGCCAAAAGGGAAAAAGTTATAAAAGCTTATGACCAATCTGGGTGATCTCGAAATCTTTGCCAAGGTCGTTTCAACCGGCAGCATGTCGCTCGCCGGCCGCGCGCTCGGCTTTTCCCCTGCTGTCGTTTCCAAGCGCATCAAGCGGCTGGAGGACCGGTTGGGCACGCGGCTTTTGCAACGTACGACGCGACAGATTTCGCTGACTGAAGCCGGCCAAGGTTTCTACGACCGCGTCCTCGGCATTCTGGCGGGGCTGGAGGAAGCAGAATTCTATATATCCGGCCGCTCGGCGCAGATGCACGGCACGCTGAAAATTTCCGCCCCCACTTCCTTCGGCCGCATGCATATCGCGCCATATCTGAAAGCCTTCATGGAGGCGCATCCGGAGCTGGCGATCAATCTGGTGCTGACCGATGAATTCAGCGACATCGTCGGCGGCGGCTTCGATCTCGCCATCCGGATCGCGGAACTCACCGATTCCAGTCTCGTGGCGCGGCGGCTGGCCCCTGTGCGCCGCGTGCTCTGCGCCTCGCCCGACTATATCGCCGCTCATGGCATGCCCAAACATATCGAAGAGCTGAAGCAGCACCGCTGCCTGCCCGCCCATAACAATGACGTCTGGCGGCTGGATGGGCCGGACGGCGCCTTCAGCCTGCGGCCCGAGGGCATGCTGATCACCAATTCCAGCGAAGTGATCCGCGAAACTGTCATTGCCGGGCTCGGCATTGCGCTGCGCTCCACATGGGATATCGGCGAAGAGCTGAAAAACGGCAAGCTCATACAGGTGCTGCCGGCCTACGAGGGCTCACACAATGTGACCCTCTCCGCAGTCTATCCGAGCCGCCAGTTTTTGCCGGCCAAGGTTCGGTTGTTCATCGATTTTCTGGCCGAGCTTTACGGTCCGGTCCCCTATTGGGAGCGCTGAGCGGGCGATTATTGCGCCAGCCTCTCGATGACGAGATCCAGAAGCGCCCTCAGCCGCGCCAGCCGCTTCATATCGCGGTGATAACCAACCCAGGTATCGCGACCTGGCGGCGGCTCGCCGAGATCGACAGGTTCGATCGCCGGGATGGCGTCGCCAAGCGGGCGCGGCAGGACGGCAAGACCGGCGCCTCTGGCGCAGAGCGTCGCCTGCACGTCGCGGTTATTGCTGCGCATGGCGATATCCGCCTTTGGCAACTGCCGCTGCAACCAGCCGACATCGGGCATGCCGCCGAAGGCCTCGTCCATTGTGACGAGCCGGGCGCCTTTACCATCGCCCGCCTCAGGATGCGGCAGACCGCGGCGGATATAGAGACCATAATCGATATGCAGCAGCTTGCGGGATATGACCTCGGCCTCGGTGAAAGGCGCAATCCGGAAGACGATATCGGCTTCCCGACGTGAGAGGCTGAGAAGCCGGCTGTCAGTCAGCAGTTCGATGACGACCTTGGGATAGGCAGCAGAGAACTCGGCAAGCACCGGTGAAAGAACATGGGCGCCGAACCAGTCCGACGAGGAAAGCCGCAGCAAGCCATCGAGCTGCCTGCTCTGGCCGGCGAGCTCGCGCTCCAGCCCGAGCGCATCCTCTTCCATGCGCTCGGCATGAGCGAAGACAGTCGTGCCTTCATCGGTCAGGACAAAACCGTCGGCTGTGCGCTGGAAGAGCGTCTGGCCAAGCGAGGTCTCAAGCGCTCGGAGACGGCGACCCATGGTCGGCTGCGTCAGCCCGAGGCTGCGCGCCGCGGCACCGAGTGTTCCGAGGCGTGCGATCGCGAGGAAGAGTTTGAGATCGCTCCATTCCAACAGCCTAGCCTCAAACAAAATTGCATGATCTTCATTCTGTATCTTTCATTTTCATTCATAATTCAATGAGGCATTCTGCGTCCAACAAACCAAGGAGAGTTCCATGAGCACGATGAAAGCCGCGCTTATCGAGGCGCAGAATTCAGAATTCAAGATTACCGATATCGCAAGGCCATCGCCCCAGGCCGGCCAGATCCTCGTCCGCATCAAGGCGGCCGCACTCAATCCGCTGGATCTGAAGATCCGGGCCGGTGAGGCCGCGCATGCCCGTCACCCCCTGCCCGCCATCCTCGGCATCGATATGGCAGGTATCGTGGAAACGGTCGGCCCAAGCGTCGAAGGCTTTCGCCCTGGTGACGAAGTCTATGGCATGACCGGTGGTGTCGGCGGCCTGCAGGGATCGCTTGCCGAATTTGCGGCCGTCGATGCCGATCTCGTGGCCCTCAAGCCGCGCAATCTCTCCATGCGTGAGGCAGCGGCCTTGCCGCTGATTGCAATTACCGCCTGGGAAGGCCTGGCGGAACGTACCCAGGTGAAACCCGGACAAAAGGTGCTGGTCATCGGCGGCGGTGGCGGCGTCGGCCATATCGCCGTGCAGATGGCGGCTGCTGCCGGTGCCCAAGTCTTTGCCGTCGATGGCGGTTCGAAGGCCGAATATATCCGCAGCATCGGGGCAACGCCGATCGACCATGCCAAGGAGACTACGGAAGATTATGTTGCCCGGTACACCGACGGAAAAGGCTTCGACATCGTCTATGACACGATCGGTGGCAAGGGGCTCGACGCCGCCTTCCAGGCTGTCGCCAAGTTCGGCCATGTCGTCACCAGCCTGGGCTGGGGCACGCATTCGCTGGCACCATTGTCGTTCAAGGGCGCGACCTATTCCGGCGTGTTCACGCTGGCACCGCTGCTGACGGGTGAAGATCGCGCCCATCATGGCGAGATCCTGAAGCAAGTCGCATCACGCGTGGAAGCTGGCTCGCTGATGCCGAATCTCGACCGGCGGCAATTTTCGCTTGGAGACGTGGACGAAGCCTACCGGCTCCTCGAAAGCCGGCAGGCTGAAGGCAAGGTGGTCGTCGACATCTGACGACCTTCCGCAATTCCGGACGCAAAACCACGATGCACTTTTGCTGGAATTGCTCTAGCGCGCCAGATCGAGATAGGCACTCGCAACCATCGCATCGATATCCGCCGGAACCGGCACGATGCAGGATTCGGCGCCGACGCCACGCTTTGCGACCCGCTCCAGGCAGCGGGCCTGCAGGGTGAAGCCGAGGTCCATGGATTCCACGGAATTGCCAAGCGGACGCGGGCCGGCCAGGTTGGCCATATGGCCGCCGCCGAGAACGTGGAATGACCTGCCGTTCTTGAGATGGAAGGTCTCGATGAAATCGGTCTCGTAGCGATCGATATCAACGACATCGGGATGGCTGCGGAAAGCGGCCACATCGATCTCATGCGGGAAATGTCCGCCATTCACGAGGATTGCACCGTCCTTGATCAGCGCCAGATCGGCTGCTGTGACGATACCGGGGAAACCGGTAACGGTGGCGATCACGTCGGCCGAGCGGATCGCCTGTTCGCGGAGCGGCGTGATGAAACCGTCGAGATGCGCCTCGAGGCTGGTGACGGGATCGATATCGACGACGCTAACCGTCGAGAAGGCATTGCGGAAGGCAGTTGCCGTGCCCTTGCCGCAGGCGCCGTAACCGAAGACGGTCACGCGTTTGCCGTTGGTGGAGCGGTTGGTGAAGCGCATGTAGCTTTCGAACAGGCTCTGGCCGACGGCGTGCTTGTTTTCTGCGAATTGCTTGATCGGGCTATCATTGATGACGAGGATCGGCATGGCGAGCCTTTCGCGCATCGGCAGCAGGCGGGTTCGGCCGGATGTCGTTTCTTCGGTGCCGCCGAGCAGATTGGCATAGGGCTTGTCGGCGGCAATGGCGAAAAGATCGCCGCCATTGTCCAGCAGGAGATCGGGCTTCTCGGCAACGACGGCTTCAAGGCTCTGATGGTGGGCGACAGGATCGGTCGTCTGGGTTGCGAAGACTGTGATGCCTTGCGCACGCAGGAATTCCACGGTTGCCGGCTGCGTACTATTCAGATTGCCGGTGCAGATCAGGCGCGCGCCTCCGGCCCGCAGTGTCATCAGGAGAGCGACCGTCTTCGGCTCCAGATGGATGCCGGTGCCGATCGAAAGACCGGCAAAGGGGAGCGTCCTTTCGAATTCCGCAGCCGCTGCCTTCAGCAGGCGGCAGCTATTGCCGATCCAGTCTATGCGTGTCGCAGATTTTTCCATCTCATGCCCTTTCGTTCCCTCAGTTCTAGCGAGGCAAAGATAGGGCGGGCATGGAGATATTTCTGATGAAAGGGCAGAAAAACTGCCCTTTCAGGACGCGCCGCCTGAGCCCAGCAGCCAGCTTCGGAGTGCCGCAATGGCCGGCCGTTTCGCGTCTGATGTCCGGCAGCAGAGGCTGTAGCCTGCCGGCCGCCGGATGAAGCCGTAAGGGGCGACCAGAATGCCGCGGTCGAGATCGTCTTCGATCGAGGCCTTCGGCGCCAACGCAACGCCGAGGCCGGCCCGGGCGGCGCCAACAGCCAGAAGAATATCTTCAAATTCCCGAAGACGGGAAAAGGCAACCGGCGGCGTGCCGCTTTCCGCAAACCATTCCGTCCAGAGTTTCGGCGCGCTGCGGCTGACGAGGATGTTGGATTGCGCCAAGGCCGCGATATCGTCTGCAAGTCTTGCGGCGATTGCAGGTGTTGCAACCGGGCCGAATTCATCCTCCATGAAGCGCGTCTCTGTGATACCGGCAGAGGATCTGATCTCGCCGCCCATGATCACGGCATCGAAATCCGGATGTTGCGACAAGGGTTCGACCACCGTCATCGGCACAATATCGATCTCGATATCGCCAAGGCTCGCCTGCATGTCGCCCACCCGCGGCATCAGCCACCAGATGGCGAAGGCCGAGGGCACGCCGAGACGGATGCGCTGGCTGCCCGCCTCCTCGAACGCATCGGCAGCGCGCCTCAAGATGGTAAAGGCGGTTCCCGCTGCCTCGGCAAAGGCACGCGCCTTTTCAGTCGCAACCAGTCTGCGGCCGTCGCGCACGAAGAGCTTGCTGCCGAGATGATCTTCCAGCGTCGATATCTGCTGGCGCACGGCGCCGCGCACCACACCCAGCTCTTCGGCCGCCTTCAGAATGCTGCCGTGGCGACAAACGGCTTCAAAGGCGCGGATCGCATTGAGGGGCGGAAGTCGCATGGTTACCACACTTCGAAAAATACCGTGGAACAAATGGGCGCGGCATTGATTGGGATGCCGGACAGGCCCATATTGTACAGCTGTGCAAGACGACGCATTCGGGACAGAAAATGGCGGAATTTCCAAACCTGCCCGGCTTCGATTTTTTCTATGTAAGATGAAATAAATCGCGTCCCGGTTCGTTTTGCACGTATGGATCGCGCAAGCTTTTCATACCATGCTAATATAACAACGACTCAGCTCGACGATCTAAAGGTGACCCGACAATTGACTCTTCTTGCCCGCCTGGCTTCCGATGTGCAACTCATGTTTCGGCGTCCGCCGCGACAGCAGTATGCTGCACTCTGTTACCGGGTCAAGAAGAAGACCGGCAATCTCGAAGTTCTGCTGATGACCAGCCGCGACACCGGTCGCTGGGTAATCCCCAAGGGCTGGCCGATGGCGCGTAAATGCGCCTATGAGGTGGCAGCCCAGGAAGCCTTCGAGGAGGCTGGCGTGCACGGCACGGTGGAGATGGAATCCCTCGGTTATTATACGTACCGCAAGGTTCTGCGCGACGGCCTGAAAGTGACCTGCAAGGTGCAGGTCTATGCTCTCGAAACGACGAACGTGGCGAAGAACTTCAAGGAAAAGGGCGAGCGCGTCGTCGAGTGGGTTTCCTGCGATGAAGCGGTGAAGCGCGTCCAGGAGCCCGAACTGCGCAATCTCTTTCTCGCCTTCAAGCAGCGCATGACCGAGCGCCTTTCCGACGGCATTTCGAAACAAATTCCGGCAGAATAAGTCTTGCCATCTTGTGCGGCTAGAAAAGGCAGCGCAAAAGCAGGACTTGGCCAGGAAACAGAATGCCGCAACGCAACCCCGTCCTTACGAAACGCACGCTTGATAAGGATCTCGACAAGGTTACCCATGTCGAGGATGCGGCCAAATATGTCTCGCGACGGCTGGTGGCACCGGGGCTTGGCCTGATCTTTCTCGGCCTGGCAATGCTTTTTGCCGGTGTCTATGTCTTCGACAGGCCAGGCGCGGTGCTAGCAGTTGCGGCGGCAGCACTTGCCGCCTACATGGCGATGAATATCGGCGCCAACGACGTGACCAACAATGTGGGCGCCGCGGTCGGCGCACGCGCCATCACAATGAAACAGGCGCTCATCGTCGCCGCGATCTTCGAGGTGCTGGGCGCGACGATTGCCGGCGGCGAAGTCGTCAAGACGATTTCCTCCAGTATCGTCGATACGGTGCAAGTGCCGCAAGCAATGCTCGGCTGGATTATGATGGCGGCGCTCACGGCTGCCGCACTCTGGATCAACCTCGCCACCTGGATGAATGCGCCGGTTTCGACGACGCATGCGATTGTCGGCGCGGTGATCGGAGCAGGCGTGGGAGCGGTCGGGTTAGAGCCGGTCAATTGGCGGGTGATGCTGGAAATCACCGCGAGCTGGGTGACATCGCCGCTGATTGGCGGGCTGATCGCTGCGGGGCTCCTTTATCTGGTCAAGACACTCATTGTCTATCGCGAGGACAAGATCGCCGCCGCCAGACAATGGGTGCCGGTCATGATCGCCGTGATGGCCGGCGGTTTCATGGCCTATATGGTGCTGCAGCTCGCGCCGCCGGAACGATATCCTTCACTGACGATCCTCCTGATCGGCATCGGGATCGGTCTTGTCAGTTGGCTGGCCGCTCGGCCGATCATCCAGCGGCAGGCAGAAAATCTCGAAAACCGCAACAGCTCGCTGCGCACACTGTTCCACTTTCCGCTGATCGGCTCGGCCGCCCTGCTTTCCTTCGCGCATGGCGCCAACGATGTCTCCAATGCGGTCGGCCCGCTTTCGGCGATTGTTCATTCGGCCGGTATTGCTGATAACAGCACGGTCGGCCATCCGCCACTCTGGGTGATGCTCATCGGCGCCCTTGGAATCTCGGTCGGCCTCCTGCTTTTCGGGCCGCGCCTCATCCGGCTCGTCGGCGAGGAGATCACCAAGCTCAATCCGACGCGCGCCTATTGCGTGGCGCTCTCGACCGCTTTCACCGTTATCGTCGCCTCATGGCTCGGCCTGCCTGTCAGTACGACCCATATCGCCGTCGGCTCGGTGTTCGGCGTCGGCTTTTTTCGCGAGTGGTACACGCGTCATTCGAAGCGACGTATCGAGTTCATACGCCGCAAGACCGAAAGCTTCGAGATCGACGAGCCGGAACCGAATGTCCATGAAGCCCGGCGGCGCTATCTGGTCCGCCGGTCGCATTTCATGACGATCATCGGGGCGTGGGTGATAACCGTGCCGGTTTCAGCCGCGCTTGCGGCAGTGATTTATTGGGCTATGTTCGCGCTCTTCATGTGAATCAGGGTCTTAAGATGCGCGCCAATTTCCGCATGCAGCGGCTTTTCATCGATGCTCCCTTGTCAAGAGATGCCGCCGTCGAGGCCACTTCGGAGCAGTTCAACTATCTCGCCAACGTGCTGCGTATGGAAGACGGCGCGGAAATCCTGCTCTTTAACGGCCGCGATGGGGAGTGGAAGGCGAGCCTCTCATTCCCGACCCGCAAGCGTATCCTGCTGACGGCGATGGAAAAGACCAGGCCGCAGCCTGCCCCCTCCGACCTGCACTATCTCTTTGCGCCGCTGAAGGTCGGTCGCATGGATTATCTGGTGCAGAAGGCGGTGGAAATGGGAGCCGGCCTGTTGCAGCCGGTCATGACCCAGCACGTACAGGGCAAGATTACCAATCTCGACAAGATCCGCGCCAATGTCATCGAAGCGGCGGAACAGTGCGGCATTCTCGGCATTCCCGATGTAGCCGAGCCCATGCGCCTTGCCGACCTGCTCGACCGCTGGCCTTCGGACCGGCGTATCATCTATTGCGACGAGGGCGATGCCGGACAGAACCCGCTGCCGCTGCTTACCAGGGTGGCGGAAAGAAAGCTCGCGCTGCTGGTCGGCCCGGAAGGCGGCTTCTCGGAAGAGGAGCGGACGCGGCTGCGCAGCCTCGATTTCGTGACCGCTATTCCGCTCGGGCCACGCATCCTGCGCGCCGACACAGCGGCCGTCGCAGCAATGGCGGTGATACAGGCTGCCATCGGTGACTGGAATTGACTACCCCATGCCGAATGCGCGGAAGTGCCGCTATTTTTTTGATGACTTGTTGAAACAATTTCACTTGCAACTTAGCTGGCTTGCGCACTAATCACCCTTCCAATTGCCCCGGCCCCGGCGCCTTCGAATACAGGTACTTTCATGGCTCGCGATACTACCGACCAGACGCCGATCTCTTCGGTTCAGGAGCTGACCGATTATCTCGCCGCCGGCAATAAGCCGAAGGAGCGTTTCCGCATCGGCACCGAGCATGAGAAGTTCGTCTTCTTCCGCAAGGACAACAGCCCGGTTCCCTATTTCGGCGAGGCTAGCATTTCGGCGCTCTTGAAAGGCCTGCAGGCCAAGAGCGGCTGGGAGCCGATCCTTGACGGCGACAATATCATCGGCCTTGGCGAGCAGAGCGGCATGGGCGCCATCTCGATCGAGCCCGGCGGCCAGTTCGAGCTCTCGGGCGCCCCGCTCGAAAACATCCACCAGACCTGCAAGGAATCCAACCAGCATCTGGCGCAGGTGCGCGAGATCGCCGAGCCGATGGGCATCGGGTTCCTCGGGATCGGCGGCAGCCCGACTTGGACCTATGCGGAAACCCCGCATATGCCAAAGTCTCGCTACGAGATCATGACCAGCTACATGCCCGATGTCGGCACCCGCGGTCTCGACATGATGTACCGCACCTGCACGATCCAGGTGAATCTCGATTTTTCGTCGGAAGACGACATGCGCCGCAAGATGCGCGTGTCGATGAAGCTGCAATCGCTGGCAACCGCGCTCTTTGCCTCTTCTCCCTTCACCGAAGGCAAGCCGAACGGTGCTCTTTCCTGGCGCGGCGATGTCTGGCGCGACGTGGACAACCAGCGCAGCGGCCTGCTCGACTTCACCTTCCGCGACGATTTCGGTTTCAAGGATTATGCCGAATGGGCCCTGGACGTGCCGATGTATTTCGTCATGCGCGACGGCCACTATCACCGGGCGACCCACGTCACCTTCCGCCAGTTCATGAACGGCGCGCTGAAGGGCGAGATCGCCGCGTACGAGCCGACGATGGGCGACTGGACGAACCATCTTTCGACGCTGTTCCCGGATGTACGCCTGAAGCGCTTCCTCGAAATGCGCGGCGCCGATGGCGGCCCGTGGCGGCGCATCTGTGCCCTGCCGGCCTTCTGGGTCGGCCTGCTCTATGATGACGCCGCGCTGCAGGCGGCCGACGAATTGACGAAGGACTGGGGCTTTGCGGAAGTGACTGCGCTGCGCAATGTGGTGCCGGACGAAGGCCTCAAAGCCACCTTCCGCGGCCATGCGCTGATTGAGACGGCGCGTGAGGTCGTCAATATTTCCCGGGCCGGTCTCAAGGCGCGCAACAGGCTCAACGGCGACGGCGTCGACGAGAGCATCTTCCTGGCGCCGCTCGACGAGGTTCTCGCCAAGAAGGCGACGCTCGCCGAGGACCTGCTGGCGCTCTATCACGGCCGCTGGAATGGCTCTGTCGAGCCGGTCTTCCAGGAATATCAATACTAAGAGGCGATTGGCTCTCTCCAAAAAGGCGTTTGCGCATTCCCATTTCGAGCTATAGTGGCACGAACATGCGCTGCGAATCTGGGAGAGGGACTTTCATGCTGCCGCTTTTCGACATGATGATGCAGGCGCAGAACGGCGCGGCGATGGATGCCATCGCCAAGCAGTACAACCTCGCACAGGAGCAGGCGACGAAGGCGATAGCGGCGCTGATGCCGGCATTTTCCGCCGGCCTGAAGCGCAGCACCAGCAACCCCTATGATTTCGTCGGCCTCATGCAGGCGGTGGCGTCGGGCAATTATGCCAGATATTTCGAGGACATGAGCAAGGCCTTCACCCCTGAAGGCATTTCCGACGGGAATAACGTCCTTTCCCAGCTTTTTGGATCGAAGGAAGTCTCGCGCGCCATCGCCGCGCAGGCGGCGCAGATGACCGGCATCGGACAGGAGATCTACAAGCAGATGCTGCCGGTCATGGCCGGTACATTGATGGGCGGGCTCTTCAAGCAATCGACGGGTCAGATGGCCTCGCCGGTCAATCCCTTCGTCAATACCGCCATGGGCGAGACGATCCAGAAATGGCTTGAAAGCACCGGCTTTGCGCCGAAACCGAAGGTCGCACCCGAACCCAGCATTTTCGATAATCCGTTCACCCAGGCCATGCAGCTGATGTTCAGCGTGCCGAAGCCGGAGCCTCAGCCGCAACCCGCCAATCCCTTCCTCGACAATCCCTTTGCCAAGGCATTCCAGGAGATGATGGCAGGGCTCCAGCAGCCGGCAGCCAAGGCTCCGGAACCGCCGAAGGACGCGCAGAAAGGCGAAAATGACAGCTATACCGAGATGCTGAACGCCATGTTCGACAGCGGTCTCGAAGTGCAGAGAAGCTATCAGAAGAGCCTCGAGGCGATCTTCGAGGCTTATCGGCCCAAACCTGCCGCCTCCCCCGAAGATCCCGCTTCCACAGGCCCGTCAACACCGGGCAAGAAATAAAAAAACCCGGAGATGGCTTGGGAAAGCCGATCACCGGGTTAAGCAGCAGGGCTATTGGCTATCACCCTGCGGGGAAACGCGTGCGTTCAGTCCCTGTAGGGGCGCATGACCGCAATATGCCAGCGGCGCTTGGCCGCCTGCGTCAGGTGCTCCGACGGATCTTCAAAGAAGGTCGAGGCGAGGAAAGCGGAGGTGACATCGGCCCGCGTCAGGCCGATATCCCGCAACTGATTGTCATCGAGCTCGTGCAGCCCGTTCACCTGCGAGCGATTGCGCACAATGCGAAGGGCGTTTGCCAGCGGTGCAAGGCCAGCCATAAGACGTTGCATGAACGTCGGGGCGAGCTTGCCGCAGTCGAGTTCTAGTGTCTGTTCATGAGTGCGCATCGAACTCTCCTTTCTTCGGGGCGCAGAACAGCCCACCCCGCCTGCGAGGTCGTGCAGGAAGGGTCAAGCTGGTCACAGGCGGACAGGCAGGGTGTCTGTCCTTCACTTTGCTTGATTTGCACCCCGAAGATGCCAAAGAGCTATTGATCAGTCCAACGAATGTTTCTAATGATTAACATCAGAGATCTTTATGGGTGGATGGGATCATGGCGGCGCCTCTTGATATCGACCAGTTGCAGACCTTCATCGCAATCGTAGACTCAGGCAGTTTCACCAAGGCTGCCGACAAGGTCTACAAGACACAGTCTGCCGTCTCCATGCAGATGCGCCGTCTGGAAGAGCGCATCGGAAAGCAGCTCTTCATCAAGGACGGGCGCGGCAACCGCCTGACGGTCGAGGGCGAAAAGCTGCTCAACTACGCACGCCGTATCATCCGCCTGAACAATGAAGCGATCGCCGCCTTCGACGACAACCGGCTGGAAGGCACGTTGCGCATTGGCACGCCTGACGATTATGCCGATCGCTACATGCCCGAGATCATCGGCCGTTTCGCCAAGACGCATCCGAATGTGGAACTCTACATCGTCTGCGAGCCTTCGGTCGATCTTGCCGAGCGCATGCACAAGGGCGAGCTCGATATCGCGCTTGTCACCCACAATCCGCGCGAGCGCATTTCGGATGTGGTTCGAACAGAGCCGCTTTGCTGGGTGAGTTCCGCCAACCATCCGATCCGCGACGATGCGCCGGTGCCGCTTGCCGTCGGCCGGCGCGATTGTCAGTGGCGCCAGCTCGCCTGTTCGGCACTCGATGCCGTTGGCCGCGAATATCAGGTCTTGTTCACGAGCTGGTCCTGCACCGTGGTCGCCTCGGCCGTGCTCGCCGGCATGGCGGTTTCAGTCATGCCGGAATCGGCACTTCGGACGGGTATGAAGGTCCTGAGCCAGGCAGACGGCTTCCCTGCCCTGCCCCCGGTGCAGATCGGCATCATGAAGCGGCCCGGCGTTTCGCTGTCGCTGATGAACGCGATCACGGCGCATATCACCGCCTGCCTCGACAACATCACGCCGACCGTCATCGAGGACGGGCTGGAGCAGGATGTGAAGACAGGTTATGCCCGTCACTATCCGCGGCTGAAGGCTGCGGCGAGCATGATGCCGAGCTGGTAAAAGGTTCAGGCCGCCGACGCGGATGTCGGAGCAAAGAGGGAAGCGCGGATGACGCGCTTCCATTCGTCGAGAATACGCTCGCCAAGGCCATCTTCGCTCAAGACCGCAAGGCGAATTGCCGCGCCGATCAGGTGGCTGAAAAGGTAAGTGCGCGCTTTCATCTGCTCATCGCAGTATTCCGGCGCCTGACGACGCACAGCTTCCTGGAAGATCTCCGCAACCCGGCCGCTATGCTCGATGTTCAGGCGCAGCAGGTCCTGATCTGTCTCCGTACCCATCCAGACGCCGAGATAGGCAGCATCATTGCGGTATTCGGTGTAATACCAGTCGATCATCGCCGAGATCAGGTCGAGCGCTTCATCCAGGGAACGAACATCCGCGAACATCTCAGCCGTCTTCTGCTGGATTGCCTGCGCATGACGGTCGAACAGCGCTTTGACGATCGCCGCCTTCTCGGGGAAATACTGATAGACCGAGCCGATCGGAACGTTTGCGGCGACGGCAAGTTCAGTCATCCGCATGGCGCTGACGCCCTTTTCGGCAATGAGAGTGGCGGCGGCGTTGAGGATAAGGTCCAGCCGCTGGATGCTGCGCTCCTGTTTCGGCTTTCTGCGAAGAGCAATACGATCCGAAATGTCCGCGCCCATGTGGTTCCCATCTGTCTTGTTATTCAGCGGCGCAAGCGATCTGTCATACCGGCGCTTCGGGCCGATATGACATGCAGGTATTCATCCGTCGTAAATGGAAATGGTCGGATTTTAGGCAATGGCAAGAGCCAATAAAAAACGGGGCATTACGCCCCGTTTTGGTCTGTGCAAAAAGAGCGCTTAACACTTCGTCAAGCAAGCGGGCTCACCACGCCCGTTTCGTCCTGCGACACTCTGCGGAAGCCCGCTCAGGCAAGGTTCTGCTTCAGGAACGCGACCGTGCGGCTCCAGGCGAGATCGGCCGCTGCCTTGTCATAGCGGGCAGCCGAGGTATCGTTGTTGAAGGCGTGGTTGACGCCATCATAGACGTAGATCTCGAATTTTTTACCATTCTCCTCCAGCGCCTTCTTGTAGGCATCGATGCCGGCATTGATGCGATCGTCGAGGCCCGCATAATGAAGCAGAAGCGCCGCCTTGATGTTCGCAACCGCCGAGGCCGGCGGTTGTGCTCCATAGTAGGCCACGCCCGCTTTCAGTTCGGGCGACTTGGTGGCAAGGGTGTTGACTGCGCCCCCACCCCAGCAGAAGCCGATGGCGCCGACATTGCCGTTCGTCGTATCGAGCTTGGAGAGGTAAAGGACAGTCGCCTCGCCATTTGCGGCGACGGTGGCCGCATCGAGTTTGCTGAACATATCGCGCGCCTGATCCTCATTCTCGGGCGTGCCGCCCTGCGGCGAGAGGAAATCCGGTGCAAGTGCCACGAAACCTTCGAGCGCCATGCGGCGAGCGACATCGCGGATATGCGGATTGAGGCCGCGGTTCTCGTGGATGACGATGACCGCGCCGAGCTTGCCGGAGGCATTCTTCGGCTGCACCAGATAGCCTTTCATGTCGCCGCCGCTGCCCGGATAGGTAATATTCTGGCCGGTCAGTCGATCGTCATTTTCGGCGACGACCTCGGCGGCTGCCTTGTTGGCGGCCAGCAGCGGCGCGATTGCGGCTGCCGCGGTTGCAGAGCCTGCAAGCTTCGTAAGCTTGTCCATGAAGCTGCGGCGATCCAGCGTCAGATGCGTATATTCATCATAGGCGTTGATCATTGCCTGCGTAATGACGGGCTTTTCCATGACAGACCTCCTCTGTTCCCACCCCATGCCCAATCGGCAAGGGGGAACATAGGTCAGCGGCCGATAACGCAGGAACAAAACTGTGTTACCGGCCTACCTGGAGAAAATCGCGGGGATCAGGAGAATAGCATCCAGCCGGCAAGCCAGGCCCACATGCCAGCCAACACGACGAAGCCGGCGGCAAAGAGCGGGCTGCGATAGCGCAGGTCGTTGCTGGTGACGTGCACATAGGCATGCGCATAGCGCAGTGCGACGAAAAGCCAGGCAAGCACGACCGCCACCAGATTATCCGCCTCGGTGATATAAAGAAGAATGCTGCAGGCATAGAAGAGTACCGGCAGCTCGAACTGGTTGGCGAGGCTGTTCTTGACGCAGAGACTTTCGACGGGTTCGTCGCGGTTTTCGCGATAATCGGATTTCTTCATCCGGCCCTCCTGGACCACCTTGCGGCGGCGCAGGCCAAGCAGCCCGTAGAGAATATAGACCAGCAGAACATGGGCAAGCAGAGGCCAGAACATTTCGAAGCCGGTCATCAATCATTCCTTCGTTTACGCGACTGCGCGACCAGTAGCGGAAAGGCCGGATGGATGCCAGAGCGGAGACGGCCCGCCATGGAGCGGGCCGTCTTCAGGGTCAGACCTGGGCAATACCACCGTCGACAAAGATCTCGGCGCCGGTAATGAAGCTCGAGTCATCGGAGGCGAGGAAGAGCGCCGTTGCAGCGATTTCTTCCGGACGCCCGACGCGGCCAAGCGGAACCTGCGAGGCCAGGTAGTCCAGCAGGCCCTGTTGCTGCGCCTTGTCCTGGCCGGCGAGTTCGACGAGGCCGGTCGTCTCTGTTGGGCCGGGGCTCAGCGTGTTGATGCGGATGCCGCGATCCTTGAGATCGAGGATCCAGTTGCGGGAGAAGTTTCGGATTGCAGCCTTCGAGGCCGCGTAGACGCTGAAGGCCGGTGTGCCGGTGGCGCCTGCCGTCGAGCCGGTCAGGATGACGGAAGAACCCTTGCCGAGCAGCGGCAGCGCCTTCTGCACGGTGAAGAGCACGCCCTTCACATTGCGGCCGAAGGTGTCGTCATACTGTTCTTCGGTAATGGCGCCGATCGGAGCGAACGAGCCGCCGCCGGCATTGACGAAAAGCACGTCGATACGGCCGGCCTCTGCCTTTACCCGATTATAAAGACGGTCGAGATCGGCAAGATTTGCGGAGTCGGCCTGGACGCCGGTGACATTGCCGCCGATTTCGGCGGCGGCCGCATCCAATACTTCTTTGCGGCGGCCGGTGATGAAGACGCGCGCGCCTTCGGCTGCAAAGCGCTTTGCCGTGGCAAGGCCGATGCCCGAAGTGGCACCAGTGATGACAGCGATCTTTCCATTCAGTCTGTTTGTCATTGTCGTCGTCTCCTGTTGTGTTCGACTGAGCTGAAGATGTGGACGGCGATATCGTTTCGGAATAGAAAGAAATGAAAGACATCATTGCAGGAATGAAACAATGAGTTTACCGGATTTCGAAGGCCTGGCGATGTTTGCCAAGGTTGCCGAGGAGCGCTCCTTCGCTCGTGCCGCCAAGACGCTCGGCGTTTCGGTACCGACGGTTTCGCGCGCGGTAAGCCGGCTGGAGGAACGGCTCGGCGCACGGCTCTTCAACCGCACTTCGCGGCAGCTGGCGCTGACTGATTTCGGGCTGCGGCTGGTTGATCGCGCCCAGCACATCTACGCGGAGGCAGAGGCCGCGGAGAATGAGGCGCGCGAGCTTTCGAGCCAGCCGCGCGGGCTGATCCGTCTTGCCGTGCCCATGGTCTTCGGGCGCCAATGGCTGGCGCCGATCCTGCCCGATTTCTTCGAGGCCTATCCCGAGGTCTCGATCGATATGCATATGAGCGATGCCGTAGTCGACCTTGTCGGCGAGGGTTTCGATGCGGCTCTGCGCATTGCCGTGCTGCCGGATTCCTCGCTGGTGGCAAAGAGGCTGACGCCGGTGGCGCCTTTCATTCTGGCAGCACCCGCCTATCTCGAAAAATACGGCTGCCCGCGGCATCCCCGCGAACTCGCGGCGCATCATTGCCTGGGTTATGCCTACCGGCCGCGGCAGGATATCTGGCGTTTCAGCAACAAGGCAGGAGAAGAGGAAATCGTAGTGCCGACCGGGCCATTACGCGCCACCAATTCGGAGGCCCTGATCCCGATGGCATTGCGTGGCCTCGGCATTGTCGAACTGCCGGAGTTCATGGCCTACGAATATCTTGACGACGGGCGCCTGAAAGCGATCCTCACCGACTGGACCCTGCCGAAAGGCGCCGTCTATTTCGTCACGCCATCGGCGCGTGCCCGGCCGGCAAAGGTGGAAGTGCTTGGCGATTTCCTTGCAGCGAGGCTCTCGCACCCTGTCTGGCGCTGGCCGCGATAGGGTTCAGCTTTCGCGCGATTGATGAAGAAGCGCGCTGCGCACAAGCAGGATGGCGCAGACGGCAAGGCTCGCGAATTTCAGCTTGGTCATCCACGGCAGGATCTGGGCAGCAAAGCCCGCGGCACCGCTATTGCTGAACGCTACGAGGCTCGAGATGTTTTCCCCGTAATCGGCAAAGCCGTAAAGGAAGGGCAGAATATAGGTGATCCGGCCCAGAAGACGCGGCGCCTGCTTGCCGCGCCATGTCTCGATCGGCCCGAGCCGCAGGAAGATCAGGAATAGAAGGGCTGTCAGCAGGGCGGGAAAGAGGAGTTCCGGGCCGAAATACATCGCCCGGAGAATGCGGTTTGCCGTCTCGTTCTGATCGAGCAGCGTCTGCATGTGGAAGACGGCGGACACGTCGTAGCCGGAGAAATAGGTATCGAGCATCGCCTGGCCGGTCTCATGCTCGAACGGCACGGTGTAGCCAAAGGTTGTCCAGCCGAGAACGATGAGGCAGAGGGCTGCGAGCAGCGCGATGATCCAGAGTGGAATTGCGCTGCCCGCTTTCATTGTCAGACGCCGACGCCCGGATAGTTCGGGCTTTCGCGGGTGATCGTCACGTCATGCGGATGGCTTTCGCGGAGCCCGGCACCGGAGATGCGCACAAAGGTGGCGCGCTCCTGGAACTCCTTGATGTCCTTGCCGCCGACATAGCCCATGGCAGCTTTCAGGCCGCCGGCGAGCTGATGCAGGACGCCGGAGACCGGACCCTTGTACGGTACCTGGCCTTCGATGCCTTCGGGCACGAGCTTCAGCGTGTCGCGCACTTCCGCCTGGAAGTAACGGTCTGCCGAGCCCCGCGCCATAGCACCGACAGAGCCCATGCCGCGATAGGCCTTGAAGGAGCGACCCTGGTAGAGATAGACCTCGCCCGGGCTTTCATCGGTGCCGGCAAGCAGCGAGCCCACCATGACGGCAGAAGCACCTGATGCGATGGCCTTGGCCACATCGCCCGAGAACTTGATGCCGCCATCGGCGATAACAGGAATATCCTGGTCCCTTGCGGCCTCGACTGCCGACATGATCGCAGCGAGCTGCGGAACGCCAACGCCGGCGACGATACGCGTGGTGCAGATCGAACCCGGTCCGATACCGACCTTGACGGCGTCAGCACCGGCATCGATCAGCGCCTTGGTGCCATCATAGGTCGCGACATTGCCGGCCATGATGCGAACGGAGTTGGAAAGCTTCTTGACGCGGCCAACCGCTTCCAGAACGCGGGCGGAATGTCCGTGCGCCGTATCGACGACGAGCAGGTCGACGCCGGCATCGATCAGCCGTTCGGCACGCTCGAAACCATCGTCGCCGACGCCGACGGCAGCGGCAGCCCGCAGGCGGCCCTGCGCATCCTTGGATGCGTTCGGGTTCAGCTGGGCCTTTTCGATATCCTTGACGGTAATGAGGCCGACGCAGCGGCCCTCGCCGTCGACAACCAGCAGCTTCTCGATGCGGTGAGAATGCAAGAGGCGCTTGGCCTCCTGCTGATCGACGCTCTCCTTGACCGTCACGAGGTTTTCGCGGGTCATGAGTTCGTAGATCTTCTGGCTCGGATCGGAGGCAAAGCGGACGTCGCGGTTTGTAAGGATGCCGACGAGGCGGCCGGATTTTTCGACGACCGGAATGCCGGAGATGCCGTGCATCTTCATCAACGCCAGGGCATCGGCAAGCGTCGCGTCCGGGCCGATGGTCACGGGATTGACGACCATGCCGCTTTCGAACTTCTTGACCTGGCGAACCTGTTCGGCCTGCTCGATCGGCGTCAGGTTCTTATGAATGACGCCAAGGCCGCCAGCCTGTGCCATGGCGATCGCGAGGCGACCCTCGGTCACAGTATCCATCGCGGCAGAAATGATCGGGATATTCAGCTCGAAGTCGGGTGCAAGGCGCGTTGCGACGCTCGTCTGGCCGGGGAGGACTTCGGAATGACCGGGTTGCAGCAGCACATCATCGAAGGTGAGTGCGTCCAGTCCGGTTGGCGTTTCTATGATGCGAGCCATGGCCAAATTCCTTCAAGAAAGAAAAATGCGACCCACCCGGTACGAATCGTCCGCACCGGCGGTGTGCATGAGTTTATGGAAGTTGGCGAGGGCTGGTAACACGTCTATGACAGGAAGGAAATAGCAAAAAGGCCCGGCACGGGGCCGGGCTCGGTATGGCAGCCATGCAGAGAACGCGTGTCGCATGTCGTTCTCGCAAAACCGCGACGCACTTTTGCGCGACCTCAGATGTCGAACTGATAGGTCTTCGGCACGAAGCGGTAACCGGTCTCCTGTTTCTCCACGAAACCGACCGCCGGGAACGGCATGTGATAGCCGAGGAAAGCGATCTTGTCGCTGGCGATCATGTCGAACACCTTCTTGCGGGTCGCGGCCGCCTGAGCCTTGTCCATGTCGAAACGCACTTCCCAGTCCGGACGCTGCAGCGACAGGATGTAGTGGTTTGCCGTGTCACCCGTCATGATCAGCCGTTTGCCGTCGGATTCGACGTGGAAGATCATGTGGCCGGGTGTGTGGCCTGTCGCGAGCATCGCGGTCAGGCCAGGCGCGATGGTGTCGCCTTCCTTGACGAAGGTCGCCTTTTCGGCGAGCGGCATGACATTCGCAAGCACCGCCTTGTGACCGCCCTCCGCCGGCGTGCCTTCACGCGCCTTGTCCGACCAGAAATCATATTCGGCCTGGCCGATAACATAGCGGGCATTCTTGAAGGCGGGTGCGCCATTTTCCATGAGGCCGCCGATATGGTCTCCGTGGAGATGCGTCAGTGCCACGACCGTGACGTCGTCAGGCGAATAGCCTGCGGCCTTAAGGCCGGCGCTGAACTGGCCCATGCCCCGCTCGCGACCGCCGGCCCCAAAGCCGGTATCGACGACAATGACATCGGAACCCGTATCAACGACCACAGGCGCATAGCTGTTTACGAACTTGTCGGTCGGCAGGAAATTAGCGGCGAGAAGCGCCTGAACGGCCTGCGGATCCTGATTGGAACCGAAGGTTTCATTCGGCTTTTCAATGACATTGAAACCATCGCGGACGGCAGTGAACTTGAATGAGCCGAGCTTGAACTGATTGATCTGCGGCTGCGGGATGACTTCCATATTGCCTGTTTCTCCAGTTGCGGCCGCCTGGGCCGTTACTCTCAAGATGACCGGCGCGGCCAGCAGACCAAGGCCTGCGCCAAAAAGCGTGCGCCGCTTTATTCCATCAAATGTCGTCATATATCCATCCTCCACACTGTGCGGTGCGTCGCCGCACGACCCCCGATATATCCTGCCGGTTCCAGCGAGATTTCTTGCTCCGGCCGGGTAAGCATATGTCAATCTTGAGAGATGAAAGTGTCGAGCAAGTCGTCTCACGCAGTCGTGATCCAAACGTGTCACCGGGATCGATTGTGGGATTGGCAGAGCCCCTATCTGGGACTACACAGCACGGGCCTCCCAAGCCCCATCCGCATCCATCAAGGCATTCGCCTATGAACCGCATCGTCCCCCTGATCCTCGCCGTTGCCCTCTTCATGGAACAGATGGACTCGACAGTAATCGCGACGGCCTTGCCGGCGATTGCGGCCGATCTGCATGTCGGACCAATTACCCTGAAGCTGGCGCTTACCTCCTACATGGTGGCGCTTGCGGTGTTCATTCCGATCAGCGGCTGGATGGCGGATCGCTTCGGCGCCAAGAAAATCTTCCGGCTGGCGATCTGCGTCTTCGTCGTCGGCTCGATCTTCTGCGCCTTCTCTTCGAGCCTCGTCGAATTCGTCTTCGCACGCTTCCTGCAGGGCATGGGAGGCGCGATGATGACGCCTGTCGGACGCCTCGTGCTGGTGCGGACGACGCAGAAAAGCGAACTGGTCTCGGCCATGGCGCTGTTGACGATCCCGGCCCTTGTCGGTCCGCTTGCCGGCCCGCCGCTCGGCGGCTTCATCACCACCTATTTCAGCTGGCACTGGATCTTCCTGATCAACGTGCCTGTCGGCGTCATCGGCGTATGGCTGGCGACGATCTTCCTGCCGGAAATAGAAGCGACGGCTCCGCCGAAGCTCGATTTCAACGGCTTCATCCTGACCAGCCTTGCGGCCGCCGGCGTCGTCTTTGGCCTGTCGGTCGTCAGCCTTCCGGCCCTGCCGCCGATCATCGGCATCTCGGCCACGGCAATCGGCATTATCTGCGGCGTGCTCTATGTGCGCCATGCCCGGCGCTATCCGACGCCGATCCTTGACCTCAAACTATTCAAGAATTCGACCTTCCGCGCCTCGACGAGCGGCGGAACTCTGTTTCGCATCTGCGTCGGCGCCATGCCGTTTCTGACGCCGCTGATGCTGCAGCTCGGATTTGGCCTGACGCCCTTTCAATCGGGCCTTATTACATTTGCCGGCGCGATCGGCGCCATCACCACGAAGTTCATCGCGCGCCGCGTCTACAAGGCTATCGGCTTCCGCACCACGCTTCTGTGCGCCGGCGCCGTCACCACGGTCGTGACGGCCGTGACCGGCCTCTTCACGCCGGAGACATCGCATCTCGTCATCATCGGCGTGCTGCTGGTCGGCGGCTTTTCCCGTTCCTTCATGTTTACCGGTGTCAATGCGCTGGCCTTTGCGGATATCGACGATGCGCAGGCGAGCCAGGCGACATCCATGGCCTCGGTGATGCAGCAGATCAGCCTGGCGCTCGGCGTTGCCCTCGCCGCCTCGATCCTGGAAACCTCGATCTATTTCCGCGGCGCCGAACTGCAGGTCATCGATTTCCACATCGCCTTCTTTGTCATCGCCGGCCTGACCGTCATCGCAACCATCCCCTTTGCCCGCATGGCGAAGGACGCGGGGGCTTCCGTTTCCGGCCACCGCGCCAAGCGCGTGCCGCCGACGATCAACGCCGAACAGGCCGTCAAATAAAGGGCGGTACTTCGGCTTTTTCACAGACGGCGCACAGCTTGTTGCCGTCGAGATCCCGGACATAGGCCGCGTAGAAATGCGCATGATAAGAGCGCAGCCCCGGCTTGCCTTCGTCGATAGCGCCAGTGGCCATTGCCGCCGCATGGAAGGCATCCACCGCCGCTCGCGTCTCCGCCTCGAAAGCCACCATGGAGCCATTGCCGTTCGTCGCGCGGCGCCGGTTGAAGGGAGTTACCACCCAGAAGCGGCAGCGCGTGTCGCCATCGGCGGCATAGCCGATCTCCTCCTCCGAATTGCGCAGGCGCCGGAAGCCCAGCACCGGCAGACGGCATCATAGAAATGCGGCGCGGTAGAGATCGTTGGTGCCGAATGTAACGTAGAGAAGCATGGGATCGTTCGTATCCAGTCCTGGGAAATCATCATCGCAGGACTGGCGCAATGATCAAGCGTCCTCAGGCTCCGCCTCGGCCTTGCGGCCTTTGAAACCCTTCGCCAGCAGGAACATCTCGACCGATTCGGCACGAGATGACGCAGGCTTGACGTGCACGACCTGGCGGAAATGCTGCTTCAGCATGGCGAGCAGATCGCGCTCGGTGCCGCCCTGGAAGGTTTTGGCGAGGAAGTGCCCGCCCTCCCCAAGCACCTCGACGGCAAAGTGCGCTGCGACCTCACAAAGGTGCATGGTGCGCAGGTGATCGGTGCGGTGATGGCCGGTCGTGGGTGCCGCCATGTCAGAGAGCACCAGATCCGGCGTACCGCCAACGGCTTCCATCAGCTTTTCCGGGGCTGTCGGATCAAGGAAGTCGAGCTGCAGTACCGTGACGCCGGGAAGCTGCGTCATTTCCAGAAAGTCGATTGCGGCGACGCGGATATCCTCATCCGTCGATCCGGTCACTTTTGCGGCGATCTGCGACCAACTGCCGGGAGCGGCCCCGAGGTCGATGATGCGCCTTGCGCCCTTCAGGATGTTGTATTTCTCATCGATCTCCAGCAGCTTGAAGGCCGCGCGGGCGCGATAGCCTTCCAGCTGGGCGCGCTGCACATAGGGATCGTTGATATGGCGCTCCAGCCACTGGCGTGAGGAGGCCTTGAGCTTCTTCTTCTTAACGCGTTGGCCGAGCTTGCGGCCGGTGCGGCTTCCCGCAATCGTTGGCTTGGTCATGCCTACCCCTTGTTTCCCCGCTGGCCGCGGCGGTTGCGATGGCGCCGCCACACGCCGTCATCCGCCATCATGTCGGTGAGCAGGCCTTCCCTCAAGCCGCGATCGGCAACACGCATGCGCGGGCTAGGCCAACGACGGCGGATCGCCTCCAGGATGGCGCAGCCGGCAAGCACCAGATCGGCGCGATCAGGCCCGATGCAGGGATTGGCAGCGCGGCTTTCGAAATTCCAGGAGAGAAGCTTCGCCTGCATGGCGGAAACCTCATCATCGGACAGCCATATGCCATCGACCTTGCGGCGGTCGTAACGCGGCAGGTCGAGATGCACGCCGGCGAGTGTCGTCACCGTGCCCGAAGTGCCGATCAGATGGAAATCGCCATCTTCGGCAATCTCGATCTCGGGGCAATCGAAACTCGACAGCATGCCCGCAACCTCGCTCACCATGCCCTCGAAAACATCGGGCGTCACATCGCGGCCACCGTGCCGTTCCGAGAGGGTGACGACGCCGACGGGCAGTGAGGTCCAGTGGGTGATGTGATTGGCAAGGCGGGCGAAGCGGTTATCGCCGATGCGGATGACGGCAATCTCCGAGGAACCGCCGCCGATATCAAAGAGGACGACGGAGCGCGTCTCGCGGCCGACCAGAGAGGAGCAGCCGGAAACGGCAAGCCGCGCCTCGGTTTCGCGATCGATGATCTCGAGCTCCAGTCCGGTCTCGACTACAACGCGCTGCAGGAACTCCTCGCCGTTGGCCGCCTGGCGGCAGGCCTCGGTAGCAATCAGCCGCATACGGCGGATGTCGCGGTTCCGGAGCTTGGAGGCGCAGATTCTGAGCGCATCGACGGCCCTTTCCATCGCCTCGTCGGACAGCCTGCCGCTGGCGGCAAGCCCTTCGCCAAGGCGCACGATACGGGAAAAGGCATCCACGACGCGGAACTGGCCCGGGCGCGTCGGCTGGGCGATCAGCAAGCGGCAATTGTTGGTGCCGAGATCGAGCGCAGCATAGAGTTCGTCCGGCCAGGGATGTTCACCCCCTGCCCGCCCCTCTTCATGACCTGGATGACGGTCCCTGCGATTCGCCGCTTCACCATCGCGCATCTCGCGCGGCAGAGGGCGCGACGGCGCTTCAGCGCGATGTTCGGGCCTAGCGGACGGCGTCGGCTGCACGGGAGCGAGCGGCCTACCCTGCAGGCCGCGCTTGCTGCGATGCTTGCGTCGGTTACGCCGGCTGGAGGACGAATCACCATCCGGCCGCGGACCGTGGCCTTGACTGACGGCCTGAACCACAGGCTGCGGCTGGACGACAGTATCGGATTGGGATGCGCCACGCCCACCACGACGACGGCGTTTCCGCTTGCGGGCCGGGCTTTCGGCGTCTTCCTTCGGGCGCGCTGCCTCCCCGGCGTGGCCGGAGAGATCATGCGAAGCGGGATGAGCGGCGCCGCGGGATTGCCCGCCACGCTTGCCCTTGCGACGCCTGGACTTTTTGCTGTCCTTGCGCCCTGCCGCCGACGCCCCGTCAAATTGCGGCTTGGCGCCGCCTTCGGGGTCTTCCACGTTCGTTTTCCATCGCGCCGCGCAAGTCCAGAAAGGTATGCAGCAGGCGCTCATTCGATTTTTGCGTTGGCGCGAAGATATCAGCGAGTGGCGAAATCACCAAATTCTTTTTGATTCCGGATTTTAACCGCCTGATTTTCACCCGCCGTGGAGGGATCGAATTTTTTCAAAACGGGTATTTGCATTCGGCGTCGTTTTGGTTATAAGCGCCGCACAGCAGCCAAGCCATGCTTCGGCAGCGCCTGCTGGGGAATAGTTCAATGGTAGAACGACGGACTCTGACTCCGTTAATCTTGGTTCGAGTCCAGGTTCCCCAGCCAAATTTTCTCTCCCGCTAAACTCTGCGATCTTCAGTTCATATCTTTTCTGCGCCCAATCTTGCGCCAACGGCAGTAGCAAAGCCTCAACCTTCCGCCGTTAGAATCACCCCAGCTCCCTGGAGACGATTCGAGCCATGAAGACCTTTTCTGCGATATTGCTGGCGGCACTTCTCCTTCCGGTCACCGCCCGAAGCGAGACGACCCAGAGCGAGACAGAATGGATGGGCGAGGCGCGACAGTGGTCAGTCGGGTTCGTCGGTGAGAAACCATCTTATTGCCGGCTGGTCTGGAACAACGAGCTCGGCAAGACGGTCGAATTCCGCCAGAGCCTCGATAGTGCCATGTGGCTGGTTTCGAAGGATGGCTGGGATATTCCCGAGGGCACGACGACCAAGGTGACTCTCATCGGCTATTCCGGCACCAAGGCTGTTGCGGCCGAAGCCTTCGACAGCAAAACGCTTCGCATCCTGCCGGCAACCGAGAAGACGGGCGTGGCTCAGATCAAGAAGGTCCTGAAGAATTCCTTTGTCGGCACGCCGGATATGGAGCTGGATTTTGCCGGAAATGAAGAGCCTTGGGTGGTGCCTTTCTCGCGGTTGCAACAGATGTATACGACCTACGTCAACTGCCTGAACCGCCTCGTCCCGGTCAATCAGGCCAGCCAGGTTTCGGACAAGACACAGCCGTTCTAGAGTGCGTTGCGATCACGCGGATTCGCTTGCCAGGCTTTACCTCCTCATCTCTCCCCGCAAAAACCTCCTCATCTCTCCCCGCAAAACCGCCGAACACTTTTGCGCGATATGCTTTCGATGCCCGCGTTCTGCGTCGCCACGCCGCAGCAGCGCGCCACAAATTCGGCCTGCGCCACAATGATCCTCACGGTCGTGCCCGCCGCATTTCGTTCGTGCGGACAGTTGGATTGGTGTTCTTCCCATCTCAGGAGGCCCTTATGCAAAGGCTTCGTATCGCATTTCTCATGAGCGCCGCGGCAATCGCCGCCGCGCTTACCGGCCCGGCTGTGGCCGAGAGCCTCGATCACAAATCACCCGATACCCATGTCCTCGTCGTGCGATTACCCGATGGTTCGCTCGAGCGCATTCGCTACGCCGGTGACCGACCGCCGCAAATCCGGTTCGACAGTGAGCCGGATTCGGGCCTTTTCGATCCTTTCTGGCCTTCCGCTCCCTTTGCCGATCTGGACCGAATATCCGCGGCCATGGACCGCCAGGCTGCCGCGATGATGCAACAGGCAGACAGCATGATGCGGACATCGCCGGGCAATCAGACTGATGTCGACCTCAATGGGCTGCCGGCCGGCATGCAGGGCTATTCGATGGTTTCGACGATGTCCGGCAACGGCGTCTGCACCCGCAGCGTCCGTTACTTCGGCGGCGCTGACGGCAAACCGCATGTCGAGAGCAGCACGTCCGGAAATTGCTCGGCCGGCAAGGCAACGGGCGCACCCTTGCCCGCCAAGGCGCCGCGACCGACCCTGAAGCCGAAAACCTCTGGTGTCATCGAGGTCAACGCTCGGCCGCCGGAATCGGATGGCGGCGCATCACGGGCAAATCTTCTGCTTGCCAGCACGGCGAATTGACGAATGACGGCCAGAAGCCGTCAGCTGCTCGTCAGACGGAGATCTTGCTCCGTACCGCATCGGCGATCTCGGTCATGCGGTCGACAGGTGCGTGGCCAATGAGCATGAAGGCATGGGTGGCGTTCGCCCAATAGACGACATTCATGCCCTTGCGGCCTTCGATATCGGGGGCCTTCGGGCCGCCGTCGGAGGCGACGATGCAGAGCGCCATTGGGCCGGTCTCGGGATCCAGATAGGCGATCTGGGCGAGCGGCTTGCCATCATATTGCAGGATCTGGGCGCGCTTGAAATCGATATCCGGCAGGGCGACCTGCTCCGGCGAGAGTTGCAGGCCGAGATTGCCGTCCAGACTGGCGAGCTGCGCTGCCTGCACATCTCTGGCCGGAACGGGACCGGCGAGCGTTTGAGGCGTATAGAGCGAGATATATTCGGCAACGACGGCGCGCCATTCGCTGTTTTCATCCTTGCGCGAGAAACTTGCTCCGACACCGATCATGGCGCGATCGACGGCGACGCCGGCAACGACCGACGCGGCAAGCGCGCCGAGAAAGCCTCGACGGCTCACGAAGGCAGCCGGCCTTGCAGGTCGGGCGGCGGGAATGGCTGATAACATGGCTACGAGCCTTGCCCGCGGAGCAGCATCGAGCAGCGGCGCAAAGGCTTGCTTGTAAGGCAGGCTTGCCCGCGCCAGGAATTCCAGCCGTTCGACGACAGCCTCGTCTTTCTCGACCATGGCCTCGATCCGGGCAGCTTCTTCAGGCCCAAGTTCACCGTCGATGAAGGCGGTCAGTTCCTCGTCGGAGGGCATTGAGTGCTTCGTGTTCATTCAAATCCCCCCTGCCGGTACGGCCTCGGAAAGCTTCGCGCGGGCAGCTGCCAGCCGGCTCATCACGGTGCCGATCGGAACATCGAGTATGGCGGCGACCTCGCGGTAGGAAAGCCCTTCCACATAGGCGAGGAAAACCGCCGAACGCTGCGCCTCGGGCAGCGCGTTCACCTGTTTCAAAACCTGGTTCGCCATGACATGCGTTTCGGTGTCGCGGGCGCCGTCAAAGGTGAGCGCCTCGTCGGCATCGACGAACCCTTGACCCTGGCGCACGCGACGGGCGCGGATTTCATTCAGCCAGATCGAATGCAGGATCGAAAACAGCCAGCGGTCGAGCCTTGTGCCTGCTACGAACTGATCGACCCGCTCCAGTGCGCGAACACAGGTTGCCTGCACGAGATCGTCAGCCACGTCGCGCTGATGTGAAAGGACGAAACCATAGCGCCACAGACGGTCGAGATGTTCCGCCAGGCCGCTCCTGATATCCGCTTCGCTCGCGATGGTCGCCTCCGCGCTGACTGGCTGTTTCAGAACCGCCGGTCGGACCGGCGATTCTGTTCTGGCGCGACTATAGGCAGGAAATGTGGTATGTGCGACCGACATCCGGAAATACCCTTCAATCAACCTTGCCTCTCTCCTGCCTCGCGCAAGCTCAGATCTTCGACGGATCGATGATGGCAGCGTTGAGGTCCCGATACTCCTCGCATCCGGTGCCGCAGATCGCCTTGATTGTCGTCAGTTGCTCCTTGGCGAGGTCGAGCTCACCCTTGATGACATAGGCTTCGCCGAGATATTCGCGGACCTTGGCATATTGAGGATCGAGCTTCACCGACTGCAGATAGTAGGAGATGCCCTCGTCCGTGCGGCCGAGCTTGCGGGTGGCATAACCGCGATAGTTCAGCCATTCGGCGTTGTTTTTGTCCTGGACCGTGTCGAGCATGGCGAGCGCTTCTTCATAGCGGCCGGCCTTGGCGAGCGAGTAGGCGTAATCGGTACGGTTGTCGTCCGTTACGTTGGCGCTCTGCTGCTTGACGCATTTCTTTGCCTTCTTGTCGTAGATCTCGCCCTTCTTGCAGACCGGCATGGTGCTGCTGTCGTCTCCGATCGCGAAGACGGGGCCGGAGAAGACAGAAGCGGCAATGCAGCTGCCGAGCACGAGGGAAGCAATGCGGACAGTCTTGGTCGTCATGGGATAACTCCTCGGAAAATGACGTTGCGAGGAGTGAACACCGCTGCCAGCAGCTTTATTCGGCCGTCTCCAGAATTTTTCGGATCACTGCTTCGTGAAATGCATCAAGTCGAATAAACTCGCCAGCCGGCGTGTTTTCCGCTTGTTCCGCCGGGAACGACCAAGGAGAATATTGTGTCGCAATCCGTTAGACTCTTAAGTCTTGTCACCGCAGTTCCAGACCATATCATCCCGCAGAGCCAGGCTGCCGAGGCCTCGGCCCGCCTGTTTGCCGACCGCTTCAAGGAATTCCGTCACCTCGCGCGCGTCTTCGAGAATGCCGGCATCGCAAAGCGTCATGCCGCCCGCCCCCTCTCCTGGTTCGAAGAGACGCATGGCTGGCAAGACAGGATGGAAGCCTATGAAGAGGTCGCCGGTGCGCTGTTCGTTGCAACGGCAAAGCGCGCGCTTGATCAGGCCGGGCTAACCGTCGATCAGGTCGATTGCGTGGTGACGGTCTCCTCCACTGGCATTACTACACCCAGTCTCGATGCACGGCTCGCCGGCCGGCTCGGGTTTCGCGCGGATATCGAGCGCGTGCCTGTCTTCGGTCTCGGCTGCGCTGCCGGCGTTTCCGGTTTCGGCATCGCCTCGCGGCTGGCGCGCAGCCGCCCGGGTGCCGTCGTGCTCTTCGTCGCCATCGAGCTTTGCACGCTCGCCTTCCGTCTGGACGAGCTGACCAAACCGAACATCATCGCCACAGCGCTTTTCGGCGATGGGGCTGCAGCCTGCGTGCTGCGATCGGGCGAAGGCGGCGTGGCGGAAGTGGAATCGGCCGGCGATCACCTGTTTCCCGATACGCTCGATATCATGGGCTGGAAGATCGACGATACCGGGCTCGGCATCCTGCTGGCGCAGGGACTACCGCCTTTCGCAGAAAAGGAACTCGGCCCGGCAATCGATGGCATTCTGGCGCGCAGCGGGCTAAAGCGCGGCGATATCGACCGTTTCATCTGTCACCCCGGCGGCACCAAGGTGCTGACTGCGATGGAGAGCACGCTTTCGATGGCGCCCGATACGCTCGACATCGAGCGTTCAGTGCTTGCAGATTACGGCAACATGTCCTCGCCGACAGTGCTCTTCGTTCTGGAGCGCGCTATCAACAAAGGCCTGCCTGACCGGGCAGCGATGATCGCCATGGGACCAGGATTTACAGCAAGCTGCGTAACATTGCGGAGGGTCGCATGATGTGGCCTTCCATCGCTCTCCTGACCTTCGTGACCGCCCAGAGGCTCTTCGAACTCGTCATAGCGCGCCGAAACACGATGGCACTCTTTGCAAGGGGAGCGCGCGAGATCGCGCCCGACCATTACCCCTATATGGTGGCGCTCCATACGGGCTGGCTCGTTGGGCTCTGGATGCTGGCGGCGGGACAGCCGATCCAGCTCTTCTGGTTCTGTGTTTTCATGCTGCTGCAGGTGCTGCGGCTATGGGTGCTGGCGACGCTCCGGGAGCGTTGGACAACGCGCATCATCATCCTGCCTGGCGCCCCGCTCGTCGAAGGCGGCCCCTACCGCTTCTTCAAACACCCGAACTACATGATCGTGACAGGCGAGATCGCAGCCCTGCCTCTTGCCTTCGGCATGCCGTTTTATGCGCTGGTCTTTTCACTCCTCAATGCCGCCATCCTGACGGTGCGCATCAGGGCTGAAAATGCCGCACTGAAAAGCGCAATGATTTTGAAATGAAATGCGATTTTTCGTTTGCGCCGCCGCATCGAGATGGGCATTTTAGCTCTCAAAATGCAGTGGAATGCAGGCGAAAATGACCAAAAACGCAATCGTGCTCGGCGCTGGTATCGTCGGGGTTTCGACGGCCATTCATCTTCAACGCCGCGGTCGGCAGGTGACGCTCATCGACCGCAGGGAGCCGGGTCACGAAACCTCCTTCGGCAATGCCGGCCTGATCCAGCGTGAAGGGGTCATGCCCTACGGTTTTCCCCAGCAGCTCGGGCTGCTGCTGCGCTATGCGCTGAACAACCGCATCGATGCGCATTATCACCTGAAGGCACTGCCGAGCCAGCTCGCCTTCCTCGCCCGCTACTGGTGGAACTCCAATCCGAAGCGGCACGAGATGATTACCAAGGCCTATGCGCCGCTGATCGAGAATTCGATCATCGAGCACAAGGACCTGATCGAGGCGTCGCATGCCGAGGCTCTGATCCGCAGGGACGGCTGGATGAAGATCTTCCGCACCGAGGCCAAGCGCGATGAGGCCTTCGTGGAAGCTGCGGGCTGGAAGGATCAGTTCGGTGTCAGCTACGAGAGCCTGACATCTGCCGATATTGCCCGGCTGGAGCCGAGCATCACCGGGAATTTCGTTGGCGGTTTGCGCTGGGTCGATCCCTGGTCGGTTCTCGATCCGCATGCGCTGACACGCGCCTATCGCAGTTACTTCGAAAGCCTCGGCGGCCGGTTCCTGACCGGCGATGCGGCATCGCTCGGGCCGGGCGGGTCCGGCTGGAAGATCATGACGTCAGAGGGCTCGCTGGAGGCCGATGATGCCGTACTGGCGCTCGGTCCCTGGGCAGCCGTCGCAACGCGCCGTCTCGGCTATTCCTTCCCGCTCGGCGTCAAGCGCGGCTATCACATGCACTACGGTGTGCAGGGCAATGCTGTGCTCAACAACTGGACGCTCGATTCTGAGCGCGGCTACTTCCTGGCCCCGATGAACCGTGGCGTGCGCCTGACGACGGGGGCCGAATTCGCAACGCTGGAGGCACCGAAAACACCGGTGCAGCTCGACCGGGCCGAAGCCGTGGCGCGGACGATATTTCCGTTGGGTGAGAGGCTGGATCCGGAACCGTGGATGGGTGCGCGGCCCTGCACGCCTGACATGATGCCCATCATCGGCAAGGCACCGCGCCATCAGGGCCTGTGGTTTGCCTTCGGCCACGCCCATCATGGGCTGACACTCGGGCCGGTGACGGGACGCGTGCTGGCGGAACTGATGACCGGAGAGACGCCGTTCATCAATATCGCGGCCTATTCGCCCAATCGTTTCAACCCGTAACGCCAAGAGCGGCGAGAGCCTGCAGGGCCTTCGCCGCTATATCCTCGATCGTATCGTCGATATCGACGGTCACGACACCCTTTTCGCCTGTCGGCGCTTCCAGTGTCTGCAGCTGGCTTTCCAGCAACGACGTCGGCATGAAGTGGCCCTTGCGGTGCGCCATACGATCCGTCAGCAGTTCTTTCGAGCCTTCGAGATAGACGAAATAAAGGTTGTCGCCAGCTGCCGCCCGCAAACGGTCGCGGTAGATACGCTTCAGCGCAGAGCAGGAGACGATGATGCCTTCGCCCTTGGCAAGCGATGCGTTCATCGTCTCGCCGATACGGTCGAGCCAAGGCATCCGGTCCTCGTCGGTCAGCGGAATACCCTTCGACATTTTCTCGACATTGGAAGCGGGATGCAGCGCGTCGCCCTCGACGAACGGCAGGCCGAGGCCTGCCGCTATCTTTTCGCCGATCGAGGATTTGCCGGAACCGCTGACCCCCATGACGATGATTGCATGGAGGGTTCCGTTATTCTCGGTCATCGCTGATCTCGCTCATCGTCGCTGCGTGGAATGCCTACGGGATTATGAAGCCGCAGGCAACGCAGCATTCTTGCGTGCAAGACGCGCCCTGATCGTTTCGACATCCGCGCGCGGCGTCGCTGCAAACAAGGTCTTGGTATAGTTGTGCTGCGGGTCGCTGAACACCTGATCCCGCGTGCCGTATTCGACCGCCTCGCCGAAATACATCACCATCACTTCGTCCGCCATGTAGCGCACGACCGAAAGGTCATGGCTGATGAAGACATAGGTGAGGTTCAGCTCGTCCTGCAAGTCGGCGAGCAGGTTCAGCACCTGTGCCTGCACCGACAGGTCGAGTGCGGAAACCGGTTCATCGAGAACCAATAGCCGCGGCTTCAGCATCAGTGCGCGGGCAATGGCGATACGCTGGCGCTGGCCGCCCGAGAACATGTGCGGATAACGATTGAAGTGGACGTCCTGCAGGCCGACCTTCTTCAGCATCGCCATCGCCAGGTCGCGGCGTTCGGCCGCCGGCGTATTGGTGTTGATGAGCAGCGGTTCCATCAGGATATCGCCGATCTTCTTGCGCGGGTTCAGCGATCCGTAGGGATTCTGGAAGACGATCTGGACCTTGCGGCGGATTTCCGGCGTCAGGTCGCCCTTGAAGATATCGACCTTCTTGCCGTCGATCATGAGATCGCCCGAGGTTGCCGGGTCGATCATCGTGACGATACGGGCGAGCGTCGACTTGCCGCAACCACTTTCGCCGACGATTGCCAGCGTCTTGCCCTGCTCGACGGAGAAGCTCACGCCCTTGACGGCATGGACCGTTCTCGCCTTCTTGAACATGCCGCCTGGCAGGTAATAGTCGCGAACGATGTTCTTTGCTTCGAGGACTGGCGTCATCAGGCCGCTCCCTCCACAGTGTTGTTCGGATTGAAAAGTTCGCCGATGGTCGGCAGCCGGTCGCCCGTCGCATTGTCGGGAAGTGCTGCAAGCAGGGCCCGCGTGTAATCGCTCTTCGGGGATTCGAAGAGCGAGAGAACATCGGCCTCTTCCATCTTGCGGCCCTTGTACTGAACGATCACCCGGTCGGCCGTTTCGGCAACCACGCCCATATTGTGGGTGATCATGATCAGGCCCATGCGATGTTCCGTCTGCAGGCGCATCAGCAGATCGAGGATCTGCTTCTGGATGGTCACGTCGAGCGCAGTGGTCGGCTCGTCGGCGATCAGAAGCTTCGGGTTGCAGGCGATCGCAATGGCGATCATGACACGCTGGCACTGGCCGCCCGACATCTGGTGCGGGAAGTGGCCGAGCCGCTCTTCCGGATCGGGAATGCCGACGGCCTGGAAAAGCTCGATCGCGCGCTTGCGGCGGGCCGCCTTGTCGAGGCCGAGATGGATTCTCAGCACTTCCTCGATCTGGAAGCCGACCGTGAAGCAGGGATTGAGGCTGGCGATCGGCTCCTGGAAGATCATCGACATATCCTTGCCGATGATCTCGCGCCGCTTGGCGCCGGACATGCCGAGCAGGTTCTGGCCGTCAAAGAGCATCTTGTCGGCCGTCACCTTTGCCGTCCAGGGCAGAAGGCCCATGGCAGCCAGCATCGAGACGGACTTGCCCGAGCCGGATTCGCCGACGATCGCCAGAACTTCGCCGGCATCGACCTTCAGCGAGACGCCGTCGACGGCGCGGAAAGGCCCGGTCGAGGTCTGGAATTCGACGACGAGATTTTCGATTTCGAGAAGCGCCATCTCAGGACCTCTTCATCTTGGGATCGAGCGCATCACGCAGGCCATCGCCCATCAGGTTGATGGCGATAACGGTGATCAGGATGGCGAGACCCGGAAATGTTACGACCCACCAGGCGCGCGAAATGAACTCGCGGGCTTCGGCAAGCATCGTGCCCCATTCGGGTGTCGGCGGCTGGGCGCCCTGCCCGAGGAAGCCAAGGGCGGCGGCATCGAGGATCGCCGCGGAGAAGGCAAGCGTTGCCTGGACGATCAGCGGTCCCAGGCAGTTCGGCAGGATCGTCTTGAACATCAGCCGGAACGTGCCGGCGCCGGCGACGCGGGAGGCGACCACATATTCCTTTTCACGCTCGGCCATGACGGCAGCGCGCGTCAGGCGCACGAAATGCGGCTGGTTGACGATCGAGATCGCGATCATGGCATTGAGCAGGCCAGGCCCGAGAACCGCAACGAGCACGAGGGCCAGAAGCAGCGACGGGAAGGCCAGGATGATATCCATGAGGCGCATGATGACGATATCGACGCGACCACGGAAATAACCGGCAACGAGGCCGATCAGAACGCCAGCAACCACCGACAGCGTGACGACCACGACGCCGATGAACAGCGAGAAGCGTGCGCCGAAGATCAGACGCGACAGGATATCGCGGCCGACGGCATCCGTGCCGAGCGGATAGGAGAAGCTGCCACCATCCATCCAGAAAGGGACGGAGAGCAGGAGCTGGCGGTTCTGCTCGTTCGGCGCATGCGGGGAGACGAGCGGTGCGAAGATCGCCAGCAGAAGGATGATGAGGAAAACGAAGAGGCCGATGACGGCGCCCTTGTTTCGCGAGAAGTAGTACCAGAATTCCGTGAGGCCGGAGGGCTGGTCGGATTTTGCAGTAACCGTGCTCATGAACCGCTCCTAGTGCCTGATACGCGGATTGATGAAGCCGTAGGCCAGGTCGACGATCAGGTTCACCAGCATGATGATGCCGGCGATCAAGAGGAGACCACCCTGGACGACTGCATAGTCGCGTTTGAAGACAGCATCGACCATCCACTTGCCGATACCCGGCCAGGAGAAGATCGTTTCCGTCAGAATGGCGCCTGCGAGCAGCACGCCAACCTGCAGGCCGATCGTGGTGATAACAGGGATCATGGCGTTTCTGAGTGCATGAACACCGACGACACGGAGCGGCGCGAGACCCTTGGAGCGGGCCGTGCGCACATAATCCTCGCCGAGCACTTCGAGCATGGCCGAGCGGGTCTGGCGGGCGATCACCGCAAGCGGGATCGTGGCAAGCACCACGGTCGGCAGAATGAGATAGCTGACGGCCGAGGTGAAGGCGCCCTTCTGGCCGGACAGAAGACTGTCGATCAACATAAAACCGGTAACCGGCTTGAAGAAATACATCAGCGAGATGCGGCCGGAGACCGGCGTCCAGCCAAGATAGCCGGAGAAGAAGATGATGAGCAGCAGGCCCCACCAGAAGATCGGCATGGAATAGCCGATGAGGGCAACACCCATTACACCCTGGTCGAACCATGTGCCGCGTTTGACGGCCGCAAAGACACCCGCCGGCACGCCGAGAAGGACGGCCACCAGGATGGCGCAGAGCGACAGCTCGAGCGTTGCCGGGAAAAGCGTGAAGAACTCGCCGAGTACAGGGCGCTTGGTGACGATCGAGGTGCCGAGATCGCCATGCAGCACTTTTCCGAGATAGTCGAAATACTGCGCATACATGGGCCGGTCGAAACCGAGATCGTGCATGATCTGTGCATGACGTTCGGGTGCCATGACACGTTCGCCCGACAATAGCATGACGGGGTCGCCAGGAAGCAGGCGGATGAACGAGAAGGCAATGAGCGAAACGCCTAGGAAGGTCGGTATCAGGACTGCGAGGCGCCCGATGAAAAATCGCAACATAGCAGGTTGTCCAATAGTTTCCGGCGGTCAGGTAGAACCTGACCGCCGGTCAAGCCCGGTTTTTGCCGGGCAGTTTATCATTTTTCTTATTCGGCGATATCAACGCCGTCGAAGCGGTGAATGCCGAGCGGGTCCATGAAGAAGCCCGACACCTTCTTGCTGACCGGTACGAAGACCAGCGAGTGGTCGAGTGCTGCCCAGGGAGCTTCCTTCTTGAAGATCACCTGTGCTTCTTCGTAGAGCTTCGTACGCTCAGCAACGTCAGCCGTCTGCTTGGCCTTGGTCATCAGAGCGTCGTAGTCCTTGTTGCACCACTGAGCGCGGTTGTTGCCGCCGACAGCGTCGCAGCCGAGCAGCGTGTCCATGAAGTTGTCCGGGTCGCCGTTGTCGCCGGTCCAGCCGAGGATGACGGCGCCATCGCGCTTCACATCGGAGGAGAGCTTCAGATATTCAGCCCATTCATGGGTGACGATCTCGACGTTGACGCCGATCTTGGCAAAGTCGGCCTGCATCAGTTCGGCGGCGCGGCGAGCGTTCAGCATGTACGGACGCGAAACCGGCATTGCCCAGATCTTCATCGACAGATCCTTGACGCCAGCGGCTTCGAGAGCCTTCTTGGCACCGTCCGGATCGTACTTGTCGTCCTCGACCTTGTCGTTATAGGACCACATGGTCGGCGGGATCGGGTTCTTGGCAACCTGAGCTGCGCCCTGGAAGACGGCGTCGATGATCGCCTGCTTGTTGATCGCCATGTTCAGCGCGCGGCGAACTTCCGGCTTGTCGAACGGAGCCTGCTGGGTGTTGTAGGCGAGGAAGCCGACGTTCAGGCCCGGCTGTTCCATAACCGTCAGGTTCGTGTCCTTCTTCAGCTCGGCAACGTCGGCTGCATTCGGATACGGGATCAGGTGGCATTCGCCGGCCTTGAGCTTCTGGGCGCGAACAGCAGCGTCGGGGGTGATCGCGAAAACGAGATCGTCGATCTTTTCCTTGCCCTTGAAATAGGCTTCGTTGGCCTTGTAGCGGATAACGGCATCCGGCTGATAGGCGACGAAGGTGAAGGCGCCCGTGCCGACCGGCTGCTGGTTGAACTGGGCCATCTTGCCGTCAGCAGCAAGCTTGTCGGCATATTCCTTGGAAACGATGGAAGCGAAGTCCATCGCGAGGTCGGCCAGGAACGGCGCTTCCGGATGGTTCAGCGTGAACTTGACCGTCAGGTCGTCAACCTTCTCGACCGACTTGATGAGGTCGGGGAAGCCCATGCCGGCAGCGTATTCGTAGGAACCGCCTTCGACATACTTGTTCCACGGATTGTCGGACTTGATCTGGCGCTCGAAGGAGAAGACGATGTCGTCAGCGGTCAGATCACGCGACGGGGTGAAGAAATCGGTCGTCTGGAACTTCACGCCAGGATGCAGCTTGAACGTATATTCCTTGCCATCCGGGGAAACCGTCCAGCTGTCGGCGACGCCAGGCTCGATCTCCGTACCACCGTGCTTGAATTCAACGAGGCGGCTGTAAACCGTGCGCGAAGACGCGTCGAAGGTCGTGCCCGCCGTGTAGAGGCTCGGATCGAAGCCTTCCGGCGATCCTTCGGAGCAGTAGACAAGCGTCTTGGAATACGCGGCGGTGGCCATGACCGAAGCCAGGGCTGTCGCTGCGAGCAGGACAGAGAACTTTTTCATGATGTCGTTTCCCAGGTTTGTTCTTTTTTGATCTTTAGAGATCGGGAGCTCATTACCCCGATCAACGGGCCGATGGAACGATATTTATTTGCTGAAAGCAACGGCATCCGCAGAAAATTTTTCCAGAAAAGTAATTTTAGAAATTTTCGGTCAAAAATAGGCCAAAATTTGCAAGATTGAGGCAGATTTCATCCGATTCCCGTCGCTTTTGGTATAATTTCGCGTCGCGAAACGGCTTTGAAAGCGGTTTCAAGCTGACCTGATATATCACTACTCCGTGAGCGCCAACAAAAAACCACGGCCATCGAAAGCGACCGTGGTTCATGAGGCAATCGGAATAATTCTGATATCAGGCAGCTGGTGCCGGAACAGCCGGTTTGCGCAGATCACCGGTGAGGCCAAGCAGAAAACCGATCTGCGGCCGCGCCTTGACCAGATCGTCAATCGAATATTCGGTCAACACGTCGAAGAAAGCATTCAGCGCCTTGCGCAGCGCAGAGTTGAGGCCGCAACTGTCCACCAGAGGGCATTCGATGGCACCATCCTCAAAGCATTCCGCCATGGCGAAACTGTCTTCGGTGACCTTCACGACATCGAAAAGGCTGATATCAGTCGCTGGCCTGCCAAGGCGCACGCCGCCGTTGCGGCCGCGCACGGTTTCGACCAGGCCCGCCTTGTTGAGAGGCTGGAGGATCTTGAACAGGAAGAGTTCGGAAACACCATATGCCCTGGCAATCTCCGGGATCCGGCTCAACTGTCCTTCATTGGCTGCACAATACATCAACATGCGAACCGCATAGTTGGTCTGCTTCGTCAACCGCATGCCAATCTCCTGAATCGTCTTTGCAAGGGGTATATAGTGGCATTCGCAGTTTTGAACAATTCCAAAATATGAAATTCACATTCAGCTTAACTGAGGCCGATTGCCGCTGGCTTCAGCCTTGTGAAAACCGCGAAACTACAATCAAAGAAAAAGAGGGCCTTTCGGCCCTCAATTTCTGATTTCAGGTCTCTTTAGCCTTACTTCATCGTCGGCATGACGAATTCGGCGTCGCCCTTGATACCCGAGGGCCAGCGCGCGGTGATAGTCTTGGTCCGGGTCCAGAACTTGATGGAATCCGTACCATGCTGGTTGAGGTCGCCGAAGCTCGAAGCCTTCCAGCCGCCGAAGGAATGGTAGGCGAGCGGCACCGGGATCGGAACGTTGATGCCGATCATGCCAATATTGATGCGGGAGGCGAAGTCGCGGGCCGCATCGCCGTCACGCGTGAAGATCGCAACGCCGTTGCCGTATTCATGCTTCATCGGCAGGGACAGCGCTTCTTCATAGTTATGGGCGCGGACGACCGAAAGGACCGGTCCGAAGATCTCGGTCTTGTAGATGTCCATCTCGGGCGTGACGTGGTCGAACAGGCAGCCGCCGACAAAATAGCCGTCTTCATAACCCTGAAGCTTGAAATCGCGGCCGTCGACGACGAGCTTGGCGCCTTCTTCGATGCCCTTGCTGATCAGGCCCTGGATGCGGTTGTAGGCATCCTTGGTGATGACGGGACCCATGTCGGCCTTGTCGTCGGTGTAAGGGCCGATGCGCAGGGACTCGATCTTCGGCACCAGCTTTTCAACGAGGCGGTTGGCGGTTTCCTCACCGACCGGGACGGCAACGGAGACGGCCATGCAGCGCTCGCCGGCCGAACCGTAGCCGGCGCCCATCAGGGCGTTGACGGCCTGGTCCATATCGGCATCGGGCATGATGATCATGTGGTTCTTGGCACCGCCGAAGCACTGGGCGCGCTTGCCGTTCGATGCAGCCGTTCCATAGACGTAACGGGCGATCGGCGTGGAGCCGACGAAAGAGACGGCACCAATATCGGGATCAGTGAGGATCGCATCAACGGCAGTCTTGTCGCCGTTGACCACGTTGAGGATGCCAGCCGGCAGACCAGCCTCGATCATCAGTTCGGCAAGGCGGATCGGCAGAGAGGGATCGCGCTCGGAGGGCTTCAGGATGAAGGCATTGCCGCAGGCGATCGCCGGAGCAAACATCCACATCGGGATCATGCCCGGAAAGTTGAAGGGCGTGATGCCCGCGCCAATGCCGACCGGCTGGCGGATCGAATACATGTCGATCGCAGGACCGGCACCTTCGGTGAACTCACCCTTGGCAAGATGCGGGATGCCGCAGACGAATTCACAGACTTCGAGGCCGCGGATCACATCGCCTTTGGAATCCTCGACCGTCTTGCCGTGCTCGCTGGAGAGCAGCGTCGCAAGCTCGTCCATGTGCTGGTTCAGGAGATCGACGAACTTGAAGAAGACGCGTGCACGACGCTGCGGGTTGGTGGCAGCCCATTTCGGCTGCGCGGCCTTGGCGTTTGCAACCGCAGCGCGCAGTTCCTCGACGCTTGCGAGCGCCACCTTTGCCTGCACTTCGCCGGTCGCCGGATTGAAGACGTCGCTGGTTCGGCCGCTGGTGCCGGCAACCTTCTTGCCGCCAATGAAATGACCAATCTCACGCATGGGTGTTTCTCCTGATCTTTTGGATGCCACAACAATCGCACTTCAATTTTCACAAATCAATGCGCTATAATAAGCAACCGTTGTGCGTAGATTATAGCTCTGCGGCTGCAGTGAGCGCTACTGCTACAAACTGGCACCACATAGGAACAAGTCAAAGGGAAGATCGAACCGATGAGGGAGAAGCCTATTGTCAGAATGGCGGAGCTGGAGATCGATCCAAATACGATCGAAACCTACCGGGCGCTGCTGATCGAGGAAATCGAGGCATCAGTCGCACTGGAAGACGGTGTCCTTTCTCTGAATGCCGTCTCCATCAAGGATCATCCGAACAAAATCCGTATCCTTGAAGTCTACGCCGACCGGGACGCATACGAGGCTCATCTGCAGACACCGCATTTCCTCAAATACAAGAAGGAGACATCAGGCATGGTGACATCGCTGACGCTGATCGACGTCGATCCGATTGCGATGCGCTCAAAACCATGAACTGGGATGACGTACGAATTTTCCTGGCCGTCGCCCGCACCGGACAAATCCTTGCGGCATCGAAGCGGCTGGGGCTCAATCACGCTACGCTCTCGCGCAGGCTGACATCGCTGGAAGAGGCGTTGAAGACACGACTTTTCATCCGCCGCACAAATGGGTGCGAGTTGACCGCAGAAGGCGACATATTCCTTGCCTCGGCAGAACGGATGGAGACGGAAATGCTCGCCGCGCAAGCCAATCTCGGCCACACCGATACGGCCATTGCGGGGACAGTACGCGTCGGCGCACCTGACGGGTTCGGTGTTTCTTTTCTTGCGCCACGCATGGGCAGGCTGATCGAGCGCCATCCGGCACTGAAGATCCAGCTGGTGCCGGTGCCGCGCTCCTTTTCGCTGTCTCAACGCGAAGCGGATATCGCCATCACGCTGGAACGACCGGAACAGGGCCGGCTGGTTTCCTCCAAGCTTACCGATTACACGCTTGGGCTCTACGCATCGGCGGAGTATCTGACGCAACACAAAAAGCCCGGCGATATCGATGACCTGAAAGCGCATCCGCGCATCGGCTACGTCGAAGACCTGATCTTCACTGCCTCGCTGAATTTCTCCGGCGAAGTGATGCGCAGCTGGGATGCCGGGTTCGAGATCTCGACGGCGATCGGCCAGACGGAGGCCGTGCGCTCCGGTGCGGGTATTGGCATTCTGCACGACTATATCGCCCGGCAATATGAGGAACTGGTCCGCATCCTGCCGCAGGTTTCCATTCGCCGCGCCTATTGGACGACCTATCACGAAAGCGCACGCGATCTGGTGCGCGTGCGCAGCGTCATCGACTTCCTGCAGGAACTCGTCGACGAGGAAAGGCAAATCTTCCTTTAAAGCCTTTTCTGGTTCGAAGATGCTTCGCCGGTTCCTCGTTCTCATCTGGATTGGGAAGCGGCGTTTCATCCGGCAACCGGTCAGGCTCCGGCTCCTTGATCGGCGGCACCGGTTTCCAACCTGGTGAAGGCATCGGCGGTTGGTCAGGAATGGGTTCGTTCGGGACGGACATGGCCGGCTCCTTTACGATTGCAATATCCGGTTATTTATCTTCGCTGACGGCTTCGGCAGCACGCATCGGCATGCTGTCGATGATGGCGAAAAGTTCCGATGATGTGATCGGCTCGCTGACGTTCAGCTTCACCGTGCCGTCCTTGCCGAGCAGGAAGGCGGCGAATTCACCCGGGTCAGGCGCACCGAGTTCTTTCCGGAGCGCTTCGCCATCCAGCCCGTCGCCGCTTCCGAAGACCGGTTTTATGCTCGATCCAACGAGCTTGAGGACGACCATATCGCGTTCGTCGAGCGCATCGCGATCGGCAAGCAACTGGTTTTCCTGTCGTGATGCGCGGGAATTATCCCGGTCGGCAATCACAACGAAGACGCGGTTCTTCCACTGGAACTGTTCAAGGCTGGCGACGGCTGCGTAGGCCGCATTGGTCTCGTCGATCTTCGTTGCGCCGTAAAGAAGGGTCTTGGACATACACATACTCCCGTCACCGGTGAACGGTGCGGGAGCCGCAAGAGTTCCAACCATGTTGCTTTAAAAGGGACGACGGCCGATCAGAAATTGCTGATCGGCCCCGTCGCTACGTCAGATATGCAGAAACGCAGAAATCGGAACCTGCAGGGCTGCAGCAATACGCCTCAGCTTTGCGGGATCGGTACTTTCGCCGTTTTCAATTTCGAGGATTTCGCCATTGGCCAGACCGCAGGTCACTGCGAGGTCTTCAATACTGTAGCCAACCGCACTGCGTGCGCCCTTAACCGCAGCTGCCACGTCAATCGGGGAAACAGCGGTCGATTCCTCTATATTCTGAACAGAAATGGACATCAAATTCTCCTTAATGCCTCGGTGGACTGTCCCTACCCCCAGGCGGCAAGCCGCCAGCATTTCGCGACGCAACGAAAACATTGGGCAATTGCTGCATCGCACCGCACATAAATAGGTAAACTAATGTTAACGGCAATAGCAAAATGCGAGGAGGCATCATTTTGACGTCAAAAAGCGCCGATGCCGTGCACTGCCGAACAGGAATACCAACTTATGGGAGAGAATGGTACGGTTGGGGGGTCTCGAACCTCCGACCTCAGGTGCCACAAACCTGCGCTCTAACCAACTGAGCTACAACCGCACAATTGCCGCGCTCGGCGCGACGGGGGTCACATACGAGGACTTGAACTTTAATTCAAGCCCCGATTTGCCTTCAATATACAAAAAGGCCAAACACGCGGTCCAGCCTTTATTGCATATGGCGATTGTCGATCAGGCAACCTTGAAGGATGCCATGGCCTTTTCAGCTGCTTCCTTGGAAGGCTTTGCAACCTTCTCGGCAACCTGCTTGGTGGTTTCCTGCAGCGCCTTCGCCTGCTCGACGGTCACTTCAGCCTGCTTGCGGAGGAAGGAGGTCTGCAGCTCGAAGAATTCGGCGACGGACTTGACGCCGAGAAGCGCTTCCATGTGGGAGAGCGAGCTTTCGGCGTTGACGCGTAGCGCGTCGATCGCCTTGAGGCCGATTTCAACGCTGCCGGCCTGCGCGGTCTGCACCGTTGCTTCCAAGGTCTTGCCGGCTTCTTCGCCCGCAGATTTCAGCTTGGCGTAGGCTTCCTTGGACTGCTGAGCACCCTTTTCGGCGAAGTCGCGGAAGGACTCAGCCAGCTTGCTCGGGTCGAAAGAGGCAATTGAAAAAACGTCATCGGTCTTTATGGTAGCCATCGGATCGCGTTCCTTTAAGATGGGCAAAGCTTCTGCCCGCGATAAATTGGATGGATCTTATATAAGGCATCTCGTTGTGCATTGCAACATTATTGTGCGACGCACAATACGTTAACCTTTCCGGCCGAAAGCTCCCGGCTCTTCTGGACCGGTCGCAGACCTGCAGTTATTAATAAGCAGTTAATTTGAAGAGGCCGAAAGCGACAGGTTCGATCATGCCCGCAGTCCAGTATCCGTTCATTGATATTGCCGTTCATGCGCGGGTTCGTGAACGATTTTCGCGTGGCGAGGCCATGGTCCTGTTCTCGTCCGACCTTTCCCGTCTGCTGTGGGCAAACGGTGCGGGAGCCGAGCTTTTTAGCCATATTGCGGTCTATGATCTGCTCGACCAAGGTATCAGCCACGCCGATATCACCTTTCGCCAGCTCGAAGCGACTGCCCGCCAGCTCAACGAAGTCGGCGACCAGAAAACCTTTGTCATCCGCATCGCCAAGGGCTTCCAGCGCGTTCAGGCTCCGGCCTCATCGGAGCTCATCCGTCTCGCCTCGGGCGAGAAGGCAATCCTGTTTTCCGTCCCGGTCTCCACTCGTCCACTGACGGCGGGTGCAAGCGCTGCGCAGATGCTGCAGGGACTCGATGATCCGGACACGCATATGGCGGTGATCGGGGCCGAAGGTGACGTCATAGCCGCTTCGCCAGGTTTCGCCTCGCTCGGCATCACTCAGCAGGCGGCAAGGACACTCATCACGCTTGCCGGAGCCCACCCGGACCGGCTGGTGAAGCGACCGGTCGCAACCGGTCGTGGCTATCTGCCGGCTGCCGTCGGCAAACTCAACGACGAGCCCGCACTCCACCTTCTCTTCGCCGTCGAGACGGCAATCGGTCATCTCGACCCGATCGAGCCCTCCGCCAATGTCGAAGAGCCTGCGCCGCAGGAAATTCCACCGGCAGAAACAGTGGCTGATATCGCTGGTGTCGCGGCGCCTGCTGCCGGCTTTACCGAAGCCGAGGCGGTCGATGCCGTTTCCGGCATCGAAGAAGTCGAGGAAACGCTGGAAGACATTACCGGCGAGACGGAGGGCCCAGTCGAGGTCAGCGAACCGGCAGCGATCGAAGCCCAATCCGAGCCGCAGGTGGACGAAGGCGTTTCCGGTCCTGAAGTCGACGTCGAGAATACCGACGGGCAGATGGAGCAGCCGATTGAGGCGTCTGCTGCAACGGAAGCAACCATGAAGACAGGTGCAGAAGCTTCGGTTGCCGAACAGATCGAGCCGTCCGCTTCCGTCGCCGAAAACTTCGCGGCAGCACCCGTGGTTCCGGATGAGCCTGATAGCGCCCCGAAAAGCAGCTTCGTCTTCAAGCCGAACAGCCGTGCCACCCGCTTCGTCTGGAAGATCGATGCGGAAGGCCGTTTCAGCGAAGTTTCGCATGAATTCGCCGAAGCTGTCGGCCCGCACGCAAGCAACATCATCGGCAGCGCTTTCTCGGACATCGCGGCCCTCTTCAACCTCGATCCGGAATCAAAGCTCTCCGAGGCCCTGGCACGTCGCGACACCTGGTCCGGCAAGACGATCTACTGGCCGATCGAGGGCACGAGCCTCGTCGTACCGGTCGATCTCGCCGCCCTGCCGACCTACACACGCAACCGCGACTTCGATGGTTTCCGCGGCTTCGGGGTGGTGCGCCTGTCGGACGCGCAGGAAGACCCTCTGGCACTCGGACTGACGCTGGGGCCAGACGGCATCGGCCATGATGCCTCCTATCTTGGCCCGGCCAACGAAACGGTGCCGGAAGAGGCTGAACTGCCGCAAGAGCAATCTGACGAGGTTGCCGATGCTGCGCCGCAGGGCGAAGATGCAGTAGCTGGCATCGGCGAAAACACCGGCTCGAAAGTGGAAGCAGCAGAAGAAGAAACCGTCCCGGAAGCGACGGTTGCTTCGGAACCTGTCGCCGAGGAGCAATCTGCCGCCGAACCAGTTGCCGAGCATCGTCACGAGCCGCGCGACGGGCAGGACGAGCCGCCGGCGCTGCGCCTTTCCGAGACGCCAAGCCGCCGCTTCACCGACAAGATCGTGCAATTGCACAGCGCTGGCAGCGGCCTGACGGCTGCCGAACAGGCGAATTTCCGTGAAATCGCCAAGCGTCTCGAGGCCTTCGGCACACGCCACGACGAGCCGGTCGCGCCGCCGCAGCCGGAGCCTGATGTCGAACAGGCATCCGCTCCAGAAGAGACAGTTAACGAGCCTTCCGCCTTCGAGCCGACAGTAGCTCAGGAAGCAATCTACGAAGCCGCGGCAGAACCGCTGGCGGAAGAGGCTACTGCCGAAGTGGAAGAAATTCCTGCAGCTGAAGCGGAAGACGAGGTGACGGAAGGTCTGCAGGAGACGGTCAGCCAGATCGAGGTCTTGACCAGCTTCATTCCGCCGCGCGTGAAGATGACGGACGGGCTTTCGGCTGCGACCGTCGATATGCTGCCTGTTGCGGTGCTGATCCATGCCGGCGACCAGTTGATCCATGGCAATCCCGAATTCATGCGGCTGACGGGCTATAATTCCGTCGAAGCCCTCTCCGAAGTAGGCGGCATCGACGCGCTGCTGCAACGCCACGACCTCGAAAACGGCACGGGCACGATGATGCTCGTCAAAGCCGATGACAGGCTGGTACCGGTCACGGCCCGCCTGCAATCGGTTCGCTGGGAAGATTCGAACGCCCTGATGCTGGCGCTGATGCCGGTCGAAAGCCGCGAAGAAGGCAAAGGCGAGGTTATCCGCCTCGACCAGCGCACCGACCGGATGGTGGAGAAGGTCGCCAAACTGCAGGTCGAGGTGGAGGAATTGCGCTCGATCCTGGAGACGGCGACCGATGGTGTCGTGGTCATCGGCACGGAAGGCGATATCCGCTCGATGAACCGTTCGGCAAGCGCCCTCTTCAACTACGACGAACAGGAAACGCGCGGCAAACCCTTCGTCATGCTGTTTGCCCATGAGAGCCAGAAAGCGGTGCTCGACTATCTGCACGGGCTTTCCGGCCACGGTGTCGCAAGCGTGCTGAATGATGGGCGCGAGGTGATCGGCCGCGAGGCTGCAGGCGGCTTCGTGCCGCTGTTCATGACCATGGGGCAACTGACCTCTTCCAACGGTTATTGCGCCGTCATTCGCGATATCACCCAGTGGAAGCGCACTGAGGACGAACTGCGCAATGCCAAGGGCGCAGCCGAAACCGCCAATGCCCACAAGACGGATTTCCTTGCCCGCGTCAGCCATGAGATCCGCACGCCGCTCAACGCCATAATCGGCTTTTCCGACATGATGGCGAGCGAGCGCTTCGGGCCGATCGGCCATCCGCGCTACATCGAATATGCAAACGACATCGGCCGTTCCGGCCGGCATGTTCTCGATATCGTCAACGACCTGCTCGATATTTCTAAGATCGAGGCGGGTGAGATGGATCTCGACTTCGCCTCCGTCGGCCTCAACGAAGCGATCTCGGAAGCAGTGGCACTGGTGCAGCCGCAGGCAAACAGCCAGCGGGTCATCATTCGCACCGCCCTGTCACAGTCGGTTCCCGACGTCGTCGCCGACCTGCGCTCGATCAAGCAGATCGCACTGAACATCCTGTCGAACGCCATCCGCTTCACGCCATCAGGCGGGCAGATCGTCGTTTCCACATCCTATGAGACGAACGGCAGCGTGGCGGTGCGGGTGCGCGATACCGGCATCGGCATGACGCGCAGCGAACTCGACCAGGCAATGAAGCCATTCCGGCAGGTGTCCTCCACGCAGTCGCGTCATCGCGGCGACGGCACCGGTCTCGGCCTGCCGCTCACGAAGGCAATGGTCGATGCAAACAGGGCGATTTTCTCGATCAATTCTGCGCCGAATGAGGGTACGCTGGTGGAGATCACTTTTCCGTCACAACGTGTGCTGGCGGGTTAAAGCCTCGTTCTCCGTGCAATTTCAAACGCAGACCCGCTCTGCGTTTCTTCTGGAAACGCTCGCCAAAGAAAAGGCAGCCGATGGCTGCCTTCGAGAGTTGGTGCTGGTAAAACAAGAGCTTAGTCTGAGAACGTCATGTTTCGGGAACCGCGGTTCCAGACCATCTCTTCATGTATGGTCTCCAAGTTGGCTTCACCTTTGACAAACCTTTCTTAATGAAAGGTTTCCAATAAGCGGAATTGATCAACGGCAAAAGCTTGTAGTTTAGCAGCCGCTATCAGACCTTCAGTTCGTCCAGTCCAGCAAAAAGCTTGAGTGCCTCGGGGTTGGCGAGTGCCTCCTGATTTTTCACCGGCCGGCCGTGGACGACCTCGCGCACGGCAAGTTCGACGATCTTGCCGGATTTGGTGCGCGGGATATCTGCGACCGCAATGATCTTGGCGGGCACATGGCGGGGAGAAGCGCCGACACGGATGCGGGTCTTGATCGCCTTGATCAGATCTTCACCCAAGGCGACGCCGGAGGCGAGGCGGACGAAGAGGATGACGCGCACGTCGTCATCCCAGTCCTGGCCGATGCAGAGTGCTTCGGCCACTTCTTCCATCTGCTCTACCTGATTGTAGATTTCCGCCGTGCCGATGCGCACGCCGCCGGGATTGAGCGTCGCATCCGAACGGCCATGGATGATGAGGCCGCCATGTTCGGTCCATTCCGCGAAGTCGCCGTGGCACCAGACATTGTCGAAGCGCTCGAAGTAGGCGGCGCGGTACTTGGTGCCATCTGGATCGTTCCAGAACATGACCGGCATTGACGGAAAGGCCTTGGTGCAGACCAGTTCGCCCTTTTCCCGGCGGACCGGCTTGCCTTCGTCATTCCAGACGTCGACCGCAAGGCCGATGCCCGCCCCCTGGATCTCACCGCGCCAGACGGGCTGGAGCGGATTGCCGAGCACGAAGCAGGACACGATGTCCGTGCCACCGGAAATCGAGGCAAGCTGGACGTCTTCCTTGATCCCTTCATAGACAAAGGTGAAACCTTCAGGCGACAGTGGCGAACCTGTTGAAGTAATCAACCGCAGGCTCGACAGATCATGGCTCACACGCGGCGTCAGTCCGCTCTTGCGTACTGCGTCGATATATTTGGCCGAGGTCCCGAAGATCGCGAATTTCTCCTTGGCGGCATAGTCGAAGAGCACGTTGCCATCGGGCGCAAAAGGCGACCCGTCGAAAAGGCAGAGCGTGGCGCCGGAGGCTAGCCCGCTCGCCAGCCAGTTCCACATCATCCAGCCGCAGGTGGTGAAATAGAAAAGCTTGTCCCCCGGCTGCAATCCGCAATGCAGGCGATGTTCTTTCAGATGCTGGAGCAGTGTGCCGCCGGCCGAGTGCACGATGCATTTCGGTACGCCTGTCGTGCCCGAAGAAAACAGAATATAGGCCGGATGAGCGAAGGGGAGTTGCACGAAGTCGATCGGCTTCGGCTCGTGGGGAGCGATGAACTCCGAAAGCGTCACGCCGCCGGCGGTTTCGCGCGCAACGTCTTGCGCGTTGCCAGCATAGTGGACGACCAGCGTCGGCACGCCGAGGCTCTTTGCGACACTTGCCACCTTCGACTTCACGTCCTGCAGCTTGCCATTGTACCAATAGGCGTCGCAGGCGATGAACAGCTTCGGCTCGATCTGGCCGAAACGGTCCAGGACACCCTGCTCGCCGAAATCCGGAGAACAGGACGACCAGATGGCGCCGATCGAGGTTGCCGCCAGCATGGCAGCTATCGTTTCCGGCATATTCGGCATCATGGCGGCAACACGATCGCCCTCGCCGATGCCGAGCACGCGAAAGCCCTGCTGGAGCTGTGATACAAGCGCGCGCAACCGATCCCATGACCAGCGGTCTTCGACCTTGTCCTCGCCGCGGAAAATGATGGCATCGCCCTGCCCGCTTCCGCTCAGCAGGTTTTCGGCGAAGTTCAGGCGCGCCCCAGGAAAGAAGCGCGCTTCCAGCATGCGGTCGCCGTGAACGAGAATATCCGCGCCGCGCTCTCCCTTCACGCCGCAGAAATCCCACAATGCCGACCAGAAATTTTCCCGATCGGCAATCGACCAGGCATGCAGATCCTCAAAACCTTTCAGGCCAAGACCGAAGTCTGCGTCACAGCGCTGCATGAAGGTATGGATCGGGCTATTTTCGATCCCATCTTCCGTGGGTTGCCAAAGCGGCTGATTCTCCTGCATTCAATCCTCCTCCCCAATGCAGAACTTATATCATGCTGCATTGCATTATAAAGTGTGCAACGGCGCGATCCGCTGCGCGTTGGATTTGCATATGCCCGGTATTTCATATATCCGGCAAAATCAGAAAATAACCGGTAACCGACTGAAATTCCGGCGGAGCTCATGGGTACGTCAAGAGAAGGCAGATGGCGAAAAAGGATTGGCCCCGCCTCGCGCTGGCTGCCGGCCTTTGCCCGTGTCTCCACGATCGTATTGCTAGCCGGCCTTGCCTTCTTCCTCGCGCTCAGGATCGCCGCGCCCTATCTTATTTCCACCGGCTTCGTGCGCTCCGGCATCGAGGACGCCCTGTCGAAATGGACGGGCTATCACGCCGAGATCAAGGGCAATCCGGTTCTCGAGTTCTGGCCGACGCCGCGCATCACGCTGAATGACGTCACCATCCGGCAACCACGTGAAAGCGGCGACAAGCTGCTCGGCCGCATCGAAAGCCTTTCGGCCGATTTCAGCCTTATCGATGCGCTGCGCGGCCGAACACGCTTCCACCAATTTCACCTGCTGCGGCCCAGCCTCGCGCTGACGCGTGATGAGAATGGTCTGATCGACTGGAGCTACACCGGCCTTCTGGCGCGGGCCATCGGTGGGGTGCGGGACGACAGCGGCACCGAGGTTCTTGATCCGAAGCTCGACGCCGATATCGGCGCCGTGACGGTCGAGGACGGCATGCTGACATTGACCGACACACAGACGGGCAATGTCTACCGCTTCGACGACGTCGCAGCCGATATCGCCTGGCCGAAGCTGTCGAGAGCAATCTCGGCCGTCCTCATTGCACGGCTCAACGGTCAGGACCTGAAGGTCGATTTTTCCTCGGCTGCGCCACTCCTCGTCTTTGCCGGCAAGAATGCCGAAATGAAGGCCTCGATCGCTTCGAACCTGGTGACCGCGCGTTTCCAGGGCGTCGGCAGCATGGTGAGCCTCTCTTCGGTCTCAGGCAATATCAACGCCAGCTTTCCGGACGTGCCTGCCCTCTTGGAATGGTCAGGCCGGTCGATCCCCGGCATCGAGTCGCTCAAGAGCGCATCGGTGACCTCGGACGTGACGTCGGTATCCAACGGTTTCCGCTTCAACAATGTCAGCATGACGCTGAACGATGCGAGCGCCACCGGAGTTATGGATCTCACTGTCGCACCCGGCAAACGGCCTAAGATTGGCGGGACGCTTGCCTTCGATCAAATGAACCTCAAGCCGTTCCTCGATGCCTTCGCGCTCAGACTTGCGGCCGGCGGCCTGGGCGACATGCTGCTACCGAGCCCTCTTGGACCGCTGCAACTTCTCGATCTGGACGTCCGGCTTTCCGCGCGACAGGCGCAGATGGGGATCTTTTCGCTCGCGGATGTCGGGGCCAGCGTGATCGTCGCCGGCGAGGAAGCGAAATTCGATATCGGCGACAGCCAGTTCGAGGGCGGCGAAATGACTGCCCATCTGGAGGCGACCCGCCGCGATTTCGACGGTGGCGGCAAATTGCAGCTTTCGATCCGCAATGCGGATTTCAATGCTCTTGCCGAAAAATTGCAGCTCAAGGGGCCGCTACCGCATGCGACCGGCTCTCTCGACCTTTCACTGCAGACCCCGAAAGCGATCTGGACGACGGGACTTGCCGATGTCACCGGCAAGCTGAAATTCTCGGCGGGAGCAGGATCCATTCCCGGCGTGGATATTACAGCATTTCGCACTCAGGCTGCGCAGAAGCCTTTCTTCGCGCTGAGCTCTGCTGCAAACGGGTCTTTTGCCTTCAACAAGCTCGATCTCCAGGCCGACTTCACCAACGGCACAGCAGAAATCCACGACGCGCGTTTTGCCGGGTTGGATCAATCGCTGACGCTGTCGGGTCTCATCACCTATGAGTCCAATGGGCTTGCGCTCTCCGGCTCGCTGGAAGCGACCGACCCGGCGAAGGTGGCCGATCTGCCGCTGCTGCCCTTCTTCATCGGCGGCTCGTGGCCAAACCCGGTCATTTCGCCGGTGCCGCTGTTCAACACACCGACGAAAACCCAGCCCTAACGCCCTTCAGCTTTAAGCACTCGCCGCCGCAGCCCTCTCATCGCGCTCGCGCTGAACCTCGCGACGCTTGGTGACGACGGATGCGCAGATGACGCCGACGGCCACGATGGCAATCAGGATGGTGCAGACCGCGTTGATCTCCGGCGTCACGCCGAGGCGTACCTGGCTGTAGATCTTCATCGGCAGCGTGGTCGCGCCCGGCCCGGACGTGAAGCTTGCAATCACGAGATCGTCCAGCGACAGGGTGAAAGCCAGGATCCAGCCTGAAAAAACTGCCGGCGATATGATCGGCAGCGTGATTTCGAAAAAGGTGCGCACCGGCGGTGCACCGAGATCCTGGGCCGCTTCCTCGATCGACTGGTCGAAGCTCAGAAGCCGCGACTGCACGACGACGGCGACGAAGCACATGGTCAGTGTCGTATGCGCCAGCGTAATGGTCCAGAAGCCGCGGTCAAAACCGATCGCCACGAAGAGCAGCAGCAGCGACAGGCCGGTGATGACTTCCGGCATGACGAGGGGCGCGTATACCAGCCCTGAAAAAAGGATGCGGCCGCGGAAGCGCGTGAAACGAACGAGGGTGATCGCCGCCATGGTGCCGAGGATCGTCGCGAATGTGGCCGACAGCAAGCCGACGCGGATCGTCACCCAGGCCGCATCGAGCAGGGCCTGATTGGAGAGCAGCGAGACATACCACTTGGTCGAGAAGCCGCCCCAGACGGTGACGAGCTTCGATTCATTGAAGGAGAAGATCACCAGAAGCGCGATCGGCAGGTAGAGAAAGGCAAAGCCGAGCACGACGGAGATGATGTTGAAACGGGTCCATCTGAGCACGGCTTATCTCCCTGCCTCATCGGCTTTCGCCTGCACATTCTGGAAGAAGACGATCGGGATCACGAGAATAAGAAGCAGGATCGTCGCCACGGCCGAGGAAACGGGCCAGTCGCGATTGGAATTGAACTCGTTCCAGATCGTCTTGCCGATCATCAGCGTCTGTGAGCCGCCCAGCAGGTCCGGGATAACGAATTCGCCGACGGCCGGAATGAAGACCAGCATGCAGCCCGCGATGACGCCGGGGATCGACAGCGGGAAGGTGACGCGCCAGAAGGCCCGGATCGGCGTGCAGCCGAGATCCTGCGCCGCCTCGATCAGCGTGCCGTCCATCTTTTCCAGCGCCGAATAGAGCGGCAGCACCATGAAGGGCAGATAGGAATAGACGATGCCGATATAGACGGCGGTATTGGTGTTGAGGACGATCAGCGGGTTGTCGATGAGATGCAGCGACAACAGAAGCTGGTTCAGCAGCCCCTCCGGCTTCAGGATGGCAATCCAGGCATAGACGCGGATCAGGAAGCTCGTCCAGAAGGGAAGGATCACCAGCATCAAGAGCGTCGGGCGCACGTTGCGAGGGGCCTGCGCCATGCCATAGGCGATCGGATAGGCGATCAGAAGCGTCAGCAAGGTGGAGATGCCGGCGATGACGACGCTCGAGATATAGGCGTTGAAATAGAGCGGATCGTCCGTCAGGTAGCCGTAATTGTCGAGCGAGAAGGTCGAAATCTTGTCCCAGAAACCGGCCCAGCCATCAGCGAGCGCGAAGACCGGCTCATAGGGCGGCATGGCGATCGCCGTCGCCGACAGCGAAATGCGGAACACGATGAAGAACGGCGCCAAAAAGAAGAGCAGCAGCCAGGCATAGGGAATGATGATGACGAGGCGGTTGTAGAAGCGTGCGGCAAGCGTTCCCATGGTCTCAATCCTTCAGCAGCACGCCGCCGTCCTCATCGAAGGAGACCCAGACTTCCTGATCGTAGGTGAAGGGGTCATCGACAGAGCGCTGTGCGTTGAGAGAGGATGCCTTGACGACATTGCCGTTCGACAATCTGACGTGGAAGACCGTCATGTCGCCGAGATAGCCGATGTCCCAGAGCTCGCCCTTGGCGGCATTGATCGAGGCATTGGCGGGCGCCGTGCGCGTGACGCGGAGCTTTTCCGGGCGGATCGCGAAGCCGAGCGCGGCACCGATGGCTGGCGCATCGGTCGAGGCAGTGCGGACCGTGAAGCCGCTGTCGACGGCAATCTCGACAGCACCGTTTGCGGTCGTGGTCACCTTGCCGTCGAAAATGTTTACGTCGCCGATGAAATCCGCAACGAAGCGGCAGTTCGGCGCTTCGTAGATTTCCGCCGGCGTGGCGACCTGCACGACCTTGCCGTGGCTCATGACGGCAATGCGGTCGGCCATTGTCATGGCTTCTTCCTGGTCGTGGGTGACGACCACGAAGGTGAGGCCGAGGCTCTGCTGCAGGTCCATCAGTTCGAACTGGGTTTCCTCGCGCAGCTTCTTGTCGAGCGCGCCAAGCGGTTCATCGAGCAGCAACACCTTCGGGCGCTTGGCAAGAGAACGGGCAAGGGCGACGCGCTGGCGCTGGCCGCCGGAAAGCTGGTTGGGCTTGCGGGAAGCGAACTGCTCGAGCTTCACGAGCTTCAGCATCTGCGAGACACGCTCGGCCATTTCGTCCTTCGGCATGCCGTCCTGCTTGAGCCCGAAGGCGATGTTCTTCTCGACCGTCATGTGCGGGAAAAGTGCGTAGGACTGGAACATCATATTGACCGGCCGCTTGTAGGGCGGCGTACCTGAAAGATCGGTGCCATCGAGAATGATCTCGCCCGATGTCGGCTGTTCGAAACCGGCCAGCATGCGCAGCAGTGTAGACTTGCCGCAGCCGGAGGCGCCGAGCAGCGCGAAGAACTCGCGGTGATATATATTCAGCGACAGATCGTTGACGGCGGTAAAATCGCCGAAGCGCTTGGTGACATTCTTGAAGGCAATGAACGGTTTTGCTGATGGATCGGACCAGGGTGCGAATGCGCGGCGAATATTGCCAAGAGACTTCATATTATTCCCCGAAAATACAAGGTTTCAGCCGGCCTCGACCCGGGCCGGGAATGGAAAGGCCCGGACGTTTCCGTCCGGGCCGAAATCTCGATTACTGGCCGGTGACGACCTTGGTCCAGATTCGTGTCACCAGTCGCTGCGTTTTCGGATCGAGCGGCGGCACCGTGAAGAGCTTGGCCATGATCTCCGGCGTCGGATAGATCGCCGTATCGTCGATCACTTCCTTGTCGAGGAACTGCTGCGAGGCCTTGTTGCCGTTTGCGTAGAAGACGAAGTTGGATGCCTTGGCGGCGACTTCGGGCTTCATCATGTAGTTGATGAATTCATGCGCCTCTTCGACATGCGGCGCATCCTTCGGAATGCCGAAGACATCGAAGAAAATCTGCGCACCCTGGTTCGGAACCGAATAGTCGACATTCACGCCGGCCTTTGCCTCGGCTGCCCGATCCCGCGCCTGGAAGACGTCGCCCGAAAAGCCGAGCGCAATGCAAATATCGCCGTTGGCGAGCGCGCTGATATATTCAGAGGAGTGGAACTTGCGAACGAAGGGACGAACGGCGAGCAGGGCCTCCTGCGCCTTGTTCAGGTCCTCCTGCTTCTTGCTGTTCGGATCGAGGCCGAGATAGGCCAGAACGGACGGAATGACGTCCGTCGGCGAGTCCAGCATGTAGATGCCGCAATCCTTGAGCTTGGCGGCCTTTGCAGGATCGAACAGCGCATCCCAGTTCGGCTTTTCGTCCGTGCCGAGTGCAGCCTTCACCTTGTCGACGTTATAGCCGATGCCGGTCGTGCCCCACATATAGTCGACGGAATATTCATTGCCCGGATCGAAGGTGGCGACGCCCTTCGTCACGACGTCCCACATGTTCGACAGGTTCGGCAGTTTCGACTTGTCGAGTTTCTGGTAAACGCCGGCAGCGATCTGGCGCTGCATGAAGGAAACTGTGGGAACGACGACGTCATAACCGGTGCCGCCGGCCAGGAGCTTGGTTTCCAGCGTCTCGTTGGAATCGAAGGTGTCGTAGACGACCTTGATACCGGTTTCCTTGGTGAAGTCTTCGAGGATCGAGCTGTCGATATAATCGGACCAGTTGTAGACGTTGACGACACGCTCCTGGGCGAAGGCCGGCGCAGCGGCAAGAAGAGCGACAACGGCAACTGCCGTCAGGTTGGTTATTCTTGACCTCATGATATCTCCTGTTTTTTTAAAGGTATCGCGCCCCCGGACACCTCTTATTCCCTCTGGTTTGGCTGCAGACTAGAAAGGAATTTCTACGCCTACAAGCTCAAAATCCTGCGGCGTCAATGATTTCACAATCACTGGAAATCGAAGCTTCCGAGACCGGCAGAGGTCTCGTCCAGAGCGAGTGGACGTGTCAGTGGCGGCTCGGCCCGGAAAAGGCATCCGCGCCTTTCACAAAGACGGCAGGCGGGGCCGACCGCAATTGGTAGAGCATCGCTTCTGCCATAGACCAGACTGTCGCGCAGGGCGGCATCGCAGCCGATCAGCAGAGCCGTGCGCCGCGCACGTTCGCCGTACTCCACAACCGGCCCTTCGAGCGTGCGCGCGATCGTCAGGAAAGCCGACCCTTCAGGCATGGTGACCGTCTCGGACAACACCCTGCCCGGCTCAAGAAAGGCGGTGTGGACATTGAGCTTCGGACAGTTGCCGCCAAAGCGGGCCTGCGGAAAACCCTGGGCGCCCGTTCTGCGAATGACGTGGCCCGCAGCATCGGTTTCCATCAGGAAGAAGGGAATGCCGGCAGATCCGGGACGCTGCAGCATGGTGAGGCGCGACGCGGCCTGGCCGAAGGAGACAGCGAAACGGGCGCGGATGAGATCGATGTCGTATCGGGTATTCTGGGCGGCAAGAAGAAAGGCCCCGTAGGGCATCAGTAGCGCGAGCGCCGCAGTCCGCGTCAGCTCGAAACGGGCAATGCGCCGCGCCTCGTCGGATGACAACGGCAATTCGTCAAGCGCGGCTTCGATTTGAGATCTTAGCGCGAGCCTTGCGACTTCGATGGCTATTTCCTGCGCCTGATCCGCCCCCGATAGACGCTCGGACAGAAAAAGACGCATCGAGTGACGATCGAAACGCCGGCGCAGGTCCGGCATGACATGGACAGGCAGAATCCGGACGCTGATCCCCCGTTCGCTCTTCAGCCAATCCTTCAGACCGGGGCCACCGGCGAGTCCGTTGGCAAAGCCTTCCGCCGCCGCGTCTATCTCGCCGAAATAGGCGGGGCGGCGCTCCAGCACTTCCCTGACTTCATCCAGAGGCAGGCGGCCGGAGGCGACAGGCGCAGGGCCTTCGCCCGCCATCAAGGTCGTCAAATCGGAAAGTCGGGCAGCCTGCTCGCGATAGGCCCGGTAGAGCTTGATCATACCGCCAGCCGCATTGGGGGCGGCATCAGCCACTTCGACAAGCTCCTGCTCACCCGGCAGTTCACCCGACAGCAACGGATCGGCGAACACTTCCTTCAACTGGCCAAGGCCGCCGGCGGTTTCGCCCTGTAATTCCTCAAGATCGATGCGGTAGACGGAAGAAAGCTTGAGCAGCAGTTGCACCGTCAATGGGCGCTGATTGCGTTCGATCAGATTCAGGTAGGAGGGGGAGATTTCCAGCGCCTCGGCCATGGCCGTCTGCGTCAGTGCCAGCGCATTGCGGATGCGCCTGACTTTCGGTCCCGCAAATATCTTCCGTTCCGCCATGTCACATCCTTTACATGCCGAAATTTACAATCTTTTACAAAGTTACAAATTCATCCTGTAAATCCTCCTCATCCTAACCTCTTTCCTCGTCTGAAATCAAAGGTTTTTCTGGCCATTTTGTTCGTTTCTGTAAAATCTGTCATCAGCGCTCAAGCGTTGAAAGCCAAAGAGGAGATTGGCATGACAGATTTTTACAAACTCATCCGTAATGCCCCCGAGGGACGTTTTGCCGGTATCGAGCGGCCCTATACCGTTTCCGATGTCGAACGCCTGCGCGGCTCGGTGGCACTCCGCTACACGCTGGCCGAAATGGGAGCTCAGCGTCTGTGGCAACTTCTGCATGAGGAGGACTTCGTCAACGCGCTTGGCGCGCTTTCCGGCAACCAGGCCATGCAGATGGTGCGCGCCGGGCTGAAAGCGATCTATCTTTCCGGCTGGCAGGTCGCCGCCGACGCCAATACCGCGTCATCGATGTATCCGGATCAATCGCTCTATCCCGCCAATGCCGGGCCGGAGCTTGCCAAACGCATCAACCGCACGCTCCAGCGCGCCGACCAGATCGAGACATCCGAAGGCGACGGGCTTTCGGTCGAAACGTGGTTTGCACCGATCGTCGCCGATGCCGAAGCCGGTTTCGGTGGGCCGCTCAACGCTTTCGAGATCATGAAAGCCTATATCGAGGCGGGAGCAGCCGGTGTTCATTTCGAGGATCAGCTTGCCTCGGAAAAGAAATGCGGCCATCTCGGCGGAAAGGTGCTGATCCCGACCGCCGCCCATATCCGCAACCTCGACGCGGCGCGGCTTGCGGCCGATGTCATGGGTGTGCCGACGCTCGTCATCGCCCGCACCGATGCAGAAGCCGCCAAGCTTTTGACCTCAGACATCGACGAGCGCGACCAGCCTTTCGTCGACTATGATGCCGGACGAACGGTCGAGGGCTTCTATCAGGTGCGCAATGGGTTGGAGCCCTGCATTGCGCGCGCCGTCGCCTATGCACCGCATTGCGACCTCATCTGGTGTGAAACGTCGAAGCCGGATCTGGAGCAGGCGCGCCGCTTTGCCGAAGGCGTCCACAAGGTGCATCCCGGCAAGCTGCTTGCCTACAATTGCTCGCCGTCCTTCAACTGGAAGAAAAATCTCGACGATGCGACGATCGCCAGGTTCCAGCGCGAACTCGGGGCCATGGGCTACAAGTTCCAGTTTATTACGCTCGCTGGGTTCCACCAGCTGAACTACGGCATGTATGAGCTCGCCAGCGGCTATCGCGAGCGGCAGATGGAGGCCTATTGCGAGCTGCAGCAGGCGGAATTCGCAGCGGAACCACGCGGCTATACCGCCACCAAACATCAGCGCGAAGTCGGCACCGGCTATTTCGACGCCGTGTCGCTGGCGATATCCGGTGGCCGCGCCTCGACGACGGCCATGGGGGAATCAACCGAACACGCCCAGTTCAAACCGGCTGCCGAGTAGAGGAGGAAACGACATGGCATCCATTGCGCGCGTCCGCGAACGGACGGAAGAGCAGGCAAGCAGCATGACGGACGACCAGCAGACGGTGATCCGCATGCTCGCCAACGATCTGCACAGGCTGAATCTATCGGTGATGAAGGCGGTCGAGGCCGGTGTTTCGGTGGAGCTGGTGCGCTCCGCCCGGCATCACGGCGGTGACGGCAACTGGGGAGATCTGCTGATCCCCGTCATCGTCGCCAACAGAAATTAGGCTTAAGGTCCGGTGACAAAGACCACCGGACCTACGCTATTTGACGCAATTGTCAGCAGAACGGAGTCGCGGCATAATTGAGCATATCTTCGAACGGAACTGCATATGCCCGGTTCGCCGCACGCAAAACTCGAAGTTCTGACCGATCTGATCTATGGCGCTCTCTTCGGCGAGACGTCGTGGCAAGCCTTTCTCGATGCCTTGGCCGCGACGATGCCGGATGCCAAGTCGACGTTGTTTTTCCACGATGCCATCGCGCGCACCGGCGGCCTCTCGCTTTCCTCCGGTCTCGCGGAAAAGGAAAGCGAGGCCTATAACCGCTATTACGCGGCCATCAATCCCTGGATGCCGCGCGCCGCCACCCGGCCGATCGGCCTTGGCGTGATCGCCGACCAGATGCTGCCGCGCGAGCAGCTCCTCAAGACGGAATTCTACAGCGATTACCTTCGCTGGATCGGCTGCGAAAGCAGTGTCGGCGTGACGATCATGCGTGAACGCGGACGCTCCTTCAATCTTTCGACGCTGACCTCGTCTTCCGATCCGGATTTCAATCGCAGCAATGCCGAACTGCTGAGCGACCTGGCGCCGCATCTGCGCCGAACCTTCGATTTCATTCGCCGTGAGCACCGCGACCCTCATAATAATGAAAACGGATTGGCGCTCTTCGATGCGATCGGCGTTGGCATCGTCTATATCGGCGAGGATCAGAATATCCGCTCCATCAACAGTGCGGCTGAGAGGATGATCGCCGAGGGCGAGGCGATCGGCGTCTCCTCGACCGGGCGGATCATGATCAATGACGGCGAGCTTGCTTCCCGTCTGTCGATGCTGCTGCGCCACCGCTTGCAGGCAGCTTCGCCGGCGAGCACGCTGATCGGGATGAAGAATTCCAGCTTCAAATGCACGCTGGTGAAGATGCAATCGGATTTCATCACCCAATTTCTCGAGGGACCGACGGTGGCGATGATCATCGAGCGGACGAGCGTGCCTCTGCGGCCCGATCTCAACGACGCGCTGCCGCGCATCGATCAGCTGACGGCAGCCGAAATGCGGATCGCTGCCGGCATCGCGGCGGGCCTGTCGCTGCGCGAGGTCGCACGGACGAACGATGTCAGCTACGAGACGGCGCGCTCGCATCTCAAGAACATCTATTCGAAGCTCGGGGTGAACAGCCAGGTGGGGCTCGTGCGGCGGCTGATGCCGTAACCCAATTCCGGCTAGCCGCGGCTGGCGCGCTTGCCTGCGAAGAGGTCGGTGTAGCTTTTCAAAAGCTTCGTCATGCGGTCGGCGACCGTCCGGATTTCCGGGCGGTGACGATCCTCGGCATTCATGACGATCCATTGGCGATGACGCAGTTCCGGCAGTTCACCGCCGCATCGTTCCAGCTCGGGATCGAGATCGCCGACGAAACAGGGCAATACCGCCTTTCCCGCCCCCGCACGCACCAGATCCGGCAGGGACCGCGGACGGTTGACGGTCGCGACGATGGCCGATCCTGCATTCTGATAGGGCCAGCGCAGGTAGGAGGAGATTGCATCCTCCGCACCGACTGCAATCCATCTGGCATCGTCCCTGCTGGCATTGCGCCTGACATAGACCGCATAGGCGACTTCGCCGAGCAGGCGGGCGGCGAGATTGCTTTCGTCCGGCTCGAAGGCGCGGATGCCGATATCGCTTTCCCGGTAATTCAGGTTCGCCCTCGCTTCGCCGATGGTCAGCGAGATGCCGAACGCGTCCGCCGGCATGCGGATTGCCGAAAAATTCTCCGTCAGCAGCCAGGAGATCCATGTACCGGCCGTGATCCTGACGGTGCCCCCGCCCTCGGACGATTGCCGCCATGCGTCGACCTTGCGAGCGGCGGCCTCCATCTCCTGCAGATGATCGACGAGGATCTGGCCATCTGATGTCAGGCGGTAGCCTGTCTGGCTGCGGTGAAAGAGTGCGCGCCCGAGCTCCTGCTCCAGATCAAGCATACGCCGGCCGATCGTTGCCGGGCTCAAAGCAGTGGCGACGCTTGCGCCCGTCAGGCCGCCAGTGCGGGCGACGTGCAGGAAGAGCTGATAGGAATCCCAGTTACTGTTTTTCATGAGTGAAAAACATAATGGGATTTCGCCTGTTCAAGAAGCGAATTTTGATGTGTAGTTCAGTTGATGTCCACAAACGAAAGGACATCACCATGATTGAATGTTTCCTGATCGCCGATATTGCCGGCCGGATGCAGCGGACAAGATTGCTGCAGCGAACGAGACGCGACCGGATAAAGGAAGAAGACGCATTTTACGACAACGCGGGAAGCAGCGCCCTGGTGCGATTTGCAGCCTGGCTGACGCTGCCGGCGGAGGCCGCCGGTCGCACGAAGGTGCGCCCCGGCAAAGACGAATGCGGGTATCAGGCCGCCTGTCTCACGCGGCCATGAGCGGCAGCGCCTTCGGCCAGCCGGAACTGCTCGATCAGCGCCATCAGCATGTCGGCCTCTTCCGCCAGCTGGCGGCTCGCCTGCGTGGCTTCGGCAACCATCGAGGCATTCTTCTGCGTCATCTGGTCCATCGCATTGACGGAACTGTTGACGTCCTGAAGGGCGGCGGACTGGTCGCGGCTTGCCGTGGCGATAGTCTCGACGTGACCGCTGATTGCGATGATCTCGTGGCTGATCGAGGCGAGCACGCTGCCGGTCTTCTGCACCAGTTCCGAACCTGCATTCACCTCGCGGGTCGACTGGTCAATCAGCGTCTTGATCTCCTTGGCAGCATTGGCCGAGCGCTGGGCAAGTTCACGCACTTCCTGCGCGACGACGGCAAAGCCCTTGCCGGCCTCACCGGCACGCGCTGCCTCGACACCGGCGTTCAAGGCCAGAAGGTTGGTCTGGAAGGCGATGTCGTCGATAACGACGATGATCTGTTCGATGCGCTGCGAGGCATCTTCGATGCGGCCCATCGCAGCGACCGCGTCGCTCACGACAGCACCGGAACTGTCGGCCGTCCGTTTGGTCGCGGCAACCACATTGTTTGCCTCATGGGCGCGTTCGGCCGATGAGCGGACCGTGACGGTGATCTCTTCGACGGCAGCGGCCGTTTCTTCAAGGCTTGCGGCCTGCGATTCCGTGCGTTTGGAGAGTTCGTCCGCCGAGGCCGAAACCGAACCGCTGTTGCGCTGGATGGAAGCGGCACTGGCGCGAATGCGTGTCAGCGTATCCTGAAGGCGCTCGAGCGACGTGTTGAAGTCCATGCGAAGCTGTTCGAGCCGGCCGACGAAAGGGGTTTCTATCATCTGCGAGACATCGCCCTGTGACAGGCGTCCCAGCCCCGCGGCAAGCTGATTGACGGCAAAATCGATCTGGCCGTCGAGCGTGCGCTTCTCTGCATCGTTGCGGGTGCGTTCGGCATCGTTCAGGGCTCGCTGTTCGGCTGCCTGCGTTTCCAGTTGCTGGCGAGCGACTGCGCTATCGCGGAAGAGAGCAAGCGCGCGGCCGATCGCACCGAATTCGTTCTTCTTTTCGACACAGGGAATAGCACTGGCAAGATCGCCCGAGGAAATGGCATGCACGCTCGATGTCAGCGCCTGCATCGGCTTTACGGAGCGACTGATCGCATAGAAGGCGAGCACACCAACGAGCAGCATCACCACCGCACCGACACTGAGAACCAGCATCTGCAATTGGTTCATCCGCTCATAGTAGACTTCCATGGGTATGCCGATGAAGAGGATGCCGATCGTGGAACCGGAGGGATTCTTGACCGGGAAATAACCCGTCATGAACTTGCGGCCGAAGAGGTCCGCCGGCCCGTAATAGGCATTGCCCTGAGCAAGCACGGGCTGGGCCGGATGATCGGCTGCGAGCTTCGTGCCGACAGCACGGTCGCCATTTTCCTTCTTCACATTGGTGGAGACGCGAACGTAATCGCCTCCCTGTTTTTCGAAAATGGTGGCGACACCGGCAATCGACTGCGCCGTGCGGTCAACCAGTGAATAGTCGCCGAATGCCGGGATCTTGTCTTCGGTTACGCCTGCCAGTGCGTTGTTCATCACATCGACGCGGACATCAGCGTCGCTTGCGCCATAAAGAACCGCCATCGAACGGCTCGCATCCTTCGCATCGGAGACCGCACTCTCCATGACATAGGTGCCGAGATTGTAATAGGTCACGCCGACAATGGCCGCAGTACTGACCGCAAGCAGGAACAGCGTGATCGCAACGATCTGACGCACGATGGACGTTGAGAAGAAGAGCGGCATCTGGAACCCCTGGCAAACACAACCGGTATTGGGTTCATAAGAATGCGTTAGGGAAAATTTTCCCTTAACGCAGGGGCGCCTGAGGCTCTTTACTTGGCTTTTTTCAAAACTAGTATGACTTGATGAGCACACAAGTCGCCGGAAGGGAAGAAAAATTTCAATCTTCCGGTTTTTTGCACAATCTATGCGCGATTTTATCTAGAAACAAAAACGGCCCCGAAACCGGGGCCGTTGGTCTTGCAGGCTGAATGTCGGATCAGGCGGCGCGATACATATGCATGTCGCTGTCGCCGTCGATCTTGAACTGCTGCACGAGGTGCAGCAACGCGTCTGCCTCGTTTGCGAGCTCGCGGCTTGCTGCAGTGGTTTCTTCCACCATTGCAGCGTTCTGCTGGGTCATCTGGTCCATCTGGTTGACAGTGGAGTTGACTTCCTGCAGCGCGCTCGACTGGTCGTGGCTTGCGCGGGCGATCATTTCGACGTGCTGGCTGATCGTGACGATCTGGGCACTGATCTTCGCAAGAACCGTGCCCGTTTCCTGTACGAACTGCGAACCGTAATTGACCTCGTTCGTCGATTTGTTGATGAGACCCTTGATCTCCTGCGCGGCAGCGGCAGAGCGCTGGGCGAGTTCGCGCACTTCCATGGCAACGACGGCAAAACCCTTGCCGGCTTCACCGGCGCGAGCCGCCTCGATACCGGCATTGAGTGCGAGCAGGTTGGTCTGGAAGGCGATCTCGTCGATGACGCCAATGATCTGCTCGATCTGGCGCGATGCGTCTTCGATGCGGCCCATCGCATCGATCGCATTGTTGACGACGACGGCGGAGTCGTCGGCGCTGCGCTTGGCCTGGCGGACGATCTGATCGGCATCCTTGGCGCGTTCGGCGGAGGAGCGGACCGTTACGGTGATCTGGTCGACGGCGGCGGCGGTTTCTTCCAGTGATGCAGCCTGCTGCTCGGTACGCTTGGCGAGATCCTCGGAGGACTGGGCCATCTGGTTGCCGTTGCCCTGGATCATCTGCACGTTGTCGCGGATCTGGCTCATCGTGGCCTGCAGGCGCATCATAGAGCCGTTGAAATCCTGACGGAGCTGTTCGAGACGGCCGATGAAGGGCGTGTCGATCGTCGTCGAGATATCGCCCTGCGACATGCGCTCGAGACCGGCGGCAAGCGCGTTGACGGCATACTCGATCTGACGGTCCATCTCGCGCTTTTCGGCATCGTTGCGCTGACGCTCATGCTCGGCGGCCTGACGCTCTTCGTCGCTCTGCTCCTCGATGCGGATCTTGGAGATGGCATTTTCCTTGAAGATGCCGAGTGCGCGGGCCATATCGCCGATTTCGTCGTAACGCTTCTCACCTGAGATGCTGGTGTCGAGCGCTCCTTCGGCGATGCGGCGCATGGCGGCGGTGATCTGGGCGATCGGCCGCTGCAGCGTCAGCACCAGCGCAATGCCGCCGACGATGGAAACCAGGATGCCGAGTGCGGTCGTGCCGACGGAGATGCTGTTGGCCTGATCACGCTCGGTACCGGCCGACTGTTTCTGCTCTTCCGCGAAGCTCGTCAACTGACCCCAGACACCATCGAGTTGCTGGCGTGCGGCGACGTAATCGCTCGTACGCTGATTGATCACATCGACAAGGCTCTGTGCGCCCTTGTCCATCGAGGCGAGAGCGGGCGTGATCGCGTCGACAATATCACCGGCGAAATTCATGCCCTTGGCGCTGGCCTGAAGGGTATTGAGCATGGTGTTGAGCGTGGCGATTTCCTGGTTCAGGCGAACGCGATTTTCCTTGCTCGGCTTGGCATTGAAATCGGCAAGCACGAGCTGCAGCGAATAGATGGAGCTTTCAAGGCGCCGTGTATCTTCCAGAACCGAGTTGGTCTGGGCGATGCGGCTGTCGAGCTCCACGAACGTTGTCGTCGCTTCACGCATCATCTGCGTGGCGGTGAGCTGAGTGTAAGTCGACATCTGGCGGAAGCGGGAAACAAGACGGCCGAGATTTGCAACGCCGTCGTCAGTGCCAGCCTCGGGCGCCGCCGCCTGAGCCTTCAGGTCGCTAACGGTCTGCGCCATGGACTGCGTCATGCTCTTCTGGTTCTGCGGGACGGAGATTTCGATCATGCGCTGCGCCTTGATGATCTGAGGCAGCGCATCGGTCACGACCTTCAGCTTGTCAGGCGAAGTCTGGGCCTTATTGAAATCATTCATGGCGGCTGCGAGCGCATCGCCGCCCTTCAGCAAACGATCGGCAGCGCGCAGCGTTGCCGTCGCGTTGCCTTCGTCGGTACGGATATTTTCTTCCAGCTGCTTGGCATCGTAGCTGACGTTGAAGCGGTTGGTGATCATCACCTTCTGAGCGTCATCGATCTGCTTGCGAAGAGCCATTTCCTGTTCGTGCAGGGTCCAGAGCTTGCCGACGGTATCAGAAATGCCGTTGGTTCCCTCGATCGCCGCCTGCAGGTTATCATGGCCGGAATTGTCGCCGATCTGCGCCATGGTGGCGTCCAGCGTCTGTCCCTGCGCCTTGATGTCGGCATAGAGCTTGTCGCGCGCTTGTTCGTTTGTGGTCTGCAGGAAGTCGTCCATCGAGGCGTAGAGATCCTTGAACCCACTCAGCGACTGGAGAACGCTGTTGGAAATCTCCATCCGGCCCTGCAGCAGACCGGATGCATAAAGGCCCGTCAGACCGACGGCGGATATGGTGACGACGAAAGGCAGAACAAAAATCAGAACCTTTGTCTGAATCTTGAAACGAGAAAGAATCTTGTCAATGAACATGGCGCGCCGTGCCTTTCATACACCACTCCTCCCGCCGGCAGCCTTCTGGCGCCAGCCGGGTGCATATCGAGCTGATCTACTAACAGTTGGGAAGACCCTGGAACGGGCGGCAATCATTGCCAGTTCATTTCCGGCCGGGCCGGAAATACCCAAATATTCGTCTACAATGTGTCAGATTAGATATTAATTTTCGGATAAGCGGTGAGAGCGCGTTAGCCGTGATCGCACAATAGTTGCAAATTGCACGCTGCGGGATCGCGATATATCAGTCGCGACACCGAATATTTCCATTTCAAGCTGCGGAAAGATCAGATGAAGTGGGAAAGAAGAACTGCAATGCAGGCGGCGGTTGCGCCGGCGGCGAGCATCAGATAGCGCAGAGTTACGAGCTTCGTATCAGGCTTTGCCTGGGCAATTGCAATGGCGCGGGCGCGTCGAGTGTTTCTGTTCATTGCGAAACCTCACTTCTGTCTAAACACAACAATCCAACAAAACGGCTTGTCGGTAAAGCTTAATTTAGGAACGACTTTGCCAACCTGCCATTGAGACAGGATGGCGCAGGCAATCTTAAGAAGTCTTGAATCGGCAAAAAGGTTTCACGCCTACAAATATTGGCATTTACAATGTCTCACCGGCGGCAAATCCGGAGGCCCAGGCCCACTGGAAATTATAGCCGCCGAGCCAGCCGGTCACATCGACACATTCGCCAATGAAATAAAGGCCGGGAACATCCTTCGCCTGCAGGCTGCGTGAATCCAGGGCGGCCGTATCGATGCCACCGAGCGTGACTTCCGCGGTGCGGTAGCCTTCGGAGCCGGAAGGCTTCAAGGACCAGTTCTGTGCGGCGTCGGCGAGCCTGGTCAGCAGCTTGTCGGAGAGGTCGGCCATGTTGCCGGTGACGTCCTCGCGCTCGACGATATGTTGCGCGAGGCGCTTCGGCAGGATCTCGCCGAGCGCGGTCTGCGCGGACTGACGTCCGTTTACCTGTTTCGCCTTTTTCAGGTGCGCGGCGATATCGATATCCGGCTCGATATCGACGGTGATCGCATCGCCCTCCCGCCAGTAGGAGGAAATCTGCAGGATGGCTGGACCACTAAGACCGCGGTGAGTGAAGAGCAGGGCTTCGCGAAAGGCGGTCTTGCCATGACGGATTTCGGCTGGCGCGGAAATGCCTGAAAGCGGCGCGATGTTCTCGAGCAGCATTGAATCAAGCGTGAGAGGCACAAGGGCGGGGCGGGTCTCGGTAATAGGCAAGCCGAACTGCTCGGCAATGCGATAGGCAAAACCGGTCGCTCCCATCTTCGGAATGGATTTTCCGCCGGTCGCGATGACGAGCGAGGAGGCTTCGAACAGGCCTTCCGATGTCGCGACGCGGAAGCCGCCGTCAGTCTTTTCAACGCCCGATATTTCGACGCCGAGATGCCAGGCAGCGCCCGCTGCGCGCATCTCGTCGAGAAGCATGAAGATGATGTCCTTGGCGCTGTTGTCGCAGAAAAGCTGGCCAAGCGTCTTTTCATGCCAGGCAATGCCGTGACGATCCACCATGGCAACGAAATCGGCCGGGGTGAAACGGGCAAGCGCCGACTTGCAGAAATGCGGATTGGCGGAGAGGAAGTTCTTCGGGCCGGCATTGATATTGGTGAAGTTGCAGCGGCCGCCGCCGGAAATTCGGATCTTCTCGCCTGGCGCGCGGGCGTGGTCCAGCACGGTGACGGATCGACCACGCTGTCCGGCGCGGATGGCGCACATCATGCCCGCGGCACCCGCCCCGATGACGATCACATCGCTCCTGTGCCGCACAATCCGTTTTCCCTGCTGAAATCGCGTCTTCTTTTTCCATCAGAGGGCGAAAGTCAACGCCTTTGCCCCCCTCGCCAATTGCCAAACTCCGGTTATGATGGCGTCACGATCAACGCAAACCGGTGTGTCATGTCCCCAAAAAAGACGACGCTGAAGCCTGCCAGAAACGTACCCGCCTCGAAGAAATCCCCTCCCGATCCCGGATCTCTGCGCGGCGTTGCGAACTGGAAGGAAGCGGCGCAGTGGCTGAGGGCACGCGGTATCGAAGACATTGAATGCATCACGCCGGACCTTGCCGGCGTGCCGCGCGGCAAGATGATGCCGTCCTCCAAGTTCACCTCAAACACATCGCTCGCACTGCCTTCGGCGATCTACCGTCACACGATATCGGGCGAATATCCCGAGGAGACCGAAAGCTTCCGCTATGAGCCGCGCGACAGCGACCTGAAGCTCGTGCCCGACCTTTCCACCCTGTCCGTGGTTCCCTGGGAAACCGACCCGACCGCGCAGGTCATCTGCGACATCGTCAATTCCGACGGCCAGGAAGTTCCCTACACGCCGCGCAACGTATTGAAGCGCATTCTCAGCCTCTATGCCGAGCGCGGCTGGAAGCCGATCGTAGCGCCGGAAATCGAATTCTACCTGGTCGCCACGAATGACGACCCGGACTATCCGCTGCATCCGCCCAAGGGACGTTCAGGTCGTTCAATTCTCGGCGGCCAGGGCTATTCGATCGCCGGCATCAACGAGTTCGACGAACTGATCGACGACATCTATCACTTCTCGGAGAAGCAGGGCCTCGAGATCGATACGCTGATCCACGAGGAGGGACCGGCGCAGCTCGAAATCAACCTCCGTCACGGCAATCCGATCGAACTTGCCGACCAGGTGTTCCTGTTCAAGCGCACGATCCGCGAGGCAGCGCTGAAGCACAATATCTACGCCACCTTCATGGCCAAGCCGATGCAGGGCCAGCCGGGTTCGGCGATGCATATCCACCAGTCGGTCGTCGACATCGCGAGCGGCAAGAACGTCTTCTCGAACAATGATGGCTCAGCCTCGAAGGAATTCTTCCACTTCATCGGCGGCATGCAGAAATACGTGCCGAGCGCGCTTGCCATGCTGGCGCCTTACGTGAATTCCTACCGGCGCCTGCAGCCGGATATGTCCTGCCCGGTCAATAATGCCTGGGGTTACGACAACCGCACGACGGCCTTCCGTGTGCCGGTCTCCGATCCGCAGGCGCGGCGCGTGGAAAACCGCCTGCCGAGCTCGGATGCCAATCCGTATCTGGCGCTCGCTGCCTCGCTTGCATCCGGTCTGCTCGGCATCGTGAAGGAAATCGAGCCCACGGCTCCGACCGAGGATGCCGCCAACGAAGGCTCGATCGACCTGCCGCGCGGCCTTCTGGAAGCCGTGGCGCTGCTGGAAGACGAACCGGCCTTCGAGGAAGTTTTCGGCGCAGAGTTCATCGGGCTTTATGCCGGCGTGAAGCGCGGCGAGTTCGAAACCTTCATGCAGGTGATCAGCCCCTGGGAACGGGAGTTCCTCCTCCTGAACGTGTGAGGTTTTGCCATGACGCAAGAGACCTGGCAAAGCCCCATTGCCCCAGGCGTCTCCTGGTATCAGGCAACAGTCGGCGAGCGGCCGGATTATCCGGCGCTCGACGGCTCCAGGCAGTGTGACGTCGCCATTATCGGCGGCGGCTATACGGGCCTTCAGGCCGCCTATAATCTCGCCAGGGCTGGCGTTTCGGTGACGCTCATCGAGGGCAGCAGACTCGGCGACGGCGCCTCCGGGCGCAATGGCGGCCAGCTCGGCACCGGCCAGCGCTGGTGGCCGGAAGAGATGGAGGAGAAGATTGGCTACGAGCGCTCCAAGGCGCTCTTCGATCTCGCGGAAGATGCCAAGCGGCACCTCATGGATTTTGCGACCGAGCACCAGATCGATATGGATTATGTGTCCGGTCAGCTCAGCGTCGCCCACAAGGAAAGCTACAAGCGGTACTATTACGAGAATGCGGAAATCGCGGCCTTCCGCTACGACTATCCGCATCTGCGTTTCATGGACCGCGAAGAGACGCAGGAGCGGCTTGGCTCGAAACGCTTCTATTGCGGGGTACGCGATACCGGCACCGGCCATATCCATCCGCTGAAGCTGCTGATCGGCCTTGGCAGGGTGGCAGCCAATGCCGGGGCCGATATTTTCGAAATGACCAAGGCAAAGTCGATCGAAGAGCGCAGCGGCAAGGTCGTTATCGAAACCGAACGCGGCACGATCACTGCCAACAGGGCGCTGATTGCCTGTAACGGCCATATCGGCAATCTGGAGCCGATCACGGCCAGCCATGTCATGCCGATCCGCTCCTTCATCGGCGCGACTGTGCCGCTTGACCGGTTCCCTGATGTGATACCGGGCGGCGAGGCGGTGGCGGATTCGCGGTTCGTCGTGCGCTATTTCCGCAAATTGAAGGACGGACGGCTGCTGTTTGGCGGGCGGGAGGCCTACACGGCCGACAATCCGCGCGACATTTCGCAGCATATCCGCCGGCAGATCGCCGAAATCTACCCCGCGCTCAAGGATATCGAGATCACCCATGCCTGGGGCGGCTCGGTCGGCATCACCATGCCGCGCCAGCCCTTCGTGCGCGAAGTCATGCCGGGCGTCACCTCGATCGGCGGTTATTCCGGCCACGGCGTCATGCTGTCAAATTACTGTGGCAAGCTTTACGCAGAAATGGTGCTGGGGAAATCGGCCGATCTCGATCTGTTCAAGGCGCTCGATATCCCTGCCTTTCCGGGCGGCGCACGCATGCGGGCACCGCTGCTTTTCCTTGCCTTGTCGTGGTTTGCCCTCCGCGACAAGTTTTAGTTCGATTGCGGATTTCCTCACCGGACAATTCGCTCTAAAACCGATGTCCGACAGATTCATTGCACCGCACACTGGCTTTTTTAAATCGATTAGATTAAAACGGCCACCAACCAAGCCTGATTGAGAGACAAGCTCATGAGCAGCCAGATCATTCCCGTTGAGCCTTTTGATTACGTCGTCTTTGGCGGCAGCGGCGACCTTGCCGAACGCAAGCTTCTGCCGGCGCTTTATCATCGCCAGATCGAGGGCCAGTTCTCGGAGCCGACCCGCGTCATCGGCGCTTCGCGCAGCCCGCTTTCGCATGAAGAATACCGCAAGTTCGCCAAGGATGCGCTCAAGGAGCACCTGAAGAAGGGCGAATATGACGAGGCCGAAGTCGAGAAGTTCTGCTCCCGTCTCTTCTATGTTTCCGTCGATGCCCGTACCGATACCGGCTGGGACGTGCTGAAGAAGCTGCTCGACGAGGGCAAGGACCGCGTGCGCGCCTTCTACCTCGCTGTTGCTCCGGGCATTTTCGGCGACATTTCGCAGAAGATCCACGACCACAAGCTGATTACCAAGTCGACCCGTATCGTCGTCGAAAAGCCGATCGGCCGCGATCTGGCTTCGGCACTGCAGCTCAACGACAATATCGGCCGCGTCTTCAAGGAAGAGCAGATCTTCCGCATCGACCACTATCTCGGCAAGGAGACGGTGCAGAACCTGATGGCGCTGCGCTTCGCCAACGCGCTCTATGAGCCGCTCTGGAACGCCAATTATATCGACCATGTGCAGATCACCGTTGCCGAAGCCGTCGGCCTCGAGGGCCGCGCCGGTTATTACGACACCGCCGGCGCGCTGCGCGACATGGTACAGAACCACATCCTGCAGCTTCTCTGCCTGACCGCGATGGAAGTCCCCTCCTCGATGGATTCGGAAGCCGTTCGCGATGAGAAGCTCAAGGTTCTGCGCGCGCTGAAGCCGATCAACGCGTCCAATGTCGAGCAGGCGACGGTTCGCGGCCAGTACCGCGCCGGCGCTTCCGGCAGTGGCCCGGTCAAAGGCTATCTGGAAGAGCTGGAAGGCGGCGTTTCCAACACGGAAACCTTCGTCGCCATCAAGGCCGAGATCAACAACTGGCGCTGGGCGGGCGTTCCCTTCTACATCCGCACCGGAAAGCGCCTCGCCGGCCGCGTTTCGGAAATCGTCATCACCTTCAAGTCGATCCCGCACTCGGTCTTCGACCAGGCCGCCGGCCGCATCAGCCAGAACCAGCTGATCATCCGCCTGCAGCCGGATGAAGGCGTCAAGCAGTCGCTGATGATCAAGGATCCGGGCCCGGGCGGCATGCGCCTGCGGAATGTCTCGCTCGACATGAGCTTCGCCCAGGCCTTCAACGTGCGCAATCCAGACGCCTACGAGCGTCTGCTGATGGACGTCATCCGCTCCAACCAGACGCTGTTCATGCGCCGTGACGAAGTCGAAGCGGCATGGCAGTGGGTCGATCCGATCCTCAAGGGTTGGGAATCCACCGGCCAGCAGGTGCAGGGCTATACGGCCGGCACCTGGGGTCCAAGCCAGGCCATCGCGCTGATCGAGCGTGACGGCCGCACCTGGCACGACGACATCTAAGTCCAAGGGTCCGAAGATATGGCATCGACACTGCATTCCTTCGCTAACGCCGCCGAACTTGCCGCCAGCCTTGCAGACAAGGTCTCCAGCGTCCTTTCGGCAGCCATCGCAGCGCGCGGAGCGGCAAGCATCGCCGTTTCCGGCGGCTCCACGCCGAAAGCCTTCTTCCAGGCGCTTTCGACGCGCGATATCGACTGGGCCAAGGTGACGATCACGCTTGTCGACGAACGTTTCGTTCCCGCCGACAATCCGCGTTCGAACCACCTGCTGGTCGATGCCAATCTTCTTCAAAACAAGGCGAAAGCGGCACGTTTCGTGCCGCTTTACCAGCCCGCCGCCTCCGTCGAGGAGGCTGCGAAGCTTGCAACGGTAAAGAGTGCGGAGATCGGCATCCCCTTCGATGTCGTCATTCTCGGCATGGGCGGCGACGGCCACACCGCCTCGTTCTTCCCCGGTGGCAACAATCTGAGCGTTGCGCTCGATGCCAGGACACCGCGCGGCATCATCACCATGGATGCGGAAGGGGCTGGCGAGCCGCGCCTGACCTTCACGTTCTCCGCACTGCAAGATGCCAAACTGCTCATTCTCCACATTGAGGGCGAAGGCAAAAAAGACGTTCTCGCCAAGGCAGAATGTACAGGCGAAGAGGCAGACATGCCGATCCGCGCCATTCTGCGCCGGGCCACTTCCCCGGTCGAGATCTACTGGGCTCCCTGATAGGGCCTTACAGCCGCCGAAGCCGGCGAACAGAACATTGACGAACCAGAACAAGGCAGGGATTTTCCATGTCCGCTCACGCACGTATTGCTGCGATCACGAATCGCATTGTCGAACGCTCGAAGCCGACCCGCGAGCGCTACCTGGAACGCCTGCGCGCTGCCGCCTCAAAGGGCGTCAACCGCTCGGTTCTCGGCTGCGCCAACCTCGCCCATGGCTTTGCCATCTGTTCCCCCGCCGAGAAGGATGCGCTTGCGGGCGACCGTGTGCCCAATCTCGGCATCATCACCGCCTATAATGACATGCTCTCGGCCCACCAGCCGTTCGAGACCTATCCGGCGATCATCCGCGAAGCCGCTGCCCAGGCCGGCGGCATCGCTCAGGTCGCAGGCGGCGTGCCGGCAATGTGTGACGGCGTCACCCAGGGCCAACCGGGCATGGAGCTCTCGCTCTTCTCGCGTGACCTTATCGCCATGGCAGCGGGTGTCGGCCTGTCGCACAACATGTTCGATGCCGCCCTCTTTCTCGGCGTCTGCGACAAGATCGTCCCCGGTCTGATGATCGCCGCCCTCTCCTTTGGCCACCTGCCGTCGATCTTCATTCCAGCCGGCCCGATGACGACGGGCTTGGCGAACGACGAGAAGTCGCGCGTGCGCCAGCTCTTCGCCGAGGGCAAGGTCGGCCGTGCCGAACTGCTGGAAGCCGAATCCAAGTCCTATCACGGCCCGGGCACCTGCACCTTCTACGGTACGGCCAATTCCAACCAGATGCTTATGGAGATCATGGGCTTCCATATGCCCGGCTCTTCCTTCATCAACCCAGGCACTCCATTGCGCGAAGCGCTGACCCGAGAGGCCACCAAGCGGGCGCTCGCCATTACCGCTCTCGGCAACGAATTCACGCCGGCCGGCGAGATGATCGACGAACGCTCGATCGTCAACGGCGTGGTCGGCCTGCATGCGACGGGCGGCTCGACGAACCACACGATGCACCTCGTCGCCATGGCCCGCGCCGGCGGTATCGTGCTGACCTGGCAGGACATTGCCGAGCTTTCGGAACTGGTGCCGCTGCTTGCCCGCGTCTATCCGAACGGGCTTGCAGACGTGAACCATTTCCAGGCAGCCGGCGGCATGGGCTTCCTCATCAAGGAACTGTTGAAGCAGGGTCTCGTGCACGACGATGTACGCACCGTCTTCGGTCACGGGCTGCAGGCCTATACGGTCGATGCGCAGCTCGGCGAAAACGGCGCCGTCGTGCGCCAGCCCTCGCCGGAAAAGAGCCACGATCCGAAGGTGCTCGCCAGCATCGAAACGCCTTTCCAGGCGAATGGCGGGTTGAAGATGCTGCGCGGCAATCTCGGCAAGGCGGTCATCAAGATCTCCGCCGTCAAAGCGGAGCGCCATATCATCGAGGCGCCGGCAATCGTGTTCCATAGCCAGCAGGAACTGCAGGACGCCTTCAAAGAGGGCAAGCTCAACCGCGATTTCGTCGCTGTCGTGCGCTTCCAGGGACCAAAGGCCAACGGCATGCCGGAACTGCACAAGCTGACCCCACCACTCGGCGTGCTGCAGGATCGCGGTTTCCGTGTGGCGTTGCTGACCGACGGGCGCATGTCCGGTGCTTCCGGCAAGGTTCCAGCGGCAATCCATGTCACGCCCGAAGCTGTCGATGGTGGCCCGATCGCCCGCATCAAGGACGGCGACATCATCCGTCTCGATGCGATCAGGGGCACGCTCGAAGTTCTCGTCGATGCTGCTGACATGGCCGAGCGCGAACCTGTGACGATCGATCTTTCAGACAATGAATTTGGCATGGGCCGCGAGCTTTTCGCGCCGTTCCGTCACGCGGTCGGACCGTCCGACCAGGGTGCCAGCGTGCTCTTCCACGCGCACTGACATCCCCTCATCGATGCAAAAGAAAAACCCGCGGCCGAAACCGCGGGTTTTTCATATCCAGCGAGACGCGAGACTGTTACGCGCGGATATCGAGGACGTAGTCCTTGTGAGCCGGGTGCGTGCTGTAGACGAAGATCTTGTTCAGTTCTTTCTGCGTCAGCAGGCGCAGGAAGCGAACCTCGATCGTGTTGTTCGGGAAAGTCTTCATCAAGAGGCAGCCCACCTTGGTGATGCGGGCATCCGGAATATCCAGGTAGAACTGCTTCGGCAGCGTATACTGTGTGAGGATCGCCAGGATCGCGCTGCTCATGGATATACGGACGATATCGCAGCGGCGCGAGGCGGCATGCATGACGCCCTTTTCCGTATATTCGATACGCGCGGCGTTCATCGTGTCTTCCATCTTGAACCGCGATTCGCGGTCGTACATGAAAGATTCTTCCTTCGCCAGGAAGTGCGATTTCGCAGGTGTTGGATTCGATGCGGCCATGGCCTTAGTCCCCTCAGTCTTGATGAGAAAAAGGCTAGCACTGCATGTTTAACAGAAAGTGAGAATCCTTCCCCTTGGCAGTCTCAGGAGGAAGGATTCCACCAAAAATGGATGATCATTTCCTATAGGTGTGACCGGCCGCATCGAAGAGGTGCAGTTTCTGCCGGTCGGCCACGAAATGCATCTTCTGGCCGCGCTTTACATCGAAGATTCCGGGCAGCTTGACGATGATCGGCTCACCCTGGACCAAGCCTTCAATGTAGAGAAGCGTCACTTCGCCGAGCTGCTCGACGATCGAGACTTCGCCCTCGAACAGATAGTCTTCACTGGGATCGGCGATGCGCAGGTCTTCCGGGCGAACGCCGAAGCTTGCCTGCTTGCCCTTTTCCGATGCCGCAGTGGCGATATCGAGCGTCACGGACTTGCCGCCGGTCAGCGTCACCGTCGTCGTGGCACCGGCATCGGTGATCGTTGCCGGGATGATATTCATGGCCGGCGAGCCGATGAACTTTGCGACGAACAGGTTTGCCGGTCGCTCGTAAAGCTCCAGCGGTGCGCCCACCTGCTCGATATTGCCGGCCGAGAGGACGACGATTCGGTCCGCCAGCGTCATCGCCTCGACCTGGTCGTGCGTGACATAGATCATCGTCGTATCGGCCATCTGCTCGTTGAGCCGCGCGATCTCGATACGGGTCGCGACGCGCAGTGCCGCATCGAGGTTCGACAGCGGCTCGTCGAAGAGGAAGACCTTCGGATTGCGGCAGATGGCGCGGCCGATCGCCACGCGCTGGCGCTGGCCGCCCGAGAGCGCCTTCGGCAGGCGGTCGAGATATTTGGTCAACTGCAGGCTTTCGGCGGCAGCCCGCACGCGGCGGTCGATCTCCTGCTTGCTCTCGCCTGCGATCTTCATGCCAAAAGCCATGTTGTCGAAAACAGTCATATGCGGGTAGAGCGCGTAGGACTGGAAAACCATGGCAATGCCGCGCTTGGAGGGCGGCACGTCATTGACGAGCATGCCATCGATATACATCTCCCCACCGGTGATATTTTCCAGGCCGGCGATCATGCGCAGCAAGGTGGACTTGCCGCAGCCGGAGGGGCCGACGAAAACGATGAATTCGCCCTGGTTGATTTCCAGATCGATGCCGTGGAGCACGTCCACAGAGCCGTAGGATTTGCGGATATCCTTAAGCGTCAGTCCAGTCATTTTCCTCTCCCCTCCTGATCCTTAAGCGAGGCGGGCGAAATACGCCCCCCAGGCCGGAATATCGATCTTGTCGCCGTAGTTGTTGCTGTTAAAGCCGTGCCCCGTCAAAGCTTGCCACTCGCCCGCCGGCAGGGTGACATTGGTTTCTGCCGGCCCCATGTTGAAGATGCAGAGCAGCGTCTCATTGCCGTATTCGCGCGTGAAGACCAGGGCATCGCCCTGCGGATCCTCGAACTCGATTTCGCCCTTGGCGAAAGCCGGATGCTGCTTGCGAAAGGCGAGGAAGCGGCGGTAGTGCTCGAGCACGGAATTCTCGTCGCCCTGCTGCACGCTGACGGCGCGCAGGATGTGCTCGACCGGGACCGGCAGCCAGGGTTTCACCGTCGAGAAGCCGCCCTGTGCGACTTGGCTGTCCCAGACCATGGGCGTGCGGCAACCGTCACGCCCCTTGAACTCCGGCCAGAACTGGATGCCGTAGGGATCCTGCAGATCCTGATAGGCGAGATCGGCTTCGGTGAGAGCGAGTTCCTCCCCCTGATAAAGGCACACCGAACCACGCAGTGTCATCAACAGCGAAGCATAGAGCTTGGCAAAGGCATCGTGGTCGGCAACCAGCGCGCCCCAGCGGCTGACATGGCGCATGACGTCATGGTTCGAGAAAGCCCAGCAGGCCCAGCCATCGGGAGCGGCGGCGTCGAAATCCTTCATGACTTCCTCGACGCGCTCCGGCGTCAGCGGATCGGGCGCCAGGAATTCGAAGGCGTAGCACATGTGCATCTTGTCATTGCCGGAGGTGTATTCGCCGACGATTTCGAGGCCACGCTGGCTGTCGCCCACTTCGCCGACGGCGGCAATGGCGGGAAACTCTTCCAGCACGGCGCGGAAGCGCTTCAGGAATTCGAGGTTCTCAGGGCGGTTCTTGTCGTAGAGATGCTCCTGGAAATTATAGGGGTTCACGGCAGGCGCGGTGGACGCATTGCGGCGTTCCGGGGCAAGCGCCGGATTGTCGCGCAGAAGCTTGTCGTGGAAATAGAAGTTAATCGTGTCGAGGCGGAAGCCGTCGACGCCGCGCTTCAGCCAGAAACGGACGACATCAAGCAGGCGGTCCTGAACCTCGGGATTATGCAGGTTCATATCCGGCTGCGAGGTCAGGAAATTGTGCATGTAATATTGCATGCGCGTCGGATCCCAAGCCCATGCGGAACCGCCGAAGATCGACAGCCAGTTGTTCGGCGGCGTACCGTCCGGCTTTGCATCGGCCCAGACATACCAGTCGGCCTTGGCATTGGTCTTGCTCGTGCGGCTTTCGACGAACCAGGGATGCTGGTCGGAAGAATGCGAGATGACGAGGTCGATCATCACCTTGATGCCGAGACGGTGGGCTTCCGCTATCAGCGTGTCGAAATCGATCAGCGTACCGAAGATGGCGTCGACGTTTTCGTAGTCCGAGACGTCGTAACCGAAGTCGCGCATCGGCGAGGTAAAGAAGGGCGAAATCCAGATGGCGTCGGCACCGAGGCTTGCCACATGCGGCAAGCGGGCGGTGATGCCCTTCAGGTCGCCGATGCCGTCGCCGTTCGAATCCTGGTAGGAGCGCGGATAGATCTGATAGATCACCGCGCCGCGCCACCAGTCCTTGTCGGCGGTCAGATTGGATTGGGAAGCCACACTCATGGAATATCCTGTCTAAGCTTAAGTCTTGGGATGGATCAGCCTCCCTTGACCGACCCCGCCAGCAGGCCGCGCACCAGATAACGCTGCAGCGAGAAGAAGACGAGCAGCGGTATGATGATGGTGACGAAGGCGGACGCCGTCAGGATTTCCCAATTGCCGCCGCGCGAGCCAAGCAGCGCATTCAGCGCTCCTGTCAGCACGAGGTGGTCCTTGTCGGTGCCGAGGAAGACCATGGCCACAAGCAGGTCGTTCCACACCCACAGGAACTGGAAGATCGCGAAGGATGCAAGCGCGGGGAAGGACAGAGGCAAAACGATGCGGGTGAAGATCTCGAAGTCGCTGGCGCCATCGACGCGGGCGGATTCGATGATCTCCTTGGGCAGGCCGGCAATATAGGCCCGCAAGAGATAGATGGCGAGCGGCATGCCGAAGGCGGTGTGCGCCAGCCAGATGCCGGGATAGGTCTTCGACGGCTGGCCGATCGCGGTGCCGATCTCGTTATAGAGACGCAAGAGCGGGATGAGCGACATCTGCAGCGGCACGACGATGAGGCCGACGACGAGTGCAATGAGAAGCGCGCGGCCGGGGAATTCCATCCAGCTCAGCGCGTAGGCGGCAAAAGCGGCGATCAGGATAGGGATGATGGTCGCCGGAATGGTCACTGTCAGAGAGTTGATGAAGGACTGGCCGATACCCTCGCTCGTTAGAACGGTCTTATAGTTCGCGAGCGTGAATTCCGGCGGAGCCGATGCCGCGACATAGATGCGGCGCGGACGTTCATCAGGCGCAAAGGCGACATTCTTCATGTAGCGGTAGCTGCCATCGCTGTTGATGACCAAGCTTTCGCCCTCGCCGAGATCAGCGGTCTGACCAGCCTCGAAAGCCGAAGGCTGCTGCACACGTACGCCGAAGGCCTTGACCGAGCGGCCAGGCTGATCGGCCAGCACGTTGCCCGTGATCACATAGATATCGCCTTCCTGCTTTGCCTGATCGGGGGTGCCGAGGCGCGCGGCCACAGTCTGCGTGGAACCGGCAAAGGCGGTCCACCAGCCGGAAACGGTGATCTGGTCCTTGTCGCGCAGCGCACTGACGAAGATGCCGAGGGTCGGCACCAGCCAGATGATGACGATGACGAGAACGCAGAAGTGGACGAAAAGACGGGCCGGGCCGATCTTGAAGTAGCTTGCAGCTCTCGTCATCTCAGCGTCCCTTCAGTTCGGCATTGGCGCGGCGCACGTTCCACACCATGATCGGCGTGACGGCGAGCATGATGATGATGGCGATGACAGCGCTTCGGCCGGAATCGCCGCCGCCGCGGAACAGCCAGTTGAACATCAGGTTCGCCAGTACCATGGTCTGCCACTGGCCGTTGGTCATGGTGAGCACGATGTCGAAAACCTTGAGGACGAGGATGGTGATCGTCGTCCAGACGACGGCGATCGTGCCCCAGATCTGCGGCACCATGATGCGCCAGAAGATCTGCCAGCCATTGGCGCCATCGATGACAGCTGCCTCGATCGTCTCCTCCGGGATACCGCGCAATGCGGCCGAGAGGATCACCATGGCAAAGCCGGTCTGGATCCAGACCAGGATCACCATCAGGAAGAAATTGTTCCAGAAGGGAACGGAAATCCAGACCTCAGGCGTGCCGCCGAATGTCTGCACGATGGCGTTCAAAAGGCCGATCTGCACATCGTTGCCGCCGCGGTATTCATAGATGAACTTCCAGATGACGGAAGCGCCGACGAAGGAGATCGCCATCGGCATGAAAACGATGCTCTTGGCGATATTGCCCCACCAGATGCGGTCGGTCATGACGGCGATGACGAGGCCGAAGAAAGTGCAGCAGGCGGGCACGACGGCCAGCCAGAGAATGTTGTTGAAGATCGACTGGCGGAATTCGCGGTCGTTCACGGCCCACAGGTAGTTCTGCGCACCGACGAACTCGTTGCCCGACCGGTCGTAGAAGGACAGGATGAAGGTCGCGACGACGGGATAGACGAGGTAGACGATCAGCAGAAAAAGCGCCGGAAAGAGAAACAGCCAGGGCCGGATCATCGCGCGCCGGTTCAGATTGCGTGAAGCCTGACGGATATCACCGTCCTTCACCGGCAAGGCGAGATCGAGGATCTTGTTCGAGAAAAAGAAATAGGCCGAACATGCGAAAACGGCGACGACCACGACGCCCAAAGCGGACACTATCTGCGACAGCATTTCGTCCCTCCCCTGCTTCCCTGTCTTATTTTGAAGGGTTAATGCCGGACACCGTCAATATTGCTTGTGGGTTTGACCACAGGATCCGGCACAACCGGGCTCCCCCTCTGGAGCCCGGCCGTTCATTCCGGTGATGCCGCCGGTCGCCCGGCGGCACGAAATGGCAGGAAATTACTTGATGCCGTCCCAGGCGCTCTGGATTTCGGCTGCAGAGTCCTGAGCGGACTTGCCGCCGACGAAATCAACCATGCCGGTCCAGAAGGCGCCAGCGCCGATCTTGCCAGGCATCAGGTCGGAACCGTCGAAGCGGAAGGTCGTGGCCGAGGTCAGGATCTCGCCTTCCTTCTTCATCTGCGGGTTGGCGTAAGCATCGACATTGACGCCCTTGTACGGGGTCAGGAAGCTCGACTGCGCCATCCAGAGTTCATGGGCGACCGGCGTCTTCAGGAAGTCGACGAAAGCGCGAGCGGTCGGGGAGTCCTTGGCGATGGAGACGAGCGTACCAGCACCCAGAACCGGCTTGCCGAGATCGGCATGCGCGGCATAGGTCGGCATGTAGAAGAAGTCGGCATCGGTACCGAGCTTCGTTCCCTCGGGGAAGAAGGACGGGATGAACGAAGCCTGGTGGTGCAGGTAGCACTTCGGCGGAACGGCGAAGAGGCCCTTCGGGCTGTCGCGGAAGTCCGTCGAAGCAACGGCTGCAACGCCGCCGTCGACATATTTTTCGTTCTTGGCGAACTTGCCGAATTCGTCGATGGCAGCAACGACGGCCGGATCGGTGAACTTCACTTCATTGGTAGTCCACTTGTCGTAGACCTCGGGCTTCTGGGTGCGCAGCATGATGTCTTCGACCCAGTCGGTTGCCGGCCAGCCGGTTGCGCCGCCGGAACCGAGACCGATGCACCACGGAACCCCGCCGTCCTTGACGATCTGGTCGGTCAGGGCATGCAGCTCTTCCATGGTCGTCGGGACCTTGTAGCCTGCCTCTTCGAAGTTCTCAGGAACATACCAGACGAGCGACTTCACGTCGGCCTTGTAAGGGAAGGCGAAGTAGGCGTCCTTGCCGTCCTTACCCTTGTAGGTGCCGTAACCGACCCAGCTGTCGCCGGCGCCGTAGTTGTCCTTGACCCACTTGGAAGTATCGTCGCCGAGCGGCGTCAGGTAACCCTTGCTCGCGAGATCGGCCAGCAGGCCCGGCTGCGGCAGAATGGCGATATTCGGCGGGGAGCCTGCCTGCGTATCGATAACGATCTGCTGCTCGTAGTTTTCAGAGGAGGAATACTTGGCGTCAATGCCGGTCGCTTCGACGAAATAGGCGAGGATGCTCTGGAAAAAGGCTTCGTCTTCGCCGCGCCAGGGGCCGAAGATCGTCAGCTGCTGACCCTTCAGGTCGGCATGGGCAGCCTTGAAGTCGTCATAGCTCTTCCAGTTGAACTTGGAGTCCTGACCCGGTGCGAATTTCAGATCCGCTGCCGATGCAGCGCCCGCAAAAAGCGCCGCAAGTGCAACGCCCATCAAGAATGACTTTTTCATGTGATCAACCTCCCATCACAATCGGATAGCGCAGAATTTCATCCAAAGGAAATCTCAAAGCGCTTTGACAACGCAACTCATTCCCTTTTGGCCGAATGAAGTCAAGCCATTTTGCGAAAACGGCAGGAATACCGCCACTGTATCGCGTCGCAGCAAGGCTTAATGGGGAATATGGAGCGATTTTTCTTGAGTCAAGCGCAGCAGATGCTACATATTTGAAAGCGCTTTGGAAGCCATTGGGAGGCGGCGGCCACTATTTTACGGCCACAGGGCAGGCCGGGAGGAAGCATAGCAGGTGAATCTCAAACAGCTATCGGAATTGCTGGGGCTTTCGCAGACAACTGTGAGCCGCGCACTCAACGGCTATCCGGAGGTCAACGAGGCAACCCGGGAACGCGTGCTCCGGGCGGTCAAGGAAACCGGATACCGGCCCAACAAGGCCGCCCAGCGGCTTGCCACCGGCAAGGCCGGCTCGATCGGCCTCGTCATGCCGACAGCGCCCGGCCATCAATCGGACGTGCATTTCGGCGAGTTTCTGACCGGTCTCGGCGAGGAAGCGGTGCGTCATGACTTTCACTTCGTCATCATGCCGGCCGACCCGGACGACGAGGTCGCAGCGCTGCGGCGTCTCGCGATCAGCGGCAATGTGGACGCGCTCTTCGTAGCCTATATGCGCGGCCACGACCCGCGGCTTGCCATGTTGAAGTCGCTTTCCATGCCCTTTGTGGTGCATGGCCGCTCGTTCGGCTCGGAACCGGACTATCCCTATCTCGACATCGACAATGAGGCGGCTTTCTACGATGCGGCGAGGCTTCTTCTGCAGCTCGGCCACACGCGCTTTGCGCTGATGAACGGGCCGCTGCATCTCGATTTCGCCATTCGCCGCAGGAACGGGCTCATCGCCGCGCTCGCCGAACGCGGGTTGGAGCTCGAGGAAGACTGCACGAGCCATACGGTCATGACGGACGAGGAAGGACTGATCGCCATGGAGCGCTTCCTGCAGCTTCCGGATCGGCCAACCGCCATTTTATGCTCCAGTACGGTGCTTGCGCTCGGTGCAATCCGCGCCGTCAATCAAGCCGGATTGAAACTCGGCGAGGACATTTCGCTGATCGCCCATGACGACGTGCTGCCGCTCCTGAAGCCGGAGAATTTCTCCGTGCCGCTGACGACGACACGCTCGTCGCTGCGGGCGGCCGGCGTGCGCATCGCGCAGCGGCTCATCGGGACGGTCAAGCAGGCAGGCCCCTTCCCCGAACAGGAACTCTGGAAGACCGAGTTGATCGTCAGGGCCTCGACAGGCGCCGCGCCCCAGAGTTGATTAAAAGCGGCTGATCAGAATACCGGCGGCGTCAGTCCTGCCGAACGATGGGCGGCAATCACCGTATTGGCCATCAGCATGGCGATCGTCATCGGGCCGACGCCGCCCGGAACCGGGGTGATGACGGCAGCAACCGGAGAAACATCGGCAAAGGCGACATCGCCGACGAGGCGGGTCTTGCCCTCGCCGCGTTCGGGGGCGGCAATGCGGTTGATCCCGACATCGATGACGGTGGCACCGGACTTGACCCAACCGGCTTTGACCATTTCCGGACGACCGACGGCGGCCACCAGAATATCGGCATTGCGGCAGATGCCGGCGAGATCCTTCGTGCGCGAATGGGCAATGGTGACCGTCGCATTGGCATTCAGCAGAAGCTGCGCCATCGGCTTGCCGAACAGGTTGGAGCGGCCGATGACGGTGGCATTGAGGCCGGAAAGATCCTCACCATGGGTGCGACGGACGAAGACCATGGCGCCGGCCGGCGTGCAGGAGACGAGGCCGGTCTTCAGGTCACCGGTCGCAAGCTTGCCTGCATTGACGACACTCAGGCCATCGACATCCTTCTCCGGCAGGATCGACTGGATGATCGCCTCGCTGTCGAGATGTCTGGGCAGCGGCAGCTGCACGAGAATGCCGTGGATCGACGGATCGGCATTGAGCGTGGCGACGAGGGCGGCAAGCTCCTCCTGGCTCGTCTCGACCGGCAGCGTGTGCTGGACGGATTTGAAGCCGCATTCCTTGGCCATTCGGCTCTTGGAGCTGACATAGGTGTGGCTCGCCGGATCGTCGCCGACGATGATGACCGCAAGGCCCGTCTGAATGCCTTTGGCGGCTTCAAGCGCGGCATTTGCCGATTTCACGGTTTCGATTACGGATGCGGCAACCTGCTTGCCGTCGATTACTGTCGTCACGCGTCTTCTCCGCCCAGTTTCGCGCCAGTCTATTCGCCCACGGCGGGAATGATTTCCCGATAACGCCCTATCCCGTTTAAAAACGGCAAATGCAAGAGCAATCTGCCGTCGGGCGTTCGCCTATCGGGAAGCCTGGTGGGCGTGTAGGCGATCGCGCAGGCTGGCGATCTGCGAGCGCAATGCATCGACCTCGTCCGCCGTCTGCGGGACCAACTCCGGTTCGGGGACCTGCACAAGTTCGGCCACAGGGGCAAGGATTTGAGCCTGGACGGGAATTTCAACCGGCAGGACCGGCACCTGTTCGGACTGCCAGCGGAAGCGACGCGGCAGAAAAACGAAGCCGAGGCCTACGACCAGACCTGCAAGGCCGCCTAGCAAGGCATTGAAAGCGAAACTGCTGCCACCGGGACCCGGCAGCACAAGAGCGGGTTTGCGAACCGTAACCCTGCCGTCGCCGATGGCACCTGTCGTGGAAACCTCTTCTTCCAGGCGCGAGCGGGCCGCAGAGGCCTTTTCCCGCAACTCGGTCAACTTGGCGAGATCGACGCCGGTGTCGCGGCTCTGGGCAATGAGCGCGTTGCGACGGTCGCTGAGTTGCCTGCGCGCATCGACGGCGGCCTTGGCCGTCCCACTTGCGTTCTGGGCGAGGCGCACAAGTTCCTTGCCGATGCTGTCCTTCAGTCCGTCGACCTCGGACTGCTGCTGGAGCAGGCGCGGATGGCGCGGCCCAAGGTCTGCCGAAAGCTGCGCGAGCGCCGTCTTGGCAATCGCATATCTGTCGCGCAGATCCTGCAGGGCGGGTGAGATCATATCCGAAGGGAGCGAGCCTTCCAGCACGTCCGCGAGCTTGGCGGCCTTCAGCTTGTCGGCCTGTTCCTTGGCGGTCAGGATATTGTCGTCGGCATTCTTGAGATCGGCATCGAGGCCGGCGATCTGACGCTGCAATTGCGTCGCAACCTTGACATTGCCCTCGCCGTTCTTCTGGCCAAAAGCCATGAGCTCTGCCTGGGCCTGATCATTTTCTTTTTTCAAGGCAGTGGCCGTCTCGGCCGCCTTGCTCGCGGCACTGCCGCCAGTCACCGCATCGGACAACCGCATGGCGATTCGTGTCGATTTGTCGCCATCGGCCGTCGTTACCATCAGGCGGATCGTGCCAGTGCGGTCATCAGGAATAATCGCGAGGGCAGATTTCAGCGCGGCCTCGGCGCGCGATGCCGGATCAGCCGCCGCGCCGCTGCCGGAGAGAAGCTCGAAGGCAACACCAAGTGCATTGGCATTGTTGCCGGCAAATTCCGGATCGCGGTCCAGCTTCATTGCTGCAACAGCTGAGGTGATGACAGGTACCGAGAACAGTCTTCTGACGGTTTCCCCGACAAGCGCAGCCCGGTCGCCTGCGCCTGCATCCACGGCAAGCGTCGTTTCTGCTGTGTAACGCGCTGGTGCGGATGGCATCAGGACGGGGGTGGCAGCACCAACGAATGAGAGGGCAACAATGATGAGGGCGCTCCTGCGCCATTTCGTGCGCCCTATTTCGCGTGAAACCGGCAAAACGGGTGCTTTTTCGACGGGAGCGACGTGATGAACCTGGACGTATTGCGTCGCTGGCTCCGCTGCGGGAGAACAGGGCTCAAAAGCGGGAGCGGAAACGGAAGAGATATCGTTAGCAGCCTGAAGGCGCGAACCGAGGATCGTTTCGATCCGATCGACCAGCGGTTCAGTCTGCCGCGCTTTCGCGCGCTGCTCATCGAGCAGCCGGCTTATGGCGTGCAGCAGTTCGGCTTCCGAAGGGCGGATCTCCGGTGCACCGGTGCTCTCTTCCGCGTGACTTTGCCGCTGGCCGCGCGAGAAGCTGGTTGCGCGATCATGGAAACTGCTTTTCGCCCTGGAATCGTGCATTGGCGTCACATCTCATGCGCATGATAGCCGAGTTCGCTCAACCGCGCCGACGCGGATGATTAAGCTACTCTAAATATATATGGCAAAGAAATGGTTAACCGCAGCCTGCAGAAATCTGTAATCAGCCGGCTTTCTTCATCTGCTCGATTCTCTTCTGTTCGCCCGCAGCGTGCGTCGGTTCAACCGGCTGGCTGAGAATACGCGCGCGCCGGCTGAAGCGATACTGGAAGACCCGGAAGAGGAAAATCGGGATACCGATAATATAACGGCGCCAGAGGCGCGCCGGCTCCTGCACCAGGCGATAGGCCCATTCGAGACGCATCATGCGCACGGTTTTCGGCGCGCGGGGGACGGTGCCGGAAACGAAATCGAAAAGTGCGCCGACCGTCAGGACGAGACGCGCGTGATCGGCGCGGATATTCTGGTGAACCCATTTTTCCTGCAGCGGCGTGCCCATGCCGACAATCAGGATATCGAGCTTCTGACGCTCCACTTCGGCGGTAACAGCTTCCGGATTTGCCTTGTCGAAAAAGCCGTCGGAGATGACGAAGAATTCGTGCCAGGGCGTATGCCTGGAAAAGTTCTCGGCCGCCTTCTCGACAACCGCACGCGCGCCGCCGATCAGACCGATACGGCGCGGTGTTTCCATGAAGGTCAGGAATGCCGGCACGAAATCGGTACCGTTCAGATTGGCGGGAAATGGCGAACCATGCGTGACCTGGGATGCGATGTTGAGGCCGATACCATCAGGCAGGACCAGATTATGCGACATGATCTGATAGTATTCGTCGTCGCCCAGGGCCGTCAGCATGTTGTGGGCGTTGACGAAGCAAACCACGGTCTGCCCGACAGGGATGGAAGCCAGTTCGTTGATGAAAACCAGCGCGTCGTCCCAGCCGAGATCGCAGACCGGCAGATCGAAAATCGTCCGCCGCGATGCAAGCACCGCGAAGTTTGCAATCAAATTCATTCCAACCTCCTGCCGAGGGTGCGTCATGCGCCCGACATCCTGGAAAACAAGCCCACATTTCCGCAGCGGAGGTCTTGTGAGGACCAGCGGCGTCCCGCCTGAAGCGATTTCCCCCAACCCGTGGCGGCATCATCCCAAGCTTGTGCCGCGTTTATATCAACTCTGCTTCAAACAACCCTTAGGAAAAACCTTTGGATTTTCATGCGCGCATAAGTAGTTCATTAACCAAGACGAGAACGCAAAAAACGGCGCCTCTCGGCGCCGTTTTGAATTGACCGATCAATGGTGATCAGTGACTGGCCGAGGGAGCCGGCGTTTCGGACGCGGGCGCGGTCTCGACGATCTTGACTGGCGCTCCAACCTTCTGCGGCTTGCCGCCGGAGGTTTCCTTCACGTCTTCCTTCGACAGATAGTCGAGCTGCTCCAGCATGACATCGGCCACATATTCGCCGCCGAGACGCTCGTTCATGCCCTTCTTGATCTGTTCGCGGAAAGCCCCGGGATCGAAGGCCTTGATATTGGAGACGTCGATCATCTTGTTGCCGACGAGCAGGCTGAAGAGTTCGTCGGTCGTCATTTCCGTGATCGGCAGGTTGAGGCCTGCGATCATATCCTTGTGCATCATGAAGGAGATGCGGCCGAGGAAATAACCGTTGACCGCACCGTTGCCGATAACGGGCACGGTGATCGTCTCGCCCTTCACCAGCTCGAGCGCGCTTTGCTTGGTATCCGCTTCAACCGGCGCCGGCGCAGTCGCCATGTTCACCGAGAAATAGACCGATGCCAACGTGACGGCGCAGACCCAGACGCCTGTGAGGACGAGCTTGATCATCAGGCATCCCGCGCGGCGAACTGTTCCTGGGAATAGGTGCCGTCAGCATCGGCATCCTGCACGGCGTTCTTCAAGAGATCGGCAACGGCGCGAACCGCCTCCAGATGCGCTTCGACGCGGCGGGCGTTTAGCGTAAGCTTCTTCTTGAGGCCATGAAGCTGGTCCAGATGCGAAGCGGCAAGCTCGGCCGGATCGGTGTCGCGGAAGAGCATCGAGAGCTCGTACAGGCACCGGCTCTTGTGCGCATTGGAGACCTTGAGATCGAACTGCGGATCGCTGCCGATCCGAGTGTTCTCATTGTCGATTATCATTTCGAGGCGCCCGAGAACGGATTTGATCCTGTATTCGTTCGAAACTATTTCCATTTTATCCTCGATTATGCGTCGCTTGTTGCGGACTTATTGTCGGCAGTCGGAGTGCCGAAGGTCTTGCGTTGAAAGTCGTCGATCATGCTCATTGCAGTCTTGCGGTCGTCTTCATCCGTGGAGGCGTTGACGATCTTGCCTTCCTGGCGGCGCAACTGCTCGGAATACATCTGCTTGGCAATTCCGATGCCGTCGCCCTGAGCCATGACGTTGCCGAGCTGCTCGGCCATCATGCCTTTCCAGATATCGCCCGTTGCGCCCTTGCCGAAGACATTCTCGGCATCGCTCGGCAGCATGGACTTCACGAAATTCTGCAGAACCATAGCCTCGAACTTCCGGTAGGTTTCCGGCACGTCCTCGGTCTTTTCGCGGTTCTGGATATTGTGCAGGCCGGTCTTCTGCTTGACGTTGTCGAGAATGTCGACTGCGGAAGAGAAACCGTTACCGCTGTCGGCCAGGCTTGTCGCAGCAAAAGCGGCGCGGCTGGCTTTCAGCTTTTCCTGGGCAGCCTGAACCTCCATGGGGTCGGCCGCCTTGACGACGTCCATCACCAGATCGCTGGGGGGTGAAATAGCCACGATACAATCCTCTAATGTAAGATCGTGGCGATTATCATTTTTGAAGCTTGCTGGAGGCTGGCGTTGCGAACTGCTGATCGATTACATCGTAGACGGCATTGTCATCCGCCTCACGACGCTCGGCCTGAAGGGCATCGAGCATGCTTTCCTCCAGCCGGTCGCCCTTGGCGCGCTCGCGCGTCAGGCGCATTTCATGGACCTGCTGCATGCCGGTCAATTGCTGATCCTTGATGCTCAGCCTGCCGAAACGATCGGCATAACTCTGCGAGAAAGCACGATGGACAGGGTCCAGCGAGCCGAGCGCTAGAATGGCGACATCCATGGCTGCATTGACTTCGGCGCGCTGGCGGCTGGTTTCCGCCAGATCGTACTCCGCCATTTTTTCGAGATGCCGCTGAACCGTGACCAGACGCTTGAGCTTGTCGGAGCGCTTCTTCTCCATCATCGCCCCTCACTTTCCCACGAATATGCTGCCGAAGGATTGGGCGAACTGGCTGATCAATGCAGCGATCGAGAAATAGAGCAGGAAGAGGCCGCCCATGAGCAGATAGGGCGTGGAGATGAAGTAGACCGGGATCTGCGGCGCGAGCTTGTTGATGAAGCCGATCGAGATGTTGAAGATCAGTCCGTAAATCAAATAGGGGCTCGAAAGCCGCAGCATGATGTAGGTGGTCTGCTCCAGCGTATCCGTGAAGGTGATGAGCGTGGAGCGCAACTGCATCAACCCGCCGAAAGGCATGGTCGTGTAGGAATCGATCAGCGCGCGGAAAACGATGTGATGGAAATCCATGATGAAGAGAACCATCAGGCCGGTCATCGTGATAAAGGCCGTCAGACTGATTTCGGGCGAATCTTCGACGATGTCAGACGTGCTCGGCTGCGTGTAGCCGACCATCATCGAGACGATCGTGGCCGCGAACTGCAGACCGAGCGTATAGAGCCTGGCGAGCATGCCATACATCACACCGATCAGTGATTCGCTGAAAATCAGGCCGATATAGGTGCCGGAACTGGTGTGGACCGACGGATAGACCGTGTCCCAGAGCACCGGCAGAACGGCAAGCGAAAGCGCGCCTGCAATGAAGACGCGCAATTGCTCCGGCACGCGGCCCGACGAAAAACCCGGAAGGGTCAGCACGCAGCCACCGATCCGGCAGAAAACCAGAAACAGCGCCAGAACTGTCCCTTGCGGGTCTGAAATCATGAAATCGAGCCCAGAATCTTGATTTCGATGCCCTTGGCCAGTTCCACATGCGAGAGAACGGGAAGTGTTGCGAAGAGTCGCTCGATGATCATGCGGACATAGGAGCGCGTTTCCGGTGAGGTGACAAGGGCGAAAGGCAGGCCTCTGTCCATGAATTCACGGATAACTTTCGTCGCCTGTTCGCTGAACTCTTCGAGCGTGCGCGGATCAATGTCGAATTCGACGACTTCGCCCTTGGCATCGCGCTTGAGCGCCTGGTGGAAGGCGAGGTCCCATTTGCTGCCGAGCCGCAGCACGCGCAGCACGCCGTTGTCGGCAAGGTCGCCGCAGAGCTGCTGGGCCATGCGGATGCGGACGTGCTCGACGATCTGCTCCGTCTTCCTGACATGCGGGGCAAGTTCTGCGACCGCTTCCAGAATGAGGTGCAGGTTGCGGATCGAGACGCGTTCGGCAAGAAGCAGCTTCAGCACCGCCTGCAGGCCCGAATAGGACATGTGGGACGAGCAGATCTCATCCGCGAGCTTCTTGTATTCAGGGTCGAGACGATCGATCAGGATCTTCACGTCCTTATAGGACAGAAGCTGCGGCAGGTTGTTTCTGATAACCTCGCTCATATGCGTCAGCACGACCGAGACGTTGTCGATCGGCTGGAAGCCTTCACGCTTCAAGTCTTCGGCGAAGTTTTCGAGGATCGAAACCGCCGGCATGCCGAAAGCGGGTTCGCGGATTTCGTCGCCGGGAATGCTCGGCTTGCGACCGGCGCCGGTGACGACGAGAACTTCGCCGACACGCAGCAGGTTCGAGGCGACAGTCGTGCCGTGAATGCGGATCTGGTACGACTTCTCGGGGATGCCGATATCGTCGGTGACCTTGATTTCCGGCACGACGAAGCCGTATTGGGTGGCAAACTTCTTGCGCATCTTGCCGACGCGGAAGGCGAGTTCCTGATGGGCGCCGAGCAGGCGGGTCGAGACCATCTTGCCGAGAGCGAGCTCGATTTCGGAAGTGCGCAGCACCGCCTTGACCGAGTCCTTTTCGAGCTCCTTGGTCTGGACGACCTTCTTTTCCTCGGCTTCACGGCGAAGCAGATTTTCGGCTTCGGCCTGACGCGGAATGAACCAGGCGCCGAAGGCGAGAAGACTGCCGAGGATCACGAAGGGCACAAACGGCAGGCCCGGCATCAGAGCGAGGACGAACATCAGCACGGCCGAGACGGAGAGTGCGCGGGGATAGCCGCTCAGCTGATTGACGACCGCCTGGTCGGTGGAGCCGGTGGTGCCGCCGCGCGAGACGAGCAGGCCGGCGGCGAGCGAGACGATGAGGGCCGGCATCTGCGAGACGAGGCCGTCACCGACCGACAACTTGACGAAAACGTCAGCTGCTTCGCCGATCGGCATGCCATGGCGGAAATAGCCGATGATGATGCCGCCGAAGACGTTGATGGCGGTAATCAGAAGACCGGCGACAGCGTCACCGCGAACGAATTTCGAGGCACCGTCCATCGCACCGAAGAAAGAACTTTCCTCTTCCAGTTCCTTGCGGCGGCGCTGGGCTTCCTTCTCGTCGATGATGCCGGCCGAAAGGTCGGCGTCGATCGACATCTGCTTGCCGGGGATGGCGTCCAGGGTAAAACGCGCGCCCACTTCTGCGATACGCGTCGCACCCTTGGTGATGACGATGAAGTTGATGGTGATGAGGATCAGGAAGACGATCAGACCGATGACGAAGTCGCCGGACATGACCAGGCTTGCAAAGCCGGCGATGACGCCGCCCGCCGCGTCATGTCCCTCGTTGCCGTGCGAAAGGATGACGCGTGTCGTGGCAATGTTCAACGCCAGTCGCGTCATTGTCGCGATCAGAAGGATGGTCGGGAAGGACGAGAATTCGAGAGGTTTCTGGATCCACAGCGCGACCATGAGGATCAGCACCGAGAAGGCGATCGAGAAGGCCAGGCCCATGTCGATCAAAAACGGCGGGATCGGCAGGAAGAGGATGCAGATAATACCGATGATGCCCAAGGCAAAACCGATATCACGCAGACTTGGGGCGGCTTTCGGAAGGGGTAGTGCAGGTGGTTGCGCCATGGCGATTCCGTCTCTTCATGAGAGGAGGCGAACCTCAGAGTCCGCCCAATTCGGATCGACAGTTAAATGGCGAAGCTTGCGCGAAGTTGGCTCAGAAGCCTGACTGGATGCGCGAGAAGACCAGATTGGTGAAGATGGAAATCTGCGAGCCCACGAAGGGGGCCGAAATGCCGACCGTGACCAGAACGGCTACGATCTTCGGAACGAAGGTGAGTGTCGCTTCCTGCACCTGCGTGAGCGCCTGGATCAGCGCGATGACGAGACCGACGACCATTGCCGCAATGACCGCAGGACCAGCGGCAATGAGGACGGTCCAGATAGCAGCCTGGAACAGGTCGAGTGCATCAGCTTCATTCATCGTCAGGCAACCTCATATCGCCTTGAAAGCAGCCAGCCCGGCTTTAACCGGACTGGTATTTTTGGCGTCATCCAAACGAACGAGCGTCAGGCCCCTTTCGGCGCCGCCGTCGTCACTTCAGGTATTATCCGAACCGCTATCGTCGCCCGAAGGATTGGTCGGCGCCGAATCAGAAATGGAGATGCCAGCCTGAATGAGGATTTTACCGCCATTGTCCAGCGTTGCAATGAGGCCGTCGGAATAAACCTTGACGGATTCGACCGTACCCTTGGTCTTGCCGTCGGCGCTTTCCATGTACTTGCCGACATAGCTGCTTGCCTGGGTCAGGCTGGAGCTCGTCAGAAGCGTATCGAGCTTCGTGTTCGTCTGGATCGTCTGCTCGACCTGCGAGAAGCTTGCAAGCTGAGACATCTGCTCGCTGGCATCCATCGGATCGGTCGGATCCTGATTCTTCATCTGCGCGACCAGAAGCTGAAGGAAGTTATCGTAGTTCAGCGTGGCCTTCTGCTGCGCGGCATTGGACGAGCCATATGTGCTGCTCCCGCCGCCTACGCTCTGGGTTCCGTCTACCGCCATGGTGCGATCTCCCTGCGAATCTGCTCGACCATGGTCGGGGGCAGCTCGTGATTGTTGAGAATGCCGTCTTCGATCGCGTAGAGACCGCGGATCGCCTTCAGCGCGTCGAAGGCGCGGCCAGTCGAAACGAGTGCGTCGATCCGCTTCAGTTCGGCGAGAATTTCCTCGTTCTTGAAGCATGTGAGCAGCATCGTGATCGACTTGCGGAACATCGCCGTCGAATGTTCCTTGCCCTCGGGATTGATGAGGATCATCTGGGCAATGAAGTAGAGCTGGCGAAGCGGCGTGGTCGCGCCTTCCGGCTGTAGCACGTGGTTTTCGAGAAGGAACGTCACATCGTTCAGGAATTCCAGTGCCACCTTACGGTCGACACGCAGGACAGCGCCGTTGATGAAGATTCTTTCTCCGGCTTTCAGAGAAATGCGAAGTGTACTTTTCATTTAAGTCCATCCCTGATGATGGTGGTAACGTCGATGATGCCCTGGTAGTTATTCGACTGACGTTTTCTAATTCTGTCGCATTCCTTCAATATCCAGATCGCAATCGAAATAAGGTTCGCCCTGAGTTCGATCTCCAGCTGGTTGTCTGGATGCTTCAAATCCTCAACGAAGCTGATCCAGACCCTGCGGGTGTAGAAGAGAGCTTCAATAGCCTCCCGGCTGTACTTCTCTTTATCGCGCGCCGCCGAAAGCAGTTCGATCGAACGTTCGAGAACCTGCCATTCCCGCTCCTTCGCGTCGGCAACCGAGTCTTGCATGACCTCGGCATAAGAGAACTGATACATTCATGCATCCTTCTTTATATTGCGCGCCTTTGATCATCAAAGGTAGTTCACGAGACTCAACTGCTGAATCTTCGATACGATCGTGTAAGCGGTTTCGAGCTGTGTTTCCAAAGTCTTGACAAGGGTCGAGGCCTCGTAGGGATCAACACCCTGGATATCGACGAGCTTGGTCTGCATGATGTTCGCCTGGGCATCGAGGGCGTCATTCGCCTTTTCGACGCGCTCCTGCGAGAGGCCGAGCTGACTGGCCTGGGTAACGAGACCCGTGGTCGCCCTCGTCGTGTATGTGATCGCCTTGGAGGAGACTGCGCTCATCGCATCGGTGCTGAGATTCTGGCCGAATAGCGCGGCCGTCGTCACAGTTGCCAGAGCGAAGTAACGCATGCCCTCGGAATTGGCGCTGGTCGAGGATTCAACGACTTCCGAATTGCTGATGCGGCTCGTCATGTTCTGACTGGACGCCTTCGACCAGCCGGTTGTCGGATCCGTCCAGGCGGCTTCGCTGAACATTGGCTCGACCTGGGTCTCGATGAATGTCTTCATCTCGTCGCCGGTGAGCTCGTTAACCGGCTTCGGCGTCGGCAGGCCTGCCGCGTAAGCATTCAAGGCTGTAACGATCGCCGCCGAAGTCGCCGCCGTCTTGTCCGTCAGCGGCTGAATGTCGGTATTGATGCCGGCGAAGAGGTATTCGCCGTTCACCATCGAGTTGGACGTGTCCATCATCGTCGAAAGCGCGCTCGTGGCCGACTGGATAGCGACCGTGACGCTGCCCGGATCGTGGCTGCTCTGCAGCGCGGTCAGCTTGGACAGGAAGCCGTCCCCGGCCGTCTTCATTTTGGTGAGCCCGGTCTGGGCCGATTCCATGCGGGCATCTACAAGCGCATTGCTGAGCTTGATCGATTTGATGCGGTCGACTTCGCGGGTGAAGTCGATGCTCTTGGCTGCGTAACCGCCAAGCGACACACCAATATCGGCGTAGGTGCCGGTGGTCGCCTCCATCGTCGCCTTCGTCATCTGGTTCTGCGCCTGGCGGATCGTCAACCGCATGGCGTTCTGAATGGCCGAACTTGAAATAAATGAGCTCTTCATGGCTTAACTCGCAATATCCAGCAATGCTTTCAACATTTCATCAACGGCGTTCAAAATCTTGGTCGCCGCCTTGTAGGACTGCTCTATGTCGAGAAGGAGCGTCAGTTCCTCGTCGAGGTTGACGCCGGTTTCATTGGAATAAGCTTCATCGGTTCGTGCTGCGGCAGCTTGAGTATTTTCCGCCGCCGTCGTCGCGTTGCTGCGGTTCTGCTCGAGCCAGCCGATCGAATTGGTGGCAAAGGTCAGGATGCTGACATTGGTGTCCAGACCGGTACTCGGATCGAATGCAATCCCCGAATCCATCGACGTATAGAGACGGTCGAGTTCCGCGGTATAACCGCTCGAACCCGTCGGGTTCGCAGCCGTGCTGCTTGCATTGATGTTGCCGTCACGCAACCGCATCGGATCGCCGCCCTTGGAGGTGACGACACGGTCATTGATCGCGATCGTTCCGGCGATGCCCTTGATGACGGTGCCAGCCGGCGGAACCCCGCCTGCGGTGCCGGTCGTCGGGTTTGTCCAGACGAAGAGGCCAGGATTGCCGTCTTCCTGGTAAAGGTTCACGAGGCCGCGAGCGACTTCGTCGAGCTGGCTCTGGAACGTCGGTGCGATATCGTCGCGGATCTGCAGAAGCGAGGCGAGGCTACCCTTGGCATTGGTCGTCGAGCCCGAGCCCATGTTGACGGCAACGCCATCGACATAGACCTTGTTGCCGACTGTGTCGGCCGCATAGGACTGCGTCGGCTCGAAGCTGACTGCGCGCGGGATCGTCTCGAACAGCGTCGTGCCGTCGGCTGTGTAGAGCACCATGTCGTTGTTGGCGCGTGTCGCCGTAGACACGCCAACGATCTGGTTGATCTGCTTGAGGACCTTTTCGCGTTCATCGAGAGCGCTTGACGGATCTTCGTTGGATGATGTCGCCTTCTTGACGGCATTGTTGGCCGTTTCGAACTGCTTCAGCAGGCTGTTCAGCGAGTCGACCTGGTTCTTGATCTGCTTGTCGGCATCGGAACGCTGCTGCTGCACTGCCTTGGAGGCATTGTTCAGCGAGGTTACGACGTCCTGCGCCGCCGTAATCGCACCCTGGGCAGCAATAAGGTCACCGGGGGTGGCGCGGAACGTGCCGAGCTTGTCACGGAAGGTGCGCAGGGCCGTTTCGGGCGACGTTTCGTTGTCGTTGCCGCCCATGATCGATTTCAGATCTTCAAGGCCGCTCAACAGGGTCTGTTGAGCGCTGTCCTGCGAGGACGCCTTGAGATACTGTTTCAGCAGCGCATCTTCCTGTGCGCGGCTGATCTTGACCACCTGGGCGCCGTTCAGCGAGGTGGTGAGCATCGCCTGCCGGCGCACATAGTCCTTGTTGCCGGCGTTCGAGATATTGTTCGATACGATGCTGCTCTGCGCGCCCGTATTGTTGAATATGCTCTGCGCGGTGTTAAGTGCTGAAGTGAGCGACATGGCTTACCCGTTACCCTGAATTAACGCTTGAGGTTGACGAGGACGTCCATGAGATCGGAACCCGTCTGGAACACCTTTGAGTTGGCGGTGTAGCTGCGCTGGGATTCGATCATTTCGGTCAGTTCGCCGGCGAGGTCGACGTTCGAGCCTTCGAGGGCGCCCGACTGGATCTTGCCGAAACCGCTGGTCTGCGGGAAACCGGTGACGGTCACGCCCGACTTGCCGTTGGCCGAATAGACGTTGCCGGACATCAGCGTCAGCAGGTCTGGGCTCGGCACATTGGCGAGCGGGATCTGGAAGACGGGCTTGGTGCTGCCGTCATCGTACTTCGAGTAGACGATGCCGTCGGAGTCGATGGTGATATCGACCGGCGAATTCGCGCCCTGACCGTCGACGTTACCTGTACCCGAGAAATTGTCGCCGACCTGGGAGAGGTCGAGCTTCATATTGATGGTGAGGCCGGTTACCGGATCGACGATATTGGTCGTCGACGGGGCCGCCGGGACAGTCATCTGACCCTTGTCGTCGAACTGGATGGAGGTGACATTCACCGCCGCCGAGGAATAGGGGAACGAGCTGGTTCCCGTCGTCGCCTTGTCGGCATTGCGGTAGACCGCCATTTCCCACTGGGTCGTACCAGCCGCGGCCGGCGGCGATGCGGGATTGGGAACCTTCGTGTAGTAGATGTCGTACATCACCTTACTACCGAGCTTGTCGTAGGTGACCATCGAGTATTTCTGTGTGTCGGACGTCACCGTAGCGGAGTTTGCGCTTGGCAGGTTGGCCGGGACCGACACAATCTTTGCGCCGGGCTTGAGGTTGCCGGTCCATGAGCCGTTTGAGGTCGGAACGGCCGCCAACTTCTGGTCGCCGAGGACGTTGATCGGAACGAGGCCGTCAAAGCCGTTGACGACGACTGCCGGAGCAGAGGAACCCCACGGATAGCCCATGAGCGTGAAGCCGGCCGAGTTGACGAGGTTGCCGCTGTCGTCCTTCGTAAAGTCGCCAGCACGCGTCAGGACGGGAACACCATCGCCGCCCTGGACGATGAAGAAGCCGTCGCCGGAAATTGCGAGGTCGTAACCGGAGGTCGTGTAGGAAATGTCGCCCTGGTCGGAGACAGCCTGGCGAACCGTCGTCGTCACGCCGCCCGAGTTGTAGTTACCGGAGCCCGACGGCAGGACCAGCGACGAAAACGCGGTCGAAACTGCCTTGTAGCCGCTGGTGTTCACGTTCGCGATGTTATCGGAGACGGTGCTGAGGCGGTTTGCCTGAGCGTTCATCCCCGATACTGCCGTCTTCATGCTGCCGAAAATGCTCATCTGAAAACCTCGTTTTACCTGTTAAGTGCAACAGTATTTGGCGGGCCTTGCGTGAAGCTGTCTGTTGTGCCGGGTCGCCGACCGAAATATTCCGGCTTTCCCGCGCGGCACGACCCGCGCCGAAAAATCAATTCCAATCAATGCAGTAGCCAAGGAAGCGCTTGGAATCGACCGGGTCGACGCCGAGCTTCTTGCGCAGCTTCTTGCGCAGCTTGGAGATGTGGCTTTCGACGACGTTTTCTTCGACTTCCTCATCGAAAATGCCGTAGATCGCATTGAAGATCTGGGTCTTGGTGACGCGACGGCCGCGATTGGCAATCAAGTATTCGAGGATGCGGCGCTCGCGGCGCGGCAAGGCGAAGGTTTCGCCGTTGATTTCCGGATCGCGCCCGTCGGAGAAGACGCGGATGGCGCCGATGTCGGTGTGGTTTGCGATCGCCTTCAGGCGACGACGGATTGCAGCGGCACGCGCGAGAATCTCACGCGGATGCACCGGCTTGCGTACAACGTCGTCCACGCCGCAGTCAAAAAGGGCCAGCGTGTTTTCGAGTGACGGTTGATCGCTGACCGCAATCACCGGCGCCATCGAGCGATCCCTGATCGCACGCGGCAATTCCATGGCCCGCTGCCCCTGGCCGATCAGAAATGCCTCGACCGCGGCGATGTCAGAATCAGCCGCCGTTTGCACCCATTCGCCGAATTCACCGGGATCAAAGCCGGTTGAGGGAATGCCCTCACGACCAAAGAGAGAAGTGTAACCATCCTTCACGAGCTCACGCTCATCAACCACTACGATCATTCGTCCGCCTCCGAATCAGTGTGGCACATCGATGATCTATGGGTACGAATCGCGCGAATCTGCAGCAACTCGTGAAAGTTAATGGCGGAAATTAATAATTGATTAAGATTTGGGTACCGATTTGATCTACATATAGTAGGTCGACGAGGTTATGCACACAAAAATTTCGTGGAAAAGTTAACGTCCGCTTAATTACGCCTTGCAAGCGGGTTTTGTGCCGAATTCTTGCCACACTGTGACACAGTTCGGTCATAATTGGTGAATTCAATTATTAATTGAATTAATTTCCGCAGAAATTGCTCGCATTGGGAGTCCACTTGCCATAGCCGGTGGCAACCAGATTTGCGATGACGCGGCAGACATATTGCTTCTGCGCCGGATTGTTGTTCGGCCCCGCGTGGTATCTGGCTACCGCCATCGTCCAGGTCTCATGACGATCGTGAAGATTGCGCAGGAACTTCGCTGCATACTCTACGTTGCGGTGGGGATCGAACATATCCTCCACGGAGCTGAAGTTTTCACCGTGGAAATAGTGATTGATTTGCATACATCCGATATCGATTAGCTTCGCGCCGTCCCTGCTGGCAGTGTCGAATTGACGCAACGCGGCTTGCTCGGAGGCAGGAAACAGCGCCTTGCCTTCGACGTTCATCGCATAGGGATAGAGCGAACCCTTGCGCCCGGTTTCCGTCAAGCCGACCGAATAGAGAATCCCCTCGGGGATCCCGTATTTGGCTGCCGCAGACTGGATCTCGCGCTCGCAGGCGCCTGTGGAGGCGGATGCGCTAGAGGTAAACGCTACCAGGGCGGCTGCCGCCAGCGTCGATAGCAGAAGCGTTCTCAACACCGTTGCCGCCCGCACCATTGAAGCCTCCATCCGTCTGCCGCGCTGTCTGGTTCTGGCGCTCGCGCGCCTCGCCGCCCTGGCCTTGCTGGGCGAGCGACTGTTGCTGCTGCTGGGAAGTCTGTCCCTGGCTGTTTGCCTGGTTGCCGGCATCGGACCGATCCACTGGCGCCATGCTGATGGTCACGTTATCGACCGCATAGCCCTGGCTGCGTAGCGCCTCGAGAATCTTGCCGTGGTCTTCCTTGAGCTGGCGATAGGCCGCGCCGGTCTCGACCTTGAGGTCGACATTCAGCGTATCGCCTGACAGCCGCATCGTCGCCGTGACGAGGCCAAGATCGATCGGGCTCATCTGGATCTTGAGGGTGTTCACCACCTTGCCGGTGCTTGTCCATTCAGCGGCGTTCGACAGAGCAGAGCTCGGCTGCATAGCCTGTGCCCATTCCTTGTCACCTGAAAGTGCCGCTGTCACGTTTGCGGAATTCGGGTTCTGAACCAGGCCGAGATAACGACGCGATTCCAGGACGGAAACATTTTCGACGCTCGACTTTCCCGACTTCTCGCCGGGTTGTTCGGTACCGATATGCATGTCCATCGACTGGCCACGGCCATCGGCACGGCTGATCCTGAACGTCTTGCCTTCTACGCCTTCGGCATTCTCCGTTCCCGGCACACGCGCGTCATTGCCATGCGGGGCGACGGCTGCCAATGCATCCGACACGTGCGCACCAGCCTTCGCACCGTTTACGCCTTCGGCCTTGGCGTCCTTCTTGCCGGCCATTGCGTCGTCCGCCTTCGCGGCCGCATGATGAGCCGAAGCCTGCAGGACAGCCGCGGCGTCCCCGGGCTCCTTCTTCAGCAGGCCGAGAACGTCGGTGATATCGCCATCGCCGGGCTCTACGTCGGCGCCTGTATCGACAGCGGTGTCGCCGCCGAGCGCACCGATCTTGACCTGCTTGGCAGGCTTGCCCCCCGCCTGAGCAACGGTCTCGGCTGCCTCATCCTTGGCGCCCGGCTTGCCCAGTCCAAAGGCAGCTGCGTCCTTCTCCCTTACAGACTTCGCAGGCATCTTGCCGGCGTTTGCGATGGTTTCGGACTGCACGTCCACCTGTCCCTGGAGCGAGGCGTCATTCAGATCGATCAACGGCTTCGGATTGCGTCCGCGCAAGTTCCGCGCCGCGGCCTCGGCGCTATCGCTGGCGTCCTGCTGGCCGGACTTATCGACGCCATCCGCATCCTGATCGCTGTTGCCGGCCTTGGAGAGGACATCGGAGAAGCCGCCGTTCTGATCCGCGGCGTCGCCTCTGCCGGCCCCCCGACCGGATCTTACGGACGCAGACGCATCCGTGCCGGGCGCTCCGCCCGAGACGCTGATATCCATCATCATCTTACTTGCCTTCTTGGGCCAGGAGACCGTCGATTTCGTCGAGCTTGGATCGATTGGTCGTCACGAAAGAGGTAAATGAAGGGTCGACATCCTGGCCCCCCGTGCCAGCAGAAGCCTCGCCTTCGACAACAGGTTCCGGGGAGACGCTATGCGCTCCTTCCGGTTGCGCAGCCGTGGCGGCTGCAGCCTGTTCAGAAGTAATTTCTTGATTAGTATTATTAGGGGTGGAGCCTTGCGTCAGGCTTGCCGGATCCGGAGCCCTCAATATCTGCTCGGCAACGGAGCGAGCAGCTGCCTGCAGTGCCTGATCCTGCGGCGAGAGAGATGCGCCGGAGATATTGGCGATATATTTGGCCGCCTGGTCAATATCGTCGGTCGGGACGTTTGCCATGCCGTTGTAGAAATCGGCGAGTCGTCCGAATGGATTGTCGGTCCCCTCGCCCAGCGACTGAACGCGCTGAGCGGCCATACGGGCGAGATCAGGCTTTCCAGCAATCGCGGCAGCGCGCGCGACGCGCAGATAGACCTCGCGCTGGCGTGGGGCATCCATGAAGGAGAGGATATCGACAACCGTCTGTGGCTTCACATCGTGATCGTGGCTGACAATCAGCTTCACGAAGAGATCGGCGAATTGGCTGGCATAGGGCGAATGGAGGAAGCGGCGGATATAGCGCTGCGAATAGGCAAGCCCCCTGTCGACCTGCCCGGTTTCGACGCAGATGGCGACCGAGCGGCGCAGCGCCGCCTCTTCCACGATCGTGCCGGGTGCGTTAAGGCGCGCCTTGTCATATAATGCAAGGGCATCCGTCGGCTTCGTGGCGATCATCACATTGCCGCCGATCAACGCCAGATAGGGGCCAATCTTCTTGCCTTCATATTCCTTGGCTGTTTCTTCCAGCGTCTTGGAGACAAGAAGGCCCTTGCCGCTCAGATATTTCCGCAACACATCGGTAACGCGATTGTCGAAGTAACCGTTGACGTCATGGGCAACGAGATATTCCAGCGTCTGAGGATTGCCGCCGCTCATTACATAGATCAGCGCGGCATCGACGTTGCGATCGTCATCATAGACGGACGGATCGACATTACGCAGGCGCTGATCGATCTTGCCAAGCATGAAGCGCTGCATTTCGCCGGCGGAATGATCGCCCGTTACAACCGAGTCCTGAACGAACTGCAGCGAGCGCAGCATCTTGTACGGCGCGAGATCGTCCGCATCTGCGGCATGGCCGATGGCTGGCGACATCATCGCCAGGCCGAAGACCGCATATCTGAAATAGCGATGCTGCCTGCGCGTCATGCGACTATCCTTGATCTGCCTGCACGAGAATCTCGATCCGGCGGTTTGACGCGTTGTAGGGGTCATCAGGCAGTTTCAGGCGGCGGTCGGCGAAGCCGGAAACCTGGGAAATACGCTTCTCGTCGAGGCCGCCGCGAACGAGCATGTAATAAGCGCTCTGGGCACGGTCCATCGAAAGGCGCCAGTTCTCGTTGAGATCGCCCTTGAACGGCCGCCCGTCCGTATGGCCGCGGATGGCAACGGCTCCGCCCCTCTGCTTCAGGATCGCACCGATCTTCTGCATGGCGAGGACCATCTCCTGGCGCGGCACAGCAGAGCCGATATTGAACATGGAATCGTCGTTCTGGTCGGAAATGCTCACCAGCAGGCCGCCCTCGGACGCCGTCACCGTCAGGCCCTCGGCGAGCTTGCCGGCAACACCGGAGATCTGCTGGGCAATCTCCTGCTGCAGTTCCTCGGCCTGCTGCTTTTCTTCGGCTTGCTTCGCCTCTTCCTTCTTGTCGGCGTCCTTGGTCTTGTCCGCCTGCTTGTCCTTGGTCTTATCCGCCTTCTTGTCGGCCTGCTTCTCTGTCGAAGCGGCGACGGCAGCGCTGTTGGGGTCCTTGCTCAGCAGGGTGGAAGGCTGGGCATTTTCGGCCTTGGCGAGCTCATTCGGTTCGGCCTTAGAATCGAGCGGCGAAGGCTGCTGTGGTTTGCCGGCGGTCGTAACTTCGACCTGCTTGGTCCAGAAATCCGGATCGAAGGGGTCGCGGTAAGCCTCGCCGCCATCGGCGCCGGTCGCCGGACCCGAATCCGCCGCACCGCCATCGCCCTTGGCGCTGACGTTTGCCTGCTGGCCAACTTCCTGGGCAATCTCGGCAAGAACCGAATAGGGGTTCTCGAAGAAATCGGCTTCCGAGTAATTGGTCTTGTCGCCGGAGGTCGAGGTCTGATCGTCGCCGTCGGCGGCAGACTTGCCCTGGTTCGGATTCTCTTCCTTTTCCTTCGACTTTTCCTGGTTCTGCTCGCCTTCAGCCTGGTCGACCGGCTTCTTCAGACCCTTTTCCGTCGGCTTTTCATCCGACAGTTTGATCGGATTGAAATAGGTCGCGATCGAGGCCTTGGTTTCCTCGTTGGCGGCGTTGACGAGCCACATCACCAGGAAGAAGGCCATCATTGCGGTCATGAAGTCGGCATAGGCGATTTTCCACGCACCGCCGTGAGCGCCGTCATGATCTCCACCGCCATGTTTCTTGACGATGATGATCTCGTTCTTTCCGTGGTGATGGTTTTCGCCGTCGCTCATTCGGAAACTTTCTTCAAGCTGGCCGCCCAGGCGGAAATACGGGTCACGAGTACGGTCTCGCCGATCTCGGCAGCAAGGTCGATGTCATCAGCCTCATGATGGCGGACCAAGGCGGCATGTTCTCCGAGTTCGCCCTTGAGGATATCGAAAAGCTTGGCCGGACCGCGCACGACGACCGGCACCGCCGCACCGTCGAGGATCGCCTCGCGCAGCAGAACGGCAAGATTTTCGGCAGCTTTCTTCGCGAGCGCCTCGGTCATCACAGGTGCGATTGCCGCCGCGGTCACTTCGCTGACGAGCGTAGCAATCTCTTCGGCCATGTCGCGGATGCGGGAAGCGATCACCGCAGCCGCTTCGATTTCGTAGCGAAGCCTCAGTTCCTCGATCTCACCGGCATGCGCCTCGGCGGCGGCCCGGGCCTCGCTTTCGTATTTTTCGGTCAGGTCCGCAGTGGCTGCCGCGAAGCCCTCGGAAAAGGCCTCGCGCCGCTCTGCCTCGACGTCGACCTCGGGCTCCTGCGGCAATTCCTCAAACGCGGAGGCGGTTTCGGTCGCGAAATCATCTACATCGATGATCGGTGCCGAGGGACTCGGCTCACCGAAATCCTTCAAATACCGGGAAAGCATAATGCTCATAAAAAACCGTCCAGTATTCGGGATGCACGCGGCATGCCCCCGCTTGAAAAATGACCATGTCCTTGCCGGCATGCCGTTCCGGTTCGGAAGAGGCCTGGGGCCTGTTGCCGGCATGGATTCGGACGCTGCCTTCGTGCCGGAAACTAGAAACCCAAACTTGCGCGAGGATGAATGGTACCGCCCTCGCGCCGATCGTTATTCGAGCAGGATCAGAATTTTGCTGGCGGACGTATTGAGGATGGAGATCGCTTCAACGGCCATCTGCTTCTGAGTTTCAATCGCCTTCTGGCGGGTCGAGGCCTCGTCCATATCGGTGTCGACGAGGGCACCGACACTCTTGTCGATAGCGTCGGACAGGTCGGCGGTGTAGTCGATCTGGTCGTCGATGCGGGCCTTCATGATACCAATCCCTGCCGCCGAATTCGTGAGCTGCTTCAGCATGGAGTCCGTAGCCGTCAGCATATCCATGAGCTGCGAGTCGGTGGTCGACTTGCTGATCGAGATTGCCGTGCCCGTCGCCGGCGTCCCGGAGTTCGCATTCAGGAGATAGTAGTTGCGCACCGGCGTGCCATCGACATTGCCGTTGACATCCTTGGTAAACAGGCCGCCACTGGCATTAGTCTTGTCGATCAGGATGGTCTGGGATGACGGAAAGTCGACGGTCTGGGCCTGATACTCGCCGGTCGGGGCGCGTACGAAGCTGCCGATGATCTTCCATTGCGGGGGCGCCGCAGGCTCGCCGTTCAACAGCCAGTTTTCGCCGGCGAAGGCCGTTCCCTCCACCATCGTCTGAAGCTGGTTCTTGTATTCCGTGATTTCCGCATTGATCTTGTCCTTGTCGGCGCCTGGCTCACGCGCGGCAACCAGCTTGGCTCTGAGATCGCCGAGAAGATCGATGGCGGAGTTCATCGCCGTATAGGTCGAATCGACCTTCGCCGCGCCGAGGCCGAGCGCATCGCCGATGGTGCCGAGATTGGTGCTGTCGCCGCGCATGACGCTCGCGATCGACCAATAGGTCGCATCGTCGGACGCGGTCGCGACCCGTTTTGCCGTGGAAATCTGCTGCTGTACGTCGCTTGATTCTTTATTGATGCTGCGCAGCACTGCAAGCGCACTCACCGCGGCCGCGTTGGTAATCTTGACGGTCATCGACATGGTCTCGGAAAGGTGAAGGGATCAGGCCGGTTTGCCGGCAGCGACTGAAATGGCATCATGCCGCCGGCGGGTCCCCCACGCCGGTGTGTCGCAAAACAAATCAACTCCCGGCAACGTTAACCTGATATCAACCACTTCCGCAAGAGCGGAAACGGGAATAAAGCAGCGTCGCCAAAGATCCCACAAGCCATTGAAATAAAACGAAAACCGCGCCGTTTTGGCGCGGTTTCCAGGCTGCCTCGAAATGGCGGCACAAGGTTTGGTCCAGCTTCAGCCGCCGCCTTAGCTGCGGAAGAGCGTGAGGACGTTCTGAGCGCTGGAATTTGCGATCGAAAGTGACTGGATCGCCAGCTGTTGTTGCGTCTGCAGCGCCGTCAGCCTGCTCGATTCCTCTTCCATGTCGGCGTCGACGAGGCGACCGACACCCGAGTCGATCGAGTCGCCGAGGGCCGCGACGAAGTTCTCCTGCAGCTCGATACGGTTGGAGATGGAGCCAAGCTGAGAGGCTGCCTTCGTCATTGCCTCCAGGCCTGCTTCGATTGCCGTCAGCGCCATGGCGATTTCCGGCTGACCGAAGGAGGTGATGTTCATGGTGTAGATCGAGCCGATCGTACCGTTGGAGGTACCGATAATGCCGGTGCTCGAGTCGATTGTGCCCGTCGTGGTCATGCCGAACAGGACGTTGCCGTTGGAAGACGAGTCCAGGACATAATCGGTCGTCTTGACCGAGACATTGCCGTTGCCGTCGCGGACGAAGGTGGAAACGACGCTCTTGGTCGTGTTGCCGGCAACCCAGTTTTCACCGGAGAAGGAAGCCGACTGGGAGATGCTCATGAGCTGAGCCTGGAGCTGGCTGATTTCTTCCTGGATCTTGGTCTTGTCGACGCCTTTTTCAGTTGCCGCGACGATCTTGGACTTGATTTCGCTGACGACGTCGATGGCGTTGTCCATTGCCGTGTAGGCCGTGTCGACCTTTGCAGCGCCGAGACCGAGAGCGTCGGAGACTGCGGAAAGAGCCTTGTTGTCCGAACGCATGGTCGTTGCGATGGACCAATAAGCTGCGTTGTCTGCTGCCTTTTCAACGCGATAGCCGGAAGATACGCGATTTTGAGTATCCTGAAGATTATTGCTGATGCCGCGGAGTGTCTGGAGAGCGGCCATGGCCGCGACGTTGGTCAAAATGCTGGTCATGAAATGATTGCCCCTTGTTGGCAGACATTAATAAAAGGGACATTCGGGAATAGCGCCCGGGAACGACGATCAGCCTTCATGCCTGTTAACCCGTTCTTAAATTTGGTTAACTCGTCGTCTCGTTGAGACGCAGAAAATAGCAATATGGTTAATCAATCGTTAACGGAAATTAAAAAAAGCCGCGCTCCATCGAAGCGCGGCTCGATTTCGATAGGACCCGCCGGTTACCCGGCGGGTTATATTTCGAGATCCTATTAGCCGCGGAAGAGCGACAGGATGTTCTGCGAAGAAGAGTTGGCGATCGAGAGAGACTGGATCGCGAGCTGCTGCTGCGTCTGGAGAGCAGAGAGCTTGGAGGACTCTTCTTCCATGTTGGCGTCGACGAGGCGGCCAACACCGGAGTCGATCGAGTCGGAGAGCGAGTTGACGAAATCGTCCTGCATGGTGATGCGGGTGGAGATCGAACCGAGCTTTGCACCGGCAGAGGTCATGGCCTTCAGAGCGTTTTCAACGGTCGTCAGAGCCGTGCCGAGGTCGCCGAGGGTCATGCTGGTGATGTCGAGGCCGTAGACCGAGCCGGTCGGGCCGTAGGACGAGCCGAGGATACCCGTGGAGGTTTCGACCTGACCGTTGGTCATGCCGAACATGACGTTGCCGACCGAGCTGTTGTCCAGGACGTAATCGGTCATCTTGACGGAGACGCCGTTCGAGCCATCGCGAACGAAGGAAGAAACAACGCTCTTCGTGCCGTTGGCGCCAGCAACCCAGTTTTCACCGGAGAAGGAAGCCGACTGAGCGATGCTTACCAGCTGGTCCTGCAGCTGGTCGATTTCTTCCTGAACCTTCTTCTTGTCGACGCCGTTTTCGGTAGCGGCAACGATCTTGGCCTTGATTTCGCCGACGACGTCGATAGCGCTGTCCATGGCGGTGTAGGCAGTGTCAACCTTTGCAGCGCCGAGGCCGAGGGCGTCGGAAACAGCCGAGAGAGCCTTGTTGTCCGAACGCATGGTCGTTGCGATCGACCAGTAAGCAGCGTTGTCGGAAGCCTTCGCGATACGGTAACCAGAGGAAACGTGGTTCTGCGTCGTGTTGAGGCCCTGGTTGATGCCGCGCAGCGTCTGGAGAGCAGCCATTGCTGCGTTATTGGTGTTGATGCTGGTCATAGTTTTCTTGCCCCTTTTGGCAGATTTGAAGAAGGGACATTCCGGATTTGGGCCGGCCCACAGCGATCAGCTTCATGCCTGTTAACCATTCTCGTCAGGGTTAACTCGCCGTTTCGATGGGCTTAGAAAACACCAAGATGGTTAAAGAAAACTAAATTCAAAAATGTAATTTCGTAAAAATATCTGATACTTAGAAAGGTTTTCATTAACCGAAAATTAAAACATTCGAGGCCGGGGGTTACCCGGCCTCGACGTTTTTGGCGATGTTGCTGGACCGCTCTTAGCGGAAGAGCGACAGGATGTTCTGCGAAGAAGAGTTGGCGATCGAGAGAGACTGGATCGCGAGCTGCTGCTGCGTCTGGAGAGCAGAGAGCCTGGAGGACTCTTCTTCCATGTTGGCGTCGACGAGGCGACCGATACCGGAGTCGAGCGACTTGCTGAGCGAGTTGACGAAATCGTCCTGCATGTTGATGCGGGTGGAGATCGAACCGAGCTTTGCACCGGCAGAGGTCATGGCCTTCAGAGCGTTTTCAACGGTCGTCAGAGCGTTGCCGAGGTCGCCGAGGGTCATGCTGGTGATGTCGAGGCCGTAGACCGAGCCGGTCGGGCCGTAGGAGGTGCCGAGGATACCCGTGGAGGTTTCGACCTGGCCACCGCTCATGCCGAACATGACGTTGCCGACCGAGCTGCTGTCCAGGACGTAATCGGTCATCTTGACGGAAACGCCGTTCGAGCCATCGCGAACGAAGGAAGAAACAACGCTCTTCGTGCCGCTGGCACCAGCAACCCAGTTTTCACCGGAGAAGGAAGCCGACTGAGCGATGCTTACCAGCTGGTCCTGCAGCTGGTCGATTTCTTCCTGAACCTTCTTCTTGTCGACGCCGTTTTCGGTAGCGGCAACGATCTTGGACTTGATTTCGCCGACGACGTCGATAGCGCTGTCCATGGCGGTGTAGGCAGTGTCAACCTTTGCAGCGCCGAGGCCGAGGGCGTCCGAAACAGCGCCGAGAGCCTTGTTGTCCGAACGCATGGTCGTTGCGATCGACCAGTAAGCAGCGTTGTCGGAAGCCTTGCCAACGCGGTAACCCGTCGAAACGTGGTTCTGCGTGGTGTTGAGGCCCTGGTTGACGTTACGCAGCGTCTGGAGAGCGGCCTGGGCGGAAGTGTTCGTGTTAATGCTCGTCATAAGTGTGTCCCCTAGAAAAACTAGATACAAAAAGGAGGACATACCGGACTATAAATACCGGCGATGACGGACCAGCTTCATGCCACTCGGGCCTTTATCTCTTGGCCCAAACCCGTCATGTCGAGGGCAATCTCGCAGCCAATACTTGCCAACTTCTTAAAAGCTGAGGGGTCGGCCAAGTCGCTTCAATTCCATGGTTAATGTTACTTGAATTTGTCTTCCAGGAAGCGTCTTTCCCGGAAAGCGGGTATGCGACTGCACCGGTTTCAAGCAAGCTTCGAATGCCAGTATGGCAGAAGCCGGGATAGTATCGTCGGGCAACCTGCTTTTAGCGGGACGGTCCGATTGCGCGCCCGTCGATCACCATTTCATGCCGGAACATTTCCTCACGGAGTTAGGTTTTGAACAGCAAAGTTTCGTTCTCGGCGGCATCCCGCGACTATCAGGCGGGCCGCTATACACAATCTCTGGCGACGCTCAACCAGCTCATCGACACTCAGAAGGACGCCAAGACCTACGCCCTCCTGGCCAAGAACCTGTTGCAACTGGGCTTCAAGTCCGATGCAGCCAAGGCCTATGGCCTCGCAGCCGACTGCGCCGGGCAAGGCGGGTTCGAATTCCTGAAGACTGCCGCAAAACTCCACCTGGAAGCCGGCAACGACGACGACGCCCTGCTGATCGCGATGCGCAATCTCGGCAAGGCTCAGGAAGATGCCGAACTCGCATTCATTATCTCGACAATCTATGTACGCCGGCAGCGGCGGGATCTGCTGCGCCCGTTCAAGAAAATCCTGTCCGAGAGCATGAACCCGGATCATATGCGCCTTGCCGCGCTGCTGCTCAACGACGACCTCATGGACGAGACGAACCAGCAGCTCGCCCGCAACCTCTTCCGGCGCTTCCCGGGCAACCTCGCCTTCCGTTTTCTGTATCTCGTCTGCGTGCGCGAATTCAACGAATTCGATGAGGCGAACAAACATCAGGCGCCTATCGACGCCGCCCTTGCAAAGGGCGACATCGATACGCTGAGGAAGGACAATCCCTTCTATCATCTGCATTGGTGCGGCGACGAGGATTTCAATCGCTATGCGACGATCGGCACGCAGCCGCTGGACCCGGTACGCGTGGGTTATCGACGCGGTCTGCCGCATACCTGGTCCGACAAGATCCGCATCGGCTACATGTCCTCGGACTTGTGGGACGGTCACGCGACGATGAAGCTGCTGCAGCGGGTTCTCGAGCTTCATGATCGCAACCGGTTCGAAATCACGCTCTTCGATCACACCCAGCCCGAGTTTCTGGAGAAGAACGTCGCCGATCGCAGCCGCTGGGGCAAGATCGTCAACACATACGGCCTGTCGGACGCCGCTGTCCTGAATGCCGTTCGCGCCGAGAACATCGACATCATGGTCGACCTCAAGGGCCACACCTCGGGAAGCCGCGCGTCGTCCTTCAATCAGCCGCTGGCGCCGATCCAGGTCGCCTGGCTGGGCTTCCCCGGCAGCACGGTCAATATCGATCTCGACTACGTCATTGGCGATCACTCGGTGCTGCCTGACGTCGCCAAGCCTTTCTATCACGAGAAATTCCTGCGCATGCCGGAAAGCTACCAGCCGAACGATCCGGCAAACCGCCCGCGGCCGCAGCCTGTCACGCGGGCAGAGCTGGGCCTCCCGGAAGATGCCTTCATTTTCGCCTCGTTCAACGGCAACCGAAAGATCACCTCCCAGGTCGTCGACAGCTGGTCCAGGATCCTCAAGCGTGCGCCCGACAGCGTGCTCTGGCTGATGGCAAATACGTCCCGCAACAAGGACAATCTGCTGGCGCGCTTCCAGGCCAATGGTATCTCGGCGAAACGGATCATCTTCTGCCCGCGTGCGCCCTATGAAGTGCATATCAGCCGTCAGCAGGCGGCCGATCTCGGCATCGATACATTCCCTGTCAATGGACACACGACCACTTCGGAACAGCTCTGGGGCGGCCTTCCTGTTCTGACGATGAAGGGCACGAACTTCGCCTCACGCGTCAGCGAAAGCCTGTTGAGGGCAATCGATCTGCCGGAACTCGTCGCCGACGATCTCGGTGCCTACGAGGATCTCGCCGTCGAGCTCGCGCTCAATCCGGAACGTGTCGCGGGCTACAAGAACCATCTGAAGGACAAGCGCTATATCGCGCCGCTCTTCGATGCGGAACGTTTCTGCCATCATCTCGAGCGCGGCTACGAGCTGATCATCGAGCGGCGGAAAAACGGCCTCACCCCCGACCACATCGACGTTCCCGCCCTACCGTCGCGCACCGAGCCTTTCGGCTCGAACGACTGAAGCCGTCGTCATTGCAAACACGAAGCCCGCCGGAGCGATCCGGCGGGCTTCGTGTTTGTGAGAAAGGGAATGCGGCAAACTGACTGGGAGCCTGACCTTGCCCGTCAGCTGAAGGAGCGCACCAGACTTCCGACCAGAAGGTTCCAGCCGTCGATCAGCACGAAGAAGAGAATCTTGAATGGCAGCGAGATCGAGGTCGGCGGCAGCATCATCATACCCATGGCCATGGTGATCGTCGCAACGATCAGATCGATGACGAGGAAGGGCAGGACGATGAGGAAGCCGATTTCGAAACCGCGCCGAATCTCCGAGATCATGAAGGCAGGCAGCAGGATGCGGTAGTCGATCGGGTCTGTCGTCTGGATATTCTGGCCGCGCTCGCGGGCTAGGTCGGCAAAGAGCGCGAGATCCTTGTCACGCGTATTGGCAGACATGAACGTGCGGAACGGTTCGGCGATGCGTTGAACCGCCGTTGATTCATCGATCTGGTTTGCAAGCAGCGGCTGGACGCCGTCCTGCCAGGCCTTATCGAAGGTCGGCGACATGACGTAGAAGGTCATGAACAGCGAGAGCGAGAGAAGGATCATGTTCGACGGGGTCGAAGACAGGCCCATGCCCGTACGCAGGATCGAAAAGGCGATGATGAAGCGCGGGAAGCTCGTCACCATGATGAGGATGCCCGGCGCGACCGAAAGCACGGTCAGAAGGCCAAATGTCCTGATGATCCAGGCGGCGGCGGAGCCGTCGACCGGGATATTCAACAGATCAGTCGGAAGCTGCTGTGCTACCGCCAGTTCCGGCACCGCCATCATGGCGGCAAGGAAAACTATGAGTCGAATCATTCGATGACAAAGGTCCTGAACATGACCTTCGATACGCGCCCTTGAGAGCGAAGGTCAACACGTTCCTGGATGTCATCCTTGAGATATTGAAAGCCCCGCGGCCCTTCGATCTGCTGAAGGGAAATGGTCCTGATATAAGCGAGGATATCCTGGTGAATATCCTCGGCGACCTTGACATCAGGCGGCCCGTTGAACATCAGCGCCACCTCGAGTCGGATCCAGTTTTCGGAGGGGTAAGCCAGGTTCGAGGTGACCGGGTCCAGCACGACGATGTTGTTGGCTTCCGTGGCGATTTTCGGAAGGCCGCCCTCGGCCTTCTTCTTGGCCTCGGCCTCCTTCGCCTGTTCGGCCTCGGTGGCGCTGCGGATGTTCGGCGCTACCATGTTGCCGACCGCCCAGCCGCCGCCGGCGCCGACAAGCGTCAGGACGGCAATGCCGATGATCGTCATCACCGTGCCCGACTTCTTCTTTTTGCCTTCGTCCGTTTCGTTGTCTGCCATTTTGGTTCAGCCTCAAAGCGGCGAGAAGAGATCGACGGCCTGCTGGCCGCGCGGCGGCTGCTGCACTTCCATCAGGCGGCCGCGGCCACCGTAGGAAATGCGGGCTTCGGCGATCTTGTCATACGAGATCTGGTTGTCGGAATTGACGTCCTGCGGACGTACGATACCGGCGACGTTGAGGATGCGCAGTTCCTGATTCAGGCGCACTTCCTGCGAGCCGCTGATGACCAGGTTGCCGTTTTCGAGGATGCCGGTAACGACCGCCGCCACCAACAGGTTGAGCTTGTCGGTGCGCTCGATCTTGCCCTTGCCGTCCGTGCTCGTGTCGGAACCATAAGTCAGATCCGTCTTGGACTGTGGCGTCCAGCCGAAGACCTGCGCGTTGACGTCCCAGTTCATCCCGCTTGAATTCTTGCGGCTGCGGTTGGTCTCGTTGTCGAAGGAGCCCTTGTCGTTGATCTGGATATCGACCGTCAGGATATCGCCGACGTTGAGCGCGCGCGCATCCTTGAAGAGCGCGGCCTGCGAATCGCTCCACAACGAGTAGCCCTGCGCAACCGCGCGCGGTTGCTTCGGATAAAGCGCCATCTGCGGCGTTTGGCCATAGGCAAGACCGCTGCCGATCGGGCTCATGGAAGGCGCGCGGCCGATCTCGTTGACTGCCGTCGATTGGCAGCCAGCAAGGAGGGCAACAGCGGCGATCACAGCCGGTAAACGCTTATTCATGAAGGATCCTTCGAGGTATTGGGATCAGATGCACTTGCGATGATGCTGGCGATGTTGGCAGCCTTGGTGGAATCCATCTCGTTCAGGATCAGGCTGGATTGGCGCGGCCCAAGCCGCATGATGACGGCTGCGGCCAGTTCTGGCTTGACGTCCTGCAGCTGAAGGGCTGCCGCATCCGGCTTCATCTTCTTATAGATGTCCGTCAGGCCGGCCTCGGCCTGTTTGAGGAAATCGTCGCGCCGCTTCAGCCAGTCCTGGTATTCGGCCTTGCGCCTGTCCATTTCGGCAACGCGGCTGTCGATATCGGCGCGCAGCTTTTCGAGCTCCTGCTTCTGGAGGAGATAGCGCTGATCGCGAGCCGGATCGGCGATATTCGTGCAGAACTGCTTGACCTCGTCCGTCGAGGTGATGTCGCCTGCCGGCGCCACTTCCTGAGCGAAGGCGCCGGGAATGGAAAGTAGTACGAGGCCCGCGGCCGGCAAGGACAGCCGGCGCAACAGCTGGACGACCGGATTCTCGTTCTTGACCTTGATCATTGCAGCACAAGCTCCGCTTGCAGGGCGCCTGCAGACTTGATGCCCTGGAGAATGGCGATGATGCCATCCGGTTTGACGCCGATATTGTTGAGACCGGCAACGAGGGTGCGCAGGTCAGGACCGTCGATGATCGCAACCCGGCCGCCCGTTTTCTGGGCCTGGATATCCGTCTGCGGCTGGACGGCCGTCTCGCCGCGAGAGAACGGCTCCGGCTGGATGATCTGCGGCGTTTCGGTCACCTGCACGGTCAAAGTTCCATAGCTGACGGCGACCGGCGAGACGCGGACATCCGAGCCGATGACAATCGTGCCGGTGCGCTCGTTGATGACGACCTTGGCCGGCGTGTCGGTCTCGACCACGAGATTTTCGATATCGGCCATCAGGCGCGTGAGGTCTGCCTCACGCGGCTTCTCGATGACGACTTCCTGCGAATCCTTGGCTTCCGCGACCGGGCCGCCGAAGCGGGCCTTGGCATAACCATTGACGATATCGGCGATGCGGATCGCGGTGGAGAAGTCAGGGTTGCGCAGCTGCAGGACCAGATTGACCGAATCCTTGAAGCGGGATGGCAGCTCGCGTTCGATGATGGCACCGCCTGGCACGCGGCCGGCCGTCGTCACACCTTCGGTCACGGTCGCCGCCTGTCCCTGGGCCTGGAAGCCGTTGACGATGGCTGCACCCTGGGCGACGGCATAGATCTGGCCGTCGGCGCCTGAGAGCGACGTCATGACGAGCGTACCGCCGCGCAGCGACGTCGCGTCGCCGAGCGAGCTGACCGTCACGTCGATACGGCTGCCGGGGCTTGCGAAGGGCGGCAGGTTGGCCGTGACCATGACAGCCGCCGTATTCTTGGCATTCGACTGGCTGCCCTGGGTGGAAATGCCGAGGTTCTGCAGCATCGCGCGCATGGACTGCTCGGTGAAGGGCGAAGCGCGGAAGCCGTCACCTGTACCCTGCAGACCAACGATAAGGCCGTAGCCGATAAGCTGGTTGTCACGGCCGGCCTGCAGCGAGGCAATATCCTTGATGCGGGACGTCAACGCCCAGGCAGGCGCGACATCGGTCAGGCTCATCGCCAGAACCGCAACCAGGCTCAGAATACGAAAGAAGAAACTCATTTTGCCCTCACATGGACCGTACCATCGGCGAGCACGGTGCCGCTGACGATGACGCCGGAGTCCATATTGCGTGCACGGATCATCTGGCCGGTCGCACCATCTTCAAGGGGCGAACCGGCAGCGGAAATGGTCATCTGGCCGAGCTGGAAGACCAGGCGGATGTTGGAACCGCGCGTCACCGTATAGGGTTCACGCAGTGCGGAGATCGAAATCGTCCGGCCCGGCAGCAGCGTGCGCTTGGAAACGTACCCTTCGACCTGGGAGATCGACTTTGCATAGTCGCCTGCGAGGTTGGGATTCGTGACTTCGACTTCCTGAAGCTGAGAGTTCGAAATCGTGTCGCCGGGGTAAATGATCGTCGTCGGGACGACGGCATAACCCATGCCGGCATCCGCTGCGACCGGCACGAACATGCCGGTGATTGCGATCGTGGCCGCAGCCACCCATCCCTGGACGTATCCTGCCCGGCGAAACATCATGTTCGGCCCTTCCCTCTTACTTCAGGTTCTTGCTGACGATGGATGCCATTTCGTCAGCGGTGGTGATCACCTTGGAGTTCATTTCATAGGCGCGCTGGGCCGAGATCAGTTCGGTGATTTCTTTCACCGGATCGACGTTCGACGATTCCAGGTAGCCCTGCTTGAGGTAGCCCATGTTGTCTTCATCGGGATTGCCGATGACGGCATCGCCGGATGCCGGGGTTTCCTGGAAGAGGTTGTCTCCGATCGGCTTCAGGCCAGCCTCGTTGACGAAGTCGGCAAGCGTGATCTGACCGAGCGTCGTCGGATCGGTCTGGCCGGGCAGCTTGGCGGTCACTTCGCCGGAGCGGCTGATCGTCAGTTCGGTGGAACCCTGCGGGATGGTGATGCCCGGGATGACCTCATAACCGTCGATGTTGACCAACTGGCCCTGGTCGTTCTTGTTCAGCGCACCGGCGCGGGAATAGAGCGTCGTGCCATCGGTCGACTGGATCTGGAAGAAACCCTTGCCGACGATTGCGACGTCGAGGTCGTTACCGGTCTGGGTCAGCTCACCCTGGAGATGCAGATTGCGAACGGCAGAGGTCTGAACGCCGAGGCCGATATTGGCACCTTCCGGCACGATGGCCTGGTTGGCTCGGTTGGCGACACCCTTGGCGCGCTCCGTCTGGTAGAGAAGGTCGGTGAATTCTGCGCGGGCGCGCTTGAAACCGGTCGTATTGATGTTCGCGATGTTGTTCGCGATGACTTCCAGGTTGGTCTGCTGGGCATCCATGCCCGTTGCTGCGATGGCGAGCGCTCTCATGTGTTCGTCCTCAAATCAGTTACATCTGCATCTTGGTGACTTCGAGGAAGGCCGAAACGACCTTGTCGCGAATGGCGATTGCAGTCTGAAGGGTCTGTTCCGCCTGCAGCATCGAATCGACGACTTCGCGTGTGGAAGCCGTCCCCTTGATGCCGGCGAAGGACATGTTTTCTGCACCCTTCAGGCTGCTGACGGCTTGCGTCGCCATGTTGCCCATGACGGAAGCGAAGCTCAGGCCGCCGGATGCACCAGCCGCAGCAGACGAGGCCGCAGTCGTGGAGGAGGCAGAATTTTCGGTATCGATGGCGCCGAGGGCGCGGGTCATCGAAAGATTGCTGACATTCTGTACGCTGCTGATCATTATTGTCCGCTCTTCAGGAGATCGATCGTCGAGGAGATAAGGTCGCGAGTCTGCTTGATCGTCTGCAGATTGGCGTCATACGAGCGGTTGGCTTCACGCATGTCGGCCATCTCGATGAGGATATTGACGTTCGGCATCTTGACGATGCCCTTCTCATCCGCAGCGGGGTTGCTCGGGTCGTATTCCTTGGTGAAATCGCCTTCGTCGGTCCCGATCTTCTTGACGTTGACAGTCTCGACGCCGCTGGTGCGATCGAGCTGCTGGCCGAAGGTGATCGTCTTGCGGCGATAGGGATCGGCACCCGGCGTGTCGCCGGTCGAACGGGCGTTGGCGATGTTTTCCGAGACGATGCGCAGACGTGTCGACTGCGATTCGAGCCCGGAACCTGCGATTTTCATTGCTGCTGAAAGCGGATCCATCCGTCTACTTCCTTACCGTCATCAACATCATTCGATGAAAGGAACTGACGAGCGAGGTGTTCAGGTCATACTGACGCTTGATCTCGCCCGACTTGGAGAGTTCTTCGGCGATACCAACGGTGTTGCCGGATTCCTGGACACCGATTTCCTGATCGAGCGCGGCGTCCTTGACGTCGATATCGCCGCTCGTGCTGAAATCGTTGCCGCTCAGATGCATCGGATTGGTGCGCGCCATGGTCACGTCCGACTGGTCGAGCACGGCCTGGAAAGGCGTCACATCCTTTGCACGAAACTTCGGCGTGTTTGCATTCGCGATGTTGCCGGCAACAACCTCCTGACGGATCGTCAGCCATTCCGCCTGCTTTGAAGCCAAGTCGAAAAGTTGAATCGGTTGCATGAGAACTCTCCGTTTTTACTAGGCCGAACCTAGGGCGGTAATCTTGCGTGGGACTTACGGTAAATGCAGGATTTGCAGGCCATTGCTCGAGGTTACTTGCAGACATCGACCAACCGTCGCCCGACCGTTTCTCCGACACGGGCCTGCAGCGATTCACCTTTTGTCTGAACTGAAGCGTGTTACGATCCTCAGGGTTCGCCACCAACACTTCAGGCTTTGATTTCGCAGGTCTTTGTCGCAGAACCGCTGCCCGGTTTTGCGCGGCATGCTTTAGTTGTTCTGGTAGATCTCACCCTTGGAGGTAACGATCACCCACTTGCCATCGCGCTGTTCCAATGTGGCAAGGCGGCTTTCGTCAGGCAGGATCGAGCCGACGCGCACGACATACATGCCGGAGGGATCCTCGATGAGGGCCCGGCCATTGGCCACGTGCAGCAAACGGAAAGAACCCTTGCCGGGGAAAGGCTGGTCCTCCATCAAGGCGTCGCCGTTGCGCTCCTTGCCGAGCTCGGAAACGGTTGCCGTCGTCAAATTGTCGATCGGCGGGACTTTCTTGCCCTCATCGTTCTTGTTGACCATGGCGAGCGGCGACACGCTGAAGACGTTGCGCGCCGGCCAGTCCGGCAAATCGCGGGAGGCATTGCTGTCGGCGACGTTGATGCCGAACTTGTCCTCGTTGAAGAAGACGTACCAGGGGAAGAAGGCGGACGCACCGGCAAGTGCCAGACCCAAAAAGGTCAGCGCGCGATCGAGCAGCACGCCTTTGTTGCGCTCTTTCAGTGCGGCTATCCGTTCGTCTTCGAAATCGGCCATGATCAGGCCCTCCTTTGAATAGGCGCACTCGGAGTGGGCACGCCGGCGGCGGCCTTCAGAGCACCGGCAAGATCCGCAAAGGCATCGAGCGATTCTCGGTCTCCGGGAGACTGTTTCAGGACGTCATAGATGATCGGCACCTGCCTGACCGCCATGTCGAGATCGGCATCAGCGCCCGGACGGTAGCCGCCGATAAGGCGCAGGTCGCGCGTTTCCTCAAAGCGATGGATCAGCACCTTGAGGCGCGAAACCAGCTTCTCCTGATCCGGGGTCCAGGCCTTGCGGGCAAGACGCGAGATGGATGCGAGCGGATCGATCGGCGGGTAGCGCCCCTCCTCCGCCAGGCTTCGCTGCAGAACGATATGACCATCCAGAATACCGCGCGTCGAGTCGGCGATCGGATCGTTGTGATTGTCGCCATCGACAAGGATGGAAATGATCGCGGTGATGGTGCCCGCACCTTCCGCACCGGGACCGGCGCGCTCCAGAAGGCGCGGCAGCTCGGTAAAGACGGAGGCCGGATAGCCGCGCGCAATCGGCGGCTCACCGGAGGCGGTCGCGACTTCGCGGATTGCATGGGCAAAGCGCGTAACGCTGTCGACGATGAAGAGGACGTTTTCACCCTTGTCTCGGAAGTGCTCGGCGATGGTTACGGCCGTCAGCGGCGCCATCTTGCGCAGCATCGGGCTCTCGTCACTGGTGGCAACGACCGCAATCGCCTTCTTCATGTCGCTGCCGAGCGTATCCTCGATGAATTCGCGGACTTCACGACCACGTTCGCCGACCAGCGCGATCACCACCTTGTCGAAAGCGTCGGCACGAGCCAGCATCGACAGGAGTGTCGATTTGCCGACGCCCGAGCCGGCGAAGATGCCGAGACGCTGGCCGAGGCAGAGCGGCGAGAAAATATCGATCGCGCGCACGCCGGTCTTGAACCCTTTTTCGACGCGCTGGCGCGTCATCGAAGGCGGCGCAGTATTCGAGATCGACCGGCGGTCCAGGCCTTCGGTGATCGGGCCGAGCCCGTCGATCGGCTCGCAGAGGGAATTGATGGTGCGACCACACCAACTGTCCGACGGGGAGATGCGGAAGGCACCCTTGCGGATGACAACGTCATGGATGCCGATCGGCTCGCCCGGTTCGATCGGGCAGACATAAACCAGATCCGGCTCTACCCGGACAACTTCGCCGAGATGTATACCCGTCGCGGATTTATGGGCGACGAACTCGCCAAGACGCACATACCTCGAAATGCCGCGCACGGTATAGTGACCGGCTGCGATCGTATGAACGCGGCCGCCATGCGTCACCGAGAATTCTGGCGAGGCATAGCGTTCTGCAAGGGCGCCGAGATGCGTCAGCTTCGGCGAGAGTGCGTCTTCGGTCAAGAGCGTGGTGTTCATGCTTCACGCCCTGCCTTAGCGGCTGCCGCCCAGCGTCTGAACCGCTTCCTTGAAGGAATCTTCGCTGTCGCGCATCAGGGACGAGACGCTTTCGAAAGCGCGGTTCACTTCGATCAGCTGCGTCATCTCATGCATCGCATTGACGTTGGAATTCTCGAGGTAGCCCTGCTCGACACCGACATCGAAGCGATCGACGACGGCACGCGGCTGCTCTGTCGTCATGACACCGCTATTTTCGTAGCGCAGGAAACCCTTGTTGAGATCCGCTTCGAAGAGGCCAAGCGAGCCGACCTGGCGGTCGTTCTGGTAGATGATGCCGTCGGTGCCGACCTTCGGTTCGCCGCCGGCTGTGTTGAGGACGATGGGCGCACCACCCGCATCGAGAACCGGATAGCCGCGGGTGGAAACCAGTTCGCCGGTATCGCGCATCGTGAAGCGGCCGTCCCTTGTCAGAACGCGGCCCGCCGGTGTGTCGAGAGAGAACCAGGCATCGCCCTTGATGGCGAAATCGAGCATGTTGCCGGTGTGCTGCATCTCACCATGGGAAGTGTCCATGTAGTCGTTGCCCTGGGAGACGAAGGCGACCTTGGTGTTCGTCTTGTTCTCGTTGTTCGCCATCATTTCGTCGAACTTTACCTCGGTGCCGCGAAAACCGGTCGTATTCACGTTGGCCATATTGTCGGCGATCGTCGTCAGGCGTTTTTCGAGAGCCATCTGGGACGACAGGGAAACGTAAAGACCGGATTGCATGTCGGTAAGCTCCACATTGGCGATAAACGGGACGAAACACCGGGCTCCTTTTCGTTCGGCCACGGGTTCCGCTGAGCGGCATCTCAGACATGGGCGCGCATAGGCCCACTCGTCACGTTCAATATGAAGGCAAATCCTTGCGCGAAACTGGCAGCGCAAAAGCATACGCCAAAACGGCATTCATCAGCCTCACGCAAGGCACAAACCCTATCCGTCGCAAAGAAAAGCAACGTTCAGATTGGGCTGACGATGAATATTATTATCGGATTTGTAGTTGTCTGCGGCTGTATCGTCGGTAGCTTCATGGCCATGGGCGGCGAAGTCGATGCTCTTTTTCAGCCCTTCGAATTCCTGATCATCGGCGGCGCCGGCCTCGGCAGCTTCATCATGGCGAACCCCATGAAGGTGGTGAAGGACTCCGGCAAGGCGCTCGGCGAAGCCTTCAAGCACTCCGTTCCCAAGGAGCGCAACTACCTCGACACGCTCGGTGTGCTCTATTCGCTGATGCGCGACCTGCGTACGAAATCGCGCAACGAAATCGAAGCGCATATCGACAACCCGGCTGAATCGACGATCTTCCAGCAGGCTCCGACAGTTCTGAAGAACAAGGAACTGACGGCCTTCATCTGCGACTACGTGCGCCTGATCATCATCGGCAATGCCCGCTCCCACGAGATCGAGGCGCTGATGGACGAAGAAATCAACACCATCCTTCATGACAAGATGAAGCCTTACCACGCGATCCAGATCATGGGCGATTCGTTCCCCGCCATCGGTATCGTCGCGGCGGTTCTCGGCGTCATCAAGGCCATGGCGCATATCAACGACTCGCCGGAAGTGCTTGGCCACCTCATCGGTTCGGCACTCGTCGGCACATTCCTCGGCATTCTGCTTTCCTACTGCGTCTGCTCCCCGCTGGTCTCCCAGATCAAGGTCGTCCGCTCCAAGCAGCACCGTCTCTACGTCGTCGTCAAGCAGACCCTGCTTGCCTACATGAACGGCTCGGTGCCGCAGGTCGCCCTCGAATACGGCCGCAAGACGATCTCGGCGTATGAACGCCCGTCGATCGACGCAGTGGAACAGGAAATGATGAACCCAGGTGGCGAAAACAAGGCAGCTTAAATGACTATGAGCAATGCTTCGCATGACAACCAGACAATGGATCCCGCCCTTCTTGCCAAATTGACCGGCGGTCTCGGCGACAGGGGCAGGGTTGCCAAGCTCTGCAGTTCCTTCGGCGACATATACAGCGAATTCTTTCCCGACGTCCTGAAAAGCGAAACCGGCCTCGATGTGACAGTCGGCTATCTTGGCTGCGAGATCGGCTACAAGAATCACCTGATCGACGATCTCAGCACCAACATGACGCTGGTCGATGCGACGCTGCGCAATTGGTCGCAGAACATCACCATCGGCTGTGGCAACGGTTTCATCATCACCCTGATGGAGCACCTGCTTGGGGCCACGGCCGAAACGATCGAGGAGCCGGCCGACCGGCTTCTCTCCATTATCGAACTCGATCTCGCCGGCATGGTGTTCGACAAGATTTCCAAGGTGCTGCGCTCGGCCGTGAACGCGCCAGGCGGATTCGAGCCCAGCCTCTCGGCGCCCTTCGCGCATGAGGCCCGTGTGCGTCCGCCGGAGGATCGCACCGACGAATTTGCCGCTGCGATCAACATGTCGATCACGCTTGCCGGCATCGTTTCCGAATTCAGCCTGATCGTGCCGCAGACGGCACTGCTCAAGACGACGGTTTCGGCCCCGAAGCCGAAGAAGCAGCCCAGCAAATCGCCCGAGTTCACCGAGCAGATCGGCGACCAGGTTCGCCGCTCGCAGGTCACCCTCGAAGCGAAGATCCATCTCCAGGACCTGACATTGCGGACGATTTCCAAGCTAATGGCTGGCGATGTCATTCCTTTCCGGGACAGTGGCGACGTGCGCGTTGAAGTCAGCGCCAACAGCCGGGAATTGTATGTGTGCGAGTTCGGGCGTTCAGGCGACAACTACATGGTGCGCGTGAAAGACACCATGAATTCGGATGACGAGCTGATCCGGCACTTAATGAATTAATCGGTTCTCTCGCTCTCAGCGCCACAAAGGCAGTTTGAGGCAAGTTTCAACTGGAATAGTGATTTCATGGCTACGAAGAAGACACAGCAGAATAGTGACCTCTCCCTGGACATGCCGGGCAATGAAGCCGATCTGGATCAGGCTATCGACGATCTGCGCGGCGTGTTGAAGAAAGATACGGACGGCGACTTTCCGCAGTTCGGCGACGACCTGCAGAACGATGCTTTCGCAGCAGGAACGGATCTCTCGCCATTCGGCGGTGATGCCGGCGAAACATCCTTCGGCGGTGCCGATTTCGCAGGAAGCGATTTCGGGGGCGGCGATTTCGGCGACGATGCTGCCGGCAGCGGTGCAGCAGGCTTTCCCAGCCTCGACGCTGCGCCGAGCTTCGGCGGCAATTCCTTCCAGTCCGCTCCGGCACCGCTCGGCAGCGCGCTGAACTCGAACTTCGACCTGATCATGGACATTCCTATCGATGTCCAGATCGTGCTCGGGACGAGCCGCATGCAGGTTTCCGGCCTGATGAACCTCACCGAGGGTGCCACTATCGCGCTCGACAAGAAGATCGGCGAGCCGGTCGAAATAATGGTGAACGGCCGCAGGATTGCACGCGGCGAGATTACGGTTCTTGATAACGACGACACGCGATTCGGTGTAAAACTGATAGAAGTTTTGAGCACGAAAAAAGCCTGATCCCTGTGTGGGACGGAGAGGTTAGACCATGATGGACTTTGACGATTTCGGCGGCGCACTTGCCGGGAAACCGTTGACCCAGGCTGAAAAGGCGGCGGCAGTTCTTCTCGCTATGGGGAAGGGGGTCGCCGGCCGGCTGCTGAAATATTTTACGCAGGCCGAGTTGCAGACCATTATCGGATCTGCCCAGGCGCTTCGTGCGATCCCGCCGGACGAGCTCCTCCAGCTCGTCAGCGAATTCGAAGATCTCTTCACCGAAGGCGCGGGTCTGATGGACAACGCCAAGGCGATCGAGGCCATCCTCGAGGAAGGGCTGACCCCTGACGAAGTCGACAGCCTTCTCGGCCGCCGCACCGCTTTCCAGGCCTACGAAACCTCCATCTGGGATCGTCTGGCCGAGGCGGAACCTGCTTTCGTCGCCCAGTTCCTGTTGCGCGAACACCCCCAGACCGTTGCGTATATCCTATCCATGATGCCCTCGTCCTTCGGCGCGAAGGTATTGCTGCAGCTTCCCGACAACCGTCGTGCCGACATCATGAACCGTACGGTCAACATGAAGAGTGTCAGCCCGAAGGCTGCACAAATCATCGAAAACCAGGTGATGACGCTGCTTGCCGAGATCGACGCAGAACGCAACGCATCGGGCTCCACCAAGGTCGCCGACCTGATGAACGAGATGGACAAGCCGCAGGTCGATACGCTGCTCACCTCGCTCGAATCGATCAATCGCGAAGCGGTCAACAAGGTTCGTCCGAAGATCTTCCTTTTCGAAGATCTTATGTTCATGCCGCAGCGCAGCCGCGTCATGCTGCTCAACGACATCTCGACCGACGTCCTCACAGTCGCCTTGCGTGGCGCATCGGCGGAAATCCGCGAATCGGTTCTTTCCTCCATCAGTCCGCGCCAGCGCCGCATGATCGAATCGGATCTTCAAAGCGGCATGGCCGGCGTCAATCCGCGCGAGATCGCGATTGCACGGCGCGCCGTGGCGCAGGAAGCGATTCGCCTGGCCAATGCCGGCCAGATCGAACTCAAGGAAAAGGAAGGCGGTCCGGCGGCCGCCTAAACCATCGCAGCTGTTGACAATTCGACTGGCCGGCAAGGCGGCGGTTGATCGACAAGACGCACACGTCTACCCTTCTTGGAAACGGGCCGCGCTTTAGCAGCGGCCTTTTTCTTTGACGGAGGGCCGCAGACTTGGCCGATGAAGACAAGGACAGCAAAACAGAAGCCCCTACCGCGAAAAAGCGGTCTGATGCTGCCGAAAAAGGTAATACCCCCCACTCGCGTGAAATTTCGATCTTCACGACGATTCTCGCGACCTTCATCTACCTCGTCTTCTTCCTTCCCAGCGCAACGTCGCACATGGCCGAGACCCTGCGCGACATCTTCGAGCAGCCAGACCAGTGGAAGATCGAAACCGGACCTGACGTCATCTCGCTCTTTGTGAAGCTCGGCTGGGCCGTTGCGGCGCTTCTTGCCCCGGCTTTCATCATGTTCATAGTGTTCGGTATCGCCTCATCCGTCTTCCAGAACCTGCCGACACCGGTTCTCGAACGCATCCGTCCTCAGGCTTCGCGTATTTCGCCCGTCAAGGGATGGTCGCGGCTCTTCAGCCTCCAGGGGCTCGTCGAATTCGGCAAGTCGCTGTTCAAGGTGGTCGTCGTCGGAGTGATTCTCTTCTTCGTCCTTAGAAGCGAATATTTCGGCTCGATCGATGCGATGTTCTCCGACCCGCAGACGATCATGGTTCGCATGATGACGGCCATGCGCAAGATCATCATCGTGATGCTGATCGCCACCGCCATCGTCGCCATCGCCGACGTGTTCTGGACGCGCTACCACTGGTTCACCGAACTGAAGATGACGAAGCACGAGGTGAAGGAAGAAAACAAGCAGTCGCAGGGCGACCCGTTCGTCAAGAGCAGACAGCGCTCCGTCATGCGTGACCGCGCCCGTCGGCGCATGATCGCCAGCGTTCAGCGCGCCACCCTCGTCATCGCCAACCCGACGCACTATGCCGTGGCGCTGCGCTACGTGCGCGAGGAAAACGATGCACCGGTCGTCCTGGCCAAGGGCCAGGACCTTATTGCGTTGAAAATCAGAGAGATCGCCGAAGAGAACAGCATTCCCGTGTTCGAGGATCCACCTCTCGCACGCTCCATGTTTGCGCAAGTCTCGGTGGATAGTGTCATACCGTCAGTCTTCTATAAGGCCGTCGCGGAACTCATTCACCGGGTTTACGCCGCGGAGGCCAAGAACAAACGGGTAAGATAAGTCGAATGAAAAAATGCCCCTACTCTGCCCAGCGTGAAAAAATCCTTGCAGAAGCAATCAGCCCGGTCGCAACCGAGCTCAGGCTTCTGGACGCATCCGATCTGATTTCTCTGCTGCGTTTCGAGTATTACGGCAATCTCGCCGACCTCGTCGCCTCCGCAGCGGAACTGTTTTTCCATCCCGGCACCGTCAACTTCGGCCTGGGGGGAAACTATACGCTGGAATGGGGCGGCAAGCCCGAGGTCGTGCTCGATCTGGAAATCAAGCCGCGCGGCGTGACCGTCTATGCGCAGCTGACGCTGGCCGAGGACCATGCCGGTATCGAGATCAATCATATTTCCTTCCAGAACGCTTCCAGCGATCCGGACGCAAACACGGCTTTTCTGCAAAGAAGCCTGCACGAAGCGCGCTATATCGTGGCAAAGCCACAGGCGCTCGCCGGCTAAAGCAGTTTACGCTTGGGAATATCAGGCCCGGCCCGCAAGGCGCCGGGCTTTGCCGTTCTTTAGCTGATGTAGCCGAGCCGGATCGCCTTGGCGATCGCCTGGATACGGTTGACCGAATCAAGCTTGATGGTGGCCGAGCCGAGATAGGCGTTCACCGTGTGGACGGAAAGGCCGAGCTTGTCGGCGATTTCTTCGCTGATACGGCCGTCGCCGGCAAGCTGAAGGCAGGCGATCTCACGCTCGCTCAGCGCTTCCGTTGCCGCCGCACGACGTTCGTCAAGCGACAGCAGGTCCATCATGACATTGCAGCATCGGCCGTGCAGCTCGATGATCGTGTCGCTCAGGGGATCGAGATCGTCGCCCGTGAAGAGCACGAAGCCGTTGCCGATAGCGCCGAGACGCACCGGAAAGGCAAGACCGGAGAAAGGAACCACCCCGTCTTTCAGCCTCACCATGAAAGGTGAGAAGTCGGCAGGACCCGGAGCCGCGCGATCATGGCTGCCCGCCCAGAACAGCGGCAGCAGCGAACGATCGATGTGATTGAGCAAAGCCTCGCCATGGGCATCGACGAAGGCCTTGCCGAAGCCGGCATTCGAGGGACCCCAGTTTTCCAGCTCGCAGATCAGTCGCTGCTTTGCCGGCACGCCGGAACCCGTGACACGAAAGACAGCGAAACCTTGCGCATCCGCGAGCTTCTGCATGGCAATCAGGCGCGGAAAAAGGTCAGACCGGCTGGAAATCCTGTTCACGCGCACCATGCGCATCTGGTCCGTATTGCCTATCGCCCTGCCTGGTTGATGCCCCATAATTCCCCTCAAACGAGATTGTTGCGAACGGCGAAGGCTATCGCTTCGGAACGCGTCTTCGTTGCAGTCTTGCGCATCACGCTGGTAATATAGTTATTGATGGTATTCCGGGAGATACCGAGGATCATGGCGATCTCGTCGCTTGTCTTGCCTTCCGCGATCCAGAAGAGACATTCCAGCTCCCGCTCCGTCAGCTCGAAATCGCGATCGACCTTCGTGCCCCCGCACCGAAGGAAGCTTGCGAAATAGCCTGCAAGAAGGCCCACGTCCCGGAGACGTTCCGGCGAAAGCACGAAACCTTCCCTGAACAGGAACATCAATGCCAACCGAGATCGGCCGACATTGAAGGTCAGAGAACAATATTGCCGGCTTGCGCCGTGTGGCACTTCAACGCTGTCGGGCAAAAGCGCGAAGCCCGGCTGCAGCACCTGCATGCATTTTTCGAATTCGGTCGAGCGCGCATAGCCGGATACCAGGTCATTGGCGACCTCCTTCACCAGATCGAAAGGCCAGTCGGACGACACGATAAAGTCCAGACCGCTTTCCTGGATGAGGTCACAGCGCGCCATCAGATAATGCATGGCACCGACATATTCGGTCAGCGCTTGCAAGCCGGCCTGCAACTTGCCGGTTTCGGCGATGATGCGCAGACGATTGATCAGCTCGTGGCGCGGCAGAAGATCCGGCACATTGGCGCCGACGAAGTTCGCCATCTGCCTCTCGCCTCTATTCGCCTGAAATGTGTCCATATCCATTAGCAGTGACCTGCGGCTGAGAAACTATCGATTCTCGCAAAGAAGTTCTGTTTTAGGAAAAGGATTCAAACACATGCCCCACGCGAATCCCATTTCGAATCACTTAAGGGTAAGCCAACCACCGCAAATCACCATCTCCGACTTCTGGGGATTTACTTTTGTGGCCTTCCATGCGGTGATTCGACCACCATTCCACTCTCGCGAATATAGATAAAGTAGGATGATTCTGGCTTTGGCCGCAATGTTCCTCGCCTTATGCGCGAGTGGGGCCGCGCGGAATTATCGGTCTGAATGGCGTAATTATCACAGTTCCGGCCAGGGACGCGCCGAAACCGATCGCCCAACGGAAGCAAATATCAAACGCGTGAAAGCAACGACCTGTTGTTCTATTGGAAGCATACTTACATCGTCCCCCTTATTCAGGACTTCAGCGTCGCGAAGACGACACCATCCCTTTGCCGCAGGATCTCTACATCCGAATTCTTCGTTGCAAAGTAATCGGGTCCTTACGGGCCGGCTACCGGTGCCGATAACGTTTCCGTTACTGATCGGCCTATCCACAGCTGAAAAAGAAAAAGGCCGGTTTCCCGGCCTTTGTTATCATGCAGCTTCGTCGATGGCCCATTTTCTGAGGATCTTCGCAGCGCGTTCCTCGTTGATCTCCACCATACGGGCAAGCTTGCGTTCCGGACCTTCCTTGACGCGGCGGTTGAAGTTGCCGTCGTCGTCGCCGAGACTGAGCAGATCCTCGGTGCTGTCGAAGCCGAAGTCGGAGCCGAAGCCATCCATGAGAGCACCGCCCGCCGCAGCACCCGCCGGTGCGAAGTCGGGAAGTTCCAGGCCGGCCGATTCCGGAGTGGCGTCGCCGAAGACTGCGGCGGAGGATGTACCCGAGCCGCTGACGGTGCGGATGAGAGGACGCACGCCCAGCCAGATCACCACGAAGGCTACCGCAACGAAGGCCAGCGAGTTGATGATGCCTGCGAGGTTGCGGCTCAGCATATCCATGACATGGACACCGCTGTTGGCATCGTCGAGCAGCTGGTTCTCGAGGAAATCCATCGGGGTGACGGTGATGACGTCGCCGCGGTTCGGATCGATGCCGGCGGCCGAGGCGACGATCTTCTGCATCTCGGCAACATAGGCGTCAATCTTGGCCTGGTCGGCGGGCTCGCCTACCATTTTGGCGATACGGCCCTTGTTGACGACGACGGCGACCGAGAGCTTTTCGACCCGGTAGCTGTTGCGCGTGGTGGCCGTGGTCTTGCTGTTGATTTCGTAGTTGGTCTGTTCTTCCCGCTTGTCGGACTTGTCCTGCGATTGCGGACCATTTGCGCCGCCGGCCTGCGGGGCCGCCTGTGGAATGTTCTGCTCGACCGTCGTCGCATTGTCGGACTGATTCTGCTGCGACTGCTGCGCTTCCTTCGTGGAGCGAACGGAGCGCTCGACCTTGGATTCCGGATCGTAGGTGGTTTCCTGGATCTGCTGGGCGTCGGTGTTGAGATTGGCCGTGACGCTGGAGCGGAAGTTGTCCATGCCGAGGAAAGGTGCGAGCGCCTTGTCGATGTTGGATTCGACTTCCTGCTGGACATTCTGGACGATGTTGAGCGAGCGGTTCAGCGTGCCATTGGCGGCATCATCGCCGGAAGCGAGAAGCTGGCCGGCCGAATCGAGGATCGTCACGTCAGCGACATCGAGCCCCGGCACGGCCGAGGCGACGAGATGGCGGATCGAGGTGGCCGCGTTTCGTCCTGTCGCGGCGCTGGCGCGAATCATGACGGAAGCCGTCGGCTTCTGTTCGGCCTTCCGGAAGTTGCCGACCTCGGGCATGACGATGTGGACGCGTGCGGCGGTGATGCCTGAGATCGACTGGATGGTGCGGGCGATTTCACCTTCGAGCGCACGGACGCGGGTCACTTCCTGCATGAAGGAGGTGAGGCCGAGCGAGCCGACATTGTCGAAGAGTTCGTAGCCGGCATTGGCGCTGTTCGGCAGGCCGCGCTCTGCAAGCAGCAGACGGGCCTTGCCGGTCATGCCGGCCGGTACGGTGATGCTGGAGCCATCGGTCCCAACCTGGAAGTCGACATTGCTTTCAGCGAGCGCCATGCTGATCTGATTGAGATCAGTCGTCTCAAGGCCGACATAAAGCGTTTCCTGGGCCGGTTTGTTGACGAAAATTGCGGCCGCCAGGATGATTGCGATGGAAGCGGCGCCGACCCCACCAAGGATCATCAAACGCGTCCGCCCAAGGGAACCAAAGTTCTTAATAATCTGAACTAATTGATTTAACAGATTCATTCTGTTCTCGCACGATCCGTCAAAGACAAAGCAGGCTTATTGCCTCATTTGACGAATAGACGCCGAAACTTGTGCGAGCGTTTCGTTCAGCGCATCTAGGAGAATTGCAGTATCAGAAGAAATCGAAGTCGGCGGCAGCCTTGCTGAGCGGCTGGGAGTGGCCGTGGCGCGTACCGCCGCCGAGCGCTTTCTGCATCTCGGCAAGCTTGACGAGGCTGAGTGCGGTCGCGACATCGATCGACCAGTTATGCGGAATTTCACCGGTGATGGTGTCGATGAACTCGGCGAGACCGCGCGATTTCTGCACTGCGAGATCGATACCCTGCATCACCTTCATGCTATCGGGAGAATTGAGGATTTCCGAGCCGCCCAGTTCGATCAGCTGAGGTTCGATCCGTTCGATCAGGTAGGCAACGTCGTGAAGCTCGGAGACAATGCGCATCAATACGTCGCTGAGCGCCTCAACCGGCGATGGCGGCTCGATCATCGGTGTAAAAGTCATATAAAAATCCTCGCCATTAAAAGAATTCGATACTGGTCTCGGCGGGCTTTTGCGGAGCGGCGGGGCGCTGCTCGAGAGCGACAGTTCTCTGGGTTTCGGCGCCGGTCAGGGGGTATTGCCGGGCACGGCCGGACACCGGCCAGTATTCGATCTTGCGTCCATGCTCACCGCCCGTGCTGGAGCTGACCACCGGAATGCCTTCATCTCGAAGGAACTGCATGGCGAAGGCTGCGTTCTGCTCGCCGACATTCGAGAACGTCGAGATCGTCTTCGCGCCTCCGAAGATCTTGGCCTCCAGCCGGTCGCGCCGCGCGCCCTTTTTCAGGAGGCCGTTAATCAGCAGTTCCATGAGATGCACGCCGTAGCGCGTGGCATCGCCGCCGGTCATCGGGGTGTTGCCTGTCCCCGGCAGCAGGAAGTGGTTCATGCCGCCGACACCTGCGACGGGATCTCTGAGGCAGGCTGCCACGCACGAGCCAAGGATGGTCGAAAGCACCGCATCCGGATCACTCAAGACCTTGTATTCACCCTGAATGATGTGCACGCGGCGGGCCGCACCCTCAGTGATCATTTCAGGGCTCCAAACACGGCTTCGATGGCCGCTTTCATCTTTTCGATGGTGAAGGGCTTTGCCAGAACGTTGTTTGCGCCAAGCTGCGCTGCCTTGGTCACCAGCGCACGGTCGCCCTGTGCGGTGAGGATGATGAAGGCCGCCTTCTTGGTGTTCGGGTTGCTGCGCACAGCCTGAAGGAAGCCAATGCCATCCATCTTCGGCATGTTGAAGTCGGAGATGACAAGGTGATGGGGCTGCTCCGCCATGATCTTCATGCCCTGCTCGCCATCGCCGGCAGAGGTGATCTGCTTGAAGCCCAGCTGCGTCAGTGCGTCGCTGAGCAGCAAGCGGCTTGTAACCTGATCGTCAACGATCAGAACTTTGATTTTCTCCGCGATCGACATTATTCTGTCCCTTCCTTTCGGGCGGCTGTCATTTTCAGTATTTCTTCGCCGATAGCAGTCAGCGGTAGCTGCTGCTCAACTGCGCCAAGTTCGTAGGCAACTCTTGGCATTCCGTAAACAACGCAGGTTTTTTCGTTCTGACCGAGCGTTCTTGCCCCTGCGTGGCGCATTTTCAACAGCCCGGCGGCGCCATCGCGCCCCATGCCGGTGAGGATAACGCCAACGGCATTGCGCCCGGCGAGTTCGGCAACCGAATCGAAGAGCACGTCGACCGACGGGCGGTGGCCATTGACCGGCGCCCGTTCCACCAGCCGGCAGCAGGGCGCCGATGCATTGGAGACCTGCAGATGACGTTCGCCGCCGGGTGCGAGATAGACCTTGCCGATCTCGAGACGGGCGCCATCGGTCGCTTCCTCCACGACCGGCGCACAGAGGCGATTCAGCCGTTCGGAAAAGCTCTTCGTAAAGGTCGGCGGCATATGCTGGGTGATGACGGTCGGCGGGCAATTGGCCGGGAATTTTTGCAGCACGGCGATCAGGGCTTCCACGCCACCGGTCGAAGAACCGATCGCGACGATCTTGCGGCCGACGCGGAAATCGGCCACCGCGGTCGGCGTGACGGCGGCGGGCGTGGCCGGCTTGGCGAAATTGCGCTGTGTGCGGGCGGCCGCCTTCACCTTCTCGATAAGGTCGCCGAACGGGCGCGGTTCACCCGGCTGCGGTTTGCCGACGCAATCGAAGGCACCGATTTCGAGGGCCGCGAGTGTCGCCTCGGCGCCGCGATGCGTCATGGTCGAGACCATGATGACGGGCATGGGCCGCAGGCGCATGATTTTCTCGAGGAACTCGAGACCGTTCATGTTCGGCATCTCGATATCGAGCGTCACCACATCCGGGTTCAGCCGCTTGATCGCCTCGCGCGCTTCCAGGGCATCGCCGGCCTGACCGATGACATCGACTTCGGGATCCGAGCTCAAAACGGCCGAGATCAGGCCGCGCATGGTCGGCGAGTCGTCAACGACGAGAACTCTTGCCGGAGCGCTCATGCCTTCCTCCCGATACCCTTGGTCGTATAGCGATAGGTGGTGATGCCGATATTGTCGAAGACGTTCTTGGCTTCGCCCGAAACTCGCTCGGAGTGACCGATATAGAGATGACCCCCTTCCGGCAGCAGGCCGGCGAAGCGCTGCCAGATCTTCATCTGCGTCGGCTCATCGAAGTAGATTACGACGTTGCGGCAGAAGATGACGTCGAACTTGCCCTTGAACGGCCACTGGGCCATCAGGTTCAGCTCGTTGTAGGTGATGAGACGTTTCACGCGGTCGTCGACCTGGTACTTGCGGCGCCCCTGCATCTCCACCTCGGTAAACCATTGCTTACGCATGGCAGGCGAGACGGTTTCCAGCGCGTTCTCATCGTAGGCACCGGTGCGGGCGACCGCGAGGATCTTCGGGTCGATGTCTGTCGCGAGAATCTTGAAGTCGTAGTCGGCGACATTCGGCATCATTGAGAGGACGGTCAGTGCGATCGAATAGGGCTCCTGCCCATCCGAGGAGGCAGCCGACCATATCCGAACGCGGCCGCCGGCGCGCGCCCGGTTCAGAAGATCGGGCAGCACGTGGTCGCGCAGATGTTCGAAATGATGGTTCTCGCGGAAGAAGCGCGTGAAATTTGTCGTCAGGTGCGACAGCATCTCGCGCCGGGCGGCAGCACCGGCCGGCGAGGCGACAAGATCGCAATATTCGCGAAAGCCCGAAAGGCCGAGATTGCGGATGTGCTTCGACAGACGAGAGTAGACCAGCGAAGCCTTCGTCTCATTGAGAAAGATGCCGGCATCCGCATAGATCATGGCGGCGATTTCCGAGAGATCGCGGCGCGTCAGCGGGTATTCGCCGCTCGCCAGAACCTCGTCGGCACCAGGCTGCCTCTGATCTTTTACGCCAAGTGCATTCATGCGGCTTCGCTTTCGGTATCTGGGAACAGGGCTTCGAGTTCGATCAGGCAGATCATTCGCTTTTCGATCGAGAGAATGCCGCGAGCGAACTGACGCTGAAGGTCCGAGGAAATCTCGGGTGTCGGCTGAATGTCATCGTCAGTGACGGTCAGGATGTCGGAAACCGCATCGACCAGCAGGCCCACCACCTTGTGGTGGACCTGGGCGACGATGATGACGTGACGGGCACTCGGATCGGTCGGCTTCATGCCGAGACGGGCCGACAGATCGATGATCGGCAGCACTGCACCACGCAGATTGATGACGCCCACCATATAGGATGGCGAGTGTGGCATTCCGGTCGCCGGGGTCCAGCCCCGGATCTCGCGGACCGCCATGATGTTCACGCAGAATTCCTGATCGCCGATGCGGAATGCGATAAGCTCGTTTCCGCCGAGGGTCAGATTTTTCGCCGTGTACGACATTGCCTCTTATCCTACTGCCGCCAGAGACATTTCCGCCTTGAGGGACTGTCCGCGCGAGGCGCCGACCACCGCGTCCACGTCCAGGATGAGGGCCACGCGGCCGTCACCGAGGATGGTTGCGGCAGCGATGCCCGGAACGTGGGTGTAGTTCGCCTCGAGGCTCTTGATGACGACCTGACGCTGCCCCTGGATCGCATCGACCATGAGGGCGCGCTGACCGCCGCCTTCGGATTCGACGAGAAGGGCGACACCTTCGACGGGGTTTGCCTGGGTGGCGCGGAAGTTCAGGATGCGACCGACATCGACCAGCGGGCAGAAGGAATTGCGGATCGAGATCAGCCGGTGGCTCGCACCGAAGGAGTGGATCGCGGCGGCTTCCGGCTGCAGGGTTTCGACGATGGCCGTCAGCGGCACGACCAGCGTCTGGCCGGCGACCGTGACCACCATGCCGTCGAGGACGGCGAGCGTCAGCGGCAGGCTCATCGTGAAGACCGAGCCATGGCCCGGCTTCGAGGTGATGTTGATGCGACCGCCGAGCGCCTGGATCGAGCGCTTGACGACGTCCATGCCGACACCGCGACCGGAAATGTCGGAGATCTTGTCGGCCGTAGAGAAGCCCGGCAGGAAGATCAGGTTGTCGATTTCCTCATCCGACAGGTTGGCGTCAGGCGAGATCAGCTCGTTGGCGATCGCCTTCTGGCGGACCTTTTCGCGGTTGATGCCGGCGCCGTCGTCGGCCAGTTCGATCAGGATGCGGCCGGAACGATGTTTTGCCGTCAGGCGGACCGTACCTTCGGTGTTCTTGCCGGCAGCAGCACGCTTTTCAGGCGTTTCGATACCGTGGTCGACGGCGTTGCGGATCATGTGCGTCAGCGGCTCGGCCAGCTTGTCGATGACCGTCTTGTCCACTTCGGTGTTTTCACCTTCTGTGATCAGTCGGATCGACTTGCCGGTCATGTCGGCGATTTCGCGGACGATACGCGACATGCGCTGGAAGACCGGCTTCACGGGCTGGGCGCGGATCGCCATGACCGAGTCCTGGATCTCGCGGGTGAGCTGCTGCAGCTCTTCGAGGCCCATATTGATCGAGGACGTGCCGGTCGTATCGTTTTCGATGACGCTCTGGGAGAGCATCGCCTGGTTGATGACAAGCTCGCCGACGAGGTTGATCAGGCGGTCGACGCGATCGAGATCGACGCGGATCGTCTGGCCGGCGCTGGCAGCGGCATTGTTCTGGGCGGCAGCACTTGCTGCTGCAGCCGCAGCGGCGGCAGCCGATTCCTTCTTTTCGACACGGGCGGCAGCAGCAGCCATCTGCGTGACGTTGGTCGCCGTTTCGGCAGCAGCCACGGCCGCAGCCGTATCGTCGGCCGTGGTCTCGGCAGCAGCCGGTGCTTCGGAGGTACCGCCATCATCCAGGATCGAGAGATCGAACGGGACCGGGATCATCGGCAGTTCTTCATTGGTGTCGCCGGGCTTGGTGTCCTCTGCCGGCCTCACGGTCAGATCGCAATCCCATTCGGCGAATTCGAAGACCGAGCGGATGGCGTCTTCGCCCTTGTCCGTCTTGATCGTGATGTTCCAGAAGAAATAGGCGCCTTCCGGATCGATCTCATCGAGGCCGGGCAGAGCATCGGTGTTGCAATAGATGCTCATCTCGCCGAGGCGGGAGAGATCACGCAGCAGAAGGGTGGCGTCATTACCCTTTGAATAGAGTTCGAAGCGCGGCTTGAAGATGATTTCATAGGCCGGCAGATCGATCGGCTTCTCTTCACCGCCGAAATCGTCGAAGGAGAAGGGGATCGGCTGGAAGCCGCTATCGTCGGTCGGCTTCGGAGTCGGGGCTGCGGCAGCCGGAGCAGCAGCGGCCTTGGGAACCGGCTTCGGTGCGGGCGCCTCGGAAACTGCCGAAGGAGACGGCATCTCGCCGTGGGCAAGCGCTTCCAGTTCCTTGACGAGGCCGCGGCTTCTGCTTTCATCGACGCTGCCGCCATCGCGGGCAGCATTGGTCAGGTCGGCGAGCACGTCGGCCGACTTCAGCATGACCTTCAGGACGTCCTGGTTCGGCTCAAGCTTGTTGGAACGAACGCAATCAAGTGTGGTCTCGAAGACGTGGGCGAAGGCGACGAGGTCATCCAGACCGAAGGCACCGGCACCGCCCTTGATCGAATGGACCGCGCGGAAAACCGCATTGACGGTTTCCGGGTCGCGATCGCCATCATTCATTTTCAGGAGACCGGATTCCAGTTCGGCGAGCTGTTCCTCGCACTCCTGGAAAAAGATCTCTTTGATTTCGTTCATATCCATAGGAGCAAATCCTGGGCTTTTTAGGCGGTTACACGCTCGATGGCATCGATCAGCTTGGCGGGGTCGAAGGGCTTGACGATCCAGCCGGTGGCACCAGCCTGGCGGGCACGGTTCTTCTTTTCCGCGTCGCTTTCAGTGGTCAGCACCAGGATCGGGATCGCACGGTACTTCTCGTTGCGACGGACACCTTCGATGAAGCCGAAGCCGTCGAGGCGCGGCATGTTGATGTCGGTGACAATGACGTCAGGATTGGACTCTTCGAGAACCTCGAGGCCTTCAACGCCGTCTTCAGCCTGGATCGTCTCGAAACCCGCGTTGTTCAGGGTTACGAGAAGCATGTTCCGGATGGTACGGGAATCGTCCACCGTCAATACTTTCTTCTTCATTGCCGGATCTCCTTGGCAAGCAGATGGTCGATGTCGACGCCAACCAACTGCATGGTTTTCGTGAATGCGTCGGACACCTTCGAGAAGGTGATCGACTGCTTGTCCTGGTCCCAGGTCTTCTCGGCGGCCATCAGAACCTGGGCGCAAAGAGCGCCGATGCGTTCGACTGCCGAAGCATCGATCGCCAGAGGGTTTCCGCGCATGGAAAGAAGCTTGTCACGCAATGCGGACGCCTCATTGAGATCAAGAACCGCTGGCAACTCCAGCGTCTTGGCACTCTTCTTTGCTGCCATCAGCTTTTCCTTGTCCCCTTGTCCCCAACCCGCGAAAGCGAGCCGGCGTCATAATCCGATAGGTTAGTAAACATTCCGCCCACCTCCTGCTCTCGCGACAGGCAACGGCATGGTAAAATCGTCGTTTTCGTATTCGTCTTCGACCGCTTCCGGACGCGCCGCGATCGCAACCTGCCGAGGCTGGGCGGTACGTGCCGGCTGCAGCCGGGTTGCATAAGTGTTTTCACGGGCAATGCGGAATTCACGGATCGTCTGGCCAAGCTCGAGAATGACCGTGTAGAGGTGATCGGCGCCTTCGGCAGAACGCTCGGCGAAGCTTGCATTGTCTGCCACTTCGCCGCCGAGACCCTTTACATCGGCAGTCGCGGCTTCGAGGCCGGCGGCATGTTCACCGGTCTCGCTGGCGATATTGGCGATCGCCGCGTTGATGTCAGTCACCTGGCGGACGATGCTGGCAATCGAATCCTGCGTGCGTCCGACCATCTGCACGCCGGCATCGACCTGCGTCTTGGTGGTGGTCACCAGCGTCTTGATTTCACGGGCCGCTTCCGCCGAGCGCTGGGCAAGTGCCCGCACTTCCTGCGCCACGACGGCAAAGCCGCGGCCGGATTCGCCGGCGCGGGCAGCTTCGATGCCGGCATTCAGGGCGAGCAGGTTCGTCTGGAAGGCAATCTCGTCGATCGCGCCGATAATCTGGCCGATCTTCTCCGCAGACTGTTCGATATCGGCCATGGCGTTGATTGCCCGGCCGACGACCTCGCCGCTTTCCTCGACGGCGGCACGCGTGGCTGCGGCCGCCTTTTCGGCAGCCCGGCTGCCTGCTGCACCCTCGCGGACCCGCTCGGCGATGCCGGCAAGGGCAGCGGCGGAAAGCTGCAGGCGTCCGGCCTGACCGGAGGCATTGCCGGCAAAGCTGCGGGATGCGCCGGCAAGCGATTGTGTTGCGGCTTCGGCCTTCGCATTGCGCTCGGCAATCGCGGCAAATTCCGCCTGGAGGTTGTCGAGGGCCGCGTTCAGCGCGGCAGCAATGTCGGCGTGAGCGCCATCGACCGGTGCGCGCTGCGTCAGGTCCCGGGCTGACAGGCTTTCTATGACGTCACTGAAGATACGGGCGATTTCCGCCTCACCTTCGGCACGCTGATCGGCGAGTGCGCGCTGCTGCGTGGCGCGCAGCGCATTGAAACGCAGTGAGACGGCGATTTCGACATCGACCATCACGATGCGGAGGATCGATGTCATCAGGTCGGTGATCTCGCGAGCACGACGCTTGGCCGATGGCAGGACTGGGCGGCCGGCCAGTTCATCGGCGAGACCGGAAATCACGTGCTCCAGCATGACGCCGTGGCCTGCCACGTGCCAGCGGGGATCCAGGCCGATCTTGCTTTCGGTATCGGAGAGAACCTTGACGCGTTCCGCGTAGAGGCTGTCGAAACGTGCATCCGTCAACACATCCCAGTGTGAGGATTGCAGGTCGTGAAGGCGCTCGATCTGACGCTCGCTTTCGAAATTGCGCGCGGCATCCGGGAAAGACTGGAAACGATGGAAGAGATCGCGCAGGCCGGCCTTCAGATGAGCTTCAAGGGCAGGCCGATTGCGGCGGACCATCTCGCACTGGTCGGTGTCGAGACCTGCAAAGCGCAGGCGGTCACGCAGGCTGCCTGCCTGTGCTCCACGAGCCTGATCTGATGGCATATCCTGCCCCAACGCCTGTCCCCAACCACTTTCCGGGCTAACCCGGCCAAAAACTTTTGACGTTTCCGAAGAACGCTACGCACGGAGACCGTCTTCGCCATCGGTAACGACCGACGGACTGAAGCCTCCTGATCAGCAATTCTGTTTCGGAGCTGCCTGAAGAGATGGATACCGGATCGACCCGGTACGGCGGGGCGGCGTCATGCCTGGTGGGAACGAGTGCATCTTCCCATTCCGACGTGTAACCCAATGTTTATGGTTAATTCCTTGCTTGAAGGTTAATAAGCCCTTCGCGCCGATAGCTTTTGAAACAATTCGCCAGACTTGACCTAGTAAATACTGGCACAGAGTTGCATCGCTGCTACAAGGCACACGCAAGCTCTATGTTATAGAGCCGATTTGAAGAGCCTGACATGATGTCAACAAGGAAAGAGAAATGATAGTTCTCGGAATGGGTTCCTGCCTGATCGCGATTGCGATCGCCGCGGCCATCACCCTCCTCGATGTGATCGCGGCACACCGCGACAGCCGCACTCTTCGCGTCTTCTAAGACGCCGCCCTCCGACGCTCCTTACCTTTCCCGTTGGCAGCCCGATACCGTTGGTGTATCGACACGCGCTCCTGTGTCAGCGGAAGTAACCAATTAATGTCAGCTCGGACCGGCCTCTTCATCATTCTGGCGTTCACGATTTTCCGCCTCGTAACGCTGCATTTCGATACGACGGATCTGTTCGTCGATGAGGCGCAATACTGGTTCTGGTCTCAGAATCTCGATTTCGGCTATTATTCAAAACCGCCGATGATTGCCTGGGTGCTCAGGATCTTTACCGAGCTCGCCGGCTCCAGCGACATTTACTGGCTGCGGTTTCCCGGCCCTCTCTTCCACATGGCAACCGCGCTGGTGCTGATGAAAATGGCGAAGCGATTCATCGGGCCGGAGATCGAAGGCTGGGTCGGCGCGACCTATATCACGCTGCCGGCGGTTGCGCTTTCCTCTGTCTTCTTTTCCACCGACGTCATCCTGCTCTTCTTCATAGGCATTGCGCTCATTGCCTATTTCGAGTTGATGCGGCGTCGCTCTGCCGGGCTGGCGCTCCTCATGGGTGTCGGCGTCGGGCTGGCGTTCCTGACGAAATATGCCGTGCTCTTCCTTGTGCCGGGCGGCGCGATCGCGATGCTGCTCATTCCGGCGGCGCGCATCTCGGTGCGCGATTTCATCATCGCGGTCGTTACATCGGCAGTCGTCGCCGTTCCGAACCTCTGGTGGAACCTGCAGAACAACAATACGACGGTGCGCCACACCCAGGATATCGCCCACTGGAGCGATCTCGGCATCAATATCCGCGGCGGGCTGGAATTCTTCTCGGCGCAGTTTGGCGTCGTCGGCCCGATCGTCTTCTTTGCCATGCTCTGGGCCGTCTGGAACATGATCCGCGGCCGCAGCGAGCCGCGCGAGAAGATACTCGTCTGGCTGTCGATCCCGGTCGTGCTGCTCATTACCTTGCAGGCGACAATTGCCAAAGCCTATGCCAACTGGGCCGTAACGGCCTATGTGGCCGGCATCGTGCTGGCCGTCTGGGTGCTTTATCGGCTGTGGCCGAAGGGTCTCAGAACATCGCTCACGATCAATGGCATTGCCTGCCTGCTCTTCCCTTTCGCAACGATCTTCTCGCATCAACTGGTGCTGCCCAACGGCAAGGAAGTCATGGAACGCTATCTCGGCCGCGCCGAAGTCAGCCGTGAAGCTGCCGATCTTGCCGCGCAGGCCGGCGCCGGCATCATCGTCACCGACAACAGGGACATGGTCGCCGACCTCTTCCACACGCTGCGGGATACGTCCTACAAGATCTATGCCCGTCCGCCGGCCGATCTGCCGGACAGCTATTACGAGCAGGAATTCGCCCTGCCGGCCGATACCAGCGGGCAAGTCCTATTCCTGACTTCCAAGCCGCTGACCTGCGCAAACGAAACGCCGGAAATGCTGAAAAGCTGGCAGCCGGAAAAAGGTAACTACAAAGGCGATACGATCTATGTCTACAAGGTCGGCGCGGCCTGCCTGATGCGGTCCTGAGGAAGTTCAATTCACGGGGCCGGGCAGGCAGAGGCCGGTTCCGCAGCCTTCTATTTCAATAAATTTTACGCCGCCCTCCTCGAAGGCAAGGCGCAACTGTGCCTCCGTCGCGCGATGGATTTCGTGATGACGGCCTTCATAGTCGCGGATCGTGCTGCGGGAGACGGCTGCCTTGTCAGCAAGATCCGTCTGAGTCCAATCAAGCAGCCCACGAGCCGCTCGGCACAAAGCGGGCGTCAGAATTGTTTCTTTTGCACCTTGACCCATAATTCCAAGCCGCCCATATTGGTCGATATAAATCATATATGTCATGTTTTGAACAGGATTTCCAGACCGGGAGAGAGCGATGCCTCACGATACGCCTTTGATTTCGACAATCGTCGGCGGCCTCGTGCTGGCATTTATTCTAGGCGCGATCGCCAATCGCCTGCGCCTTCCTCCTCTTGTGGGATATCTTGTCGCGGGCGTTCTCGTCGGCCCTCATACGCCGGGTTTCGTTGCCGATCAAAGCCTTGCGCCGGAGCTTGCGGAAATCGGCGTCATCCTGCTGATGTTCGGCGTCGGCCTGCATTTTTCCCTTAAGGACCTGCTCTCCGTGCGAGGCATCGCGGTGCCGGGTGCTGTCGTACAGATCGGCTTTGCCACGCTGCTCGGCTGGGGTCTCGGCGCATTTCTCGGGTGGCCGACGGGGGGCAGCCTCGTCTTCGGCCTTGCGCTTTCCGTCGCCTCGACGGTGGTGCTGCTGAAAGCCCTGCAGGAGCGGCGTCTTGTCGAAACGGAACGCGGGCGTATCGCCGTCGGCTGGCTGATCGTCGAAGACCTAGCCATGGTGCTGGCTCTGGTGCTGATCCCGGCCGCGGCCAGTATCACCGGCGATGGTCATGGCCCGGTCGAACCTCTTTCGGCGGGCCTCAACCGGCTTCTCGGCCTCGATCTCGGCGTCGGCGGCATCATCGCCATGACGCTGGTCAAGGTCGCGCTGTTCGTCGCGCTCATGCTGGTCTTCGGCCGCAAGCTCATTCCCTGGACGATGCATCGCATCGCCCATACGGGCTCGCGCGAGCTTTTCCGTCTCGGCGTGCTGGCCATCGCACTCGGCGTCGCCTTTGGCGCATCCAAGCTTTTCGGCGTGTCGCTGGCACTCGGCGCCTTCTTTGCCGGCATGGTTCTCGCCGAAAGCGAACTCAGCCATCGCGCCGCCCAGGAAAGCCTGCCGCTTCGCGATGCCTTTGCGGTGCTCTTCTTCGTCTCCGTCGGCATGCTGTTCGATCCGAACATCCTAATCGAAAGGCCGCTGCCGGTACTCGCGACCGTCTTCATCATCGTGATCGGCAAATCCGTGGCGGCGTTCCTGATCGTCCTGCTTTTCAGGAAGCCGGTCGGCACAGCGCTGACAATCTCGGCAAGCCTCGGGCAGATCGGCGAATTTTCCTTCATCCTCGCCGCCCTCGGCGTCGATCTCGGCCTACTGCCGGAGGAAGGCCGAGACCTGATCCTTGCCGGCGCGATCATCTCGATCATTCTCAACCCCCTGCTCTTCTTCGTCTGTGACCGCATGCGGCCGCTCCTCGAAGCCAAGCGCGAGGAGCCGGCGGAAGCTCCAGTTCCGGCAACGGATACCGTCACGGCACATGTGGAAGAACACGTTGACGCGGACGACGTTCACCCGACGGCACTGAGCGGCCACGCAATCCTCGTCGGCTATGGCCGCGTCGGCAGCATTGTCGGCCAGAACCTCAAGTCCGCAGGCACTCCTTTCCTTGTCATCGAGGATTCCGACAAGCGCATTGCAGAGCTGCGTGCGCAGGGAATCGAAGTGCTCTCCGGAAATGCCGTCAGCCGCGAAACACTCGATCTCGCCAATATCGCCGGCGCCCGCAGCCTCGTCATCGCCATTCCGAATGCCTTCGAAGCCTGCAGCATTGCCGAGCAGGGCCGCACCATCAATCCATCGATCCTGATCGTCGCGCGCGCTCATTCCGACGCCGAGGTAGACGAACTGCGGCAATACGGCGCCGATACCGTGATCATGGGTGAGCGGGAAATTGCGCTTGGCATGGTTGACCGGCTCGCTCAAGTGCATCATGACAGTGCACCCTATGAAGACGGACCTTCGGCTGGTACAATCGTGCCGTCGGTGGAGCCTCCGCCGGAAAAAGAATGAGAGATTGGCGCGCCTTTGAGCCGATTTGGGAGTGAAATCGCTGAGACAGAGGAGACGGAGCTGGGTCAGCGCCGTCTGGCAAGTCGTATTGCCGCTTCCGTTGTCGTCGCGTTTCTCGCCTATCTCGGCCTGCTCTTCGGCGGCAATATCGTCATCAGCCCGTCGTCGGCGCCGAACAGCCTGTCGTCTTCCAGCCGGGATTCGCAGCAGACGCAGGTGACTGCGCGCGACGCCATTCGCGGCTTGCTGATCAGCGACCGCAAGATGGCACCGAAACAGCAGGTCCACGATGCCGGCCCGGCATCGCTGAACGCTGCGCCCGCACTGCATATTGCCGACTGGCGCCAGGCCGCCCCGGCACCTGAGTTTGAAGCCCCGCTGCGGCCTGCCACAGCCCGGGCTCACCAGCCCCGCGCACCGCCGCAGGCTGCCTGAATCACGTCACCTTCGGGTGCTTCTGATCAAATAGACATGTAGACATGCCGCAGCGCGGTCGCGCCGGCCAAAGCATTATCCAAGGACTTAAAACATGCGCAATTCACCATGGCTGGTGTTCACCTATACGGTGATCATCGTGCTCGGCCTGTTGATCGCCCTTCCAAACGCGCTGCCGCCAAGCGTGCTCCAGCGCATTCCTGCCTGGCTGCCGCATAGCCAGGTCTCCCTCGGTCTCGACCTTCGCGGCGGTTCGCACCTCGTGCTCGAAGTCGATGAGGCCGATCTCACCAAGGAGCGCCTGAACTCGCTGCTGCAGGATGCGCGCCGCGTGCTGCGCGAAAAGAACATTCAGCCGAAGTCGATCGTCCGCAACAATAACAACATCGTAGTTTCGCTCGCCGATCCCCAGCAGAGCGATGCTGCCGTCACGCAACTTCGCACCCTTGGCAATGTGATCTCCAGCGGCATCAGCGCCGGCCAGTCCGACCTTGCGGTCACGGCCGATGGCGGCAATATCACCATTGGATTCTCGCCGGCCGGTATTGCAACCAATGTTGACAATGCCGTCGCACAGAGCCTTGAAGTCATTCGCCAGCGCGTCGACCAGGTCGGCGTTGCCGAGCCGACGATCCAGCGCATCGGCTCCAACCGTATTCTCGTCCAGCTTCCGGGCGCACAGGATCCGTCCCGCCTTCGCGAACTTCTTGGCTCCACCGCCAAGATGTCCTTCCATATGCTCGCCCCGAACGGCCAGGCCGGCCCCGGCGTGACGATCATGAAGGACGACGAAGGCAACTCCTATCCGGTTCTCGACCGCGTCGAAATTTCCGGCGACCGCCTCTCGGATGCCCGCGTCAGCTTCGACCAGAACCAGCAGCCGGTCGTTACCTTCCGCTTCGACAGCGCCGGTGCTACCCGCTTTGCCGATATTACCCGTCAGAATGTCGGCAATCCCTTCGCCATCGTGCTTGACGACAAGGTGCTGAGCGCGCCTGTCATCCGCGAGCCGATCACCGGCGGTTCGGGGCAGATCTCCGGCAACTTCACGACTGAGAGCGCCAATACGCTCGCGGCCATGCTGCGCGCCGGCGCCCTGCCCGCCAAGCTGACCGTCATCGAAGAACGCACCGTCGGCGCCGACCTCGGCGCGGACGCGATCAAGATGGGCCTCTATGCCGGCGTCGTCGGCTTCGTGCTCGTCGCCGCCTTCATCTTCGTGCTCTACGGCACCTGGGGCATTCTCGCCAATATCGCGCTTCTGATCCACACGATCCTGACCTTCTCGGCACTGACGCTTGTCGGCGCGACGCTGACCCTGCCCGGCATCGCCGGCGTCGTGCTCGGCATCGGCCTTGCGGTCGACGCGAACGTCCTGATCAACGAACGCATCCGTGAAGAAACGCGCAAGGGCAAGAGTGCCTTTGCGGCTATCGACACCGGCTTCCGCCGTGCCTACTCGACCATTATCGACGGCAACATGACGGCGCTCATCGCTGCCGCCATCCTGTTCTGGTTCGGCTCCGGCCCGGTTCGCGGCTTTGCCGTGACCATGGCGCTCGGCCTGATCATCTCGATGTTCACCTCGGTCGCCTTCGTGCGTGTCACGATGATCGAGATCGCCCGTCGTCGGAAGTTGAAGGTCCTGAACATCAGGCCGCTGATCCCCTTCAGCCCCTACGACAAGCATATCCAGTTCATGAAGGCACGCTTCTTCGGCGTGACCGTCTCCGCGCTGTTGTCGATCGCTTCGATCGCCCTCTTCATCTATCCGGGCCTCAACTACGGCGTCGACTTCCGTGGCGGTATCCAGATGTCGGTGAAGACGCAGGACGCTGCCGATCTCGGCCGCTTCCGCGAAGGTCTGAACGGCCTTGGCCTCGGCGAAGTCGCGTTGCAGTCCTTCGGCGACAACAAGACCATGCTGGTGCGCGCGCAGCGCCAGGACGGTGGCGAGGAAGCACAGACGGCCGCGGTGACCAAACTGAAGGCCGAGATCGTCAAGATCGACCCGTCGGCGACCGTGACCGGTACCGACGTCATCGGTCCGAAGGTTTCCGGCGAGCTTGCCTGGGCCGGTATCCTGTCGGTCGTCGTCGCAAGCCTTGCGATGCTGTTCTACATCTGGTTCCGGTTCGAATGGCCGTTCGCGGTCGGCGCCATCGTCACTCTGGTGCTCGACGTGACCAAGGCGATCGGCTTCTTCGCGTTGACGGGACTGGACTTCAACCTGACGGCCATCGCAGCCATCCTGACGCTGGTCGGCTATTCGGTGAACGACAAGGTCGTCGTCTACGACCGCATGCGTGAAAACATGCGTCTCTACAAGTCGATGCCGCTACGCGAAATCATCGACAAGTCGATCAACGAGACGCTGGCCCGAAGCCTCTATACCAATGCGACGGCCTTCCTCTCGCTGCTGCCGATGGCAATCTGGGGCGGCAGCGCCGTGGAAAGCTTCGCGATCCCGATGGCCTTCGGCATTCTCGTTGCCGCTGCATCGTCAATCTTCATCGCAGCGCCGATCCTGCTCTTCCTCGGCGACTGGCGCCGCCGCCATGCCAAGGCAGTCGCGGCTTCGAACGATGCAGCCGTGGAAATCATTCCGCCGGACGCAGGCCAGCCGCGCAAAACGGCAGGCTAAACCGCCGATATTTAACGGACTTGGAGAGGGCGCCGGTTGCACAGCCGGCGCCCTCTTTCTATGTTCGGTTCAAAGAGATCGGGAGCACCGCCACATGTCTTCCAACCCGACGGCGAAAAAGCCGGAAACCGGCTCCACTGACAATCAGGAGGAGCGTATCAAACGTTTCCTCGCGACCGCTTCGCACGACCTGCAATCACCGCTCCGCCATATCGCCATGTATGCGGAAATGCTGCTCGACGATCTTGAACCGACGCTCGACAGCGAACAGCTGCAGAGCTTGAGAACGATCATGGACAAGGCCCAGACGGCACAGCGGCTTACCAAGGCATTGATCAGCCTTGCAGGAACGACACCCCAGATCACCATCAGCGACGTGCGCCTCACCGATGTTGCGCAGGAGGCCTGGAAGCAATCGGTGGAGGAATTTCCCGTGAGCGGCGCCGCACTCGTTGCCGACAATCTGCCCCTCATCCGCAGCGATGCGGCAGTTCTGACTATTGTTTTGAGACACCTCTTCTCCAATGCGCTGACATACCACGGCGCCGCCGCGCCACATGTGATCGTGACGGCCGCACGAGAAGCTGCTGACTGGCGCATCATCGTCACCGACAATGGCTGCGGCATCGAGCCTGCCTATCGGGAGAAGATCTTCGATGCCTTCTGGAAGCTGCCGAAAGCAGGCAGCGTGCCCGGCCCGGGGCTTGGCCTCACGACCACCCGGGATCTGCTCGCCGCCTTCGGCGGCGACATCAGGCTCGACCATTCCGATGAGAGCGGCAGCCGCTTTGCGATCCGCCTGCCGGCGTAGAGCTTCCTGGTCAGATGCTGTAATCATCCTTCCAGAAATCCGGGACATCATATGTCACGTATTCTCGGATGATGTGCTGTAGCGTCTGGACGTCGATCTCGTCTTTGCCGATACGGAAATCGACACCGTAATCGGGAAATTCCTGGAAATAATTGCCTGATATGTCGGTCGAGATGACGCCAATCGGGCCGGTATAGCCGATACCCCGGAGTTCAGGCACCGTCTCGCGAAAATCAGCGTTTGGCAGCAGGCGGTTGTCGAGAAGGACGAGATCGAAGCGAGCAGCCCTTATCTTGTCCAGCGCATCACCGATCGATTGAGAGTATTCGACGTCGACGGGCGGTTCAGAGAGGTCTGCGATCTTCTTTTTGAGCGAACGGAACTCGATGAACTCGTCATCGACGAACAATACCTTCACCGCATTCCTGCGCGTTGCTTCCGCACTCATCGTTTCACCTTTCCCCGACGTGAAACCGGCTCACGAAACCAGACCGTTTCGCAACGCAATCGCCACCATATGAACGCGGTTGACAGCATCAAGCTTCCGGACTGCGGCCGTAATATGGGAATTGACCGTGTGTTCGGAAAGGCCGAGGATGATGGCGATCTCCGCGGAAGTCTTGCCTTCGCTCGTCCACTTGACGATTTCGGTTTCGCGCTGCGTGAGCCGACCGGACATTTCCTGCGTCAGGATTTCCTCATACAGCTTGTCGAAGATGCGCATGGCATCGAGCAGAATATCCGCCACCTCGCCCTGGTCCGGCTCCGGTCGCGGGCCGCTGAGCACCAGGCTGTAGCGACGTCCTTCCGGCGTAAACAGCGGGATGAAAAGAAATGTGCTGCCGCTGAATTCGTTGAAGACCAAGTCTGGAGGGTAGCCTTCTATCGCCGCACTTTTCCCATGTACCGGCGTCGTCAGGAACTGCGCCGTCCGCGCCTTGGCAGTTCCCAATGCTTCCTTGAGAGTCTTGACAAAGAGGCTCATGCGCCGTTCGGCGACATTGGTGATGACGACATCGCGTTCGCCGAAAGGCGCTGCAGCCTCCGAGATACGCGCCAGGGTAAAATTGTCGAAATTGTAATGCTGCGCGGCCGCCTTCAGCAGGCGAAAAAAATCCGTGCGATTGATCGCCCGGCTCAGTTCCGGACCCGCATGAAAGGGAACTGCGGCAGCACTGGTCATTCCGACTCTTCCTCCTCCCCAATTCTCATTCCGGCGATCCCGAAATCTTGGGATATACGTCTAAAACGCGAACAGCTACAAAAATTGCGAGACGGTTGATGATCGATAGCGAAATGGGGATTTTCAATATCGCAAGCGGAGACATCTCAACTACAGGTGATGCATAGGGCAGTTTACTCGAATAGTAGCTCTTACCTAGGTATCGCAATCTCTCTGCATTCAACATCCATGGATGCGGAAGACAGTGCCGGAAGTAAGCGCGGGAGAGCCGGTCGGGCCATTCAGCTAAGGGGTTGGCTGACGTTCGTGGCGGCGAACATGGATCGGGCGGCTCTCTCAGTGCTTTTTGATTTTCTTCTCTTGGGTTGCATTTTGAAATGCGCTGCCGGGCTTGTCAATTGTGCTTTGTCGCACAGATCGGGCACTTCAGGGATGCAGATCCGCCGCATTTCCGCAATCATCGATTGCCGGTGATGCTGGCAAAATCCAACGGTTTCTCAAGGTAGAAATCGGCACCAGCGGCAAGCGCCCGTTCCCGGTCCTCCGCTGCATCAGAACCACTGCAAACGCCGAGCCGCATGGCTGAAAAGCGGTCCTCTCCCCGCAGCCGCGCGATCAGCCCGCTGCCGCTGTCAAGAGGCATATAGAGGTCAGCGATGAGTATATCCGGTACGCCTTCGCCTCTTTCCAGCCGCTCCTCGAGCGCCTCGAATGCCGACTGTGCGGTGGAGAAGCAGAATAGATCAACATCCACCTTCTGTTTCTTTCGGATATAGTCGATATAGAAGAGATCATCCCTGCTATCGTCGACGTAAAACAAGATCGGCATCTGGCACCACAATCGGGATATTGTTTCGGCGGATCTATACTGTCCTTGGCTGAGACTTTAACGCCACTTCGCTAAAATTCGATATCGACCTTTGATGATTTGTTGTCGAAAAAGCATGTTTTGCCCAACAATCTGGCTATTGAGTATTCGTCGATTTCGGAAAAGATGGCTTGCTAACAAGGACATGGCGGAAAGGTGGTGCAGGTGCAGGATGCTGGCAATGCGAGACGAGACGGGACGGAAAGCGGTCACTACCGCATGGTCGCGATCGTCATCGGCTACCTGCTGGTCCTGCTTGGCCTGACGGTGGTAGCCGGGTGGCTGCTCGAGATCGAAATGATCATCTCGATCGTGCCCGGCTTTCCCTCCATGGCATTCAATACCGCCATCTGCTTCGTTCTGTCGGGTATCGGGCTCGCCGCTTCGATGGGAAAACGCAAGCCCGGCCGCATCGTGCCCCTCATCGCTTGCGGCCTTGCCGCTCTGGTTTCCGCGGTGCGCCTGACAGAGATCATCACGCTCGGCCGCACGATACACAATGTCGATGTGTTCCTGACGCAATTTCTCGTCTCTCCAAGCTTTTCCGAACAGATCGGCGGCGGCATGGGGCCGAACACCGCGCTGATCTTCCTGATATCAAATCTCTCCATTCTCCTTGCGCTCTATGGGAAGGAGCGGCGCGGCCAGCTCGTACAGGAACTCACCAGCTATATCGTGATCACCCTCGGCATGATCGCGCTTGCCGGATACATCACCAATGCCGAACAGGGATATCGCTGGGGTCCCTATGCCGCGATGGCCCTGCCGACGGCTATCGGTCTGGTGGCTTTGGGTTGCGGGCTTCTCGCCAGATCCTGGTGGATGTTGCCAACCAACCGGGCACAGATCCCCCTCTGGATACCGGCGTCGATCTGCTTTACCGGCCTCATTGTCGATCTCTACACGCCGCTTGGCGTGGCAAGCGGCATTCTCTATGTCCCGCTTGTGCTGACAGCGCTCTGGTTCGGCAATCGTAACGCGCCGATCTTCTTCGCTTTCGTCTGCACTGTGCTGATCCTGCTCGGCTTTTTCGCCGTCAACCATGCTGAGAACGAATTCTGGCGCGAAGCCGCCAATCGGTCGATCACGGCAGCGACGCTCTGGCTGATTGCCATTTTCGTCTTCTATTTCATGCGCAACAACCAGCGTCTGGAAACCGAACGCATCCGGTTTAGCGCGCTCGTGCGCAATACGCCCGACGCGGTGATCGCCATCGACGAGGCGGGGCGGATCATGAGCTTCAATCCGGCCGCCGAGACCATGTTCGGCTATACATCGCAGGAAGCGATCGGCAACAACATCAAGATGCTGATGCCGGAACCCTATCATTCCGAACATGACGCCTATCTCGGCAACTATCGGCGCACCGGCGAGGAACGGATCATCGGTACGACGCGCATGGTCTCCGGCCGCCGCAGGAACGGCGTCGTCTTCCCGATCGACCTCTCGGTCAGCGCCGTCGTCGCCGGTTCGAGCAAGACCTTCGTCGGCATCGTGCGCGATATCAGCGAGCGTGTGCGGCAGGAAGAGCGGATGAAGACGACGCTTGCCCAGCTTGAGGAATACACAGCCGATCTCGAACGTTCCAACCACGATCTCGACGAGTTCGCCTATATCGCCTCGCACGATCTCAAGGAACCGCTGCGCGGCCTGCACAATCACTCGCGTTTCCTGCTGGAAGACTACGAAGAGAAGCTCGACGATGACGGTGTGCGCCGGCTCAACCGGCTGGTTCGACTCAGTCAGCGCATGGAAAAGCTCGTCAACGATCTTCTCTATTTCTCGCGCATCGGCCGCCAGCAGCTCGCGGTCAAAAGAACCGATATCGGTTCGATCGTCCGCGACGTCGCCGCCACGATGGAGCTTTTCCTGGAGGAACGGCATGCAAAGGTCGTCATCGACGGCCTGCTGCCGGAAGTCGTCTGCGATGCGCCGCGCCTGACCGAAGTGTTCCGCAATCTCGTCACAAATGCGGTCAAATACAACGACAAGCCCATGCCGCTCATCAGCGTCGGCTATCTGGAACGCTATGTCGGCAGGGACGGGACGACAGCCCGCAACGTCTTCTATGTGAAGGACAACGGCAAAGGCATACCCCAAGAATTCTACGAGGATATTTTCCGCATTTTCAAACGGCTTGAAAAATCGCAGGATTCCGAGGACGGCACCGGCGCAGGGCTCACCTTCGTGCGCAAGATCATCGGGCGTCACAATGGTGAGATATGGCTGGAGTCGGACATCGGCATCGGCACGACATTTTATTTTACCCTGGGAAGGAAGCGCGAGGGCCAGAATGCAGCAGCGTGATACGCAACCGATCCTCATCGTCGAGGATAGCGAGGATGATTTCGAAGCGACGATGCGCGCCTTCAAGCGCACCAATCTGCGCAACTCCATCCGCTGGGCCGCCTCCGGTCAGGAGGCACTCGACGTGCTCGCCACCATGACTCCGAAGCCCGGCCTCATCCTGCTCGACCTCAATATGCCGGGCCTCGACGGGCGCAAGACCCTTGAGGCGATCAAGTCCAATCCGCATTGGCGCAAGATCCCCGTCGTGATCCTCACGACATCGGACGACGAGCGCGACATCGAGGGCTGCTATGCGCTCGGTGCCAACACCTATGTACAGAAGCCGGTCGATCTCGATGGACTATTCGCCGCTATCCAGCGGCTCAAGGAATACTGGTTCGAAATCGCAATCCTGCCTTTAGAGGACTGACGTTTGGCGGAAGACTGCTGCGTTCTCATCATCGATGACAACATAGACGACCGGGAAGTCTATCGCCGCATGCTGGCACGCGTCTCCGGCACGAATTATACCGTGATCGAGGCCGAGACCGGTGACGAGGGTCTGGCCCTCAGCAGCCAGAGGCACCCTCACTGCATCTTGCTCGACTATTCGCTTCCCGGCCGCGACGGCCTTGGCGTGCTCTCGGAAATCCTCGCCCAGGATGCCGCCGCCAATGTGGTCATGCTGACCGGCCAGGGTAACGAGACCGTCGCCGTTGAAGTGATGAAAAGCGGTGCGCGCGACTATCTCACCAAGGATGCGCTATCGCCCGAAACCCTGCACCGCTGCATCCAGAATGCGATGATGCATGGCGCGCTGGAAGCAAAGCTCGAGCAGAAGCGGCAGTCGCTCGAAATCTTCACCCGCGCCATGGCGCATGATCTCAAGGAGCCGCTGCGAACGATCAAGTCCTTCAGCCGCATCCTGCATGGCTCGGCCGAATTGCCGGCCGAAGACCGCGAGCTTCTCGATTATATACTGAGCGCCGCCGATCACATGGAAGACCTGATCGTCAAGGTCTCGGGCTTTACGAGGCTGGAGGTTTCGAGCGAACTCGAGCTCAAGCCCGTCCCCTTGTCGGCAGTGCTCGATCAGGTGGAGCACAATCTGCACCAGCAGATCGAAAGCCGGCAGGCGATCCTTATCCGCGGCCATCTGCCGGAGGTGATGGGCGACGCGACGCTGCTGATCCAGCTTTTGCAGAACCTCGTCTCCAATGCGATCCGCTATTGTGAGGATACCGTTCCGGAAGTGCGCATTTCGGCCATAGCAGACAGGGGAGTCTGCCGCCTGACGATCGACGACAACGGGCCGGGCATCGACCCCGATCATCGTGAGCTGATCTTCCAACCCTTCAAGCGCCTCGTCGGCCGCGGCATCGAAGGCACAGGGCTCGGGCTTGCCATATGCCGCCGCATCGCGCAGCTGCATGGCGGCTCTATCTGGTGCGAGGCGAAGACCGGCAGAGGTGCGACCTTCCTGCTCGAAGTACCACTCGCGGAGACATCGGGCGGACAGCCGATCACTCGCAAACAGTCCCCGACGGCAAAAGCATCCGACCATGCGAGCGAAAGCCGCGGCAGGCTCGCCGAAGTGCTGCTGGTGGAAGACAGCCCGGCCGATATCCAGCTTCTGAAGATCAAGCTGATGCGCCGCGAGAAGGTGAATTTCAACCTGCATGTGGCGACCAACGGTCGTGAGGCGATGCGGCTCCTGGAGCAACGCGCAGGTATCCCGGACGAACCGCAGATCGACCTGATGTTGCTCGACATCAACATGCCGATCATGGACGGTTTCGAAGTGCTGAATGCGCTCTCATCCGATCAACGGCTGAACCGGATTCCAGTCTGCGTGCTGAGCACATCAAGCGACGAAAGCGACATGCAACGGGCAAAGGATCTCGGCGCACTCGCCTACATGGTCAAGCCGCCGACACTGCAGCAACTCGAGGAAGCGTTAGAGGAAGTCGACACGCTGGAGCTCCTGCCGCGTGGTGACGCACTTGTACTTTTTGCGGAACAAAATTAGAGAGAAGGCCATTGGCAACGGCATGACGCTAGCAACGACCCTCATACTCGCGCTCCTGGCCTCGCCTTTTCAATTCGGGCTTTCATCCATGGCTTCAGGCATACACCATATCACGCTGATCACCCGCAAGGTGCAGGCGAACGTGGATTTCTACGCCGGATTCCTTGGTATGCGGCTCGTCAAACAGACGGCCGGTTTCGAGGACGCCACACAGCTTCATCTCTTCTATGGTGATGCCGAAGGTACTCCGGGCTCGCTCGTGACTTTCCTCGTCTGGGAGGACGGAGCGCCCGGCCGCGCCGGCTACGGCCAGATCAGCGAAATGTCGCTGGCGATCGATCCCTCCAGCATCGGTTACTGGCTGACGCGCGCGATGCGCTTCGGCTTCCGCTCGGAAGGTCCGGCAGATGAATTCGGCGAGCCGGTTCTGCGGCTGAAGGATCCCGACAATGTCATCGTGAAGCTCGCCGGCGCCAAGGATCTGAAATCGCCAACCGTCTGGGATGGCAGCGAGGTGCCGATCGAGCATGCCGTGCAGCGCGTGCGTGGTGCGACCATGCTGACTGAAAAGCCGGCGGAGAGCCGCCATTTCATCGAAAGCCATTTCGGCTACAGGTTCCAGGCAAATCGGGGCACGATCGATCGCCTCATCTCGCAGTCGGGTGACGTCATCGACGTGCGCGATGCGCGTGGCTTCTGGGGCGGCGCGCCGGGCACCGGCACGTTCGACCATGTGGCCTTCCGCGCCGATGACGACGAAGCCGTGCTTGCCGTTCACACGGCGCTCGAAAAGGAAAATGCTTCGGCAACCAACCTGCACGATCGCAAATACTTCCGCTCGCTCTATGCCCGTGAACCCGGCGGCACGCTCATAGAGCTTGCCACCAACCAGCCAGGCATGCTGGTGGATGAGCCGAAGGCTACCCTCGGCAGCAAGCTTTTCATCCCACCGAAGGATTCGATTACCAGTCTCAGCGACCTCAAGGTCGTGCTGCCGCAATTTTCCATGCCCGGCAAGCCGCGTATCAATTACCGCGATCTGCCTTTCGTCCATCGTTTCTATACGCCACCGGATCCGGACGGCAGCGTCTTCGTGCTGCTGCACGGCTCCGGCGGCAATGAGACGACGCTGATGCCGCTCCTGAACAAGGTCGCTCCACGCGCCACACTCCTCGGCGTGCGCGGTCGTGCGACCGAAGAAGGCTTCCCGCGCTGGTACAAGCGCATTACGCCTTTCTCCTTCGACCAGGACGACATCAAGAACGAGGCCGAAGCCTTTGCCGCCTTCATCGAAGGCGCGGTCAAATCCTACGGCCTCGATCCGAAGAAGGTCGTCTATGTCGGCTATTCCAACGGCGCGAACCTTTTGAATTCGCTGCTCTACCTGCACCCGAACCTGGTGCACAAGGCTGTGCTCCTTCGCTCCATGCCGGTGCTCAGCACCTATCCTCATGCCGACCTGAAGGGCACGGACCTGCTCGTCATCAGCGGCAAGATGGATGCCTATGGCAAATATGCGAGCGAACTGGAAACCCGGCTGAAGACATCGGGGGCGACTGTCGATTCCGACGTCATCCCCGGCGGTCACGATCTCGGCGATGCCGACGTGCCGATCATTCAAAAATGGCTGCTGCAGGAAAACAAACTGCAGGAAACCCAGTAAGCTACCAGTGGAAACTGTCTGGGCATGATGCTGGCACGGCCTCCAGTGCCGCCGGCGCCTTGCGATCGATCGCGTAAAGCCTCGCAAAGCCAGCGTCTCGCAGAAGGCGGGTACCTGCCGGCATGACGTCGCCGACATTCTGATCGACGGTATCGGCATTGACGACCATGATGAAATCAAACTTGCTGCGCCAGTCGACGAGATAGGGCGTGAAGCTGGCAGCCTCCGCCATCAGGCCCGGACAGGACAGAACACCGGTTGAAAAGAGATTTCCTTCCGGTACCGAACGGTCCGACCAGGAGGGCAGGACGGCAAGAGGCTGCTTGCCCTGCGCGCTGAAGAGCGTCGGGACAAAAGCATGCGCCAGAGGCACCGCCAATGTCGGCAGATGCCGAAATGTATCCTCGGTGAATGCATAATGCCGCTGATCGAGTTTTATCTCGGCAAAGGCCGGATCGTGCTGCAGCGGCAAGATCGCTGCGCCGGGAGGAACAGCTTCAAGCACCTTCTCAACGCTGGCAACATCGGCCTGCCCCTGCCACCAGTTGAAACCGATCCAGGCGGTTCGGCCAAGGACAGCGATATTCAAGGCGATGAACAGGACGATGGCCTGACGCCGGCCGACTTTTTGGAAAGGGCAGATCATCACCATGCCGACAAGGGCAGCCATGATGGGAAAGCGCCAGCTTATCCAGCCGGTACCGAAGGCATGCCGTGGTGAAAGGATGGCTAGAACAAGAAGACCGGCCGAGGTGATCACAAGCCCCGCATGAACGCGCATGTCCTTTGCGGCAACCGCCCTGCTGCAGACGAGCAGAATCGGTACAAGCAAAATGACATCGACGATCGCAACATAGGTCCAGACGGCCGACAGCAGGTTGAAAATCAGCAGTACCGGCCCGTCGTTCCAGGCCGCCAGGATGCCGCCAGCATGACTGCCCGGGAGCTCTGCGGCGGTCAGTGCCAGCACAAGCGGCGGCAACAGGCAGGCAGCCATTGCAGCGGCAAGTCTGCCGGCGAGACGCAACACCGCCGTGCGCGATGTGAGAATGTCAAAGCGCCAGGAAAATTCCAGCCCGCAGACGATCGCCAGGAAGAAGCCTACCGAGAAGATATGCACGACGGTGAGAAACAGCGACGCGGCCACCCGCCAGAGGAAGAGCCTGACCGCAGAACCGGACTGCAGCCGGTGATCCATCGTTGAAAACAGTAACGCAAGGCCGAGGCCGATCTGGAAATTGATGAAACCGCCGATCAGCGTGGCGCACCAGGCGAAATACAGCATGCCGATCTGCCAATAGTAGCTGCCGCCGAACAAGCGGCGATGCAGAGCGATTGCGCCAAGCGGCGGAAGGACAATGGCCAGGAACAGCAGGGTACGGGCGAGCAGCGAGACGCCGATGACAGGACCGATGAAACGGGCAAGCAGATCGATGCCGACATTGGTGAAGGTGCGGTTCCACTCGATCGCGTAGATCTCGGGGAATGGTGCTTCCCTTATGCCGCCGGCAAGCAGCCACATCCGGGCATAGTGGTTGGCGTAATCGAGCAGCGGCGGAAATTTGAACAGGCCGACAAGAATGGCCACAAAACCCATGAACACGAGCAGAGGCGCCGTCGACGCCTGCCGGACAGTCACGTCCTGCAGCTTTTCCGCGCCGTGGACTTCAGCTGAAAATATCTGACCAAGGTTCGCCATAGCCAATCCTGTCCGAACTCCTGGACAGGTTTAGCAGCCAATGGTCAAGCTTCCTTTAAGCGGGTCACCCTCGCCTGGCGATCATGATGCCTGCAAGCACGATGAGGCCCCCCAGGGCCTGCATTGCCGTGATCGACTCGTTGAGCAGCGCCCAGGCGAGAATGGCCGCCACGACCGGCTGGAGAAGCAAGGTCAGCGAGGAGAACGCGGCCGGCAGGTAAGCAAGCGCATAGGCGATCGCCACTTGCCCGCCCGCATGGCTGACGAAGGCAAGGCCCGAGACCACCGACCAGCCGTAAAGGCTTGCCGGCAGCATGTGGCCTTCGAAGAAGAACGCGAGCGGGAAGACGCCGACCGCGGCAGAGGCTGTGCTCCACAGCATGATGCGGATCGTATCGAAACGACTGCGCAGCGCGCCGATTGCCAGGATGTAGCAGGCGTAGAAGAAGGCGGCGATCATGGCGACCCCATCACCCCGCAGGTCGCCGTTTCCAAAGGCAGCAGGCCCGCCCTTCAGCACGATTACGCCGGCCAATGCCAGGACCAGACCGAGCACGAAGACGCGGGTAACCTTGGCGCCCAAGAATAGAAATCCGATAGCGGTGACGAAGACCGGGGCAAGGTTTGCAAGCAGTGTCGCATTGGCGACGGAGGTCATGGTGATCGACAGATGCCAGGCCGACAGATCAAGCGCCAGCACGGCGCCCGGCAGGATCAGCATACCGTAATCGGCAAGGCTCTTCGGCTTGGGACCGGTATCCTTGCGCAGAAGCGAGAAGATGAAGATCGGGATCAGCGCCAGCGCCACACGCCAGAAGGCCGTTGCCATCGGCCCGACCTCGGAAAGCCGTACGAAGATTGGCGATCCGCCGATCGCCGCACCACCGATAATGAGGGCGATGAGCGGGAGGCGGCTGGAAGACGGAGTTTCGGAAACGGGGGAAGCGGCCTGCGACATGATCTCGATGCTTTCTGCACGGCTGATCTCGCAAGCCGCGACTGACGCAGCGACTATCAGAAGTCGCGCCTCGATGACAGTCGGTGAACGACAGATCGATCAGAAATAGATCGTGATTATCCCTCGGCCGCGGCTTTCAGCTTTTCTGCGATCTCGCGGGCGACGAAGACCGCATGCTCTGTGATTTGCGGCAATCCCATCAATTCGCCGAAGGTGCCGCGTGCAAGCGGACCGGAAATGAGCAAGGTGGGGATCACCTGACCATCCGCTCCGAGCGCTTCGGAATGCTCGGAACAAGCAAGCCCGAGACCGGCCGGGTCGAGGACGAGACAGCCTTCGCGCGCGAGTTCTCCCAGCCAGGGCTGTGTCTGCAAGATGCCGCCATGCGCCGGACCAGTCGTGACGACGACGGCGTCGAACGTCCGTTCCAATCTTTCGCGGGCGTGCCGCGGCTGCAGGGTGACACGGATCGTTTCACCCTCGACCTTGGCATCGGCAACGGATGCCGCGAGTACTTCCAGCCGGCCGGCTTCGATTGCCGAATCGAGCACGGCTTCCACCTGTGGGGCGATGCGGAAACGATGAACATCCCAATATGGTCTGAGATGTCGGACGATGCGCCGCCGCTCGGCGACAGGCAGAGCACGCCATAGATCGTGGCCCTGGGAGCGCACCTGATCGATGACAGCATGCCAGCTCAAGCCCTGCTCAGCCGCCTGGCGAATGGTCAGCCGGATCCTGCGCAACAACGCGACTGCAGAGTATCCCGGATCGGCGATGAAATCGCCGAAGGGCTCCTGCGGAGCCGCAGCATGGCCGCGAGAGCGCAGGCCGCGGCGGGAAATCGCGACGACAGGACCCTCATGGCCGTTGCGTGCAAGCGAGGCGATGACATCTGCAGCCGTCAGACCGTTGCCAATGACGAGAACCCTATCCTGCGGCCGCACGATCTCCAGGGAGCCGGGTTTCGTGGTATCGGCGACGAAACGAGGATGGCTTGAAAGAATAGCCGCGAGCCTGCCCGGTGCAACCGGGGGAGGATGGCTGGTGGCGATGGCAACGATATCGGCTTGCGTCCGACCACCCTTGGCGTCGAGGATCACCCAGCCATCACCCTTGCGGCGGATGGCCGTCACCAGGGCGCGGCGATGCGTGATGGCACCCGACTTCAGGAAGGGTTGCAGAAGCGAGCCGACATAATCACCGAAGACACGCCGGCGCGGGAACAGCTGGCCATTCTGGCGCGCGGCCTCGGGATCGTCGCGCACGGCATTGTTCATCTCGATCCAGCGCTGGAACTCTTCCACATCGTCCGGCTGCAGGCTCATCTTGGCGGCCGGTACATTGATGCGGTGCGCCGGATCGACAGTGTCATAGGCAAGACCGCGGCCCAGCATGGGGCGCGGCTCGAACACCACAATCTCGGGCACATCGTTGCCGGCAAGCTTCAACAGATGATAGGCGACACCCGCTCCTGAAACACCGCCGCCGATAATGGCGACAAGCGGCCGCCGGGATTTCTGTTCGGTCGAAAGTTCTGTCTGAAACTGCATCTCAGCCGGCATCATTTCAATGGATGCGAAAGCATATGTGGAGCACGACGGCCACGCAATGCTCCGGTACCATTGTCTATAATTTTTATGCAGAAATCTGCGGCGACGCGATCATCCGGAAATCGTGGTTGCGAATTCCGGCGTGCCCCGGATGGTGTTGCTGACCGTGCAGATTTCGTCTTCGGCCATATGGGCGATCTTGCGACGCGTTTCCTCGTCAATATCGCCCTTGATGGAGAAAGCGATGTTGAATTTCGCGACGCGGGACAGCCCTTCCACAGCCTTCTCGCCGGTCACATCAGCGGTGATCTCCGTGACCTTGTCAAGGATGCCGAGCTGGCTTGCCGCCATGCGGGCGCTGAGCACGAGACAGGCCGAAAGCGAGGAATAGAGCAGATCGAGCGGATTGAAGCCCGGCTGCGACGGGCTGGTGACGATATCGATCTCGCCGCCGGTAACCGAGGTGACATGCGGGAAACCGACACGGCCGAGAACAGCCTTTGCACCGGTGGGACGGGGACGAGCCTTGAGATCGGCCATTTTGAAATCCTCTATCAAATATAGCTTTCAGATAGTGGTTCCGGTCCAGAGCCGCAATGCGGTGATTTGATTTTCACTCAGCGCTACCGAACGGAACTTTTCTACTTCTCAGCAGTTTTTTTCCAAAGCAACCTCATGAAGAGGCACGGTTTCTCCATGCCCAATGCTCGCCACATCGACCGCAAGCACAAAACTATGGATGCTCGCGACCGGCTGATCGTTGCGCTCTACGCCCAACTCAAGGCCGAGCGGGAAACACGCGAGACGTTGGAATGGGCAATTCGCAACGGTGCAGTATCCAAGGAAGTACTGGAGGCGATTGCCGGCGATCCAGTTCCGGTCGTCACCAGCGAGGATATCGCATCGCTCGAAAAGATCATCGCGCTTGACGAGCGGCGCAGCCGCCCGTCCCGGCAATGAATGACCAGAACGGTTGACAAGGAGGAGAGCATATGGCCGACATCACCTATCAGATCGTTCCCCACGACAATGGTTGGGCTTACAAGCTCGGCGACACATTGTCCGAACCCTACGCTACCGCTGAACAGGCAATGGATCGCGCGAGAAACGCCGCTGCTCGCCAGAAGATCGGCAACGGCGATGCGCTGCTCGCCTATCCAGCGCCAGATGGAAACGGCTGGAAATTCCAGCCACTTGAAACCGACAAAGGCAACGGCAGGCTCTGAACGGAGGGGGCGATGGCAGCACGCGCAAGCTGGAAGGGCCATCTGAAGGTCGGCGATCTCGCTTGCGCCGTCGGCCTTTATACGGCCGTCTCCTCGTCAGATCGCGTCTCCTTCAACATCATCAACCGCAGGACCGGCCACCGCGTCGAGCGGCAGTTCGTCGACAGCGAAACCGGCAAGCCGGTGGAGCGGGACAACCAGGTCAAAGGCTACCGAATGGAGAGCGGCGGCTACATTCTCATCGAAGGCGATGAGATTGCCGAGATCATGCCCGAAAGCGACAAAGTGCTGAATGTGCAGGGCTTCATTCCCTGCGATGGGATCGACAAACTCTATTTCGACCGCCCCTACCATCTGGCGCCGGTCGACGCGCACGATGCGGAAGCGCTGGCGCTGATTGCGAGGGTCATGCTTGACGGCAAAATGGCAGCCCTTGCCGAAGCCGTGCTCTTCCGCCGCAACCGCACACTGCTCATCCGCGTACAGGACGACCATGTCATCGCGACCATGCTGAACTTCGACTATGAGGTGCGCTCGGCAAGCTCCGTCTTCAAGGACATTCCCGATATCAAGTTCGACAAGGAGATGCTGGAGCTTGCGGGGCACATCATTGCCACCAAGCAGGGCAGCTTCGACCCGAGCCAATATCACGACCGCTACGAGGCAGCACTCGTCGAGTTGGTAAAAGCCAAGATCGAAGGCCGTGCGCCGCCGAAACGCAAGCGCGAGCCTGAGCGCAAGGTGGTCGATCTCATGGAGGCATTGCGCCAAAGTGCGAAAATGGGCGCGAAGATGGACCGCAAGACACCGACGAAGAAGCCCGCCGCCCGCAAGACCGCCGATAGAAGCAGCAGGAAGGCAAGCTGATCATGGCGCTCGAAACCTATCAGGCCAAACGGGATTTCAAGATCACGCCAGAGCCGCGCGGCAAACAAGGCCAGGCGAAGGGCAACAGCTTCGTGATCCAGAAACATGACGCCACACGGCTGCATTACGACTTTCGGCTCGAGATGGACGGCGTACTGAAAAGCTGGGCCGTCACCAAAGGGCCGAGCCTCAATCCCGAAGACAAGCGCCTGGCCGTTCATGTCGAAGACCATCCGCTCTCCTATGGCGATTTCGAGGGCATCATTCCGAAGGGCCAGTATGGCGGCGGCACCGTGATCGTCTGGGATCGCGGCACGTGGACGCCGCTTGGCGACGCGCGCAAGGCCTATCGCAAGGGCCATATGGAATTCGAGCTCGACGGGGAGAAGCTGAAGGGCCGCTGGCACCTGGTACGCATGCATGGAAAACCCGGCGAGAAACGTGAGAACTGGCTGCTGATCAAGGGTGACGATGAAGAAGCGCGGCATGAAGGCGGACCCGATATCCTTGAGGAGCGTCCCGAATCCGCCAAAACCGGCCGGCAACTCGAAGAGGTGGCCAAAAACCCGGACGCAACCTGGCACTCCAGACCGGAGGGCGGCAAGGCTGTTGCCGCAAAAGCGAAAATGCCGGCCAGAAAGGCAAAACCTCCTGTCGCGCAGAAGCGGGATTGGCCGAAGGGCGCGAAAAGGACTGCCATGCCCGGCTTTACCGAACCGGAGCTTGCCAAACTCAAACCCAAGCCGCCGACCGACGAGGGTTGGATTCATGAGATCAAGTTCGATGGCTATCGGCTGCAGGTTAAGATCGAGCACGGACGTGTGACGATGCTGACACGCAGCGGGCTCGACTGGACGGAAAAATTCGGCAGGGACATTGTCGATGCCTTTGGCTCCGCTGCGGTGGAAACGGCTGTTCTCGACGGCGAACTCGTGGTCGAGCGTGATACCGGCGCATCGGATTTCTCCGCCCTGCAGCACGACCTCAGCGAAGGCCGGTATGATCGCTTCGTCTTTTATGCTTTCGATCTGCTTTATCTCGATGGCTACAGCCTGCTGAACGTAAGCCTCCTCGAACGCAAACATTTGCTCGAAAGCCTGCTGCCTGATGATAGCGGCAAACTGCGCTACAGTGCGCATTTCAACGAGGATGGCGGGCTGGTACTGAATCACGCCTGCCGGCTCAGCCTCGAAGGTGTCGTATCCAAGCAGCGCGACAGCAAATATGTCTCCGGTCGCAACGGCGAATGGATCAAATCGAAATGCTCACAACGGCAGGAATTCGTCATCGGCGGCTACGTGCCATCGACCGCGATGAAAAATGCCATCGGCTCGCTCGCCATGGGCTATTACGAGGACGACGCACTGAAACATGTCGGCCGCGTCGGCACCGGCTATACGGTCGCGACGGCACAGATGCTTTACGAGCGGCTGTCGGCCATCGAGATGAAACAGAATTCCTTCGACGACAAGCTGACCGCCGAGGAGCGGCGCGGCCTGCACTACGTCAAGCCGCAGCTTGTTGCCGAAGTGGAGTTCCGCGCGTGGTCGGCCGATGGTAACCTGCGCCACGCAGCCTTCCGGGGATTGCGGGAGGACAAGCCGGCAAAGGATGTTGTGCGCGAGATGGAAAAGACGACCGCAAAAAACCTGCCAACATCGGCAGTGCAGCTCACCCATCCCGACCGTATCTATTGGCCTGATGAGGGTGTCACCAAGGAGGGCCTTGCCAATTATTATGCGCAGGTCTGGCGTTTCATGGCGCCCTATGTCGTCAATCGACCGCTGGCGCTCCTGCGTCTGCCCGATGGGATTTCTGGCCATCAGCGCTTTTTCCAGAAACATGCCTGGAAGGGCATGAATGACCATATCGAGCAGATTACCGACCCCAAGGACAAGGGTGGCGAGAAGCTGCTGCGTATTGGCGATTACGATGGCGTCGTGGCACTGGTGCAATCGGCAGTGCTGGAAATCCATCCGTGGGGCACGACGACGGACAACTGGGAAAAGCCGGACATGATCACCATGGATCTCGACCCCGGCGAGGACGTGCCATGGGAAAATGTGATAGCGGCCGCTTACGAACTGAAGGAGCGCATCGAAGGCGAAGGCCTTGCAGCTTTCGTCAAGACTTCCGGCGGCAAGGGCCTGCATGTCGTGGCGCCGCTTGAGCCGAAGGCCAGCTGGGTGGACGTGAAGGGCTTTGCCAAATGGCTGGCGGACAGCATGTCGAAAGATGATCCCGACCGCTACCTTGCGACCGCAACAAAGGCGAAGCGCAGCGGCAAGATCTTCATCGACTATCTCCGGAACGGCCGCGGGAACACCGCCGTTGCCGCCTATTCCACGCGTGCCCGGCCGGGTGCCGCCGTCTCCATGCCGCTGGAGTGGAGTGAGCTGACCACCGAAATAGGCCCCGCCTATTTTACCGTGGACAATACGCCGGCGCGGCTCGATGCGCTTAACAAGGATCCCTGGGACGGGTTCTTTGCGGCTGCCAAGCCATTGCAGAAGCGGAAAAGATAGGCGCGAGTCTATGCACAGACCGACAGCCCTCCCCTTCCGGGGAACGGAATCCGAGAAGTCCTATCGCGACTTTCCGCGATCGCCCTCAGCGGCGAGGCTCTTCTTCAGCGCATCCATGATGTTGATGACATTGCCCGTCGATTTCACCGGGGCAGGCTTGCGGGGTGGGGCTGCCTTCCTGAGGCTCTTTTCTTTACCGCGGATCAACGCCTTCAGCCGCTTCTGAACCGGATCCTGCACCATCGAAGGGCTCCATTCCTTCGTCTCTTCCTTGACCAGCTTCTTCATCAAGGTCAGCAACTCGCTATCGACCTTTGCCTTCATATCGAGGTCGGCTGCCGGTTCGCGCACCTCGTCGCCATAACGCAATGTCCAGAGAACGATGCCCTTGTCCTGCGGCTCCAGCAGCACGGCCCGTTCGCGTCGGTAGAGCACCAGCCGCGCAACGCCGACCACATCATTGGCCCGCATCGCCTCGCGGATCACGCAGAAGGCTTCCATGCCGACCTTGTCTTCCGGCGCCAGGAAATGCGGCTTGTCATACCAGATCCAATCGATCGATCCACGCGGTACGAAACTGTCGATATCGATGGTGCGGGTGCTCTCCAGCCCCACCTCCTCGATCTCCTCGTCTTCGAGCAGGACGTAGTCGTCCTCGCCGCGCGGATAGCCCTTCACCTGATCTTTCTCGGAAACCGGCTTATGCGTGACGCTATCGACATAGCGGCTTTCGACGCGATTTTTCGTTGCGCGGTTCAACACATGAAACCGCACCTTGCTCGACTCCGTCGTCGCCGGCGTCAGTGAAACGGACGCTGTGACAAGCGAGAGCTTGAGGTAACCTTTCCAGAAAGTTTGACGGGCCATGCGCCATAAACGAAAATCGTGGCGAGAGGTTCCGCCCGGGAGGGCTTTGGACGCGAAAATTTCCCTACGCCGGCGAAGTTTCGACGTGACAGCCAAGAGTTCACGGCCGCGATCACATATTCGTTTCGACAATTTCCTGACACGATTTTCGTACCAATGGTTCGATGTCGTTATGAGCAGGCAAGCACATGCATAAAGAAGATGTCTCCCGAGCCAAGAAAGTCGCTTTCGTCCTCACGCTGTTCTTTGGTGTGATGATATCCTACGCGAAGTTTGCCGGACTTTTTCCACCGCCTAATTTCAGCGACGAAAGCAAGTATGGCCCGGCGGGCTGGTTCTCAAGCTTCGACCTCGGACCGCCACCATTCTTTCACCCAAAGGATTTCCGTCCGATTGAAGAACCGCGCGACATTTCCGTTTGAGTGATGTGGTGCGGACTGTTGCAGTCCGCTCCCTCCAGCACGTTTATTCGTTCTCCGCCGCCGCAACATGTTGCGATCTTCACTGCTTGTGAAGTGACGGGCAGGCCCCCCGCTTTATCAATCAGCTTTGCAAAACGCGCCTGCCATATAGACCATATTCCTGGTCGCGAATTTAGGCGCAATTCTTAGGAGTTTTTGGCGAATTTGGTACTTCAGCCACCCCTTCGCCCGTCCGGCTAGATACTGTTCGTATTGAATGTCATGAGCGAAAACCATTAGCCGTTCGACCTTTAGACCACACGTCTTCAGCAAGTTTTCGAAGGAGCCTGGCGTATAAAAGTTGATGTGACCGTAGGGGCCGGACTCGCGGATGGATTTCGGAAGATCGTTCGTCAGTTCGAGCGGAACTTCGACGTAGAGATTTCGGCTGACACGTTTGGCCTCCCGCAGAAACATTCGTTCATGCTCGACATGTTCAAGGACATGGATGGCAAGCCCGAGATCGAATGCCTTGTCAGGATGTGGGATTGAATAACCGTCGAATTGGTCCGCTGCCGCCAGACTTTTAATTTGACGTGCGCGTATGGCCTCGATGCCTGAGCGAGATAGCTCTACTGCAGCGAAACGATTGGCAAAGCCGTTGCCGGCAAGTTCCGAAAGGACCGCCCCTTCTCCGGCGCCAATGTCGATTACCGACTGAAAGCTGTGATCCGCTGCAACTTTCTTAATGTGTCCCACAGACTGTTTTGCTGCGATCGCGCGTTTCTGAGCGACTTCGCCATCAGCGTAGTAGTCTGAATACATTTCAACAATTTCGGCGCTACTGATCATCCCCGTTCCTCCCGAGGCGATTATGCGTACCAGCCACATATAAGCAAGTTAGAATCATCTAACTACACACAAAAGTTGTGCTTATTAGTGCACGGGGACGTCTACACTTCTTGATTCTGGCCAGCGAAAGCGAGGCGTTCGAGCCTCATATTCCCGCTGGCGGCGGACGTTGAAGCTAGTCTCGGTGAGTGTCCCGGGGGCGATGTCTACGACAAGCGACCCGATCCCGAGATCGATCATCTTTTTGCAGACATTCGGTTTTCTCCAAGGAAGGACGCTGGCGGCTGCTCAAGCAACCCCACGGCGAGACCGAGACCAAACAGGATGCTAGGTGCCCCCAAGACGGACAGGCAAGGCGCATATTCTACGTGTAGCGGTGGCAGCTAAAAGTGGGCGAGGCTATTGTCGACGAGGAGATGCGTCGAAGAATGCTCGGTCAAAAGGTGGCCACGGTACATCCAATGAAAAATGAAGGTGGACAGAAAGGTGGACTGGCTTGGCGCGCGTCTATCCAAGCAACCGAAAACAAAAAAGTTTGAAATGCGATGGTGCCCAGGACCGGAATCGAACCAGTGACACGCGGATTTTCAATCCGCGACGAAACGGGCATTTTCAACGACTTTCCATGGCGAAAACCGTCTAGACGTGGAACCGACATCAACCACTTATCATGACTTTGTCTAGAAATCGCAAAGCCTGACGCGGCTCCAGGGTATCGAACCTTCGACCCCGAATTCGCTCAGAATTAATTCAATTCCACCAACTACTTAACACCCTGCCGGCGACCGTCGGCGGGACGCGCCTTCGTGCGCCTTTACAAAGGAGACAACATGAAGATCCTATACGCCCATCCGACCGGCGAAACTGGCGAGCGTGACTGCGTCGCCTTCGTCGATGTCGAGTTCAACGAAGATATCCGTCTTTATGGCCTTCGCCTCGTGCGGCAGCCTGATGGTCGGCATCTGATATACGCGCCGCAGGCCGGCCACCGACGCACAGCGACGTTCTCCAAGCCCCTGGCAGAGCAACTTTCCGCTCTCGCTCTTGAGGCCTATGAGGCGGCGCGCCATGACGGAAACTAAAGCTCCCAAGCCCGAAAGCCTGGAGGCGAAATTCCATCTTCTCGCGATGCTGCCCTACGACAAGCGAGCGAAGCGGAAGCACAGCCTCGTGTTCGGTTTCATCCTCGACTGGTATCACTCGAGATATGGTGACGCCCTTGCCAGCGTCCGGCACGTCGTCGCCACGATCAAAGAACGTGATCCTGCCGGCGTCGGCCTTTATGCCGGCGACGTCCACAGCGCTCTCACTGATCTCGTTGCCTGGGGCTATCTGACCCAGCAGAAGGGGTCTGGCCGCACCGCCAGCCGCTATGTTCCCGTTTGGGAAAAGGCCTATAGCGTTCATAAAACTCCGAACACTACGGAAGATGAAATTAGCGTTCGGGAAAACCAGAACACAAGTGTTCGGGAAACTCCGAACGCAAACGGCGATAGCGTTCATAAAATCCAGAACGAAGACCCACCTACTGGACCCGGTCTACAGACCCGGGAACATGTAGTGGGAAATATGTTCGATGCCGCGCCGGTGGCGCCGCCCGCGGTTGGCCTGGAGGCCACCGCAGCGGGACCGGCATCGGGAGATCGCTTTGCTGAATTCTGGAAAGCTTGGCCACGGAAGCACGGCAAGGCGAAGGCAGCCAAGGAGTGGAAGAAGATCACCCACGCCGCAGATCTGGTATCGCACGTCATTGCGACGGCTCGCATCTGGGCCGATCACTACGCCAAGCACGGGGTCGATATGAAATGGATACCAGAACCCGCCAACTGGCTTGCCGGCGAGCGCTGGGACGAAGACTTGCCGCTAGTCCATATCGATGCAAAGGGCGCCGCAATCACGAAGGCCAAAGCCAATGCTCCCGCCAAAACGCCGAAGGCTCGGCGTCGGGGCCCTCGTATCGTTGATATCGTCGACGCGGATGTAGACCAAAGCGTGACAGGCTCGTCGGTACTCATCTTGCACCTTTCGGAGCGAGACAAACCAAGCTGCTGGGAGCATCGGATCATTATCGAGGATAGAAGCATGGACAAGCAACGAGCCGGCCAAAAGGAATTTGGCCAACTTATGAGAGCGTTGGGCCTCGATAGCGTAGACGACAGTTCCGAACTTTGCGGCCTATCGGTGACCGTCTCCGAACGGGACGGCGAGCTCGCCTACGCGCCCGCGCCATCCATCGAACTCAAGGAGGCCGCGTGATGGAATACGGCGAATTGTACAACGCGACTAAAGACGCCTTCACCGACGCTCTGGCCGAGCACAAGAGCCGGCCGCGACTAATGCGGATCAATGCATTCGAAGCTGAAGACGAGGACGGCAAGCCGGTGCAGGTCATAGGCGTAATAGACGACGACGACATGATGAAGTTCGTGGTCATCGAAGAAGAAGACGACGGGCAGATCTTTCCGATTGCCTGCTCGGCCGTCTACAGGAAGGGGGCGGCCAAAAACTGAGTTAGCGCGCCATCCTGCGCTAATCCTGTTGCCGGCCGGGCTTATCGTACGCCTGACGAAACCGCCAGGCGCGATCGCTTCTGGACCAAATTACATCAGTCCCGGTCATTTTTTTGAAAAGCGATAGCACCTCTTTAGATATCGCTAGATTGCCGTTGTCGTTCATGTAAGTGGCGGCTGAGCCGAATTTTTTGTACAGCTCATAAGCGACGACATCCTGCGAGAGATAGCCAGTCCGCTTAAGCTCGGCGATCATCCAATCTGCTGCTGCTTCATTTGACATTAGCGTCTTTCGCCACTTCCAGAGCATCGACGGCGAAATGCGCCTTCTCATTTTTAGCCCCAGCAAACCACGATGTCTGAACCGTCGTGCTGGAGACAACTGAGACGACCGTCATCTTAGGCCCGCCTGATTTCAACATAACTATATCACCTACTTTGAAGGCCATGGTATTTCCCTATGTTTTGAAATGGCAGAACGGCGGGATTTCTCCCGCCGTCTCCTCGGTGATCACTTGCCGTGCTTGGTGGGATCCACCAAACGATAGCTAGAGCCCGGCTTAGGCGTGGGCGGGAGGGGCTCGCCGCGAACGACGGTCCTTTCCGGTCCAGCACCGCCACGCGGCCCAATGATCTGATACTGTCCAGAACGAGGTGCTTCGTTACCTGGGCGGAAGGGAGGATGCTTTGCCATTTTTGAGTGGCGCTTTCTCTCAGCTTGAAAAGAAAGACCAAGGGCGCTAATTACGGTGTTGCTAGACTACCGCTTCGGACGCACGGCTTGCTTCGCGGCAAGCTGAGCGTCCGCGGCAAACACACAAGGCGTGGCAGAATCATTTCTGCGCACGCCTTTTTGTTGCACGAGTCGCGCCGTTAACGCAATATTAATTTTGCTGGGAATTCTCTATGTTCTGTTTATAAGTCGCTTCGCAACAAGCTGTCAACCTGACGGCAACGTCAAATTGGAAATTTTTTCCGATGTAGTCGGGACCGATCAAGATGCGAGGCGGTCAACGAATCGAGAGTCCTGAAATAAATTTCTACTGGGAGGGCGCCCAAAATTCCTGCCTGGACTTCCTATCGGACCGGGGGGGGGGGGGGGGGGGGGGGGGGGGGGGGGGGGGGGGGGGGGGGGGGGGGGGGGGGGGGGGGGGGGGGGGGGGGGGGGGGGGCGGGC
>NZ_JACIAS010000005.1:0-563502 GCF_014194915.1 Rhizobium sp. BK512 | reverse complement strand
GCGCTTCAGTCTGCGCACGCTGTTGCTCTGGGGGGCACCGGTGCTGCTGATCCTTGCCGGCGGGGTTTCGCTCATCGTCTTTGCCCGCAGGCGGGCTGGAAAGCCAACTGGCAGCAAGCTGACCGTAGAAGAGCAGGCAAGGCTTGCCGAATTGCTCGATCCGACACCGCGACTTTGACGGAGGTCAAGGTCGGTTCGTCCAAGCCGTCCTACGCTCATGGCACCAGATGTTTCCGAAAGGGGAGGTGCACGCATGCAGGCCAAGGACATTATGACGAGCAACGTGGTCTCGATGAGCCCTGCGGCAGGGATCCGTCATGCCGCCGCGGTGATGATGCAAAACAACATCAGCGGGCTGCCTGTCGTGGACGACGAAGGGCGGATCTGCGGAATTCTGACCGAAGGCGACCTGTTGCTGCGGCGCGAGATCCGGCTTGCGCCGCGCACCGCGCGTAACGCGGAAATCACGTCCGATGTCGATCTCGACCGCTACATTCGCGGCAACGGCTGGTCCGTCAGAGATATCATGTCGCGCGATGTTATCGTCGCCAGCCCGGACAGCGAGGTTTCGGATATTGCCGAAAGCCTCGAGGTCCATCGCATCAAGCGTATTCCGATCGTCGACGACGGACGGCTCGTGGGGATCGTCAGCCGGCGCGATATCCTCGCTCTGATAACCGACGCGCCGACACTCAGGTTGCCGCGCGAGGATGACGCGATCCTACTCGCTGTTTGCACACGCCTGAAATATGATCTCGGGCTGACGCCGCAAAGGATCCGCGTCTCCGTCCATAACGGACAGATCACGCTCGAAGGAAATGTGGAAACCGACTTGCAGCGCCGTGCCGTGCTTGCGCTCGTCGAGAATCTCGGATTGGGAAGCTGCCTCGATCGGTTGCAGCTTGTCGCGGATTCAGATCCGGAAAAGCGGTCGCAACAGGCTTAAATCCAAGCCACTGATCGAGTCGCGGGCCGGGGGCTTCGGTCCGCCGCCGGCAGCCAATGCCTTGTCGAGTGCAGGACCAAGGCCGACCGACAGGGCCTTGTCGTCGAGCGGGCCGACCTGCTTGAACAGGATGCGGCCGTCGCGGTCGATGACGAAGGTCTCCGGCACACCGTAGACACCCCAATCGATTGCCTCCCTGCCGGTCGGATCGACGCCGACGGCAGCATAGGGGTTTCCGTTGTCACGCAAGAAGGCCAGAGCGTTGCTGCTGTCATCCTTATAATTGATGCCTATCAGCTTGACGCGCGGGTCCTTCGATAGCCGCATGAGTGCGCCATGTTCCTGCCGGCAGGGAACGCACCAGGACGCGAATATGTTGACGATCGTGACCTGGCCGGAAAACCCGCTATCTTGAAGTCCGGGAGACTGCAGACCAGCAAGCGGCGGCAGATCGATTACCGGGTGTGCCTGACCGATCAGTGCGGAAGGCAGGGCGGAGGGCGAATATCCTTCCGCCGCCTCCCGATAGAGCGTGCGCCCGGCGGCTCCGGCAATTGCCACAAAGACGAGCAGCGGCACGGCGGCAAGCAGATAGCGGCGCACTTTAGCGTGCCTCGTGGCGCGCGCCATGCCTGATCTTCGCCACTATCTCGACCTGCCGGCGATAGGTGCGGCCGCGAAACCAGGTCGTTGCGCTGATAGCGGTCATGACGGCGAATGCGGCGGCATAGGCCGCCAGCACATAGTCCCGATGTGTCATTTAATTCTCCTTTTGCATTGCGGCCCGTGCCGCCAGGCGGTGATGCGACATGAGTCTCCGCCGCCAGATTTCGTTCCTGATCGAGGCCAGGAGGAGCGTGAAAAAGAGCGCCGTGAAGGCCAGGCCCATGGTCAGGAGCGGGCGAAGGAATTCGATGTCCAGAGCGGGGCCATCTAGCCTGAGCACGCTTGCCGGCTGATGCAATGTGTTCCACCAGTCGACCGAGAACTTGATGATCGGAATGTTGACGAAGCCCACGAGAATGAGAACCGCCGTGACACGAGCAGCGCGCGTCGGTTCGTCGATTGCACGATTGATTGCCAATAGCCCGAGATACATCAGGAAAAGCACGAACATCGAGGTCAGGCGCGCGTCCCACACCCACCAGGTTCCCCACATCGGCTTGCCCAGATCGCGCCTGTCACGAGCGACACGAAGGTAAAGGCGGCGCCGATTGGCACAGCAGCGCGCGCGGCGACATCGGCGAGCGGATGGCGCCATACCAGGGAGCCGATGGCGTTTGCGGTCATCACCACATAACAGAACATTGCCATCCATGCCGCCGGGACATGGACATACATGATCCTGACGGTCTCGCCCTGCTGGTAATCACCATCGGACACAAAACTCAGATAAAGTCCAACAGCGAAACAGAGTGCAGTGACGATCGAAAGTCCAGTCAGGACCCGATCGGCCAGTTCCAGGAATCTGGCGGGCTGCGCAAGCCTGGTGATGTCGTCTTTGATGCGTTCGACATAAGTCATGGCCCGGTCTAGCGCCCAAAGCCGTCAGATTAATTGACCGGGATCAAACTGCGACCATTGGTGCGGTCATGCGTCTCTCATTTCGCTCTCCTGTTATCACAGTCCGATCCTCGGTCGCGGGTCCAGCAGGTTCATCGTGACATATTGCGGGGCCTTCTGACGCGGCAACGCTTGACGGAACCGGCCGATAATTGATCGCGGTCAAAGACGATGGCCGCGTAAATGCCAAAAAGGAGACATTCCAGTCCAGGAGACCTTCACCTTGATGATTGCCGCGCACGACCGATCCGCCCCTCCTCCCGCCGACGTGATTGCGGGCTCCAGCCCGCAGCCGGGGGAAACGAAGTCTGCTGTCTCCGGCCTCGTCCGGTTGCTGCCCCTGCTACGGCCTCACCGGGGCTTGGTCCTCCTGGCGGTGATCTCGCTTGCGGCGGCGGCGCTGATCTCGCTTGCGTTGCCGATGGCGGTCCGCCGGATGATCGATCATGGGTTCGGACAGTTCGACGGTGGCTTCATCAACAGCTATTTCCTGATGCTTCTTGCGCTTGCAATCGCGCTCGCCATAGCAAGCGCCTGCCGCTATTATTTCGTCACGACGCTTGGAGAGTGCGTTATCAGTGACCTGCGTGTGAAGACCTTCCGAAATGTGACGCGGTTGCCGGCAAGCTTTTTTGACGCCAACAAATCCGGCGACATCGCATCGCGACTGACCGCGGATGCCGCACAGATCAAGTCCGCATTGAACCTCGCTGCATCGGTGGCCTTGCGCAATTCGCTGCTGTGCCTGGGCGCGCTGGTGATGATGTTCGTCACCAGCCCTGGACTTTCCGCCATCACATTGGGTGCCATCCCGCTTGTGATCGCGCCGCTCGTCCTTTTCGGGCGCTCGGTCCGGAGAAAGTCGCGGGCGGCTCAGGACGCTCTCGCGACCGCATCCGCTTTCGCCAGCGAAATGATTGCCGGAAGCCGGACGGTCCAGGCCTTCAACGGGGAGGCAGCGGCGAGCGACAGGTATGCGCATGACGTCGAGGCGTCCTATCGCAGCGCCGTCCTTGCCGCCAGCTCGCGTGCGCTTCTGACCGCCGTTGCCATTGCAATGATTTTCGGAAGCGTCGTCGGGGTTCTCTGGATCGGCGCCCATAATCTGCTCTCGGGAACGTTGTCGGCCGGAAGTCTGAGCCAGTTCCTGCTCTATTCCGTCATTGCGGCAGGGTCGCTAGGCTCGCTCTCGGAGGTCTGGGGCGAACTGGCGCAGGCTGCGGCTTCAGCCGAACGCCTTTTCGAATTGCTCGATGAAGATGCCGGTGAGAGCGAGCAGGCCTCGCGTTCTGCGCTCAGCCAACCCGCAAAAGGCGCGATCGAAATTCGAGACCTGCATTTCGCCTATCCGGGCGCTCCGGACAGGCAAGTCCTCACGGGCCTGTCGATGAACGTGCGGTCCGGCGAGACAGTCGCTCTTGTCGGTGCTTCCGGCTCGGGCAAAAGCACAATCTTCTCGCTCATGCTCGGTTTCTACAAGGATTATGCGGGCGACATTTTGCTCGATGGTTGCGATGCGCGCACGATCTCCACCACTGCAGTACGAGGCGAAATTGCCGTCGTACCGCAGGACGTGACCGTCTTCGCAACCAGTATCGCAGAAAATATAAGTCTCGGACGGTCGGATGCGTCGCTGGACGAGATCGTGGCTGCAGCGACGGTGGCAAGAGCGCATGGGTTTATTTCCGAGCTAACGGATGGTTACCGTACCGTTGTCGGCGAGCGCGGTCTCACTTTATCGGGCGGTCAGCGGCAAAGACTGGCGATCGCCCGTGCAGTCCTGAAAAACGCGCCGATCCTCTTGCTGGATGAGGCCACGGCATCTCTCGATTCAGAAAACGAGATGCTGGTGCAACGGGGGCTCGACGAATTGATGTCCAATCGCACGACAATCGTGATTGCTCATCGGCTTGCCACCGTGCTCAAGGCGGATCGAATTCTGGTGCTCGACGGAGGGCGAGTAATCGAGGAGGGTACACACGCCGCGCTGATCCGCAAGGGTGGTGCATATTCCAGGCTTGCCGAGTTGCAGTTCGATCTCTCGGGGTCGGCGGCCATGGAACACGATGCGGCGTAAGGGCAACGACAAACAGTGGCAGATCGCGCGTTGCGGCCACGTCCGCTTTCTGCTCCTCGGTAAGAGGCCTAAATAAATTGCTGGGAAGAGTTCTCCAGACATCGTCTGTAATCTTCAGCGGAGTCCGGCATTTCGATAGGCTGGTGTCGAACGTTCGGTTATCCATATGGCTCTCAGTGTTTCATGAAAGGTGAACGTGAAACAGAAAGGCAACCCCATGTTGCAGGGGCTGCCTCGTCCAAACCTTGCACTAGCCGATCAGGTAACCGGAGATTTGCGTGGCATCACACCAGTCCTCGTCTGACTGCGGCGTCAGCACACGGCAAGCCGTTGGCTTTGCCGCCTCTCGGCCCCGAAGCAGTCATCGCAGCCCTCAATGTTCTCAATCCCATACATTGCAATTTTCCCGGCTCTCGGCTTTCCTGCAACCGGAAAGTGATCTCGGAGGTTGCGGATGACGGAAGCAAAACGCGTTGATGAACTGTTCGAGGCCTGGGCTAACGATCATTCGCCTGGCTGCGCGGTTGCGGTCATGCGTGACGGCGAGGTTATCCATAAGCGGGGATTCGGCATCGCCAATCTGGGCCACGGTATCGCGATCGGGCCGTCCACCGTCTTTCATTCGGCATCTGTCTCCAAACAGTTCACTGCATTTGCCATCCTGCTGCTGTCGGCCGAAGGAAAATTGTCGCTTGATGATGTGGTGAGTAAATACATGCCCGGCCTGCCTGATTTCGGCGCACCGATCACCCTCAGGCACCTCATGCACCATACGGGTGGCCTGCGCGATCACTGGGAATTGCTGGGCCTCGCCGGCTGGCGCTACTCCAAGGACCTGATAACCGATGACGACATCTTCGCGATCGTCTCCCGGCAGCAGGACCTGAACTTCCAGCCGGGAGACGAGCACCTCTATTGCAACACGGGTTATGCCTTGCTGGCCGAGGTCGTGAAGGTGGTCAGCGGCCAGTCGCTCCGTGCCTTTACCTCGGCCCGGATTTTTGAACCGCTTGGCATGCACAACACGTTCTTTCGCGACAACTATGCCGAAGTTGTCAGGAATGTCGCCGACGGTTATGTCGGGACGGAGACCGGGGTTGAGATCTCCAACACGAACTTCGATACGGTCGGCGCGACCAGCCTGCTGACGACAGTGGAAGATCTCGCGCTCTGGGATGAAAATTTCTACCACAAGCGTGTCGGGGGGGCCGACGTCATCGCAAGGATGGTCGAATGCGGCCGACTGAACGATGGCAGTGAAATCGGCTATGCCTCGGGTCTCGGCGTCGGTACCTATCGCGGCCTTGCGATCGTCGAACATACCGGCGGCGATGCCGGCTTCCGCTCCGATATCATCCGCTTTCCGAAGCAGCATTTCACCGTGGCGATCCTTGCCAATTTCGGGTCGATCGTGCCGAGCAACCTCGCGCGGGGGATCGCCGATATCTATCTGGCAGATGTGTTGCAGCCGATCCCGGAATCTCTGCCGAGCACGTTTCCGCAACCCGGCGCCGATGCATTGGAACTGCTCACCGGCTATTACGCCGAACCGCGACTGGCCGGCCGAGTCGCCCGCCTCGTGGCGCATGAGGGAAAACTGCTGATAGGCTATGACATCGAATATGGCACATATCGCCTTGAAGCGGTGGATGACCGCCGGTTCCGTTTCAGCGATTTCCCGAACCATGAGCTCGCGCTGGAGCAAGGAGAAGGCGAGCCGGCAACTGCGCTGACCTCCTATCGCGACGGCAAGCGCCTGTACCAATACCGGCGATTACCCCCCTATACGCCGTCGCCAAAGGAGCTTGCCGATCTCACCGGCACTTATCGTCCGGTCGAAAACGACATGCCCTACGACGTGAAGGTTCGGGAAGCGGGGCTGGTATTCAAATCCGTGAAGTCACGGGAAATAGCGCTGACAGCCGTCGCTCCGGACCATTTTCTCGGTGACGGGGACCGGTTCACGTTCACCCGCGATGACGACGGCCGGGTCACAGGCATGCTGACGAACAGTGGTCGCATCCGCAATTTCCGCTTCGAGCGGCTTTGAACCGCTCGCAGCGCCAGAATGTCTGCTCCTGGCGCTTTCCAGACGAAACATCCTACGGATGAGCCGGTTGATGGCTTACATTTCATCAAAGCGGCTATTTTCGCTGTTGCTCCACAGTCATTGTTACATTGGCCGCTCTTCATTGCTGGCCACGCGCGCTCGGGTCCGAAAACTAGAAATGCTCCCCGACCCAGGGTGCAGGCCCGAGAACGCGCGATCGAGGATCATGACTGCCTGATCGGAACAACCAAGCCCCGTCGCATGGCAACCCCGGCGAGTGGAACCATGGGCCTCATTGACCGGATTTCACCGCGGCAAGCCGGCTAGCCCTTCCAAACGTTATGCCGGCCAGGGCGACGAGCCTGTCGACATGCACGACCAGACCAACGGCGACCGCGAGACGCGCGGTTCGCCAATCGACTTCTTCCCCGCCCTTCAGGCGGCCGATGGACCGGGGTCGTCCGGCTTCTCCGGCGCTGGCCTCTGTCTGCCGGGCGCTCCACCCTTTAGCAGCCTCAGCGTCGGCTTCCCAGCGAGCCTCATCCTCACCTGAAAGCCGTCCGATCCCCTCATCGCTCGTTCCGGCTGGTAGTTGACGGTTTCCAGTAGAACCTGTTCCTGAAACCCATCTGCATTTTCGATAACGATCTTCTGACCTTCCCTTAAGCCAAGAAGGGCAAGGCCACGAAGCGTGTCGACGGGGAGCAGCATGCCGACCGGCGTCGTCATGCGGCCAGTGGTGAGGATGCGCGTGTCCCGCCTACGGTCGATGCTGAAGGTCACTCGACTGTTCAGGCTTGCGGCATCTTCTGGCAGATCCTCCCTGAACACGACAGTCGCGGCGGCCATCTTCCGCCCCAGTAGCTCGTGCAGCAGGCTGTCGCGAACGAAGGGGTCATCGATCATCGCCTCGAGCAGTGTAAAGTCCTTCGTGGTCAGCAAGCATTGGTCTCTCATCGCAGTCTCCATCGCGCGTACCCGGGCACTCAATTCGAATGGGTGGAGTTCCCCTGGCCGCGAACGGCGCAGGGGTCAGGAGCCTGCTGTGATGCACCCCCCGGGAAGATGATTTGGGCGTGGGTCGAGGATCATAGCATTTGACCGAGTTCCGCGGACTCAGACACCCATTCTACGGTCAGCCGGTGCAACTGACCGTCGCGAGCAGTCCAGTCTATGGACTGACCAGCTCTCAGGCCGATCAATGCAGTGCCAATCGGGGTGAGGATTGAAATCTTGCCTTCGGCGATGTTTGCCTCCCCCGGCAATACGAGCGTCACTGTCCTGTCTTCCCCGAGGTCACTGGTGAAGCGCACGGTCGAACCGAGGCGGATGATGCCGCGCGGGAGCCGATGGTCGTCCACAACGTGCGCACGTTCCAATTCGTAAAGCAGTTCGTCGGACACGACGGCATTTTTCGAAAGATGCGCCTCGGCGATTTTCGTCAATTTTCGGTGCTCTGAATGACCGACGATGATCGCCGGCCTGTTTGGGGGTCGCTTGTCTGCCATCTGCAATCTCCTGCTGACCGCAAATCAGTACTGCGGCAGCGAAACGATCGGATATGAGGAGAATGTCGCTATGGCTGCCCGACATGTCGAAGTCGGACGCCAGTATCCCTCGGCAGGCGCGACGCCGCCAGCCGGGGATTAGGATCCTGCGATGAGGATTACCCGCTTCACAACACTATTATGGTGCCAGATCAACATGGATTGAAGATGGCGATGAACCGTTGATGAGTCAAGGATGGCGCACGGGTGAGAGGCGCGGCTCTGTTGGACTCAGGCTCTGAAGCCGCCATCGTTTGTCGGCGTTCGCCTTGAAATATATCGTATTACGATATAAATTCATTGATGAGATCTTGACCACAGAGGAGCGCATTTCTATGGAAAATCGACCGAATCCCGCGGCAATGCGTCCTGCGGCGCGTTATCCTGCGGATAAAACGCTCGAAGATCTGAGGCAAAAGGTTCACGCCCTCCTCGATGATAGAATGGCGAGCCGTTTCGAGCTCCTCCGCGCTGAATGGTTTTACGATCTGGCTCTGCTGATCAATGACTTCCGTCTATGGATGCAGCGCCTCGATCAGAGTTTCGATCGCTTCCAGTAGCCATTGCTTGTCCGGCTCCCTCACGAACGGAAACTCGCCACCACGGCTTCGAACACGCTCGTTAGTAGTGGTCTGCTCGGCGATCAGTCCGAGGCAGTTCGACCGCATATGAATTGGGGTCCTCCAAGGACGGCCTTATTAACATCAATCGGAAGAAGAGGTTGCGTCTCCGAAACTCGGCCATGCATGCGCCGCGGCCAGCGGATGACCGATCTGATTAAGGTCGTTCAGCTAGGAATCTCGAACCTTCGTAACAGCGGCGAACTTGTCGAATGCGACGAGGCCAGCATGCCGCCGTCACCACGTCGTGTCGCGGAGGTTTGACTTCGGAAAATCAGCTGCCGGAATGGACACAGAAATCCGCCGAATCCCAATGGAGCTTGGCTTCATGGACAAGGGCGAGCGATGGCGTCGAAAGATTTTCAGCTGCGGGTGGTGGGTTCATCGAACCCTATAGCACTCCCGTGCGGAACGCAGTCGACTCCAAGCCAGGAGAGCGGCATGGATCTGTCAGAACGGCAGCCTCGATCCGCGCCGCTCGTCGGCGCCGAGCCGAACGCGTTAGGGCAATAGCAACTACAGCGCAAGATTTCAAAGAAGTCTTCGTAAAGGTTGTGTAGGCTCACGTCTCATGCGGGCACACATTGTAAGAATTTTAGAGATCGGTGGAATCGCTGCGATCCTCACGGCCTTTGTCGGCATATGGTGGGAGGCGCCGGCCGGTTCCTTCGATCCCTTCTGTACTTACACCACTCAATACGAGGTGGCCGCATCGCTCAGCGTGGGACCGGAGACGCTCCATTCGGTAATACGGGCCCAGAACAGGCGTTCGAGACGTTGGGTCGAGCGGATTTTCAATGGCGGATGCAAACCATCATCCAACAACGCACATGCATTTGTAGCGCGCGATGGAAGGGCCTTCTTGATTCCAATGCAATTGTGCCCGTTGGCCGAAGAGGTGCTGCGCGATATCGAGCAGGTCGACGTCCTTCGCGTCTGCAAGGGACGATGGCCGAACCGTACCGCTGGATTCGTCGTGATGACCGCTGACAAGCCGACGCAATGGGAGCTGTTCGATCCTTTCGGAAACGGTGCCGCGACATTCGCGTCGATGCATGCCGTGCCCTATCGATGGGGTTCGCCGAAAGATGATGTCGAGGAGAAGGCCCCCAATCTTGTCAAAACTGATTTTGACGGGAGTCGAAACTGGTACGACAGTCCGAACCGCGTTGTCCGACGGTCCAGCGACATCGTCTACCGTGCCCAGAAGGTCGAGCCTGGGATCGCAATAGGGAGGACACCCCGATAGGTATTGCTCGACGCGCATATATTGCACTGGCTGTCCTCCTGCTCCTCCCATTTGTCTACGAGTGGTACCTCAATTCCGCGCGTATGAGGGGGACCGGTGAAGCCGAGGTCGCTAAATCCGTTCCAGGTGGCGTCCGAACGGAGCGCCCTTCCCAGAGGCGCGCTCTTAAGATCCCGGGCTTCCGGGCCGCAGGCGTCAGCACGGCCGGGCTTGCTGACCATGTCGACGAAATCATTACGATCCTCGGACTGGACTATCTTCGACCGTTGAAGTCGCTGAAAGGTGCTGATGACGGATATGTCGACTGGGCTGCCAGTCCAATCGATGCCTATAGCCTCCGGCACGCCTCCCCAAGAGACGGGCAAGTGCTTGCCGCGTTCGAGAAGGCGTGCGAAGCGGCACGCAACATAGAGGATGACTGGGACAGCGATTGTATGGCGTTGAAGCGAGCCAAAACCGATGGTGGCATCTTCTACACTTTTGGCAACGGACGCATCGTGTTCATCGACCCGAAGCGCGGGTTGCTTCATATTGCCTATACCGGGCCGACAAACGGCGTGCGCGTTCAACGCTGAAGCCGTTGGTTGATCTATTCCCAATCTACGGGTCCTTGATTTCCAATTGTCATGCTTCCATGTCGGTTCTGCGCGGCAAATGAAGCAGCATCGTCCTTGTGAAACCGGGCTGTTCGAACGTCGCGCCTCAGGCCGTGGATATCGATATTCCTGCCGTCCTGAAGGGCACCAGCAGGTTCGCCGGACAGCTCTTTGCGACGAGAAGGCCATCCACCTGATCAAGCCCGACCACGTTGCAGGCTGAGACCGCGCCAAGCTTCTCGCGAGACGCGAGCACGATCGTTTCGGCCGCCTGCCTGACGATAGCACGCTTGACGGCCGCTTCCTCCCGATCGCCTGTCGTCAGGCCATGTTCATGATGGATGCCGGTGACGCCCATCAAGTAGATGTCGGCTTTCAAGGAGGAAATGCCCTCTATGGCGACCGCGCCAACCGCCACATTGGAGTGTTTGTAGATTCTCCCTCCTATAAGCTCGACCTCGATGGCCGGATGGGCATGCAGGGCGACGGCGATATCCGGACTATGAGTGACGATTATGGCTCGCAAGGCGAGCGGAAGCGCTCGAGCGACCGCGATGGCCGAGCTTCCTCCATCAAGGAACACGGTTTGTCCGTTCTTGATCATGCCCGCCGCGGCCTTGGCGATGGCCGTCTTGTCGTCTGCATGGACCTTCCGCCTGGTGGGGAGATCGGCCAGCGCTTTGGACGCCGGAAGAGCGCCGCCATGGACGCGTTGAAGCAAACCCTCTGCCGCAAGCTCCCTTAGATCACGTCGAATCGTATCCTCGGAAAGATCCAGTTTCTGGCTCAATTGCTTCGCCACAACCCGCCCTTCGTTGGCAAGAAGCTTCAAGATGAGCGCCTTCCGTTCCGTCGTGAGCATCACCGCCTCCTTGTTGATCGCACGATGTTGCACGAATAGATGAAGCATGCAATATCGTGAGAAAATGAATGGAGCATCGGACAATGATCGCAGACCGCGTGCGTGTCGAAGACGTAGAGACGCTATCGGACGACTGGTACGTCCTGAAGAAGACGACGTTCAGCTTTCTGAGAGCGGACGGAATGTGGCAGAGGCAGAGTCGGGAAACCTATGACCGCGGCAATGGTGCCGTCATCCTGCTTTATGACCTCGAGCGGCGCACGGTGGTGTTGACGAGGCAATTCCGCTACCCCGCCTTCGTAAACGGACATGACGACCTGCTGATCGAAGCGCCGGCCGGCTTGTTGGACGATGCCACGGCCGAAGTGCGCATCAAGGCCGAGGTGGAGGAGGAGACGGGATACCGGGCGGCGGACGTGCGGGAGGTGTTCGACGCCTTCATGAGCCCCGGTTCGGTAACTGAGCGGCTTCACTTCTTCGTCGGCTCCTACTGCGCCGCGGACAAGGTGGCTGAAGGCGGAGGAAACGCCGACGAAGGCGAGGACATCGAGCGCCTCGAGCCGACGATCGATGAAGCTCTGGAGATGATCGCGGACGGGCGCATTCGCGACGGAAAGACCATCATGCTGCTCCAGTATGCCGCGCTTAATCTTTTCGACGTCCGGAAGGACGCTGCCTGATGGAAGTGCGCCTTATCTTAGCTCAGCCGGCACTCGCGCTTTCGAAAACGAAGGCTGCAATGCGAACCGAAATTCAATTGGCGAAACGACTGCCTTCGCGAATCCCCGCACTTCTCATAGTTGGAACTCTATCTGGTTGCGGCGTTACAGGTGCTGATCCGACGGGGGCGGCGGCGATGATACAGTTCGAGGCGCATCGGCAGAAGAGCATGGAGATGCAGCGCCGGGCGACATCCGCAGAAGCAGCCGACGAACGCGAGGCTAACCTCCGAAACGCGATCCAGTTCTGCCGCCAGAACACTCAGGTAGAAGGCTGTCGGGACGTCGTGCGCGACGAGGCGAAGACGATGGAGACGATGCAGAAGATGCGTGCGATCGGATCCCGCTAGAGAAAATCGACCCTGGCGGTCAGCGGCGAAGGATCGACACGTTACCTCGCTGTACTAGGCCCCCGAACACCAGGCGAGAGCACAGTAAGAACACCTTGCAAGGTCTGCGGGTCGCGCGGAACCTCCTTGTTCCAACACCTCTGAGACGCTGCGCGGTGCGGTCCCCTGATCCGACGAATATCAGCCCAGACACATACGGCAGGAAACCTGGCCTGAAGAAGGCAATCATGATTTCACCGGCTATTACTCGAAGACAACATTGGCCGCGTCGAGCTCGACAGCTCAGGTGATGAAGGCAAGGAGCAGATGTGGTGCTGGAATGGCGGCTTTCCCCGAGCGTGCGCAGGCGTGCCGCAGCAGGGATGGGCTACGACGGCGCGGGAGGCCTCACGTAAAGCTGAAGGCAGCGGTCTTGCCAGACGACATGCATAGAAGAAAGAAAAGCGTGGCGCGCATCGGAAAGATCGCGCCGCGCTTTTTCTATTCGCCCTTCTTCTCTCCTTCCGTTGCCGGCTTGTCTGCTCTTCCTCATCGTCGGAGTGACCTGCCGCCATCTCCGGCGGCTTCGGATCGATTGGCGGAAGTCGTGCAGATGGACGGCTTCGAAATAGGGTCGTGGAACCGTAACCAGCCCGGTGAGGTTTGGGAAGAGAACGCAGGGCCGTTCGATCATGGAGGATCCAGATGCAGCCGCAACAGCGTCTTCAACACGCCATTCAGGTCGCGTCGGAGGCACATGGCGGGCAGATGGACAAGACTGGCCATCCTTATGTCGAGCATTGTCGACGTGTCGCCGACTTGGTTGCGACCGAGGAAGAACAAATCGTAGCCTACCTACACGACATCCCGGAAAAAGCGTCGGGCTGGACATTGGATCGGCTTAGACAGGAAGGATTTTCTTCTGCTGTCATCGCCGCCGTGGATGCGATGACCAAGCGGGTCGGTGAAGACGACGATGATTTTGTCCGGCGCGCCATTGCGAACCCGATCGCCCGGGCCGTAAAGAAGGCCGATCTCGAAGACAATCTTGTTCAGGCCGAGGAGGCTGGTCTGGAGACCGCGAAGTACCTGCGCGGACTGGAAATCATTCAGCGGGGAAAAGCCTGAAGTCTCCAGCCGGGATGGCCGAGGTATCGTCGGAGGCGATGAAGGAGCGGTGAGGAACCTACGTCAACGCACGTCGATCCCGAGTAAACGTTCGCATTCTCTTGGCTGAGCGATGGGTTCGATGCGGTTCGCTACACGACAGGATCAACACGCTTTTTATGATAGCCCCTGCTGCCGTCGAGAAGCGTGTGGGTATAGGAGTGCTCAACATTTCCGCTGAGCAAAGCATCTCTCGAGGCGATTTCCACGAACATCCCGCCCTGCATGACAGCGACGCGATTGCAGAGGTGAGCAATGACCGCCATATCGTGACTGACGAGAATGTAGGTCAGCTTTTCCCTTTCGCGCAGGTCCTTCAACAGGTTGAGGATCTCGGCCTGGATGGACACGTCGAGTGCGGATGTCGGCTCGTCGAGGAGAAGAACGCGCGGCTTCAGGATCAGGGCGCGTGCGATTGCGACACGCTGGCGCTGACCGCCCGAGAGCTGATGCGGAAAACGATGATAGAAGGATGCGGGCAGGCCGACGTCACGCAACGCCTGCTCTACGCGCTCCCTGCGCCGGTCGATGCCATGAATCTCGAGGGGTTCGAGAAGCGTACGGCCGATCGTGTGACGCGGGTGAAGCGAGCCGAAAGGGTCCTGAAAAACCATCTGCTGCTTGGCGAGCTGCGATTTTGAGCGCTTGGCGGCGATTGCCTCTCCATCAAGCGCAATCGAGCCATCCCACGCTTTGATCCTGCCCGCCAACGCGCCGAGAACAGTGGATTTGCCGCATCCGCTTTCACCGACGAGGCCGAAGGTCTCGCCCGGAGCGACGTCGAAGGAGACATCCTTGACCACCTGTTTGGCGGAGTGGCCGCTGCCGAAGGAAACGGCAAGATTTTTGACTGATATCATCATGCTCATGCCTCCGCCCAGCTCGGGTCCCGCCTCAAGATCTCAAGGCGGTCTCGAGGGTGGTCGAGGCTCGGCAGCGCCTGCAGAAGACCCCGTGTATAGGGATGGGTTGCCTCTTCGAGCTTTGCAGCTTCAAGCTCTTCGACGATACGTCCGGCATACATGATGATCACCCGGTCGCAGAAGCTCTTCACCAGGTTGAGGTCGTGCGAGATAAAGATCAGGCCGATGTTGCGCTCGGTGATCAGATCGTCGAGGATCGACAGAACCTGCTGGCGCACGGTCACGTCGAGAGCCGAGGTCGGCTCGTCGGCGATGATCAGCGATGGGGAGGAAATCAGCATCATCGAGATCATGATGCGCTGTCCCATGCCGCCGGAGACTTCATGCGGATAAAGATTGAAGACGCGCTCCGGATCGCGAATGTTGACCCGCTCCAGCATGGCGAGTGTGCGTGCTCGCGCTTCGCGGCGGCCGACGCGTTCATGCAGAATGACGGTTTCGGCGATCTGCTCGCCGACCGTCATGACCGGGTTGAGCGAATATTTCGGGTCCTGCAGGATCATTGAAATGCGCCGCCCACGGATCGCGCGCATATCGGCCTCGCTGGCGCGTACGAGATCGACATCCTCGAAGCGCATTTCGTCCGCGACTACTTTGGCAGTGGCCGGCTGCAGCCGCATGATGGCGCGTCCGGTCGTGCTCTTTCCAGAACCGGATTCGCCGATGATGCCGACTTTTTCGCGCCCGACGGAAAATGAGACATTCTTTACGGCCGTCACGACGCCCGAAAGGGTCGGGAATTGGACCGACATGTTTTTGACCGAAAGGATCGGCTGGGATTGATCAGGCATTTCGGGGATCCATGATGTCGCGCAGGCCATCGCCCAGAAGATTGAAGGCAAGGCTGACCACGAGGATTGCAATGCCCGGAACCGTCGTCAGCCACCAGGCATCGAGTAGATATTGCCGGCCCGACGCTGCCATCGCACCCCATTCCGGCATCGGCGGCTGGGCGCCGAGACCGAGGAAGCCGAGGCCGGCCGCCGTCAGGATGACGCTCGACATGTTGAGCGTCAGTCGAATGATGATCGAGGGAGCACAGAGCGGCACGATGTGATGGAGCAGGATGCGACCCATGCCGGCGCCTTGCAGTTCCGCGGCGACGACGAAGTCGGCAGCGCGAAATGTCAGCGTCTCGGCGCGCGCCAATCGGGCGATCGGCGGCCAAACCGTCAGCGCAATGGCGATGACGGCATTTTCGATGCCTGGCCCGAGGGCTGCAGAAAAGGCCAATGCCAGAACAAGGCTCGGGAAGGACAGAAAAATATCGGTGATGCGCATCAACACGACATCGATCCAGCCACCGAGATAGCCGGCAGTCGCACCGATTACAAAGCCGATCGGCGCAACGATGATGGTCACCAGAATGCTGATATAGAGCGTTGTGCGTGCGCCATAGACGAGACGCGAATAGACGTCGCGGCCGAACTCGTCGGTTCCGAACCAGTTGGTCGCCGACGGCGGTCTCAGCGCCGTCGTCAGATCCTGGGCAATAGGGTCGTGATTGGCAAGGAGCGGCGCGAAGGCAGCGACGAGCACCAGCGCGAGCACGACCAGAAAGCCGGCAAAAGCCAGCGGATTGGCAAGCAGGTTCAGCCACAGGACATAGGCCTTGTGGAAGCGCGCTTGCCGGGTCGAGGAAAATTCCTCGTTGATCAGCCAATTGTGGAGATCGTTGAAATAGCGTGTCGCCATGATGTCACCGGGTGCGCGGATCGAGGAAGCGGTAGGCGATGTCGGACAGCAGGTTGATGACGATCGAAATGATGCCGATCAGGAGCACGCTGCCAAGGATCGCGTTCATGTCCGCGAAGAACAGCGCGGAGGTCAGATATTGCCCGAGGCCGGGCCAGGCAAAGACGGTCTCGATGAGGACCGTGCCATCCAGCAGGCCACAATAGGCAAGGGCAACGATGGTCAAAAGCTGCACCCGGATGTTGCGGAAGGCATGACGCCAGACGATGGCGCGCTGGTCGAGACCCTTTGCCTTCGCCGTCAGCACATATTCTTGCCGAAGCTGTTCCAGCATGAAGCTGCGGCTCATGCGGCTGAGATAGGCCATGGCCGCGTAACCGAGGATCAGGGCAGGGGCTGTGACATGCAGCAAGGCATCCCGGAAAACCTCCCATTCGCCGGCAATGATCGCATCGACGAGGATGGAGTTGGTTGGCCCTTCGACCAGTCCTTCATTATAGACGTCCAGTCGGCCGCTGCCGGGAATGAGCCCGAACTTGGCGTAAAAGACCAGGATGACGATGGTGCCGAGCCAGAAAATCGGCGTTGAATGCCCAAGCAGCCCGACGACACGCGCGAGATGATCGACCCATGTTCCCTTGCGAACGGCAGAGACGATGCCGAGCGGAATGCCGAGGCCCGCGCCGATGATCGTTGCGAGCGTCGCAAGCTCCAGTGTCGCCGGGAAAACCCGGGCAAGGTCACTTGCCACGGGATTCTTGGTCACATGGGACTGGCCGAAATTCAGGTGAACGACATTGCTGAGATAGGTCGCGAACTGGACATAGAGCGGCTGGTCCAGCCCCATCTCCTTGTGGACCCGCTCGTAGGTCGCCTGGTCGGCCTGGTCGCCGATGACAGCAATGACCGGATCGGCAGGGACCATGCGGCCGACGACGAAGGTGATGATCAGCAGGCCGAGCAACGTCGTCAGGATGACGCTGAAGGATGTTGCCACCTTCTTCACCGCATCGAGCACGGCTACTCCGCCGCCCGATGCGGCCCCGGATGTTTGTGAGATGCTCACGTCATTCTCCCTTGGAAGGAGGTCACTCGCCCTTGGAAACCGTGTCCCAGCGCGTCAGCCATGTCGAATGGCCGAGATAGCCCTTTACCTCCTTGCGAACCGCCTTTGCGTCGGTGCGCAGGAAGGAGGTGATCAGCGGCGGAGACGATTCGAGATAGGCCTTGTTGATCTTCGCGTAGAGATCGGCCCGCTTCTGCTGGTCGGTCTCGTGGGCGGCTGCAGTCACCATATCCTGAATGTCCTTCGGCACATCCCAGGCGGTGCGCCAGGCGTTCAGGCCGGTAAGCTTGGCATCGTCGGAATTGTTGGCATTGGTCGCATAGGACTGGAGGATCGCGTGAGGATCCGGCAGGCGTTCACCCGATCGTGCCGAAAAGATCTCGAATTCACGCGTGCGGAACTTGCCGATATGGTCGCCGCCCTGAAGATCGAGCTTGACGCCGGCCTTTGCGGCGTTGGCCTGCAGCGACTGTGCAACCTCATATTCCGGGGTGACCGGCGTTGCGTAATAGACCTTCGAGAAACCGTTCGGATAGCCGGCTTCAGTGAGCAGCTGCTTGGCCTTCTCGATGTCGAGCTTGTAGGGATTGACCTCACTTGCACCCGGCAGGCCGGCCGGAATGATCGTCTGCTGCTTGATGCCGTAATATTTCATGACGGTGTTGGCGAGGCCGTCATAGTCGATCAGGTAGCGGAAGGCTTCGCGAACCTTGGGATTGGACAGAGTCTCGTCCTTCTGGTTCAAGGCGAGATAATAGAAGCCGAAGCCCGGCGTCTTCTGGATATCGGCCTTGCCGCCCGCTTCGATCGCCGCGAGGTCGGTGGAGGAAAGACGCGTCGCGACATCGACGTCGCCAGCCTCGAGCTGCAGGCGCTGGCCGGAGGATTCCGGCATGTGGCGCAGCACGACGCGGCGCATTTTCGGAGCACCCTGCCAGTAATCCTTGTTGGCATCGGCGATTAGCAGGTCATTGACGCGCCAGGTCCGCAGCGCATAGGGGCCAGAGCCTGCGTCGTTGGCCTGCAGGAACTCGCGCCCCATATCGCCGTCCTTTTCATGCTCGACAAGGAACTTGCTGTCCAGGATCGAGGTCGAGAAGCTCGCCAGCGAATAGAGGATGAGGTTGGGGTTCCAGAGGCTGGGCGTCTGGATGACCACGGTGCTGTCGTCGCTCGCCTTGATCAGATCGTCGACATTCTTGTCCGTAAAGCCCCATTGGCGAAGGTCGACGGATGGCGCGAGCCCCAATTTGACGAGACGCCGCAGCGACCATTCGACGTCCTTTGCCGTCAGCGGATTGCCGGAATGGAACTTGATGCCGGGGCGGATCTTGAATGTGAAGGTCTTGCCGTCCGGCGAGACGTTCCAGCTCTCGGCGACACCCGGAGCCGGCTTGGTGATGTCGTTGGCCGGCAGCACGATCAGCCGCTCATAAAGGTTCGCGACAATTTCTGCTGCTTCCAACTGGTTGATTTCATTAGGATCGAGACCGCGCATCGACGACATGTTCGTGGCGATGACCAACTGGTCCTTCGGGGTGGCTGCGGCCGCAGCCAGTGGCATCATCAGGCTCGCGGCAACAAGAGCCGACGAGATCAATAGCCCGCGTCTTTGGATCTTCATTTTCTTCCTCCCAAGCATCTCTGCAATCGCATCAGAACGAATTTTGATATCGACATCGATCTGAAATCTGGTATATCAGATCTCACAAAACGATTTTGTCGTCAACGGGGGAATTTTCGGCTTATGGAAAATAGGATGGAGGGTGGGGCGGGCGACGACCGCATCGAAAAGATCGATCCGCGATTCCTGACGACCCTTCGTGATCATGTTCATAAGACGCTGCGAGCGGCGATCTTGTCAGGCCGCTTTCGCGCCGATGAGCGCGTGAACGAGCGCCAGCTCGCCGAGCAGCTTGGTGTTTCCACCACTCCGATCAAGGAGGCACTCCGGCAGCTCGAGACCGAAGGACTGGTTGAAACCCTGCCGCGTCGTGGGGTGCTGATCAGGTTCAACGCCGGGTGGGCGGAGGAAATGATCCTGGCACGCGCCGCGCTGGAATCGATGATCGCCCATCTCGCCGCCAAGCGGATCACCCAGGAAGAAGCGGGGAAGCTCAGCGATACGGTCGCGTCGATGAAGGCGGCCACAGCCAATGGCGTTGCGGATGAACTCATTGCCCTGAATGAGACCTTTCACGAACAGATCCACATCGCCTCGCGCTGCCAGTACTTGTCTCGCATGATCGAGCGCCAGCAATTCTACGACGCGAGCATTCGCCGCGTCATTCATTCCGCCAACAAGGAGCGCGACAAGGCGCTGGCCGAACACACCGCCATCGCTGCCGCCATCGTCTCGAACGATAGCGAGAGGGCTGAGCGGGTGATGCGCGATCACGTCGTCCGCTCCGGGGAAACCTACCTCAACATCGTATTCAGGAAGAAAGAGGACATTTGACGTGACCGTGGCAATGGACAAGATTCGCAAGGCCCTGACGGGCATTTCCGGCGTTCCGGTGACCCCCTACAAGGCGGACGGCAGCATCGACCTCGCCAAGCTTTCCGCATTGATTGCGCGCCTCGCCAGCGCCCGGGTCCACAATCTGATGGCCGCCGGCAATACGGGCGAATTCTTCACGCTGACGATGGATGAGGTAAAGGCGGTTCACAGCGCAACAATCAAGGCCGCCGATGGCAAGGCTTTGATCAGCGCCGCAGTCGGGCGTTCGTTGACGGAAGCCAAGGCGCTCGCCCGTCACGCGATTGCCGAGGGCACCGATGCGATCATGGGTCACCACCCGATGGATCCCTTTGCCGGGCCGAGCTACCAGGCGAAATATTTCCTCGAACTTGCCGAGGCGTCCACCGTCCCTGTCATTGCCTATGTGCGCAGCGATACATTCTCCGTCGCTGATTTCCGCAAGCTTGCCCTGCATCAGAACATTGCCGGTATCAAGTTCGCTTCCGGCAACCTGATGCTGCTTGCCGAGGTCATTCGCTCGACGAAGGATGCGCCGGCGATCTGGGTCTGCGGCCTCGCCGAGGGCTGGGCACCGGCGTTCTATGCCACGGGTGCTCGCGGCTTTACCTCGGGGCTCGTCAACGTTTTCCCCGAGCGTTCGCATGCCATCCATCAGGCGTTGGAAGCCGGCGACTACGCCGCTGCCCGCGCTCTTATCGACGACATCGCCGGTTTCGAAGCGCTGCGCACCAAATATCTGAACGGCGCCAATGTCACTGTCGTCAAGGAGGCGCTCGGCATGCTCGGAACCGATGTCGGCCCTGTTCGCCTTCCCGGCGTTGAAAGTCTGACGGACGCGGAACGCGCGGAACTGCGCGCAATCGTCGACAATGTAAGCGGCAAGAACCGCGCCGCCTGAGGAAGAATGTCAATGCACATCACCGGCTTCAAGACCTACATGCAGCGCGTCGACGACCGGCCGCGACTGCTCCTGAAAATCGAAACGAGCGAAGGCATTTCCGGTTGGGGCGAGTGCTACAATCACGGCCCCGACTGGGCGCTGCCGCCGCTTTTCGACTACCTCTTCCATCAGATCGAAGGGGAGGACCCCCGCCGAGTGGAATTTCTTGTGCTGAAACTCAATCAGCAGTGCCGTTTTCCGCCGGGCGCCCTCGGGCTGGCGGCCATTTCGGCGATCGATCACGCGCTCTGGGATATTGCCGGCAAGGCCGCCGGCCTGCCTGTTTACATGCTGCTTGGCGGCAACGTTCGGGATCGGGTGCGCGTCTATTGTGGCGTCTATACCGCTCCGGACCCGCAGACGGCGCAGGACCAGACCCTGGAGCTGAACGAAAAATACGGCTACACGGCTTTCAAGCTCAGCCCTTTCCGCCGCGACCTGCATGCCGGCCGCTGGGGCGAGCTTGTGAAGGAAACCGGTGACTGGTTTGCCAAGATACGCGAGATTACGCCGTCGCATTTCGAATTCGCATTTGATGCCCATGCGAAGATCTTCGAGCCCTATCAAGCTGTTCAGCTTGCGGCGGCAATTGCGCCGAACGATCCGCTGTTCTACGAAGAGCCGATCCGGCCGGAACACATCCCGGCATGGGCGGAGCTGAAGTCGAAAGTTTCCGTTCCGCTGGCCACCGGGGAATCGCTCTACAATCGCTTCGAATTCCTGTCGCTGCTTTCAGCCCGCGGCGCCGATATCATCCAGCCGGACATATGCGTTGTCGGCGGCGTAACGGAAATGCGCAGGATCGCAACAATCGCTGAGGCACACTATGTAACCGTCGCGCCGCATAACCCGATGGGGCCGCTTGCGACGGCGGTCAACATCCACTTCTGCGCCGCGCAGCCGAACTTCAAGGTGCTTGAGTTCAAGCCCCATGTCCACGCGCCATGGGCGGCCGATCCGTATATGCCGGTCGACGGCCATATGGAATTGCGGCCCGACCGTCCGGGCTGGGGGCTGGAAATCGATGAAAAGGCGTTGCAGACGGAAGACTACATTCACTGGGAGCGGAAAATAACCCGCAAGCCGGACGGATCGACAGCCTATCCCTGACTGGTTCGGTCATTCGCGCCCGCCAGGCCGAGATCGCCCGCCTCGAAGTTCTCGACAACGGTAAGCCGTTTTCGGAGGCCGACTGGGATGTCGCCGAGGCGGCGGGCTGCTTCGATTTATATGCGGGGCTCGCCGAACGGCGTTGCCCCGGCGCGCCCTCGTAGTCGCTTCCGCGGATAAATCGAATGGCTCATGTGGTCGGATCAGCCGTGCAGTCTGCGCAGCATTGTTCCAAGCCGGCTCGCCGGCTCGCTTTCCTCAAGCCCTTTGGGGTGTCGGCAAGGGAAGTGGCTCCTCTTTCCGAACCTCACATCCGTCGGACTATAGCCGAATTCCCGCTTGAAAGCGCGGCTGAACTCCGTGCCGTCACTGAAGCAGCGCTGCTCGGCCAAATCTAGTATCCGGCGTTGGTCGCTAGGGTTCGCTAAAGCTGCATGGGCGTCGAGCAGGCGCCTATGCTGGATGTAATGCTTAACTCCGCCAAAAGCCTCAAACATCCGGTAAAGTCGCGAACGCGAAACCCCCAATTCTCGCTCGAGCGTTTGAGGCCCCAGGGTGGGGTCGAACAGCTTCGATTGTATGATTTTCTGCGCTCGCTCCAGCAGCGTTGTTGATATCGGATGACTTGCCATCTCAACGTTGCCGGCCGAAGGAGAGACACAAGCGAGCATCATTGCGCGCGTTGCCTCCACCAAGGCAGGAAGATCGGTTGGTTGGAGGAGCGGTAGCTGGTTGGCCAGCGCGATCATATAGTCATGGAATAACCGCGCCATGCCGCTTTCAAGTGTTGTGAATTCAGCTGCGCTCAAGGCCCGGGTTAAACGAGGGCAAAAGTCCCGCGGGACGAACAAGATGAGCATCTCGCTCGCCGTCAGACTGCCGTGGAAATTGCGCCCCATCGTATGGACCTGCGTGACCCCGGCAGTGCCACGGAATGTGCCGGTGTTGGTTTCGGTACAGGTTTCTCCGGAAAGCAAAACCGACAGGACGAAATGGTCAAGTGGCTCCCAGTGGAGGTGATGTATTGTGCTCTTGAATTGCAGGGGATCCGTTGTGACATGCGAAAACACAAGGCAGCCGAGGTCCCAGGTGGACAGCTGTCCAAAGAACCCCCTCGTCGTGTCACGCGTCGAACCGAGATCAACGATCGGGGCGAAATTGGCGCGCCACGCCTCGAACTGGCGGATCGTCGGTACAGCGTTCGTTACAAAATCAAAGGAAGAGAGATTTGGTGACTGCGGGGCGGTAACCGGTCCGGGAGCGCGGTTTTCCACCGCATTCCGTCCAGCCGCAAGTCGCGCTGGCTGAAAGGCCTTTTGTTGCGTCCCTATCTGGCAAACTGTCATGATACGCGCGCAGACCGAGCTGCGCTTTGAAAAGCGGAATTCGACATCGAAGGTCTCCAACCAAAATCTGCATTTCAACTGGATGTCTGGCCGTCTTGCGACACTCACGCCGGATTTCGGATCGTCTATTAGCATGATCGACTACAAACTACAATCTAGCCGGGCAGGGACAGCTTTACTATCGCCTGACAACGTACTCAGTTCCGTCGATTGCGGAGAAATCGTTGGTGCGATCTTGTATCGAAGGTAATTCGATGCCGGCTTTCGAGGTTTTTTGGGCTGTGTCGCAGCGAGCCGGTTTCTCGCCCTTAGGTCGCGACGATTGGCGCAATCTTGCTCACAAGAGGCACCTGTTGCTACCGTGCCAACAGATCGAAAGTCGACCTGCTTCGTGGACGGAGAGCATAGGTACGAGATTCCGTGCCATCACTGGGGCGTTGCGGATCAGGTAATGTGAGCTGATGGACGGCCGTTCGTGCCGTCGAAAATAGGCCCATCTGGATCGTCAGCCATGAAATCCTCTTCCGAACGCAAATTCTCGATGTGGACGCTGATGGCGATGTGCGTAGGGTCGATGGTCGGCGCTGGTATTTTTTCGCTTCCACAAGCTTTCGGACGTGCGACGGGGCCATTTGGTGCAATGATCGCTTGGGCGATCGCTGGCCTTGGCATGTTGATGCTCGCCTTCGTCTTTCAGACCCTGTCGCAACGTAAGCCAGATCTGGACGCCGGCATCTACGCCTATGCGAAAGCGGGTTTCGGCGACTATCTTGGATTCCTGTCCACGCTTGGCTACTGGTCCGCCGCCCTGCTCGGGAATGTTTCCTACTTTGTATTGATCAAGTCGACTCTTGGCCTCTTTTTCCCGATCTTCGGCGACGGGAATACGATTTTCGCCATTGCGACCTCGTCAGTGTTGCTGTGGACCGTTCACGCGCTGATCTTGCGTGGAATTCGCGGAGCGGCGTTGATCAATACGATCGTCACCTTCGCCAAAATCATCCCAATCATACTCTTCATTGTATTTGTCATTTACGGTTTCCAAGCCGACATCTTCGCGCTCAACTTTTGGGGAGGAGAAACCGTTACCTTCGGCAGCGTCGCGGGGCAGGTCCGCGCGACCATGCTGGTTACCGTATTCGTCTTCGTCGGCATTGAAGGCGCGAGCGTTTATTCTCGCTATGCCCGCAATCGCTCTGATGTCGGAATTGCGACATTGCTTGGCTTTGCGGGCGTGCTTTGTCTGCTCGTTCTCGTGACCATCCTCTCTTACGGCGTCATGCTTCGTGCCGATCTTGCCAATTTGCGCAATCCATCGATGGCGGGCGTGCTATCGGCCATCGTCGGCCCGTGGGGCACCCTCTTCGTCAGCGCCGGGCTGATGATCTCGGTTGGTGGGGCCTATCTCTCCTGGGTTCTGCTTGCCGCGGAAATTCTGTTCTCCGCTTCGAAATATGGGACGATGCCTCGATTTCTGCGGCGTGAAAACAGTGCCGGCGTGCCGTCGAACGCTCTGTGGTTGACCAATATTGTGGTGCAGGTCTTCCTGATCCTGTCACTATTTGCGCAATACGCGCTTCGCCTGGCTATCGAACTTACCAGTTCGATGATTCTGATTCCCTATTTTCTCGTCGCCGCCTATTCTTTTAAGCTTATCTTGACTGGCGAAACCTACGAAGGGGATTCCGCGAGCCGCCACCGCGAATTCGTGCGATCTGCATTAGCACTCACCTATACTTCCTTTCTTATCGCCGCTGCAGGTGGCACTCATCTGCTGCTTTCCGCCGCCATTTACGGACCCGGTTCCATCCTGTTCTTAATGGCACGTCGAGAGCAGAAACTTCCTGTGTTTAAGCTGGCCGAAATCCCGGTGTTCATCGTTGCGGCCGCAGGCGCCATGATTGCCATTTACGCCCTCGCAACCGCTCGCATTTCGGTTTGAGGACAAGTCAAACCGAATGCAGACCGCGGTCGCAACTGTGCGAGAGTGCCAACAGACTGAAATGTCTCGACATATTTCGCTTCGGCCCGTGCGGCTCCAGGTATCCGCTTCTCAAAGTCGTTGTCGCAAACGCCGCGACTTAACGCATTGTTCGCTAATTTAGCAAATTTCGTCACTTTTAAACGCAAAGCATAGTTGTGAGATTCTGTGCGATCACGGCCACGGCGGAAGCATTTTATAGTGCGCTATAGGCCGTTCCCTGCAGCACGAATGTTCAAAAGGTCCGAACAACCTTCTTGAGAGGGCATCATGACTTCGGCTTCCACGCAAAAATTGTCCCTTTTCGCACTGACGTCCATGGTTGTCGGTTCGATGGTAGGCGCTGGTATATTCAACCTTCCAGGTCGTTTCGGGACGGCGACCGGGCCGTTCGGTGCGATCATAGCGTGGGCGATCGCGGGCACGGGCATGTATATGCTTGCGCGTGTGTTTCAGGCCCTGGCGGAGAAAAAGCCCGAGATCGACTCTGGCGTTTTTGCCTACGCCAAGGAGGGCTTCGGCAATTACATGGGCTTTCTTTCGGCCTTTGGATACTGGCTGGGAAGCTGCCTCGGCAACGTTTTCTATTGGGTGTTGATCGGCTCGACGCTAGGCCGGTTCTTCCCTGGGCTCTTCGGAGACGGGAGCACCATGATCGCCATCGTCGTTTCTCTCCTGGGAATATGGGCCTTCCATTTCATGATCCTGCGCGGCGTGGAGCAGGCGGCCTTCATCAACGTGATCGTCACGATTGCAAAGATCGTCCCGATCGTCGTCGCCATCCTGGCGATGATATTCGCGTTCAATTACACAGAGTTCTCCGCGAATTTTTTTGGCGGCGTACACATGCCCGAAAAATCGCTTTTCGCGCAGGTTCGTGACACGATGCTGATCACGGTCTTCGTCTTCCTGGGGATCGAAGGAGCGAGCGTCTATTCCCGCTTCGCCAAGACCCGTGCCGATGTCGGTACCGCGACCATTCTCGGCTTTGTCGGTGTGACCGGTCTGATGGTGGCGATCACTTTGCTTCCCTACGCTGCGATGCCGCGCGCAACGGTCGCGGGAGTCCAAAACCCCTCGCTCGCCGGCGTTCTGGAAGTCGTGGTCGGCCATTGGGGGGCGGTGTTCATTTCGGTCGGCGTGCTGGTATCGGTCCTTGGCGCCTATCTCGCATGGTCGCTGATCTGCGCCGAAGTGCTGTTTGCTGCTGCCAAATCTGCCGATATGCCGAGGCTATTTGCAGCGCAGAACGACAACAGGGTGCCGGCCAATGCGTTGTGGCTGACCAATATCGTCGTCTCACTGTTCGTGATCTCGACCTACTGGTCTCGCGATGCCTTCAATTTCATGCTCGACATGACGAGCGTGACGGCGCTTCTTCCCTATCTTCTGGTCGCAGGCTACGGCGTCCTGCTTGCACGTCGGGGCGAAGGCTATGAGGAAACGCCGGAGGAGCGCGGCCGCGACCAGATATTTGCCTGGATCGCGGTGATCTACACGATCGTGATGTTCATCGCCGCAGGGCTGAAATATGTCCTGCTCGTCAGCGTTTTATTCGTGCCGGGAACCATCCTTTACGTCTGGGCGCGGCGAGAGCAGAGAGTGACGCTTTTCACCAGCATCGAACTCATCGTTTTCGCCGTCACCGTGATTGCGGGCCTTGTCGGAGCTTATGGTCTGTTGAGCGGCACCATCACGCCTTGAGGACATAGGGAGGAAAATCCATGACACAGGAAATCACATTCGGTGTGCATTCCGAAGTTGGCCAACTGCGAAAGGTCCTGGTATGCGCGCCGGGGCGTGCCCATCAGCGTCTGACGCCGAGCAATTGCGACGCGCTCTTGTTCGACGATGTTCTCTGGGTCGATAATGCCAAGCGCGACCACTTCGACTTCATAACCAAAATGCGTGACCGCGGCGTCGACGTGGTCGAGATGCATAATCTGCTCGCCGAGACGGTTGCGCTCCCTGAGGCAAAGAAGTGGATTCTCGACAATCAGGTCGTCGCCAACCAGATCGGTCTCGGTCTGCTGAACGAAGTGCGATCCTATCTGGAAGGGCTTTCCGACCGGGATCTGGCCGAAACCCTGATCGGCGGCCTGTCGACATTCGAATTTCCGGAAGCTCTGGGCGGCGAGCAACTCGCCCTGATCCGTGATGCCGCCGGTGTCAACGAATATCTGCTGCCGCCGCTGCCGAACACGCTCTATACGCGTGATACGACCTGCTGGATCTATGGCGGTGTAACGTTGAACGCGCTTTACTGGCCAGCGCGTCATGAGGAGACGATCCTTACTACTTCTATTTACAAGTTTCATCCCGACTTCGCCGGCAAGGTCAACGTCTGGTGGGGAGATCCAACGAAGGATTGGGGTCTTGCCACGATCGAAGGCGGCGATGTCATGCCAATTGGCAAGGGTAACGTCCTCATCGGCATGAGTGAGCGCACCTCCCGACAGGCGATCGGTCAGGTGGCAAAAGCACTATTCGAGAAAGGTGCTGCCGAGCGCGTTATCGTTGCGGCCATGCCGAAGCTGCGCGCGGCCATGCATCTCGACACGGTATTCACCTTTGCGGACCGCGACTGCGTGCTTCTCTATCCTGATATCGTCAACAATATCGAAGCCTTCTCCTATCGTCCCGACGGCAATGGCGGCATCGAACTGCGCAAGGACAAGGGCTCTTTCGTCGAAACCGTGCGCGACGCGCTCGGATTGAAGACGATGCGTGTCGTCGAGACCGGCGGAAACGACTATATGCGCGAACGAACCCAGTGGGACAGCGGCGCCAATCTGGTCTGCGCGTCACCCGGCGTCGTCTATGCCTACGACCGCAATACCTACACCAATACCTTGCTGCGCAAGCAGGGCATCGAGGTGATCACGATCACAGGCGCGGAGCTTGGGCGTGGGCGCGGCGGCGGCCATTGCATGACATGCCCTATCGCTCGTGACGCGGTCGACTACTGATCGTGGCCGAAAAACCTGGCTTTCTTATCCGGAATCCTTGGGTTTGTGCCCAGGTCAAGGCGCCTGCCTGTGGTCTGGAGCGCTCGCTTCGGGAAGCATCGCCTCTCGAACGGCACGGGATGGTCATGTCGGAGACGCACCGTTTCAGTGAGATATCTTCGGGGGCATGCCATGTTTAGAGTTGGTAGGAAATATGGCCACCTTGTCCACGATGCCGGTTGCGGTTGCGCAAATCGCGATCTTCAGCAGCGATCCCGCTACCTCGGCGAATATTCGCGACGAACATTCCTGGCCGGCATCGGATCGATTGCCGTTGCGGGTGCGGTACCCCGAGCAGGCAACGCGCAAACTTCAAAGCGGCCCTCAAAAATACTTCTGAACCAGATCCGGCTTTTCGACGGCAAATCCAATACCTTGCAGAACGGCTCGCAGGTCCTGGTGGAAGAAGGTAGGATCATCGCGATCGATGCCGCAAACAATCCGCCGCCCGCCGATGCAATCATAATCGCCTGCAACGATCGTGTCTTGATGCCAGGCATGATCGACGCGCATTGGCACACGATTTACGCCGCGGTTCCCCTGCAGGTCCTTTTGACCGGCGATCCCGGCATGATCTTTGCCGCTTCCACCGCCGAAGCCGAACACACCTTGATGCGGGGTTTTACCACTATTCGCGATCTCGGCGGGCCGGTCTTCACATTCAAACAGGCCATCGATGCCGGCATCATTCCGGGTCCGCGCATTTTCCCCTCGGGGGCAATGATCACGACGTCGGGCGGTCACGGTGACCTGCGCATGCCGTTCGAAATTCCTCCGAGAGATGGTCAGCTCAGTCTCAGCGAATTGATGGGAAGCGCTGCCATCGTCGATGATGTCGGAGGCTTGAAACGTCGCGTGCGCGAGCAGCTTCTTCAAGGCGCATCGCAGGTCAAGATTGTCGGAGGGGGAGGGGTGTCGTCTCCGCGAAGCCCGCTCGACATGAGTACGTTCAGCGAGGAGGAGATCCGCGCAGCCGCGGATGTGGCGCGGGACTGGAACACCTATGTAACGGTTCATGCCTATGCATCCCATACCGTCCGGCGCGCGATCGACGCGGGAGTGGCATGTATCGAACATGCCCACCTCATGGATGAAGAGACGGCAAGGATGTTTGCCGACAGGAATATCTGGCTCAGCACTCAACCGTTCCTGTCGATCGAAGATGCTGCCTCACAGACCGGCGTGGGTGCCGAGCGCGCAGCGCAGATTTTCATCGGAACACCAAAGATCTACGGATACGCGAAAAAATACGGGATCAAGACGGCCTGGGGGTCGGATCTCCTGTTTTCGCCGGAATTGACGCCTCGCCAGAACGTCATGCTCACGCATCTGAGCAACTGGTACTCCAACGCCGAGGCGTTGCGCATGGCGACATCGGGCAATGCAAGTCTTCTGACGCTCTCCAACCTGCGCACGCCCTATTCGGGCAGTTTGGGTGTCATCGAAAAGGGAGCCTTTGCCGATATCCTCGTCTGGGACGGCAATCCGCTCGACGACATCAAGATGATCGAGGAACCCGAGAAAAACCTGAAGCTCGTCATGAAGGACGGCCAGATTTTCAAGAATACACTCTGAGGTACCCACTCGAGGACGATGATGCGGGCTGGACGCCAACGAGCAGTTTCTTCGGCCGAAGTCGTGATTGCGGTGCTTGTCGTGATCGCTCTGTTGCCGGCGAGCGCGCCGGTGATTGCGCCACTGGCATTCGCGCTCCTGGCAATAGCCCTTCTGTGGCCGGTCCAACACGGCATGCAGGCATTCCTTCCAAAATACGTCGCGCTTCTGGCGACCTTGACCGTTGTGATGATCGCCCTTCTTGCGTTTGCCTGGATCTTCTCTTGGTCCTTCGGCCGTGTCGGCGGATGGATGATCAGCAATGCCGCCCGCTTTCAACAACACTATGATGAAGTTCGTCAGTGGCTGGAGGAACAGGGTATCGACGTCGATGTGCTCTGGGCCAACAATGTTGGCACAGCCTCAGTCGTGCGCATGGTTCAAACCGTGACGACCCGCCTCAACAGCACGTTCAGCTTCTGGTTGGTCGCTCTGACTTACTTGCTTCTCGGAGTGATGGAAGTTGAGGGTTTTGCCAGTCGCCTCAAAACAATGCCTTATCCTGTGGCGCGGCAATTGCTTCTCGATGGCAGCCGGCAGACGGCAGAAAAGCTTCGCCGCTACATGAGGATCCGGACGATCATGAGCATCGTAACGGGCCTCGTCGTCTGGGGTTTCACCAGTGCTTTCGGACTTCCCCTCGCAAAGGAATGGGGCGCCATCGCCTTCGTTCTGAATTACATACCCTTTATCGGACCGCTCGTGGCAACGCTGCTTCCTACCGCCTTTGCCCTCATTCAGTTCGACAACTGGCAATCGGCGCTTACCCTGTTCCTGGGGCTCAACCTCATCCAATTCACGCTTGGCAGCTACATCGAGCCTCGCGTATCAGGCAATGCTCTCTCCCTTTCACCGGTCGTCGTGCTGTTTTCCGTTTTTGCCTGGGGTTATCTATGGGGGATCTTCGGCGCATTCATCGGAGTACCCATCTCGATCGCGCTGGTGACGTTCTGCCGCAATCATCCATCCAGCCGGTGGGTATCCGAACTTCTCGGACGCGACAGCGAAGACGATCATGGTGATGACTCAGGCTGAAACGGCGCCAGCGAAATGAATGTTCACCGCCCGACGCATATATAGCCGCGAGCACCGTAAAAACATATGCCGCCCCGACTGCCGCCACCGCTCGAAACGCGGTCGAGGAAGCGCGAGTTGACCCAACCGCTGCGGGAATACCGGGAGCGGACATTACACCATCTGCGCGACGAAGAGCAGCGGTCAATGGTCACTCTATCTCCCCTTCGTAACTGACCAACGACGCGAAACGAGGTGCCGGGTCCCGATCGCACTTGAACTGTGCCGGTCACCTGCGCCGAAGCAGCGTCTGCCGGAGCAACTTCCGCCAACGTTAAGACAACTGTGAAAAAGGCGACTGTCGCCATGTGCAGGACGTTCATGGAATACTCCTTCAGTTGTTCGGGCCAGAAGACCGGTGACGCCTGGCGACCGATGGAAACAAGTCGGCATGCCCATCCGAAAAAGATCGCCGGGTTCCTATCGGAACATCGCAAAAAGCGCCTTGCTTGCCTCCTGCATCGTCAGGCCGCGCCGAAACGCGCCTGTTTCGATGAAACTGACGATTTCGGCGATGACGATGGGGTTGAACATCATGAAGGTGTGCGTCGCATGAAGCACCAGATGGTCCGTCGCGCCCTCCAGCTTCGTCGATGCGACGGACACTTTCCCATCGTTGCGCCCTTCTATGATGGCGTTGAAAAGCGGATTGATGGATATATCACCCGCGATAATGCCCACTGGATAGTCCGGTAGTGGCAGAAGCTTCGGCAACGCGGCGGGGCCAGTCCCAAGCTCGCACCCGGCGGGGCCATTGATCCAATGAAATGGCGTCATCTCTCCGAAGACGTCCACGATCTCGGACCCGTTGTTCGGGGGCGCCAGCATGACAATCCGGCCAAGATTTGCAGGACGCACTTGCGCCAGCCAATAGCGGACAAGAATGCCACCCATCGAATGGGTAACGAAATTGACGCGTCCTGACCCGCACATTGCCACTGCCTCACCTATGTGGCCGGCGAGTTCGGAAATGGTCGCGCGCGTCGAAGGATATTCGTTGTTGATGACGACGTATCCGCGCCGCGCCAGAGTCTTCTCGACAAGCCGAAGGGATCCGCTGCTGCGCGCAAGGCCGTGCACCAGCACGACATTTTCCGCACGGTCCTCAGCAGCAATCATTGCCAAATCCCTCGATGTGGTTCTGAAGAAGTTGGTTTCAGAGATCCCTGGTTCGATCCAATAAATCGCGACCGGTCGCTGCGGTGAGGCCGCGATCCTTCTCGACATGCCCGGAACCGAATATTCGCCGCTTGGCAATCTCTCTCACCGTCTGAACGAATATATAGAGCAAAGGAATGGCGAGAAGGCCTACGATTGTTCCGAGCAGCAGCCCACCGAGCACGGTAACGCCGATCGCCTGGCGGCTGCCTGCTCCGGCTCCCGTCGCCACCACCAACGGCACTACGCCCAATATCGAAGCCATCGCCGTCATCAATACCGGTCTGAAGCGCTGTGACGTTCCTTCGCGTGCCGCTTCTATGATGCTGAGACCGTCTTCCCGGCGCTCCTTGGCGAATTCTACAATGAGGATGGCGTTCTTGGCCGCCAGGCCGATCAGCAGCAGCAGGCCGATCTGGGCGTAGATATTGAGATCGATCCTGCCGATCACCAGGCCCGCCAAGGCCCCGAGCACCGCGACGATCACGGACATCATCACTGCAAGCGGAACGCTCCAGCTTTCATATTGGGCGACGAGGAAGAGGTAGGTGATAATGATCCCCATGATCAGGATGATGACCGTCTGTCCACCCGCTTGCTTTTCCTGAAGCGCCAGTCCCGTCCATTCATATCCGAAGCCTGGCGGCAGCTTTTCCGTTGCGAGCGCCTCCATGGCGTTCAAGGCATCCCCGGTGCTCGCCCCCGCCGCAGCCTGCCCGTTGATAGCGGCGGATGGAAAAAGGTTGTAGCGATTGACCGAGTTTGGTCCGTAGATGGTCGAGATGGAAAGCAATCCTTGCAAGGGAACCAGATCGCCCGACTGGCTCCGCACTCTCAGTCGCTGGATGTCCTCAATGCGCGAACGGAACGTCGGCTCGTCCTGGATCCGGACTTGGTATACGCGCGAAAAAATGTTGAAATCGTCGACATAGGCCGATCCCAGATGCGCTTGCAGCGTGCTGAATATCGTCGCCGGCGAAACGCCGAAAAGCTCGGCCCGCCGCCGGTCGATGTCGAGATAGATCTGCGGCGCGTCAGCCGAAAACGTGCTGAATACGCCTGTTAACCGCTCCGTCTGGTTTGCCGCGACGATCAGCCCGCGCATCACTTCGGCAAGTTCCTCCTGACTTTGCCCGGCGCGGGCCTGAAGGCGAAAGTCAAAGCCACCGGTTGTCCCGAGACCAGGTATTGCTGGCGGATTGAACGGGACCACCGACGCTGTCGAAACCTTTCTGAACTCCGTTCGAAGTTCGTTCATCAACGCAAAGGCGCTCTGGTCCGACCCGCGTTCGCTCCACGGCTTCAGCGCCGAGATGATCATTGCCGAATTGGAGCCGCCCCCGCCTATCATGCTCGTTCCGGCAATGGCGATGGTGTTTGCAATCCCGGGCGTCCGCTGGAGCACAGTGGTGACCGTCGCGATTGTCTCCTGCGTGCGCTCGAGGGAAGCGGAATCGGGCAATTGCACGTTCATGAAGAGATAGCCCTGGTCTTCTGCCGGGACAAAACCCACGGGCAGGATGCGATAGAGACCGTAGACGCCCACGACGGTAATCATGAGAAACAGCAGACTGAGGGCAATCCTGCGGGCAAAAACCGCCAGCAAAGAAACGTAAAACCGTCGCGACGCATCGAGGCCCTGGTTTATCCTGCCGAACAGCTTCGACCGGCTCTCCTGTACCGGCCGGAGGATCAGGACGCAGAGTGCCGGACTGAGGGTCAAGGCATTGATCGTCGAGAAGGTGATCGTGATCAAGATGGTGACCGCGAACTGACGGTAGAGTTCGCCGGTTATGCCGGCGAGGAACGCAACCGGCACGAAGAGAGCGGCCAGCACCAAGGTTGTTGCAACGATTGGACCCGTAACCTGGCTCATCGTGCGTAGCGTCGCTTCACGCACGTCGACGCCCATCTCGCTCATGATGCGCTGGACATTTTCCACCACGATGATCGCGTCGTCCACGACAAGACTGATCGCGAGTATCATCGCGAAAAGCGTGATCGTATTGGCCGAATAACCCATGAGATAAAGCACGGCAAAACCGCCGATCAGCGAAACGGGTATGGTCAGCGTCGGGATGATTGTCGCGCGCCAGTCCTGCAGGAAAAAGAACACGACAAGGACAACGAGTACGAAGGTGATCGCCAATGTGACAAAAATCTCATGGATGGTCTGCCGGACGAAAGCGGTCGTGTCGAAAACGACCGTGTAGGCGAGATCATCCGGAAATTGTTTCGACAATGTCTGCAGCTCGCCAAGAACAGCGTTCGAGACTGCGAGCGCGTTTGCATCGGTCGATTGATAGACGACGACGGTCGCGCTCGGCCTGCCATTCAGGGTCGAAGCCGTATCGTAGGATTGTGCGCCGAGCTCGATCCGGGCGACGTCGCGGAGATGGACGATCGCTCCGTCCGCGTTGGTGCGGATGATGATGTTGCCGAACTCGTTTGCATCGGCAAGCCGTCCTCTGGCCATGACGGTCAACTGCAGCTGCTGACCGGTGGGTGACGGGGGCGAACCGAGCTGGCCGGCGGATGCCTGGACGTTCTGGGCCTGTATCGCCGCCATCAAGTCGGCTGCGGTTATGCCAAGGGCCTGCATGCGATCGGGATTCATCCAGATACGCATGCTGTAGGCGGGACCAAACACGCTCGCCTCACCGACGCCCGGCAGGCGGGCGATCGCATCACGGATGTTGATCATGGCATAGTTGCTGATGAAGACATCGTCTTTAGTGCCCTTCGGCGAGTAAACCGCAAAGCCAAGCAGCATGCTCGACGAACGAGTTCTGACCGAGACGCCTGTCTGTGTAACGGCAGCAGGAAGCCGAGGCGATGCCATTGACACGCGATTTTGCACATTGACCTGGGCGATCGCTGGATCCGTACCCGCCGCGAACGTAACCGTCAGACTGTAGGTGCCGTTATTGGTGCTCGACGATGACATGTAGAGCATGTCTTCAACCCCGTTCACCTGATCCTCGATCGGCGCCGCCACGCTGTCAGTCATGACGCTGGCATTCGCGCCGGGATAGCTTGCCGTGACCTGCACTTCGGGCGGTGTGATCTGCGGAAACTGGGCGACGGGTATCAAGAAGAGAGACAGGCCACCCGCAATCATCATCACAACTGCGATGACCATCGCAAATCTCGGCCTGGCAATGAAGTGCGCCGAAATGTTCATTGCGCTGAACCCGATTGCGGTTCCATAGGCGCGAGCGAGATCGCGCTGCTGTCGGCTGGAGAAACTTCCGTCGGTTCGACGACGAGGCCTTCCGAGACGTTCTGCAGGCCGTCGACGATCAGTTTCTCCCCGCCTTTAAGACCATCGTCTACTGCCCAGTTGCCGCCGATCTGCCGGGTAATTTTTATTCGACGAAGCTCGACGGCATTCTGCGCATTGACGAGCAGAACGTACTTGCCACCCCGATCCTGCTGCACCGCCCCCAGCGGCACGACAGGACGAAGCGTCTTTTCCCTTTCCGATATGATGACCGTTACGAACTGACCTGGAATAAGCAGTGCATCCGGATTGGGAAACAGCGTTCGAATTGCCAGCGTCCCCGTTGCCGGGTCGATTTCATTGCCGAAGAACTCAATCCTTCCCGGCTCCGTGTAAGGTTGGCCGTTCGACAGCCGCAGGCTGGGCTTATAGCCGCCGGCGAGCTCCTCCTTGCCAATATTGCCTCCGGCCGCACGCAGTTCGAGGATCGATCGATCGCTCACAGAGAACACAACGCGGATCGGATCCATTTCGACGACACGAGCCAATGTCGTTGAGCTGCCGCTGACGAAGCTTCCAACAGACAATTCCGCGGCTCCGATGCGGCCGTCGATCGGCGAGACTATCCGGGTGAAGCTGAGATTGAGCTCGGCCTGGCTCACGCGCGCTTGTGCCGACAGAAGGTTTGCCTGACTGGTTTCAAGGGCGGTCTGGCTTTCCTCCAGCGTCGCGCGCGAAACGGTTTGGTTGCTCAGCGATTGATTTCGCGCGACGCGGCGTTCAGCATCCGCCAATGCCGCCTGGGCGCTCGCAAGCGCTGCCCTGGCGTCCGACAGCGCTATTTCCAGGGACCGCTTGTCGATCAGGAAGAGATCCTGATCCTTCCTGACCAGTTGGCCTTCATTGAAAAGACGTTGGTCGACAAAACCTTCGATCCGCGAACGGATATCGACGGCATTGACTGCCTCCACACGTCCGACGAATTCATGTTTCGGCGAAACGTCTTGAACCGGCACGGTGAGGACGCCAACGGACGGACCAGCCTGTGCCGCCACGTTCTGCGGCACTGACATCAGAGCTGCGAACAATAACATCAGGAACGTCGGCGGAACCCGACGATGCAACTTCATCGACATGTCTCCAACAAGACCGAGAAATTCGACAACTCAAGGCGGATGGAAGCAGTCTATAAAAATTAGCAAGCGCTCAAGTTCTACTACCGGACGTGGAAAGCAGCAAGCATTACTGATGGTGCGTCCTGTCCCAATTCGGCGCTCTGGCGACGCTCGCCGGATGCAGATCCACTGCGATCAGGCCAGCGCGGCAGCGTTGCATTAGGCACATCTCTGAGCGTTCGCCGCGTGGGGGCAGCATCCGGCGATCGCGAGTTCGCAGTACCCGCGCGCGTCTGGCTTCGAGCTCCGCAAAGACTTTTTGCCGGCTGGACTTTGCGAACCTACCGATTTGGTGCCGGCCAGATGCCGGTGGCGTCATCGGCGAAGGCGACCATCGAGGCGGCAAAAGCCGGGGATTTCGTGCACCGTCTTTTCATGCTCACTGCAAGGGGCACTTTCTCATTTCTCAGTTAGTCTCATCGATTTTCGACCAGCTTGTTTGTTCGACGTCCGATCTCAAACTTAGCTGGGCCACGAGTTGTTCGACAACGCTGTCCTGGTCGTTTTTCGTGAATACGATTGCTTCGATTTCCATCCCGTCGCCGGCATCGCACAGGCGGCTTTTTATCGATCGGAACTGCAGCTTGTTGGCGTTCAGCGATTGCAGCAGCGTCGCACGGACGGCTATTTCATGATCGGTTGGGCATTTGAGCTTTATATCGTAGATAAGCTCCTGTTCTGGTGCGACTATAGACCAAGTTTCAATATACGATCCAAGCTTGGGAAGCGTGTAATTGAAGGCGACAATGAAAAGAGCCGCTTCGCCGGCCAGCAGAAGCTGCCCATAGCCAGCAAAGACGCCTACCGCGCCGGTGCTCCAGACAGTCGCGGCCGTGCTCAATCCTTTTATATTGGTGCCGTCGCGGATAATGAGACCGGCCCCAAGGAAGCCTATACCGGTAACGACTTGGGCGCCCATGCGCAGATCGAATTCGAAGCCCATCGCGCTTGGAAGCGATGCATAGGATGCGGCACCAAGGGAAACAAGCGCATGCGTTACGAGATTTGAGTTCCGCTGCTTTAAATGCCTTTCGGCGCCGATCAGCGTTCCAAGCAGCAGGGCAATCACCAGTTTGAGGAGAATTGATTGGCTGGCGTCCATATCGTCGCCTCTATGTTATCCGGTTGAGTGGCGCCTATTTCCGGGACGTCGGCCAGTGACGTCTAGTGCAAGAAACCATTTACCCTCGTGCAGAAAGAAACCAGTATCCTCTCGTCTTTCTTACTCTGAATTGGAAGTTGAAGGTTCGATCGGAGAAACCATGATAAACATCCTGCTGAAGTTACGCTTCGTCATGGCGCTTGCATCCATAGGAGTTATTGCCGCCGCGGGTTTGATGTTTTGGGAGGGCCTGCTGACATTATGGCATGCCTTTGCCTATGTGAGAACCGACCCGGACCTTGCCGTTATTGCGGCCGTCATGCGGGCCACGGACAAGCTACTGTTTGCCATCGTCCTTATCATCTTCGGCTGTGCCATCGCGCTTGGCTTTCTCATCGATCTGTCGCCCGAACGACGCGCGGCGCTGCCCGATTGGATGGTCATCGATAGTGTCGCCGAACTCAAGAACCTCTTCATCCAGATGATTATCCTCTATCTGGTCGTCCATTTCGCCACGCTCGTCGCCGAGACTGACCAGATGTTACAGTGGAACGCGTTGGTCCTCCCGATCTCGATTCTGCTATTGGCCGGCGCAATGCGACTGATCGCCGGTTCGCCTGGACACGGCACTCACGCTGAGGATGCTTCGGTTCAAAAAAAGCCACCCGCTTCCACTCCCAGCGCCGATGGTTCCTAAATTCACATCCGCAATGTTACCTGCTGCTCCTTGGGTGGAGCAGCTTTTCCGAGCCGCAGGCTCCATTCGTTCCCGCAATGTCGTACCAGTGTTAGCGGCCGACCACACATGTCGACCGAGGTCACCTGATCTGTCCAGCATACGCCGCCATGCCAGGTCGAACTGCGACGGCCGGTATCTTTGATATCTCCGGCATGGATGGTCAGCGTAGCCCCGTGAACCAACAGCATTTTCCCGCGTTTTCTGGGCAAGGAGAACGTCATGGGCCTGATCATTGAAGGTGACTATCATCGCATCGGTCGCGATTACGACGAGCCTGATGAACTCGGGCAGGCAAATGCAGTCGTCGACGAATACCTCCACTTAGTCAAAGAGAGCGATATCGGCAGGCAGCTGATTGATGAAATCGAGCTGCCCGTCCGTAAGAGACTGCTCGTGAAGGCTTTTTGCACCGTCATTGCGGCCGAGCATCGCCCGGATATGCGCGCCCTGTTAATCAGGGCAGGCCTTACGCTGGCCCAATATCAATCGGGAATCGGCGCCCGAATATTCCTCAAGCCAGGCCATGGCACCAGCACCAGCCACCAACGATCGAGGCTCTCGGCTCACCGATTGGAGGCCATCCTGTTCACCGCGGCTGCAGATCGGGTTCGGCTTGGGGATCTGTTTCTGGCCGTTGTGAAGCGCTCCCTTCATTAATGACCAGTAACAGGCAGTGTATGTCCCGGCTCGATCAATGCGGGTTGCGGCGCGCCAGGCCATGTCCCGCCGTTCTCTGTCGGGCGTATTCGAACGTTCTCTGTTCCAATAGTTGTATAAACTCGGATAGAGCGGGTGCAGCCGGTGGGCCATCTCAGCCTCGGCAAGGCCCAGATCGGGCCGACCGAGCGCACCTTGCATCCACGCCTAGAGGATAAGGATCGTGGCATCATTGGGGTTCATGGATTTCGCCTGATCGAGATGGTGGAGCGGAGCGAGCCGGCCCGGAAGCCGCGGTTGGCCGGTCGCTTGGACGAAGCGAAGTAGATCTGACCGCAGGGGGCGATAGCGGGGATGACGAGCTTGCCCTCCTGCTCAGCCTTTGACGTTCGCATGGCCAGGCCAAAATCTATTCACATGCCAGGTGATCGTCGTTCAGATCACTCTGCAAGAAAATCGGAATTGCGCATCGGGCTTGCCTCGGACAGCGCATCTCGAACGCCCGCAAGATCGAGATTGGTGCCGTAAACCGGAGTGCCGGGCTGCTGCCTCCAGGAATCCCTCAGCTTGCCGGCGTCCACGGCGTCGAACCCAATATCATCGATGAGCCTAATGAGTTTCGACTTGGCGTTTGTATCGTCACCCGCAACGGGGAGCGCAATGCGGCCCGGCGAGCCCGCCGGCTTGCCGTCGTTGAGAAGGTTCTTCCAGTTGATGTTGTTGAAGGCTTTCAGAACGGGGCGCCCGATCTGTGTTTCCACCCATTGGCTCTCCGTCAGCCCGTCCTCGATTGCAGCAATCTTCCCGTCGCGCTGGCGCGGGTAATAATTGCCCGTGTCGACGACGACGACGGCCGGATCGACGCTTTCGAAGAGATCCTGCGGCAGGTCAGGGACCCGGATTTGTGGGATGGTGACGATAACAATCTCACCGCTGCGCGCGGCTTCACGAGCCGCTACCGCCTTGGCGCCGGTTTCTTTGGCGAGAGCAGTTAGGCTCTCGGGGCCTCGGGAATTCGCGACGAAAACAGTGTGGCCGGCGGCCGTCAAGAGTCGTGTGAGAGCGCCGCCGATGTGGCCGGCACCAATGATTCCGATATTCATGACCTATTCTTTCATTTCTGGCGACCGGATGTGGCCCTTGCCACCGAAACTGGGATCGAGGGGCAACCTTGACAAGTGTACCAGGGTATCGTCTTCAGGTCGGCCATGATCACAATGGCGTGCAAGAGGCAGAGCACTTTCGAAGAGCTTGCAGATCAGCCCCTTTGCGGGGGAGCGCTCCTTCGCCTCGGCACTGGCAGCTGGTTCCGGCATTCCTTCGGGCTGCGTTGAGCTGTTGTGGCTGCATTTGTCGTGCACCTGGTCGACGACGCTCAATGAGCTGAGGCCGCGAGCGTGGCTCAAATGAGTTCAGTTCTCGCTGATTGGTCACCTTTAACGCAGCAGGCCGTCGCTGTCGAAGTCGTCCCAACCGCTCAATTCTGTCGCTGCCTTGTCAATGTTGGCTTCGGTGCGCTGCGTCTTCTTCTTTTTCCGAGAACGCGTCAGTTTCGCCTGGTGTGCAGCGCGCCTGCGGTTTTCTGCTCTTGCGGCAGCTTCTTCCTCTCGCCATTCGTCCACGGCGGCGCGGTCGAGCAGGTCTTCGACCACCCGGGGATCAAATACATGGAAAGTGATTTTTCTTGCTCGCCCCTGCAATCTGACGGTTCGCGTTCCAGCGCTCGGCAGACGGCCGTCCTCCAGCCAACGTTTCCTTTCAGAAGCTGTAATCGTCAGGATATCCTCGATCTCGCGAGGGATGATCGGAAGGTTCGAAATGTCCGCCAGCGATTCGGAGATGACCGACGCGGTCGCGCGGAACGCCGCCCTGGCAGTCTCGGGCATGGTGAGGGTCAGTGCCCCGGTCTGCATGTCGAGCGATTTTCTGACAGCGGTCGGCAGTCGGGAACGGATTTCCTGAAGGATTCCCTTGACCCGAACAGCGGATCCAAGCGTTGCAGCCACCGGCAGTGACCATTCTCTGATCAGCTCGGGATCGTCGCTTTCTTTGGTTTTCGTCTTTGTTCTGGGCATACTGCAGCAAATGGGAAGGGCAGGGTCGAGCGTCAATCGAACTCCGGCCTTTCTAACGTTTGACGAGCGAGGAGGGAACCCTGTCGTCTGTCCCGAACGAACCGATTGGACCGCCATCATTGTTGCGACCTGACGTCGGCCGCTCTCTCTCGGCCGATATGGGCTCCACCGGCGGTCACAGTCGAAAAACAAGCCCTTCAGTCGCCGGTCATGACAAGGCCCTCGATCTTACGCGGATCAACGCCGGATAGCTTCGGATGCCCAGGCGGTCGCTGGCAGTGGACGTCGATGACGATGAGCGCGAGCAAAATTGTCCTGTGTCCCATAATGGGAGCGCCGGCGCACCTCGGTTCCATAAGATAGATTACGCGATCTTTAATGCATGGCGGGTGGGTTCAATGATGAAGTGCGACCTTCGAACCAGTGGGTTGTCACTCGCAAGGAAGACGCAATGGCTCGTACCCATTCGCATATCGATCTGGATGAACGACGCAAGATCGCCCGCTGGCGAATGGCTGGCCTAGGTATCGAGATCATTGCCGAGAAGCTCGGACGGCATTTTCACCTGTTCGCTTACTTGCCGCACTGCTATGGCAATTTGAACGACGCTCGGTTTCGAGAAGTCACGCGAGGTGTAATGCACCGAAGAAAAGAGATTGCGGAGCGTGTCGTCGCACGATGGAAGGCACACGGCTTTGCGCTCGACGCTGATCCGCAATATACGCTCCTCGTCGAACTCTGGGTCGACGGCGCCATCGAGGCACGAGAAATGCGGCGCCGTTTACTGACAGTTCTGCGCGAGCAAGAGTCCGCCCGGACATCTCGATCCGCTCGGGGAGTAAATCCGCAATTGATGGAATGCAACGGGTTCGCGAACGGGTCCGAGCGCAGCCAAGCCACCGACACCAGACCATCACCTAATCTCCCCTCTTCACTCCCCGACTGAAGGAACGATCAATGGCGACGAACCCACGCAAACCGGTCAATCCACTCGATGCCGCCGAAGCCCTGTTCAAACCAGCCAAGAAGACAACGGCACCACCTGTCGAGCGACCCGCAATTCCAGTCGCGACCGAGACCGTCTCGATCAAGATCGACGGGGATGTGCTGGCATTCTTCCAGGAAGACGGACCGGGCTGGCAGGAACGCATCAACGCGGCCCTTCGAAAGACAATGGAGGCGACACGCTAGCCACTGCCCGGACAACCGACTTGGGCAATGGCGAAGCTGATCCTTCGCGGCTTCAGGCCGCTTTACGACTGGCGGCCCCAAACGCTGTCTTAATGTGCCGTCCCCAACATGGCACGGCGTATCTCCGCATGAGCAAATTCTCCCTGCGACCGCTTAAACTCCTGGTGGATGCTGCCATGCGCCAGCACGTAGGCGCGCGATGATATGTCGATTGCTTGCAGGAAGCTTTGCTCGGCCATCAGGATGGTCATGTTGCTCTTTTCGCGCAGTTGCATGATGGCGTTCAGCACGTCACGCACGACGATCGGTGCGAGACCGACCGAAGGCTCGTCGATGATGATGATCTTCGGCGACGTCATCAGCGAACGGGCGATTGCCAGCAATTGCTGCTGACCGCCGCTCATCGTGGATGCAATCTGCTTGCGGCGTTCCAGGAGAAGCGGGAAGGTCTCGAAACAATAGGCGAGATTGTCTTTCATGCGGGCAATGACGAGGGGATTGCTACCCGCAAGCTTGAGATTGTCTTCCACCGAAATGTTGGGCACCAGCCGTCGTCCTTCCGGCACAATCGACAGACCGAGGCGGACGATTTCATGTGGGCGCAGTCGGGTGAGGTCAGTCGTCCTGCCATCCCATTCCAGCAGGATGCGGCCGGCGCTTGCCTGCACGAAGCCGAGAACGCAGTTGAGCAGAGTGCTCTTGCCGTTGCCGTTCATGCCGAGCAAAGCCACCATCTCGCTTTCGTTGAGTTCCAGCGAAACGTTGCGCAACACGGCCACCGCGCCGTAGCCGGCGGACAGATTGTCGATGATCAGTCTATTCACCGAAATACACCTTCTGGACGAGCGGATTGTCGGCGATTTCGGCCGAGGTACCCGAGGCGATGAGGCGGCCGGTTTCGAAACAGACGATCCGCTGCGAAAAGCGCATCACCGCATGCATGATGTGCTCGATCATGATGACCGCTACGCCTGTCTCGTTGAGTGCAAAGAGGATTGCCAGAACCTCGTCGATCTCCTCCTCGGACAGTCCCGCCATCGCCTCGTCGGCAATCAGCACCTTAGGATTGCCGACGAGCGCGCGGGCGAGTTCCAGCTTGCGCAATTCGAGCTGCGACAGGTTTTCGGAAGGGTCGGATATCCTGTTTGCGAGCCCGACGCTTGCAAGCACCGAGTGGGCGCGCTCGGGCTTGCTGCCTTCGACATGGCAATAGTCGAGCGGCACCAGCAGGTTCTCCAGCACCGTCATGCCGGTAAAGGGCCGCGGAATCTGGAAGCTGCGGGAAATGCCGAGCCGAGCACGTTTGTGGGCTTCCACATCGGAAATATCCTGGCCCTGAAAATGCACCGAGCCCTTGTCGGGACGATAGACGCCGGTGATGCAGTTGATCAGCGTCGTCTTGCCGGATCCGTTGGGGCCGATGATGCCGAGCCGCTCGCCGGGAGTGACGTCGAGGTCAACAGGACCAAGCGCACGGAATGCGCCGAAGACTTTCTCGACACCCTTGAGGGAAAGAACCATGTCGCTCATGCCCCTGCTCGCTCCCGTCTGCGGCCAAGGACACCGGACAGTCCGCCGGGCGCGAAGGCGACGAAAGCGATCAGCACCAGTCCGACGAAGAGGATGTTGAGCTCGGAGGAAATGGTGACGGTGGCGATCTGCTGTACGGAGGCAAGCAGCAGTGCGCCAAGCACCGGTCCGGCCCAGCTCTTTGTGCCGCCGATCAGCGGCATGGCGATGGCATTGAGCCCGATGATCAGGCTGAATGCAGTGACCGGCTCGACGAAGGATGTGTAGAAGGGATAGGGAGCGCCGGCCGCAGCCAGTACGGCGCCGCTCAGGGCGCAGGCGAGCAGCTTGAGGCGCAGCGTCGGAACTCCGGAACATTCCGCCGCGTCTTCGCTCGCCCGCACGGCGCGCAGACCGCGGCCAATCCAGGAGATTTCGACGAAGCGGGCAAGAGCGACGCTCGCCACCGCGATCACCAGCATGACGGTGAAATTATACTGCGATGGGCCGGGGCTCCAGGCCGGTGGGCGCGGCCCGTAGACGGCCATACCGCTTGCACCTCCGAGCGCTGAGATATTGTGTACGAGGGTCTCCAGAACGACAACGAGACCGAGTGTGGCGATGGCGAAATAGACGCCCTGGATGCGAAGCGTCAGATATCCCATCAGCACACCGAGGATGGCGCCGACCACAGCTGCTGCGACGATGAGAACCGGGAGCGGCAGGCCGAAGGTGGTAAACAGGAAAGCGGAGAGATAGACGCCGGCGCCGACAAAGCCGGCGGCTCCGAAGTTGATGTAGCCAGCGTAGCCGCCAAGGATATTCCAGCCGGTGGCGATCGTCACATATTGCAGCACGACGTAACCGACGAAGAAATAGAACGGGTTCTTCAAAAGCCACGGCATCAGGAAGCCGACCGCCAGCACTATGAAGGCTCCGGCGAGGAAGAGGACGGAGTTCTTGCTCATCGTGCGCCTCCGAACAGGCCTTGGGGGCGTCCGGCAAGGCCGAGCAAAAGGATGGCGAATGCCGCGCCCGGAGCCCAGGACGGATTGAGATAGGAAGCAACCAGTGCCTCGGCGATGCCGATAATGATCGCGATCACCAGACTGCCGGGAATCGAGCCCATACCGGCGAGGACGATGATCGCAAAGACGCGGCCGATCTGGTAGCGGCCGGCAAAAGGTTCGATCGGCCCGACCATGATAAGCGCCGCCCCGGCAATCACGGCTGTCGCTGTCGCAATGCCGAACGCATGCCGCTTGACGGCGGCCGGATTGATGCCGGCGATCGACAATGCCCGCTCTTCGTGAGCGACCGCTCGGATCGCGGTCCCGGAACTGGTGCGAGCGAGATAGAGCGAGAGAGCCGCGATCATCAGTGGGCCAAGAAGTGCAGGGATCAGCAGCCGGTATGGAATGGTGAGAAGGCCGAGCTTCAGGCTGGAGCCGATATAGGAGGCACTGACCGATTTCAGCTCCGAGCCGAAGCCGAGCGAAAGCAGGATCTCGATCACCAGTGACAGACCAAAGAACAATGTCAGGCTCTGCAGCACATTAGCGCTGCCCCGCCGTTCGAAGACTCGGGAATAGAAGATGTAGAGCACCACGCCGAGAAGATAGAACGGCACCAGGCCGATCAGCGCTGCGACGATTGGATCAAGCCCCCATTGGCACAGGGTATAGACGAAGAAGGCGCCCGCCACGACCAGGGTCGGATGGGCGATATTGGGGATGTGAAGGATGCCGAAGGTGATCCCGAGCCCGAGGGCAAGCGCTGCATAGACGCTTCCCAGCAGAATGCCCGTCACGATGGCGTTCAGCAGAATATCGATCGAAAACATCATGGAGCCCTTGAGCCGGCCCTAAGCCGGCTCTGGATCGGTTGACAGATCAGCCGGCGCGCGCCGCATTGTAGGGGCCGGCAAGATCGCCGGTCTTCAGCGAAGGCGGATCGAGAATGACCTGGTGGCCGGGATTGCGGAACTGTTCCAGGTCGTTGCCCTTGATGCCGCGTAGCTGCACCATCAGCACCCGCCGCTCCTTCCAGTCGCCGATCTCGTTGAAGCCAATCTTGCCGGCAATCGTGTCGACCTCGTTGGCATGTAGATATTCGGCCATCTTTGCCGGATCGACCGAGTTCGAGCCCTTGATCGCCGCTTCGGCGAGCTGACCCGCGACATAGTAGAAGGGCGGGATATAGAAGCCAAGAGGATCAACGCCCTGCTTGACGGCGATCGGTGTGTAGCGGTCGAAGAAGCTCTTGATCGCCGAGGTCTGCATCGTCGGTTCAGGAACAAACGTATGGGAGTTGACGATACCGTTGAGCTCCGGCCCGAGCGAACTCAGGAGCGCGCCATATTGCGGACCGATCATCGCGCCGCCAAAGAGTTTCACCTTGTCGGAAATGCCAATTTCCTTGACGCCGCGAATGATTGCCGTGCTGTCGGCCGGGTAGGAGGCGATGAAGATCGCTTCCGGATCGGCGGCATTGATGTTGCGGATGATCGAGGAGAAATCGGTCGTGTTCGGCGGGTAGCTCTGGTTGAAGACGACATCGATGCCGTATTCCTTGGCGACTTCCGCGCCGCCCTTGGCGGCATTCTTTGAGAATTCCAGGTCGGCATTGATGATGGCGATCTTCGTTACACCCTGCCCCTTGGCGAGATCGAAGAAGCCGCGCGCCCAGTCTCGGCCGGAATTCGGTCCCCAGGGGCCGCTGTGGAAGAACTTGTCGTGGCGGGCGACATCGTTGCCGGCGAGCCCGAACATACCGATCATGAAGAGATCGCGCTGCTTGATGAAGGGCATAACCGGCGCCGAGAGATTGGCTCCATAGGGCGAGAAAAGCACGTCACAGGCATCGACGTCGACGAGCTTGGAATAAATGGCCGGAACATTGGCCGCGCTGCTCTGGTCGTCATAGGTGACGAGCTCGACCTTGCGGCCGAGAAGACCGCCGGCGGCATTGACGTCATCACGCCAGAGCTCGTAACCGATCAGCCCGTTCTTCGTGCTGGCGAGCGGGCCCGTCAGCGAAACGCTGGCGCCGATGCGGATCGGCTTGTCCTGTGCGAAAGCTCTGCCTCCGAGAATGGCAGGTGCCGCAAGCCCGGCTGCGGTTGCGGCCACGAGCTTATGAAACTCACGCCTTGTCTTCATCGTTTTTCCCTCCCAAGAAAATTCGCTAGACGAATAAATATTCGCATAACGATAGGCGGCAGCTCTTGCGCTTGTCAATCCCGTGTGCGAACGAAAATAGGAACTGCAGGAGGATTCCGATGATCGACAGCAATTCGCCCGAATTTGTCGAGGCGCTGGCTAGGGGCCTGTCCGTTCTGGAAGCTTTCGATCGGCATGATCCGGAAATGACGCTGGCGGAACTGTCGCGCAAGGTCGGCATGTCGATTGCCACCGTCCGCCGCAATGTGCTGACATTGGAGGCGCTCGGTTTCATTCGTCGCCACAACAAACATTTCCTGCTGGCCCCGCGTATTCTGACGCTCGGCTCCGCTTATTTGAACGCCTTCAATGTCGAGGAGGCGGTTACCCCCGAACTTCATCGCATCACAACGCAGTTCGGCGATGCGGCCAACATGGCAGTCCTCGATGGTACGAATGTTCTCTATATCGCCCATCTGTCTGAAAGCCGTGGCGTACGTCGCAATGCAAGCCTCGGTGTCACCTACCCTGCCTATGCAACGTCGATGGGCCGTGTCTTGCTCGCAGCATTGCCGGACGACGAGATCGAGCGCTATTTTCAGGCTTACAATCCGATCAAACTCACCGACTATACGATTACCGACGAAGCGGAACTGCGCGATATTCTCGTCGAGACCCGCAACAAAGGCTATTCGATCACCGTCGACCAACTCGACTACGGCATCACGGCAATCGCGGTGCCGGTGAAGGACAGTACCGGCCGTATCGTCTGTTCCATCAACAGTTCTGGCTATACGCCGCGGCTCACACCGGATGAATTGATCGCTCAACGGCTGCCGGAAATGCGGCTGGCCGCCAACCGGCTCTCGCAACTTTTTACCCGCTTCCCGGCGCTCCTTCACTCGCTGGCGCCGACCGCCGCACCCGGGCGCTAAACAAATCTCCAGCCGTATTTTTTGACAGGGCTCGACGCCGGGGCTTGACACCTGCCTTTTTCGAAATTCATTATACGAATATAAATTCGCTAGACGAATATAGGGCCTCGGGAGGAGCTTATGACGCGATTGAAAGTCGCCCTTATTGTCGGCAGTGCACGGGCTGCCTCCCTCAACCGACTGCTCGCCCTTGCGATGACAAAGCTTGCCAAGCCCGACGTCGAGTTCGACTGGGTAACGATCCGCGACCTGCCGATCTTCGACCAGGAGGTTCTGGATGCCGGCACACCGCCGCAGGTTGAGCGGCTGAAGAGCCAGATCAAGCGCGCCGATGCGCTGCTGTTCGTGACGCCCGAGCATAATCGCTCCATTTCGGCCATGCTGAAAAATGCCATCGACTGGGCTTCGCGGCCCCGGGATTCCAGCGTCTGGACGGGCAAGCCGGGCGCAATCGCCGGCGCTTCTTACGGGCGCATCGGAACCGCCGCCGCCCAGCAGCACCTGCGCGCCATTCTCGGTTGTCTCGACATTGCCGTCATGGGACAGCCCGAGGCCTTCATTCATCTCTACGCTGATCTCATCACGCCTGAGGGCGAGGTGACGAACGAGGAAACCCGCCGTTTCCTGCAGCTCTACATGGATCAGTTCGATCTCTGGGTCAGCCGCTTCGTTTCGGCGAAGAGCGCGGCCGCCTGACACGGGAACCAACCCAAGGACTTCAGCATGAAAATCGGAAAGCAATCACAGCCCTATCAGGCGATCTGCACCTCGAACCCGGAGACGATCATCGTCCGGGGCCACGACCTCGTGAAAGACCTTGTGGGCTCCATTTCCTTCACCGACTATACTTGGCTGCTCGTGGCCGGTTCGCTGCCGGACGAAAAGCAGCGCCGCATGCTGGATGCAACGCTTGTGGCAATCGCCGAACATGGTCTCGTCCCGAGCGTGCAGGCGGCCCGAATGACGCTCGCCGCCTCTCCGGAAGCCGTTCAGGGAGCGGTCGCCGCCGGTCTTCTCGGCTGCGGTTCGGTGATCCTGGGTGCTTCTGAATCGGCCGGTGCCTTCTTTCGCGACGTGCGCCAGGAAAGCGAAGCAAACGGTAGTTCCACCGAGGCTGCGGCCGAAAAGCTGCTGCGGCGCTACAGGGAAGACAAGAAGCCGGTGCCCGGCTATGGCCATCCGCTGCACAAGGGGCATGATCCCCGCGCCGAGCGGCTGCTTGAGATCGCCCGGGATCTCGGCCTCGCCGGCATACATTGCGAGATCGCCAAGACGGTCGAGAAACTCATTCCCGATATCATCGGTAAGTCGTTGGTGATGAACGTATCGAGCGCCATCCCATGCGTGCTGCTCGATGCCGGTTATCCACTTCTTGCGCTGAAGGGCGTGCCGCTTCTGGCCCGAACAGCCGGGCTTATCGGGCACCTGCTCGAAGAGCAGACCCGTCCGATTGGCTTCATCATGTCCCACGCTGCCGCCGGCGCCATCGACTATGACGGTCCCGCGCCCGAGGGTTTCGTTGCGAACGAGAATTAGGATCCGGAAATGCTGACTGCTTTGAACCAAATCCGTGTCGTCGAACAGGGCACGTTCATCACCGGGCCCTGCGCGGGCATGATGCTCGCCGATCTCGGCGCTGACGTGATCAAAATTGAATCCGCAGGTAACGGCGACCCCTATCGCAGCTTCAAGACCGGCTTCTACAGCGCGCATTTCCAGGCCTATAACCGCAACAAGCGGGCGATCGGGCTGGATCTGAAAAGCGATGCAGATCGCGAAGTCTTCTATCAGCTGATCGCCCAGGCGGATGTTTATATCCAGAACTTCCGCCCAGGCGCTGCCGCCCGTATCGGCGCGGATTACGAGACGCTGTCGAAGATCAATCCGAAACTCATCTATTGCTCGATCAGCGGCTTCGGGCCCGACGGTCCATACGCGCAGCGGCCGGTCTATGATTCCGTCGCCCAGGCCGTTAGCGGGTTCCTTAGTGTCTCCATCGATCCCGAGCAGCCGCGCTTCATAGGGCCGGCGCTCGCCGACGCCATCACCGGCATTTATGCCTCGCTCGGCATCTCCGCAGCCCTCGTCGAGCGCGGCCGAACCGGCAAGGGCAAGCGCATCGACATTTCGATGATCGAGGCAATGATGCATTTTGCCGTCGAACCCTACATGGGCTATTTCGCGCTCGGCGAAGAACCGAGCGGCGTCGATCGGCCGCGGCTCGCGCAGGCCTATATCGTCCGCTGCAAGGACGGAAAGCTCTTCGCCTTCCATCTCTCTTCGCTCGACAAGTTCTGGGATGCGCTGGTGGAGGCGATCGGCGGGCAGGAACTGGCCAAAGACGAACGCTTTTCGCAACGCCTGAAACGCATCGACAATTATGAAGCGCTGAATGCCGAGCTGAATGCGATCTTCGCAACGAGGACGCGGGCCGAATGGGTGGAGCGTTTCTCCGGCTTCGACGTGCCCTTTGCGCCGATCAACTCAATCCCTGACGTTGTCGGCGATCCGCAGGCCCAGCATCTCAACATGTTCGTTCCGGTCGCAGGACGCATCGAAGGCGCCGAGCAGACAGTGCGCCCGGCTTTTTCCTTCGACGGCAAGCACGCCACGACGGTACGGGCCGCGCCCATCGTCGACCAGCACAGCGAGGAAATCCGCGCCGCGCTCAAAGGCAATCCCGGCGCCTGGCCGGAACTGAACCGCGAAATGGAACCGGTGGCAGCGGCGCAATAAAACGGCTTAATGGACAAGCGATATTTGGAGGAGAGACATGGCAACCCTGGCAGCGGTCCTTGCGACCACCCACCATCCCTTTTACCTGAAGGCGACGACGGCACCGCCCGAGCAGCAGATGCCGCAGGCGCCGGAATGGAAGCGCAAGATCGAGGCTTATCGCGAGACGCTCACTCGTGCGCAGCCCGATATCCTGGTCATGGTCGGCGCCGACCATTTCCACCAGTTCTTCCTCGACAACTACCCGACCTTCCTGATCGGAAAGGCACCGCGCTACGACGCCACCTTCTACAATGAGGAGCGCGAATTCGGCATTCCGAAATATGTGCTTGAGGGCCATGAGGAACTGTCGAACTTCATGCACCAGGGTCTGATGGACCGCGGCTTCGACTTCGCCTTCAGCCATGAGCTGAAGCTCGATCATTCGATCATCTGCCCGATCATCACCACCCGGCCGGATGCCGACCTGCCGGTCGTACCGATCTACACCAATATCTTCGTGCCGCCGCTGCCCTCGCCGAAACGCTTCTGGGATCTTGGCCGCGCCATTCGAGAGATCATCGACGAATATCCCTCGGACCAGCGTATCGCCGCCGTCGGCAGCGGGCATCTTTCGCTGGAGCTTGGCGGTCCGCGCCAGTTCAAGGAAACTGGTCCCGACCCGGAATTCGATCGCAAGGCGATCGAATGGCTGTCGACCGGCAATATCGACGCGATCCTCGAAAACGTCACGCATGACAGCATGACGAAAAGCGGCAACGCCACCCATGGCTTCATGGACCTGATCCTGATGATGGGCATCGCCGGGCCGATCCCGACCGCCTATCACGACAATCTCGATCTCTTCCACACCATGGAGGCCTATTTCACCTGGTATCCCGAGGGAGCTGCAGCATGAGCAAGTATTATGTGAACAAGTTCCTCTTCACCGTCGATCGCGATCCCGACCTGCTGCGCCGATATAAGGACGATCCGCGCTCGCTGGTCGCCAGCTGGGAACAATCGATCGGACCGAAGCTCAACGATGCGGAAATCTCCACCGTCAATTTCCTGACGGATGCCGAGCGCGAAGCGCTGATCAAGCACGACTATGTCACGCTCTTCGAAATGGGCGCGCATTTCTTCCTGTCGTTGACGATCTTCATCGCCATCTACGACGAGGATTACATGACAAAGAACGGTCCGCTGTCTTTCCAGCGGGAATTTGCCGAGAAACTGCAGCACTGGACAGGCAAGGATTATCCGTCTGTTGCGCTATGGCAGGCGGCTGCACGCTGAAGATTTCGTTTTGAACGACCTTTCGGCGCCCTGGGCGAAGGAAGGTATCTGGATCGGATTGTGGAGGAAAACCATGTGCAAGTTCTGTGGTAACCGGACGCACGCGCCGGCCGAACTCGGGAGCGGCGCAAACAGGGCAAGCGCCGTATCGGCAGACATGCCCGCCGGCATCGGCGAGGCCGATCGCTTGACGCTCATTCGCGGGGGCGCGGTCCTTTCGATGGATGCAGCGGTCGGCAATTTTAGAAAAGGCGATGTCTTGGTCCGTGGTTCGCGGATCGTCGAGATCGCCGAGGCGATCGACGCGCCTGAAGCCGCTGTCATCGACGCGTCGGGCACGGTGGTCATGCCAGGCTTCATCGATACCCACCACCATCAATTCGAGACCGCACTTCGAAGCCTGCTTGCCGACGCGATCCTGATCAATGACGGGCGGCCGGAGAGTGCGGCAAATTACTATGAATGGATCCTGCAAAAGTTCTCCGTCCTCTACCGGCCCGAAGATGTCTATATTTCCGAATTGTTCGGTGGCCTGTCGCAGATCGATGCCGGCGTGACGACTGTAATGGATGTCAGCCAGATCCATCATTCGCCTGATCATTCGGATGCCGCCATCGCGGCACTGCGCGACGCAGGGCGGCGTGCCGTCTTCGGCTATTTCGAAGGCTGGGGGGATGCATCAAAATACCCAGGGGATGCGCGCCGCATCAAGGCCGAACATTTTTCGAGTGACGACCAGTTACTGACGATGGTCATGGGCGGCGAGATTTACCTGCCTTTCTACGAGGATGCCTGGACGCTTGGGCGTGAACTCGGCATTCCGATTGCACTGCATGTCGTCGGGACTTTCGGCATGCGGCCGGTCTTCGACCAATTGGCTGAAGCTGGCCGGTTCGGGCCCGACAATATCTTCATTCATATGACCGGCATGAGCGACATGGCGTGGAAGCGTGCAGCCGATGCCGGTTCACATATTTCACTGTCGGTGCCGATCGAGATGCAGATGCGCCATGGCAATCCGCCACTGCAGCAGGCACTCGATCTCGGACTTCAGCCGTCGCTGTCGACCGATGTCGAATGCACCATGACTGCCGACATGTTCACGCAGATGCGCTCGGCAATTACTTTGCAGCGTATGCTGGCAAATGATCAGGCTCTTCGTGGTGAAGATTATCCGAAACTTCTGTCGGCCATGGATGTCATCCGCTTCGCGACAGTCGAAGGCGCGCGCGGACTGAAGCTCGACCATAAGACGGGTAGCCTGACGCCCGGCAAAGAAGCTGACATCATCCTTCTTGACGCCACCGCCATCAACGTTGCGCCGCTGAACAACGTCCCTGGCGCCGTGGTGACCCTGATGGAGCGCTCGAATGTCTCGACGGTCCTATGTGCAGGCAAGGTCCGCAAATGGCAGGGCAAGCTTCTCGGTCATGATATTACGGCACTCCGGGCGAAACTGGAATCGAGCCGCGACCATCTGCTCGACAAGGCCGAGATCGCAGCGGCTCTGTTCTAGGCTGTGGTGACAAATTAATGATTTGGGATGCCGTTTGAGGAGCAAATCAGATTCAACGCTGAGTTTGGAGGTCAGCGATGGAAGGTGAAGTTGTCCGGGATGATCAGTGGGAGCGGTTGAAGCTGTTCGTGCTTGGCGGTCGCAAGGGCAGGCGGGGTCCACGCAGCGACGGACGGCGGTTCTTCGATGCGATCTTGTGGCTGGCCCGCTCCGGTGCGCGTTGGCGCGACCTGCCCGAAGATCGCTTCGGTCCGTATCAAACGGTCAAACGACGTTACTACCGCTGGATCGATCAAGGCGTCTTCGACCGGATATTCGAAGCGGTGGCTGCCGATCCGGATATGGAATGGCTGTCCATCGATGCCACCGTGATCCGAGCGCAGGCGCAAGCGGCTGGCGGACGCCGCAAAAGGGGGGAGCGCAAGCCCAGGCTCTCGGCAGCTCCCGTGGCGGATTTGGCAGCAAAATCCATGCCGTAGTGGATGCCCTCGGGCTGCCGGTTCGTTTCCATCTCGGCCCAGGACAGCAGAACCACATGGCTCCGGCTTGCGACCTCGTTCGGGGACTGCCAGCCAAACAGGTGCTCGCATCGCCTACAAGCAGTGCTGGGGCATTCAGAGTTTCTTCGCCAAGCTCAAACAATGGCGACGCCTCGCCACACGCCATGACAAACTCGCAGCCAATTTCCTCGGCTTCATCAAGCTGGCAAGCATCATGCTTTGGCTCAAATAGTTAATTTGTCACCACGGCCTAGAGATTTCCAACCTCCCTCAGCTGAGAAAAATCAAGCTTGCGGCGCCGATCAATCCGGCATGCCTTGCGAGTTGTGCCGGCACGACCGGCACGTCGCGATAGGCAGGCATTGCGCGCTCCCGCATGGTGGCCTCGATTCTGTCACGTAGCAGATCATGGCCGTGAGATATTCCGCCGCCCATGACGATCATGTCGGGCGAGTAGAGATGCAGCAGGTTGGTAAAGCCGATGCCCAGCCAGCGGGCTTCCCTCTCGATCAGTGCAAGGGCTGCTTCGTCACCCGCGCGTGCCGCCTCCACAACGTGTCGGCCCGTCACCTCGCCATCATCGGACAGTGTTCGCAGCGCCGAACCGTCGCCGGGTTTTGTCAGAGCCGTCGCGCGCCGGCCGAGGGCAGTACCCGACGCCACCGCCTCGAAGCAGCCCACCGCTCCGCAAAGGCATCGTTCGCCCTCGCTCGTGATAGTCATGTGGCCGATTTCGCCTGCGAGCCCGCGGCGCCCATGCATGATCCGGCCATCGGAGATCACTCCACCGCCGATGCCGGTGGACACGGTGACGAACACCAGCGAGGCTGCGCCGCGCCCGGCGCCGAAACGCCATTCGCCAAGAGCGGCGGCGTTCGCATCGTTCTCCAGTCGCACAGGAAGTTTCAAGCGCTCCTGAAGAAGACGCGCAAGGGGCACTTCACGCCAACCCGAGAGGGTCGGCGGCGCGGTGAGAATGCCTAAGACCGGATCGAGCGGGCCAGGTGCTCCGATGCCGACACCGAGCGGATTGGCGTCGGGAACTTCCGAGCAGGTTTTCTCGGCAAGCATCGCGATCTGCTCGATGACTGCATTCGGTCCATCCCTCGCGCGCGTCGGTACGGACGCGAACGCCAGCAATTTGCCGCCGTCGTCAACCAATGCGGCGCGCAACTCCGTTCCACCCAGATCGAATGCAAGCGCAATCTTGTTCATCAGGGCTGAGTCTCCAAAGCATGCAGCCAGGCGATACGGGCAGGGAGATCCTTGTCGCCGAACGCCAGTGATCCGAGCACGACCGTCTCCGCACCTGCTGCCCGCAACATTGGAACGGTCTGTTCACGGATGCCGCCATCCGCGGCAAGAACGATCTCCTTTTCACGTCCGGCACGCTTCATCAGCGACCGGGCTTCGCGCAGCCGGTCACAGGCTTTATCCGAAAGGCTTTGTCCCTTGACGCCGATCGAGGTTCCGAGCAGCGTGAAGAAAGCGACCTCGGTGAGGAACGGTTCTGCCTCGCTGACCGGAGTTTCCAGCCGCAGAACGACGCCGGCTTCGGCTCCAAGCTCTTTTGCGAGTGCTACTGCGCGCAAGCCTGCTTCACCGTTCTCGGCATGAACGCTGACGAGATCGGCGCCCGCTTCGATGAACTGGCGCGTCTGCTCCTCCACAATCTCGGCCTCGACCATCAGATGCACATGGATCGGTTTTGCCGTCAGCTTGGCGATGCGGGCGACGAAATCGGGAAAGAACAGGAAGCCGGGTGTGAAGCGCGCGTCGGCAACGTCGATATGGTGGAGATCGACATAGGGTTCGATGCGGTGAAGGTCGCGTTCCATATTGGCAAGATCTGCGGACCAAAGTGAAAACTCGCCGAGCAGCCTATGCCGCGGCAATGTGGCGATGGTGCCGCCCGAGAGAGATTTCGATGTCATGGCTGAGCGACGCTCCGATGTTTGAATTCTGTGGTGAGGAATTGCCGGATCACCGTCCGGACCGCGGCGAAATGAGATTCCGCATCCGCTGCCTTTGCCGGCACTTCGAGGAAATGCGCATTTGGAAGCGCGTCGGCTATCACTTGTGCGACGGCGAGAGGGTGAATGGCATCCTGCCGGTTGCCGAGAATGAGGGCGGGAACAGCGAGCCTTGCCGCGTCTGCTCGCGAAACGCCGGTCCCATCCGAGGCGATGTCATGAAGCACGTCGGCGAAATCAGGCGCATCCGGGCGCTCGAAATAACCGAGCAGGGAAGCGAGATTGTCCGGCGCTTCCACCCGCAGACGTTCCGCTGTCGCCGACCTGGCAAAAAGCGTCTGGCCTTCGGCAGGTGGATGAGATCGAAGCAAGGCGGCGATCTCGCGGATCGGCGCGAGATTGTCTGGGGCGCGGGCAAACGACCAGGCCGGGCGCACCAGGATGAGGCCGATAACGCGCTCGGGATACGTTTTTGCCAGATGCAGTGCGATCGCCGCGCCCATGGAGATGCCGCCGGCGATGAACCGGTCTACTCCCTTTTCGTCTGCTGCGGCGATGACGTCGGCTGCAAACATCGCAATCGAGAAGGGGCGTGGCGTGCCGAGCGTCGAGCTCCCATGCCCGCGGCACTCAGTCGTGATCCGCCGCCAGTCGAGACCTTCGGGGATAACCTGTGCGACCTGCGCCTCATTGCCTCCGAGCCCGTGTTGAAAGAGCAAGGCTTTGCCTGTTCCGCAGTCGTAAACTGAAAGGTCGGCATCGTCTCGTCTGAAGGCGATGTGCGTCTTCATCGGATCAGATCCGAAAGAAATCTGGCGACGGCGGGTGCTTCCTCTGCCGTAAGACCATGCGTGACGAGCGTACCGTCGAAACCGGTCACGCACAGGCCGTCGATGAAGGCAGGGAAATCGACGATACCTTGACCTGCTGTCGCGAAGCGGCCATCGGCATAACGATCCTTCGCATGGGCCATCGCCACGTACCCGGCCGAGATATCGATTGCTCTGTCGACGATGTCGGACACTTCGGCCGGTGTCGCCTGCTCGAAGAGGTTTGCCGGATCGAGCACGATGCGCAGGTGCCTCGACCCCATCTCTCCGATCAGTCGCACCGCATCAGCGGCGGAAGTGACGATGTTTGCCTGTTCCGGCTCAATGCCGAGATCGATATCGTGCCGCTCGGCGAGTTCCAGCGCTTTTTCCATTTCGGCAGCCATATCGGCCCAGGCAGACGGAAGCGCATTGTCCGGATGATGCATCCATTGATCCTGGGCATGGCGGCTGCCTGTGCAAAGCGTCACAAGCGGAATCTGCAAGGCCGCTGCCGTTTCGATCACCACCCCAAGCTGTTTGAGCCCTCTTTCCCGCACGGATTTGTCCGGGTGGGCCATGTTATAGGTGCCTGAAAGTGCCGCGAGTGAAATACCGGTCTCTTCAGATGCCGCCCGGATCGCGGCGATCGTTTCCGGCGCCACTGCATCCGGCATCGACGGCAGGCCGACGCAGGCGAGATTGAACTGCGTTGCCGCAAATCCGCTGTTGCGCACGGCCGAGAGCACCTGTCGAGGATCGGTGCCGGGGAAGGTCTTTGCGAAGATGCCAAGCTGCATCAGACCGATCCCGTGACGGTTGCGAGTTCGACGCGTTCGCCCGTTTCGACCGAGCGGGCGATGGCGACCATGGCACGGATAGAGGCGATGCCGTCTTCTATATTGGCGCCGCGCATTGGCGCGCCATTCAGCACGGTATCGGCAAGCCCTTCCAGTTGCCGGCGGAAGAAGTGCCCGTCGGCGCCTAGTGGCTTGCGCGTGGTCGCGTCCTTTTCGTGGAAGATCTCGACCTCGCTCGCCCTGAAGTACCAGGGATTGAAGGTCTTAGCGATCACCGAACCGTTTTCGCCATAGAGCTGGAAGCCCTCATGCCAGTCCATACGGACCGCGACCGTCAGATCGAGATGACCGAGCGCGCCATTGGCAAACTCGGTTTCCACGAACCAGCAATAGGCGCCGGCACGCTCGAGAAGGCGGGCTCGCACCGCGACGATCTCGCCACACAGGAAACGGGCGGTATCGACGAGATGCGAGCCATGCGCCAGCATGAAATACTGGCGTAGGTCAGCCTTGGGATTTCCTGCGGGTTTCCTGGCGAATTTGCTGGTGATCGGCAGCGGCTGAACCGCATCGGTATTGGTGTAGCGGTGGGTGGAGTCGCAGTACCAGGCTTTCAGCGCGAAGATCTCGCCGATGTCGTCACGGACGAAATCCCGGGCAGCCTCCAGCGCCGGGTCAAACCGCTTCATATGACCGACCTGCAGCACTTTGCCGGAGCGCTTGACGGCGTCGGCGAGCGTCCGGCCCTCCTCGATCGTCACGCCGGTCGGTTTCTCGCAGAGCACATGCTTTCCCGCATCGAGCGCCTTGACCGACATCGGCACGTGATAGGCGTCCGACGTGGCGATGATGACGGCTTCGAGCTCGGGATCGGCAAGCATCGCGTCATAATCGGCGTACATCTTCTGTGGTTCGTATGTCGCGCCCATGCGCGCGAGCAGGTCGGGTGCTGCGTCGCAGATGGCGTAGAGGTCGGCATTCCCAGCCTTCACGCACGATTCGAGATGGGCGAACTGTGCGATCGGGCCGCAGCCGAGCACGCCCACACGCAGCCGACGGTCTTCCTTACGGATCATGACTTCTCCCTCAGGCGCCGTAGCGGCGCATCGTTTCCCGGTTCGCCCGGACGGCTGCCACGGGATCGCCGGCGGCGGTGTCTGATTCCTCTTCCAAGACCAGCCAGCCATTGAAGCGCGGCGCGGCAGCGACGATGTCGATCACGGCGGGCGTATCGCAGACCCCTTTGCCAAGCATGGCCCATTTGCCCTCTGCATCGACGTCCTTGAGGTGCAGATAGCGGATACGGTCCTGATAGGTTCGCAGCGTATCCAGAATATCGTCGTGGCCGCGCAGAATATGACCGGTATCCGGCACCCAGCCGACGAGGTTCTTGTCGAGAAGCGAGAAGATCCTGTCATAATCGGCACGGTCGAACAGCAGCGTATTGTGGTGCGAGCTCGGATGCACAGCGATATCCACGCCGGAAGCTTTGCCCAGTTCGCCCGCCCGATTGTAGAATTCCGCGGCGATTTCGAATTTCGCCTCCCGCGATCCTTCGGAGACCACCGTCGCAGAGCCGATCGAAACGAAGGCGCCGGAAAAGGTGGCCGCGAAATCGATCCAGCGTTGTGTGGTCCTGAGGTCGTTCTCGATCTCTTGCCTGAGGGTGAAGCCGCTTTTGGAGCCCATCGCAAAAGACACGAGCGTCAGGCCATGTTTCTTCAGGCTCGCGGCGAAATCATCGGGATGATCCGCGTAGCGACCGATCATCGTGTCGGTAATCTCGATGCCCGCGTAGCCGCCCGCCGCAATGGCTTCCAGCAGATCGTCCGGGCCGCCATTCCAGTTTTTTCCGAGCATTTCCCAGGTGAATGTCTGGCAGCCGACTTTCAGGTCTTTGATACTCATGCCCATTCCTTGACTTCGACCCGCGTAGGCCTTCGTTGATATGCCGCTGGACCGGTTGATCGCGCTCTTGGCATGATGGTGAAGCGGCGACGTCCCCTGGCGAGCTGCGTGTAACGGTTGGATTGCTATTTCCGCATGGTTTATAAAAATTTGTCGCGCGTCAAGAAATAAAATGTTCTATAGCGGTTGTCGCTGCGGCAACGCCCATCGATGATGGGCGGAATATCTGAAATTGGTGGGGAGGCCAGTTTATGAGAGCATATCCGGGGACCAGGCTGGGCATCGGCGTTATCGGCTGCGGCAATATCTCGATGACTTACCTGCGTAACGCTGCCCTGTTTGCCGGAGTCGAATTGAGGGCCTGTGCCGACATCTCATCCGACATGTCGGCGCTGAGGGCGAGGGAATATGGCATCCGGGCGATGGAGGTCGATGCGCTCTTGGCCGACCCCGAAATCGATCTGGTCCTGAACCTCACGATCCCGGCCGTCCATTTCGACGTGACGATGTCGGCGCTCTCTGCGGGCAAGCACGTCTTCACCGAAAAGCCGCTCGCGACGTCTGCTGCCGAGGGCCGCAAGCTCGTGGCCGAAGCTGCAGGTCGCGGTCTTCTGTTGGGTTCGGCTCCTGATACATTCCTCGGCGCCGCCGGCCGGCGTGCGCGAGGCCTGATGGATGCAGGTGCGATCGGCCGCCCGGTCAGCGGCACCGCCTTCATGTTCGGCCGCGGCATGGAACATTGGCATCCCAATCCGCAATTCTATTATCAACCCGGTGGCGGGCCGATGTTCGACATGGGTCCCTATTATCTGACGATGCTGGTCAATCTGCTTGGCCCGGTGAAAAGCGTCATGGCGATGGCGACGAAAGGCCAGGAAGAACGGTTGATCACGGCTGATGGCCCCTTCAGGAACACGACGTTCAAAGTGGGCACGCCGACCAATGTGCTCTCGCTTCTCGAGTTCCAGTCGGGCGCGACGGTGAATTTCGGTGCGTCTTGGGATGTCTTCCGGCACTCCAATCATCCGATCGAGTTGCACGGCACCGAGGGGTCGTTGCGCCTGCCCGATCCCGATACGTTCGGCGGAACGGTCTCGTTCTCCGAGCGCGGCGCCGAATGGAAGAATTTCGAAAGCGAAGGCGAGCTGTATGGCGCGCTGAACTGGCCGTATAGCGCTCCTGATCGCGCCAATTATCGCATGCTGGGCGTTGCCGATCTCGTGCGCGCGCTTGGCGAGGGCAGGGCGCCGCGCGCCTCCGGCGATCTGGCACTTCATGTTCTCGAGATCATGGAAGCGACCCTGGCGTCCAGCGAGGCCAGGAGCGCGGTTGTGATTGCCGGCACAGTTGCACAACCGCCGCTGCTTGGGGACGATGAAGCCCGCAGCCTGCTTGCTTGAGGTGAGACGATGAAAGATCGATTGGATCCCGGCGCCGCGCATGTCCTCGCGCTCGGTCGCGCAGCAAACCAGCCGCCCTTTGAGCAGGGGACAGTAAGTGAGGCGCGTGCTGCCTATGACGCGGGGTGCCCGACATTGCAGGGCGATCGCGAGCCTGTCGCGGCCATCGAGGACAGAACGATTGCCGGAACGGGCGGCCCGATCCCGCTCAGGATCTACCGAGGCGTCGGCGCTCCGAACGCGGATGCGCCGGCACTTCTCTACCTTCACGGTGGTGGCTGGGTCGTCGGCACGCTTGAATCCCACGACGAGATCTGCCGGTGGTTTGCGAATATCGGCGCCTGCATCGTAATTTGCCCGGACTATCGGCTGGCGCCCGAGCACAAGTTCCCGGCGGGTTTGGAAGATTGCGTATCGGCGCTTGCCTATGTGGTGGAGCAGGCAAGCGCGCTTGGTATCGATCCAGATCGGATTGCCGTCGCGGGCGATAGTGCCGGCGGCAATCTGGCCGCTGTCCTGTCACTTCTCGCGCGCGATGGCGTTGCGCAGAAAATCTCGGCGCAACTTCTGCTCTATCCCAACACCGATGCCGGGCAGAGGACCGACAGCTTTGTCAGGTTTTCAGAAGGATACGGTTTGACTGCCTCGACGATGCGCTGGTTCCGCGATCATTATGTCCGCGACGCGGCTGATATCGGTGATTGGCGCGTCTCACCGCTACGGGTCGGAAATGTCGTGGGCTTGCCACCGGCCTTCGTCGCGATTGCGGGCCAGGATATCCTCGCAGACGAAGGCGAGGCCTATGCCCGCCGGCTTGCCGAGGCGGGGGTTCCTGTAGTCCTGCGGCGTTGGCAGGACCAGATCCACGGCTTCGTTTCCATGGGGCGGCACATTCCGGCGGCGCGGCGGGCGGTGGAAGAAGCGGTTGCCGGATGGCGCAGCCTCGTCGATCACGCCGACTGACGCATCACCAATGTACCATCGAGGATGATTTTTCGTGCAACGACCTGCTTGGTGTCGTTGTCTTCGTCCAGCATCGAAAGCAGTGTGTCGACACTGCTGCGTGCCATGGCGGTGAAATCTTGCGCCATCGTCGTCAATGGCGGGCAGGTATAACGGCTGAGAGGGTGATCGTCATGGGCGGCGATGCGAAGATCGCTATCGCCCCTGCGGCCGATGCGGAGGCCGCGCGAGTGGGCGGCAGCCATCGCGCCGAAGGCAAGTCGATCGTTCGCGCAGAGGATTGTCCTGCCCGGAAGCGTTCCAGCCGCGATCATTGCGTCGGTCTGCTCATACCCCATACGTTCGAAATCCCAGCCGTAGCTCTCGGTGGCGCCAAACACGACCGGTTCGAAACCGAGCGCTTCCATCGTGGCGACATAGCTTGCCAGCCGCTCCCCGGAATTGTGATTAACATGCGGAATGTCGAAATATGCAGGCGGCTCGCCGGACCGGCAGAGATAGTCGACAATTGTCGCAACGCTTTGGGCATTGTTGTTGCCAATGAAGGGCGTGTCGCCCTCGATGAACGTATCGAAATAGACAATGGGAATGCTCTCCCGGAGTTTTTCAAAGATGCCAGGCTCGGAAGAAAGACCCAGAGGCGCGATGATCGCGCCGGCAGCCTTCAAGGACAGAAGCGTGTTGACGGCCTCGGCTTCAAGATCCGGCAAGCCGTGGGACGAGATGACGATTGGCCAGTAACCTTCACCCCGGACGAGCAATTCCAGACGGTTGACCATTTCGGCATAGAATGGATCTGTGATGACAGGCACGAGAATGCCAACGTTGCGTGTCCTCTTGCGATTGAGATTGCGCGCATAGAGATTAGGACGGTAGTCCGATGCCGAGAGCGCATCCTCGATGCGTTTGCGTGTCACCGGCTTTACGCTGCTCGGGTCATCGAAATACCTCGAAAGCGTTGGACGAGAAACGCCACAGGACCGGGCGAAATCGTCCATAGTTTTGATCGTCATCTTGTCCATCGGCAATTCTGGTTGCACTGCGCCAAGGCACCTCTGCGTAAGCCGATGTCGCAAGGGCGGTCAGTGTGGGGGCTTCGAAATGCGTTTGTAGCCTGACAATATCGCATGCGCAAAATTTTTTGTTACATAGGTACAATTGGCAGCCTAAACGCCCCTACACATAGCGCACTTCGACCCCCAGCTTGTCCAATCGGCTGCGAATCCCGTGCGGCATGCCGGTGTCGGTGATGATCAGATCGACACGTGAAAGCGAAAATGCCTTGGACGAGGCGCCAATATCCCACTTGCTGGAATCCGCCACGAGGATGACGCGCCTCGCCATGCGGACCAGATTGCGTTTGGTGCGTGCAATGTCTTCCGAGACATCGACGACATCGAATGCGTGATCGATGGCATGAGCACTGAGGAACGCCTGGTGGGCGACAAGACCGCCCACTGCCTTGTCGGAATCCGAGACGATCGTGCTGACGGTACTTGGAAAGACACGGCCGCCTATCATATGCACGTCCAGCCCCGGCCGATACATCAGATGCTGCGCGATATTCATCGCGGTTGTGGCCACGACAACGTTATTGACCGGGGGCATTTGCATGGCAACCTGCAGCAGTGTCGAGCCGCTGTCGAAGACAACAGACTGGTTGTCGATTATTTGACGTGCCGCCATCTGTGCGATGCGTCGTTTGGCGTCGAAATTGCGGTTCATCCGTTCTTCGAAGGCCGCTGCGGGCGAACTGGCCGGCAATGCGATCGCGCCGCCATGCGTTTTGATGAGCTGCTTCTTGGCATCCAGAATTTCCAGGTCGGATCTGATGGTCACCTCGGAGACACCGAAGTTTTCCGCCAGCTGCGTCGTGCGTGCTTGGCCGGTCCGCTGAAGTTCCAGCATGATCTGATGTCGCCGTTGTTCCGCAAGCATGTGTGACCTCGAATTCCCTTAGATGACGGTACCGATATTTCGAAAATCGAAAATGCACGGCAACTATTGTGATCAAAAGACGCGATGGAGGGCGGCATCAGCGTATGTCCAGCCCGCGTTACTGTCATATTAAATCAAAACGAAAGAAATCGAAATATTGAACGTTCGTTTATTTTCGAGTTAGGGTCTCAACGCGAGATCAAATTGTAGAGGGACAGCATCGATATGGGCCTTGGAACCAAAATTCGCCTGTCACGGCTGTTTTCACATCCGTCGGGGCATCTGTTCGGTGGCGCGGTCGACCACTTCGTTGGCTATGGCAACGTCCGTGAGGGCGGCCTGGCGGATCTGCCGGGCGCGCTGAAGCGGGTGATGGCTGGAGAGCCGGACTATATCAGCATTCAGCCGGGGGCTGCGCGTCATTTGTGGCCTGCCTATGCCGGCAAGGCGGCGCTGGTCATTCAAGCCGGCTGCTTTACGCCGGACGATCGAATCCGTCAGTTGATCGCGACCCCCGAGGATGCGGTGCGCTACGGGGCAGATGCTCTGGCCGTTGCCATTCCGGTGCGCGGCAATACCGAAGGCGAATACATTCGCTGGCTCACCGATACCGTCAACGCCGCAGCTCGCTTTGAAATGCCGGTCGTTGCCCATGTCTATCCCCGCGACTATTCAAACGGCGGCAAGATTGTCTTCACCCCAGACGAGATCGCCTATGCCGTGCGGATCGGGTTTGAAACCGGCGTTGACGTGATCAAGGTCGGATACACCGGGGACTTCGACTCATTCCAGGAAACCGTCGCCACCTGCCCGGTTCCCATCGTTATCGCGGGCGGTCCGAAAACGGAAAATCTGCTCGGGGCTCTCACTCAGACCTTCGATGCCTTGCGGGCGGGAGCGAAGGGTGCCGTGGTGGGACGAAACCTTTGGGGCCACGGCGATACGACGATGGCGGCGCGCGCCTTCAAGCTCGTCATTCACAGCGGTATGGCGCCGCAAGAGGCGCTCGCTGCCGCGGGCGGTTAACGGGTGACACACAACCTTCAGGTTCTCGGCTTCGGGGCGCTGGCGATCGACGATATCATCTACGTCGATCGACCGCTGAGCGCCGGCAAGGGAAAAGTGACAAGTCGCACCCAGGACCACGGCGGCAATGTCGCGACGGCCCTTGTTGCGGTCGCAAAGCTGGGGGGACGGGCCGGTTTCATCGGTTGGCTGAGTGATCAGCCTGTTACCGATATCAGCGCCCGCGAGCTCGAACGGCATGGCGTCGACATATCCTTTGCACCGCGTCGCCCCGATGCCAGGCCGATACGGTCGATGATCACGGTCGGACCTGAAGGGGACAGGTTTATCGCCTATGACGACAATGTGCCGCACGGAACCTCCGAGGCACTCGCCGATAGCACTCTTGCACAAGCCCAGGTGCTGTTGATCGACGGCTATGCCACCCACGCCGATACGATCGTTGCGCGCGCCCGCAAGCTGGGCCTTGCTGTGGTGGCAGACATTGAATGGACGATCGGGCTTGCGACCGAACGATTATTGAGCCTGTCCAACCATCTGGTACTGCCATTGAAATTTGCGCAGACTTATTCCTGCGAAGCCGATCCGGCGTTGATCCTCCATAAGCTCTGGTCTGACGACCGCACCGCAGTCGTTTTGACCGACGGTGAACGAGGATCCTATATCAGGCAGACGGGAGACGCCGTTTTTTGGCATGTTCCGGCCTACGAGGTCAAAGCGGTCGACACGACGGGCGCCGGAGATTGCTTTCACGGTGCTTATGCTTTTGCCCTGACACAGGGAAAGCCGCCTCTCGACTGCGCCATCTATGCAACTGCCGCAGCCGCGATCTCGGTGACTGGCCCCGGTGGCCGCATGGCTCTGCCGGATCAAAGCGCCTGTCTCGCGTGGCTGGCGAGGGAAAATGCACCCGTGCCCAGACCGATCGCGCCACCGGACTGAGAGTTCATCACACTGGTGCCCTGGACGATCGGACTAGCGCTGCGCAGACGATGGTTTCGGTTCGATCAGAAACAGCGCCGGGGAGGGGCTGTCCTGGGGATTGGATGGCGACGATACTAAGGAGGAAGTGCCGTGGCTGTTGTTGTACTGGATAAAATTTGCAAGACCTTTGGAACCAAATTCCACGCGATCAAGGATCTTAGCCTGACGATAAATGATGGCGAGTTCCTCATCCTCGTCGGTCCTTCAGGATGTGGAAAATCGACGGCATTGCGCATGATCGCCGGGCTGGAAGAGATCAGCAGCGGGACCCTGAGCATCGGTGGAGAGAATGTCGAGGATCTCGCGCCGAAGGACCGGGACATAGCGATGGTCTTTCAGAATTATGCGCTTTACCCGCATATGACGGTGTTCGAAAATATTGCCTTCTCGATGAAGCTTGCAGGCAAGAGCAAGGAAGAGCGCACGAAGCGGGTCCATGAAATTGCCAAGACCCTTCAACTGCATACGCTGCTCGACAGCAAGCCGGCCGCGCTCTCCGGCGGCCAACGCCAGCGGGTCGCCATGGGGCGCGCAATGGTGCGGGAACCGGCAGCGTTTCTCATGGACGAGCCCCTGTCAAACCTCGATGCCAAGCTGCGCGTGCAAATGCGCGCCGAAATCGTCAGCCTGCAAAGACAGCTTGGCGTGACGACGATCTATGTGACGCACGATCAGACCGAAGCCTTGACCATGGGCGACCGGGTTGCGGTCTTGAAGGGCGGCGTCCTTCAGCAGGTCGACACACCAAAAACACTGTACAGCCGGCCGGTCAACGCCTTCGTTGCGGGTTTCATCGGCTCGCCATCCATGAATCTGTTCGAGGGCCGCTTGCAGAACGGCAGGATCGATCTGCCGACCTTTTCCATACCGGTCGCGACGACCGCATTCGAGCAGTCTCCCGGTCTGAGGGCGTTCGAAGACAAGACGATCGTCTTCGGCATTCGCCCGGAAGACCTTTACGACAGCGGTCTGGAATCGGGATCACGCCACGCGACGATCCCTGCCCTCGTGAAATCGATCGAGGAGTTGGGTTCGGAGCTGATCGTTCATCTGAAGATAGAAGCAGCGCGGATCGATTCCGGTGACCCGGATGCCGTCGAGGACTTGAGCGGCGCGGCAAATGCCGTGGCGAAGTTCGAATCCGTGAGCACAGTCCAGCCGGGCGCAATGATCAGCCTGGCGATCGATGTAGCCAAACTACACTTCTTCGATCCTCAGACGCATCTGGCAATCTAGCAAGATCTGCGGCGACGGAGCTGCTTGGCGGGCGTTCGCAAGAGCGCCTGCTTGCGTCATCGTTCACAAGTCCTCGCCGCTCCTTGCCGGCCGGCTTTGCGCGTTCCGCATCGAAAGTGCAGGATCTTACACCGTTTCGTAACCCGTGACTTTACGGCCAGAGGCTGAGTTCTTTTGGCGTTAGTTAGTTGGCGCCTGATTGCTACTTTAAAGTGTTAAGTCCGTGAGGATAGCCTTGCGGAACCTCGCTTTTCCTGGATCGCCAAAGCCTTTCATTTGTTTTCCTTTGGGCGGCGCAGCTTTCATTTGTTTACGAAAGTAAAGAAAAAATGCGACATGAGCAATATGTCGGAAAGAAAAAATGTCTTCGAGATTTGAAGATAAAACTTATAGAAATCAATAGCTTAAAGTAATTTTTATCGCCTCTGAAGCCCTCCTGCTTTTTCCGATTGCAGTTCTTCATTGACAGCCAGACGCCTGGAGGAACCTACTTTGGTCTCGATCGGGAGGATCGAGCGAAATATCGTTTTCAGGGAGGGAAACATGAACGTCAGAAGATTTATCGTGGCGGCTCAGTCGGCTGTGGCCGCCTGGGCACTATGCGCCACCTGCGCCTTTGCCCAGACCAATCTCGAGTTCATCCAGTGGTGGGAGCCAGAAATGCCCGCCGGTGCTCTGCGCAGCATCATGGATGACTTTGAAGCCAAGAACCCCGGCATCAAGGTGACGCTTGTCAGCGGTCCCTATTCCGCCACCCATGATCAGATCGTTGTGGGCGCAGCGTCCGGGACACTCAGCGATGTCGTCGGCCTGGACGGCGCATGGGTCAACGGCTTGGCAAAGCAGGGCGCAATCGCCTCGATGGACAGCCTGATGGCTGATGCCAAATACGATCAGAGCCAGATCGCCGACATCATCAAGGTCAATGGGCAAAGCGTCATGTTCCCGCTTGCCTCGTTCGTCTACCCGGTCTTTGTCAACCTGGATTTGGCAAAGGCGGCTGGGGTCGAAAAATTGCCGACAAACCGCACCGAATTCGCTGCTGCCGCGAAGAAGATGACCAATGCGGACAAGAACCAGTATGGCTGGGTGTTGCCTCTGTCGTTGCAAAACCCCGGCGGCATCCAGAATGACGTGATGTCCTGGGTCTGGGCATCCGGAGCATCCATGCTGAAGGATGGCAAGCCAGATCTGGAAAATGCCTCTGTCGTCGGCACGCTTGAATACATCAAGTCGCTGCAGGACGCCGGCGTCATCTCGCCTGGTATTTTTGCCAAGAAGGAACAGGACAAGGTCGAAGAGTTCGTCAACGGGCGTGTCGGCATGATGATCGACTCGTTGGCGCACATCAATCTCATTCGCCAGCGAAACCCCAATCTCAAATTCGGCATCTCCGCCCTTCCAGCCGTTGACGGCTACACCGGCAAGCGCGGGTTGCCCTATGCCTCCTGGGGCATCGGCATCAGTGACAAAAGCGAGCACAAGGCGGAGGCCTGGAAGCTCGTCGAATATCTGATGAGCCCGGAAGTGAACAGCCGCCTCGTGTCGATCGCCAACGCCTTCCCGGGTAATATCCACGCCAAACCCGATTTCTCGAAATCGGACCCGCTGTTCGAAGAAGCCTTCAAGATATTCCAGAGCGGGAAGCTCGCCAACGAATTCGTCGGACTGCCCGTTGCCGAAGATCTCATGCGTCAGATGAATGTCGAAGTTCAGAAGATGTTCGACGGTCAGCAAACCGCAAAGGACGCGGCTGCCAATACGCAGAAGCAATGGTTGGTCGAATTCAGCAAGTAGTCTCCCAAGACGGACGGCAGCGTGACAAACTTCGATCACGCTGCCGTCGCATCGCGACGAAGCAATGCGTTACGACCAGGGAGAAATTACCTCTCATGAGCCTCGCCACCGAAACTATGATCCGGACGCAATCAAAAACGCGCAAGCGCGGTCTACTGTCTTACAAGACAAGAAAGAGGCTGGTTCCCTACCTTTATGTTGCGCCAGCGACGTTTCTATTCTGCCTCCTCATGCTGTTTCCCATGATCACCGTTCTGCGCTATTCGCTGATGGACGGTGCGATCACGAAAAAGGACGCGTCCTTCGTCGGATTGCAGAACTATGTGACGATCTTCAAAGATCCGGTTTTCTGGCAGTCGGTCGGGCAGACACTCTACTTCACGATAATGAGCGTCATTTTCCATCTTCTGATCGGTCTCGCCTTCGCCCTTCTGCTCAACAGCCAGCGTGTCGATCCGTTGGTCAGAAGCATTCTGCGGGTTCTCTACATTCTGCCCTGGCTCTTCACGGCGGTAATCATCGCAATCATCTGGCGGCTGCTTCTGGATCCGAATGGCGTCGTCAACAGCATCCTGATGACGCTCCATATTATTGACTTCAAGGTCGAGTGGTTTTCTTCGACGAAAACCGCGCTGCATGCGCTGACCTTTGCGAATATCTGGGCGGGATACCCGCTCTATATGGTCAGCCTTCTGGCTGGTCTTCAGGGCATTCCCAAGGATCTCTACGAGGCCGCCGGCATTGACGGCGCTAACGAGTTTCAGAAATTCCGCTACATCACGATCCCGCAACTGATGCCGATCATCATCAGCATCGCCTTGCTTGATTTCATCTGGACGATGCAGGTCTTTCCCCTCGTGTGGATGACGACGGGAGGCGGTCCGATCTACGCGACCGAGGTGCTCAGCACCTACACCTACAAACTTGCGTTTTCGAGTTATGAATTTTCGCGCGCGTCGGCGAGCGCAATCTTCATTCTGATCATCTCGATGGGCGCCACATATTTCTACATCAAACACCAGAAGGCCAGGTGACCGGCAATGGCAAAACGCTCTCTCAGTCGCACCATAGTACCGACCCTCCTGACATATCTCGGGCTGGCGGTCGGGCTGGTCTTCGCGGGCTTTCCGATCCTGTGGATGTTCTTCACGTCCTTGAAGTCGAACACCGAGATCTTTGCGCTCCCGCCGCGCCTGCTGCCCGACCGTTTCACCAGCGTCGCCTATCTTGCGATCTTCAGCGACCCAACGAAGGTTCGCTTTTTTCTCAACAGCTATCTCGTCGCGGGAGTGGTAACGGTTCTGACGGTGCTGATCGCCATCCTGACGGCCTATGCTTTCAGTCGGTATTCATTCCGGCTCAAGAAAACGCTGAACGTGTTCATCATCAGCACGCAGACCGTGCCGCCGATCACGCTTTTGATCCCCTATTTCGGCATGGTCGTCGCCTTCGGCATTTTCAACACCTATTTTGCGCTGATTTTAACCTACATGGTTTTCACGCTGCCTTATGCGATCCTTCTCATGACTGGCTATCTCAATACCTTGCCGAAGGAACTCGACGAGGCCGTGCTTGTCGATGGCGGGTCGAGCTGGACGGCGCTCTGGCGTGTAATCATCCCGCTGTCGGTGCCGGGCATCGTCGCGACGGCGGTCTATACATTCTTGCTGGCATGGAACGAATTCCTCTTCGCGCTGACCTTGACGAAGTCAATGGACATGAGGACTGTTCCCATCGGTATCGAGTTGCTTATGGGCCAACACGCGTTCGAATGGAACGAGATGATGGCGATGAGCGTGCTCGGATCGCTCCCGCTTCTGGTCTTGTATCTGATAGCCCAGCGCTACTTCCTCGCGGGCATGGCGGCCGGGTCGGTAAAGAGTTGAGCATGCGATCTATTGCCTTCGACGCACTAACGCTTCGCGAAAACCATCTTGCGTATCGTAAGTGTATCGCTGCGCTTGCCGGACGACTGTGCGGGTCATGAGCTCGACTGATCGGTGTCCGTCATCGACGGCCAACCGAGTCTGAGATGGAAAACGCGGTGGTCATCACATTGCAGGCGGTGGCTCGCGAGGCCATCATGGCGTGCCATACCGCTCAGCGCTAACGGGCACGATGCTCGCGATCGTTGGCCCACCGTCCTTGAGGGCGATTGGCCAAACGAGGCGCTCGAGCAGGACGTTCAAGCAAATACGACGCCGTGAATGCGCCGTCGAGAAAGGAGGGGGCAAAGATCGGCCCACGTTTCCACCATCCCCGCAAACCTCCCGTGACCTCGCCACCACCGCCTGACGAAAACCGATTGACTGTCGCTGCAGATGTCGTTTCTGCGCGTACCCAAGGGGGAGAAGTTCGCACCAAGTTCTTGTGCTATTCCATAAAAGACCGCTTTAAGAGCGATGCCTGCTTCTCTCCCTCGATAGGGCAATTCCATCCCGCAGTTTACACTTCCTAAGGTAGATTATCGTTATGCTGGTGCTACCTTAAAGCGATCCTGTGAGGTCTACATGGAACTCCCTCCTTCTTTTTTCCAGAGATATCGTTCGCGGCCGTAGAATACAGGAGGCTATCGATCTCCGGAAATGGCGCAAACTTACGGCGCTCGCTGTAGCCCTGGGTGTAAACGAAAGTGCGCTAACGCGCTGGCGCAAAGGCGATTCAATTTCGCTGGAGAGTGCCGCAAATCTCTGCAAGGCCCTGGATGTGTCCCTCGACTGGTTGGTGCTTGGGCGAGGCTCACCTGAACACCATAAGCTACCCTCGCGCTCTGAACCGGAGCACGAATTTGCCAGTCTCTTCCGTGCCCTTCCGCCCGGTGCCGCAGATCACCTAACGGCCTTCCTACGGTCTGTTTGTTCAGATGGGTGACCATCATTTTGCGCAGAGCGAAAACAATCTGAGGTCGTTTTGCGAATAGCAAAATACCTATAAGTTGAAAATATCCTTCAATCGATGTCTATTTGTCTCGCATCCCGGCTGTATTTGCCGAGATCGCAACTGCATTGTGCAAGAGAAGTCACGGTATAGAGCCAAATATAACGGGTCTATCCGATCGTTACGTTCATTTAAACCGAGATGGAGACGATCATGAATTCGATTACACTTGATTCCGCAGTGGATTACTTCGCGGAAATTCGTCACCCGCATCTGCCAACCGTCAACGAAATGCTAAGGGCCGGCGCTCCGCTGCCCAGTGCGCCCAAAGATCCGCAAACTGCTTTCAATACAACCGACAATGGCCTGATCTCGGTCGTCCTGGCGCAGCCCAAAGTGCCTGACTCTGTTCAGAAGGAGTTGGACGTTCAGCGTCAAAACCTCATCGACCTGACCGGGGTCGCGTCGGCCTACGTCCGCAAGGCCGCGGACAAAGCCAACGATCCCAACAAGGTCTACGACACCATGCTGTGGCAGAGCGTCTTCAATCATCTGCCGCTGATGGGACCGAGCCAATTCGTCAAGCAGACGATGACCCAGAACATCAAGGGGGTGGAACTGGCTGGAAAATTCATCTCGACGATTCTTGGCGTCGCGGTGGGCGGTGGACCTGCATTGGCTTCCTTTGCTAAATTCGTTTCAGGTCTGGGCGATTCCATACGGATGGGGGTCCAGACCGGTACGAAATCCTATAGCGTCGGCACGATCTCGATCGTGCTCGAGGGCCAACAGGTCGGCAACGAGATCAAGATCAATCCCTGGCTGAAGGGGTACTTCATCGACTTTACCCAGGATGAGAAGAAGATCTACTCATCGTGTGGATCGGCCGAGAGCTTCTCGATGTCGTTCAGCTATCGCGCCGCAACATCGTTGTTCAATTACGGCGCACTCGCAAATGCTGACGTCAAGAAAAAATACGACGCCTTCATCTCGGGCACGCAGATCGACGACATCGAGTCGGCCACCAACTTCTTCGACGGCAAGTTCGATACGAACTGATCCGGCAGTGCCGCCGCTTTGCGGCGGCACGTCAACCATAGGAGAAGCTTCGATGGAAAGCTGCATCTTACTGCATTTTGTCGATCCAAAGACAGATCAATGCGTCGCCGGCTCCGTCACGCCAAGCTCTGTCCTCGACACAATCGCCGATGTCGTGGGCCGCTATGTTGCCGGTCAGCCAAGTCTCGCTGCCGCGGCAGCTTGGGAAACAGGGCTCAACCATGTGCCGTTTCTGTCACCCGCAGGTCGGTTCGAACGAACGCAGACGGTCACGAGACCTGAGCGGGATGTCGGCTATGGGCCGATCGTGACTGGGCTGATCGTGGAGCTTGTGCCTGAGGCCAAGCAGATCATTGATGATAATGTTGCCCTGCAAAAGCGCCTATCCGACATCAGCGACGAATTGCGCCAGAGCCTCATGACTTCGGCGACCGCCAGGCTCGTGTTCATAGTGATGAGCGCTATGCCAGGCGACAACCGCAACCCTGTCGTGAAAGTATATGTGGTCGATCGCCTGGCCACGGCAGCACAAACCTCCAACATGAAGCCGCCCGGTGTCTGGTTGAGCCTGGCAGATGTCATTTCCGCGTACGCGTTCGACTTCGCACGCATGGCGGATGCGGCTGACCTGGCGGATTGGCAGAGGTTTGTTTCCAAGACAAAGACTGCGGGGAAGTGACACCTCGGTGCTCCCCGCAGCGCCAACGACCAAACATTGCTAGTCCACCAACCTCGTTATCGCTCGTCTTGAAAGGAGAGCCTTCGATGTCGAACTATGTACTCGTTTGCCACGGTGACATCCGCGAGTTCGGAAGTTTTAACCTGGCTGCCAAGCAAGAGGTCCAGTACCGCGGCAATTTCGGAGCCGCACTCGGCTATATGACAGCATTGGCTGTCTGGAAAGCTTTGAGATCAGATCCCACAGTGGATGACAAAAGCCTGGCCAAGGCAATCCACAACTACCATCCCGAGCCAGTTCTGGCCGGACCGAACTCTTTCGCTCCGGATATTGATTTGGAGGGCGACGACAATCTGTTCCTCTTCCTCATCAATATGAACACTCGCAACTATATCAGGCTGAAAGATGACTGGAAAATCAAGCTGAGCAGCCTCGTCGATATATTGGGAAACCAGGGCAAAAGCAGCTTTTGGCTCAATCTGCTCTGCTGCACGGATATTCCGGGGTCCGGAATTGAAATGCCATCGGGCGCCCATTTGGTGTCTTCGTTCGAGAAGATTCTCTGAAACAGGCGACGATAGAGAGAACATGTCGAACGGTCATCTGCCCGTTCGACATCCTGGAGGGCCGCCGAAGCTTGCGTCATTCGGACCGCCATCGACCCAAGGTGATCACCGCCCCCTTGACCTCAGGTCCAGTGGGGCTGCAGGTTGGGTTTCTTGCCCCGTGGCTCGGTCACGACGCTGGCGCTTTTTCCCGTCAACTTCAAGCACCTTGAGTTCCATGCGGAACGGACCTCCGAGAGCGGCGACCAAGTCGTGATCACCGGGAAGTTCCGGCACCGTAAGTGAAGCTCAGTATGTCCCGCCTGTGCTTTCGGAAGACGGTTTGGAGCTAGCCGAGCAATCCTATAGAGCCGCGCAGGATGTTGCTTATTCGATGGCGAGCTACCGCCTGAAAATCTCTATCCGCTGCATGTTTTTCAAAAGCTCCACTTTGTAAATGCCTCGCAGTCGAGTGTTGCCGCCATGAGAGTGGTGCGGGAGGAATCGCCGACCAAGATGTCGAACCTCGCAACCGACTGCGGTGCGCCTCATGCCGCCGTGAAATAATCGGATCGCTCTCAGGTCCAAAAAGGCGCGGCATTCACTCGATATCAGGCGACAACAGGGCGACTTCGAACATAAACAGAACATCCCTGGCGTTCCGGCCGTTTTGGGGCTATGGAATGGCAACAAAACGAGGGACTACATGAGTCGGTTGAAGCTCCTTAGAGACCAGCGTCAGCTCGCGCTGTCAAAACTCGAACACCTGGCAGAGGACCATCCGCTTCGGCCACGATATTTGGAACGCGTGCGTGAACTGGACGATCAAATCGAAGCGCTCGGCGCCTTCGAATAGTTTGGTGCAACAAGGGATCAATAATGTCGTTGGCTGAGAAATTCATCGTCGTTCCATTCAAGCGCAACCGAGCTGGCTTGGTCCCGGGAGAGATGCGACAGGCTTCGAATGGGACATCTGCGGAAAAAATCGCTTCCGCAATGTCGGCCAGGTCCCTGGGTGTCGGAGCCTATTCGGTGATGGTCGACAGCGAAACGGGTGACATGAGCTCGCCAAGGCTGCTTGCAGCCTTCGGTGAAGTTGGCGACTTAACGCAAGATTGAGATATCGCGACCGCATTGCGCCACTGCTTCGCGCGCAACAGGCGTAAGCCGCTTCGCCCACTTATCTCGGACATCTCCGCGTTCGTAGTGTCAACTGCGGCGTTTGATGGTCGCCAATAGCTCTTCGGCCTCGGCATTCGCGTTCAGCATCAAAGCATGGTTATCGGCGAGCGAAATGAGTGCGACGAGCGTTTCCTGCTGGCCCCATCCCGTTTCGTTCGCGTCCTCCAGGAGCTTCAGAAACGAGCTATACAGCGCATCCTGGCAGCGCACGAACCTCTCTTGCTGATCGTCCGATGGGTTGGGGGGTACTATCGTCATCGTTCCGGAGTTGAAAGAGATTTTGGGCACTTGGCCGACGCTATTGACTGCGTCTTCGGGCATAGCCCTGCTGAAGCCCGTATTGAAGCGTCGTGCTTGCAGATGTCCCCTGACAGTGAACTTATCCACACTTTGTGCCCAGAAAGGAGCGCCCTTCTGCGGATCTTCGAACCTGCACATGTACGGCTTGCTCTGGCTTCTCACTCAGGGTGAGACGCGCAAGACGAGCGTGTCGGCTCTTCACCGAGTTCTTATCTCGCAATCTTAGCCCTTTTCTCCTGCCTAGCGGCGATCGAGGAGTTCGTTGTTGTCGACCGTCCCTTGCGTGGTAGCGATGAACGCCATGCACTTGCCGCCAAGCTGGCGCGACAGCGGGCAAGTTCAGGCCTAACTCCTTGTAGGAGCAGCTTCAGAGCCGCTAATAGATCGTTCCCCTGCGCTCAAATCCACTGGGAATTCGAGAATAACTCCTACGTCTCCAGGTCAAAGCATTGTGAAACTGAACACCTCTGGCGCGTTGCAGCGGTTCAGGGCATCCTATGATGGCTGAAAATTGTGTTTATGGCAGTTGGAGGAATGCCGATGCGCTGCTTTACCGTGCTTGGACCCTCGCAGACCGGAAAATCAACAGTCGTGGAAAAGATCGGCTCCCTGGAGGGGGTGGCGAGAAAATCCAGGTCCCCTTATGGATTGAACCTCACAGAATTCACCTTTGGAAACGAGGCCTGGTGTGCGCTGGATGCGCCAGGAGCCAACGAAGCGTTGGCGCATGCACAGCACGCGCTTCTTGCCAGCGACGCCTGCATCCTGTGCGTTTCATCGGCACCCGAGGAGGCTGTGCTTGCCGCGCCCTATCTGCGGATAGTCGAAGCCTCGGGGACGCCGTGCATCCTCTTCGTCAACCGAATGGACGAACCGAGAGGGCGGCTGAGGGATGTGATAGCCGCGCTTCAAGACTACGCCAACCACACGCTTTTGCTTCGCCAGATCCCGATCCGAGAGGGAGACAGGATCATAGGCAGTTGCGATTTGATTTCGGAACGGGCGTGGCGCTACCGGGAAGGCCAGACGTCGGCGCTGATCGCAATTCCCGAAAGCGCCGCCGAGCGCGAGCACGAAGCGCGCAGCGAGCTCCTGGAACACCTGTCCGAATTCGATGACTGGCTTCTCGAGGAACTGATCGAAGATCGCGAGCCGGCGAGCGACGCGCTCTATGCCATTTCATCGCGGGTTCTCAGCGAAAACAGGATTATTCCAGTCCTGATCGGTGCCGCAAGTCACGGCAACGGTATGATGCGGCTGATGAAGGCGCTGCGTCACGAGGCGCCGCCGGCAGGGGTTCTTCGACAGCGCCTGGCTCGTGCAGGTAATCTCGATGAAAACAAGCTGAGCGCCGTGAGCTTCCATGCCTATCATCGTCAGAATATCGGCAAGACGGTGCTGGTGCGTGCGTTTGGTGAGGGACTTCGGCAAGGCGCATCACTCGGCGGCTCCAGCCTCGGCGCCGTGCAGGATCCCGCAAACGGACGGTCGAGCTCGGCGATCGTGCCTGCACCGGGGGATGTCTTCGCGACGGTCAAGTCCGACCATTTGCCCGTCCCGTCGCTGTTGACATCAGACGCGACGGTCGCCCCACCCGAATGGACCGCGCCGCCTACGCCGATGCTTGAAAGGATCCTGGTCCCGGGCAGCGCACGCGATGAAAACAAGCTCTCCGAAACGCTGACAAAACTCTCGGAGACGGATCGGGGTCTTGTCGTCTTGCAGGAGGAGGGCACTGGCGCCCAGCTCGTCCGCGCCCAGGGCCCGGTACATCTGCGCGATCTCTGCCGAACCCTGTCCGACGTCTTCCACATCGACGTAACCGATCGAACGCCCAACCCGATCTACCGCGAGACAATTGCAAAGCCGGCCGAGGTTCACTACCGGCATCGCAAACAGACCGGCGGCGCCGGGCAATTCGCGGATGTGAAGCTGAGCATTCGCCCCAATGAGCGCGGCCGCGGGTTCACCTTCAGCGAAACCGTCAAGGGTGGCGTCGTTCCGCGCAACTACATCCCTGCCGTCGAAGCAGGCGCGCGCGAAGCCATGGAGAAAGGGCCGCTCGGCTTTGAGGTCATCGACGTCGGGGTAACGCTGTTTGATGGTCAGCACCATGCCGTCGACAGTTCGGAACACGCCTTCAGGACTGCGTCGAAAATGGGAGTGCGACAGGCGCTTTCCGAAGGGTCGGCCGTTTTGATGCAACCGGTCTTCCGCAGTGAGATTCACATTCCGTCGATCTATTCTGGCAACCTCGTCCAGATCGTCTCCGCTCTCAAGGGTCAGGTTCTCGGCTTCGACCGGGATGAAACCGCTAAGGGATGGGACATCTTCCGGGCACTTGTTCCCGGCAGCGCACTTGACGATCTCGCGCGGGCGCTGCGTTCGGCGACGCAGGGCATTGGTTACTTTTCCAAGACCTTCGATCACTTCGAGGAGCTATACGGCAAGGAAGCGGACGCCATCGTTAGGGCACACGAGGGACAAGGCGTCGCACACTGAAACGTTCGCGCCACTTGCTCGTTCGCAGCACGGGCTCATGTCGTTTGGCAGTTAACCGGGTTCTTCCTCGCTTGGTGTGGAGCGGCGGTAGCATTCGTGCTCTCAGCAGTTCGGGACCTGCCCGACCATGCATGCGCGCTGAGGTTCTTAGGCGGTTGATCTGGCCTTCGGCCTGTCCGTTGCTCGAGGGCAGCTCGATAGCGTTGCTGACGGCGTCGCTATCGCCTCAACTCATCGATGTGGTGGGAGCGGCGAGTTGTTTCTTCAGGATCGCCGGTTCGGGTCCGCTCGAGGCCCCAACGCGCCTCGCCCTGTGCCTCAGTGAAATAGATCGGGGAGCTCTGACATTGCAATTCTTCGCAATCGCTCGGCTTCCGAAGCATCGATCGATCGGTAGGGAAACCGCAGACGAGTTCCCACGGGTCCCCAATTGCCGATCGCACTCAGCAATTTGTCGAGGGCAGCGTTCGAAAAACCCATGTTTTGGCGGAAAGGGACGATGTGATTGTCCATGAATGCGCAGATCCGTCGCTCGAGATCGAGTGCGGCATCGATGTCGCTGCGCATCGAGGCCGTCCATTTTTGCGCGCCGCGGGGGCTGAGGCAAGCGACATTGGAAAACGAGCCTGCCGCCACACCCTCCTTCGTGCCGGTCGCAAGGTGGTGGCCGGGAACGAAGAGAGACTGGCCTGAAAGATGGCGACGCGCCTCTGCATACCAGGAACCGTCGCCGTCGGCGAGCTTGATGCCGGTCACGCCGGGCACTGACGCGCAGACCGCACCCAGTTCCTTGGGCGTGAGGACGCGCTTTGCATGTGGCGGATTGTAAAGGATGAGCGGAATTCCATCGGCCGTTTCCGCGGCACGGTTCAGGAAGTCGATCGCTTCTGCATTGGTGAGCGGCCACCAGTCCGGCAGGATCACCTGAATGGCGGCGGGATAAAGTGCACTGGCCCGACGGACGCGATTGAGCATGATCAGCGGGTCCGGCTGGCAGGCGCCAATCACAAAGGGCGTCGAGGATGCGCTGCAGCGCTCGGCCAGCAATGCCTGTATCCTGTCGAACTCCTCCTCGGTCTGATTGTGGAATTCACCGGCGGTGCCGTTCGAATAAATGCCATCGACTTTGGCGGCGATGAGGATATCGATCTCCTCGCCGAGCTTGTCGAATTCGATGCTATCGTCGGGCGCAATCGGCAGCAGCAGGCTCGCCCAGTTGCCGGCAATGGCGGGATGCCGCTTCTTCGCGTTCATCTATCGTTTTCCCTGAGGTTTCAATTCAATCGAGATCGTCGCGGATGCAGGCCTTGTATTGGCCCGGCGCGACCTCCCGCAGTTGAGGAACCGTGGCGGCGCAGGCATCGAGCGCGCTCGGACAGCGCGTGCGAAAGACGCAACCGCTTGGTGGATTGGCCGGACTTGGAATATCGCCTTTGAGGATCTGCCGGTCACGCCGGGCATCCGGATCGGGTGACGGAATGGCGGAGAGCAGGGCGCGCGTATAGGGATGCTGCGGCCTCGCATAAAGGTCGGCGCTCGGTGCGATCTCCATGATGCGGCCGAGATAGAGCACGATGACCCGGTCGCAGATATATTCGACGACAGCAAGATCATGCGAGATGAACAGCATGGTCAGCCCGAGCCGTTGCTGCAATTCGCGCAGAAGGTTGATGACCTGCGCCTGGATCGAGACATCCAGCGCGGAGACCGGTTCATCGGCCACGATGAATTCGGGCGACAGGGTCAAGGCGCGGGCGATGCCGATGCGCTGCCTCTGCCCACCGGAAAACTCATGCGCGTAACGATTGATCGCATCGGCCGGCAGTTCGACCTGCGCCAAGGCGGCTTGGGCTCGTTCAAGCCTGTCGCGTGCCGACCCGATTCCCTGGATCTTCAAGCCCTCCGTCAGGATTTCGCCGATCGTCATGCGCGGCGACAGGCTGGCGAAGGGGTCCTGGAAAATATACTGCATGCGCGGCCGTTGCCGCCTCAGGGCCGAAGCTGAAAGGTCTGTCAGTTCGTTGCCGTCGAAGCGGACGCTGCCTGACGAAGGCTCGACCAGCCGAAGGACGGAGCGCCCGATCGTGGTCTTTCCGCTGCCGGATTCGCCGACAAGCCCGACGACTTCACCCTTGCCGATATCGAAGGAGATACCTTGCAGGATATTCAGCCGAGCACCGCGGGACGTATAGTGTTTCGAAAGGTCACGGACGGAGAGCAGGGGCTCGCTCATCTAGATCTCCTGCCATCTGATGCAGCGGCTGCGATGCTGCGAATTGATCTTTTCAAGCGCGGGAACCGCGGCGCGACAGGCATCGACCGCGAATTTGCAGCGCGGCGCGAAAGCACAACCGCTCGGCATGTTCATCAGGCTCGGGACCATGCCGGGAATGGCTGCGAGCTTTTCACCCGCCTGTTTCATCCGTGTCGCGTCGCCAAGCCGTGGCATGGAGGCGAGCAGGCCCATCGTATAGGGATGCTTCGGATTGCGGAAAACCTCGCCGACCGGTCCCTCCTCGACGATCCTGCCGGCATACATGACCGCGACGCGATGGGCGATTTCGGCGACGACGCCGAGATTGTGCGTGACGAAGAGCATCGCCATGCCGCGCTCGCGCTGCAGTTTGAGCAGCAGATCGAGAATCTGAGCCTGGATCGTCACGTCGAGTGCCGTGGTCGGCTCGTCGGCAATCAACAGTGCCGGATCGCAGGCGAGCGCCATTGCGATCGTGGCGCGTTGGCGCATGCCGCCGGAGAGTTCATGCGGGTATTGGCCGGCGCGGCGTCTGGCGTCCGGTATGCCGACGCTTTCAAGCAGCGTGACGGCGGCATCCATCGCAGCCTTTCGGCTTGCGGCGCGATGGATACGGATCGGTTCGGCAATCTGATCGCCGATCGTGAAAACGGGATTGAGGCTCGACATCGGCTCCTGGAACACCATGCCGATGTCGTCACCCCTGATCCGGCGCATGCTCTCCTCGTCGAGACAAACAAGATCCCGGACCGCACCGGAGCGCGTCGTCAGACGGATGCTGCCTGCGGCGATCACCCCGATGTTGCGGGTGAGCAGCCGCATGACCGAGAGGCTGGTCACAGACTTGCCGGAGCCGGATTCGCCGACGAGCGCGAGCGTCTCGCCGGCGGCAACCGTCAGGTCGATATCGTTGACCGCCGTGATCTCACTGCCGCGGACGCGGAAGACCGTTCGCAGTCCCTTGATGTCGAGTACGGGTTCGGCGGTCTGCACCATCAGCCCTCTCAGTTCAGCAGTCCGGTTGCACGCAGGATCCCGTCGATCCGCGCGGTCTCGGCATCGTTCAGAGCAGCGCGCGGTCGCGGCATAACAGCAGAATCGATAATGCCGAGGCTGCGCATGGCCGCTTTGAAGGCACCGATGCCGGATGCGCCGCCGCTCACACGGCCCTGCGCGACCCAGACGATTTCGAAGAGACGGCAAAGCCGCTCCTGCTCTTTCTTCGCAGCGGCCCAGTCACCACGCTGGGCGGCATCCCAAAGCCGGACGTAGCCGTGGGGATCGACATTGGCGATACCGGGAACGACGCCATGCGCACCCATCAGGAGAGCATTGTCGACGACGATCTCGGAGCCGGTCATCAGGAAGATGTCCTTGTGTTCTGCAAGGTCGAGGAGCGCGTAACGGAAGTTGCCGTCATCGCCGCTGGAATCCTTGAGGCCGATGATCGTACCCTCCTTGGCGAGCGTGACGACGGTCTGCCGCTGAAGCTTGACGTGCACGCAGACGGGAATGTCATAGGCAACCAGCGGAACGTCCACCGCGTCGCGGATATAGCGGAAGTGATCGAGGATCTCGGACTGGCTGGTGACGGTGTAGAAGGGTGCGGTCACCACGACCGCATCGGCGCCGGCCGCCTTTGCAACCTTCGAATGGGCGATGACGCGATCCGTGGTCGGATCAATGACGCCGACGATCAGCGGCACGCGCCCATTCACCACCTTGGCGGAATGCTCGATGATCTCGCGCCGGATCTTTTCGTCATGGAAGATGACTTCGCTCGTCGACCCCAGCACGAATACGCCTTGGCAGCCGGCATCGATCAGATGTTCCAGCACGCGTGTATAGGAGGGGTAGTCGACGGTGAAATCCGGATTGAGCGGCGTGACGACGGGGGGAACAACGCCCTTGAATTTGGTCATTTTCTCTTTCTTTCGATTGTCAATTCAGTTCGGCACGAGGGTCGAAGGCATCTCTGAGGCCATCGCCAATGAAGTTGATTGCAAGCACGGCAAGGATCAGCGCGGCACCGGGGAAGAGCCACTGCCACGGATATTGTTCGAGCACGGCCGTCGAACGGGCCGCATTCAGCATGTTGCCCCAGCTTGCCGCTGGCGGTGCGATACCGAGACCCAGGAAGGAGAGGCCCGCCTCGAGCAGGATGGCATTGGCGATCTGCAGCGTGGCATAGACCACAAGGATATCGATCGAATTCGGCAGGCCATGGCGGAAGAGCAGGTGGCCGATGCCGGCACCCATGCCGCGCGCGGCCATGACGAAGTCGCGCTCGCGCAATTCCAGCAGTCGGGAGCGGATCATGCGCGCAAGCAACGGCCATGAGAGAAGCGAGATGACGATGACCGTCGGCCAGATGCCGGTGCCCGCAATCGAGGCAAGCACGAGCAGGAAGATGACGGGCGGCAAGGTCATCACCAGATCGACGAAGCGCATGGAGGCTGCATCGGCCCAGCGTCCGGCAAGCGCGGAGATGGCTCCGAAGAGAAAGCCGATAACCGCGGAAAGAGCCGTCGATGCGACGGCAACCAGCAGCGAAATCCTGCCGCCTTCCAGCACCCGCGCAAAGACATCGCGGCCGACACCGTCGGTTCCGAACCAGTGCGTCATCGTCGGACCGCTGTTCATCGCCAGGAGATCGATGTCATTCGGCTGGAAAGTCCACCACAGCGGGTAGGAGAGGATCAGCGCCAGCATGGGAACTGCGATGCAGACGCCGGCAACGGCGGCGCGATTGTGCAGAAAGCGTTCGAAGGCGCGGGCAAGTGGCCCCGGGCTGCGGGGTTGCGGAGAGCGTGCCAGCATGTCAGCCCACCTTGATGCGCGGATCGACGACCGCATACGTGATGTCGGTCAGAAGATTGACGACGATGACGCAAGCGCCGATGATGAGCGTTGCCCCCATGATGACCGGGTAATCACGGGTCTGCACGGCATCGACCAGCAGAAGCCCCATGCCCGGCCAATTGAAGACACTCTCGATGAAAATGGCGCCGCCAATCGCAAGGCCGATGGTCGAACCGACCAGCGTCACGATTGGAAGGAGTGCATTGCGCAAGGCATGCTTGGCGATCACCCAGAACTTGTGGACGCCCTTGGCGCGCGCCGTGCGGACATAATCCTGGTTCAGGACTTCGAGCAGCGAAGCGCGCATGTAGCGCATGATCAATGCGCCCTGTGCGACAGACAGAAGGGCGGCCGGCAGGATCAGGTGATGCAGGAGATCGCCAACCGAGAATTCCTCGCCAGGGGTCAGCATGCCTCCTGAGGGCATCCAGTGCAGCCGGACCGAGAAAACATAGAGGCCGATCAGCGCGCTGAGAAATGCCGGGCTCGAAATGCCGGCGAGCGCAACGATAGACAGGGAGAGATCGGAGATGGAATTACGGCGGACCGCGCTGATCACCCCAAAGGCGATGCCGGCGACGACAGCAAAGACAAGTGCAGTGCCCATCAACAGCACCGTCGGACCGATCCGCGACAGAACCAGGCCGAGAACCGGCTGGTCGAGACGCTTGATCGAATAGCCAAGATTGCCCGTCAACGCCTGCTGCAGCCAGCCAAGATATTGGAGGGGAAGCGGCTGATCGAGGCCGAGGCGGCTGCGCAGATCGGCGAGATCGGCCGGCGACATCGGTATGTTCGGATCGATATAGGCATCGATCGGATCGCCCGGCGCCAGGCGCAGCATCAGGAAGATCAGCATGCTCAACCCAACGAGCATGCCTATTCCTATCATCAGGCGTCTGAGACTGTATCGGAGCATCGTAAATCCGTCCGTCAGGGTGGCCGAAGCCACCCTTTAGCTTTGCGGAAACGCCTATTCGGCGACCGACCATTTCTGCGGGTCGGCCTGGTAAGGGCCGCCGCCCGGCGCAGGCGTCCAGACGAAATCCTTCACCTTGGCCGAGACGACGCCGTAGCGATTGGCGACCCAGAGCGTCGCCCAGGGGAGGTTGGTGTTCATCACCTTGCAGACGTCCTGATAGGCCGCATCCCGCTTGGCGATGTCCGGCTCGCCAAGCGCCGTATCGAGTGCCTTGGTAAGGTCAGGCATGCGAACTCTGGCGACGTTCGGTCCGGCCGGCGGAATCTGCTTCTCGTTAAGGCCGACATTGATGCTTCCGGCATCCGGTCCGTTCTGAAGCCCGGCATAGACCATCTGGAATTGAGCGATATCCGGCTTCGCGTTCAGCACGATGCTGTTATAGGTCGGCGTATCGACGGCACGAGGAACGATATTGATGCCGACCTGGGCAAGCATGGCCTGGACTGCCGCAAGAACATTGGTCGCCAAAGGCGTGGTGTAATAGGTCAGAAGCGTGATCGGTTTGTCGCCGTTGATCTGATCCCAACCTGCTTCCGTCAACAGTTGCTTGGCCTTCTCCGGATCATAGGCATAGTTGTCGATGCCCTGCGGTATCAGTTGCTCGGCAACGTAGGCGCAGTTGGCGGGTTTGGCCGCGCCGCCATAGAGGCTCTTGATGATGGCATCACGATTGATCGCGTACATCACCGCCTTGCGGACCCGCACATCCTTCCAGATCGGCGAATCGTGATTGAAGCCGAGATAGTTGACCACGAAGGAGTCACCTTCGATGACCTTGAAATCCTTGTTGTCCTTGAAGGTCGGGACGTCGTTGGAATCGACATAGGTGAACTGGATCTCGCCGGATCTCAGCGCCGCAATCGCGGCTGCCGGATTGGCGAAGTAGCGATTGATGACGCGCTCCAGCGCAGGCTTGCCACCGCGATAGTCGGTGTTGGCGGCAAGTTCGACATATTGATCCGAGACGTATTTGGTAAACTTGAACGGACCGGTGCCGATCGGAGTGGTGGACCACCATGTGCTCTTCGCCAATTGGTCGGCCGGGATCGAGGAGAGCGCATGCTCCGGCAGCATCATCACCTTGGTCATCGTATCGAGGAGACTGCCGCTCGGCGTGCTGAGCTTGATGACGACGGTGTGGTCATCCGGCGCCTCGACGGACGAGACGGCCTTCAGGCGAGCTGCGAGCACCGAGCCGGTTTTCGCATCCATCGCAAGGCCCATGGTGAACTTTGCGTCCTTGGCGGTAAACGGCTTGCCGTCGTGCCATTTGGCATCCGCCAGCTTGAATGTGTAGGTCAACTGGTCCGGGCTGACCTCATAGGAGCTGGCCAGTGCGCCGACGACCTTCTGCAATTTCTCGTCATAGGTAATGAGCGGTTCGTAATAAACGCTGAGCCAGGTGAAACCGGAGGTCGCGGCAAGCGGATTGAAATTACCCTGGAAACCGCCTGGACCGACATCGAAACCGCCAGATAGCGTGGCGGCCTCAGCCTTTGTTGCGACAGCCGAAGCGACAAGCGCCGGAATGGCAACAGTCGACAGCATGGCGCCGAGCGCGGCTACGGATAATTTAGACAGTCTTTTCATGTGTTCCTCCCACGTTTGAACTTGTCTTGTTGTTGGCAATCACTTGGGCAATGCCCTCGTAGTGGCGATCCATGCGCTTGCGCGCTTCCTCCAGATCCTTTGCCTCGATCGCATCGACAATTGCGGCGTGATCGCGCCAGGTCGCCATCGGATCGATATTCTCGAGATTGACGAAATCCGATGCCTTGTAGAAGGCGAGCCAGAAGACATCGATCAGTCGCACGAGCGTCTCATTGTCCTGGCAGCGAAACAGCAGCCGGTGGAACAGCTGGTCATCCTCGGCGAAGGTTTCGCCGCGTTCGGCATGGACACGCATCCGGTTGACGGTCGCACGCAGCTCGGCGAGATCCTCGGCGCCGATCATCTCAATCGTCTTGCCGATCAATCCCACTTCGAGCGTGCGGCGGATTTCGATCACTTCTTCGATCTGTCGCAACGCCCCGCCAAGGCCATAGGCAAGGTTGTCTAAAAGCGGCTCGAAGGAAAAGGCCTTCACGAAGATGCCGACGCCGCGCCGCGTCTCCAGAACTCCGAGCGATTCCAGCGCCTTGATGCCTTCGCGCAGCGAATTGCGGCTGACGCCGAGCTGGGCGGCGAGCTCTCCCTCGGCAGGCAACATTGTTCCCGGCGCCAAGCCGTTATCGTGGACGTAAGCGCGCAGGCTTTCCTGCACGGATACATGCAGCAGCGGTGCGCGTGTCAGCGGCTTCATCGATTTCAACGCCATGCCTTATCTTCTCTTCGCCTCGCCGATAAGATGGGAGCTACATATCCACTTGTAGGATATCTGTCAAATGGGCAGGTTTGGAACTGTCTGTGGAAAACTGGTTGCGACCAAGGCGATTGCCCCATCATCTTAATACCAGTATAGATCCAGAGGGGTTTCGCAGAAAAATTTTGAGAGCATCGGGAACGCTATGGCGACGGATGAACTGATCGACGTGATCGGCAAGGAGTTACAGGCATCGGCATCGGGTCTGCCGCTCTACAAGCGGCTAAAGTCGGCGATCGAAACTGCGATCCTTTCGAATGCGGTCAAGGCAGGCGCCGTTCTGCCCGGAGAGCGGGTGCTTGCGGAAGCCCTGTCGCTTTCGCGCGTGACGATACGCAAGGCGCTGGCGCTGCTTGAGGAGGAAGGCTTCCTCAATCGCCGCCACGGTTTCAAGACCGAGGTCGGATCACGGGTCGAAAAGTCTCTTTCCACACTCACGAGCTTCTCGGAGGATATCCTCGCGCGCGGGCTTACTCCCGGATGTATATGGCTTTCCAAGCAGATAAGCCGACCTTCCCCCACGGAAATGATGGCACTCGGAGTGGCTGGAAACAGCCATATCCTGCGCATGAAGCGCATCCGCACAGCCGATGGCGTGCCGATTGCCGTGGAGATATCAACGGTCCCCGTTCGCTTCATTCCGTCGGCAAGCCTGGTCGGCGATTCCCTTTACCAGGCGCTGGAAGCACGCGGGTTTCTTCCTCAGCGTGCCGTCCAGCGTATGCGTTCGCGGGCGGCCTCCGCGGAGGATGCGCAATATCTCCATTGCGAAGCCGGAGCGCCGCTGCTGATGACGGAGCGCCGCTGTTTTCTCGGTGACGGCCAGATCGTCGAATATTGCGAGAGCCGCTACAAGGGCGACGTTTATGACTTCGTGTTCGAGCTAACGCGATGATACCAGTCATAAACTGGTTGTAATCTGGTACTTTCCAATTATCGTGATGCTGAAATGGAGTGTCACGATTGCAGCGCGACGACATCAAGAAGAGCCTTATCGTTTCCTGCCAGCCGGTTCCCGGCGGGCCGACGGACACGGCTGAATTCGTCATTGGATTTGCGAGGGCCGCCGTCGATGCGGGTGCAAAGGCATTGCGGATCGAATCCGTCGGCTACGTGAAAGCGGTACGCCCCGCCGTGACCATACCGATCATCGGCATCGTCAAGCGCGATCTCGATGACAGTCCAGTGCGGATCACGCCCTTCGTTGCCGATGCCGAAGCGCTGGCGGATGCCGGCGCCGACATCATCGCCTTCGATGCGACGGATCGCGTTCGGCCGGCATCCATCGAAGCGCTGGTCAAGGCTGTCAGGGCTCGCGGAAAGCTGACAATGGCAGACTGCTCGAACCTTGAAGACGCGCGCACCGCTTTGGCAGCCGGGGTCGATTTCGTCGGCACAACGCTTTCCGGCTATGTCGGCGGGCCTGAGCCCGTCGATCCGGATATCGACCTGATCAGAGCGATGCGAGCACTCACACCCTATGTCATTGCCGAGGGCCGCATTCGCACACCCGAGCAGGCAGCAAGTGCCGCCGACGCTGGAGCATTCGCCGTCGTCGTGGGGTCAGCGATCACGCGCACCGAGCATGTGACCTCGTGGTTTCGCGATGCCGTTGCCGCGGCCTACGATGCCGACAGCCTGCAGACGGCGCTTGCCATCGATATTGGCGGCACGAAGACGATGGCAGCGCTCGTCAGGGGCAGCGACGTCCTGGATGAAATGACGGTGCCGACGGCACGGGAAGCAGGTCCGGATGCGTGGCTTTCCGTGATCGCGGACGCTACTCGATCCTGGACGGATCGCTATTGCCGCGTCGGTATTGCCGTCACCGGCTTCATTCAGGACGGATGCTGGTCTGCGCTCAACCCGGCAACGCTCGGGATCCCCGACCGCTATCCGTTGGTTGACAAGGCAAGCGCCGTTTTCGGCAAACCGGTTTTTGCGATCAACGATGCGCAGGCGGCCGCTTGGGGAGAATATCGGTTTGGCGCCGGCAATGGTGGCGATCTGGTGTTCCTGACCATCTCGACCGGCATCGGCGGCGGCATTATCGTCAATGGTCGTGCGCTAACAGGGCTTGCCGGCCATTTCGGACTGATCCGTGGTCCGTCCGCTGGGCAGTCGCCGCTTGAAGATCAGACGTCCGGCCGTTGGATTGCGGCGGAGGCCCAAAAGGCCGGGCACCCGGGTACCGCAGCCGAGGTGTTCGAGCAGGCCGACCGCGGCGAGACCTGGGCTGGCGAGATCGTCTCGCAATCGGCATTTCGTGCGGCAACGCTCTGCCGTGACATTCAGATGATGCTCGATCCGACGCATATCGTCATCGGTGGCGGCATCGGCCTTGCATCCGGTTATCTCGACCGCATGCGCAATTGTTTTGCGGGTGTCGATCCCAGGCTGACGCCTGTTCTGGTGGCCGCCAAGCTCGGCAGCCGTGCGGGTATCATCGGCGTGGCGAGCCTTGCAGTTCAGGGTGACTGATGAATTCCGGAAGACATCGATCCTAACCTAACAAAAAAGAGGGAACTACGATGACATTGAACAGAACGACCCTATCCGCGCTTGCCGTACTTCTCGCAAGCGTTGCTCTGCCTGGTACGTCCAATGCGACAGTCACCGTTCTCGGCTGGCCAGGCGGTTCGGAAGAAACGGCGCTGCGAGCAACCGTCGAAGAATACAACAAGACAGCCGGCATCAGCGATGCCGACAAGGTCGAGCTTTTGTTCTTCAACCGGGAGGGCTTCTTCGACAAGCTGCAGGCCGACATGGCAGCAGGCTCGACCGCCTTTGATATCAATCTCGTCGCCACTTACTCGATCGGCCGTTACGCGCCGTATATGGAACCCGTCGATCTCGGCGATGGCGCTGCCAAGACGTTTGGCGAATCCGTGCTGAAGACCATGCAGTTCGATGGCAAGCAGTACGGCGTGCCGACGGACCTGTCGCTGCATTTCATGTATTACCGCAAAGATCTGATCGATGCGCTGATGAAGGACGATGCGGCCAAGAAGAAATATGCCGAAATCGCCAAGCAGTATCTCGGCAAGGAATTGCAGCCGAAGGATCCGGACAGCTGGACCTGGGACGATTGGGCGGCGACGGCTCTCTATTTCTCCAAGCAGGTCAATCCCGAAAGCCCCGTGCGCTATGGCACGGTCCTGCAGATGAAGAACCTGCTTTTCAACATGATGGTGTTTCAGTCCTTGCCACGCTCCTACGGTGGAAACTGGACCGATGAAGAGGGCAATATCACCGTCGATTCCAACGCCTACAAGACTGGCCTCGAACTCTATAAGAAGCTTTACGACGCTGGCGCTTCGCCCAAGGATTCGCTGAGCTACGAATATGCCGAGACCAATGCCGCGTTCGGTTCCGGTCAGGCGGCAACGGCCCTTCAGTGGAATGCGGCTGCCGCGGATCTCACTAGTGCCGAGAAAACCCCTGCCGTTGCCGAGGTCACCGGTATCGTGGCGCCGCCGGCCGGGCCGGATAGCCGCGCCGACCATATTCACGGCCTTGGCCTCGGCCTGAACAAGAACGCCAAGAACAAGGACGGCGCCGTCAAATTCCTGAAATGGCTGGCGACAGAGGATGCCGCCTTGCTCTATGCCCGAAAGGGCGGTTCGCCAGCCCTTACGCCTGACGTTGTGGCGAAAGTCGCCAAGGAACGTCCCGATCTCGTCAAGCTCGGCGAGTTCGCCAGCAAATACGGCTACGTGATGAATGGTGCCACCTCGGCCAACGCACTCTCCGTCTATGAACTGCAGGCCAAGGAATTCACCGGTTACTGGTCGGGCCAGCAGAACCTCGACGATGCACTGGCTCACACCAAGGCCGGAATGCAGGATCTGTTGAAGAAGTGATATCAGCCGGACGCCTTGCCTCCCGCAAGGCGTCCGGCCCATCCGGCGGATTGAAATGGCGATCATAAAACGTGCCGAGGCAAGAGCCTATCTCACGCCGCTCGTGGGGTTCCTGCTGCTGTTTCTCGGCTTTCCTGCTGTCATCAACCTCATCTATTCCGTCTCGACCGTCGACTTCCAGACCCTGCGAAGTCCGACGCTGAGCGGCTTCGGCAATTACCTTGCCGTGCTCGCCGATCGCGATTTCTGGCGCGCCACGTTCTTTTCCTTACGGTTCGGCATTCTGACGGCGATGATCGAATGCCTGCTCGGGCTGTTCCTGGCGATCTTTCTGGCTCCGCTTTTATCGAAACGATCGGCATTGATGGCGCCGCTCATGCTGCCGCTGATGGTGGCGCCCGCCATGATCGGCCTGATGTACCGCCTGGTGCTGCACGAATTTGCCGGGCCTGTGCCCTATTATCTCTTCATGTGGTTTGGTGACAGCCCGGCCTTTCTCGACGCTTCACACGCATTGTGGACCCTGATCGTGGTCGAAACCCTGCAATGGACGCCATTCGCCTTCCTGCTCTTCTACATGGCCTATGTCGCAGTGCCGATCGACGTGCGTGAAGCCGCCGCGCTCGATGGGGCCTCAGCTATTAAAACCCTCTGGTTTGTCGAGCTACCGTTGATGCTGCCGACATTGGTGATCGCCTTTTTCATCCGTTTCATCGACGGCTTTCGTGTCTTCGACAATGTCTACGCACTGACCGGCAGCGGCGCAGGCGGCTCGACGACATCATTGTCAATCTATATCTACCAGGCGTTCTTCAAGGAGGGCGCGATCGGCAAGGCAGTGGCGGCTTCCGTCGTCCTCTTCCTCACGTCGCTGCTCGTGCTCTACGGCCTCAACTGGCTGGCTGGCCGCAGGAGACGTGAACCATGATAAACGCACTGCGCTGGATCGTCTTTGCCGTTGCGGCTCTCGCAATGAATTTCCCGGTCATCGTCACGCTCGTCACGTCGTTCAAAAGCGCGCGTGAGCTTTCGATCAATCCCGGTTTGTGGATCAATCAGCCGACGTTCGAAAATTACCTGCGTGTTCTGACGCAGATCGATCGATTCAACATCTATTCCTATCTTTGGAACAGTACCGTCGCCTCGTTGATCGGCACCGGGCTTGCAATCCTGCTTGCCTTTCCCGCTGCCTATGCGATCGCAAGGAGCGAGGTCGGCAAACACACGCTGCTGCCTGTTGTCATCAATCTGCGCGCCGTGCCGCTCATCATTTTCGCGATCCCGCTCTACATGATGTACCAGTTTCTGGGACTGCTCGACACTCAGCTTGGCCTCGGCCTGATCCTGACGATCGTCAACACGCCGCTGGCGCTCGTCATCCTCGTCAATGCGATTTCCGACGTTCCGCTGGAACTGGACGAGGCGGCGAGGGTGGACGGGGCGAGTTCGTGGCAGATCATGGTCAGCATCATCCGGCCGGTGGTGCGGCCCGCAATGGTGACGACCTTCATCTTCGGCTTTATCACCGCCTGGAACGAGTTCCTCTTCGGGCTGATGCTGACGACGAACAAGGCAGTTCCGATGACTGTCGGTGCATCGTTCTTCTTTGCCGCGAGCGGCGGCGGCGTCCAATGGGGGACCGCGTCGGCGGTCATGATCCTCGGCGCTCTGCCGCCTGTCCTCCTCGGCTTGCTGATGTATCGGCAAATTTCGGGCTCGATGACGGCGGGGGCTATCAAAGGCTAGGCGAGGCGGAATTCGAACAATCTCAGTATCGCCATGACGTCCAGTACCTCGCCAACTGGAAATGACTGCGTGAGGCGGTCGCCCTACCGAAATGCGCCGTAAGTCCGTTTTTGCCTTATTGCCTTCGAGCTGAGGGTCCTACGGGCGGTGTCGCCAGTTCCTATCCCAGAGCACCAAACGGCAGGGCTTACGGCTGAGTCGTGCCGGTTGCTGCGAGTCTTTCTGGCAACACCTATGGGGCAACTGAAATCTTGGACGCATTTGACTGGCTTAGAGCGTTTCGGTTGCGATATCAGTAGGACTGCAAAAGCGATTTGCACGGTCGGGACAGCTGGAGAAGCCACGTCCGCACCTCCTGGAGCAGGATCTTGATGAACGCGGATATGATAGCCGCCTGGGCGATGGAAAACGGATTCCATGCGATCGATTCGCGGAATTATCGTCGCCATGACAATGCAGGCGTGATGACGATCGAAATCAAGAGGATGTCATTCCTCCTCATCGATGAGAGGCAAGGACTTCGACCGCGCATGATATCGCGGTTGTTCAAAGACATTCCTCTTAATAGCGGGCGTGGCCGCTTGCAGGGTCTTCTTCTTGACCGCTATCCAATCGTTAAGTCCTGACGCGATCACCACAGCCCAGCGGCGGTATCGAGTTGCCATGTATCGGCGTCGCAACACTGAAACGAATGCCCGCCTGCGGACGCCCGAAATCCGTTCGCTGAGAGGTGCCGACCGCGGCGACCGAATAAAAGATGCCAAAACCGAATTCCGCACAAACGCGGATCCACGCACCACTCTGTAACATTCGCGGTCGACGCTCGGTTTCTTGCACATCTCTGGCAACGTCATTGTATTGGGATTTTCACAATTTGTCGGCGCCATTCTGGTCGCCGGCGTCGATCCGACAACTGACCGTCAATCACGCTTTGCTGCATCCCTCCAGGCGCGCTCGAACGGCAGGCGCCAAGCGTGCGGGGCGATAAGTTGATGGATCGACTTCGGCCCCCAGCCGCCCTGGTCGTAGAGGCGTACGGGCGGCGGGTTGTCGAGGAGAGGTTGGGAAACCTCCCAGAGCCGCTCAATGCCCTCGGCCGTGGTGAACAGCGTGTGGTCACCGCGCATGGCGTCGAGGATCAGACGCTCATAGGCCTCCAGAACTTCGCCAATCAGGCCGGTTTCGCTCATGGCGAATTGCAGCGAGAGCTTGTCGAGCCGGAAGCCTGGTCCAGGGCGTTTGCCATAGAAGGAAAGCGAGACCTTGGAGGCATCAGCAAGGTCGAAGGTAAGGTGGTCGGGGCCTTGTGCCCCCACACCAGAGCCCGCAGGGAACATCGATTTCGGGGGTTCGCGGAATGCGATCGAAATAATGCGCTGCCCCTCGGCCATGCGCTTGCCGGTACGCAGGTAGAAGGGCACGCCAGCCCAGCGCCAGTTGTCGATGGCGCATTTCAGGGCGATGAACGTGTCAGTGTCGCTTTCGGAATCGACGCCAGGCTCCTTGCGATAGCCAATATATTGACCGCGCACCACATCGCGCGGCTCGATCGGCAACATGGAGCGGAACACCTTGTTCTTCTCTTCCGAGATTGGTGCAGGCTCAAGGGCAGTGGGCGGCTCCATCGCCATGAAGGCGAGGATTTGGAAGAGGTGGGTCACCACCATGTCACGATAGGCGCCGGTGGTCTCGTAAAAGGCGGCGCGGGTGGAAAGGCCGAGCGTCTCCGGAACGTCGATCTGCACGTGGTCGATGAAGTTGCGGTTCCAGATTGGTTCGAACAGGCCATTGGCAAATCGGAAGGCCAGGATGTTTTGCGCCGGCTCCTTGCCGAGGAAATGGTCGATGCGGAATATCTGCTTCTCGTCGAACACTTCGTGCAGCTTCTTGTTCAGTTCAACGGCACTGGCAAGGTCCGTGCCGAAGGGTTTTTCCATGATGATACGGGAGCGTTCGGTCAGCCCAGCCTGGGCGAGGAGTTGCACGGCCGGAAGGGCGGCGCTTGGTGGCACGGATAAATAATGCACGCGCCGCGTCTCGGCGCCCAGTGCTTCCTCGGCCCTGTCGACCGCTGCCTTGAGAGCATTGGCGCCGGCAGCGAGGGGGACGTAGTCGAGCGATGCGGCAAACGCTTCCCATTCGGACTGCGAGAACTTGCGGGTCAAGAACTTGTCCAGCGAGTCACGGGCGATGGTCCGGAAGGCATCTGCATCGATATCGTCGAGCGAGACGCCGATAATACGGCACCCTGGAATGAAGCCCGCGTTCGTAAGGTGGAACAGCCCGGTCAATAGCTTGCGCCTTGAGAGATCGCCCGTTGCGCCGACGAGCACAACGACCTGCGGATAGCCGGGGCCAACCCGAGTTGAATTCTTGCGCAAAACACCCATCCTCAAGTCTTCGGTTGTCCCTTGGGGATGGAGGTCGACCCCAGCTCCGCGCTGCCGCGAAGCGGCTATCTTCGTGCGTGATGCCATGACGTTGAAGCTCACCCCTCTAAGGTTGAATAGAGGCATGGATTGCGTGGCGGAGCAAGGGGGCGGCATTACCGTCGCGAAGTGCCGCGTCCTAGAGGCTTCACCGAGCGTGTTTTCGGTTAGTCGCCCGCGGCTCTGGAACCGCGGGAGCGGTCGAAGGTTAATTGAGGCGCCCTCGATATATCGCAGCGGAGACAGCCGTGCTCGTCGTCCATCACCTAAACAACAGCCGATCGCAACGCGTTCTCTGGATGCTGGAGGAGCTCGGCCTCGATTACCAGATCCGTTCCTATAAACGGAATCCCGACATGACGGCTCCGGATGCGCTGAAACGCATCCATCCTCTCGGCAAGTCGCCCATTGTCGAGGATATCGGCGACGACGAAAATCGAATGATCCTGGTCGAGACCGGAGCAATTTGCCAATATCTGGTAGACAAGTCTGCTGGACGTCTCGGCCCTTCGGCAGATCCGGAAGAGGTCTACCGATACAGACAGTTCCTGCATTATGCCGAGGGATCGGTCATGCCAGTCTTGCTCGCTCTCCTCGTGCTTTCGAAGGTTCCGCTCCTCGGCAGACTGGGAGCGAAGAGGATCCGGCCGATGCTCGACGTCCACCTCGATTACGTCGAAAGCGAACTCTCCTCACGCCAGTGGTTTGCCGGCGATACGTTGACTGCGGCAGATATCATGATGAGTTTTCCGCTGGAGACAGCAGCGAAGAGAGCAGGCGAAGTGACGCCTCGCCCTGCGACCGCGGACTGGCTGAAACGGATCCATGATCGCCCCGCCTATCGCAGGGCATTGGAAAAGGGCGGGCGATACGCTTATGCGCCCCGTCCACGTTGACCCCATGCCTCTCGCTGAAGTGCAAGATCGGTCTTGAGGATCTGCATGTCGCTGAAATCAAACTTCACCAGCGCGATACAATGCAAATTGACCGCCTTGCGACGATAAGTGCTCGAGCAAGGTGTGGTCAGCCAGGCATCGGCGACTTGACGCCTCCAATAATCGCGGCTGCCGTGCCTACAGAACTCCGTCAGCCTCCAAATCCGCTGGAAACCATATATTCGATTGCCCTCGTTGCAACGGGCGCTAGCGCGAGAAGAACGAGCGTAATCGAAGTAAAGGAGACCGCCATGACGGCTGCCGGAATACAAAGATCGCTATTGAGGCATGACGAAGGAGCAGCTGCGGCCTGGACCGGATAGTCTAGATGCGCGCGCCTCTCGTTCGAATTTGCAGCGCGCAAGAATTTTCTCACGCCGGTTCTCGGGACTGTTCCGTCGTTAATAACGTACGAGGAGTGCTGGATGACCATTGGAAGCTCGTTTTTGAGGGCGTATGGGGCCTAACTACCCAAACCTTCGCTCAATCCGCTTTCGTTGCAAATTACGACTAGGTTTAAGCTTTCCATACGTATGTGTAGGTCGTTCGCGTGAGGTAGTATCCGCTTGCCTCCCATCCTCCCCGCGCCCGTCGTCTGTGTCGTCGCCGGGAGCCTCTTCGGATGCGAGCTATACCTATGGGAAACGACTTCTACACGAGGGTATAGATGCGCCCGCGATAGGTACGACGTAACTTCTCTCCATCGAAAACTCGATCGCATGAAGTCAGACCCTTCTAGTCCGCTTTGGCGATCGAGTATCGCCAACCTGTGGAGTAGTCACGATGCCCACCTTTCGCGCTGCGGCCGCTGCCGCGCTTGCTATCACCCTCGTCGCTTCCGCCTTACCGGCATCGGCGCAGGAATGGCGCCGGCCCTACTATGACGATCAACCGCAATGGCATCATCACCACGGCAACGGCGCAGCGATAGCGGGAGGAATTGCCGCTGGTGTGATCGGAGGTCTGCTTGGTGGCGCGATCGCGGGCGCTAACAACGGTCCCCGCTACATTGATCCGCAGCCAGCGCCGCGTTGCTGGTACGAAAATCGACAGGTTCCGAATTCCTACGACGGCGGCTGGCATAACGAGAGTGTTCGCGTCTGCCAGTAGACGTAACCAAGAGCTAAGCACTTGAGAAAGGGCGATGATTCGTCCCGCCTTGTTTCAAGCGACCGCCTTTCCATGCCTGACCGAAAGATTTGCGGCGGCATCAAGACGAAGCCAGCCAGAGGAATTCTGGGAAACGGACCGGGCATCTCGTCATGTCTCATGCACCACGAGAGAATGTGGCCACGGGTGGCGACCATCTACGGCGATGGCCTTCCTTCGGCAGACCAGATGCCGAGGCCGCCCTGCGAATGGGCGCGCTCGCAATTCTCACCGGTATCGCTGCCGGGATCGGAGGCCTGTCACTGGCCCTGATCCTGCATTGGATACAGCATCTCGCCTATGGATACAGCCTGCAAGCCATCATCAGTCCCGAGAGCTTCCTTCAAGGCGTGTCGAACGCATCTCCCTTTCGACGGCTGACCATGCTCGGCCTATGCGGGCTGGTTGCGGGGGTGGGTTGGCCGGTCCTTGCCAGATACGGACGCCCTTTGGTTTCGGTGACCGCGGCCGTCGGCAAGGCACTGCGACCGATGCCCGTCGGTGAAACCCTCGTCCATGGCCTTCTCCAGATCGTGACCGTAGCACTGGGGTCACCGCTCGGGAGAGAAGTTGCACCAAGGGAATACGGCGCTCTTTTCGCACAGAGGGTCTGCGCGCTTTTCGGCGCTCCTGCTGACGAACTGCGCATTCTGGTGGCATGTGGTTCAGGTGCAGGTCTGGCCGCGGTCTATAACGTTCCGCTGGCAGCTATCATCTTCGTCATGGAGGTGCTTCTCAGACGTGTTGAGCTAAAGATCGTCGTGGCAGCGCTGTTGAGCTGCTTCGTTGCGGCATATGTTTCCCGGCTGGGCCTGGGTAACGAAGTGCAATATCCGATACCTTATTTCACATCGAATGGCTGCTTGTTATTGATCAGCCTTATCGTCGGCCCACTGGTCGGTGGAGCAGGCGTTTTCTTCAGGCGGTGGACTAGCGGCTGTTCGGCTCGCGCAGCGACTGGCCTCCGGCAGGTGGCCGGCTCCTTGATCGCATTTGTGATTGTCGGCGCTCTATCGATGATATTTCCGCAATTGCTTGGCAACGGCAAGGGACTTGCAGAGCTCGCGTTTACCGACAATCTGACGCTTGGCTTCGCGGCGCTCCTCGTTCTCACCAAATTATTGAGCATCACCATAGTCCTGCGAGCCGGGGCCAGAGGCGGCCTTTTAACCCCTGGGCTCTCGATAGGAGCTCTTCTCGCCATAATGATAGGGGCCCTCTGGAACCAATGGCTTCCCAATATCGATCTTGGGGCCGTCGCGCTCGTAGGCGCCGCCGCTTTCCTATCATGCTCCATGGCCATGCCCCTCACGGCCATGTTGATTGCCGTTGAATTCACTGCTGCGCCCGCGACTTTGTATGTTCCGATCGCCATTGGAGTTCTCGGAGCATCGGCAGTTCAATATGCGATTGGGAGATATCCCTCACGTTGACGTGGGAGACGAGGCGAAGATCTTTGCTGCGCTCCATAGCCACCGCCCATCATCATGTCCTGCCACCTGCACGCCGCCAGGCCCCTGATTTGCAATGTACCGAATCGTACAAGCATGGGGTTGGCTGGATCATAGGGGCGACCCAGTCTCTCCTGCTGGAGGCGTCCCGCCACTATCTGCGGCGTTCCAAGCCGCTCGTGTTCGGACTGACATTCAGGAATCAAGAAGGATCCCGCCGCCGAGGAGATCTTCGCGACGACAAGACTGCTCGAAGACGCCCCTCCCGACGACTTCGACGCCGTCTTCTATCCCGGCGGTCAAACTCCGATGTGGAAGTGGCCAAAGACATTTGATCGCAAGCAGCGAATCCTTGTACAATTCCGGCAAGTCAGTCGCGGCTGACGGTGCACTGGAGGCCGCCAACTATTAGGTCTGTTCCAGGCAGGCGTGAAGAGCCCAAGCACCTTCGTAAAATGCTCGACCAAGCCCATCGGCTGCGTTAAGCGACACCATTGTAAAATCGACCCGCCCCGAATCGGGACGCAAATTTTGTTTTCAGTCGCGACCTCGCAAGGCTGAGGGGGCGCGTGTCTAATCGGAGGATATCGAAGTGCGTCATGCAAGGACGGTGGGAGCGGCTATCATGCTCATTGCATTGGACGGTTCTTCCCTCGCGCACGCTGGAGACGCGATTCCTCCAGCTTCTCAGCCCAAGGCGGTTGCCAGCGAGCCCGAACAGTGGCTGTTCGGCGACTGGAATGGCGCTCGCACCGACCTTCGCGACCGGGGCATCGATTTTCAGTTTGGCTACGTCGGGGAGTTTGCCGTCAATCCGGGCGGAGGCATAGAAACCAAGGCCAGGTATGCCGACCAGTATACCGCCGGAGTGACCTTCGACCTCGATAGGTTGCTTGGCGTCCCGGATGCAAAGTTCCAAGTGACGCTGACGCAGCGTACCGGGCGCAACCTGAGTGATGACGCACTTCTCGGCACCCTCCAGCAAGTTCAGGAAGTCTTTGGGCGCGGTCAGACCATCCGGCTGACGGACTTCTGGTACGAGCAGCAGTTCGCGAACGGTCTTATCGATTGGAAGATCGGGCGAATTCCAGTGAACGAGGACTTTGCAGCATTCCCCTGCGACTTTCAAAATCTCACGTTCTGTGGATCCGATCTCGGGAATCTTGTCGGTAACTACATCTTCAATTGGCCCATCAGCCAGTGGGCGACGCGCGCCAAGATCAATATCAACGGTTTCGGTTACTTCCAGGTGGGCGTGTATGACGTTAACCCCAAATATCTCGGGGTAGACGATCAGGTGCTGCCCGTCTTCTTCAGCCACTCGACCGGTGCGTTGATACCCGTCGAGATCGGCTGGCTTCCTCAGTTCGCGAACGGTGCCCTGCCGGGCAGCTACAAGGTTGGTGCCTGGTATGACACCTCGAGTGCCGATGACGTTTCCCGGGACATCAACGGTGATCCTTTCGAACTGACCGGGCTTCCCGCGCAACAGCACCGGGGCCGCTACGGTGCGTACCTGACCTTCCAGCAGCAGGTAAGCGAAAACCTCAGTCTCTTTCTGAATGCGGTCTTTGCAGACAAGCGGACATCTGTCACCGACCATCAGGTCGCTGCAGGGCTTGTCTACAAGGGATTGTTCGATTCCCGTCCCGAGGATGATATCGGCCTTGCCGTAGGCACGACGCACGTGAACAGTCGTGCGTTCGCTCCCAATAATCCGGGTGGATCCGAATACGCTGCCGAGCTGTATTACACATATCGACCGACGAACGGCCTGCTCGTCCGCCCCAATCTGCAATATATCCACCATCCCGGCGGAACGAGCGAGAACGACGACGTCTACGTGTTCGGCCTGAAAACCGCCGCCACCTTCTAGTTCGGCGGCGGTACCACTGCCCAGCGCAGGTTACAGGGCCCTTGGCTCACCAATCGTAGTAGTCCGGCAGGAGCTTCGACGTACCTGTCTGTTGCTTGTCGTGGTTGATGAAGAGCCCTGCACGGGATTTCGTCATGAATGCTATGACGCGCTCCATGGAGGCGAAGGACTCTGACTTGTCCACATCGGCTTCGGAATGATGTCGCGTTCGAAGTTGACTCCCAGGTGGATCACGTCGCCGGAGAGGATCACGTATTCGGTGTTCTCCGGATGAACCGTCAGAGATTGGCTTCCGGGCGCGTGCCCCGGGGGCGAAAGAAGCGTGATGCTTCCGTCGCGGAACAGCTCAACGACACTTGGGACCCCAGCCGAGTAGGGTGTTCGACAAGCGTCCAGGCGGGTGACGAGATTTCACCGCCGGCCGAGATCGATGCCGAGCGTCAGCAGGGCAGGATTGTCAATCCCCGCCGGAGAGGAAGTGGTCGCGTTGACGGCAGAGACGCCGGGTTGCAGAGCGATGGCGATCGGTAACGCCGCTGCCCCCAGAGCCGGAAGCTCCGAGCTGTGTTCGGCGCGCATCAATCGGGGATGCGGGCTTGCATGTCGGTGAATCATGGCAGGCAGAAGCGGTGAAGTTGCGTCGATGAGCCGGTCCAATATCTCGGCCGGCAAGCCACCGCCAATGACCACGGTATCCGGGTCGAACATGGCTTCTATATTGCGGATGGCAATACGCAGGTAGTGCGCCGCCTCGCGCAGCCAGACGGTCAATCGCGGATCATCGTCCAGCATGCAGGCCACGAGTTCTTCTGACGAAACCTCATCCGGCGTTCGGGTCGGACCGCAGATGGTCTCAGCTGCCGCGTAGAAGGAAACATATTGCTCCAGGCAGCCACGGCTTCCGCAGGCGCACAATCTGCCGCCCGGCTTGACGATCAGGTGACCGATCTCACCGGCTCCGCCGAAAGCACCACGGTAATGCTGGCCGTCGAGAACGAGGCCCCCTCCGATGCCCAGATTGAAATGCAGGTAGAAAAAGGAACGAACCGATCGGCCAATCCCGTAAAGCCGCTCGCCAATGGCGGCAACCGTGGCATCGTTTTCCACGAAGGTTTTGATACCCGTTAGATCCTCCAGTCGCGCGGTCAGTGGAAATTTCGTCCAGTCGTCACCTTCCTGAACCTTATCGTACCAGAAGGTGCCGTTCTCGACAGTTCCGGGTACGCTGCAACCGACGCCCCATACCTGCTGGCGTTCAATTTCGCCGGCCAACAGCAGGCGCAGCGCGAGTTCGCCGAGAGCATCTGCCGTGGTTGCCGGATCTCTCTCTGGCAGGGGCCTTGTTTCGCTTGCCACCACACTACCGGTCAGGTCCACGAGAAGTCCGGTGATGCGCTGATGGGCAAGGCTCAGTCCAATCGTGTACCCGCCCTTCGGATTAAGCGACAGCTCGACCGCCGGCTGACCGCGCTGGCCCGAGCGTCGGCCCTCCTGCCGTATGAGGCCGGCTTCCTCAAGCTCGGCGGCAATATTGGAAATAGCCTGAACAGTCAGGCCGATCGATTGAGCGAGCTCGGTGCGGGTAATCGGTCCGCTGCGGCGCACCGCATCGAAAACGGCCCGTCTGTTGAGCGTGCGGGTCTGAAGGAGGTTCGTGCCGGGTAGCACGCCTTCACGGTCAAGGCGCAAATTCATGGTCGCATTCTTATCATCAGCCCGATCTTTATCAAAATCCTTTTAAATAAAAAGTGTTGTGTTATCTTTCCGCCTATGACGGATGAAAAATGAAACTCCGTCTTGGCTCGAAAACGCTGAAGAGCTGGATCAGCCGGCCGCGCACAAGGCGTTTTCGGGAGCATTAAGGGTGAACGAAGAACCGGGATGACATCGATGAAATTCAATCTCACAGACAGGTAAGTTCCGTCGCATGATCGCCACGCCTGACCCGAACGCCGCCTTCTTACGAAGTTGGCGATGTTTAACTTTTGGTTGTGCTATGGAGATCTGGAACGGTGTCGAAGGAAGAAGGAAATCAAAAAATAAGTTATTAAAATCAGCTATTTGAACTCTGCATCCGACTCTCGGTACCCACTTTTCATGTGACGATGGGATCGAAAATAAAAGTGAAACACTCAACTTGACAATGCAAATTTTCCGCTGATAGCTTGTAACCAACTAGTTATTTGGTGGTAATGCGAGGCCGTCTTGCAAGCGATGATCAGCATCGAAAACGTCTCAAAATCGTTCCTCGCAAAAGGGGCGGAGGCATTCACGGCTCTGGACGACGTGTCCATGCGGATTCGTGACCGCGAATTCTTCACGCTGCTCGGTCCCTCCGGTTGCGGTAAAACAACACTTTTGCGAATTATTGCCGGCTTCGACTTTCCGAGCGCTGGAACCGTGCGGATTGAAGGGGCCGACAGCTCGGCATTGCCACCGCAAAAGCGCCCTGTGAACACGGTTTTCCAGAGCTATGCGCTATTCCCGCATATGACGGTGGCTGAGAACGTCGCCTTCGGACTGCAGATGCAGAAGGTGGTCAAATCCGATCGCCAGGCCCGTGTCGCCGAAGCATTGAGGCTGGTGCGGCTTGAAAGCATGGCCTCGCGACTGCCGGGCCAACTCTCGGGCGGACAGCAGCAGCGCGTCGCGCTCGCCCGGGCGCTTGCGCCGCGCCCGAAGGTTCTGCTCCTCGACGAACCGCTCAGCGCTCTCGATCTGAAATTGCGCCGGGAGATGCAGGGCGAACTGAAGCGACTGCAACAGGAAACCGGCATCACCTTCATCCTGGTGACGCATGACCAGGAAGAGGCGCTCGCCATGTCCGACCGTATCGCTGTCATGTCGGCGGGCCGTGTCCTGCAGATGGGCGCGCCGCGGGAAATCTACGACAATCCGAAAAGCCGCTTCGTTGCCGACTTCATCGGTGAATCCAATGTGTTGCCGGGGGCGACCGTCGGTCACGGCGCCGATATCATGGTTGCCGTGCGGCCGGAACGGATCGCGCTTTCAATGCTGGCCAGCGGTTTGCCCGGTAAGATCCGCGGCACTATCACCTCCATCACCTATCTTGGTCTGGATACGCTTTACGAGATCACGCTCGACAATGGCGAGCGTCTGCGAAGCCGAAGCCGGCAGTCCATCTCTGGCCTCGATGCCGGCCAGGCCGTCATCCTCGACTGGCCGAGCGATGCCGAACGGCATCTGGCGAACTAGGGGAGGGCAGCATGAATGCACAGCGCACCCTGACGCTCGCAGCTCCCGCTGTCCTGATGATCGGCATCTTCATGGTCGTGCCGCTCCTGGTTGCCGTCGCCTATTCCTTCATGACCGCCAATCCCTATGGGGGCGTCGACATGCCGGTGACGGCGGACGCCTATGTCCAATTCCTGTTCCAGCGGGATTTCGACGACACGCTCGTCTTTTCCTGGAGCTACGTCATAATCATCCTGCGTTCGGTTTACCTGGCCGGCCTGACGACGGCGATCTGCCTGATCCTCGGATTTCCTGTCGCCTGGTATCTTGTCTGCCAGGATGACAACCGCCGCCGCACACTGCTTTTTTTGGTCACCCTGCCGTTCTGGATCAATACGCTGATCAGAACCTATTGTTGGGTACTGATCCTGCGCGATGAAGGACTGGCAAACGGGCTCCTGAAAGCGGCGGGCGTGATCTCGACGCCATTGCCGCTGCTCTACAATGACGCCTCCATCCTGCTCGGGCTTGTCTACACGTTCCTGCCCTTCATGGTCCTGCCGATCTATTCGACGCTTGAACGCATCGATCCGCGCCTGATCGAGGCTGCCTACGATCTCTATGCCAACAGGGGCGCGGTCTTTGCCCGCGTCATCTGGCCGCTTGCAAGACCCGGGGCACTCGTCGGCGCAAGCCTCGTCTTTGCGCCCTCACTCGGCTCGTTCCTCGCGCCCGATCTGCTCGGCGGCGGCAAGAAGCTCCTGATCGGCAGCCTGGTGCAGATGCAGTTTACCTCCTCGCGCAACTGGCCGTTTGGCGCCGCACTTTCGATCCTGGTGACGATTGCCGTTCTGGCAATCTTCGTCAGCCGCTCGAAAAAAGCCGAGGAGGCACGGCTATGAGAGCGTCGCGACCGTTCGACTGGCGCCACACACCGGGCCTCGGCGCCTTTACGACCGTCATCCTGGTCTTTCTCTATCTGCCGCTGGTTATCCTTGTCGTCTACGCCTTCAATGCCAATCAACTAGTGACCGTCTGGTCCGGCTTCAGCTTGCGCTGGTTCGGCGAGGTAGCCGCCAACGAGGATATCAGGCGTGCCGCCTTCAACAGCATCATCATCGCCATTGCCGCGACAATCGCCTCCACAGTGATTGCAACGGCCGGGGCTATCGCCCTCGAGCGCGGTGACCTGAAGGGGGGGCGCGGTCTAGTTACCTCCTTGATCGCGCTCCCCCTGATCGTTCCCGAAATCATCGTCGCGATCATGACGCTGATCTTCTTTTCGGCGCTCGGCATGACCAACGGGCTTTTGAATCTCATCATCGCCCATACGGTCTTTTGTATTCCCTTCGCCCTGCTGCCGATCCAGGCGCGATTGCGCGATCTCGGCACGCGTCTCGAAGAGGCGGCGCGCGATCTCTACGCCAGCGAATGGCAGCTGTTCCGGTATGTCACCTTTCCGCTGCTGCTGCCGGCAATCTTCGCCGGCGCCCTGATGGCCTTCGTCGTCTCGCTGGATGACTTCCTGATCAGCCTGATGGTGTCCGGCGCCGGATCGACCACATTACCCGTCTATGTCTACGGCATGATGCGCCTCGGTGTGACGCCGGAGGTCAATGCCATTTCCACAATCCTGCTCGGCATCTCGCTCGTGCTCGTCACCGGCGCGCTACTGCTCGGGCGAAACAGCCAGAACAACAAACAATCATAACAAAGAGGGTGAACATGAAAAACGCAAAGAGGATGCTGGCAACGGCCAGTCTGCTTGCCATCGTCGTACCGGCTATCGCCCGCGCTGACGCCGGCGTCCTGCATATCTACAACTGGACGGATTACACGTCCGAAGAGATGGTCAAGAAGTTCGAGGCCGAAACCGGCATCAAGGTGACGATCGACACCTATGACTCCAACGAGACGGCGCTCGCCAAGATAAGCTCGGGGGCTGCTGGTTACGACGTGATGATCATTTCCAACGACTTCGTGCCGATCTTCGTCAAGCAGGGCCTGTTCGAGAAGGTCGATGTGGCCGGAATGCCGAACTTCAGGAATCTCGATCCGAAGTGGCAGAAGCGCCCCTGGGATCCGAGGGCCGAATACACCGTGCCCTGGGTCTGGGGGACGACCTCCTATTCCGTCGATACCGCCGCCTACAAGGGGCCGACCGACAGCCTGAAGGCGTTGTTTGAACCTTCCGACGACCTGAAGGGCAAGATCGGCATGTTCGGCTCGCCATCCGAAGTCATGTCGCTTGCGCTCCTCTATCTCGGCAAAGACCAGTGCAACAGCAATCCGGCCGACCTCAAGGCGGTCAATGCGCTGCTCGAAGCGCAGAAGCCCTTCGTGAAGGTCTATAATTCTGACGGCACGACCGAGCGGCAGGTCTCGGGCGAAACAATCATGCACGAGCAATGGTCGGGCAAGGCGCTGGCGTCGCGGCTGCAGAAGCCGACGGTCAAATATGTGTTCCCGAAGGAGGGCGTCATCGGCTGGATGGACAATGTCGCCGTGCCGAAGGGCGCGCCAAATGTCGAGAACGCCAAGAAGTTCCTGAACTTCCTGATGGATCCCGAAAACATCGCCCTGCAGCAGAAGTCGACCGGCTATCAGAGCGCCGTGACCGGCTCCGACAAGTTCCTGCCGAAGGAAACGGGTGAATCGCCGGAATTCAATCCGCCGGAGGACCTGAAGATCGTCTTTGCACCGGCCTGCGAAGAAAAGGCGACCCGTGCCTATGACCGCATCTGGACGACGCTGCGTCAGTAACCGGCGATGTTTGCGACAGGAGCGGGCCGCGGAGGCCCGCCACTTCCCGCTTGAGACCGACGGAGGCAGAGCCTCCGGGCCATGAATTCGAGGACAGAACGATGAATGAGACCGTCAATCCCGCCAGCCTGAAACCCGCTGCCGCGCCGCCGCCGCCGGAGCATCTGCAGGCGCTGAAACCGTTGAGCCCCGATGAGATCAATGTGGTTGTCGCGACCGTGAAGGCGGACCCCGAGCTTGGCCCTGGCGTTCTCTTCGAAAACATCGACCTTCGCGAGCCGACGCCGGCCGAATATCGTGCCTATCTCGATGGCGCGCCGCTGCCGCGCGAGGCCCGCGTCAACATCAACCATCTCGAGGTGCGCGGCGTCTGGCAACTGATCGTCTCGATTGCTCACAAGGCGATCATCCGCCGCAAGCATTTTCCGACCGCGCGCGCAGGCTTCATGGTCGAGCAGATGATGAGCGTGGAGGTCAACGTCAAGAACGATCCGCGCTTCATCGAAGCCTGCCGCAAGCGTGGCATCGCCGACATGACCGGCGTCATCGTCGATTCCTGGTCGGGCGGCAATTTCGGTCACGAGGATGAGGAGGGCCGGCTGATCTCGCATACCTTCTCTTGGCTGCGCGTCCATGAGTTCGGCAATTATTACGCCCATCCGATCGAAGGGCTGAATGCCGTCATCGATGTGAAGACCGGCGAGGTGCTGCGTGTCGACGATTATCCGGATCACCCGCCGATCCCGATGACGCGCTATGACTACGATCCGGAATTCCTCCCGGCTCCAGCCGCACCCCTGAAACCGCTCGACGTCGTCCAGCCCGATGGCGTGAGCTTCACCATCAAGGATCACGCGATCTCCTGGGACAACTGGACGCTTGCCATCGGCTTTACGCCGCGCGAAGGGCTGGTGCTTCACGATATCCGCTATGACGGACGCTCGGTCGTGCGCCGCGCTGCGGTGGCCGAACTCGTCGTTCCCTATGGATCGCCTCTCTACGGTCATGCCCGGCAGAATATTTTCGACGTTGGTGAATATGGCTTCGGCAAGCTCACCAATTCGCTTCGCCTTGGTTGCGACTGCCTCGGTCAGATCCAGTATCTCGATGCACATGTGAATGGCCTCAACGGCGAGGTCGTCACCATCGAGAAGGCGGTCTGCATTCACGAGGAGGACGCAGGCATTCTCTGGAAACACTGGGATTTCCGCACGGGCCGCACGGTCCTTCATCGCGGCCGCAAGCTCGTGATCTCGAGCATCTGCACCGTCGGCAATTATGAATATGCCCAATACTGGTATCTCGATCAGGCTGGCGAGATCGAATTCGAGATGAAGGCGACGGGCATCGTCAACACCAATGCCTGCCATCCCGGCCAGCCGGACAAATATTCCACGGAAATCCATCCCGGCCTCGGCGCGCCGATCCACCAGCATATTTTCTGCGCCCGGCTGGATATGGCGGTCGATGGCAGCGGCAACAGCGTCGTCGAAACCAATTCCTACATGGAGCCTTATAGCGAGAGCAATCCCTATGGAAACGCCTTCCATGCCGTCGACACGGTCCTGAAGACCGAGCTTGCTGCCGCTCGCAGGGCCGATCTGTCCACGCATCGCAGCTGGAAGGTGGTCAACCCAAACAAGCTGAACCATGTCGGCAAGCCCGTGGCCTACAAGCTGCATGCGCCGAACTGCGTCACACCGATGATACAGGAGGACGGCCCTTCGGGTATCCGCTCCAACTTTATCCGCAATCACATCTGGGTCACGCAGTTCAATGAGAACGAGCGCTATCCGGGAGGCGAATTCGTTGCCAATTCCGACGGGAGTGACGGTCTTGCCGAACTCGTGAAACAGGACCGTAATGTCGACAATACCGACATCGTGCTCTGGCACAGTTTCGGCCTGCACCATGTCGTGCGCGCGGAAGATTTCCCGGTTCAGCCCTGCATTTCCTGCGGCTTCTCGCTGGCGCCGGCAGGCTTCTTTCCGGTCAACCCCTCGAACAATCTGCCGCCCGTCGTCAACAAGGCGAGCGTGCTGGCTGGGCAGGGCGGGGGAAGCTGCTGCTGCTGAGACCAGGTGAAGGCCGGCGATATCCCCTGCCGGCCTCCCGCCCCAAGACCCTCAAGATGTCAGGGATTACGGCAATGACAAGACAGGAGACAAGCCGGACCGCTGCCAATTACGGCATGCTGCTATCAGGTCTCTCCGCCTGGGCCGTCCTCTCCTACATGCCGCAAACATTCGGCGAGATCATCTGTCGAGCCGGCAGACTGTCCCCCGACGTTGCCGGCAGCCTAGCGGAGCTCGCGCTTTCATGGCTGGCCATGATGGTCGCGATGACGGCGCCCGCCGCCTTTCTGGCCCGCGCGCTGAACCGTGAGCGGTTTGCGGTTGGCGAGAAACGGATCGAGACGGGTGTGTTCTCGTCGATCCCTATGCTTGTGGCCGTCGCGCTTGCAGGTGCATTCGGCGAATGGATGTTTCGATCGGCACGCCTTGTCGATGATAGCGGCCGTTTCATCGCGCCGGTTTTTGTGCCGGCCGTGCTTGCGTGCGCGGTCCTGCTCCTGCTGCGCGGTCTCTCGCGAAACCGGGCGGCCTGTCGCACGGCCTGCTGTCTCGCCATGGTCCTCCTGCAGCTTGTCGGAGGCGCCACCAACATGGTCTGGATGGCCGCATTGGCTGCCTGGATGGCGCTTGAAAGCGTGTTTCCCTGGCGCCGCGAACTCGCCGTCTTCGGCGCTTTGACACTTTGCTTCGCCGCCAGTTTTTCCCTGCTTCGAGGAAGCGGCTGATGCTCCCACGACCCCAATACCTGCCTGCTAAACAAGAGGAGATTTAGATGGGCTTCCTGTCCTACAATCCGAACGATGGACAATTGATCGGCACCTATGAGGAGCATAGCGAGCGCGAGGTCGAGGAGATCCTGCAGCGCTCGCATGAAACCTGGAGACAGTGGTCCGCCACGTCCCTACAGGAACGAGCGGCATTCCTGAACCGGCTTGCCGACCTTCTGGAGCAGCGTGTCGATGAATATGCTGCCCTGATCGTCGCGGAAATGGGCAAGCCTTTTGCCGAAGCGCAGGGCGAAATCAAGAAATCGGCCTTTGGCGCAAGGCATTTCGCAAGCGATGGTCTTGCCTATGTCAGTGACGAGCCGATCGCCGGCACGCCGGCCAAGATCGTCTACCAGTCGATCGGTCCGATCTTCGGCATCATGCCGTGGAACCTGCCTTTCTGGCAGGTGCTGCGCTTCTTCATTCCGGCGGCATTGATCGGCAATACCGTTATCGTCAAGCACGCGGAAACGGTGCAGGGATCCGCAGCGGCAATCGAGAAGCTGATCCTCGATGCCGGCGCGCCGCGCGGCCTCTATTCGAACCTTGTGATCGACCGCAAGCGTGCCCCGGCTGTAATCGCCGATCCCAGGATCGCCGCTGTCACAGTCACCGGCAGCACGGCAGCCGGCCGGGCTGTGGCCGAGCAGGCGGGCTCGCTCGGAAAGAAGGTCGTGCTGGAACTTGGCGGTTCGGATCCCTTCGTTGTCTTCGATGATGCGGATTTCGACAAGGCCGTGCAGATGGCGGTGGTGTCGCGCTATTCGAACAATGCGCAAAGCTGCATCGCCGCAAAGCGGATCTTCGTTCATGCGCCGATCGCCGAGCGTTTCACCGCCGCCTTCGTCGATGCGGTCAGGCGCATTCAGGTTGGCGACCCCATGAAGGCGGAAACCAAGCTTGGGCCGCTCGCCCGTTCCGATATTCGCGACAATGTTCAGCGGCAGGTCGAGGATGCCGTCAAGGCGGGCGCGCAAGTGCTGACCGGCGGCAAGCCGATCGGCGGTCCCGGCTTTTTCTACGAGCCGACCGTTATTGTCGGTCTTCCGAAGGATGCCGCGGTTGCCCGCGAAGAATTTTTCGGACCGGTCGCCATGCTCTACACCTTCAAGGACGAGGATGAGGCGGTCGCGCTGGCAAACGACACCGAGTACGGCCTCGGCGCAGCCGTATGGAGCGGCAATCCGGACCGCGCCGAGCGCGTCGCGTCTCGGATCGAAGCCGGCGCCGTGTTTATCAATGATTTCGTGCGCTCCGATCCGCGCGCGCCTTTCGGCGGCGTCAAAGGCTCGGGTTTCGGGCGGGAATTGGGCAGCCTTGGCGCGCGTGAACTAGCCAATGCCAAGCTTGTCTGGAAGGGCGCATAATCAAAACTGAAGAGGCCAGCCGGATTGGCCGGCTGGCCTCTCGATCGTCGGTTGGACGATATGACCGGTTGGACTTATTGGGCCGCAGGCTTCAGCGCGGCACGCGCAAGAAACAGGGCGCCCTCGACCGGAGAAACTGTCAGTCTATGGACCGCGAGCCGGGGATGCTCTTGACGCAGCGCCACCTTGAACGCTTCGAAGAGTCGTGACTGATTGACGATGACGCTTCCCGCGACCACCACGTCATTGCCGGTGGCGCCGCGATTTCTGAGTTGGCCGACAAGTGCAGCAAGATCGGCGGCGCCCTGAGCTATGACCTTTGCTGCAAGCAGCGATCCCCGGTCCGCCGCATCGAAGATGGCAGCGCAGTGCGGCGCCCAGTTCTCGGCCGTCGGGTCGTCATTGACCTTGCGGGTCAGCCGCTCGGCATCCTCGACGTCGAAATCCTGGATCAGGGCGGAGAGCAGTCCGTCATCAGGCCGACCTTCGTCATGCGCCTTGAGCGCCGCGCGTGTCGCCTCGCGCACGAGGGCGGCTGCCCCGCCTTCGTCACCGATCACGCATCCCCAGCCGCCTGCCGACAGCGGCTGTCCGTCAGGATCCGTTCCAACCGCGATCGCGCCTGTGCCGGCGATGACGCCGATGCCGGTCGCAAAGCCGGCAGCGGGCACGATGAGCGCTGCGTCATTGACGGCATGAACGCGGTAGCCGCGATCGAGCAGGGCCGCTTCGAGCGCCCGCGCGGTATCCGCACGGTTGATGCCTTGCGCACCGAAGGCGATCGAGGCGGCGGCAATATCTGAAGGCAGATTGGCTTTCAGCCGTGCGGCCAGCCAATCGGCGCCATGGGCCGCGGGTTCTGCATCCCAGTCATGGCTGCTGATGACCGTATCGAGGATGCGATCGCCCGCCAGCGTCTCGACGACCAGATGCGTCTTGGTTCCGCCGACATCGAGCGCGACGAGGCATGTTTTGCCAGTCATGGTCAGGCCACCTTGGTGTCGTTGTGGTGGAAGACGAAAGCGTCGGGATCGAGCCTTCGCGCAATGGCCGTCTCCACTGCAATGGTCTGCATGATGAGCGCCTCAAGGATCGGTCGCTGGGTCACCGACACGCGCGGCAGCGCAATATAGGTCAGCCATTCGTTCGCCTCAGCCTGCACTGGGCCGGCGAGGATCGTATGATGGCCGGCCTTTGTCAGTGTCGTCGCCAGTACTGCCTCCCGCTCGTCGCCGAAGAGAATATGCACGCCCTTTCCGGCCGATTCCATGGCGCCATGAAGATATTGGCGGGTCGACATGCCGGTCGAGGGGATGCGGGCAATCTCGCGCAGCAGAAGCGAGCCGACTTCCGCCGAACCGGCGGAAGACGCGATCGCCGCGCAGTCGACATAGGCGGCGCTTTCCATGCGCGAAAGAATCGCGCTGATCTGTTCCGAAAGCTCGCTTTCCAGCTGGCGGAAGGCGGCCGGAAGATCAGCCCAGCTCGGATCGGCTGCGCCGCCATCCCAGGCTTCGGCAATCATGCCGAGGGCTGCGATCGTGGCGGTATAGCCAATCGTCGAGGCATAGCTGTCTGGAATGGCGCCGAGCGATATATTGGTCGATGAGGCGGTGGCGACCGGCGAGCCCTTGGCATTGACCACCGACATGCGAAGGCTGCGGTCGATCGAATCGAGAACCGCAAGCGTCTCGGTGCTCTTGCCGCTCTGCGAGACGGCGATGACGGGATGGCTCGAGGCCGGGAAGGGGACCGGATATTCGCCGCCGTTGAGGCGCCACGAGTGGATGCCGCGCGAACGCAGCGCCCAGACCGCGGCCGAGCAGGCCGCAAAGCTTGCGCCGATGCCCATGAAGATGGGGCCAGGGCCTTTGAATGCCTCGGATGCGGTTGTGACTTCTTCACCGATTTCGGCAATTGCTCTTTCGAGCGCGCTCGCCTGCGAAGCGCGCGCTTTGGCAAGCGAAATATAACCTTTGACCATTCCGGTCTTCTCCCTGGTCCTGAATTCATCCGCCGGCGCAACATATTGCCGGCTGTCATGCACCTTGAAAGGCGGCCTCAGCCGCCCGCTTTACCGGTGCGTGAAAAGGAGGTGCGCAGGCGATAGCGGTCGCCGGCATAACGGATCGTCGAGGCCATGACCGGACGCCCATTGCCGTCTTCGACCAGCTGGCGCATGGCAAGGATCGGCATGCCCTGTTCGATGCCGAGATGCCGGGCGAGCGTCTTGTCCGCCGCCTGCGCCTCGATTGTCGATTCTGCGCGGGCAAGGTCGAAGCCCGCTCCGCTCAGGAGGCGAAACAGCGACGCCGTCTTGAAGTCGATCGCGGACATGTCGAGCCCGCGGATTGACGGAAAGAACGACTGATCGACTGCCACAGGTACGCCGTCGAGCATCCGGACACGATCGAGATGAAAGACCGGCCCACCGGGTGCGATGCCGAGTTCTTCCGCCTCGTCGAGGCTCGCCGGCGCCTCTTCGGCCCGCAGCACCTCCGATGACGGTGCAAGGCCAAGGCGGGCAGCCGTTTCGCTGAAGGATTCCAGCGTCTGCGGGAATTCCTGATGCGCTTCCGTCGCAATATACCAGCCGCGGCCGTGCGAAGAGACCAGCACGCCGTCCGTCACCAGGCTCTGCAACGCGCGTCGCAGCGTCACGCGGCTGATCGAAAGCCGCGTCAGGAGATCGCGCTCCGGCGGCAACCGGCTTCCCGAGACCAGTTTGCCCGCAGCGATTTCCTTCATGATCGCCTTTGCAGCCTGCTGCCACAACGGTTCCGGAGAATCCGACTGCAAGGGAGCCGCCTGGCCTTCAATTCCGATCATGGGCCTACCGCAACCTTTTCCCACTGCCTGTTTTTCATGGATCGATAGCAGGCATCGATGATCCTGTTGACGATCACGCCGTCTTCATAGGTTTCGGACGGGGTTCTGCCGGCCGCAAAACAATCGATGAAATGGCGCATCTGCTGGGAGAAACCATAGGCGCGGGTCTCCTCGGGCACGGGATAGACCCACCCGGTTTCGGCATCCGCCTTTTCAACCGTGTAGCCCACCGGCTTTCCGACGAAGCCCCAGACGGGGCCGACGGAGCTGTCCGTCACGATGCGGCCTTCAGAGCCGACGAGTTCGTGGCGCAACTGCATGCCGCCCTTTTCGATCCAGGACGATTCGATGGTCGCCAACTCTCCGCCTGCAAACTTCAGGAGGGCGATCGCCGCGTCCTCGCCGGTCGTCTTGTCGCCGTGCACCATCGTCGAACCCCAGGCCATGACTTCGGTTACGGGATTATCCTTGCCGAAGAAGTGTCTTGCTGATTCTACAGTGTGGCATCCCATGTCAAGCAAGGCGCCACCGCCCGCCGTTTCGGCGTCCCAGAAATGCGGAGCATGCGGGCCGGAATGGGCTTCGCGGGCGCGCATCGTCAAAAGCCTGCCGATGCCGCCGGCCTTCACCATCTCGTAGGCCTTGGCGGTATTGGGAGAAAAGACCGAGCTTTCGGCATATCCGTGCCAGATGCCCGCTTCGATCACCACCTTGAGCATGACTGCCGCCTCGGCCTCCGTGCGGGCGAGCGGCTTGGTGCAGATGACCGCCTTCCCGTGCCTGGCGGCGGTTCTCGTCGCTTCGAGATGGATTTCGTTCGGGAGCGCGATGATCACGATGTCGACGGCCGGATCGGCGCAGAGACCATCCATGTCGGAATGAGCAGTCACGTTCCATTTTTGCGCAAATTCACTAGCGCGGGCGGTGCTGCGGGAAAAGCAGGCGCGCAACTCCGCATTGCGCACATCAAGCAGCGCGTCGGCATAACATTCGCCGATAAACCCCGACCCCAGCAGTCCGACACCAATCATGTTTCATCCCTCGATCTATCGCGATGGATCGCGCCATCCTTTTCGATCGAATACCACATAAGACAAAAACTGGAAATAAAAAATATAACTTGTCACAACTGGTATTGAGAGGTATCGTCCGTCATCAATCCCCGGACGATCCTGTAATGAGCCGGGACGGGAGCAGTTTCAAGCGACGAGAATGGGAGATTATCAAATGCTTTCAAAGCATGAATTGCTGAACGGCGCCTTGGTGTCAGTCGCGGCCCTGATGATGGCCGGCAGTGCGCTGGCAGAAGATGTCACGATCAAGCTCGGCAGCTGGCGGACGGAAGACATTGCTGTCTGGCAAGACAAGATCATACCCGCCTTCGAAGCCAAAAATCCCGGCATCAAAGTCGAGTTCGCGCCGGTCAACACCAATGAATATAACGCAGCAATGCAATCCCAGATTGAGGCTGGCGCCGGCCCGGATCTCCTGACCTGCCGTCCCTTCGACGTCAATCGCGAATGGATCGGTCGCGGTTATTTCGACTCGCTTGCCGATTTCGATGCGATCAAGAATTTCGACGAGACATCGAAAGCCGCCTGGACGGATGCAAAGGGTGCGCCCTATTGCCTGCCCGTCGCCGCGGTGCTCGCCGGCTTCTACTATAATATCGATATTTTCAAGGAACTGGGCCTCGAGGTGCCGAAGACGGCTGATGAGTTCGTCAAGGTGCTGCAGAAGATCAAGGACAGCGGCAAGTACGAACCGCTTGCCTACGGTTCCGCCGAATCCTGGCAGCTCGCCTATAACGGCCTCTACAATATCGGCCCGTCCTACTGGAATGGTGAAGAGGGCCGGCTCGGCTTGATCGATGGTACGAAGAAGCTGACCGATCCGGAATTCGTCGAAGCCTTCAAGGCCTTCGCGGCCTGGAAGCCTTTCCTGCCGAAAGGCCAGGCGAGTCTGCAATATGCCGACATGACGCAGCTCTTCACGATCGGTCGCGCGGCGATCCTTCCCGATGGCTCATGGAACATCAATCAGGTGACCTCGACGGGCCTCAATGTCGGCGTCTTCGGTCCGCCGGCTGCTAAAGAGGGTGGCCAGCGCTACCTGCAGGAAATGCCTGACATGGCGATCGGCATCAATGCGGCCGGCAAGCACAAGGATGCCGCAAAGACTTTCCTCGCCTGGCTTGGGACGCCAGAGTTCCAGGAACTCTACGTCAACGCCGCGCCCGGCTTCTTTGCCATGAGCAGCACCCCTGTCACCTATACCAATGCGCTGGCGCAGAAATTCGCCGACCTGAAGACGGGCGCCAAGCTGACCCCGCGCCTGGCGCTGGACCGTCTGAGCGCAGGCAACCCGCCGCTCGATGACGAAATCTGGCGCGTGCTGCAGACGATGATGATCGGTGACGACGTTACACCGGAAAAGGCGGCAGCCGAACTGCAGGCCGGTCTTGCATCCTGGTACGCACCGCAGAAGAAGTAAGAAAGAGCCCCTCGCGTACCGGCTGTCCCGGTATGCGAGGCTTCCGATACCCGCCGGCCTACCCCGGCGCCGAGACTACGGAGATACCGGGTGACACGTCCTGCGACGGCTCGCTGGAGCCTTTTTCTGTTTGTGCTGCCAGCGCTCGCAATCTATCTCGCCTTCGCCGTTCTGCCGCTCGCGGCATCGATCGTCATGAGCTTCTTCGATACGGATAGCCCCGGTGGTCGCGTGTTCGTGGGGCTGGCAAACTACTATTATCTCTTCACGCATCCGGTCACGAGCGCCCGTTTCTGGAACGCGCTCATGAACAATTGCGAATTCTTCCTCATTCACCTGATCGTCGAAGTGCCGATCGGCCTGTTGATGGCCGGGCTTCTGACATCGGGGCTTCTCGGTCGTTCCGAGGGCATCTACCGTACGCTGCTCTTCGTACCGGCCACACTTTCGGTCGTCATCGTCGGCTTCATCTGGCGGCTGATCATCAATCCGCTCTGGGGCCTCGTCGGCTTCCCGCTGCTCGGCAACGAGATGACGGCCCTGCCGACGATCTCGCTGATGTCGGTCTGGCAATATGTCGGCATACCCATGCTCTTTCTCTACAGCGCGCTTCTTGCCGTCCCCGAAGATATCATCGAGGCCGCCCGTCTCGACGGCGCAGGAAACTGGCGGATCTTCTGGAAGATCAAGTTCCCGCTGATTGCTCCGCAGTTCGGACTGATCGTCATCCTGACCTATATCTGGACCTTCAACGGGTTCGACCTGATCTTTGCGCTCAACGGATCCGCCCCCGGTCCGAACTACAGCACCGATATTCTCGGGACGCTGTTTTACCGAACCTTCTTCGGATCGAGCGGCCAGGTCGCCGATCTCGATCTCGGCGCGACGGTGGCAACAGTCATTTTCGTCATCATTCTTCTCGTGACCGGCGCCTATTTCTGGCTGGTCCAGCGCCGCCTCCAGGCCCATCAGATCTAGGGAGCGGAACAGATGCTATCCTCCAGCAAGGTCAGTTCCACCTTCTACGGCACGAGCCGCCACCGCATGTTGCTCGACCGGCTCATCGTCCACGGGCTCCTCATCTTCTTCGTGCTTCTGGCGCTCGGCCCGATCTGCGTCGTCATTCTGAATTCGTTCAAGACGACACCCGCCATTTTCGGCGGTCCCTTCGACCTGCCGACGGCGGCGACCTTCGGCGTCGACGGCTATATTCGTGTCTTCACCCGTGGCAATTTCTTGCTGAACTATCGCAACAGCCTGATCGTTACGGTCTCGACGATCGTGTTGACTGTGGTCCTTTCGGCGCTCGCCGCCTACGGCCTGACGGAATACCGTCTGAAGATCACGCCAGTGATCGCCGCGCTTTTCGTTGTCGGCATCATGCTGCCGATACGCCTCGGCACCGTACCGATCCTGAAGATCATGATCACATGGGGCCTCGTCGATACGCTGACGGCGCTGATCCTGGTCTATACGGCGATGAGCATACCGATCGCGGTCACCCTGATGATGGCTTATTTCCGCACCGTGCCGACGGAGATCAAGGAAGCGGCGCGCATGGATGGCGCGGGCGAATTCCGCACCTTCCGCATCGTGCTGCCAGTGGTCAAGCCCGGCCTTGCTGCAGTCGCGACGCTGACCATGCTGCCGGTCTGGAACGACCTCTGGTTCCCGCTGATCCTGGCGCCTGGCAAGGCCAACCAGACTGTGACGCTCGGTGTTCAGCAGTTTGTCGGTCAGTTTCTCAGCGACTATCCGGCCCTTCTTGCCGCATTGACGCTTGGCGTCGTGCCGCTCGTCGCCCTCTACGTGATTTTCTCGCGGCAGTTCATCAGAGGGCTCAGCCAAGGCGTCGGCAAATAGCGAGGCAAATGGCTGATTGTTTGCGGTTGCGTATCTGTGACTGCTCCTTCTGTCGCTCGTCTCAATCGGGCTCGTACCTGAATGGGCGCAGATCCGCCGAACCGCGGTTTCGCTCGGAAGAAGTGGGGGCGATTTCAAGATCGATCCCGGTGGCGCTTGGAATAGGGAAGATCGGGCCGCGGACGAACGTCGGCCCTGAAGGGACCACTCGGGTGTGGGCGGTCTGACCGGTTCTGCGTCCTGAACTGCGACTATCCGCCATTTGCGTGATCTGAGCTCCGGCACACCTCTTTGTCACCGGCCAATCGTTACGAATCGGCGCGCGGCTTGCGTTCCCGACCGGTTAGGCAGCTCGAAACGGCGAGCGGCGCATCCTGCCATTTCGATATCTGCCATATGTTCATTCGAACGTCTGTCTTTTTGTCAAGGTTCATCCATGTCGGCAAGATGTGTGAGATCGTGCGAAAATGCACGAAGCCCACCGCGATTTTCCCGAATCTCCCTAATTTTGCCGAGCCCGTCGAAGCGTTACTTTGACACGGATGTTCATTTGAACATTAATTGATTGCAATATGAATGTCAGCTGGTAGGGTTTGCGTCGCATTCGGAGCGGGAGGCTCCACGGATCAACATTGGGAGTGAGAGATGAATAAGGCTGCTTGTTATCTATCCGCGGGCCTGCTGAGCCTGTCCTTGAGCGCGCCGGCCATGGCGGCAACCAAGATTCAATGGTGGCATGCGATGGGTGGCGAGAACGGTGCAAAACTGGAGGAGATCGCCAAGGGGTTCAACGCATCGCAAAGCGACTACGAGATCGTTCCCGTCTTCAAGGGCACCTATGACGAAACCCTGACCGGCGCCATTGCTGCTTTTCGCGCCAACCAGCAGCCGGCGATCGTCCAGGTCTACGAAGTTGGAACAGGAACGATGATGGCCGCGCAAGGCGCGATCTATCCCGTGTATCAGCTCATGAAAGACGAAGGCGAGGCTTGGGACCAGAGCCAGTTCATCGCCCCGGTCGTCGGATACTATTCGGACACGAACGGCAACGTCCTGTCCCTGCCGTTCAATTCTTCGACCCCGATCATGTATTATAACAAGGATATCTTCAAAAAGGCGGGCCTTGATCCGGAAACGCCGCCAAAGACCTGGGCCGATGTCGAGGCATTTTCTCGCAAGATCATGCAGTCGGGTGCGGCCAAATGCGGTTTCACCAGCGCCTGGATCTCCTGGATTCAGACTGAGAACCTCAATGCGCTGCACGACAAGCCCTATTCGACCAAGGCCAACGGCTTTGGCGGCCTCGATGCAGAGTTCACCTTCAACAATGACCTGACGGTGCGTCATTGGGACAATTTGAAGAAGTGGCAGGACGAAGGCCTGTTCAAGTTCGGCGGTCCTGGCGGCGGCGACAATGCCCCGCCGATGTTCTATTCGCAGGAATGCGCCATGTACATGAACTCATCGGCCGGTCGAGCTGGCGTCGTGAACAATGCCAAGGGTTTCGAAGTCGGTTTTGCCCCTCTGCCCTACTATAATGATGTCATCCAGCAGCCTCTGAATTCCATCATCGGCGGCGCCACGCTGTGGACGCTGAAGGGACGGCCAGAGGAAGAATATAAGGGTGTCGCGAAGTTCTACACCTATCTGCAAAAGCCTGAGGTTCAGGCCGACTGGCATCAGTTCTCCGGCTACCTGCCGATCACCGAAGCGGCCTACAAGCTCGGCCAGGATCAAGGCTACTACGCAAAGAACCCTGGTTCGGACATCGGCATCAAACAGCTGACGCGCGTGACCCCGACGGAGAATTCCAAGGGTATCCGTTTTGGCAATTACGTTCAGGTTCGCGGCATCATCGATGATGAATTCGCTGCCCTTCTGTCAGGCAAGAAGACGGCCAAGGAAGCGCTCGATTCCGTCGTCACACGCGGCAACGAACAGCTGCGCGATTTTCAGTCCGCCAATCAGTAGTCCCTACCGAAGGGCCGGTTCATACCGGCCCTTCGCCCATCAACCCATCGGGACGTGAGGGCTCATGCAAACCAAACGGACTGTCTTTCCGGGCAAGCTTCTCCCTTATCTGCTAATTGCCCCGCAGATCCTTGTGACAATAGTTTTTTTTCTCTGGCCGGCCGCAACCGCGTTCTGGCAGTCATTCCTGCGCCAGGACGCCTTCGGCTTCAAAACGAGCTTCGTGTGGCTTGATAACTACCGTCGCCTGTTCGCCGATCCGCTCTATCTCGATGCCTTTGGCCACACGCTGCTCTTCGCCGTTCTGGTGACGGGCTTGTCGACGTCGATCGCCTTGATACTGGCGGCTGCCGCCGGCCGCGTGTTGCGCACCTCGCGCCTTTACTCGACGCTCCTGATCTGGCCCTACGCGGTTGCGCCGGCGATTGCGGGCATCCTCTGGTGGTTCATGTTCAATCCGTCGATCGGCATTGTCGCCTATCTCCTGCGATCAATGGGCGTCAACTGGAACCATCTGATAAATCCCAACGATGCGATGGCGCTCATCGTCATCGCTGCGACCTGGAAACAGATATCCTATAATTTTCTGTTTTTCCTGGCAGCACTCCAATCCGTGCCGCAGTCCCTGCAGGAGGCGGGCGCCATTGACGGCGCGGGCCCCGTCAAGCGCTTCTGGACGATCGTCTTCCCGCTGATCTCGCCTACGACCTTCTATCTCGTCGTGATCAACATCGTCTACGCGATGTTCGACACCTTCGGCATCATCCATGCAACAACGCAAGGCGGTCCCGCGCGAGCGACCGAGATCCTCGTCTACAAAGTCTATTTCGACGGCTTTATCGGACTTAACCTAGGCTCTTCGGCCGCCCAATCGGTGATCCTGATGCTGATTGTCGTCGCCCTGACAGCAATCCAGTTCCGATTCATCGAGCGGCGCGTACAGTATTGAGGATAATGACGATGGTCGAAAATCGCCCCTTCCTAACTCTTCTTGCGCATCTGGTTCTGATCGTCGGCGTCGTCGTCGTGGTCTTCCCCGTCTATGTCGCCTTCATCGCATCGACACACGGACCTAACGACTTTCTGTCCGGGGTCGTGCCGCTGACGCCGAGCACGCATATGTTCGAGAACTATTCCACGATGCTGACGGCCGGCATGACGAATGCCGGCGCGCCGCCCATCGGCCCGATGATGCTCAATTCCCTGATCATGGCGATCGGTGTTGCAGTCGGCAAGATTGCGATCTCGATCCTGTCGGCCTTCGCCATCGTCTATTTCAGGTTCCCCTTCAGGACATTGGCGTTCTGGATGATCTTCATCACCCTGATGTTGCCGGTCGAAGTGCGTATCGTGCCGACCTACAAGGTCGTCGCCGACCTCGGCATGCTCAACAATTATGGCGGGCTGATCATCCCGCTGATCGCGTCGGCAACAGCGACATTCCTGTTCCGCCAGTTTTTTCTCACCGTACCGGATGAGTTGATGGAAGCGGCGCGGGTCGATGGGGCAGGACCGATGAAATTCTTCTGGGATATCCTCCTGCCGCTATCGATCACCAATATCGCGGCGCTCTTCATCATCCTCTTTGTACTCGGCTGGAACCAGTATCTCTGGCCACTGATCATCACGACCGATCAGAGCCTTTACACTGTGGTGATGGGAATTCAGCGCATGGCGGCTGTGGCCGACGCCGAGCCGCGTTGGAACCTTGTCATGTCAGCCGTCATCCTGGCAGCACTTCCCCCTGTCCTCGTCATCGTCGCCATGCAGCGCCTTTTCGTTAAGGGCTTGGTCGAAACGGAGAAATAAAAAATGGCAGCGATCAATATAATTGACATCAAGAAGAACTATGGTTCGGTCCCCGCGGTCAGAGGTATCGACCTTTCAGTCGCGGACGGCGAATTCATTGTCTTGGTCGGCCCCTCGGGCTGTGGAAAATCAACCTTGTTGCGAATGATAGCAGGCCTTGAAACAGTCAGCGACGGCGAGATCCAGATCGCCGGACGCAACGTCAACAAGGCGGAACCTGCCGAACGGGACATCGCCATGGTTTTCCAGAACTATGCGCTTTATCCACATATGAGTGTTCGCAAGAACCTTGAATACGGTCTGAAGAATCGAGGCACGCCGAGGACCGAGATCGATCGCCGGATTGCCGAGGTTGCCGAGATCCTCGAGATCGGTCCGATGCTCGAGCGCAAACCGCGTCAGCTGTCCGGCGGTCAGCGCCAGCGTGTCGCAATGGGACGTGCAATCGTCCGCGAGCCTGCTGCCTTTCTGTTCGACGAACCGCTCTCCAACCTCGATGCCAAGCTGCGCGTACAGATGCGCGTGGAAATTCGCCGTTTACAACGTCGGCTGAAGACGACCAGCATCTATGTCACGCACGATCAGCTGGAGGCCATGACATTGGCCGATCGCCTCGTGGTGATGAATGGCGGTCTCGTCGAACAGGTCGGCACGCCGGTCGACGTCTATGATCGTCCCGCTAGCCTCTTTGTCGCGAGCTTCATCGGTTCGCCGCCGATGAACATTCTGCCACTCGAACTGGTCAGGCGAGCGGACGGCGATGGTCTGCTCACGCTGCCGGACGCGACGGATACGCTCGGTATTCGACCCGATGACATATTCACGGAGAAGCCGAGCGAACCGTCTATCCGTCTCGATGCAATAGTCGAACTCCTTGAGCCGATCGGTGGCGAAAGCCATTTGCACATCCGCCTGGAGGAAAGCAATCAGACCGCCATTGTTACCGTTCCGGGAAGACCTGATTTTAGCGAAGCCGCCAAAATCCCGGTTTATATTCGCCTTGCATCCATCCATCCCTTCAATCGCCAGACAGGCAGGCGAACGGACGATCTCTGATCCGAAGCCGCGCAAGCACGACTTCGACAATACTGAACTTTATTTTGAGAAGTGAACATGATGACACAGCATATATTGGCTTCGGACTTGGCCAAAAATGAAATTCAGGCTCATCGCGGCGCATCCGCTGTCGCGCCCGAAAACACGATCGCCGGATTCAAGGCGGCAGCCGACCAGGGCGCAGAGTGGGTCGAACTGGATGTGGCGCTACTTGGCGACGGAACCGCCGTCGTCATTCATGACGTAACGGTCGATCGCTGCTCCTCTTCGAAGGGACACCTCAAGCATATGACAGCCGCCGATCTCTCCGGGATCGATGCAGGGTCGTGGTTCGGCGAGGAATTCAAGGGAGAAAAGATCCCGCTGCTTGCCGATGTCGTACCGGAACTGGGCCGCCTTGGTCTCAACATCAATGTCGAAATCAAGCAGCATCCGCATCAGACGTCGCTCGAGCAGCTGACGAGAACGGTCCACGAGCATCTCCAAATGCGCGCAGCGCATACGCAAGTGATGATCTCGAGCTTCGATCCTGCGGCATTGCGGGCGATGCACAAGCTGGATGCGAACTATGATCTTGCCATGCTCTGGAGCAAGCTTCCCGAGGACTGGGTGGACCGACTTGCAGCTGTGCCGGCGCAGACCATCCATCTCCTTTACAAATCGCTGAGCATCGGATTCCTGGAAGAGGCCGCAAGTCGCGGCATCAAAGTTCGCGCATGGACATGCAACGACCCCCGCCTGCTGACGTCCTTCTGGCCGGCAGGGCTGACAGGTGTGATAACCGATGATCCGAGCCTCTTTCTAAAGTAGGGACAGTCGATGGCGCAGCGCATGATCTCGGCGCGACAGCGTGAAATCCTGGCGTTGATCGAGAGTGAAGGGACCCAGTTTATCGAGGAGCTTGCGCGTCGATACGACCTGACGACGCAGACGATACGCCGCGACATCAATACGCTGTGCGACCTTGGTTTTGCACGGCGATTTCACGGTGGAGTGGATCTTCCGATCGAGGGCAGCAATATCTCGCTCAATGCACGAGCGCAGTTGAACAAGCGCGCCAAACGGGCGATCGCCAGACGCTTGGCAAGTGATATCGGTCCGGATTCGACCGTCTTTCTCGGGGTCGGCAGCACCGTCCAGTTCGTGGCCGAGGCGCTGCGCGACCACAAGGGGCTGACCGTCGTAACCAACAATATCCATGTGGCGCTTACGCTCTGCGACGCGCCGAGCGTCGAAGTGCATTTGACGGGCGGCTTGCTACGTCACGACGACCGCGACGTGGTTGGCGCTGACGTCATCAAGTTCATCGAGAAATTCTACGCCAATTATGCGGTCTTTGGCGCCGGTGCACTGAGCGTGACTAACGGTATCATGGATTTCAGTTACGGTGAGGCGCAGATAACCAATGCTCTGATCGAGAATTCGCAGACGCGCTTTCTCGCGGCCGACGTCAGCAAATGGGAGCGCACGGCGGCTGTTCGCGTTGCTCCATTCAAACAACTCAACCGCTTCTACACGGATCGCTTGCCGGGCGAACCGCAGATCCGGCAAGCGCTTGCCGCAAGCGGCGTCGAAATCGTCACAAGCGGCGAGGAAAATTGATGACTTTTGTTGATCGAACTCCATCTGCTGACGAGCTTCGGGGCGTGCGTTACCTCTTCACCGATATTGACGACACGCTGACGACCGACGGACAGTTGCTCCCGGAGACCTATCAGGTGCTTTGGGACCTGAACGATGCCGGTATTGCGGTTATTCCGGTCACTGGCGGTTCTGCCGGTTGGTGTGAGCACATTGTTCGCGCCTGGCCCGTCAAGGCGGTCATAGGAGAAAGCGGCGCCTATGCAGTTTTCCGCCGAGGGCGCGACGTCGTCTTCGACTATTGGGAGGGACAGGCGATCCAGACCGAGCGTCAACGGCGCCATCTCCAGACGGTCGTCGACATTATCGCACGTGAGGGCTTGGGCTTTCAGATTGCACATGATCAAGCCTTTCGGCTGGCGGACGTCGCCGTCGATATCGTTGGCCATCCACCGGCCGAGGTAGACCGCTTGGCGGCGTGTCTGCGTGACCGTGGGGCAACCGTCGCCATCAGTTCGATCCATATCAACACATGGATCGGCAATTACGACAAACGCTCGATGAGCGAACGTCTCTTGATCGAGGAATTTGGCCTCAGCCCGCAGGCAGTTCCGCTGGCGACGGCTTTTGTCGGCGATTCCCGCAACGATGCACCGATGTTCGGCTACATCGTCAATTCTTTCGGCGTGAACAATGTCCTGTCGATTTTGCCGCAGCTCTCACATGCCCCTCGGTGGATCTCGACCCGGCCAGCCGGCCTCGGCTTTGCCGATATCGGGGAGACCATTCTTGCTGCAGCCAAGCATAGAGAGGCTTAGCGCCGGGGCCAGCCGCTAGGATGGTATCGGTTCCGCTACTGGATCTGGAAAGATTGCCGAGGGAACAGCCGGCGTCCTCACGTCCAGGAGGTAGGTCGTGCGAGCGGGATCGGCAGCCCAGGTCCCTGTTGTTGCGATATCGATTTCAGGGAAATGACCGCCGCTGCTCAAGATGCCGATCTGCCGGCGCGTAAATTCGACCGCCCTCTCGCTGGCCTCTCCGTAACTGCGCGCGTTGCATTTCTCATGACTGAGGCCGGCTGCGGTCCAAGCGCACAAACAAGCCTCAATAGCAGAGTGTACGCAACATCCCTTCAAAATTAAGCTTGCTTTCACAGCTTGGCGCTTGGGGAAGGTGTGATGCGTGACGGCTTTGAGGGCGCACCGCTCGGGACACGGTGGGTGGCTCGGTCGAACAGCCCGAACAGACAATCGCAATCAGGGGCAGGAGCAGAAACAATTTCACTTCTGAATCCTCTTAGCCGAAGCGCGTCATCTAGGTCGTGCTCCAGGCCTCGAACTCTTCGACGAAGTCTGCCTCAATACGGACGAGACGACCAGTTCGGTAAGCTTCGACTCGCTCGTCCTGAACCCCTCAACGCTCGCGACCAGGGACGAGGAGACCTCTTACGAGGCGAACGAACGCATTGTTGCGAGAATTCGAGCCTGCTTGCCAACTTCATCCCGACAAGCGACAGCATAGACTGAGTTTCCACAATCGAAAATCAAATTGAGCATGTACTAAAGGACGCCGCAAGACAGGGCCTGCAGGCTCGTCTCGTCATTGCGATGTGATATCCGGTAGACTTCTATCGATTCCACTAGCGATTGAATCAGAAATACCATGGACCTTCGCGGGCGCTCACAGCCGCTTGAAGGAGTTCAGGATAAAGCACCCGATTTTTGCTCTTGTGGTGCACAGGCTTCAAGGGCGATTTCAATTGGATGAAGCTTGACGGTGCGCTCGATGCAGAGGGGCAGCCTATCCACGAGGATGGCGTGGCCGCCCGGCCTCTATTTCGCCGGGCTGGATTTCGCCTCTATCCGCTAGTCAGGCATAATATTGGTGACCGCCGAGGAGGCACCCCGCCTTGTGGACCGCATCGCAGGACCTTCGTGACAGCCCCCATCGCCAAGCGGTCGTAGCGAAGCGCTGCTGGCATCGGCTACCGACGTTGAGCTGGCCCTATTGCCCGCCCAGTTTCCAACTGTCCCCGGACGGGCAGGCTACGCCATTGAAGCGCGTCATGCCGTCGAGCGATTGCCGGCTGGTTACAAAACGGCGACATCCGTCCGGTCCATCGGTACTGGCATCGATCTGTTCGATAACCCCCGCGCTGCCTGTCGACGGGTTGGCCCAGGCGAGCGCGTTTGCGCCGACAGGACTGCGACCGACAGTATCTGCGATCACTGCTTGATCCGTCAAAGGCGCCTCGTGCGGGATTGCTGACTGGGCGAGGGGCGTCTCAAGAGGCTCGATATGTGAGCATGCCGTCAAAGCTGCAATGCTCATGGCCGTGATGAAGTGCTTCGAGTTCATCGGCTGCATAAAGCCTTTCGCCTTTAATATTTCAAGTTACCAAGCGTTCACATTCTGGGGAGACCCGATTGCGGCCGATGAGATTTATCATCGGCCGGCGACGAACAGGGAGATCCACCGTCGCCGCTTTAATCACTCATCGAAGCAAAAGGTTCCGTTGCGCAGGACGGTCTTGCCGCACGGATCGCGCTGTCAATCGCCTGAAATTCGTGCCAGCGCCTGCGTGTCGATGTATTCGCTGATGGCCGCCACTTTCCCGTTCTCGACGATAATTGTGAGCCGGTCATTCATGAACGGCTTGTTTGTGGCGTTGACACCTGAGTGTCTGTGATGGCGTTCCCGGGAACGATCCACTCGATGTCTTCGGCCGATAGCGGCAGCAACCCTTCCTTGTCGCCGCTGCTCATTGGATTCTCCGGCTTCTCTTGGGTCTGCGAAAACGAGATCAGTTGAATTTGACCAAGTCCTTGAAGATCAGATGACCCCATTTATTCCCGCGCGCCTGCACGAGCAGTCCGCCTTCGGAAAGTCGGCCGAGGTTGATCGGCGCAAAACCGAGATTTTCCGCAAGCGTGCCGATCTGCCTTGACGCGTCCTCGTCGTCGCTCGCCAGGAACACAACCCTCTTGCCGCCGTGGATATCCGGATCTTGTTCAAGGATCCCGGCGACCAGATGGTTGAACCCTTTGACCACCTTGGCGCCTGCAAACGCGTTCGCAATTACTCTAGCGGAAGGCTGCTCTCCCAGTATCTCAAGGGGCAACCCATAGGCATTGGTAACGTCGACGATGATCTTCCCTTTCCAGTCCGACAGCGCCTTTGCGACACCTGCGTGAGCCTCGAAACGGACTGCCAGAAAGATGACGTCCGCCTTGATTGCGTCCGTCAGTGTCTTCGGGATGATCCCAGGCCCAATCGCGGCGGCCTCAGATGCAAAGCTTTCCGGATCGCGAGTGGTGGCAACGGATACTTCAATGCCGCTTCGGGCGAACGCCTTGGCGAGAGCCTGGCCGATCTTGCCGAAGCCGATGATTGCATAGGTCATAATCTTCTCCCTTGGTTCATGAAATTCCCAGGCGCCCCGCTCGTTTTTCGAAGGCGCAAGCAGGCTGAGCGTCAGAGCTGGGCCAGGCCGCCATCAACGGCGACTTCGCTGGCGGTCATGAAGCTGCTGTCCGGCGACGCGAGGAAAGCGGCCACAGCTGCGATTTCTGACGGATCCGCCATACGCTGGAGCGGGGTGATCGACGCGAAAGCCTTCTGCCCTTCCTCGCCAAGCGCATCCTTCGCGAGTTCGGTCGCCGTTGCACCGGGCGAGAGCACGTTGACACGGATGCCTGTGCCCTTCAGGTCCTCGGCCCAAGTCCGGGCGAGGTTGCGCACCGCCGCCTTGCTGGCACTGTAGACGGTGAATGCCGGGGCGCCCGTGGTGCCTGCGCTCGATCCGGTCAGTATGATTGACCCTCCTTGTCCCATGAGCGGAAGCGCTTTCTGCACCGTGAAGATCGTGCCCTTCACATTGGTGTCGAAGGTGTCGTCGATATGCTCTGCGGTGATTTTGCCAAGAGGAAGCGGACTTCCCGCTCCTGCGTTGGCAAAGACGATGTCGAGTGTGCCGCGCTCGGCCTTCACTGCCGCATAAAGACGATCCAGGTCCGCCTCGTCGGAGACCGAGCCTTGCACAGAGAGGGCATTTGGCCCTAGATCGGCCAGGGCCGCGTCAAGCGCTTCCTGCCTGCGACCGAAGATGAAGACGAAGGCGCCTTCCTCGATGAAGCGCTTCGCCGCGGCACGGCCGATGCCAGTGGCACCACCGGTGATAATGGCAGTCTTTCCGTCTAGTCTGTTCATGTTGTGCATCCTTCGGTCTGTTCCGCGGGTATGGAGAAGTGCCCTGCCAAACCCTGAGAACACCAACATAGGGCCACCGGATTCCGGGTGTCAGTGCGCAAGCACGCACAAGGGTGGTGCAAAATCGATCCGGCTTAGTTGGTTAGCCGATTTGATTTCTGTGCATACAGCGGTAGTTTGGACTGCAGAATGGCTACGAGGGCGCACCGCTGCGGTGCCGGAATGCACCATGATTGACTGGGATGACGTTCGCTATTTTCTTGCCGTAGCGCGAGCCGGATCAGTCCGGGCGGCTGCCCTGGTTCTCGGCGTGAACCATTCCACTGTCCTTCGGCGTATCGGCCAGCTTGAGGAGCGTCTTGGAGCGCGGATGTTCGAGAAGCTGCCTTCCGGTTATCACATAACGGCGGCGGGGGAAGAGGTACGCGAGCTCGCGGAGCAGATGGAAGCCTCGTCGCATCAGTTGGAGACCCGCGTCCTCGGTCGCGACCAAAGCGTGCGCGGGCTACTGCGGGTGACGCTGGCCCCGACACTTGCGACACACCTCCTCATGCCTGATTTCGCTGACTTCGCGCGCTCGCATCCGGACATCGAGATGGACATCATGTCATCCGGCGACCTGGCGAACCTGACAAACCGAGAGGCCGACGTCGCGATCCGCGTCGTCTATGACCGCAAGACTCTGCCGCCCAATCTTCACGGACTGAAGGGACCGGATGTGTTCGGCGCAATCTATATGTCTCGCGATCTGCTGCCCGCATGGAATGCCGGCGGGCCTGATCCTGTCCGGTGGATCGTCATAAGCGCTCACGGTATTCCCGAATGGGTCCGCCATGGTGAGACCCGTAATTCAGGCGTGCCGTTCAGGGTCACTGATGCCGAGGCGCAGATCGTCGCGGTGCAGCAGGGGCTGGGAATGACGACGCTGCCTTGCTTCGTCGGAGATGCCGATCCAACGCTGGTGAGGGTACCTGGAACTGACCTGCACATGTACGGCACGCTCTGGCTTCTCACGCAGGGTGAGACACGCAAGACGAAGCGTGTGCGGCTCTTCACCGAGTTCGCCGCTCGCAAGCTTGCCGAGCACGCGTCACTTCTGGCGGGATCGGGTTAGGTGTCACGATCGCTTCGAACTGATATGGCCCGCCGGACGATCCATGGCGGGCGCCCATCGCTCAATGAAGTACGGCAACCGCGGCCACACCAGCTTCATTAGCGGCCCGGAGGATCGCGCTTCTCAGCTCCCAGCTACTGGCCTTTCCGGTCATCACGTCGACACACGCTTTCACCGCAGATAAAAACTCCTCGCCATCGTCCGATGGCCAGTCTTTCAGCAAAGCGTTGGCAGCCTCCTGCACGGTCCGAACGATCAGCCGTCGGCCGGGATCTTTGAAGATGAGGATGACTTGATCAAATTCGGTAGAGGTGTCGAATTTCATGACGCAATACCCCACGGCGATACGATCGGCCAACACGTTTTGAGCGAGAGAGTTAATCGTATGGTTGCAAATTGTCGCGTGAAAAACGCGTGACAGTGCAATTGAGCCGAAGTGCTTGGTCGGACCGCGCGGAGAGTTTAGTGCACGATTGTATCCCGGTTCGCTCGTCAATGCCTCCGGTACGTGCCGAATTTGAAATATGGCCCGAAGAGAGGGTAGTTGTCCTTCCTCTTCAGGGGTCGCGCCGATATTGCCTCTGACCGATACTTCCCCCTGGGTCAATGAGATCCAGCATTACCAGCATATTCACCATAAAGTCGGAGATCGACGCAATCGACTTTATTCGGGTGTTGGTTGACTCGGAATAATAACGTCACTTTTGTAGAGGTCGCGACCGGTGCCGGAACCTGCCGGCAAGCGGAACACCGCCTCGTTGACAAGCCGGTCCGGTGTCTCCTTTCCGGGCGTGGCGCGATCACGCGCGCGTGGAGCAAGGTGCCGTATTTCAAAGCAATCGCAGCCAGGCAGTTCTGCTACCGAAGGCCGTTTCCGTTCCTGATGGTGCAAAATGCGTCGACATCATTGCTAGCGGACGCACACCAACCGTCGTCCGATTATGGTAGGGTTGATAAGCAACCCGCGCGACTGTGGATCGCAACAACCGAATCCCGAAGGCAGCCCCAAGTGAGAACCGCAATCGTCAGCCTTGTTTCTGTGACGATGTTGTTGAGCAGCGGGGACGAAGCGGACGCTCGCCGGAAGGATCGGGATGATAATCGCCCACGCAAAACCTGCGAACAAATGCAGGATCGCTTGTCGCGAACGACAGGCGGCAAGAGACCCGGTGATGAAGTAGAGAAAAAAGCGAAAATCCTAAAGCGGATGCAGAAACGCGGCTGCTCCTAGTCATTGCGACCGGTTTGCGCGCGGCTGTTTCGGTGACTGCCTTGAGCTTCACTCCCGGTCAGACAGGGCGATGTGACGAAATGGAGACCAGGTTCCTGCCATCTGTATTCGGCTGATATCCATCGATCAGTTCTTACGGTGGGCAGGAACTTAAGTCTTCGTCGCGAGCAAGACGCGCGGACCGTACAGCCGGGGACCCAAGCCCTATAGTCCCGCTAAAGCCGGCTGTGCGGTCCGCCTGCATCTGCAATCTGCCTCTTAGAAATTAGATCGGCGGGATGAGTATCCAGAACGGGCGGGCGGACTCGGCCGCCGACGCATCACGCTAGCCCTGACGTCCCGAGTAAAGCTGAAGAATCGTACTCGGTCCCCGATTGGCGATCTGAAGTGCCTGGACGGACAGCTGTTGCTGGGTTTGTTGGGCCGTCAGCCTCGCGGATACTTCTTCCATGTCTGCATCGACCAAGCGTCCGATACCGGATGTCATGCTGGCCTGAAGATGGCTGACGAAATCCGACTGCATGCCCAGGCGCTTGTCGAGGGAGCCAAGGACGCTGCCGCTGGTCGTCGATCGATGGAGCATATATTCGACGCCAACCAGGTATTCGTCGACAGTGAAGCTTGATGTCGTCACATCGACTTCGGCGAGATCGAATTCCAAAGCCCAGGTCGGATTGGACGTGACATTCCCGACCATGACGCGGGCGGCGCGATTGCCTGCTTCCGGAAACATTGTCCGATCCGCGGAAAACGTCAGTTGGTTGCCGGACGTGGTCACCGAAAGGCCCATCCCGGTCGTGACGTATTCTATGACGGTCGCGAGGTCCGCGGCACTTCCAACTGTGCCGTCGGTCGTGCCGAGTGCCGCATCGACGGTCGCACGGTCGATGGTGAAGGATTGAGGCGCGCCAGGACCGACCTGAGCGTCGAAGAAAATCTGCGACGTCGGCGATACGGTGAACGGCTTGGTGAAATCGAACCACGCTTCCGGATACATATTGTCGTGGTTCTGCCTCGGCGGGTTTTCCAGGCCCATGGCGAAGCCTGCGGGATACGAGCTTCCGAGATTGGATACGACATTGGAGATATCGATGCTGGAACCTGGATGACCGGAAGTCTCAAGGGAACCGATCTCAAAGACATCCGTTGCTGTCGTCGAGCCTGTGAACATTGTCTCGTTGGCGGTCGCTTTGACAGCGTTGTCGGCGAATACTTTCTGGAGCACTTTTCGCATCTCTGCACCGTCATGGATCGTGCCGTCGCTCGTGCCTAGCGCGGAGTCGATGACCGTCTTGTCGATCCTCAGCCCGGAATAGGTGATACCTCCCGAAAGTGTACCTGCATCCACGACCAGATCGAATGTGATGTAGTCCGTGGTGCCGAAAGTCGCCGGGCCGGTGAAACTGTGGCTTTCGTGGCCTTCGTGCGCCACGGAATTGATGCCCGTGCTTCGGAAGCCGCCGATGTCGCCGACACCGCCGAGCTCCTTCTGCAGGATGCCGCCGCCTCCGGCGTTCAGCATGCTGGTGTTCTTGAGGTTCACCTTCGTCGTCGTGACGGCCACCGCTCCATTCTCCGAACGGACGAAGGAAGAGGCCACATCGGTTGCAAGTTCGGTGGTTTCCATCAGGTGCGTCGAAGCGTTGGTACTCAGCCAGTTCTGGCCGCTGAAGCTCGCCGATATCACGGCTGCCTGCGCCTGCGCGCTAAGCTGGTTGAGTTCGTCCTGAATTTTCGATTTGTCGACGCCTTTTTCCTTGGCCGCAACGAGTTTGGCTTTGAATTCACCAAGGATGTCGATGATGGACGACGTCGCGGCATAAGCCGTGTCGACCGTCGCTGCCCCCAATTCGATGGCGTCGGATACAGCCGAGAATGCCCTGTTGTCCGACCTCATCGTTGTCGAGATCGCCCAATAAGCCGCGTTGTCTGATGCCTTTTGAATCCGAAGGCCGGAGCTGACTTGATGCTGTGTTTTCTCAAGTCCCGCGTTGACGCTTCGAAGCGTCTGAAGTGCGGCGATGGCGGATGTGTTCGTCAGAATGCTGGTCACGTTAAAGCCCCGTGGGAATAGGCTAGCCCCCGGACTTCAGCCGGTCCGGCGCAGGCTGCTAGCGATGTCGGAACACTTCAACGGTTAACCACTGGGGGTGCTCGTCATCATGGCGAGACCGTTACGCATAGACCTTGAGGGTCGAAACTCATTACTGTGGGTTGCGATTTCAATCGTCCCGCGAATTATCGTTAACGCATTTGCACCCGAGAAGGTTAACGGCAAGCTAACGGGAGATAGTGGTTTCTTAAATGGGGAACTGCGGGATGACGTTTGCGACAAAATCGAATTCTGGTTCGAATTCAACAAGGAGATGGCGCATTTTCTGTTCGACCTCATGCTCGTTGTAAGAATCATCGAGCGAAACCGAGCTTTTCTGCAAAAACCGGGAGTATAGGCGTCCGTTGTCGGCCGCTCCGGCAGAAAACCCGATCCGTTTCAGGCCTTTCGCGGATGCTTCCGCTGCGAGAGTAGCGATAATTCCTTTTCGAAGCCGGTGGTCCGAAAGCGGGCCCAGCTCGATATTGAGATGCAGCTCGCCGTCAGCACCGTTCTTGCCGGACCTTGTCGACAGATAGGTGATGAGCGGGTATCCAAGCCACCAGTTCTCACAGCCTGTCCAAATGCTTTGCATGTTGTCCAGTTTGTCCTTCCAGGCAGCCGGTAGGAAGGTTACCTGGTTCTTTTCCATTCGACAGTAGACGAATTGACCGGCAACAGTTGCGAGCACCTGCTTTCGCTCGGGCTTTTTGCCGAACAATCTTTGAGCCGCGACATCAAAGCCAAGCGCAGGGCTCGGTTTCGCAAGCAGATCAAGAACCTTCTTATGATCCCGATAAAATTGATGTGCCAGATCATTGATGCTGGGAATTTCTTTGCTCAAAGATGTTCGTCCTGATCAAGTTGTATCTGAACAAAATGAATATTTCTCAGATTGAATACTTTCCAACGGATTACCCGGATCGCGGGAAATTACAACTTTTCGCATAGTTTGTTCACAGGCAAATTCGCGCCAGACACCCGGCTCGAGATTGCCAAGATCGGTGCTCCGTTTCTCAAACTGCCTTTCGTTCCGGACCGGACGATTACTTCGCTGTCGGGACGCTTGGCTGCCACGAGAAGTGATCGCCGTCGGCTGCGATGTGACCGACGCCCGGGAAGGGGAAGTGCGGCGTGAAGACGAGTTCCTTGTCCTTCGCTAGTTTCTTCAATGTGTCGATGCGGTTCTTCTCGCCGCCCTTTTCGTCATTGTCGAACCCAACGAGCCATTCCGGTTTTACAAGCGAGATGATCGAGCTGTGCACCGTGTCACCAATGTCCAGCAGCTTCTCCTTGCCGGATACGATTTCATAACCGACATGGCCCGGTGTGTGGCCTTTCAAGCCGACCGAAGTTATCTGCGGCACGACCTCCACGCCCGGATTGAACGTCTTCACATTTCCTTCGATCACCTTGACGACGTCCGCAAGCTGGGCGTTCTTCCTGGCAAACTCCCATTCCGCCGACGACATGCGGATCGTTGCCTTGGGGAAGGCCAGCTTGCCGTCCTTAACGAGGCCGCCCATGTGATCGGGATGTGAATGGGTGATCAGAATGTCGGTAACCTCTTCCGGTTTGGTGCCTGCCTGAGCGAGGGACTGCTGCAGCGCTCCACCGACCCCGGTATCGATCAGGATCACGCGCTCTGGCTCTTTCACCAACAACGCATCTACGCTCAGCGTCACGGTATCGGTCGGCGCACCTGACGCCTTTAGTACTTCACCAATTTCCTCCGGGGAGTGTCCAATACCGAAGATCTTGCCGTCATTGGGCAGTACGAACTGGGCGTCGTGCAACGAAACCAGATCGAGGGAGCCAATCTTGAAGGCTTTCGAGTCCGGCTGCTGCGGAGGCATTTGCGCGGAGGCGGATCCCGTGATCGCCAACGCCAGAGACGAAGCCACGAACAATGTTTTGGAATTCAGCATGACGAGATCCTCTCACTTCGGGAGCGATGAAGTCATTTAGGCTCCATCATCAAGCCAGGCTCCTCGCAGTCTCGCCAAGATATCACCGTTGCGAACCCGGCGGATATAGTTCAAGGAGCTAGGGCAGGAGTAGGGTATCTATCAAATTTCCAACTGTCACCAGACGGACAGGCTCAGACGTTGTCCCGGCAGAGTTTTAATTCGCATCCAGCCCGGATCTTGCATTCGTAAGCTGCAGGCTACGTACTGCGCTCGATGACACTCACGGCAATTGGCGGTTCTTGGCCTCGCTCGGCGCATAGCCGAAATGGGCCTTGAACGCACGGCTGAACGCCGCATCCGACGCATATCCGCAGCGATAGGCCGCCTCGGTTACTTTCAATCCGCCGCTGCGGAGCAAGTCGGCGGCTATTGTGAGACGCCATCGCGACAGGTAACGCAGAGGCGGCTCGCCGACCGCGGCGGTAAATCGCTCTGCAAAAATGGAGCGGGACATTCTTGCGATCTCGGCAAGCGACTGCACGGTCCAGCGCCGGAAGGGATCAGCGTGCATGGCGTTGAGGACCCGTCCAATTCGCTCCTCGCCCAACCCTCCAAGCCATCCCATGTGGTTGGCCTCGATTGCTGCCCAACTGCGCAAGGTACGAATGACCAGGAGGTCGATCAGGCGGGAAATCATCAGGGACGAGCCTGGATCAGGTTGCCGTGCCTCCGCGACCAGGAAACGCGATATGGCTGCGAGCCATGGCGGTGTTCCGGCGTCGCCGCGAGGGATGTGAATCAAGGCCGGAAGCGCGGACATGACCGCGGGAAGCTGGCTTCCCTCGAAGCTGAAAAAGCCTCCGACCAGTTGGCTGACTGGCCCGTCACCGCCATGTCGCAGTACCAACTCGTCTCGATCGAAATGTTCGGCCGCGACCAAGCCGATATTCTCCGCCGGTGAACCCAGGGCGTCGGTGATCACGTGGCCTTTTCCCAATGGCAACAAGACAAGATCGCCCTGATTGACCCGCGTTGGCCTCTCGCCGGCCGGTGTTACCAAGACCTGACCCGTCTCAATGAAATAAAAGTGTGCGGGTCCGGGCTGAAACTGCAGCCCCCACGGTTCTCCGAGAAAAGCGCTGTAAACCAACTCACCGCGTAGACGGATCAGCTTCAACACCTCTGACAGCACGTCATTGCGTGCCGCCGACATCCCAAAGTCCTGCGTCATTCCGGACGATCCATCATGTATTTCGGAAGCAGTGGCATATCCCGACCTCCGGCTTTCCCCTAGTTTTTGCCTGCCGACTGCCGCTGAAATTACCAGCAAAAATGCGAAGGAACAATGAAATGACCGCCGGAAACTCCGTACCAAACTCTACTTCAAACGCCTCCGCCATGGCTGCAGAAAAGCCGCCCGTCATTCTCGTTCACGGCGCTTTCGCCAGCGGCTTTGTTTGGGGGCATGTCGCAGCCAAGCTGCAGGCCGCCGGTCATGAGGTTCTGACAATCGATTTGCCCGGCCGACCGTCAAACCCGATGACCCCCGACGCGGTCAGTCTCGATCTATACCGCGATACGGTGCTCATTGCGCTTGCCAATGCCAATCGTCCCGTGATTTTGGTCGGCCACAGTTTCGCCGGCATCGTCATCGCTGCTGCCGCCGAGCGGGCGTCAGAGAAGATCAAGACACTGGTCTTTGTCGCCGCTTACCTCCCGCATGACGGGGACTCGCTCCTGTCGCTGGCCCAGCAGGATCACGACGCCAAGATCGGGCCGCATCTGAGGATCGACCAGGAAAAGGGGATTGCCGTGGTCGAATACTCGGCGCGTGCCGAACTGTTTGCCAATGACGGTCCGGCGCCTCTGAAGGAGAAGCTGCCGGGCCTCATCCTCGACGAGCCCGTGGTTCCGTTGGTGACCCCCGTGCGCCTCACGAACAGCCGGTTCGGGAAGGTCGATAAGGTCTACGTCCATACCAGCGCGGATCAGGTTATCAGTCCCGCCTTCCAGGCCAGGATGGTTGGCAGCATGCCGGTGCGCCGCACGGTGACGCTGCAAGCGGGCCACCTGCCGTTCCTGACTGACGCTGATGGACTCGCTGCGGCGATCGAGAGCGCGACTGAGTAAACAGGATCGAGAACATTGCTGCGCTCGCGCGGGGCGGATGACGTTCGCCTCCGCACTTCCTACTGACCCTTTGCTCGTGTTCTATATCTCGTCTCGGGCTGGAAAGATCGTTCAATCGGTAATTATGCCTAACCTCTCCGGAATTTAATCAACGGATTGCAGCTGCCGAGCCACATCAGTGATGTCGGCTGCGGTTAAGAAAAGGAAGGAACGAACCTTGATCGTGATCGGCCCCGAAGAAGTGGCAAACAGATTAGGACGCCAGAACTGCATTTCTCTCATGCGAGAGGCCATGATCAGACTGTCGACGGGACAATCCCGGCAGCCTCTTCGCAACGTCATCGATCTCGGCGCCGGTGACCTATTCGGCGTTATGCCAGGTGTCCTGGATGGCGCGGGGTTCGGTGCGAAACTCGTCAGCGTCTTCCCATCCGCGGCAGCACATGGTCGATCGCATCAAGGAGCAATCCTGCTCTTCGACAGAAGCACTGGGGCGCCGACCTGTTTAGTCGATGCAGGTGCGGTCACCGCGATAAGAACCGCCTGCGCTTCCGCTGCGGCAACGGACATATTGGCTCGCGCAGACGCCAAACGGCTTGCGATCCTCGGCACGGGAGAGCAAGCGTGGCAGCACGCTCTCGCAATCCCGCATGTTCGTGAACTTGAGCACATTGCGATATGGGGACGATCGCGGGAAAAGGCGCAATATCTTTGTGAACGTATTCGCCGGGAACTTGCCATTTCTATAGAAGTCGCAACAAGCCCGAGGGCCGCGGTTGAAACGGCGGATATAATCTGCACGACAACATCGGCCCGGGATCCGATCCTCTTTTCTGCAGATGTTCGTGATGGGGCGCATGTCAATGTTGTTGGATCCAGCTACGCTGGACCGGCCGAGATCGACGAAATGCTTGTCAAGCGAGCACGGTTTTTTCCTGACCATCGAGAAGGCGTCATCGCGCAAGGCGCTGAATTCCTGAGGGCGAAGGCGGCCGGACTTGTTTCCGAAATCGATGTTCTTGCGGAGATAGGAGCAGTGTTCGCCGGCGCGTCCGAGGGCAGGGTAAGCAAGGCCGATGTGACAATCTACAAATCACTCGGGTCCATAGTCCAGGACCTCGCATGTGCTGCTTTTCTTCATCACACATACACGAAGGGTGTCGACCCAAAGAGCACCATCAGCGAAGCTTGAGACGCGTTATCAATGTCCTCGAGCGGCGGATCGCTGTAAGGGCTGCTCCCGCCGCAACGACGCAGAGACCGATGGTCAGAATCTGGTTCTGCCAACCCCATAATGGCTCGAGAAGGGATGCCAATCCCGCCACCGTGATCGTTGCCATCCGATGCTGCTTTGCCATCGGGCCGGAGAAGTCGCTGGGATTGCCGGTGGCGCGGCCGAGTTCCCGGACATAGGCCGTCAGCACGGAGAAAGCGCCGGCGGCCCAGCCCAATCCCGGCATCTCGATGCCATAGCCAACGCCGGCGAATATCATCAGGTCGGCGATGCGATCCGGGAATTCGTTCCAGAAAGGACCGTCAGCCTCTCCCTTTCCGCCTTCGACCGCCACCATGCCGTCGAACAGGTTGCAAAGGAGGCGCGCCTGGCAGAATAGAACAGCAAGAAGCAGGTAGCCCGCACGCGGCAAGCCTGTTGTCTGTCCCGCCAGATAGAAAGTGCTGCCGGCAATTGCCGCAGCGAGCATGCTGGCTTGCGAGATCTGATTCGGCGTGATTGCGCGTGCGGCCATCCATCGGGCAATGGCGCCCGCCCATCGGGTATTGCGGCTTGCCAGGGGCCTCCTGTCTGCTGTCTCCATCATGTGTCGAAACCTCGTCTTGCGGAGATCGAATAATTGTAGATCGCGGCATAAGTCGTCGATACAAGCAACGGCAGCGCGATGGTCCGAAGTATTTCCGGCGTACCGCTCGCCGCATGGATCGCCACCAGAATGCTGGCAGAGCCAAGGCAGGCAATTAGCGGCGGGGCCCAAAATCGTGCTGGACCGCTGAAGCGGACGGAAAGCCAGTCGATCACCGATTTCAGGAAAAGCGTCAGGGCGGCGGAAATCGTCCCCTGCACGAGACCGGCATAGAGCGGCGCCGGCATGGCGTGGGCGCGATTGGCGAAGACGGCCCAGCTGCCCATCGCCAGAAAGGCAAACAGGACGTGCACCACTCCGCTGCGCAGAAGACGTTGCAGCAAAACAGGCATCAGAGCGACCACCAGTAGCGGGTAAGATGGAAGAAGATGGGTGCAGAGAAGACGACGGAATCAAGCCTGTCGATCAATCCGCCGTGGCCTTCGATGAGATTGCCCCAATCCTTGACACCGCGGTCGCGCTTGATCGCCGACATCACCAGGCCGCCGAAGAAGCCCATCAGCGTGATGACCAGGGCGAGAAGACCGGCCTGAAGCGGTGCAAATGGAGTAATCCACCAGAGGCCCGTTCCAATCAGCGTCGCACTGATGACACCGCCCACAAAGCCCTCGACCGTTTTCGACGGCGACAGTCTTGGCGCAATCTTTGTGCGTCCGAACAGTTTGCCCCAGACATATTGCAGGACATCGCTGAGCTGGACGACGATCACCAGGAAGGCGATCAACAGCACATTGCGGCCCTCATATCCCGGTATCTTCAAGGTCAGCAGAGCTGGCACATGGGACGCGCAGAAGACACAGATCATCAAGGCCCACTGGACTTCCGCGATGCGGACGAGAAAGCGCTCCGTATCGCCTCGCAATACCGAGATGATCGGCATCAGCAGGAAGGCGTAGACCGGGATGAAGATTGAAAATATGCCGTATTGCTCGGCCCAGAGCAGAAAATACTGGATCGGAACGACAACGAAAAAGGCTGCCGCAAGCGCCCAGTGATCCGCCCTTTTTGTATTGATGAGGGTTACGAATTCGCGAAGTGCTGCGAACGAACAAAAGCCAAACAGGATCAATACGCCGATACGGCCCGCCATGAAAGCGATGCCGATCAGGATGACCATGACCCACCACGCCTTGATCCGCGCGTTTAGGTTTTCGACAGCCGCATTCGAGCCGTTCGGCGAGAAGCGTTGCTGCAATATGTAACCGATGACTGACGCAACAATGAGCACGCCGAAGATCCCGGCTACAAGCGTCATAAGATCGGAGTTCGCGCCACTCATTCCCCACCGCCTACAGTGTTCGGACACAGGGCCAGGAGAGCGGCCTGCATCCGTTCAAGAAAAACATCCTTCTCTTCTCCCGGTGCGATCCTCAAAGCGCTGCCGAAAGTAACCGTGCAGATCAGCGGTATCGGAACGATCTCGCCTTTCGGCATGACGCGGTTGAGATTGCTGATCCAGACCGGCACGAGATCGACATCAGGGCGCGCCATCGCCAGATGGAAGATGCCGCTTTTGAAAGGGAGGAGCCGTGCGTCGGACTGGTTTCGCGTACCTTCCGGGAAGAGAATGAGGGACGAACCGGCATCGATGGCCGAGGCCATCTGCGTAACGGGATCTTCCGTTCGCTTGTCCCGATCCCTCGCAATAAGCACCGCATTGAAGACATCGCTGCCGATGAAGCGATTGAGCCAGGACTTCAGCCAGTATTCGGCCCCTGCGACCGGACGGGCTCGATGCCGCAGCCTTGGCGGCAATACCGTCCAGACCAGAACGAAATCGCCGTGGCTGGAGTGGTTGGCATAATAAACACAAGGGCGGGAGGGCAGCCCTCCCTCAGGCCACACGGCGCGGACCGCCGTGACAGCGCGTGCGAACAGTACGATGACCGTCGCCGCGGCCTTTGTAAGCAAAGCCTTCATTCACCACTCTGCTGATGTTAGCCGGGTCACCAACCGAAACTCTAGCATTGTCATCGGCAGAAGGAAGGAGCTTCGCGGGTTTTCAACCGAAAGGCGTAGACATACTTCGACGGAGGCCGATAGAGCCGAACGCCATCGATGTCCCGGTCGCCTCGCGATCGACGGTCAGTCTTAGACGTGGCCACCATTCGAGGGTTTAAGGGAGAGGCATCACGCCTGCGAAATCGCGCGTCGCCTGATACTGGCGGCGGCGACGTCCTGGCCATCACAACCCCGGCGCACTTCAAAAGCGACAATCAGTGATCCCTGATGACTGGTCCCCGGCCCTCGGCCTGCTCTAGAACTTGGGGAGTGGCTCGCAGATCGATCGTATTCGGCTTCTGGCCTGGCTGCCAGGAAAACCAGATCGCGATCGGGCGCCGGTAATGCCTGTTGAGAGCTTCGGCCGCTTCCTTTTCGAAACGAGTCCGTTCTTTTTGGCTGTCGGTAACATTCCGCTTTTCGTAGATCACAGTATTTCATCCCCCAGACCTAGATATAACTCCGGATCATGCACAGAAAAATCTTGTCGAAAACGGACCAAAGTCCGACGTGAGGCGGATTGTGGTGAAAATTGGAAGGCCGCGTGGAGTTCAATGTGCCTAGAAGCGTGATCATAGACTTGCGTGGCAGAGATTATAGGCGCAGGATTTTCGATGTCCCCGGTTAAATCCTTAATTTAAAGGCATTTGTTCTGGAGATGACGATCGGATCCGGCCACTTATCCTTCGTCGCCTGCCCGTCGACGCAACGACAATTAATCGAGCCGCTCATTTCATCGCTTGATCGTTCTTGTCACCGTAGGAAACAACGCAGTTCCGGCCTTTTTCCTTAGCGAGGTAGAGAGCCGCGTCAGCCCGGCGCTGAAGGTCCTCCGCCGACGCACGGTCACCATCTCGCGACGCCGTTGCCACTCCGATGCTCACGGTGATGTAGGGCATGACGCGAGATGTCGGGTTGGGGAGAGAGGCAGCTTCCACGCGGCTTCGGATTGTCGCAGCAATCGATCTGGCGATGCGGTCATCGGCCCCTGGAAGAAGAACCAGAAATTCTTCGCCCCCGTAGCGAGCGACCTGATCCTGTTCATCTCTCATGCTGCTCTGAATGATGCCGGCAACCTTGACCAGACAGCGATCACCCTCGGCGTGACCAAGGGTGTCGTTGAGCCTCTTGAAGTCGTCGACATCGCACATCAGCATCGCAATGGTATTTGCGCCCTGTTCGTCCTTCCAGCAACGCTGCAGGGCATCCATCATCGAACGTCTGTTCGCGACGCCTGTCAGCGGGTCGGTTCGTGCAAGCAGTTCGAGGCGGGCATTTGCATCCGTCAGATCCGCCAGCCGATTTCGGTCCCGCAACTCGAGCAGGAAGGTCTTCTGGGCAAGGATAATCGCGGTACGGCGCGCCACCACCGTTGCCGCGACGCCTCCTGTGAAAAACAGCGTCCCCGCGATCGCGCTTCCCACAGCGATATCAGGGTTTCGAAGCTGAAACGTGAGATAGATCCCGAGGGCATAAGCAGCAATGGCAATCGCCCAGCTTAACGGCATGGGAAATATGACGATGGCGGTAACGGCCACAAAGAGCATGATGGTGAGGTGCCGTTCATAAAATTCGCCGCCAGTGTTGACGCCTACCAAGGCCACAGAGAGCAGAATCAGAAAAACCCCGGAAAGAAGGAATACGCCGTGTTGCCAAGGCGCCAGGGGCTTTCGAAAAGCGATCTCCGTCACGATGGCAGCGGGGGGAAGGATGGCTGCTGGAAGCAGCATTGGCTCGACGGTTTCGATTGGAAGCAGGATTGCGTTGAGGCCGAGCGCCAGGACATCGAGTACGACAACCCAGGCCATCCAGGCGCGGATGATTTTTGAAGCCTGCGGCCAGGAGCGTTCGCGAAAAAGATAAGCGAGTTCTCCATTGAGGCGAATATCACGCGTGCGCCCGCCCAACTGGCGCTCGACTTCCTCTATAATCGTGGCGCTCAGCCGCTGCAGAAGCTTGCGCGGGTGTGCTCCTACCGATTTGCCATCGGTTTTTGTTTGCTTGGCGTCCATCTGGTGGATCTAGGCAGGAGGCGTCTACCGACAAGACGACGTGCCCCTAGGGTCGGGGAGGACGGCGTTGGCTGCCTAAAGAAGTCCTCTCTCAGGATACAGGGACTGAAAGAGCCTGTATCAGATTGGGGCAGCGGAATCTCGCAAGTTCTCCGCTGCCAGGATGGGCGTGTTGCGCGAACAATAGTGATGCGAGTCCGTAACGGCCCGCTTCGGGATTGTTCCGACAAGTGGACATTCGATAGAATTCATGGCACTGGTTCAATCATGAATTATAGCGCCGCCCATATCCTGCTCCTAGGCACCTTCGCTTGACGAGGGTGGGTTAGCGTGCGCGCTTTTATGATGCAACCCGCCGAAGAGGCGGGTTTTTTATTGCTCTCTTCGGCCAGATCAACCGATAGAGGCAATTGTGGCTTACGATCCAAAGCGTATTGAGCCCAAGTGGCAGAACTACTGGCACACAAACTCAACATTCCGAACCGGCGAAGATCGCTCCAAGCCGAAATACTACGTACTCGACATGTTTCCGTACCCCTCTGGCGAAGGCCTGCATGTCGGGCATCCGGAGGGCTATACCGCGACCGATATCGTCGCGCGCTACAAGCGGATGGCAGGTTTCAACGTGCTGCATCCGATGGGCTGGGATGCCTATGGGTTGCCGGCGGAGCGCTATGCAGTGCGCACGGGTGTACACCCCGCCGTTACCACCAGGACCAATATCGCCAACTTCAAAAGCCAGGTGCAGCGACTGGGCTTTTCCTACGACTGGAGCCGCGAACTCTCCACCACTGATCCCGACTTCGTCCGCTGGACACAGTGGATCTTCCTCAAGCTCTACGAACGTGGCCTTGCCTATCAGGCAGAGGTGCCGGTCAACTGGTGTCCGGCACAAGGGACGGTTTTGGCCAATGAAGAGGTCAAGGACGGCAGATATGTGGAGACGGGGGAGCCTGTCGAGCGCCGCCTCATGCGCCAATGGATGCTCAAGATCACCGACTATGCCGACCGTCTGCTGGAAGACCTGGACGGGCTCGACTGGCCCGAGGGCATCAAAACCATGCAGCGCAACTGGATCGGTCGTTCGGAAGGAGCAGAGATTGCCTTTGCCATTGGAGGGCGCGGAGAGCGCATCAGTGTCTACACCACTCGGCCCGAGACGATCTGGGGAGCGACCTTCCTCGTGCTGTCGCCCCAGCATGCAGCGGTAGCGGCGATCACGACGCCAGCGCAGCGAGAGGCGGTGCAGGCCTATCTCGCCCGCGCTGCGACGCAGAGTGATGTCGAAAAATCGCAGGAGCGCGACAAGACCGGCGTATTCACCGGCGCATATGCCATCAATCCTGCCTCCGGCACACCAATGCCGGTATGGATCGCCGATTACGTGCTGACGGGCTTTGGTACCGGCGCAATCATGGCGGTGCCAGCCCACGATAGTCGCGACCACGCATTTGCACGTGCTTTCGGCCTGCCGATCGTTGAAGTTGTCGCAGCCTCGGCGGAAACCGATATCGAGGAAGAGGCGTGGGAAGGTGAGGGCAGGCTGGTCAATTCGGGCCTCTGGACCGGTCTCGACACACCAACGGCAAAGCGGGCCGCTATTGTCTGGGTTGAAGAGCAGGGCGTAGGGCGAGGCCGCAAGCAATATCGCCTGCGCGACTGGCTGTTTTCGCGCCAACGCTATTGGGGCGAGCCTTTCCCGATCCTGCACCGGGCGGATGGCGCTATTGTACCCCTGCCAGCGGATGCGCTTCCGTTGTTGGCACCGGAGCTCGACGACTACAAGCCTACCGAAACAGGCGAACCTCCACTGGCGCGGGCCGAGGGCTGGATGCGCACGAGTGATCCCGCGACCGGTCTGGCAGCGCTGCGGGAAACCAATACGATGCCCCAATGGGCGGGCTCTTGCTGGTACTATCTGCGCTTTGCCGATCCGAGAAACGCCCTGGCTCCGATCGATCCGGCGGTGGAGAAATATTGGCTGCCCGTCGATCTCTACGTTGGCGGCGCCGAGCATGCCGTGCTGCATCTGCTTTATGCCCGCTTCTGGCACAAGGTGCTCTTCGATATAGGGGTCGTATCAACCAAAGAGCCGTTCCAGAAACTGTTTAATCAGGGCATGATCCTGGCCTTTTCCTACCGCGACGCCACCGGCAAGTATTACCGTCCCGAGGATGTCCGCGAGCGCAATGGCCAATGGTTCGCCGGCGAGATGCCGGTGAGCCAGCAGGTGGAGAAGATGTCCAAGTCCAAGGTCAATGTGGTCAATCCGGACGAGGTGATCGATCTCTACGGTGCCGATTCCATGCGGCTCTACGAGATGTTCATGGGGCCGCTCGACGTTGCCAAGCCGTGGCAGATGTCGGGCGTCGCCGGCGTCAGTCGCTTCCTGCACCGGGTCTGGCGCATGATCGCCAACGAAGCCGACAGCCTGAGCGACCAGATCAGCGATACCCCGCCCACAGGCGATATCGTTCGCCTGATGCACAAGAGCGTGCGCGCGGTCAGTGGGGATATCGACGCGATGCGGTTCAACACAGCGATTTCCAAGCTGATGGAGATGTCGAACACATTGATCGCGCTGGATCAAAGGCCGCGGGCGGCGGTGGAAACTTTCGTGTTGCTGCTGGCTCCTTTCGCGCCCCATATCTGCGAGGAATTATGGTGCATGCTGGGTCACAAGACCTCACTTGCCTACGCCCCGTGGCCGTCATTCGATGAAACTCTGGCTGAAGACGAGCGTCGCGAGTACGCTGTTCAAATTAACGGTAAGCTGCGTCACAAAGTGTTCGCCGCTCCCGGTCTGTCTGCCGACGCGCTTCTGATTGTCGTCAAGAACGATCCGCGCGTAAGTGCGCTGCTCGAGGGCAAGCAAATTAGAAAAGAAATCGCGGTACCAGACCGCCTTGTTAATTTTGTCGTGGGAGATTGATTGCCGCGAACATCTTGGCTTTTGCGCGTTCGGAACCCGGCTTCTGGCTAGCGCTATCGCGTTCTGTGGGCTTCCAGTTCAGCCGACCACCATTTCGCTGAACAGCCAGTCGCGGAATGCTCTGACTTTCCGCTGACGCAGGGCGCCGTCCGGGTAGACGACATAGTAGTTCCATCTGGATTTCAGCGCGAGGTCAAAAGGCCGCACAAGTCGGCCAGCCGCCAGGTCGGCAGAGACGAGCGCGCTCCTGCCCAGGAGCACGCCTTCGCCATGCACCGCCGCTTCTACGGCATAGGCCGCAGACTCGTACCTTACCCCGTTATTGGGGTTGATATCGTCCAGACCCGCGGCCCGGAGCCAGGTCGCCCAGTCGATGCGGAAGTTGTCGTGGATGAGTCTGTGATGCTTGAGGTCGTTGGGTGTTCGCAGCGCATGCTCCCCCTGCAGCAGCTCCGGACTGCAGACAGGCGAAACCTCTTCCTCAGCCAGGAACTCCGATATCACGCCCTCATATCCTCCGGCGCCGTAGCGGATCGCGATGTCAATTCCGTCTCTGATGAAATCCGAAAACGTGCCGGACGTCGACAGACGCACATCGATGTCACGGTTGGCGCGATGGAAGCGATGGAGCCGCGGCACAAGCCACCGGCCGGCAAAGCCGTCCGACGTGCTGACATTGAGGACGCCTGCTGATTTGGGCGCGCTTGCGACGATTGTCGCAGCACCTATCCGATCCAGCGCTGCGCCGATCTCCGCAGCATAGGCGGCACCTTCCGACGTCAGTTGGACGGAGCGGGTTCCCCGTTCAAAAAGCCGGGTGCCGAGCTGTTCCTCCAAGTTGCGGATGGCACGACTGACAGCTCCATGCGTCACATGGAGTTCTGCCGCTGCTTTGGTGAAGCTCAGATGACGGGCCGCAGAGTCGAAGGCCGGAAGGGTGGTGAGAGGCGGAAGTCGTCTCGGCATCGGTTCACCTGTGACTATTGCTCACAAATCCTGCACGAATATTCGTTTGTCGTCCAGCCAGGAGCAGCGCACTCTCGGCCATCGACAACGCCTTTCCCGATCTCGCGAATGGCAACGTCAGGTTCTAGAAATGGAGATTGCTGTGACTATTACTCTCGCTCAAAATGGAAGTTGCGGTCTCAATACCGCTGAGCCCGCCCCGCTATCCATGGCGGCGCTCGAACCGCTTCGTACAGCGACCATCCAACAGGTGGTTCGCTTGGTCGCTCCAATCAGGCACCGCTGGACGATGGGATATCTTGCACGCCTTTCCAACCACCGACTGCAGGACATCGGCTTTGAGCGTGATTGGGATGGGTCATTGATCCAGGCCGGCAATGGCCGGACTGCCGGTCGCCTCGACTGAAGGAGAAGCCGTATGAAAATCTATCCCCATCTCTGGTTCGCGTCTCGGGCCGAGGAGGCCATGGAGTTCTACACGTCGGTCTTCAAGGGATCGAGAATACTCGGGCGCATCGATCTGCCTGATCCTGAGTTGTCGGTTGTCCGCTTCGAACTGGAGGGCCTGCCGATAGCCGCTCTGAACGCTCACTCTCATGTGCCATACAATGAGGCGTTTTCCTTCCTAGTCGAAACCGACGACCAGGCGGAAACCGACTATTACTGGAACGCGTTGACGTCTGGAGGCGGCAAGGAACAGCCTTGTGGCTGGCTGACGGATAAGTTCGGCGTCTACTGGCAGGTCTCGCCATCGATCCTGCTGCGGATGGTCTCCGACCCCGACAAGGAGAAGGCAGGACGGGTATTACAGGCAATGTACAAGATGAAGAAGATCGTCATCACCGATCTCGAGCGGGCCTATCGAGGCTAGGAAGGAGGGCGAGGCCGATTACTTCGACTGTCGGCTGCCCATCACAAGACACGCCGACGCTTCGTCAGATTCCCGGTTATGATCTCGATCGATCACGTGACTTCCGGGAATAGCGCTGGGCTCTGGCAATCTCGCCGGAGGGACCGGAGCACTGCTACTAAGTCACAGCGTTTCGGTTCCCATCAAATGAGGCGCTCCGGCGAGGAAGCACGACCATCTTGCGGTCGCCCGCGGAACGTCATGGGCGGGGCGCCGATGATGCGTTTGAACGCCCGGCTGAATGACGCCTCCGATTCATAGCCAAGACGTTCGGCAATCGTAGCCACGCGCTGCCCTTCCCGCAGCCATTGATGCGCCTGGTGCATGCGCATGCGGGCGACGTACCGAGCGGGTGTCTCGCCAACGATTTTGGCGAAGCGCTCTGCAAACCCGGAACGGGAGGCGCCCATCTTGCGAGCGAGTTCGTCGACCGTCCAGTCATGGGACGGATCGAGATGGATCGCTGCCAGGACCCGGCCCACATCGGGATTGCGAACGGCGGTCAACCATCCAGAGGAGTCGCCGCAGCCGTGCTCCACCCAAGCGCGGATGATCGTCGCGGTCAGAACATCCGCAAGCCGGGCGAGGATTCCGCCAGCCCCGACGCGGTTCATATCGACCTCGCGCATCATCGCATCGAGCAGGGCCGGAATCGAAGGTTCACTGGCCGCAAGATCGCTTGTGCGCATCACATCGGGCATCAGTTGCAGCAACGGATGGCGCTTGTCGACATTGAAACGCATGACCGCGAAGAACAGCAGGTTCTTGCTATCTGCACAGGGGCATTGCAGATCGACGATGCCATCGCAGACCGCCTTGCGCGGCAGGGCTTCGACGGGCGTCGGCACTATGCCTGGCGCACTTGCAAGGACATGGGCATCGCCCCGCGGCAGCAGGACCGCATCACCCGGGTGCATTTCCATCCATTCTCCGTCCGGCGTCTGCACGAATGCCTGTCCGGCCGCAAGAAAATGAAACTGCGCTTCACCCTTTGTCGGAAACGCGGTCGCCCATGGGGCCGACGGCTGGCAGCGGCCGTAGTCGACGCCGTCAAGACGAAGCCCCCGCATCATTTCCGTCAATGCGTCACTCATCGTGTCCTCGTTATTTGGACGAATGGTCATGTCTTGTAGATTTTCTAGCATAGAAACACCAGCGCGAGCCGTCTAGCCTTGTCAGCACAATTTCTGGAGACGGCAATGAACATCAATCCCGAAGCCAACGGCTTCCATACCAGCAACAAGGAGGCCAGTCCGGCCTGGGCAGGCGTCGTATCGCTCTCGCTCGGCGTCTTCGGCCTCGTGACGGCCGAGTTTCTTCCGGCCAGCCTGCTCACACCGATTTCACAAGATCTTCACGTCAGTATCGGCGCTGCCGGCCAGTCGGTGACCATGACCGCTGTGATCGGCGCGATAGCAGGCCCTGCAATTGTCATTGGCACCAGCCGGTTTGACCGTCGTCTCACTCTGCTCGGATTGACCGCCCTGCTCATCATTTCCAGTCTCCTGGCGGCATTCGCCGATGGGCTCGCGACGCTTCTCGTTGCTCGAGGGTTGCTGGGGATCGCGCTCGGCGGCTTCTGGGCCTTGTCGCTGGCGCTCGCCATGCGGCTTGTTCCCGAGCGGCTGATGCCCCGGGCGATGGCGATCATCATGACCGGCGTATCCGTTGCAACAGTTTGCGCTGCACCCGTCGGCGCCTGGGTCGGAGAGGTCTATGGCTGGCGTTTTGCATTTGTCATCGCGGCTGCGGTCGGCGGTCTTGCCTTCATGACCCAACTCCTAACCCTGCCTGCGATGCCGTCGGTCGGCGCTGCAGGATTGGGCACGATGGCCACGGTGCTACGCCGCCCGGCAATCAGACTGGGCCTTCTGACCGTCTTGCTGGTGGTCGCCGGTCATTTCGCCGGCTTCACCTTCATTCGGCCCTTCCTTGAAACCGTGCCACATTTTGGGGTCGAGGGGATATCGGCGGTTCTGCTGGCCTTCGGGATCGGCGGTTTCATCGGCAATCTGTTCGGCGGTTTTGTTTCCGAGCGCAACACGGCACTGTCCATCGTCATCGCGGCTACCGGGATCGCTGCAACAACATTGGCGCTAGCGCTGGCCGGCAGCCTTCCAAGCGTTGCTTTCGTCGCGACCGCACTGTGGGGGTTTGCCTTCGGTGCTCTGCCGGTGAGCGTTCAGAGCTTCGTCACACAGGCAGCATCCGACGAAGCAGAAAGCGCAGGTGCGTTGATGTTGACCACCTTCCAGGTCGCCATTTCGAGTGGGGCGGCTATTGGAGGCCTCACTGTCGAAGCACAGGGGTTGCCCGGGGTGTTCGGCTTTGCAGCTATTGCCGCGCTGTGCGGCGCCCTCGTGATCGGCATCCTCAGCCGGAAAACGGTAGCGGCGGCGTCTTAGCGAAATCTCCACCGTGAACCGTTCTTGCCAGCCTGGAACGGCCTGACTCATCAAGCGTAATTGGAAATGTTCACGGTAGAGATCCTTGATCTGCTGCAATTGATGGCTCCGGCCAATCCGGTCGGCCGGCGATCAGTACGTCAGCCGGCCTGACTTGAAAACTCTATCGGTGCCCTAGGTCGCCTCAATGCGCTAACGCTGTCTGCGGGCCGCCACGCAGGATCAGCGCGAACACTGCTAAGCCCAAGAGTGTGAGACAGAACCCGGCCCATACTGCCGACAGTAAGCCGAAGCCGTTGCCGATGGCCACCCCACCCGCCCAAGCGCCGATGGCGTTCGCAACATTGAGCGCGGCCAGGTTCATGGCGCCCATCAAGGTCGGGGCTTCCGGCGCAAGTCTTGTAAGGCGGACCTGGATTGTCGGTATCGCGGTCATCATTGTTGCTCCCACGCAGAAAAGCCCGACGAAGAGCGTGGGGATGTTCGAGCCGAAGCTGGCCAAAATCGCAAGCACGATGAGGGCGCTTCCAAAGCCGACTACAATGCCGCGCGCCGGGTGCACGTCGGCAATCCTGCCCCCCACCAGGTTCCCCACCGTCATGCCGATGCCAAACAGGGCAAGGGCAACGGGAATCCATTCCGCGCCTATGGCAACGACGTCGGTCACGAAAACACCGATGAATGTATAGACCGCAAAGATGCTCGCTACGCCGAGCGCGGCCACCATCATCATCAACCAGACTGACGATCTGCCGAGAGAAGCGAGCTCCCGGGCGACGGAGCCGCCATCCAAGGAGCTTGTCTTTGGGACCCAGAACCACAGCGTCAGCGTTGACAAGACGCCGAGAGACGCGACGGCGAGGTAGGTGTTGCGCCATCCGAGATTTTGGCCAAGGAAGGTGGCGAGGGGTGATCCGACGATCGTGGCGATCGTCAGGCCGCTCATGACGAGCGCAAATGCCTTGCCTCCGTGTCCGGGCCCGACAATGTACGACGCAACCACCGCTCCTGCCCCAAAATAGGCTCCTTGAGGTACGCCGCTGATGAAACGAGCCACCGCAAACATCCGGAGGTCTGTCGCCAAAGCTGAGAGGATGTTTCCGCACACGAAGAGGGTCATGAGCAATAGAAGCAGCGTTCGTCGGTTCAGGCGAGCGGCGGCTAGAGTGACAAGTGGCGCGCCGATAACGACACCGAAGGCGTATGCCGTAATCGCATTCGTGGCCGCGGGCAGATCGATCCCCAGGCTTGCCGCAAACAGCTGCAAGATTCCCATGCTTGCGAATTCTGATGTGCCGATGCAGAAGCTTCCCAGGGCGAGCGCGAAAAGCGTCAAACCGGCTTTCCGCTGTTGCGCCGCATCGGTGCAGTGCACCTTTACGGCAGAGCATTGGGCGTCAAAGGCTTTATTGAGCATGCTGGCCTCCATCGTTAAAGACGACTGCCTGCCTCCGTCGTGGGATGCGGTTTAGTATCTACTTCACATGGTTTTGGGGCTCGGCGTCTCCCGGATCTTAGGAGGCCGGACGTAGGCCGACAGTTAAGTTTGGTGAAAACCTGAGAATCCGTACATGCGGCAATCAATTGGGCGGCATCAAGCTGCCGCCGTTGCAATCTTTCGGGCGGCTGGTCTTCAACATAGCGATCCTGTGGAGCCTTACGCACGTCCCGCTTGATCGGTAAGTCCAATCCGTCTCAGCCCTTGGAGACGTCCACCGGCTTCGGGGCAACCATAATCCGGGGTCGTGGACGTCGCTTCTTCGCATGCATCGACCGTCACGTCCCGCGCCCGGCTATTCCTGGCATGATCGACCTCTATCGATTACTCGATGCAAAGGGTCTCGGTGTTCCAGCCGTTTGGCAGAGGTTCCGGACGCTGGATTTCGATGTTCTCGAACGTGAGCCCGGCGATATTGTGCGCGAAGAGCGCCGGCATGCCCGCTGGGTAATCGACGAGGCCGACAATTTTTCCGTCGGCCCCCCGGAGCCAGGCATTGCCACGACCCTCGTGATCCTTGGGCGGGGATAGGTCGGCACTCGTGGGGCGCAGGTCATATTGCCTCGCTGTCCCCAGGGAGCCTTCCTCAATCGTCAACTTGATGTTGCTGAGGCTCATTCCCGTAATTCCGCCGCTTCGCTCTGCAAAGAGGTTGATCGGACCCTGGCAGTTCCCCGTCACGTTCTCGATGCGGACGTTGCTCACGACGCCAGCAGGCGTCTCCGGCCGGCGATCGAGCTGCGTAATTGTGAGCGGCTCACCCGAGCCCCAGAAACCATCGGACGTTTCGTGGCAATCGATATCTATGTCCGAGAAGGCAATATCTTCAATAGCTCCGCCATCACGCGAGAAAATGCCGAGGGCGCGATTGGAATCGTGGACCTCGCAACGCGTGAAGGCGACATGGCGGATGTCACCAAAACTCTCCGTTCCGATCTTCAATGCGCAACTGTTGCTCTCGACATGGCAGTCCGAAACTTCGACCTCCTCGCAGCGTGCGATGCCCTTGCCGCTGCGGCTCGTCTTGAGGCAGACGCCATCGTCCGCCGTTTTGATGATGACACGTCGCACGGCGACCTTTGCACAGCTGTCGATGACGATCCCGTCCGTATTCGGGAGTTGTCGATTGTTGAGCACCGTGATGCTCTCGACAACCACATCACGGCAGCGCACGAGGTGGACCGTCCACATCGGCGAATCTTCGATGACAAAGCCTTCCAGCCTGATCTTGCTGCAGTCCTCGAACACCAGGACTCGTGGGCGTTTTTCGCTCGGCGTATAGGTGCCGACCGTCTGGTCAAAGCCGGTGCTGAAGGCGGCGCCCGAGGCGAGGATCTTGCCGTCGCCGACGATCGCGACATCATGGGCCTCCTGCGCAACGATATAGGCGCGATCGGACTTCTCGGCGATGACGCTCACCGAATTTCCTGCATAAAGCTCGTAATCAGGGACGAACTCGAGTGTAGCGCCCAGCCCGATTGACAGTGTCACACCGCTGAACAGGCGAATTGGCCCCGTAATGTGCCGACCCGGCTGCAGCAGAAGCGTTCCCCCGCCAGCGCGCACCAGACTGTCGATGGATTGCTGCAGGTCAGCGCCATCGGGCTCGATTGAAATATCCATTGGCGATCCTCGTTACTCTGGGGATGATTAAGCCACGTCATTTTATTCGTCAACAGGACGAACTAATTCATCCTGTCAATCTTGTTTGTGTTGACACCGCCGAAAACTCGTATTTAATTCGTCATGGTTACGAACAAACGATCGGCCAAAGGGAGATTTGGAGGCTGGTCGTTGCCAGAGTTTGAGGAGCAAAAAGGGGAACCCTATGAAACCGCTCAAGACATTGATGATGACGGCAGGCGCCCTGGCGATGACGATTTCGCTTGCGGCAGCATCCGAACTGAAGATCGTCTGGTATGTCGACAACGACCAGGAAGAGGCGAACACGCGCGCCTTGCTCGATCAGTACACAAAACTCCACCCGGACACGACCTTCGACCTCGAGATCACCCCTTATGATGGGATGGTCCAGAAATTCCAGCAATATGCCGCCTCCGGCATCATGCCGGATCTGTCGCTCACCTCATCGATGGAGCCGGTCATCCGTCCGTTCCTCGTCGACCTCAAAAAGGAGATCGGCCCTGAATGGATCAACGACTTCGTCAAAGGTTGGGGTGATGGCGCCAAGCTCGACGACAAGGTCATCGCCGCGCCGTTGCGTGTGACCTCGACGGGCATCTTCCTGAACGTCGACGCCTTCAAGAAGGCCGGCGTTGCCGTCCCGGACCACGCGACCGGTTGGACGTGGGATGAGTTCGTTCCCAAGATCAAGGAAGTCGCAGAAAAGTCCGGTACTCGCTATCCGCTCGTCTGGGACGTTTCGGCAAGCCGCTGGATCGTTCATGAATATCAGTACGGAAACCACATCTACACGGAAAAGGAACCCGTAAAGGTCGTCATGGACGAGGCAGCGTGGACGAGCACGCTCGACAAGTTCATCGACATCACGAAGGCAGCAATGCCGCCCGGTCTCTGGTCCGGCGCGAGCTCCGACAATCCGAAGGAAATCTTCACAGCCGGTCAGGCCGTAGCCTATATGTCCGGAAGCTGGCAAATCGCCGGATTGGCGGATAACGCGCATTTTGCGTGGCAGGCTGGCCCGACGCCGCGGGGCACGGTCGCCTCGTCGATCTACGGAGGCGACTATATCGTGGCCTTCAACACGAGCCAGCATCTTCCGGAAGCGATCGATTTCATCAAATGGATCACCTCGCCGGAGATCCAGGGACAGTATGCCAAGACCTTCGGCATGATCCCGGCCAATATGAAGGCAGCAGCCGTCAAGTACGACAATCCGGCCGCGACCGAAGCGATCACGGCAATGCAGGCCGAGTTGAACGCCAGCCCTGCCTACGCTGCGACCGACCAGGCCTGGCCGCAGATGCAGGCCGTCTGGGGGACCGTGAAGACAGCCGTCACGCAGGCTGTTGCCGGTCAGGTCACCTCCGCCGAAGCCATATCGCAGATCAAGAAGGCAGCCGATGCCTCGCTTGAGGCTAGCAAGTGACGACGGGCATATTGGAAGACAGCCGTTCGGCACTGGGTCCCCACCCGGTGCCGAAAGGCCTGCGCGGCAGCCTGGCAAGCCTCGGGTGGCCCTACCTGCTCATGGTGCCGACAATGGCGCTCCTCGTTACCTTCACGCTCTATCCGCTGGTCCAGGGCCTCTTCATGGCCTTCTTCAAGCGGGGTGTGGTCGTCGTTCCGCAGGTGCCCAACACGCTGCCGCAATATGTCGGCCTGGATAACTTTATCGGGCTTCTGAGCAATGCCGATTTTCAGGTTTCATTGCTCAAGACCGTTCTTTTCGTGATCATCGCGGTTCCGCTGAACATTGTCGTCTCGTTGGCGCTGGCTCTGCTGCTGGCGCCACAGACCAGGCTGTTTGCCTTCGTCCGTACGATCGTCTTCTTCCCGTCAATGATCAGCCTGTTGATCATCGGCGTTGCCTGGCGATGGCTCTTCGGCCTCAATAACGGCCTTGTGAACTACCTGCTCTCACTGATCGGCTTCGCCCCGGTCCCATGGCTCGAACAGGACACGATGGCTCAGATCGCCGTCGTCATCGCTTGGGTGTGGGCGCAAGCCGGCTTTAATATGATGATCTTCATTGCGGGCCTGACCGCGATTTCCACTGATTACTACGAGGCGGCCTCGATCGACGGCACCAGCAAGTGGCGGCAATTCACCCATATCACCTTGCCGCTCTTAAAGCCGACGCTCGCTGTCGTCCTGGTCCTCTCCTCTATCGAGGCCTTCAAGGTCTACGAGCTCGTCGTATCGCTGACGGGCGGCGGGCCGGGCAAGGCAACGGTCTATCTCATACAGACGATCTACGACACCGCGTTCCAAAAGCCGATGCAGGCTGGCGTTGCGGCCGCCCAATCCGTGGTGCTGTTCATCATCCTGCTTTTCCTCACGATCTTCCAGTTGCGCGTATCGCGGAGCGAGAAATGACACGCATCTATTCTCCCTGGCGACTGGCCTTCGTCGTGCTGACCTTGTTCGTCTTCCTGATGCCGCCGATCTGGCTTTTCCTGTCTTCGTTGAAATCACAACAGGAGATCTTCCAGTGGCCGCCAACCATTTTGCCGGCCCAGCCGACCTTGCAGAATTTTGTCGACACGGTGTCGCGCGCGAAGTTCCTCATCTTCTTCCGCAATTCGGCCATTGTCTCCGTGCTCTCGGCGCTACTGTCCGTCACCATCAGCGTCATGGCTGGCTACGCGCTCGCGAAATTTCGGTTCAAGGGAGACACACTTTTCTTCCTGCTCATCATGTCGTCGTTGATGGTGCCGTTGCAGATCATCATGATCCCGGTCTTTCTGGTGCTGCGGGATCTCAATCTTCTCGACACGCTGGCAGGCATCATTATTGCGCCGGCGGCAACCCCGACCGGGGTCTTCCTCATGCGCCAATACATCACCAATATTCCTGACAGTCTTCTGGAGGCGGCACGACTCGACGGTACGCCGGAATGGCGGATCCTGTGGCGGATCATTGTTCCGCTCGCCATACCTGCGATCGGCACGCTGCTCGCCTTCAATCTCGTATGGCGCTGGAACGATTATCTTTGGCCGTTCCTGATCATCAGTGACCAGGACAAATGGACAGTCCAGGTCGCGCTTGCCAATACGGTCGGGCGCTTCGGTATCAACTGGCCGAGGCTGCTGTCGATGTCGGTGCTTTCGGTGCTGCCCGTGCTCGTCATGTTTACAGCCCTGCAGCGCATGTTGATGAGCGGCCTGATGGCGGGCGCAACGAAGGAATAGGGCCTGCTATATTCCATACTTCAAGGGCCGCCTTTCGGGCGGCCCTTTGGCATTTGCTCTTTCAAAAAAACCGCCTCGGTGGCGATCGGTCGCAAACCTCTAGCGGATCGCGTCCGGCAGCCTATCCTTGTAGGCAAGCGCGGCGGCGGCCGGCATGCTGCTCCATCCCTGAAGCAGCGAGCCGCGTCCCCAGGGGGGCGAGAAATATTCGACCGCTCCCATCCAGCCCTCTTCGAGGCAGGTCTCCCACCAGCGCAGGAGCGGGTAATCCGCGCCGTCCAGACCGTAGGCAAGCCGTTGCTCGGCATAGAGCCCGGAAAGATAGGGCCAGTCTGAGCCATTGTGGTAGCGATAGGCGAAATAGGATTTCTCACGCGTATCCTTGGGGCGCTTGAACGGCGGATAGGCGCAAAGCACGCCCCAGTCTCCGTAAGGCTGTTCGCCATTGTTGCGACTTTCCAGGATCTCCTGGACCTTGGCGAGAACGCCTTTCGCCCGCTCGGGAGAAACCGCCTTGAAGCGAAGCAGCGTCAGGCTGTCGAGCGTCAGATGGTCTTCGACGAAATCTGCCTTTGTCCCGTAGTCCGCGTAAGTGCCGCCCGGTTGCAGAAGCGCCTCGTCCAGCGAAGCACGCGCCTTTTGCGCCACGGCTGCCGCCTTCGACGCAAAGGCTTTGTCGAGCGCGGCGCCGTGCTTTGCGATGACGTCGAGGGCGCCGATCCACAGGCCGAGATCATAGGCGACATAACCGTGACGATAAACGTTGTCGGCCCAATCGCGGTCGTGCCGCGGCTTGATCGGCAAGCCTGTTCCGGTTTCGTCGAAGCTGCAGTAACGATTGAAGATCGCCACAACCTTATCCCAGTAGAGGGAAAGTGGCGAGCTGTCGCCGGTCGCATTGATGTAATCGCCGATCGTCAGAATGAAGAAGAGCGGGCTGTCGAAATGGTCGCTCCACCAATCGCCGGGTCGAAGGTGCTCCTCCTTGATCCGTGGATCTGTCACGCGTACCTTTTCCCATTCCTCGGCCTGTCCTCGTCCTGTCAGGATGACGCCGCTCGGCGCTTCGCCGTTGTCCTGCACCCCTCGTGCCAGAAGATCGATCTGGGCGCGGACGGCGCCCGGTTCCCGATCCAGGAGAGCCTGGAGTGTCCAATAGCCGTCCCGGTAATAGGTGCGAGCCGGCGCGCTGTAGGCCTGTCCGGCGGCAAGGCCGGCAAAGGCGCCGTGCTCGTCCTGTCTTATGCTCGAAAAGGCGGCGTGCAGGCTTTGCGAGATCATGCTGCGCATCAGAGCAGGCGCCTCGGGCATCGCGTCGCAACGCGTGACATAGGCATTGGCCTCGGCAATCAGTTTCGTCTGGTCGAGCTCAAGAGCTGCAAGCGCTTCCCCGATCGTCGCACCGGCCGTCACGAAGATGCCGTCAGGCCTTTGCTCCGCGATGGCGACGCCCCAGCCGGTGCGGGCAATGCGGCGACCCTCTTGCCGTTCGATGGGTTCGCGCTTCGTCGTCGTGCCCCACCATGCGCAGCGCCGGGCAGGGATGAAGGTCCGCAGCTTTGCACCTTTCAAGAAGAGCGCCGGTGCCGACTGCGCCACATAGAGCCCTCCACCATGCGCTTCCACGCGGTTCGGTGCATAAGTGAAAGGGGCGCTCCAGCCGGTGAACGTCAGATTGACGAGCTTGCCCGCGCCCCATAGCGAAAGCTCGATCCTACCTTCCGGTCGACAATCACCCTGCAGGCGCGGGGCCATGAACGGGACGAGCACCGGCGTCGACGAGCGAAGCTGTCCGTCGTCAAGCGGTGTCAGAACCTGTGATTTTGATTGTGCTGCACTCATCGGACGGCTTCCTGTTTTTCTACATTCTCAATTGCCGCATGGTCGGTCAGGCCGAGCATGAGCGCCCCGAGCATGCCGGCTTCAGGGCCGATCCCGGTTGCCTCGATACGTGTTTCAAACGGCAGCAACATCGGCATGTGACGCCTGACGGCATCGACAAACTCGCGACGCGAGCCTATGCCTCCGCCCAGCACGATGAGGGCGGGATCGAAGAGGGCCTGTACGGCGGCAAGGCCGACCGAGGCCGATTTCGCGAGCGTTTCGATGGCGGCGACAGCTTGCCCGTCTCCAGCCAAAGCGCGAGCGAATATCTCGGCGACCGGCAGGGTGCCATCGCCATAGAGGCTGCGCACTGCAGGCGAATCAACCTGATCCTCGAAGAGACCGGCGCGTGCCTGCGGCGCCGCCTGATGAGGATTGGGACCTAGCGGAAGAAAACCAAGTTCTCCTGCTCGTCCATGCCGGCCGCGGAAGAGTTTTCCACCGACGACCAGCCCCATGCCGACGCCGGTTCCGAAGGCGATAAATGCAAGCGAATCCTGATCCTGTCCTTTGCCGAGCGTGGCTTCGGCAAACGCCGCGAGGTTCACGTCGTTCTCAACCACGACCGGGCACGGGAGGGCACGTGCGAGCAACGCAGCGAGCGGCTGATCGGCCGGTATGGCCAAGTGAGGGGAAAGCGAAGCAAGCCCCGTTTCCGGCGAGACCGCCCCGGGTACGCCGACGACAGCCTTAAGCAACGGACCGCGTTCGCGATTTTCCTGCAGCAGCGACAAAATCATCCGTGGAATTTGCCGCAATACAGGAGCGTCCGCGCCATGTTCGGTCGGCTCTTCGGCCCTTGCTAGAATACGTCCCTGCAGATCGGCAAGCCCTACCAGGATCTTGGTGCCGCCGAGGTCGACGCCGGCGACCATGCCTTGAGATCCGCCCGCTTCGTCCGCGCGACGAGTGATTTTTGCCCGTCGCAAGCCAGATGCAATGGTTGAAATATTTGACAATTGCAGTCCTTTTGCGATATTTGTTCGGCAGGTTGACGAATTTATTATGGCCGCGCTTGCGGGCTGTCAACAAGCAGTTTGAAATCGGCGGGCTTTCATGGAAAAAGCAGAACACCGATACAACGATGAAGACGGATCTGGCGGGGTAGCTAGACGATGGTATTGACCGAAAACGCGCCGCCCGTGCTGCGACAGATTTCCGTGCGCGCGGTTATGGACGTGCTGCTCCATGCAGGCCCCACGTCGCGAGCCGAACTTTCAAAGATCACCGGCCTTTCAAAGCAGACGATGTCCGAGGTCATCAGGGCGCTGGAGGAAGCTGGCTGGGTTCGAGAAAAGGGCGTCACGAGCGGGCGCATTGGCCGCACAGCCATCACCTATGAGGTCAATGGGGATGCCGGCTATGCTGTCGGTATCGACATGGGCGCGACGACGACACGCATCGTGCTCGGCAATATCGTTGGGACCGTTGTCGGCGAAATCGAATATCCATCCGACCGTCGCGGCGGCTATCATCTGATTGACCAGGTGGAGGCGATGCTGTCGGACATGCTTGCAAAGATGGGCATTGCCAGGGACTTCGTCCTCGTGGCGGCGATAGCAACGCCGGGTGTCGTCGATCCCGCGACGGGCGCGCTCTCGATGGCACCGAACCTCGCCGATATCACCGATATCGATATTGGCAGGACGCTCAGCGAGAGGCTTGGCTGTCCCGTTGTTCTGGAAAACGACGTCAACGCCGCCGTCATCGGCGAGTCCTGGCAGGGATGCGCGACCGCAATCGATACTGTGGCCTTCATTTCGCTCGGGACCGGTATCGGGCTTGGCGTGCTTCAGGACGGCAAGCTGATGCGCGGCGCGAACGGAGCGGGTGGCGAGATTTCCTATATGCCGTTTGGCGCCGATCCCTATACGAAGGACAGCCTTGAACGAGGCGCGCTGGAATGCGCGATAGCGGCTAGGGGAATTAGCGAGCTCTACGAGCGTTCCGGGGGCAAGAAGGATACCTCCGTCCGGGACATCCTGGCCCTTGCCGAAGAGAACAATCCTGTCGCGGTCGAGGTGATCGGGAAAGTCTCGGACATTGCTGCGCTGCTGGTCGTCTCGGTCAATGCGATCGTCGATCCGAAGATAGTCGTTCTCGGTGGCAGCATCGGCCGCCATCCTCTCATTGCCGAAGGCGTCCGGCGCGGGATTGTCAAGGCGAGCCGTCGTGCCATCGATGTCGAGGCAAGTGTTCTTGGCGGGCGGGCAACGCTGGTTGGGGCCCTCGCAATCGGGCTGAACCACGTTCACAACCTGCTTTTCTCTCCCCAGACCCTGCCGGAGCAGCGGCGCTTGCCGCCGCCGCCGCTTTGATTGTCACGTAGATTTGTTCAACGCGACAACGCTGGCGGCACCGACGTGGTGGGCAAAAATGAGGGTTCCACCACCGATCAAGGTGATATTGTAGGGTCGGATATCCGAGAGGGACCCCGCTGGAAACCCGCGCCGGCGCGAGCTCTGATGAGATCAATTTATTGAAAATCCCGCCTGCAGGCGGAGAAAACCGACAATCGCTGCAACAGAAAATTACGTTCGTCATCTTGACGAACTAATTAGTTCCACGCAGACTATAGGGAACATGAGGGAGGATATCCGACTGCCGGTGCGCTCGCGGCTGCCTTCGGAAGGAACTCAAAAGGAATGGATTCATGGCCGGTCTGAAGTTGAACGATGTCAGGAAGAGCTTCGGCCATCATTCGATTCTCCATGGTGTCGATCTCGATGTGGACGAGGGCGAATTCGTCGTTCTGGTCGGCCCTTCAGGATGCGGCAAGTCCACATTGCTTCGTTTGATCGCCGGCCTTGAAAGCGTGAGCGGCGGGAAGATCATTATCGGCGACGATGACGTGACGGCATCGCCGCCGGGGGATCGCGGGATCGCGATGGTGTTCCAGTCCTATGCGTTGTATCCCCATATGACCGTTGCCAAGAATCTGTCCTTCGGCCTCGAAAACCTCACGATGAGTCGGGCCGAAATCGATCGGCGCGTGACGGAGGCGGCAAGAATGCTCGCCATCGAGCCGCTCCTCGACCGACGCCCGAAACAGCTCTCTGGCGGCCAGCGGCAACGCGTGGCGATCGGTCGCGCGATTGTCAGGAACCCCAAGCTCTTTCTGTTCGATGAACCGCTGTCCAATCTGGATGCTGCACTTCGCGTTCAGACACGTGGCGAGATCAGCCGTCTCCACAAACGGCTCGGCGCCACTATGGTCTATGTGACGCATGATCAGGTTGAGGCCATGACGATGGCGGACCGCATCGTCGTCCTCAATGCCGGACATGTCGAGCAGGTCGGTACACCGTTGGAACTGTTCGAGGCCCCCGCCAATAAGTTTGTCGCCGGCTTCATTGGCTCGCCGCAGATGAACTTCTTCGATGGCGTGCTTTCCGGGGCCGGTCCGGGTCATGTTGTCGTCGACGTGCCGGGTTTCGGCCGCCTGGACATTCCGGCACAGCAGGGAGAGGCGAGCGTCGGCGAACCTGTGATCCTCGGCGTCCGGCCGAGCCATTTCGAACTCGCCAAGGGCAGTGGCGGCGACGGTTATCCGATCGGCTTCGAAGTCGATTACGCCGAAAGCATCGGCACGGATACCTATGTCTATGGCACGGTGGAGGGCAGCGGGACTGCAACGATCGTCCACCTGCCTGATCATGTCGCGATCAAGGATCGAGCAGTCCTGCAGCTTGTGGTCCGACCTGCACGCCTTCATCTCTTTCGAGCCCAAACCGGCAATTCCATTACAAAACCGCCTGTCGCCGCCGCGACTGTCGTGAGCGCCGGAAATGTCGAGGCCTGAAACGCCCCGCCGTTCATAAGGCTGTTGCGATGAGGCGATCCGTCAGGAACAAAGCCTGCCGGTCTGCCGCCGACTGATCACACAATCCGGTTCGGTCTTGAAGTATCCGCACCAGCGTAGAGGGGTTTCCGACAGCATGCGGAAATCTTCGCCGGATTTCGGCCTCAATCGAGACCGAAGAAGCATGGTGAGAATTTAAATCGCAAGGATGCGGACGTGCGCATACTCCTGGTCGAAGATGATTACATTCTCGGCTCCTCGCTGAAACGTGCACTCGAGAAACACGCCTATGGCTTAGATTGGTTCCGCGATGCCGAGACGGCGCTCGACGCGCTGCGCGACAGCCAATTTGGATGCGTGATCCTCGACGTCAATCTTCCCAAGGCGAGCGGCTTTGATGTGGCCCGTTCGCTCAGGAGGGGAGGCAACGACGTTCCGATCCTGATGCTGACAGCGCTCGACAGCGTGCGCGACCGCGTCGCCGGCCTGGACGAAGGCGCGGACGATTACCTCGTCAAACCCTTCGACCTTGACGAACTGCTCGCCCGACTGCGTGCGCTGATCCGGCGACGGCAGGGCCGCACCGAAACAATCATTCGATGCGCCGACGTCGAGCTCGACCCTTCGGCCATGGTGGCCCGCCGAAATGGCGTACAGCTTCACATCCCCGCCAAGGAGTTCCATCTCCTGAGGCTCCTCATGGAGAGGAGCGGACGTTACGTCACGAAGAACGATATCGAGTATGCGCTCTACGACACGGATGTTTCGGTTGAGAGCAACACGATAGAAGTAACGGTCTATAACCTGCGCAAGAAGCTCGGTACTGATTTCATCCGATCGATCCGCGGCGTCGGTTACATGGTCGAGCGGCAGCAGTGACACTTAGCCAACGCCTTTTTCTCCGCATTCTCCCGACGCTCATCATCACGATCGCCATCGTTGGTATCTTCGCCTATCGCAGTGCTACGCGCGAGATCGACAATATCTACGATGCGCAGTTGATCAATGACGCCAACGTACTTTGGTCGTTGATGAAGCATCCCCTCACAAGATTGACGGCAAGACCGACGGTGCAGGTCCCGGATCTTGATTTCACCATGGACAACCAGCTTGCTCTCAACGAGGACGCGGACGACTATGCCGACGCCCATTCGTTTCGCGCCTGGAGGGGGTCAGCGTTGGCCTTTGCCAGCAGCAACGCCTTTCCTGATGAGGTCAAGCGGTTCTCGGCCGGTTTCACCGATGTGACCTATCAGAACGAGCTCTGGCGGGTCTATGCTCTGCCCATCCCGAATAGTGACGTGACGATCGAGGTCGCCGAAAAGATCATCCTTCGGGAAGGCCTCGTCGATAACATCCTTCTCAATCTCGCCTTTCCGCTGCTCATTCTTGTGCCGGTCAGTGCGATCATTATCTGGCTCGCCATCAATAACGGGCTTGCCAATGTCCGGGAGCTGGTCTCGCAGATCCGTGCCCGTACGCCGGATGACCTGTCGATGATCGCCACGAAAGCCCTGCCGCGGGATCTGGCGCCGCTTGTCCACTCGCTCAACAATCTTTTGCGAAAGCTTGGCCGCTCGCTGACGATGGAGCGGCGCTTTTCCGATCTTGCGGCCCATCAATTGCGAACGCCGCAGGCCGGCATCAAATTGCTCTTGCAAATGTTTGATCGTGCCGATTCCGATGAGGAGCGCGCGGCCCTGCTGAAGGACCTCGTGGTCAGCAACGAGCGCGCCATGCATCTCATAGAGCAGTTGCTGCGGCTTGCACGCGTCAGCCATCAACCGGTACAGCTGGAGGCGCTGCCGCTCCGCCAGATTGCGGCGGCAGCCCTGGCGGATTTCGGGGTCATCCTCAATCGCCGGGGTTTCCACGTCGGGCTCGTCGCAACCCAAGACCCGCAAGTCTTGACCGACCGTGCTCTGCTGCGTGTCATGATCGATAATGTCCTCGACAATGCGATCAAATATTCGCCCGCCGGCGGTCGGATCGAGGTCCGCATCGAACCCGGCTCGCGCGGATTTCGGCTCTGCATCGAAGACAGCGGCCCCGGTATCCCGCTCGAGCAGCGGGAGGCCGCCTTTCAGCGGTTCAACCGCCTCGACGCGCAAGCCGGGGAGGGTGCGGGACTGGGATTGCCGATCGTTGCCGATATCGGCAACCGTCTCGACATCGGGATCAGCCTCAGCACGCCTGCCTGGGGCTCCGGCCTGAAGGTGGACCTCGATATTCCTGCCGCATAAGCGGTCAATTCAGTTTCGCTTCATATTCGCCTCATCTCGCCTTCAGTTCGCGAGGCTAAATGCTTCTTCACAGTGAAGGAGCATGCGATGCAGGTGTTTTGCGATTTCGACGGGACCATATCCAAAGAGGACGTGACGGATCTCGTTCTGGACCGGTTTGCGCGCGCGGAGTGGCGCGAGATCGAAGATCAGTGGACCAACGGCAGGATCACATCCGCCCAGTGCATGCGCCGCCAGATCCAGCTGCTTCAGGCAAGACGCGAAGACATCGACGCATTTCTGGACACGATCGAAATCGACAATGCCTTTGGGGCTTTCAAGGCCTTCTGTGAGAAGAACGGGCTCGAACTCGTCATCGTCAGCGATGGTGTCGATCATTTTATCAGGCGGGTCCTTGCCAGGCATGGCCTGGATGACATTCGGATCATCGCAAACAGGCTGGTTTCTCGCCCGCACGTCGGCATGCCTGAATTCGATTTGGGCTTTCCATTCAAGGGCGCGAGCTGCACCGCCGGTGCCGGCGTGTGCAAGTGCGCCCAGGTGAGGCCGTCCGGCAACCATGTCTATATCGGCGACGGCCGCAGCGACTTCTGCGTCTCCCACGAGGGGCTGCTTGTCTTCGCCAAGGCCAAGCTTGCGGACTACTGCCGCGCGAATTGCCTTCCTTTCATCCCCTACAGCGGCTTCGCCGAAATCCAGGCGAGTGTCGCAACCATCCTTTCCAGCCCGTCACGGCAGCCTGTTGTACAGGCCGTGGCAAAAACTGCGTGAGAAGAGGACTTCATGCGTTCCAACCTGAAACTTGCTGCCAATGTGCACCCCACCGCCTCTGAAGACGAGCTGCGACAGCTCGAAGAGACCTATTGCTCCCACGGCGATACGGTTCATTACTCGCAGAAGCCGAAATTCTTCGAAAGCTGCGATGGTTCATTCGTCTTTGACGCGGCCGAAACACCATTTCTCGATCTCCAGATGTGGTATTCCGCCGTCAATTTCGGCTATCGCAACGAGCGTTTGAACAATGCCGCGCATCGGCAGCTGGATCGGTTGCCGCAGGTTGCTTCGCAATATCTCCATCGCGAAAAGGTCGAGCTCGCAGCGCTGATCGCTCGGGATGCCGAACATAAATTCGGTTCGAAAGGTCGCGTTCACTTCAATGTCGGCGGCTCGCAGGCAGTCGAGGATTCCTTGAAGCTCGTTCGCAACTATACCGGCGGCAAGAGCCTGATGTTCGCCTTCGAGGGCGGATACCACGGACGAACGCTCGGCGCGACGTCGATCACCTCGAGCTACCGCTATCGCCGGCGTTACGGCCATTTCGGCGAACGGGCCCAATTCATCGAATTCCCGTATCACTTTCGCGGACCGAAGGGCATGTCGAAGGAGGAATACGGGCACTATTGCGTCCAGAAATTCGCGCGGCTGTTTGAAAGTGAGTACAACGGCGTCTGGGATCCGAAGGCTGGAAAATCGGAATATGCCGCCTTCTACATCGAACCTATCCAGGGCACTGGCGGCTATGTCATTCCGCCGATGAATTTCTTCAAGGAGCTCAAGAAGGTCCTCGACGATCATGGCATCCTGCTTGTCGTCGACGAGATTCAGATGGGCGTCTATCGGACCGGAAAGCTCTGGTCGATCGAACATTTCGGCGTGTCGCCGGATGTGCTCGTCTTCGGCAAGGCAATCACCAATGGTCTTAACCCGCTTTCGGGCATCTGGGCCAAAGAAGAGATGATCAACCCGACGATCTTCCCGCCGGGCTCCACGCATTCGACCTTCGCCAGCAACCCGATGGGCACGGCCGTCGCTCTCGAAACGCTGAAGATGGTGTCTGAAACCGACTTCGGCGCGAGCGTGGTGGAAAAAGGCGCGCTCTTCCTCGAAGGCCTGAAGGAGCTGCAGTCGCGGCATCCTATCGTCGGTGATGTCGACGGCCTCGGCCTTGCCCTTCGGATGGAAATCTGCGGGCCTGACGGGTTCACTCCCGACAAGGCGACGCTCGACTGGATGTCCGACGAAGGCATGAAGGGTGATCTTGCGGTCGATGGCAGGAAATATGGATTGGTGCTCGACGTTGGCGGATACCACAAGAACGTCATCACCCTTGCGCCGAACCTGATGATCAGCCGCGAGGAGATCGAGCTTGCTATCTCGCTGCTCGATCAGCTTCTGACGCGCGCCGAGCGGAGATAGGACCTTGCAGCTCCTCCTTCTCCATCTTGATGATGCGTTGGAGTTGCAGCCAGACTTCGTGCATTCTTGCCAGATGGCCGGGGCGCACGAAGTCGACGACAAGGATAGCGGCCGCGCCATCAGGCTGTGGGGGCGCCGGCCGGACCTTGATACCGTCTGGCGCAACCTGGCGAAGGCCCGGCCCTCAACCGGTGAAGGCGCCCGCCTTTGTTTCATGGGATCGGGCGACTTCCATCATGTGACGGCTCTTCTTCTGTCACAGGCCCTCGAGAATAGCCGCAAAGCCGTCACCGTCATCCATATCGACAATCACCCCGACTGGGTGCATTTCGATCCCGGCATGCATTGCGGTTCGTGGGTCAACAAAGCGCTTGAACAGCCCCTGGTCAAAAAGGTGATAACCCTCGGCGTTTGCAGCCACGACCTCAGGTCACCGGAGCGCAAGGGCGCCAATCTGGTGCCGCTAGCCGACGGACGCCTTGAACTTTATCCCTATAAGCATCCGCCGAGCAAAGTGAAATCGCATTACGGTTCCGGCCCGAGTTTCAGCCAGATCGACGGAGCCCTGCACTGGCAATCGATATCGGAACTCGGCGAGAGCAATTTCCTCGACCGGCTTCTCGGCCGCATCCAAACCGAAGCGGTCTACGTCACGATCGACAAGGACGCTCTCTCCGACGCCGATGCCGTGACCAATTGGGATCAGGGCCGTATGCGGTTACCCTATGTCCTTTGGCTGCTCAGCGAGATCGGTGAACGGTACCATCTCATCGGAGCGGACGTGACCGGCGATTATTCGACGCCGTATTACGGCGGCGATCTCTACACGCGGACGATCAAGAAGGCAGAGGTGCTGATCGACCAGCCCTTCCGTCATCACGACATGAAGGCTGCCCGCAACATCAACAGTGCGGCAAACCACGCGCTGCTCGAAGTCCTGTCGGAGCTTATGGCATGACAACGGGACTGACAGCATGGACGTTCGCCATCATTGCCTTTTGCGTTCTTGCCGAAACCGGCCGTGAGTTGTGCTTCAAGCACGGCGCTGCAAGCGCGCTGCTCGAAACCCTGCAGAAACCGGTCATCTGGCTCGGGATCGTGTTCTGGGCGGTCGAACTGGTGATGTGGACGCGCGTGCTGGAACAGGTGGCGTTGTCGGTGGCCTTTCCACTGATGGCGCTGAGCTATGCGGCGATCGCTTTTGCAGGCGCCGTCATCTTCAAGGAAACCATCAACCTTCGCCACGCTCTCGGCATCGTCCTGGTGACGGCCGGCGTGGTCTGTGTCGGAGCGACGGGACTATGAAAATCTTCGCGCACACGAAATGGGATGTCATGCCGGTGCTTGCCGCGACAGCGCATCTGGCATTCAACATCTATCTGATTGCCGGCTTCTCAAGCCGGCCACTCTGGCTGTCGGCTGTGCTCGGCGCGGTCTATGCCGTGTCGATATCGTGGAACATCAACAGCATCTCGCACAACTTCATCCACACGCCGTATTTCAAGCCGAAGTGGATGAACTATGCATTCAGCCTGCTCGAATCCGTAACGATCGGCTTTTCGCAGGTCTATTATCACTGGGTGCATATGCGCCATCATTCCGGCAACAGCGACCGTCCCAATGAAAACGGCGAGACGGTCGACCTCCTGTCGATCTACAAGCACGGCAAGAACGGCGAGCCGGAAAACGTCTTCTCCTACACCTTTCTCAGCTTCTTCCGCGATGATCTCGGTGACATCCATCGGGCGATTGCGAAGAAAAGGCCGTTCGATGCGAGATGGGGGCGCATTGAACTCGTATCGTTCTTCGCCTTCGTCTTCCTCGCTCTTGTCTATGACTGGAGAGCGACGTTCTTTTTCCTGCCGTTTTATTATTTGGGGAACTGCCTGTCCTCCCTCAACGGCTACTATGAGCATCTGAACGGCGACCCCGATGTTCCAATTGCCTGGGGTGTCAGCAGCCATAACGGCTTCTATAACTGGCTCTGGTTCGGTAACGGCTACCACGCCGAGCATCACTACCGCCCTAAGATGCACTGGACGAAGCTCAGTACCTTTCATGAGCAGATCAAGCAGGAGCAGGAGGCGGCAGGCACGCATGTGATCAGCACCTGCCACGCGCTGGGTTTCATGGCGAAGGAAAACCGCCAGCAGGGAGAATTCCCGCATGTCGGCTGACAGTCTCTCCTTCTTTCTCGAGGGCACGAACGGCAAGGGCGTCATCCTTGTTCATGGGCTGACGGGAGCGCCGGCAGAAATGCGGCTTGTGGCAAGGCAATTCCATCGCCGCGGCTTCAGCGTCTATGCTCCCCTGCTGGCCGGCCACGGCGAAAACGAAGCGACGCTCCGCCGCTCGCGCTGGGAGGACTGGCTCGACAGCGTCGAAGCCGCGGCTGGCTGGCTTAGCGAACGCAGCGACACGGTCTTTGCCGCCGGAATATGCGTTGGCGGCAAGCTGGCGATGATGGCAGCCGATCGCAATCCCCTGTCGATCCGCGCCGTCGCTGTCTATTCGCCCTGCTTCCACTACGATGGATGGGACGTGCCCCGCTATTATTCGCTGTTTTCGCCGCACATTCGCTGGATCTCGCTTATCCCATTCATCGACCGGCTGAATTTTCGGGAGACGACGTCCCTCGGCATCAAGGACGAGCGCATGCGCCGCATGGTGGCCGGCATGACGGGCGAGGGCATGCTTGAAACCTTTCCGGGGCGTGGCCTGATCGAAATGCATGAGCTTGGCCGGACGCTGAAAGCCCGGCTTCCCGAGATCAAGACACCGACCTTGATCCTCCATTCGCGCGAAGACGATCTCAGTGGCCCCTCGCATGCCCTGTATATCGCATCGCACATCGGCGGCCGGCGGGAACTGCGCTGGCTCGACGACAGCTATCACATGATCCATCTCGATCGGCAGCACAGGCGGGTAGCTGACATGACGGCGGAATTCTTCGAGGCAGAATATGCAGCAGCAAGCGCTTAAAGTGCGGTCACCTGAAACGCAGGTCTCAAGCGATCCGACATCGGCAGTTGCGATGATCGTCCCGAGCATTCGCATGCTCGACCGCGATGCCTGGGATGCCTGCTTCCCTGGGGAGATCGAGACCTACGACTATCTGCTTGCGGTCGAGGAAGCCGGTATCGACGGATTCGAGTGGCGCTACGCGATCATGCGCGAAGGCGACGAGATTGTCGCCGCCATGCCGGCATTCCTTTGCCGCTATGCCCTTGAGACGACCCTGGAAGCTGGCAGGTTCCGCAGAACGGTGGAAGGTATCCGCCGCATCTTCAGCGGGTTCCTGACGCTCCGTCTTGCTTGCCTTGGCTCGCCCTGCACGGAGACTGCCTCCATCGGCTTTCATCCTGATATCGCGCAAGCCCGCCGGCCAAAGCTCTTTGCCGAACTTCTCAATGCTTTTGAGGCGCATGCGCGCATGGAAGGCTGCTCGCTTACAGCGCTTAAGGATCTGCCCCACCCCATCCCGTCCGGTCTGGAGCCGGTCCTGGCGGCAAGAGGGTACGCCGAGATCGGTGGACTGCCGACGGCATGTCTGGACATCGGATTCGACACGATCGACGCCTATTTCGCCGCACTGTCCTCGGCGACCCGCAAGGATATGCGGCGGAAGCTGCGGAGCCGGCAGGAGGTACGGATCGAGTATCGCAAGGATTTCAATGATCTTCTGCCGCGCGTTATGCAGCTCTATCGCGAGACTCGCGAGCGGAGCGGATTACAGTTCGAAGAACTGACGCCGGCCTATTTCGATGGTGTACTGAAGGGTATGCCGGGGCGGTCCTTCTGCGCGATGTATTTTGTGGGGGACGACCTGCTTGCTGCCAATTTGCTGATCCATGACAAGGACAGGTTGATCGACAAATTCTTCTGCATGGATGGCCAGAAGGGCAGGTCCCACAACCTCTATTATCTCAGCTGGTGCACCAATCTCGAATATTGTCTCAATCACGGGATTGGCCGCTATCAGAGCGGGCAGGCCTACTATCGCAACAAGGTTCGGCTCGGAAGCCGCTTGACGGCAAATGCGATGTATTTTCGCCATTCCAATCCACTGCTGCAATTCGCTCTCAAAATGATGTCGCCGCTGTTTGCGGCCGATGATGGCGGCGAGGTGACGGCGTGAGAGCGTTGCGGCCGATCTGGCTAATGGTGCCGCTTCTAAACATGGCGCAACAGATATTGCTGAAGCAGAGCGCTATCGATGCAGACAGAGCCGGCGGAACCTGGCTGATCGACATTTTGTCGTCACACTGGTTCCTGGCGGCGATTGGCGCTGAGATCGTTTGCTTTGCCATCTGGATGACCGTTCTCTCCGAGCTCGATCTCAGCAAGGCCTTCCCGCTCTCGGCCATCAGCTATGTCCTCATCATGGGCGTTGCCTGGATCGTCTTCGACGAGCCATTGCCGCTGCTTCGGCTCGCAGGCAGCCTTCTGGTCCTGGCCGGCGTCTGGCTGATCGCAACAGCGTCGAGACCTGCCGGCTGAGCGGTTGAGCTGCGGAATTCAGAAGCTGACGCTGAACGCCTTGGCGAGGGAGATGCCGATTACATTCTGGTTCTCGCTGCCGAGCTTCGAGGTGATCGGGCTGTCGGCAGCATCTCCCGTGAGGCGATCGAAGCGATCATAAATCTGCAGCGTTATGGTCGGGGTCACATCATAGGCGGCGGAGACCGTGAAGCCTACCGACTTCAAGCCGCCCTTGGCATCGAAGGAGGATAGAGAGCCATTCTGCAATGCTTCACTTGACGAAATACCGAAATACTCTCGCATATAGGCGCCGTTGCCGAACGAGGCGCGGGGGCCTGCAGAGAGCAGCCATCTGTCACCGAGCCGCTGGAACCAATCGGCGCCGATATCGATGACGAGACCGCTGCCGTTCGATATGGCCTGCCGGATTTCGGAGCGGAATCGAAGCTGATTGGGGATCGCCCAATATTGTACAAAAACACCGGCATCGATGTCCCAATCCACCGAGTGGATGCCTTTCAAGCGGCTATCATCGGATTGCGAACGGCTGTCGCGAATGCCGACCACCGGACCCGCTTCGAAGCGGCCGAGATCGATAAGGCCATAATCGATATTGTCGTCCGGCGCGCTATTTTCGTCCGGCTCGTCGAAGCGCCTGATGTCGAAAGAGGGTAATGCGCTGAAGCTATCATGCTTCGAGCCCGGAAATTTGGGGCCATACTCGACACTCGCGCCCAAAGTCACGATCCAGGTGCCGGAATCAGGCTGGTTGGATGCGTCTTTCCTGTCAGCGGCAGTCGCCAGTGACGCGGTTGACAGCACGCCCAAGGCCGCAGAAAAAAGCGTAAGCCTCTTGGCTTTCGTTCTCAACGAGATTGATCTCCGGGTAAAGCATCGCCCCCAAGGCGCCGTTACGTGATCGAAAATGGCCGGCTATGCGGGGCTAGTCAAGGTTGACTGTTCGATGGGAGGCTGGGTTCGCGTTCACAATGCAACTCCCGTGTCATCGGTGCAACAGCACGTGCCATGCCGAGGATAGATCGGTTTGGCTTCCCGGGTTCATCAACCAGCGGAGAAATATTCCTTATTGACGTCGCAAAAGGCGGGAAGCTTGCTGACCAAATGCAGGTTGCAGGTCTCTGAATTGTGTCGTTTTCGCATCACTTTCTACAAGGTTGTAAAAAGCCGGTTGGCAACGGCGAATTGGTTCGCTACAAGACGCTAGCCGCTTCAGATCGAACATAGGGAGGCATTGCATGACACCAGCATTCATCCAAACCTTCCCGCGTGGAATGTCCCGACGCTAGGTCATATCCATTCGCGGTCCGCCTTGAGCGCTCGCGACATGCGGTTTTCTCTTTCTCCATAGCCCGATTGATCCGACGGGATCATTTCGTCTCCCGCTCGGGCTGTGCCATTCAACTCTCGATTTTGAGGAACCGGTTGCCGAAACACGGGCCGGGCTGGTTAAAATGACTCGCAAGAAGCTCGATTTCCGCGCCGACGCGTATCGCCACGTGCTCGGCTTTGTCTTTCATCATTGGAGCCATCGGCCGGCATTGGTCGGCATCATCGTAGTGCTGGTGATATCAAGCACGCTTGCTGAAGTCATGGTGCCGGTGTTTTCCGGCCAGATCGTCGATGCCATTGCAGCCGGCAATGAGGCTGATCGCGCCCTGCGCGCCTTTGTCATCGTCGTGGCTCTGGGCCTGACGAGCGTGGCCCTGCGATGGTTCATCTTCAATGGCATTATCCGGCTGACGCTGCGCATTATGGCGGATGTCGTCAATAACGGCTTCCACAAGGTGCAGCGGTTCTCGACCGACTGGCACGCCAACAGCTTCGCCGGCTCGACGGTGCGCAAGATTACCCGCGGGATGTGGGCGCTCGACTCGCTCAATGACCTGCTGCTGATAGCCCTGTTGCCGTCCATCGTCATGCTTGCCGGTGCCAGTATCGTGCTCGGAAGCTACTGGCCGGTCATGGGCCTCATCGTGATTGTCGGGTCGGTCATCTATATCGGTGTGACCGTGGCGCTTTCCATGGGTTTTGTCTCGCCTGCTGCAAGGCTTGCCAATGCCTGGGATACCAAGCTGGGCGGCGCGCTGGCGGATGCCATCAGTTGCAACTCGGTGGTCAAGGCATTCGGCGCCGAGAGCCGCGAAGAGACGCGGCTGGGTCATGTGCTGGCCAAATGGGACAGCCGCACGCGGCGGACATGGAAGCGCGGCACGTCGAGCGGCACGATCCAGGGCTTCATGATGGTTTTCATGCAGGCGGGTATTTTGGGAACGGGCCTGGTCATGTGGCAGCGGGGATTGGCGACGCCCGGCGATATCACCTTAGTGCTGGCGATGTTCTTCGTCCTGCAGGGCTATCTGCGAAATGTCGGCCAGGACATCCGCAATCTGCAACGGGCCGTCAACGACATGGAAGAACTGGTGCTGCTCGACAAGATGCCGCTCGGCATCGAGGACAAGCCCCATGCCGTGCCGATCGAGATCGGCAGGGGCGAGATCGTCTTCGATCGCGTCACCTTCCAATACGGCGCTCATCCCAATCCGCTTTATGAGGACTTTTCGGTCACCATCAAGCCGGGCGAGCGTGTGGGACTGGTGGGGCATTCGGGCTCGGGCAAGACGACATTCGTCAAGCTCATCCAGCGCCTTCATGACGTGAAATCCGGTTCAATCCGCATCGACGGGCAGGATATCGCTGAGGTCAGGCAGGCAAGCCTGCGCGGCCAGATCGCCATCGTGCAACAGGAACCCATCCTGTTCCACCGCACGTTGGCGGAAAACATCGCTTATAGTCGCCCGAACGCATCGCGGCGTGAAATCGAGCAGGCGGCGAAACAGGCCAATGCGCACGACTTCATCATCGGCCTTCCCAAGGGCTATGAGACGATGGTGGGGGAACGTGGTGTCAAGCTATCGGGCGGGGAGCGGCAGCGTGTTGCCATCGCCCGGGCCTTCCTGGCTGATGCGCCGGTGCTGATCCTGGACGAGGCGACGTCGAGCCTCGACAGCGAGAGCGAGGTACAGATCCAGCAGGCCATGGAGCGCCTGATGGACGGCCGCACGACGTTGGTGATCGCACATCGGCTGTCCACTGTGCGGGCGCTGGACCGGCTGCTGGTCTTCGACAAAGGCAAGATTGTCGAAGAGGGCGACCACCAGGCGCTGATCCGGCTCAACGAAGGCATCTATCGCCGGTTATTCGAGCGGCAGGCGCTGGAACTGACCAAGGGTCTGGTGGCCTGACGGAAACACAGGCGGCGGCGCAATCGGGGCCGCCAATCCACTGTTGTCTCAGGAAGCTCTCTTGCCGGGTGTACCCCCGGCAAGAGACAAGATCGTACAAGACGCGAGCCAGTGGCTATTCCGTGCCTAAGTGCCGATGGTGCTGCACGATGTCGCCGGATGCCCTGCCGGCAATTGACCCAACTATTTCTGTGGACCGGATGGGTCCGATGCATTCAAAGTTCTGTCGTTCTACCAATTGGGGGAGGGGAGCCGTCAGCGATGAAGCAGATTTACACGACTCTGGGGCCAAAGCGTCGCGAAGAACTCGGGATGATTCTCCCGCACGAGCATGTGTTCGTCGATCTTAGAACACCTGACCAGCCCGGCTACGGCGAGGCGGGGATAGCCGAAGTTGTGGCACTTATGGTCCCACAGATTGAGGCGATCAAAAGACAAGGCGTTACGCTGCTCGTCGAGTGCACGACGGGTGGCGTCGGAAGACGTGCTGACATTGACCTCGCTGTGTCGAAGGCAGCCGACTTCCCGATTGTCGTCCCGACCGGCAACTATCGGGAACCATGGATACCCGCCTGGATAGCCGAGGCCAGTGAGAGTGATCTCGAACAGTGGATGGTAATCGAGCTCACCGAGGGAATGGAGGACACCGGTGTGCTGGCGGGATGGATCAAGCTCAGCGCTGGCGACGACGGGATTACGCCGCTCGAAGCCCGTATCCTGCGCGCAGCGGCAAGAGCGTCCGTGCGGACCAATGCGGTCATCGGCTCGCATACGATCCGGGGACGCGTTGTGATGGATCAGTTGGACATTCTTCAGTCAGAGGGCTGCGCAGCGGAGCGCTTCATATCCATTCACACCCAGGAGGAAAAAGACTTCGGGCTTCACCGGGCACTGGTGGAGCGCGGTGCGTGGATCGAATACGATCATGTGGGAAGGGCTCCAGACCAAGAATTGGTAGCAATGATAATGCGCGCCCTTGAAACCGAGCTGGGCGAGCACCTGCTCATAAGCCACGATCTCGGCTGGTATGATCCCGCGCTGCCCGGTGGTGGAATCCCGCGACCTTATACGCACCTTGTCGAGAACCTGCTGCCAGCGCTCACAATCGCGGGCGCAAGCCAGGATGCGATCCGCCAACTCACCGAGATCAATCCCTTCGAGGCATTCGCGCGCTGAAGAAAGGCGCAATTCTCGCTTCTGGATGCCGTTGCGGACCAATGAGGGACGGGGCTTTAAGAAATAGGTTTTCTTCCTGCCCCACGGATCAGCGTGTCTCTGCTGACCGGGATCATCAGGCATTTGGCGTGCCCGGTGAAGGCTGTCGTCTCAATGCCTCGCTCCCGCGCAACCGGCGATCACGGGTGCTACGGGTCGTGGTGAGAACATGTGACAAGATGTGAGCAAGATCCCTGAATTGTGGCAGGCGTTCGCCAATTTCGATGAACACATATGGTTAGTGGCTACACAGAGCCGCCTTTTTAGGAACACCACCATGTCTGTATTTCGCAAAATCGCCTTAACAGGTCTTATCTCCCTGACCCTCGCAGTTGGCTCCATCGCAACGCCCGCTTTTGCTCACGGTGGAGGCGGAGGCCACGGAGGCGGAGGCCACGAGGGAGGGGGGCACATGGGAGCGGAGCACATGGGGGGATTCGGTATGGGCCATTTCGACAGGGAAGGAAACCGCGGTGCGTTTTTCGCCCACGACCGCTTCAGGGATCGCGGGCCGTTCTTCCTGGGTAGCAACGACGACTATGATCGCTGCTATTGGCAATGGGACGCCGAGCACCCCGGGCGTCCGTTCAGGACCGAGGTATGCTACTAGTCGATGCGAAACGTAAGGTCCTTCTGACCAGCCGATGACTGGGACGAACCAAAACCAGCAGTCCACCGTGCTTGGCACTCCAGCTCAAACCTTGCCGCAGCGTTCTTCCTATAATGCTGCGGCAACGGCGATCGGCGGAGTCTAGGGCAAGTGTGTCGTGCGCCTCGAAGCGTGCGGCGTCCCTTACAGGTTCGCGGTGACACCAATGTGTCCGTCCATGGCTCTCGGAACTCAATCCATTTCTCTGGCGCGGTGCAACGACGGCCGTGCTTTTCAAGCGATATAAGGTCCAATCGATGTCAATGCGAAATAGCCTCAATCCCGGACATCATGTCGTCGATATCGACGGAATTCAGCAAAGCTTTCATGTCGCGGGCCAGGGGCCGGTCATGGTCGTTCACCCTGGCGGCCCAGGGATCCACTGGCAATATCTTCGCATGGGTTTTTTGGAGCACCATTTTACCATGCTCTACCTTGAGCCGATCGGCACCGGTGGCTCCGGCCGGTTGGCGGAGCACCCCCATGGCTATACCGTCGAACGCTTCGCCAAACAGCTTGGCAGGTTCCTCGAAACACTCGACCTTTCAAACGTCGTGCTTCTTGGTCATTCCCACGGAGGCTTCGTCGTCCAGCAATATACGATCGAGCACCCGGATCGCGTATCGGCGATGATCCTGTATTCCTCGTCGGCCGTGACAGGGAGTGATTTCATGGTGGCGGCAGCAGACGGTGTTCGGAGTTTTGCTGATCGCCACCAGGTGGAGGGGCGGGCGGTGCTGAGAGCGTGGCAGTCGGTTCCGAAAATGTCGAGCGACGAAGACTATACCGAGATCATGCGCGACCTGCTTCCCGCCTATTTTGCCGACGATGTCCACGAGAAGCTTGATCTCGGAGTATTCCGCTTGCGGATAAAGGCGACAATTCTCATCGGCAACAATGAGCCGTTTGACGTCCGCTCAAGACTTCAGGACCTCTCCGTACCGGCGCTTGTTCTGGTCGGAGCGCACGATTTCATATGCGGCCCGAAATGGGCAAGAACCCTGGATGACAGCTGCTCGAATTCGGAGCTGGTGCACTTCGCCCAAAGCGGTCATTTCGCGCACTTGGAACAGCCGGAAGAATTCTTGAACGCCGTCCTCGCATTTTCTGAAGCTCACAGGCTGATCCCGTGATGAAGTTCTGCCTGATCTGCTCTGTCAGCGCGAGAAAATTCATTCAAAAGTAGCTCTCGGAAATTATAGACATCGGCATCCCGGTTGTTTTTCGGTTTGACGATGGATCTTGCTACAGTTCTTCTTCTTCACAAGTGCTCGTTTATAGTCGGCGCTATCTGCTGTTTCTACGTCAGGTGGCGCTCCAGAGAGCCAGGTCTCGATTTTCTGGCGATCGGCGACGGCCTCCTTGCCGTTGCATCCACGCTTGCCGGGGTCGGAGAGCAAGGCATACTGCCATATGAGATCTGGACTCTGGCAAGTTTTTCCATCGGTGTCACAGGTTATGCGTTGATGACGACGGGACTGATCCAGTTGAGCCGTCGCGGGCGAAAGCGTTCGGATTGCCTTCTGGTGGGGTTCGCCCTCATCTTGTCCGTCGTTGTTGGTTTTATGCATTGGTATGCGGATAACCAAACGCGCGCCGCAATATTCAATGCGAACACCGCGGCTTTCCTTGGCATCTCCTGTGTTGTCATCTTGCGGGATTTCTTCCTCGACCGCCTGCCGGCGAGATTGGGTCTGCTTGCGTCACTCGCCGCTGCCATGGGCTTTTCGACGCTGGTCACTGTCGGAATGATCTTTCCGCAGTATGGGCCGGTCGAACCCCGCTATGCGTTTTTCATGCTCATCATTTGCCATTTCTCCGTCGCGCTTTTCGTGGTTGTCCTGGTGCAGGAACGCGCAGAAACTCAGCTCAGACGTCTGGCAAATACCGACGCGTTGACGGGAATCCCAAACCGGCAGCACTTCCTGGCATCCCTTCCGAGCGAGCTCAGGGACGGTGACGCTTTCATCATGATAGACATCGACCACTTCAAGAGCATCAACGATCGCTACGGCCATGAGACGGGGGATGTGGTTCTCGTCGGCGTAGCGCAAGCCATCGCCAATACCGCTGGACCCAACGTCACGTTCGGCCGCCTTGGCGGCGAGGAATTCGCGCTGTTTCTGCGCGGCCAAACGGAAGATGCCGCTGCTGCAGAGGCGGATCAAATCCGCATTGCGGTCAACGGCTTGGCATTTGCGTCCGGTGCGGAAACGATAGTGCCGACTGTGAGCGCAGGCGTCGCCATCTGGAGAGGCGATTGCGATGCACAGAAACTGCGGGATCGAGCAGACCAGGCGCTCTACCTCGCGAAGCGAGGCGGCCGTGACAGGGTCGAGATATATCCAGATCCGGCAAGCATGGAAGAATGTTCTTCAAGCGCGACAACAGCCGCAGACCAGCATTCGACCGAACCCGGGCATCCCCGTCCAGGGGAGCTTGCCGCCTAACTGCAATTGTCAGTCAAGCCGGCTCAATCAGCCCCGCTCCCATATCCTCGTCTCTCACTGGATATAAGCTCACGTTTCAAGCAAGCCGAATGGGGATCGGGCATTCGATGCATCGAGACGATTATGTCGTCAGCGATAACAATGTGCGCCTGACAACCCTGCGGTCGCGCGGCTATCCCGGAGACGTCAATGCTCGCCAAGCGCCGCGGCCTCTCTAGTTATTTGGGTGCGCGTCACAGCATGCGCGGAAGGATGTTGTTGCCCTTGCTCCGATTGAGGAAGCGATGCTTCGGGACCGCGAGCACGTGTAGCGCGATCATGGCAAGTAATGTGGGAGCCAGAAGCCGATGCGGCAGCTGCAACGTCTTGAGGCGCGTATCGTCTTTGGGCAGAAGTTCCGGCACCCAATTCGAAAGAAGACGGCGCCGTCGGCTGGCAGTCTCAGAAAAGAACGAGCGACAGCAAGGACAAGATCAGTGCCGGAAACATGACGACAGTTCCGAGCTTGAGAAACTGCCACGCACCGATGTGCAGCCCTTCGCGGCGAAGGACGGTCAACCACAATATTGTTGCCAGGGATCCCGTGACGGAAAGGTTAGGGCCGAGATCGACGGCGATCAGCACCGCTCCGGCAATCTTGTCTGAGACATGCGCCGCCTGGACCGCGCTTCCCGCAACCAGGCCTGCCGGGAGATTGTTGACGAGGTTGCAGACAACCGCGACAACCACGCCCGCAATGCCGGCCGCCTGTGTTTCCGATGCCGCCGCGAGCAGGGCCAATTGATCGGAGAGCATGGTCGTCAGACCGGTACGATCCAGCGCCTCCACGACGACGAACAGGCCTGCGACCAGAGGCAGGACGCTCCAGCTTACACCCTTGAAGGTCTCGATCGGGCTTTGCCGGGTCAGTGCCAGCACCAGCCCGGTGGCAATCGTGCCGGCGAGAAAAGTCAGCATACCCAAATCGATGTGCATAGCTGATGCCACGATAAGAATGACGGCCGTCAGGACAATTCCCCACCCGGCCAGCCGAGCGCTCGCGGAAAGGATCGGCCGCGGCACGTTTTCAGCAACGCTGTCCTGGGCAAGAGCCTGGCGCTGAGTCCAGTAAAGGCAGCCGAATGTAACAACGATCGAAACGATCGATGGAAGCATGAACGTCGACAACCAGCGCGCCAGGGGCGGCATTTCGCCACCCGCAAAGATCACCAGATTGGCGGGATTGGAGATGGGAAGGACAAAGCTCGCGGCATTGGCAATGAAGGCGCAGATCAGCAGATAGGGCATCGGATCCCGGACGCGGGCCGCCCGGCAGGCCGCGCAGACGGCTGGGGTAAGGACGACGGCCGTCGCATCATTTGAGAGAAAGACCGTCACGACAACGCCAACCAGATAGACAAGCACGAACAGGCGTCGAGAGGAGCCACGGGAGTGTGTTGTGGCGATCGCTGCAATCCAGTCGAACAGGCCTTCCCGGCGGGCGAGTTCCGATAGCAGCATCATCCCGATCAGAAAGAGATATACGTCGCTGCCTTTTAAGACGCCCGTGATGACGTCCTGTGGTCCGATCAGGCGAAAGGCAAAGAGCAGCAAGGCACCGAACATGGCCCATACCGCTTCCGGCCATCGAAACGGACGAACGACCACGCCCATGGCGGTCAGGCCGGCAATGCTCCAGGTAATGGCGTGTTCGGTCATTCAGTCGCTGTTTTCAGTTGACGGGTCGGCTTTTATCAGCCGAGACGGCAGGCGCAAGACAATTATCTCGGCGGTCCTTTGCGTGAGCCAACCGCGAACGCCGAGCAAGACGCCGATTTCACTTGAAGATCGACCTTTGGATATCACCCGACAGATGCGATCATTTCACTGAGGATTCGACCGATAGCCGTTTCGGGGAGTCCAAGGTCGCGAACACTGCTCATGTGATTGGAGCCTTCGAGCCTTTCGCTCCTGACCGACAGTCCTTGCTGTCGCAGGCGCAATGAAAAGGCGTCCGCCTGCTGATGAAACGGCGGCGTTTCTTCAGCGCCGACCGCGATAATGGCGCGACAGCCCTGGTCAAAGGAGTGCAGCATCGGGGAAAGGTCGGCAACCTCTCTGTCGGTAATGGCGATTTCCGAGCGCAGAAATGATGATTGCAGGGGTTTCAGGTCGTAAAGGCCCCCCAGCAGGAGGGCTGCCGACACGCCCGAGAAAGCCTCCTGTCGATGAAACAGGAAGCTCGCAAGATGCGCACCGGCGGAATGACCGCTGACCGTAAAGCGCGAGGCGTCGCCGCCGTGGCTCGCGATGTGTTGGAATACCCATTGCTTGGCTCGCCGAACCTGATCGACGAGCGCCTCCATCCTCACATGCGGCATGAGGGCGTAATCGACAATGACCGCGATTGCCCCTGAGCCGGTAATGGTGTCGGCGACATAGGAGTAGTCGCACTTGGAAAACATCCGCCAGTAGCCGCCGTGGATGAACATGTGCACCGGTCGTCGGTCGCTTATACCGTCGGGGTAAAAGACGTCCACGGTTTCACTCGCGCCTTCTCCGTAAGCGATTTCCCGCATACGCAGCCTTGCTCGCGTCGAAGCACTCCTTGCCTTGATCTCCGACACGATGGCGTCGAATTCCGGCACATGTCCCCGTATGCGGAACGGATCGGTTTCCAAATATTCTTCCTCTCAGCCGTCAGAAACTCGCCGCGATATACTTGGCTTCCATAAATTCGGCGATGCCGTGATGCTGTCCGCCCTCACGGCCGAGACCACTCTGCTTGACGCCACCGAACGGTGCTGCCGGATCGGAAACCAGACCCCGGTTGAGCGCGATCATGCCTGATTCCAGAGCGGAGGAAACGCGCAATCCCCGTGCTATGTCGCGTGTGAAGACGTAAGCGGCAAGACCGTATTCGGTGTCGTTGGCGCGCCCGATTACCTCGTCCTCGGTCTCGAACCTGTAAAGAGGTGCGACCGGTCCGAAGATTTCCTCATGCGCCATCTCGACCTCGTCGGGCATGTCCACGAGAACTGTCGGCGGGTAGAAATAACCCGGCCCGGCGGAGGGCTCGCCGCCGCAGGTGACGCGGGCGCCCTTTGCTTTCGCATCAACGACGAGGCGGTCGATCTTCTCCACGGCTTTCGTCGTGATCATCGGCCCGCATTCGGTAAGGGCATCGACGCCCGGACCGACGTTGAGATCAGACATCCTTTTGGCCAGCCCCTCTGCGAAGGACTGGTAGATCCCCGACTGGACATACAGACGGTTTGCTGCGGTGCAGGCTTCGCCCGCATTGCGCATCTTGGCAACCATCGCGCCGTCGAGTGCCGCATCCAGATCGGCGTCGTCGAAAACGATGAATGGAGCGTTGCCGCCGAGTTCCATGGAACATGAGACGACATGCTTGGCCGCTTCGGCGAGAAGCAGGCGGCCAACGCCTGTCGAGCCCGTAAACGAAAGTTTTCTGACGCGCGGATCCGCGAGAATGGTAGCGCTGAACGTGGCTGGAGTGCTCGTTGTCAGAACGTTGACGACGCCTGCCGGTACGCCGGCCTCCTCATAGATCGAGGCCAGCGCATAGGCCGTTAGCGGCGTCTCGCTTGCCGGCTTCAGAATGACGGTGCAGCCAGCGGCGAGGGCCGGAGCGATCTTTCGCGTCGCCATCGCAGCCGGGAAATTCCATGGCGTGATCAGCAGGCAGATGCCGATCGGCTGGTAATCGACAATGATGCGGTTGGCGCCCGACGGAGCGATGCCGAATTCTCCCGTAATGCGGACGGCTTCTTCCGCATTCCAGCGGAAGAACTCGGCGGCATACGCGACCTCGCCGCGCGCGTCGCGCAGCGCCTTGCCATTCTCCAGGGAGATCAAGGTGGCAAGCATTTCGGAGCGCTCGATCATCAGTTCGAAACAGCGTCGCAAGATCTCCGAACGCTTGCGCGGCGGCGTCGACCGCCAGCCCGGCGCAGCCCGGGATGCGGCCTCTATGCTTGCCTGCGCATCCTCGATGGTGGCGTCCGCAACAGCCGCAAGAAGCGCCCCGGTCGAGGGGTCGGTCACATCGATCTTGCGCCCGCTTTTCGATTGCCGCCAGTTCCCATCGATATAGAGGCCGCGGGCCGTGGCCTCAATGTCTGGCAGGTGGCGGTCGGCCTGTGGCATTTGCTGGGCAATAGTCATTTTGGTCCTCGAATGTTTAGAGGGCAGCGGCGGCAAGATCGCCGTCATAGGCTGCACGAACGAGACGCTTCATGGCGTCGATGTCGAAAGGCCTCGGGTTATTCTTGATCAATCTGTCGATGCTGAGCGCCTGTTCGGCGGTCCAGTCGAGCTTGTCGGCGGTAAGTCCGAGATCGGCCAGTGTCGGTGTGATGCCGATGGCTTGAAAGAGCCTGCGGATCTCCTCGATGGCTGCTTCGGCCATTTCCTGCTTCGTCCTGCTCGTTGAATCCAGACCGAGCGCTTGCCCGATCTCAGCCATTTCGGTCATCGAGGCGGAGCGGTTGTAATTCATGACGTAGGGCATCATCGTCGCGACGCCAAGCCCATGGGCCGTATGGGTCAACGCGCCCGCGGGATACTGGACGGCATGCGCCGCTGCGGTACCGGCCGTGCCGAATGCGCAGCCGGCAGCCAGCGCACCCATCATTACGTCGGCGCGAGCGTCTTCGTTCGATCCGTCCTTGCAAGCCGTTTCCAGGCTGCGTCCCAGGAGCTTGATGGCGAGGAGCGCGAAATAGTCTGTAAGTTCACTCTTGCCGATGAAGACATGGTTTTGTGGCAACAAGGGGTCGGCGCCGCGCCGGGCGGCCGTGAATGCCTCGATCGCATGCGTCAACGCGTCCGCGCCCGCGACAGCGGTCAGGCCCGGCGGGCAGGACATTGTCAGCTCCGGATCGCAGATAGCCGCTGCGGCAATGAGATAAGGGCTCGATATGCCGACTTTCAGCGTCCGATCCGGGTCGGAGATGACGGCAACCGGCGTCACTTCCGAGCCGGTACCCGCCGTGGTCGGCACAGCGATGATCGGGATTGTCGGACCGGGAACCTTGAACTCGCCATAGTAGTCCGAGAGGCTTCCGCCATGGCTCAAAAGCAGGGCGGCGCATTTCGCCATGTCGAGGCAACTCCCCCCGCCTATCCCTATCACCATGTCGGGCTTGAAGCTCAGCGCCTCCTCAACGCATAGCGCAACGGTGTCGCGCGGGACATCCGGCAGGACCCGGTCATGGACCAGTGTCTCGATCGATGCCGCGTTCAATGCGGCGACAAGATCGGCGAATATGGAAGTCCCTGCGAAGCGCTCATCGGTGCAGATCAGCGCCTTTTGGCCAAGCCTCCTGGCGACGGATGGCAGCGCAAACCGTTGGCCCTTGCCGAACAGGATTTCTTTCGGGAGCCGGATAGCCGCAAAGAGGGTCATTGTACTGGCCCTTTCACCAGTTGGGGAATGAAGAAAGACCTTGAGGAAGCGTCGTAAAATTGGCGCGCGATTTCCTTCGCGCTTATCCAAATGACCCTCATGAAACCTCCGATATAAAATCCTATAGGATATGGGATTGCATATCGCCGAGCATCGTGTTAGCGATTGTTCCTGTCAAGAGGCAAAAGAAATACAGGGCCGGAATACGATGATGCTCAATGCCACGCCTGATCCGAGTGGTTTCATACAGCGCAGCAACAGTCTCGCGGACAGCGTCTACGAGGTGATTTTTGCGCAGCTCATGTCTCTTAAGATTGCTCCGGGTGCGCGCATCACCGTCGATAATCTGGTCAAGGAATTCAATGTTTCCCAGACCCCGATCCGCGAGGCGCTCGGCCGCCTCGAGGGAGAGGGGCTCGTCGTCAAGACGCATCTTATCGGTTACAGCGCTGCTCCGCAGATTACCCATCGTCGCTTCGATGAGCTCTATCACTTGCGGTTGCTTCTCGAGCCCGACGGTGCTGCGAGGGCGGCAAGGGCAATGGACGATGAAAAGCTCGCTATCCTCAGGGAGGCGGCCGGCGTCATGGGACGCCGGGAGGGGGCTGATGAACGGCTGCGCTATTCCACCTTCGCGCGGCAGGACGCCGTTTTCCATGACAGGATCATGGAATTTGCCGGCAACGAGCTCATTCGCCAAACTCTCAGCCACCAGCACACGCATTTTCACATCTTTCGACTGATGTTCCATTCCCGCGTCACCGAAGAGGCGTTGGACGAGCACGAGGCGCTTCTCTCCGCATTTGCTGCGGGTGACCCATCGGCTGCCGAGAAGGCAATGAGAACCCATCTCGAACATTCACGGGACCGGCTCGTGCCGGCCTTCGATTGAGAGGCGGGCAATGTCGAGCGTCATGACCATGGAGAGGAAGGGGAGGAGCGTGGTGTCCGAGAAAGACGGCCTCGTCTCTCATCCGGTCCTTCGTGCAGAGGGCATGTCGAAGCAGTACGGACCTGTCACCGTACTCTCGGAAGTCACGCTCGATATCTTGCCCGGCGAGATCCATGCCATCATCGGCGAGAATGGCGCCGGCAAGTCGACATTCATGCGGCTCCTTTCCGGTTACGCCGAGCCCACTGCAGGAACGCTGTCGATGGGCGGCCGCAAGGTCGGGTTCTCAAAGCCTGAGCAGGCGCAGGAAGCGGGTATTGTTCTGGTGCACCAGGAGATCCTGCTTGCCGACGCCCTGACTGTCGCCGAAAATCTTTTCCTCGGCCGCGAACTGATGCGTCATGGCCTGGTCGATGATCGGACGATGCGGCGTCTGGCCGTCGAAAAACTTCACGACCTTGGATGTCACGTATCGCCAAATGCTTTGGTGCGCGACATTTCGCTTGCGGATCGCCAGCTCGTGCAGATCGCACGTGCGCTCCTCGACGACTACAAGCTTGTCATTTTCGACGAACCGACTGCAGTCCTGACGGGCGAGGAGGTCGAGCGCCTGCTTGCCATCATCCTTCAGCTGAAGGAGCAGGGTGCTGCCGTACTCTACATCAGCCATCGCCTCGATGAAGTCCAGCGGCTTGCCGACAAGGTGACGGTGCTTAGAGACGGCAAGATGGTCGGCACATATCCCGGTCATAGCCTGACGCAGATGGACATGGCGCGGCTGATGGTTGGGCGCGATCTCGCCGCGCTTTATCCCGAGAAGACCGTAAAGCCAGCCCTGCAGGCGATGCTGGAAGTCCGAGACCTCGGCGTTCCCGGCTACGCAAGCGACATCTCGTTTACCGCCCATAGAGGCGAAGTCCTCGGATTCGCCGGCATGATCGGTGCCGGCCGCACCGAGGTGTTCGAGGGCATCATGGGCCTGCGCCCTGCCACCGGAACCGTAAAACTGCAGGGCAGGGCGATTGATATCAGGCGTCCCCGGGCAGCGATGGATGCCGGCATCGGCTACCTGACCGAGGATCGCAAAGGCAAGGGCCTGCTGCTGCAGGAGCGGCTTGCGCCGAACCTCACGCTGTCCGCCCTCGGCAGATTTCATCCCGGCCTTCTGATGCGCCGCCGTCGTGAGCAGAGCGCGCTCGTCGAAGCCGTCAACACCTACGACATCCGCCTGAAAAGTTATGCCGTCAAGGCGGGTCAGCTCTCCGGAGGCAACCAGCAGAAGCTTCTGCTCGCCAAGGTGCTTCTCACCGACCCTTCGGTCGTCGTCATCGACGAGCCGACGCGCGGGATCGACATCGCGAACAAGGCCCAGATCTACGCCTTCATCGAGCGCCTCGTCGCAGAAGGCAGGACCTGCATCGTCATCTCGTCCGAAATGCAGGAGCTGATCGGAATCTGCGACCGGATTCTTGTGATGCGGGAGGGGCGCATCACGGGAGAGGTGACGGGCGACAGAATGACGGAACATGAGATTGCGCTTCTTGCCACCAGCGAGACGAAGGTTGCGGCGAAGCAGGGAGGAAGACAATGAGTGTGATTACAGGTTCGACGCCGGTTCGGCCGGAGCGGGAATGGAACATCGGCTGGTCGGATGTCGGCCCGTTCCTTGCGCTTGTGGCGCTGCTGCTGATCGGTTTTTCGATCAACCAGGATTTCCTCTCGGCGACCAATCTCGGCAATGTGATCACGCGAAGCGCCTTCATCGCGATCATCGCTGTCGGTGCGACCTTCGTCATCTCATCCGGCGGACTGGATCTTTCGGTCGGTTCGATGGCCGCATTCATCACGGGCATAACCATCATGTTCATGAACAGGATGGCTGCCGACTGGGGTGTCCTGGCAATACCCGCCGGCATGGCTATCGCGCTTGTCGTCGGGCTCATCTGCGGGCTGATGAACGGGCTGATCGTTACCGTCGGAAAGATAGAGCCCTTTATCGCGACACTCGGTACCATGGGGATCTTCCGCGCCCTCATCACCTATATGTCGGATGGCGGAACGATCCCGATCGATCGCAGCCTCCGCGATGCCTATCGGCCTGTCTACTTCGGCACCTTTGGCGGTATTCCCTTTCCGATCCTCATTTCGATTGCCGTTGCCGCTATCGCTTCCTTCATCCTCTACAAGATGAAGTACGGCCGGAAATGCGCTGCCGTTGGCGCGAATGAGGACGTGGCCCGCTACTCAGGAATTTCCATCATCAAGACGCGCACGATCGCCTACGCGATGCAGGGCGTATGTGTTGCGATCGCTGCGATCTGCTATGTGCCGCGCCTCGGAGCGGCGACGCCGACCACCGGCGTGTTATGGGAATTGCAGGTCATCACTGCGGTCGTCATCGGCGGAACTGCCCTGCGCGGTGGCAAGGGCCATGTTTGGGGCACGGTCGCCGGAGCGGTGATCCTCGAACTCATCGCCAACCTGATGGTGCTCTCGGATTTCGTATCCGAATATCTCGTCGCCGGCGTTCAGGGTGTCATCATCATCATCGCCATGCTCATTCAAAGGTTCTCGAAGTAACCGCGTCCGGACCGCGCGGATTGATGTTTGTGGTCCGATTCTGGGAGGAATGAATGTCTAGAAAATGGATTGCGGCCCTGGCCGTCAGTACGGTGCTGCTCGCCGGTCAGGCCCTTTCGGCAGACAAGAAGGTTGTCGCCGTGTCGATCCCGGCAGCTGACCATGGCTGGACGGCGGGCATCGTCTATCATGCACAGGCTGCCGCCAAGGAAGTCAATGCCGCCTTTCCAAATGTCGAGGTCGTCGTGAAGACCTCGCCTTCGGCAACGGCGCAGGTGAGTGCGCTTGAAGATCTGTCCGCAGGACGCAAGCTCGATGCGCTGGTCATCCTGCCCTATACGTCGGAGGAACTGACGACACCGGTCAAGGCGGTCAAGGATGCCGGCACCTTCATCACCGTCGTGGACCGTGGCCTGAACGACCAGTCCATCCAGGACCTCTACCTTGCCGGCGACAACATCGCGGTTGGCCGCAATACGGCGAAATTCATGATCGACAAGCTGGGCGGCAAAGGCAACCTCGTCGTCTTGCGCGGCATTCCGACCGTCATCGACGATGAACGCATCCAGGGCTTTCAGGATGCCATCAAGGGAACCGATCTCAAGATTCTGGACATCCAGTACGCGAACTGGAACAGTGATGACGCCTTCAAGCTGATGCAGGACTATCTTGCCAAATACCCGCAGATCGATGCTGTCTGGGCAAATGATGACGACATGCTTCTCGGTGTGCTCGAGGCTGTCAAGGAATCGGGTCGCAAGGACATCAAGCTTGCCCTCGGCGGCAATGGCATGAAGGACATCGTCAAGAAGGTTATCGACGGCGATCCGATGACGCCGGTCGAGACACCCTATCCGCCGTCCATGATCAAGACCGCCATCTACATGACCGTTGCCAATATTGTCGGCCAGGCGCCGGTGCGAGGCACTGTCAAGCTGGATGCGCCGCTGATCACGCAGGAGAATGCCAAGGAATACTATTTCCCCGACTCTCCGTTCTGATGAGACCGAAACCGGGGGCGGCCGCAGCCGCCGCCCCATTGCATGAAGAAGAGGAGTAAATCATGCCTGGTAAGAAGATACTGATGCTGACCGGTGAATTCACCGAGGAATATGAAATCTATGTCTATCAGCAGGCGATGGAGGCAGTCGGCCATACGGTCCACGTGATCTGCCCCGACAAGAAGGCTGGCGATCTGATCAAGACCTCGCTCCACGATTTCGAGGGCGATCAGACATATACAGAAAAGCTCGGGCACTTCTTCACGATCAACAAGACCTTCTCTGAGGCCGAGGCGCAGCTCGATCAATATCATGCGGTCTACTGCGCAGGCGGTCGCGGCCCCGAATATATCCGCACCGATAAACGCGTCCAGGCAATCGTGCGGCATTTTCACGAGAAGCAGAAGCCGATCTTTACGATTTGCCACGGCGTCCAGATTCTGATTGCCGTCGACGGTGTGGTTCGCGGCAAGAAGGTCGGTGCCCTCGGGGCTTGCGAGCCGGAGGTCACGCTTGCAGGCGGTACCTATATCGATCTGTCGCCGACCGAAGCCTATGTCGATGGCACCATGGTTTCCGCGAAGGGATGGACCGCACTTGCGGCATTCATCCGCGAATGCCTGAAGGTGCTCGGCACGGAAATCCGCCACAGCGACGATATCGCCAAGGCAGCCTGAGCCTGCACTCACGGCACGGCTTGTTCTTTTGGTTTGATGATCAGGCAATCCTCGCAGAATGCGGGGGTTGCCTTTCCAGGGGCGGTCCTTTCCTGCCTGCAGATGGCATCACGGCGGTGCCTGAGAGCGCCCACCGCAATCTTCCGAACGTCGCTTCAATCTAAATTTTAAGTCCCAACCAGCGGATTTCGGCGGGCGGGTTGCGATGCTCATCGATGGTTTGAGTAATGCAAGCGAATGCACTCACGATCTGAGGCAGGGTTCCACAGGTGAAGCACTTCCGTCACCGCTCGCGCGCTAGGGCGCCTCAGCGAAATCGGCGCTCAGCACGGCTTCCTTCAATGCACGCGAGTAGGAGTGCTGGGGATTGTCTAGGACCTTGCGTGCCTCGCCCTGCTCGACGATCTCGCCCTTGCGCATGATGATAATCCGGTCGCTGATATAGTAGGCGGTGGCGAGATCATGCGTGATGTAGACGATCGAAAGTCCAAGCTCGCGTTTCAATTGATCGAAGAGATTGACGATTGCCATGCGCAGGGACGCGTCAACCATCGATACCGGCTCGTCGGCGATGAGCAGACGTGGCTGCGGGATCAGGGCACGGGCAATTGCGACGCGCTGTAGCTGTCCTCCGGACAGTTCATGCGGAAACCGGCCCTTCACTTCCGCAAGACTGAGCCCCACATGGCCGAGAGCCTCATCGGCCAATCGTTCGATCTGTTGGCGATCCGACTTGCCGGCGCCGGCCGAGAAGTTCCGCGCTGTTTCGAAGAGGTAGCGATCCACGCGCTTGAGCGGATTAAAGGCTTCGAAGGGGTTCTGCAGGACTGGCTGCACTTCCCTCATGAAGGCGCGACGCTCCGCCTTGCCGTGCAGGGCCACCGCTTTCCCACGAAAATGAAGTATGCCTTGCGTGGGTGCCGTCTGGCCGAGGATCATTGCTGCAATCGTCGATTTTCCCGAACCCGATTCTCCGACGATGGAGAGAATCGCCGGTTCGCTGCCGATCTCGAAGCTGACATCCTTGACCGCCACGATCTGCCGGCGGCCTAGCATGCCGCCCTGACGGTAGATTTTCGTGACATGAGAGAGAGTGAGAAGAGCGTTCAAGCCTGATCTCCCGTAACCGCAAAGCAAGCCACTCGCCGGTCCGGCTCAACCGTGATCATCGGCGGGACCTTTTGCGAACAGATCTCCATCCGCTTCGGGCAGCGCGGATGGAACCGACAGCCTTCAGGCGGCATGGCAAGGTTCGGCGGACGCCCCTCGAGCGAAGGCCGGGCCTTCGCATCGCCGATTCGCGGCAGGCTGCCGACCAGATGCTGCGTATAAGGATGCAGCGGCAGCGCAAAGAGCTTGCGGGTCGGCGCTTCCTCGACGAGACGCCCGGCATAGACGATGCCGATACGGTCAGAAACCGTCGCATGCACACCCATGTCATGGGTGACGAACAAGAAGGAGGAGCCTATTTCATGCTGGATTTCGCGGATCATCGACAGCACGTCGCGCTGTACGATGACGTCGAGCGCCGTTGTCGGCTCGTCGGCAATGATGAACTCGGGCGTCAGGATCGTCGCGAGCGCGATCGTCATGCGTTGGCGCATGCCCCCGGAGAGTTCATGCGGATAGGCCTGGAGCAGATGCGGATCGAGTTTCAATCTCTGGAGATGCGAGCCGACTTTCGCGAAGAACTCACTCTTGCCGACTTTCATGTGACGCAAGGCGAAATCGGTGAAGGAGTGATGGATGCGCCGAACCGGGTTCAGCACATTCATTGAGCCCTGCATGATGTAGGACAGATGCAGCCAGCGAAGCGCCATCCGTTCGTCCGGCGTCATGGCGTATATGTCCTGCGTACCGCCGGCAAAATGGAAGACGACTTTGCCCGATACGACCTTGAGCGGTGGCCGGATCGCACCGGCAATCGTCTTGATCAGCGTCGTCTTGCCGCTGCTGGATTCGCCGGCGACCCCATAGATTTCACCGCGACCGATCGTAAGGGTAATGTCGTCGACTGCGCGCACTTCGCGATCGACGCCAAAAAGGAAGGCACGGTAATAGGCTTTCAGGTTCTGGACTTCGACCAGGGCATCCATGGCTAACCTCCCATCCGGTCCAGCCGGCTGCGCGGATCGTTGTATTCGTTCATCGACATGGACAGGAGAAACAGTGCCAGGAAGAGAACGACGATGACGGCAACGGGTGCAGCCACCCACCACCAGGTGCCGGCGATGAGCGCCGAATGGGCGTTGGCCCAATAGATCATCATGCCCATGGTCGGGGTCTCGATGTCGGTGAAGCCGAGAACCGACAATGTGATCTCCATCCCGATAGACCAGATCATGTTGTTCATCGTCGTGGCAAAGACGATCGGCAGGACATAGGGCAAATGCTCCTCGACGAGGATCTTGCGCATGCTCATGCCGGAATAGACGCTCTGAGTGGTAAAGGGCCGCGTTTTAAGGCTGATCGCAACAGAACGGATGAGCCTCGCATCATAGGACCAGCCGAGAGCCGCCATGATGACGATGAGGGCTGTCCAGGTCATGCTGTCCTTCAGCACAAAATAGAACAGGATCAGCAGCGGAAATTGCGGGATGACCATGACGCTGTCGTTGATCGCCATGAGGACCCGGTCAACCACGCCGCCGGCATAACCAGCGACCAGGCCAACGACGAGCGATATGATGCGAGACAGGAAGGCGACGCCGATACCGAAATAGAGCGTGTTGCGCAGCGCAGTCGTCAGCTGCCAGAAGACGTCCTGGCCGCGCGACGTAGTGCCCAGCCAATAGTCTCCGTCCGGCGGCATATCGGGCGGCAGGAGATAGATGTCCGTGGCGCCATAGGGCGAGAAATAGGACAGGATGACCAGGCCCACGATGACGGCAAAGAGTGCCAGGCCGCTCAGGAATTCCATGTTGTGGCGCGTCAGGTCGCGCAGGATCGTGAACATGGCCTACTCCACCTTGATGCGCGGATCGATGAGCGGGCTCAGGATGTCGATGATGAAGACGGCGGCCGCGACGCCGACGATCGACAAGGCGCTGAGGCCGAGCACGAGGCTGTAGTCGCCGGCATGGACGGCTGATATCAGCAGGTTTCCGATGCCGGGATAGCCGAAGACGATCTCGGTAATGACCGTGCCGTTGAAGATAGCGCCGAGCGACATCGCCAAGCCCGTAAACTGCGGCACCATGGCGTTGCGGGCGATATAGGAGCGCAGGATGCGCCGCTTCGGCACGCCGCCGAGCTCGGCAAAGACCACATAATCCTCCGTGATGATGTTGGAGACCAGAGCACGCATCCCGATCAACCAGCTGCCGGTGCCGACGAGGATCAGCGAGAATGCGGGCAGGATGGAATGCTCGAGAATGTCGATAACAAGGGAGAAAGACAGGTCGAGATTGGCGTTCATCTCATAGCCGCCATTGATCGGCAGGATCGGCCAGACATAACCGAAGACAATGAGCAGAACGAAGGCAAGAATGTAATAGGGGATCGGCAGCATCGCGATGAAGACGAGACTGATCCCTTTCAGGATCATGTTCTTCCGGTGGTAACCGGCAAGCGCACCGATCGCGTTGCCGAGCACGAAGGTAATCAGCGTCGAGACCGTCATCAGACCGATCGTCCAGGGCAGGGAACGCATGATGATGGTCGAGACTGGTGTGGGGAAGGCCGAGAGCGAGGGACCGAGGTCACCTGTCGCGAGCCGAAGCCAGAAATGCAGGTATTGCTGCCAGATCGAGCCATTCAGTCCGTAAAGCTCCCGAAGCGACTGGCGCATCAGTTCGATCGCGTTTGGATCGGATTGCCCCATCTGCGTTATGGAGCCTATGCTCTCTTCGACCGGATCGATCGGGGTCAGGTGGGTGACGAAGAATGTTATGGTCACGCCAAGAAATACGACGAGCAGAAACTGACCGAACCGCTTCAGCACAAAGATCAGATAGGACGTCATAGGGTGGTGGTTCCTCTCTGGGTCCCTTCATCGAAAGGATCGACGGGCAGATTGCCCGCCGATAAGGGGGCCGGCGCGAAAGGGCCGCGCCGGCGGTGGGAGGATTATTTCGGTTGTGCCGGTTTCAATTTGACCATCATCAACCGGGAATTCGCCCAGTTCGGTACCGGATCGGTATAAGGGTCTGATATCGTCGGGTAACCGGTCCAATAGGTCGTGTCCATCGAGGTGAAGACGTTATAGGACATCAGCGGTATCGTCGGCATTTCGCGGGCGACCAGCTTGAGATAATCCTTGCCGAGCTCAAGGCCCTTCGGATCGTCGGCGCCGATGCCGCGAATGCTTTCGATGATCTTGTCGAGTTCCGGATTGCTCCAGCGCTGCCAGTTGCGTGGCGGCTGGTTCTCACCCTTCTTTGCCACGAACTGTGAGTGCCAGCTGTCGAGGAAGAACGACAGATCGGGATCGCCGCCCCAGGTTTCCACGCTCCAGGCAATCGCTACCTGATAGTCGCCGGGCTGCAGCGCAACCTGCCAGAGTTTCGTGACCGGTACGGCTTTGGCGTCGATGCCGAAAGAGGCCCATTGCTGTGCGATGAGCGTTCCGGCCCGGGTGAAGACGGAGCGGGTGTCGCCCTCGACGGTCATCCGGATCTTGAACGGCTGGCCGTCCGGGGTCATCCATTTGCCGCCGGTCTTCTTGAAGCCTGCTTTTTCCAGCAGTTCGGCAGCTGCCTGCGGATCCGGTTTCCACCAGCCATAGCCGAACGCGCTATTGATGGCGGCCGGGTCCGTCGGGATCTGATCCTTGTATTTCGGCTGCTTACGCAGGATATCGGCGATCTGCTGGCCAACTGTCGGATCGTAAGGCTTGATCTTGCGCTTGCCCGTATCGATCTCGAAGTCCTTCAGCCAATCCTGCAGAGGAGCCTGATAGTCCGTCATGGCAATGGCCGTTGGCGGTACACCGAGTGCCGATAGCGTGGCCGCACCGCGATAGCTCGCCATGTCCACGGCCTTGATATCGATCAGCAGCGCCAATGCCCAGCGGACATCCGGGTTCTGGAAGGTCGGATCCTGCGTATTGAAAATGACAGCCGGAAGCGTCGGGTCCGGATGAGCAAAGGGGAAGCCCGGGAACCAGCTATCGACGCTCTTCGACTTTTCCTTGAGCGTGAACATGCCTTCCGGCGTATTGTCGTGGATGATATCGAGATTGTGCTCGAGCTGGGCGATGGTGCGTTTATCCGGCGGGCCTGGGTCGACATAGGTTACATATTTTGGAGCAGGCTCGCCGAACCGGCCAAGCGAAGTCCGCTGCCAGTCGTCGCGCTTCTCCCATGTGTACCATTTGCCCTGGGGGTCATAGGTCTTCAGCTTGTAGGCGCCCAGTGAGACGGGGTTGGCGAAGTCATAGCGAACCGGATCGGCGATCTTTTCGAAGACGTGCTTCGGCATGATCCAGGCACCGTTCCAACGCACGGTGAAGATCGCATGAAAACGGGAGTTGGGCTTTTTCAGCTTGAAGACGACCGTATAGGGATCGGTCGCTTCGACGCTCGCCACCTGCACGGAAAAGGCAGCACTCCAGACCATGCCGGGATGGTCCATCTGCGTCTTGACCGTGTAGACCAGGTCGTCAGCGGTGAATTCCACGCCGTCGCTCCAGTAGAGCCCCTTGCGCAGTTTCACCGTCATCTCGGTGAAGTCGGCATTGTATTGCGGTTTGTCGGCGGCAAGGGAATTGTCCCAGGTCGAGCCGCCGAGGCCTTTTTCCGGATCGATGTACCAGAGCGTGTCCATGGTCAACTGCTGCAGGCCGGTCGAAACACCGCCGCCGCCGTTGACCCAAATATTGAACCAGCCGGGGTTCTTGATGGTGCCTTCCGGGTTTTCGACGATGAGAGTGTCCTTGCGAGGCAAGGATTTATAGTCATCCGCCTTAGCCGCGGCCATAAGGCCGAGCGTCGCCAAGGCGACGCCGAATGCAAGCTTCTTCCAATGCTGCATTATCTCCTCCCTTTGAATGCGACGAGAGCGCGGCCGCAATGGACGCATGGGACGTCGCGGTTTTAGGGTTCGCAGTGGCATCGGGACTTGCACTTGTCAGGTCAGGTGCTTCTGCGAACCATTTCTCCGGCTCGGCTGCCTCCTCGCAGCGAGCGGATATTCTCCAGGCCAGCACGAGAGTGATGGCCGGAATGGCGTCAGACCGAAAGCCGGATGACGCTGTAGGACTGAGGCTTCAGGCTCGCGCGCAATCTGCCGTCCTCGACTTTCGCGTTCTCGACCTTGATTGGAGCAACCGTCTCCGGCTGCCGTGCCGTGTTGACCGCCTGCAGGTCAGGATGCGTCATCTCCAGCTGCTCGAGCACACGGGCATTGGCAAAGCCGTCCAGCCGGGCGTCGAGATCAAGCGCGCTTTGCGGATGACGGTTGACGATAAAGAAGGCCAGCGTCTTGCCATCGTCGGAAAGGACTGCGGATGTGTCCAGATAGGGCACATCGTCCGCTTCGTCGCAATCGTAGGTCGGCGCGTCAGTGATGATTTGCAGGGCTGATCCCCGGCCGTATTTCGACGCGAAGTAGAAGGGATAATAGATCGTCTGACGCCAGGCCGGACCACCATTCTCGGTCATGATCGGAGCGATGACATTGACGAGCTGGGCGATGCAGGCGATGCGCACGCGATCCGAACGGCGGATGAAGGTGTTGAGAATCCCGCCGACCTGCAACACGTCCTCGAAATTATAGACGTCCTCGAGAAGGTGTGGGGCATCGGGCCATTCGTTTTTGGCTAGGATATCCTTGTCCTGCTGGTTGGAATGATACCAGACATTCCATTCGTCGAAGGAAATCCCGATCGTCTTCTTTGACCGCTTCTTCGCCTTGATGTAGTCGATCACACCGCCGATCGTGGTAATGTAACGGTCAAGCTTTGTCGTGCGGGCAAGGTAGTTGAGCGTATTTTTCTCGCGGTTTGCGAAATACATATGCAGGGAAATATAGTCGGCGCTGTCATAGCACTCGTTGAGGACCTCTGCTTCCCAATCCGGATAGGTCTTCATATCGGAATGTGAGGAGCCGCAGACCACGAGTTCGAGCGACTTGTCGAAATTCCGCATGGCCTTTGCCGTTTCGTCGGCGAGCCGGCCATATTCGTGCGCTGACTTGTGTCCTACCTGCCAGGGGCCATCCATTTCGTTGCCGAGGCACCACAATTTGACGTTATGGGGTGCTTCCCAACCATGCTTGCGACGCAGGTCCGACCAATAGGTGCCGCTGGGATGGTTGCAATATTCGAGGAAGTTGCGGGCCGAATCCAGCCCGCGTGAGCCGAGGTTGACGGCGAGCATGGGCTCCGTCTTCGCCTTCTTGCACCAGTCGACGAATTCATTGACGCCGATTTGGTTGCTTTCACGGGTACGCCAGGCAAGATCCAGCCGGACAGGACGTTCGGAACGCGGACCAACGCCGTCTTGCCAATCATAGGCGGAAACGAAATTGCCGCCAGGGTAACGACAGTAGGGCGTATCGAGTTGCTGGACGAGATCGATAACGTCTTGCCGGAAGCCGTCCGCGTCTGCTGTCGGATGCCCTGGCTCGTATATGCCGCCGTAAACGGCTCTCCCGAGGTGCTCAAGGAACGAACTGTAAAGTCTGGGATCAATGCTCGCGACCCGAAAATCGCGATGAACAACAACATTCGCTTTCAACGAACCCTCCCGTAAATATCGATTTCTTCGTTCTTGTGCAGCTATTTTGATAGCTTGATGAGTGCGAGTCAATCGAACAGCGTGTGAGTTGTTGGCAGCCCGCCAGTGAAAAATAATAGTTATTTAACAATAATTTAGGGAACAATTTCCATTGTCCGGAGAAAAATTTCTCGCGACTTTAAAATCAGGATTTTCGATATTGTTCGTTAAATATAGAGGCGCATAACAATGTCGCGGCCATGATTCCCAAATCCACGGCCAAATATGTTGACGCCACCGGTATGGCTGGCGTTCTCGGCAATGCCGATCCGCAGGCGGATCGAGGAATGCTGCGCGAGAGCAAGGTCTTCCACCGTGACATTGGAGGTTGAGATGCCGTCGATGAATGTGCCTCGTGTGGAGATACGCCAGGTCTTCAACTTGCCGTACTGAGAGCCTTCCAGCTTCCACCAGGCAGGTGTGTGAGCACCGCGCTTGTCACCGTAATCGCCCGGAGAAGTCCAGGTGCCGACCGGTATTCCATTGACCCAGATCGTGATGTCCGAGGGCCAATCGGGATTGGTCCCAGGCACTTCAGAAGACAGTTCCATCGAGAATTCAATGGCGCGCACGTCCTTGTTCAAAACCTTGGCATTGTTCGGGAATTTGTATTCGACATAACCCCTCCCGAACCACACAAGACCGGCCTGCATGCGCTGTGGATCAAGGAAATAATCAGGAACATCGAGCAAGCCGATTACACTGTCACTGGAGCAAAGGCCGCATGGGGCGTGGATATCGCAGCTCGTGTAGAGCCCAACCGGCATCTCGACCTCGATGACGTCATCCGCCTTGTTGACGGACTTGTCCTCAAAGCTGATGAGTATTTCGTCATAAACCGCGGAGCAGATCTTCTGATTGCCCTTCCGGCCTTTGGCGAGGCGGGATTCGACCAGTCCTACCTCTTCCAGAATTTGAATTCCGGTTGCGACGGTCGACTGCGGCAGCGACAGAGCCCGGGCCATGTCGTTGACGTTCATGGGACCCTTTGAACACAAAAGTTTAAGGAGTTGCAGGCGCCCAGGCGCCGAGAGAGCTTTGATTACGGTGTCATTGACTCCGGCATCGATCGTCAAAAACGAGCGTTCCATGGCTTCTCCATGCTGCATCACATATCGATTTATATCGACAATGCTGATATAGCAAGCCGCGCGTGGATATAGATCGACTTCCCTGATTTAAATCTCAGCATTCGTTGAAATTGACAAGCGCGTCTCTCCGCAAAACCACGTCGGTTGGCAAACCGGAGTTACGAACCGGAGTTGCCCGGTACAATACCCGTAATCTCGGGAACGAAGGCGGTGATCTTGCCGCTCGACGGAATATCCGGCGCCATGGAGCCGCATGCCAGACGTGCTGCGACTTCACCGATCATACGCCGCGGCGATTTGGATGTAGCGATCCTCACGGGAAGCGCAGCCGCGAGTTCAAGGCCGTTGAAACCCGCCATCAGAATGTCGTCAGTCCGTGAAGCCTCGATGCCGGCAAATGCGCCCCCCGCGGCCATGTCATCATTGGAATAATAGATGCAGTCGAGGTTCGGCTCGTCACGCAGCAACTGCTGTGTCAGATATTTGCCGAGACTGACGGAGGAAAGGGTGTCACCCAGCCTTTGCCCGATGAAGGCGAGACCGCTTTCGTGCAGGGCGCGCTCGAAGCCGGCCTTGCGTTTTGCGGCACGCAGGTCCCGCTCCAGCGCACTGCCGATATAGCCGAAACGCTTTCGGCCGGAGGCAATCAGCGCTCTCGCCATTTCCTCGCCTGCCTTTCCGTGCGACAGGCCGACATTGAAATCGATCGGCGTACCATCGAGATCCATGATCTGAATGACGGGAATATCCGCGCTTTTCAGTATTCTCACCGTATCTTCGGGCTGGTCGAGGCCGGTGACGATAATGGCGCTCGGCCGCCAGGACAGCATGTCCCTGATAACGTCACGTTCCTTGCGCGTATCGTAGTCTGAGAGCCCGAAGACCGCCTGCATTCCGGACCCTTCGAGCCCGGTCGAAATGCCTGTGAGCACCTCGGGAAAGACGATATTGGACATGCTCGGGACTACGACGGCGACGAGATTGGTTTTCTGTGACGACAATGAAAGGGCAAGCCGATTGCCGACGTAACCGAGTTGTTCCGTCGCCGTCAGCACTCTCTGGCGAGTTTGCGCGGAGACGTCAGGTGCACCACGCAGCGCTCGGGATACAGTCATCTTGCTCACGCCGGCCGCAGCGGCAACCTCTTCCAGAGTGGATTTGCGTATCCCCAAGGGGTCCCCCGATCAGTGCCGACACCAGCACACGCGCATAAATCATAAGCCGATTTCGCAAAAAGAGGAATTGCCGACGCTTGACATATGTTACGAAATTGAGGCTTGTTATCGATACCGGTATCGATAACACCGTACTCAACGCTGGCATTCCACGTTGGAGGAGGAGCTGTGCAGGACATACGGACAGCAGCGGTCATCGGCCTTGGATCGATGGGATGGGGCGCTGCCCTGTCGCTTCTGAGGGCGGGTTTTATCGTCCACGGATGTGATGTCCGATCGGATGTGTTGCAGCGCTTTTCGGAAGCGGGCGGCAAAACCTGCGAGACACCGTCCAAAGCGACAGCGGAAGCCGATGTGGTGTTCGTGTTCGTCGTCAACAGCAGTCAGGCCGAGGATGTGTTGTTCGGGCCGGGCGGTGCGCTGGAGACGGCTCGCGCCGGCACCGTCTTTCTGCTTTGCGCCACCATGGCGCCGAGCGCCACAGTCGCGATTGCCGACCGACTGGAAGCTGCCGGCATGCTTGTCGTCGATGCGCCGGTTTCGGGCGGCCACGCCAAGGCGCTTTCCGGCGAGATGGTCGTTATGGGCTCTGGCTCGCCGGAGGCTTTTGCGCGCGCACAACCGGCGCTCGATGCGGTCTCCGGCAAGGTCTTCCGGCTCGGGGACAGGCCCGGCCCCGGTTCGCAGGTGAAGATGATCAACCAACTGCTGGCCGGGGTGCATATCGCCGTGACGGCCGAGGCGATGACGTTTGCAGCCAAGACCGGGATCGACCTGAAGACGCTTTACGAGGTCCTGCGGGTTTCGGCAGGCTCCTCCTGGATGTTCGAGAACCGGGGCGAACATATCGTCTCGGGAGACTATACACCGCGCTCGGCGGTGGACATCTTCGTCAAGGATCTCGGCATCGTCGCCTCCGAGGCAGAGCGGGCAGGCGCCGCCACTCCGCTCGCTTCGACTGCGCTCTCGCTGTTCCAGCAGGCAGCCGAAGCCGGTCTCGGCAAGGAGGATGATGCCGCCGTGGCAAAGGTCCTTGCCGAAAAGAGCGGCGTCGTCCTGCCGGGCATGACTGTTATTCGCTGACAGGCACTGGGCAAAGGAGACATGAGACTTATGTTCGATTGCTACCACCCGCAGATCATGCAAGGTAAGTTGACCTGCAGGTTGCAGTTTTGTTTGATTTTATCTGGTCGGTAACGTTCCTGCGTATCGGTCCGGACTTTGGAAAACTTGAAGGAATAGATGGCGTTGCGCTTGGTGTGACGCGCGGAATCCAACCGGGGAGAACGGGTTCCGATCTGACACGAGGTCGTCTCGAAGAACGAGATCGGCGGCGCTGGGAGGTAAGCAGACATGCATGTGATGATTTTGGGTGCGGCAGGCATGGTCGGCCGCAAGCTGGTCGAAAGAATTGCCCGCGAACCCGACGCGCTCGGCACTACGATCAGTCGATTGACGCTGGTCGATGCATTTCAGCCGCCGGTACCCGAAGCCCTTCAGTCCCTGTCAAACGCCATGACGTTCGATCTTGCCCGGGCGGGTGTTGCCGACAAGCTGATCGAGGCCCGGCCGGATCTGATCTTTCATCTGGCGGCGATCGTTTCAGGCGAGGCGGAAGCGGATTTCGATAAGGGCTATGCCGTCAATCTCGATGGGACGCGCGCACTGTTCGACGCAATCCGCCAAGAGGGTCTGAAATCCGACTATATGCCGCGTGTCGTGTTTGCTTCATCCATCGCCGTGTTCGGCACGCCTTTCCCTGATGTCATTCCGGACGAGTTCTTCTCCACGCCCCTGACAAGTTACGGAACCCAGAAAGCCATCGCCGAGTTGCTGCTTGCAGACTACTCGCGTCGCGGGATTTTCGATGGCGTCGGCATTCGCCTGCCGACGATCTGCGTGCGCCCTGGCGCACCGAACAAGGCCGCATCCGGTTTCTTCTCCAATATTCTGCGTGAGCCGCTCGCCGGCAAGCCGGCCGTGCTGCCGGTCGGCGATGGCGTTCGGCACTGGTTCGCAAGTCCGAGGGCGGCGGTTGGTTTCTTCGTCCATGCTGCAAAAATCGATACGGCAAAGGTGGGGTCGCGGCGCAATCTGACCATGCCGGGTCTCTCGGCGCTGGTTTCGGAGGAAATCGATGCCCTGCGCCGGGTTGCAGGCGACAAGGCGGTTGCCTTGATCAAGCGCGAGCGTGACCCGGTGATCGAACGGATCGTCGCCGGCTGGCCGACCCAATTCGATGCGAAGCGAGCGTCCGAGCTCGGCTTTACGGCGGAGACGAGCTTCGACGAGATCCTGCAGGTGCATATCGAGGACGAACTCGGCGGGAGGGTTGCATGAGCGGGAGTTCCGGCGAGCAGTCAAAGATTGCCCTTGTGACTGGCGGAGGCACCGGCGTTGGCCGCGCAATCGCAAAAGGACTGGGGACTGCGGGCTACAAACTGGTCATTTCGGGGCGACGCGCCGAGATTCTCGAAAAAGCCGCCGCCGAACTCGCCAGCGAGACAGGTGCAGAAGTTACCGCAATCCGCGCCGATGTCGGCGATCCGCTTTCAGTCAGAGCATTGTTCGATGCGATCGAAAATCGGTATGGCCGCCTCGATCTCCTAGTCAACAATGCCGGTGTCTCGGCGCCGGGGATATCGTTGGAGGACGTATCTTTCGAAGACTGGAGCGCCGTCGTATCGGCCAATCTGACGGGCGCCTTTCTCTGCACGCAGCAGGCGTTCAGGCTGATGAAGGGTCAGATGCCGCGTGGCGGCCGCATCATCAACAACGGCTCGGTTTCGGCAACGACGCCACGTCCGAATTCCGCGCCCTATACGGCGACCAAGCATGCAATCACCGGACTGACGAAATCGGCCGCTCTCGACGGTCGCGAATTCGATATTGCGTGCGGCCAGATCGATATCGGCAATGCGGCAAGCGACATGACGAAAAGAATGGCCACCGGCGTTCTTCAGGCCAATGGCACGACTGCCGTGGAGGAGACGATTGATCCCAAACATATCGCCGATGCGGTCGTCTATATGGCGGGCCTGCCGCTCAGCGCCAACGTGCTGACGATGACCGTGATGGCGACCAAGATGCCCTTCGTCGGGCGCGGGTGACCAGCGGTCCTGCGCCAGCGAAAAGCATGAGAATACGAATACATATCATGTGATGCTCGATATCTGGGAGGAGGGAGTATGGCAGGTGTTCAATTCGCGGAAGTGCGCAAATCATTCGGCGCATTTCCGGTCATCAAAGGCGTGAACATCGATATTGCCGATGGTGAATTCGTCATTCTCGTCGGCCCGTCAGGCTGCGGCAAGTCCACGCTGCTGCGCATGCTGGCGGGGCTGGAAAACATCTCCGCGGGCGAAATCCGGATCGGCGGGCGGGTGGTGAACACCTTGCCGCCGAAGGATCGCGACATCGCCATGGTCTTCCAGAACTACGCGCTCTATCCGCACATGACGGTGCAGCAGAACATGGGCTTTTCGCTGATGCTCAACAAGGCGCCGAAGGCCGAAGCCGAAAAGCGGGTGAAATATGCCGCCGGCATTCTCGGGCTCGATGCGCTGCTCGACCGTTATCCACGCCAGCTTTCCGGCGGCCAGCGCCAGCGTGTCGCCATGGGCCGCGCCATCGTGCGCGATCCGGAAGTCTTCCTTTTCGATGAGCCGCTCTCCAATCTGGATGCGAAGCTGCGCGTCGCCATGCGAGCCGAGATCAAGGAGCTGCACCAGCGGTTGAAGACCACTACCGTCTACGTCACCCACGACCAAATCGAAGCGATGACCATGGCCGACAAGATCGTCGTCATGCATGACGGGATCGTCGAGCAGGTCGGTTCGCCTTTGGAACTCTACGACAAGCCGGCCAATCTCTTCGTCGGCGGCTTCATAGGCTCGCCTGCAATGAACATGATCAAGGGCAGGCTCGATCCCGAGAATGCAGCGCGTTTTATCACCGCTGACGGCACGGCGCTTCCGGTCGCCAATGCGCCGGAAAGCGCTAAAGGACGTGACCTCGTCTATGGGCTTCGGCCTGAATATATCGTGCTCGATGCCGGCGGCCTGCCAGGTGAGATCGTCGTCATAGAGCCGACCGGTTACGAAACACATCTCACTTTGAAGCTTGGCGGCACAGATCTCAACTGTGTCTTTCGCGAACGCGTCAATGCACGGCCGGGCGAAAGCCTGCATGTGATGATCGACGCCTCGCATGTTCATCTCTTCGATGCAGAAGGCGGCCAGAGATTGACCAATTAAGCCTTCAGGCGGGGCGCGGCAGAGGAGGAGTCTTCCCGCCCATTCGCCAGATGGCTGGCATCCCATTTTCAGGATGCAGGTACCGTCGTTCATCAAGCGGGAGATGAATGTCGGAGAATTCTCTCCCGCTTTTTCCAGGAGGAGGAATATAATGACGATCAAGAGACGTGAATTTCTTGCCGCTTCGGCAGCAGCGGCCGGCGTCGCCGGTCTCGGCATCAGGCCGTCTTTCGCACAGGCAGAGCCGACCTACACGCCGGAAAGTGGAGCGAGCCTGCGCCTGCTTCGCTGGACACCCTTCGTGAAAGGCGATGAGGAGGCCTGGCTTGCAAATACCAAGAAATTCACGGAGGCAACCGGTGTCGAGGTCCGTATCGACAAGGAGAGCTGGGAGGACATTCGCCCGAAGGCTGCTGTTGCGGCCAATGTCGGTTCCGGGCCTGACCTCATCATGTGCTGGTTCGATGATGCTCACCAATATCCGGACAAACTCGTCGACCTGACCGAACTCGCCAACTATCTCGGCAACAAATATGGCGGCTGGTACGATGGGGTCAAAGGTTATGCCTCACGCGGCGATACGTTCATTGCCATGCCGCTGACGGCGATCGGCAATGCCGTCGTCTATCGCGACAGCCATGTGAAGGCGGCTGGCTTCAGCGAATTTCCCAAGGACACTGCCGGCTTCCTGGAGCTTTGCAAGGCCATGAAGGCAAAGGGCACGCCTGCCGGCTTCCCGCATGGCAAGGCCGTTGGTGACGGCAACAACTATGCCCATTGGCTGCTCTGGAGCCACGGCGGCAAGATGGTCGACGAAGGCGGCAAGGTGACGATCAACAGCCCGGAAACGCTGGCGTCGATCAACTACGCCAAGGAACTCTATGCGACCTTCATTCCGGGCACGGAAAGCTGGCAGGACGTCAACAACAACCGCGCCTTCCTTGCCGGCCAGGTTTCGCTGATCGCCAATGGTGTGTCGGTCTATTACACCGCCAAGAACGATCCCAAGCTCGCAGAAATCACCAAGGACATTCGCACGACGAACTTCCCGATCGGCCCGGTTGGCCAGAGCGTCGAGCTTTGCCAGACGAGTTCATTGCTTCTGTTCAAGCACAGCAAATATCCGGAAGCCGCGAAGGCCTACATCAAGTTCATGATGGAAGCCGATCAGATGAATGCCTGGATCCAGGGTTCCAGCGCCTATTGCTGCCAGCCGCTCAAGGAATTCGCCAAGAACCCGATCTGGACTGCCGATCCGATCCATGCGCCTTACGCACGCGCCTCGGAAAAGCTGCGTCCGAACGGCTATGCCGGCCCGCTCGGCTATGCCTCGGCTGCCACCATGGCCGACTATGTTCTGGTCGACATGTATGCCGCCGCGGTTACCGGCCAGATGTCGCCGGAAGATGCGATGAAAGAGGCCGAGCGCCGGGCGAACCGCTACTACCGCGTCTGATCCCGCATTTTCCAAGACAAGCGGCATGCCGGAAACCGGCGTGCCGCAAGCCTGAAATCTACAGCAATCTGGAGATAAGCAATGTCGACGGTGAATTCCGGGGATGCGCGCGCGCCGACGTCCGCGCTCCTGCAGAACAATAACGTGCTCGGATTCCTGTTCATGCTGCCGGCGGCGGTCTTCCTGGTCTGCTTCCTGACCTATCCGCTGGGGCTTGGTGTCTGGCTTGGCTTCACCGATACGCGCATTGGCCGCGACGGTATCTTCATCGGGCTGGAGAACTATCAATACCTGATGGACGACAACGTCTTCTGGCTGTCGGTCTTCAACACCGTCCTCTATACCTTCATCGCATCGCTGCTGAAGTTTGCCCTTGGCCTCTGGCTGGCGCTGCTCCTGAACCAGCATCTGCCGTTCAAGAGTTTTTTCCGCGCGATCGTGCTTCTGCCCTGGGTCGTGCCTACCGTGCTGTCGGCCCTTGCCTTCTGGTGGATCTACGATTCCCAGTTTTCGATCATATCGTGGTCGCTGATGCAGCTTGGCCTGATCGATGCGCCGATCAACTTCCTTGGTGATCCCACCAATGCGCGCATTTCCGTCATTATTGCCAACGTGTGGCGCGGCATTCCCTTCGTGGCTATTTCGCTGCTTGCCGGCCTGCAGACCATCCCAGCGTCTCTGCAGGAGGCTGCCTCACTTGACGGGGCGACCAGCTGGCAGCGTTTCCGCTACGTGACGCTGCCGATGTTGACGCCGATCATCGCGGTCGTGATGACATTCTCGGTGCTTTTCACTTTCACCGATTTCCAGCTCATCTACGTGCTGACCAAGGGTGGCCCGGTCAACGCCACGCATCTGATGGCGACATTGTCCTTCCAACGCGGCATTCCCGGCGGCCAGCTCGGCGAGGGTGCTGCGATCGCCGTCGCCATGATCCCGTTCCTGCTTGGAGCGATCATGTTCAGCTTCTTCGGTCTGCAACGCCGCAAATGGCAGCAGGGCGGCCAGGACTAGGGAGAAAAACAATGTCGACCAATTCCAATACCGCCAACGTCGTCCTGACCGATAATGCCGAGGGCATGAGCTATCTGAACCGCCTGCCGCGGCGGGTGGTGATGCTCTATCTGCCGATGGCGGTTTTCGTCTTCGTGCTGCTCTTCCCGTTCTACTGGATGGCGATCACCGCGGTGAAGCCAAACGAACAGCTGACAGACTATAGCAATTACAGCCCGTTCTGGGTGGTCGGGCCGACGCTCGATCATATCAAATATCTGTTCTTCGAAACGTCCTATCCGGGCTGGATGTGGAACACGATCCTTGTCGCCGTCTGCTCGACCTTCCTGTCGCTTGTGGCGTCGGTCTTCGGCGCCTATGCGATCGAGCGCGTGCGCTTTACCGGCTCCCGTTCCATCGGCCTCGTCATCTTCCTTGCCTATCTCGTACCGCCATCGATCCTGTTCATTCCGCTTGCCTTCATCGTTTTCAAGCTCGGCATCTATGACTCGCGGCTCGCGCTGATCTTCACCTATCCGACCTTCCTCATTCCCTTCTGCACATGGCTTCTGATGGGTTACTTCCGCTCGATCCCGTTCGAGCTCGAGGAAAGCGCACTGGTGGACGGCGCCAATCGCTGGCAGATCCTGACGAAGATCATCCTGCCATTGGCAGTGCCCGGCCTGATCTCGGCCGGCATTTTCGCCTTCACCCTGTCGTGGAACGAATTCATCTACGCCCTGACGTTCATCCAGTCGTCCGAGAACAAGACGATCCCCGTTGGTGTGCTGACGGAGCTGGTGCGTGGCGACGTGTTCGAATGGGGATCGCTGATGGCGGGAGCCCTGTTCGGTTCGCTGCCCGTCGTCATCCTCTATTCGTTCTTCGTGGACTATTACGTCTCGTCGATGACCGGGGCGGTCAAGGAATGAAAGGGCAGAAGCTGCCCCTTGCCGAGTCTACCGATTATTCCTCTTCCGCCACTCGGCGAACTTTGCGCGCGGCGCTTCGCTGGTTGCCGGATAGAGCCCGATGATGGTCGCGCCGGCGAGCACTTCCTCGGTGACGAAATCCTCGTAGGCCGTCATCTCGACGGCCTCGTCGGCGATCTCCTCGGCAAGATGCAGGGGGATGACCACCACGCCCTCATTGTCGCCGACCACCACGTCGCCCGGGAAGACAGGAACATCGCCGCAGCCGATCGGCACATCGATCTCGATTGCCTGATGCAGGGTCAGGTTTGTTGGCGCTGACGGCCGGTGGTGATAGGCAGGGATATCGAGCCCGGCGATCTCAGGACTGTCACGGAAGCCACCGTCGGTCACGACACCGGCAACGCCGCGAACCTGCAGGCGCGAGACGAGAATCGAGCCGGCGGAGGCCGCACGCGCGTCCCGCCGGCTGTCCATGAGCAGCACTGCGCCCGGCGGGCAGCGTTCCACGGCTGCGCGCTGGGGATGTTCCGGATTGCGGAAAACATCGAGCGTGTTCAGGTCTTCGCGCGCCGGAATATAGCGCAGCGTGAAAGCCTGGCCGACCATATTGGTCTTCTTCGGCGAGAGCGGGCGCACGTCCTGGATGAACTGGTTGCGCAGGCCGCGTTTGAAAAGAGCGGTACAAAGCGTTGCGGTCGAAACGCTTTTCAGCTTCTCACGCGTTTGCTCGCTCAAAGTGGTGGTCATATCTTGTCCTCCTGAAATCAATAGATATCCGGCTCGCCGGGGGCGGGGCCAAAACCGGTTTCCAGAAAATCGAAATCGCAGCCCGTATCGGCCTGGGCGATGTGGCGGGCAAACATCCAGCCATAACCGCGGCCGAATTTCTCTGGCGGCTTGACCCAGGCGGCACGGCGGCGCGCCAGTTCTTCATCGTCGACAAGCATGTCGATGCGGCGGGCTTCGAGATCGAGGCGAACGATATCGCCGGTTTTCAACAAAGCGAGCGGGCCGCCGACATACGATTCCGGTGAAATATGCAATATGCATGCGCCGTAGCTCGTGCCGCTCATACGCGCATCCGAGAGGCGCAGCATGTCGCGATAACCCTTCTTCAGCAGCGCCTTAGGCATTGGCAACATGCCCCATTCCGGCATGCCAGGGCCGCCCTGCGGACCGGCGCCACGCAACACCATGACGTGATCCGGTGTGATGTTGAGGTTCTCATCGTCGACAGCCTTCTTCATATCCGGATAGCTGTCGAAGACGAGGGCTAGGCCCTCATGCTTGTGGAAGCGCGGATCGCAGGCCGCGGGTTTGATGACGGCGCCGGTCGGTGCAAGATTGCCTTTCAGCACTGCGAGCGACCCTTCATGGTAGAGCGGATTGTCGAGAGAGCGGATGACATCGTCATTGTAGCATCTGGCACCCTCAAGCGTTTCGCCGAGTGTTACGCCGGTGACCGTCATCGTCGAGAGATCGAGCTTGGAGGAGAGCTTCGCCATCAGCGCCCTCAAACCGCCGGCATAATAAAAGTCCTCCATCAGATAGGTCTTGCCGGTCGGGCGGATATTGGCAAGCACAGGCGTCGTGCGGCCCGCGTGGTCGAGATCGTCAAGTGTCAGCGGTATGCCGGCCCGGCGTGCCATCGCGACCAGATGCACGATCGCGTTGGTGGAACAGCCCGTCGCCATGGCTACCGTCACTGCGTTATTCACTGCCGTCCGGGTGACGATCTTCGTCGGCACAAGATCCTCCCACACCATCTCGACGATGCGACGGCCGACTGCCGACGACATGCGGATATGGTTGGAATCGGCAGCGGGAATGGAACTTGCACCCGGCAGCGTCAGCCCAAGCGCTTCGGCGATCGCCGTCATCGTGCTTGCCGTGCCCATGGTCATGCAATGGCCATAGGAGCGGGCGATCCCGGCCTCCACTTCGACCCATTCGGTTTCGGAAATCGTGCCGGCCCGCCGCTCGTCCCAGAATTTCCATGCATCCGAACCGGAGCCCAGATATTCACCGCGATAGTTGCCGCGCAGCATCGGGCCTGCTGGCAAATAGATCATCGGCAGCCCCATGCTGAGCGCACCCATGATAAGCCCGGGCGTCGTCTTGTCGCAGCCACCCATCAGCACTGTGCCATCGACCGGATGTGAGCGCAGCAGTTCTTCTGCCTCCATGGCGAGCATGTTGCGATAGAGCATGGTCGTCGGCTTGACGTAGCTTTCCGACAGCGACAGCGCCGGCAGTTCGAGCGGGAATCCGCCCGCCTGGAAGATGCCACGCTTCACATCCTCGACGCGATGCTTGAAATGCGCATGGCATGGGTTGGCGTCTGACCAGGTATTGAGGATGGCGATGACGGGCTTGCCCGACCATTCCTCCGGCGCATATCCCATCTGCATGGTGCGGGAGCGGTGCCCCGAACTTCTGAGGTCGTCGGGCGCGAACCATCTGGCGCTGCGCAGCGTGGAAGGGCTTCTCCTGACATTCATCGTGAAGTCCTGTCTCGGATTAAAGAAAATGCCGTCCCAATCCCGGCGCGACCTTGGGCGAATGAACTGAAGCACTAATGCATCAGTGCATCAAGCCAGAAAATATGTTTAAACGGTCGGCAGTGTTTCGAGGGTGGGACAGGCAGGCGTGAAAGTTAATCGGACAGAATTTCCTCTCGACCGAACGCGTCAGGTCGCACCGCAAATTCTTGAAATCCTTCGCTCCCGTATTCTCTCCATGGATCTGACGCCGACGACGGTTCTGTCACGCGTGTCGCTGCAGAGCGAGTTTAATGTCAGTCAGACGCCTGTGCGGGATGCCTTGATGCGGCTGGAAGAGGAGGGACTGGTCGAGGTCTATCCGCAATATGCCACTGTCGTTGCCAAGATCGACATCGAGCATGCCAAGCGGGCGCATTTTCTCAGGCTGTCGATCGAACTCGAAGCGGTTCACAGGCTGACGCTCGCAAGCCCGACCGAGACGGCGCAGGTATTGGAGCGGGTACTTCGTATGCAGGAGGCAGTGGCCTCGCCAGTTCAGTTTGACCAGTTCGATTCACTCGACAGGGAGTTCCATCGCACGCTCTTCGAGCGCAACGGCATTCTGGGTCTCTGGACAACGGTGCGGCGTCAAAGCGTCCATCTCGACCGGCTGCGCCGCCTCAACCTGCCGATGCCCGGCAAGTTGGAGACAGTGCTTGCCGATCATCGTGCCATCGTTGAAGCTGTTCGCTCCGGCGAACCCGAAAAGGCGGTCGCGGCGATGCGCAAGCACCTGTCGGGCACGCTGTCGATCACGGATATCATCTGCGCGCAATATCCCGATTTCGTCCGGCGTTAAGGACAGGCTCAGGCAAGAAAGCAGCGCAGGAGGTGGCCGGAGGCGTCGCTCTGATCGGCATCGGCCATGCGGCGGGTGGTGACGAAAATCGTGCGCGGCATTGCGCGGTTCATCACAAGCTTGGTCGGATGGGTTGTCGGCAGTTCGACAGGCGTGAGCGGCTCACCCGATGGCGCAAAGCGCAACAGTTGCGAGCCGCCGACGCCGGCAATCCAGTAGATCCCGTCCTCGTCGATGAACGCCCCATCGGGCCTTCCGGCAAAAGCATGCGTGGTCGCAAAGACCCGACGGTTGGACGGCGTGCCGGTGGCAAGGTCATAGTCGCAGACCCAGATGGTTTGAACAGAAGGATGGGAATCGGAAAAATACATTCTTTGCCGTATTGGATCGAAGGCCAGGCCGTTCGGCGTCCAGAAATCTTCGAAAACCCGTCGGTGGCTGAAATCGGGCTCGATGCAGAAGATCGCTCCGGCCGGCGCTGCCATCTCCCGCTGCATCGTGCCGGCCCAGAATCGTCCGGCGGGATCGAGCGTGCCATCGTTGAAGCGGACATCCGGGCGGCTTTCCGGTGTGCAGACCCGTTGGAACAGGCCTGCCGACGGTTCAAAGAGGAAAATGCCGGTCGCAAGCCCGGCAATCAGCGTTCCATCTGTCCGCAACGCAATGCAGCCGACTGCTTCGGGCGCATCCCATGCCGAGGTCTTGCCGGTTTCTGGATCGGTACGCAGCAGCTTGCGGCCGTCGGTATCGACCCACCAGATGCAATTTTCAGTCTCCGACCAGACCGGGCTCTCGCCAAGATGCGCCCAGCGGTTGGAGAACACTTCGAATGTAATCGCCATTTCGCTCTCAGCTTGTCTCACTATATCAATACGACATGCATAGCTTAGCCGCAGCCTCTCGGGAATCGTGGGGTCGCGACCTGTGCGAATTGTGGTCCTGATGCGGAACACGAAATCGTGGGCAGTCGATCCCACTTTCCTACGAACCGCTACGCGGAAGCTCCTGCGACCGCCCAGTCACGACCTCGTGGACCGTAAATTCATGCTTTTCCAAGGCTTTCGGGCGGCGTTATGTGGAAGGTCCCAGCACACTTCATTGTTTTCCGGCCGGTTGTTGAGAATGGTTTTTCGCGGCTTTGCAAACCACACGGTTTACTACCGGTTGCCAAAAAACCATAATTACCTCACCTAGATCGCACATCGACAACAGGCATTACGAATTGGATCAACGCTTGCGCATATCACACATCGTCCTTGGTGCATTTCTTGCAATCGCGCAGTCCGCCTATGCTGAAGTCGCATCACCGCCCGTTTTGGCGCCGCTAAAGCAGCAGGCGCAAGCCGCTCAGTTAAGCGCACAACTCCTCACGCGATACAGCTACAGGCCTGTTGCGCTCGATGACGCCTTGTCGGCCAAGATCATGGATCAGTTCATCAAATCGCTGGATCCGGATCACATGCTCTTCCTGCAAGCGGACATCGACAAATTCATGTCTAACCGCAGCGAGATCGACGATGCCGTCGAACGGAAGGATTTGAAGATCCCGTTTGCGATCTTCAACGCCTATGAACAGCGTATTGTCGATCGTATGACCTACGCGCGTAATTTGCTTAAGCAGGGCTTTGATTTCGGCGTACAGGAAAATTATTCCGTTGTGCGTGACAAAGCGCCGTGGCCGCAATCGGAGGCCGAAAGCAATGAGCTCTGGCGCAAGCGTGTCAAAAGCGACTGGCTGCTGTTGAAACTCGCCGGCAAGACCGATGCAGCCATTCGGGAGACGCTCGACAAGCGCTATGCGAACGTTCTGGAGCGGGCCTACCAATATAAAAGCGAGGACGTATTCCAGTCGTTCATGGAGGCCTACGCAACGTCGGTCGATCCGCATACGGACTATTTCGGCGCGGCTGCCTCGGCAGATTTCAATATCTCGATGAAGCTTTCGCTCGTTGGTATCGGTGCGGTCCTGCAAGAGCGCGACGACTACACGACGATCCGTGAGCTCGTGCCCGGCGGCCCTGCCCAGTTGTCGGGCAAGCTCGTGGTCGGAGATCGCATTACGGGCGTTGGTCAAGGCAAGGATGGCGCGATAAAAGAAGTGGTCGGCACGCGCCTCGATGAAGTCGTGCAATTGATACGCGGGAAAAAAGGCTCCGTCGTGCGCTTGGACATCCTGCCCGCGGATGCCGGGCCAGATGGCACGCATCGTGTTGTCAGCCTCGTGCGCGATAAAATCAGCCTTGAAAAACAGGCTGCAAGGAAGACCGTTCTCTCCGTGAATGACGGGGGTGTCACACGCAAAATCGGGGTGATCACCCTGCCGACATTCTATGAGGACTTTGAAGCCCGGCACAAAGGGGACAAGGACTATAAAAGTGCGAGCCGCGACGTCGCCAAGCTTCTCGACGAATTGAAGCAGGAAAAGGTCGACAGCGTTCTCATAGACGTGCGCAACAATGGCGGCGGTTCATTGGATGAGGCAGTTGATTTGACGGGCCTGTTCATCGGCAATGGCCCGGTCGTTCAGCAACGGAGTAGCGACGGCAAGGTCGCGGTCAGAAGTGCGGATTTTGCGGCACCTGTCTGGACAGGCCCGATGGGCGTCCTCATCAATCGTGGGTCGGCATCGGCTTCAGAGATTTTTGCCGCGGCAATCCAGGATTACGGTCGCGGCGTGATCATCGGCGAACCGAGTTTCGGCAAGGGCACCGTTCAGACCGTCGTTGATCTCGACCAGATCGTGCGCAACAGCAAACCCGAACTCGGCGAGCTGAAGGTGACGATTGCCCAGTTTTTCCGGATCAATGGCGGTACGACGCAGCTGCGTGGTGTGACGCCCGATATCAGCTTGCCCGGGCTTTCCGACCCGGCGAGCTTCGGCGAGACGAGTTATGACAACGCTTTGCCGTGGGCGCAGATCAAACCCGCGAATTACGCACCCGCCGACACGGTCGCAAAGTTGCTGCCGACCTTGCAAAGCCGCCATGATGCGCGGGTTGGAAGCGATCCGGCCTTCCAGGGACTCGTGAAGGATATTGCCGACCTCAAGGCGCTGCGCGATAAAGGCGTCGTTTCCCTCAATGAAGCCGAGCGTCGCAAGGAAGCAACTGCTCGAGAGGAGCGCCGGAAGTCCCGAGCACAGTTGCTCGGTGGCGAAGATACCGGCGCGGATGATGGGCTGGAGTCGAACGAACGCAGCCTGAGTGCCGATATTGCCATTGAAGATGCTCGCAAGAAAGCAAAGGACGTGCTTCTGGACGAGGCAGCCGCCATCCTTGCCGACGAGGCGGATTTGCAGCAAGGCGTGTCGAAGACAATCACCAAGCAGTAGACACAGGCGGAAAGTAGTCAGACCGGAGCGTCTCGTCGCGGCCTATCGGGCCGGCCGAAGCGATCCCAGCTTCGTCCGGCCAGCGAAAGGATTGATTACCGCCAGTCGCGGTCGCGATCCCAGCGGTCGTAGCGTCTGTATTCGCGCCAGTCGCGATGCGGACGACCCCAACCGTAGGAGCGATCCCAACCGTAGTAGCGTGGCGGCGGCGGTGCCCATCGATTGGGCCGGCAAAAGCCGCGCGGGCTCAAATGATAACCGCGGCCACAGGCGTAGTCGACCGTTACGACGTTCGAGGCTGCCGGAGCCGTGACCCTGCCAGAGGGCATGGCATTTGCAGCTCCAGCTGTCATTCCGGCTGCGAGAAGGGCTATGGTGACGAGAAGTTTTCGCATCTTCGTTTCTCCGATTATTGGGCGATTTAACGCCTGTCCCGGTGAACCGAGGCTGAAAACGCCGTTCACCTGGGCGACAGCTTCAGCCGCTAGTCGCGTTCCCAGCGATCACGCCGGTCATCGCCGCGCCGATCGTTGTTGCCGGAGTTGGATGCCTGCAAATGCTCCAGCACCTGCAGAACAGCGTCGGCGCAGTCCTTTGTGGAGTCGCCGTCGGCGCATCTGAGATCGATCCTGGTCTGGCCGTTCTCGATGTGGAACCGGGCACCGCGCTCCCTCGGCTGCGAACGCCAATCATCATCAGCACGCTCCTCGTTCTTGCTGGAAGAATTCGGTGGCGGCGGTGGATTTTGCCTGCTGGATTCTGGTGGTGGAGGCGGCGACGGTTCGGCTGGCGCCTGCGCAAGGGCGCAAGTGGAGATCAGTCCAAAGACAGCCGCCGTTGACAGTCCTATGATTTTGTTCATGACGTTACCTCGCTTCTGTGCCGAGGTAACGAAGGGTTGAGGCGATAGTTCCTGTCGGGCGATTGCGGCTGATACCTAGCCATGCCGGGGCCAGTATCGTTCAGTCCGATCCTGCCTGTCACGGGCAGATCGTCTGGTCCTGTCTTGCGGACGGGATTGAATCTCGCACAGGAGATCGCTTGCTTCCTGTATGTCCGGTCGATGCCTAGTGGAGGCCCTGCAGCCGATTCCGCCGTTCACTCAACAATTCATGTTGCACCAGGTCTCGCGCTTCGGCTGAAAGGCCGTTCGGCCCGGATAGTCCGAGCGCGACTAACCTCGCTTCGATCGCCTGTGGAACACTATCTGCTTCGTGCTGGCAGAGCCGCACAAGCCACTTCCATTCGTCGCTTGTCATGTCCCTTCGCGCGACCATCAACTGCCTCCAGCCCAAGGATAACCGTGATTTCGAGAATATCACAATTCTCGTCGAAAGGCAGTGAGGCACGCCGTTTTGCAATTCGTCGGTCATGACGACACAGTCTTCGGATCTCCTGCGCCGGGCCCCCGGGCCAGTAGTCGCGGCAAGCGTGTGCTGGTTCCCCGAATTGGGCGGCGGGAGAATGGGAGGATCGAGGAGGCCGCAACCTATCCTTGACTCTGATAGCCTGCTATCCGACAGTGTCGCCTGCTAAATCCATGGGGATTCAATGGGCCTCACGAAAGGCTTCACGATCGTCGGCAGAGCTGCGATAGCCGCCATCGTGTTAATGTTCCTTGCGCTCTCGCTTGTCTTGGGCTTTTGGCTGCATTCGAGCTACATGTCCGCCGTCAGGCGTGGAGAGGATCAGGTCACAGCCACAGCCAAGATAGTTGCTGCCAACGCGATCTGGATCAATTCTCTGGCGCGCCAGACCCTTTACCGCATGGACGACGCCTTCGGAGCGGCTGAGGCATTGCCGGACGACGCGCGTATTCGAAGGCTCAACGCCGCGACGGCTGCATTGCCGACCACGGCAACGGCTTACGTGGTCGCCGCGGATGGGACGCTGCTCTATTCCACTGATCGCGAAAGCAGCCCCGCAGACATCGTCGATCAAACCTATTTCCGCCGCCTGGCCAATGGCGCAGAGGACCATACGTCGGCGATGACCGTCATGCGCAATACGGATCGCCACGTCTTCCTATCGGCTGCGCGCATCGAGAGGAACGATAAGTTCGAGGGCGTAGCGATCCTGGCGTTTGATGTCGGAATGCTGCGATCGATCTGGGACGCCGCCTCGCTCGGACCAGGCTCGACGGTGAGCTTCTTGAGACGTGACGGAAAGCTGATCGCCAGATATCCCGAACCGAAAGAGGCCGTCGATCTCGGTAACTATATCCTGTTCACCGACTATATGCGCAAGGCGACATCGGGCTCCTATGTGTCTGTCTCCCCTGTCGACCAAGTCGAAAGGCTGGTGGCATACCGCATCGTCGAGCGGACACCATTCGTCGCCATCGCATCGGTCGACACCGGCGCAATTCTCAAGCCGTTCTGGACCGACGTCTCGATTGCCGCGCTGATCGTTCTTCTGGCGCTTTGCGCCGCCGTGGTCGGCGGGTTGAAGATCCTGAACCTGGCGCATGCGGACGCGCGCCACACCGCCGAACTTGCCGAGGCGCTGCGAACCAATCAGGTTGCTGATGCGGGAAATTCATCACCGGGTGAAAAATAACCTGCAGACCGTGATGGCGCTCATCCGGCTGCAGGGCCTGCGGCCTGAAACCGTCCAGAGGGTGAACGAGCGGATCGTCGCCATGTCGGCGGTGCACGAGCAAATGTATGGCTTCGATCAGTTCAGTAGCGTCACTGCGCGGCAGTTCGTTCCCAACCTGGTGCGCACGCTGGTCGGGTTGCATGATCGCGACATCAAGCTGACCTTCGAGATCGACGATATCAGGATCGATGCGGACAAGGCGACGCCATTTGCATTGTTGCTGAACGAGCTTCTGACAAACAGCATGAAATACGCCTTCGTCGACCGGACCGACGGTCATATCCGCATCAGGCTGCTCAAGCATCCCGATGGCAAGGTCCTGCTTGAAGTGGCTGATGACGGCGTTGGCTATGAGCCGGTTGCAACGGAAACCGGCATGGGAAGCCGGTTGATCAAATCCTTCGTCAGCCAGATGGATGGAACCTACGGCACCGAACGGGCACGCGGTACCGTCTTCACCGCCCTGTTGTCTATCGCTGCGCGATGATGCTTGGATCGGCGGTGGCGTCGGCGATTTTGGCTCTCCGTGCAAAAAAATCCCTGAAGCAATCTCCGGCTGTACTGACGCTGGCGAGGAACTCCCTCCGGACCGGCGGCAATTGGCGAAACCGCCCGCACGCCGCCGTCGTTTGATGTCCATCACGACTGAGGCGTTTCGGATTTCCTAGGGCCAGCAAGCCGCCTTCTCAGCTCCTAACCTGGCCGCCACCGCGGCCCGACGGGTCGAAGCGCACCCGTTCGGAGGTCGAGTAGAGATACAGGCTCTGCTGTCGTCGCTTATCTAGGGGAAAGGTCAGTCTTATTCCAACTTGGCATTGCAAGTTTCCCGCCCTGGATTATTTGATAGGGTTCGAAGAACACACCCGGAGTGTCCGTTGAATAAAACCCGGCCAGCGCTCCTTCTCATCACGGCGTCGCTCATTCCGGTCATCATACTGGCGGCGCTGATGGGAAGGTTCTTCATCAAGGAGCAGCAGGCTGCTCTCGACGATGACATTCGCGGCCGGGCAGCGACGTTGGCCGCCACTCTTCAACGCGAACTCGCGAGCCAGATCCAGCTGCTTTCGATCGTCGCCGATTCCCCTCGGCTCGATCCCCCCATACCGCGCGCCGCTTTTGCCGAGACTGCGCGGCGTCTGCGCGATCGGGTGCCTGAATGGGAGCAGATCCGGATTTCCAACGAGAAGGGAGAAGTGGTTCTGTCATTTCCGCCGCTCGACCCTTCCGCCGATACGCATGTTGTGGACATGGAAAGCCATGACGCCCTGGTTCGCACGGGTGTCGCGGTGGTCGGCAATATCGCCATCGGGCCGAAAGGCCAGGCGGCCTTTGCCTTGCGCGCTCCGATCCAGAGGAGCGATCGTCTGAAAGCCGTCCTTTCGGTGGTGATCCGTCCGACGATCGTGACGAAACTGCTTTATGCCAATGGACTTCCAGGATCATGGTCGGCCTGGATCGTCGATGGGCAGGATCGTCTGGTTGCGTCGACCGGCGATCCCGCGCTTGCCGGCAATCCGGCGAGCGAATTCGCAAGCTTTTCCGGCAATGACTTCGGGACAGCCACCGTCAAGAGCGGATTGGAGCTTCGTGTCGCCGAAGTCGCGCTTGCCGACACGCCTTGGCGGGTAAGGGTTGGCCTGCCGGTTTCCGATTATGAGAGGCTGGCGCGCAGGGCCACCATGCTGCTTGTGACGGCGAGCTGTTTCACACTTCTGTTGTCCGGCTCGGCCGTGTTTCTCTTCTACAGGGAGGCGCGCGCCCGGAACCGGGAGCGCGAGAGCATGGCCAACTGGCAGCGGATGGATGCGCTTGGCAAGCTGACGGGGCAGGCCGCTCACGATTTCAACAATCTCCTGATGGTCTTCCAGTCAGGGGTTGAGGGCATCAAGAGACGGCGAAACGACGAACAGCGCGTGACGCAGCTTCTGATGCACATGAGCGATGGCGTGGCACGAGGAAAGGCGATCACGCAAAGGCTGCTGTCGTTTTCAAGGCGCTCCAACCAAGGTGCCTCCCAGATCGAACTGGACGTCAGGCTTGCCGACCTGTCTCCACTGTTGCGTCAAGCGATCAACGACACGATTGTGATGGAGATCAGGATACCGGAAGATACCTGGCCGGTTCATGTCGATCCTGCCGGGCTTGAAATTGCCCTGATCAACATCCTGACGAATGCGCGCGAAGCCATGACGGGAGGTGGAAAGGTGACGATTTCCGCCCGCAATGTGCTCAACGCAGCCACAGAGGATCCCGGGCTGCAAGGCCCGTTCGTCGCGCTGACGATTTCCGACACCGGGACAGGCGTTGCCCCGGAAAATCTCGCGCGGGTGTTCGAGCCATTCTTTTCCACCAAGAAGAACGGTGGCTCAGGCCTTGGCCTGACGCAGGTCCACAGTTTCGCCACCGGCAGCGGCGGTGCGGTCAAGGTCGCAAGCCTGGCCGGTCACGGCAGCGCCTTTACCTTGCTTTTACCACGATCGAGCGAGCCGCGTGCGGCACGTCCGGATCCAGCGCCCCCCGCGAATCTTCCCCATGCGATCATGATCGTCGACGACACACCGACATCGCTTGAATCCGTGCGACTGGCGCTCGAGGGCATCGTGCCGTCGATCTTCCTGGCCGCAGGTGGACCTGAGGCAATCGAGATCCTGGGCCGCCATCCTGAAATCGAAGCGATCGTCAGTGACATCATGATGCCGGGCATGTCGGGCATTGAGCTTGCCGAGGAGATCCGCCGCAGAAACGCATCTCTACCCGTCGTGCTGATGACCGGCTACAGCGACAGGCTTGAGGCCGGTACGGAGGTCGGCTGTCCGGTTGTCCCGAAGCCCTTCAAGATCGAGGATCTGGCCGCCAGCCTCGAAAAGGCGAAAACCTCGGTAGTCCAATCGGCAAATGTCGTGCGCCTGGAAATTCCGACGAAGGGCTGACCAGCTTCGAGGTCTTTGCGAGGTTCATTTTTCGCGCGACTGCGGCAAACGAGTTTCGGCAACGATCTGCTTCCCTCCACCAGCCGATACCGCCGATCTTATCGCCGCTGCTCCTTTCGAGGGGAACCCTGGCCAATCTTTGCCGTTTTGCGCTTTGCAAAGATAAAAGGAATATGTCGATGGTTGGAACAAGCGCCAAGCGGGGCACGGCGACCTTCATGGAAGCGATATTCGTCCTCGGACCGGTCAATCCTCCGTCAGACGTTCGCCTGGAGCACGCGGTGCTATGATTACGAGCGAACAGCTGCGCGCAGCGCGCGCGCTATTGCGATGGGAGCAGAAGGACCTTGCCGATGCCGCACGGGTTTCATTGCCTCTGATCCAGGAGCTTGAAGCCGTGCCCGGGCAGTTGAAGACGCAAGGGCGGGCAATTGACGCAATCATCAACGCCGTCCATTCGGCAGGTGTTTCGTTTTTCGACGGAGACTATTCAAGCCCGGGCGGACCCGGTGTCCGCTTCAGCCGGCCTTCCGGCTCGAGCCTGGATACCAATGAGGACGAAACGATCCAGTACCGGGAGTTCTTCGAGAACGATGCGCCGCCTGGTGCGGGTGGTTGAGACGACGCGCACCTTCTAGCGAAGGTCCGGACACACTGGCTGCCGGGGCATTAAGGGACGCCGTTTTGCCGCGTCCCGGCTGTCTCATTTTGTCGGCGGTGAAGCCTTGCCAAGCTTGACGGAGGGTTCCCGGCCCCAGACACGCAGCTTGCCGAGTTCGGTGACGAACGTGGCAATGCCCTCTTCTCCAGGCAAGCTCAGGACGCCCTCGTCGATGCTTTCGGAAATTCCCGCCTTTTCTAGCAGCGGCAGCGCCGACGGATCATAGCCGGCGTCTTGGTGGTGCTATCGGGCGCGGACGCATTCCCAATGTCTGCGCGGCGTCATTGTTCCCAATCGTACCGAAGGTCCCAGGTCGGCGCTCGCTCAGCCGTCTGTGCATATTGAGGTGGACCTTCGAACGAGCACGAGCGTCGAAGAATGGTATTCACGCCCCCGCCGACAGTGCAGGCCGCAATGCCCGAGCTCACAAGATCGGTTTGCCGCCTGTCACCGCAATCGTTGCTCCCGAAACATAGCTCGACAGCGGATCGGCAAGCATCACATAGGTGGTTGCAAGCTCGGCGGGCTGCCCAGGTCGCTGCATCGGCACCTGTTTGCCGAAATTCCTGACGGCTTCGTCCGGCATCGTCGAGGGAATGAGCGGCGTCCAGATTGGGCCTGGCGCGACCGCATTGGCGCGGATGCCCTTTTCCGCAAGCATTTGGGCCAGACCCGCCGTGAAGTTCTGGATCGCCCCCTTGGTTGTCGCATAGGCAAGCAGGTGCGGGCTCGGACTGTCGGCATTGATCGACGCCGTATTGATGATCGCGCTGCCCGCTTTCATATGCGGGACCGCTGCCTTGGTCAGGTAGAACATCGCATGGATATTGACCTTGAAGGTCAGTTCCCACTCGTCATCGCTGATTTCGCCGATATCCTTGAAGCTTGCCTGATGGGCCGCGTTGTTGACGAGGATGTCGATACCGCCAAGTTTGCTGCGCGCTGTTTCGATGATGTGGCGGCAATGTTCGGGATGCTGCAGGTCCCCGGAGACGAGAATGGCCTTCCGCCCTGCTTCTTCGACCCATTTCTGGGTTTCGCGTGCGTCTTCGTCCTCGTCGAGATAGGCGATGAGAACATCTGCGCCCTCACGGGCATAGGCAATCGCAACGGCTCGTCCGATACCACTGTCGCCGCCGGTAATAATCGCTTTCCTGCCGGTCAGTCGGCCAGATCCTCGATAGGTCCGCTCGCCGTGGTCCGGTACCGGCGACATCGCGTCGGTCGTGCCCGGCATCGGTTGGCGCGGCGTATCAAAGGGTGGGGTCGGGTAATTGGCCATTTTCTGTTCCTCCAGTTTTGACGATGTGCCGGCATCAGGCGACGGCAACTCAGGACTTTTGGCTTTCGCGTCGCAGATGCGCTCGGAGTTTCGGTACACAACTCGTCGGTCGGCCAGCAGTTCCCGGTGAGTTTGCGGAGATAATCCGGATTGAGCGCCGTGTTTGCGGAGCTCGTTCCGGCCGGCCACCTCAAGACGGAAGGCATTGGTCTTGTTCTTGCCGGGAGCTAACCAACTGATTTAACGAACCCTTCGACCGGCGGTCGAAGCGGTATCCGAAGCGACGTACCCCGTGGGCAATTGAGTCAGCCTTCCAAACCAGATCTTCCGCAGCTGATAACGGCTCTTGACAGGCAATCTCTTGTCATGGAGTGTAAGTAAAGCGTTTTACTAAAGCGGTTTACAAGCTGATGGCGCAAGCGAGAACTCCAGGGTTGAAGGATGTCGCGAAAGCGGCGGGCGTGTCGGTGACGACGGTCTCGCGCATGCTGAACGGCTCGCTGGATTTGCCTGCCCTCACCAAGCAGCGCATCGAAAACGCTATCGCTTCCCTCAAATACCAGCCGAACCCTCACGCGCGGCGGCTGAGCCGCGGCCGCTCCGACATGATCGGGCTGGTCGTGCCCGATATCGCCAACCCGTTCTTCGCGACCATGGTGGCGGCGGTCGAAGAGGAGGCAAACGATCGGGGGCTGGCCGTTTCGCTCTACGCGACTCTCAACCGGACCGGCCGTGAGGTCACCTATCTCCGGCTGCTTGAGCACAATCATGTCGACGGCCTGGTTTTCGTCACCAACCATCCCGACAACGGCGATCTCGCGGCTCTCATCAATCGAACAGGCAAGGTGATCGTCGTCGACGAAGACGTTCCGCTTGCCAGTGTCCCTAAGCTCTTCTGTGACAACTTTCAGGGCGGCCATCTGGCGGGGCGCCATCTGGCGGAGTTTGGCCATCGAAGCGTGCTCTATGTGGGCGGTCCCGATGCCATGATCAGCACGCAGCGCCGTTTCAACGGATTGCATAGGGGCCTGCAGGAGCATTTCGGTGGTGATGCCTCGATCCGGCGCTACAGCGGCGAATATACGGTCGCCTGCGGGCGGGACATGGCACGCCGCTTCCTTGAAGAAGGCAAGCCAGCGACCGCAATCTTCGCGAGCTCCGACGAAATCGCCATCGGCATGATCGAAGTCTTCAGAGAGAAGGGAATATCGATCCCTGAAGACCTGTCGATCATCGGCTTTGACGATGTCAGTCCGCTACACCTTTTTGCGCCGCCTTTAACGGCGATCCGTCAGCCGGTGCGCGCCATCGGCCGGCGTGCCCTGTCCCTTCTTCTTGAAACAAACTGGCAGGAGAGCAAATCGCTCGCCACCGAGGAACTCGTGCCAGTCGAAATCGTCGTGCGGAACTCCGTTGCGCCGCCGTCGACCCATAATAAGCAACGATAACGAAACCAGAGGATGAGAACATGAAACAGATCAGACGTCGGGCGTTCAGCGCCGCTCTTGCCTTCACCGCGCTTGCCAGCGCCACGCTTGGAGCTTCGCTTGCTCACGCTGCGGGCAAGACCTATGCGCTGGTGCAGATCAATCAGCAGGCCCTTTTCTTCAACCAGATCAATGAAGGCGCGCAGAAGGCGGCTGATGCCTCCGGTGACAAGCTTGTCATCTTCAACGCCAACAATGAAGCGGCCGCACAGAACAGCGCCATCGAAAACTACATCCAGCAGAAGGTTGATGGCCTGATCGTCGTCGCAATTGACGTGAATGGCATCATGCCGGCGGTCAAACAGGCTTCGGACGCCGGCATTCCCGTTGTCGCCATTGATGCAATCCTTCCCGATGGACCGCAGAAATCGCAGATCGGCGTCGATAACGGCAAGGCCGGCGCCGATATGGGCGCCTACTTCCTCGACTACGTGAAGAAGAACATGGGCGGCAAGGCCAAGGTCGGCATCGTCGGCGCCTTGAACTCCTATATTCAGAACGTCCGCCAGAAGGGCTTCGAGGACGCCATCAAGGGCGAGGGCATCGAGACCTCGGGCGTCGTCGACGGCCAGAACATCCAGGACAATGCACTTGCTGCTGCCGAGAACCTGATTACCGGCAATCCCGACATGACGGCGATCTACGCAACTGGCGAACCGGCCCTGCTCGGCGCCATCGCCGCTGTCCAGAGCCAGGGCAAGCAGGACAGTATCAAGGTCTTCGGATGGGATCTGACCGCTCAGGCGATTTCGGGTCTCGACGACGGCTACGTCGTTGCTGTCGTCCAGCAGGATCCTGCCGGCGAAGGCAAGGCCGCGGTCGAAGCTCTTGCCAAGCTGACAGCAGGTCAGAGCGTCGAAAAGAGCATTTCCGTTCCGATCACGATCGTGACGAAGGAAAATGTCGAGCCATACCGGGCCGTCTCCAAATGATGACGGACAATCGGCCTGTTTATGCCGGGGCTGGGGAGGCGCAAGCCTCCCCGCACTCCTCCGGCTCGTCCGCCCGGACACCTGCTGTCTCACTGCGCGGGATCCGCAAGACGTTCGGTTCGCATCAGGCGTTGCGTGGCGTCGACCTCGACCTCTTTCCAGGCGAGTGCCTTGGTCTTGTCGGTGACAATGCGGCCGGTAAGTCAACGCTTACCAAAATCATCTCCGGAACCTATCTGCCGGATGAGGGGACGATTTCGCTGAATGGCGAAGAGGTCCACCTGTCCGGGCCTGCTGATGCTCGCAACCGCCATATCGAAATGGTCTTCCAGGATTTGAGCCTCTGCGACCATATCGATGTCGTCGGCAATCTGTTTCTTGGACGCGAACTCACCAGGGGTCCGTTCCTTGATCGTCAAAAGATGATGAGCGAAGCGCGCAAGATGCTGGATGCGTTGGAAATCCGCATTCCGCGTCTCTCCGCCAAGGTCGAGAAGCTGTCTGGGGGCCAGCGCCAGGCGATTGCGATCGCACGCGCGGCTTCCTTCCAGCCCAAGGTTCTGATCATGGACGAGCCGACATCGGCATTGGCGGTCGCCGAGGTCGAGGCTGTGCTTGCACTGATCAATCGCGTCAAGGCAAAGGGTGTATCCGTCGTCCTCATCACCCATCGTCTGCAGGATCTGTTCCGCGTCTGCGACAGGATCGCCGTCATGTATGAAGGCACCAAGGTTGCCGAGCGGGACATCGGCAAGACCAATCTCGAAGATCTCGTCAAGCTCATCGTCGGGGGAGAAAGACATTGACCGTCTACACCGAACGCGCCAAGGGCTCGCCGATGGCCGACTTTCTGGGTGAGAACGCTCAGGTTCTGTCGATCGCCTTTTTCTTTCTGGCATGCCTCGTCTTCTTTTCGCTGACGACGACGACCTTCATGACGACGGGCAACATCCTGAACATCGTACGCCAGGCAGCTCCCATCCTCGTCGTCGCCATCGCCATGACCCTCGTCATCGTCACCGGCGGGATCGATCTGTCGGTCGGTTCGATGCTGGCCCTGATCAACGCCGTTGCCGCCATTACACTGGCGACAGGCATACCTTGGCCCATCGTCTCGATCGGCATGCTCGCCTTCGGCGGCATTGTCGGCCTGCTTCAGGGCTGGTTCATCGCCTATCAGAACATCCCAGCCTTCATCGTCACCCTTGCCGGGCTTTCCATCCTGCGTGGCGTAGCCCTCTACCTGACACAGGGCTATTCCATTCCGATCAATAACGAGCCCGGCTTCTTCTACCTGGGGCGTGGCGAACTGGCGGGCTTTCCTGTCCCGGCGCTCATTGCGATCCTGGTTGCGATCGCAGGCTACGTCATAATGGCGGTCACCAAGTACGGACGGCAGATCGTGGCGGTAGGATCCAACATGGAAGCCGCACGCCGCGTCGGCATGCCGGCGAAATGGATCGTCGCCTCGGTCTACCTCGTATCAGGCGCCGCCTCGGCACTCGCCGGTCTTTTGATCGCGGCTCGCCTCGGCTCCGGCTCGTCGAATGCCGCTGTCGGCTTCGAACTGCAGGTTATCGCGGCGGTCGTGCTCGGCGGTACCTCGCTGATGGGCGGGCGCGGCACGATGATCGGCACGGTCCTTGGGACGATGACCATTGCCGTCATCGGCAACGGGCTGATCCTGATGCATATCTCGCCCTTCTTCACCCAGATCGTCACCGGCGCGATCATCCTTGTCGCCATCTGGCTGAACACTCGCATCTTCACAACCAACTTCCGCTTGGCGGGCAGGAGGAAGAGCTGATGGCGGCGAATGAGCTTTCGCCGGGTCAGGTGCGATCCGGCAATGTGATGACGGTCTCCGGGCCGGTTCCAGCGGCGGAGATCGGCATCACGCTGATGCACGAACACATCCTCAACGATTGCCGCTGCTGGTGGCATGCGCCGAAGACGCCTGAGCGGCAATATCTTGCCGAGGGATTTGTCTGCATGGAGATTCTCGGCGAATTGAGGCAGGACCCCTTCGTCAACAAGCACAATATCACGCTCGACGACGAGAACCTTGCCGTCACCGAACTTGGGGACTTTGCCAGTCTCGGCGGACGTACGGTCGTCGAGCCCACGTGTCAGGGCATTGGTCGCGATCCTCTCGCCTTGCGGCGGATTTCTGAAGCGACAGGGCTGAACATCGTCATGGGTGCCGGCTTCTATCTAGGCTCCTCGCATCCGGCCAAGGTTGCCGGCATGTCCGTCTCAGAGATCGCCGACGAAATTGTCTTCGAAGCGACGGTCGGGGCGGATGGTACCGATGTGAAGATCGGCCTGATCGGCGAAATCGGCGTATCCGCTGATTTCACCGCTGCCGAGGAAAAATCGCTGCGGGGTGCGGCGCAGGCACAGCTACGCACCGGTCTGCCGTTGATGGTCCATCTTCCCGGCTGGTTTCGGCTGGGCCATAAGGTCCTTGATATCGTCGGTTCCGAAGGCGCGGATCTGAGACACACCGTGCTCTGCCACATGAACCCGTCACATGACGATCTCACCTATCAGTCGGAATTGGCCGCCCGCGGCGCGTTTCTCGAATATGACATGATCGGCATGGATTTCTTTTACGCCGATCAGCAGGTGCAATGCCCGAGTGACGAGGAGGCGGCGCGCGCGCTCGTCAAACTCGTCGAGATGGGATATGCGGATCGCCTCCTGCTCTCCCACGACGTCTTCCTGAAGATGATGCTCAAGCATTATGGGGGCAACGGCTACGCCTATATCCTGCGCCACTTTCTGCCTCGCCTGAAGCGTCACGGTCTCGATGATGCGATGCTCGACATCTTCATGCGCGCCAATCCAAGGTCGGTTTTTCAGGCCAGCGCCTGACCGCCACATAAAAAGAAATGGAAACATCATGACAAAGAAGGTTCTTCTCGTCGGCGAAAGCTGGGTCAGTTCCGCCACGCATTATAAGGGTTTCGACCAGTTCGGGAGCGTCACGTTTCACCTCGGCGCCGAGCCGCTCGTTGCGGCACTCAAGGATAGTGCATTCGAGCTCACCTATATGCCGGCCCATGAAGCAGTCGAAAAATTCCCCTTCGACATGGCAGGGCTCGACGCTTTTGACGCGATCATTCTCTCCGATATCGGCGCCAACTCCCTGCTGCTTCCCCCGGCGGTCTGGCTGCATTCCAAGACTGTTCCGAACCGGCTGAAACTGCTCAAGGCCTGGGTCGAAAAGGGCGGCGGGCTGCTGATGGTCGGCGGTTATTTCTCGTTCCAGGGCATAGACGGCAAGGCGCGCTGGCGTCGCACGCCGGTCGAGGATGTCCTGCCGGTCACGTGCCTGCCCTATGACGACCGGGTGGAGATTCCGGAGGGGACAACGCCTGTCCTCGTCAAGCCCGGTCACGAGACCGTCGCCGGTCTGTCAGGCGAATGGCCATTGCTGCTCGGCGTTAACGAAGTCGAGGTGCGCGAGCGAGCCGATGTCGAAGTCATTGCCCGGCTACCGGAGGCGGAAGGTGGCCATCCATTGCTGGTCACAGGCCGCTTCGGCAAAGGCCGAACTGCCGCCTGGACCTCGGATATCGGTCCGCATTGGCTCTCGCCGGCCTTCTGCGAATGGGAGGGCTACGGGCGTCTTTGGAAGAATATTCTCGGCTGGCTGACGGAGTCAGAATAGCCTCATTCGCCGGCGAGAATGCCGGCGAGTTCTAACCTGGTTGGGAAGGCCGAACGCGTCCCGCGGCGGCTGACGGTAATGGCCGCAGCCGCAGTTGCGTGATGGATCGCCTTCGCATCGAGCCTGGTCGATCGGAGGGCCGCAGAGGCAAGGGCGACCGCCATGAAAGTGTCGCCGGCGCCGGTCGTATCGACGACCTCTGTGACACGGGCAGGAACGGTTGCCAGTACCTGATTTCCGCTGGCAAGGATTGCCCCGTCGCCGCCGAGGGTCAGCACGGTCTGCGTCACGCCGGCTTCGGCGAGGCGCTGGATCGCGGCCTCGCCGAACGATCCGGTCAGACTTTCGGCCTCGCCCCTGTTGAGGAAGGCGATGTCGATGAACGGCCATAGCTCGGCGAAATATGGCCTGAGCGGCGAGGGATTGAAGGCGGTCGTCAGGCCGCGGCGTCTGGCTTCAGCCAGAATGCCGCGGGTCACGTTTTCGCTGAGGTTGCCCTGGAGCACGACGAGGTCGCCGACCGCTGCATCGTCGAGCGGGGTAAGCGCCTCGGACAGGGTCAAGGCTTCGGCCGAGTCCGTCGTCGTGACGATGGCGTTTTCGCCGTCGGGCGTCGTGAAGATGATGGAGAAATCGCTGGAGCGATGAGGACTGCCCAGCAATCGGGCGTCCAGCGCTTCACCAGCGAGCTGGTCGCGGATCGTCTGGGCGCGAAAATCCTCGCCGACGGCCGTGACAAGCGTCGTGGGAAGGCCTGTGCGGCCCATCACGACGGCCTGATTGGCACCCTTGCCACCGAGGTCGCGGGTTTCCTCCCGACCGAGGATCGAGGCACCGGCTTCGGGCATGGACATTACGGAAATGGTTTCGTCGACGGCGACGTTACCGATGACATAGGCACGCATGGCTGGCTTTCAGAAGGGAAAGAAAAATGCAGCAGATATCGGATAAGGCCACAAGCGCCATACGGGAAATATTCGGCACTGACAAGGCGCTGATTGGCATGATCCATTGCCCGCCTTTCCCGGGGGCTCCACGTTACCGCAGCGTGGCAATGGATGTGATCTATGACGCCTGCATGCGCGATGCGGAGGCGCTTGTCAAAGGCGGCATACACGGATTGATCGTCGAAAATCATGGCGACATCCCGTTTTCCAAGCCGGAGGATATTGGCCACGAGACCGCAGCCTTCATGTCGGTTGTAACGGACCGCATCTCTCGTGCCGTCGGGGTACCGCTCGGCATCAATGTGCTTGCCAATGCGCCGATCCCCGCTTTCGCGATCGCGGCAGCCGGTGGGGCGCGCTTCATCCGTGTCAACCAATGGGCCAACGCCTATGTTGCCAATGAAGGCTTCATGGAAGGCCGTGCAGCCGAGGCCATGCGCTATCGCTCGGCCCTGCGTGCGGAACATATCAAGGTGTTTGCCGACAGCCATGTCAAGCATGGCGCACACGCCATCACCGCCGACCGGACGATCGACGAACTGACCCGTGACCTGGCGTTCTTCGATGCCGATGTGGTGATCGCCACCGGCCAGCGAACGGGCAACAGCGCGACAATGGAGGAGATAGAGGAAATCGGTGCTGCGACCCATCTTCCATTGCTCGTCGGCTCGGGCGTGACCAAGGATAATATCGTCGAGATCCTCAAGCGCACCAACGGCGTCATCGTCGCCTCGTCGCTGAAGGAGGGCGGCGTCTGGTGGAACCCTGTCGAACCGGCTCGTGTCGCAGCCTTCGTCGAAGCCGCAAAACCCGGTCTGGAGTCGTGACGATCATGGTATCTCTCTCCGAACAGATGCTCGACGAGAACCGTGACGTCTTCGAAGCCATGGTGCACCACCGCTTCGTCGAAGACATCAAGGCTGACCGCCTCCCGAAGGAGGCCTTCGAACGATATCTCGTCTTCGAGGGTGCCTTCGTTGAAACGGCGATTGCGATCTTCTCCTATGCCACGGCAAAGGCCGGGACCATCGAAGAGAAACGTTGGCTGATCGGCGTCCTGGATGCGCTTGCAAACCAGCAGATCGGCTATTTTGAGAAGACCTTCGCAGCCCGCGCCATCGATCCCGCCCGCTATGATACCGGCCGGGCTGATGTTGCTGCGTTCCGCGAGGGAATGCTGGCAATTGCCCGTGACGGCGGCTTTCTCGACACGATTGCCGCGATGTTTGCGGCCGAATGGATGTACTGGACCTGGTCGACCGAGGCCGACCGGACTGATATCAGCGATCCGCTTCTCAAGGCATGGGTCAAGCTTCATGCCGAACCGGAGTTCGAAGCGCAGGCGCGCTGGTTGAAGGCGGTGCTGGACGAGGCCGGTGAGACGATGGATCCTGCCGAACGCAAACGATTGAGCGCCATTTTCGGCCGTGCTCAACGCCTTGAGATCGATTTCCACGAAGCAGCCTATTCCTGAGAGCCTGCGCAATGACCGGCAATCCCGAGATCAATGGAGAACGCCTGCTGGAACGACTGGACCGGTTTGCCGGGATCGGCGCGACCGCGGGCGGCGGTGTCAATCGTCAGGCCCTGACGGAGTTGGACCGAAAAGCCCGGTTGCTGCTGGCAGAGTTGGCAGAGGCGCGCGGTTTCGGCGTATTCCAGGATCGCGCCGCCAATCTTTTCGTCCGCCGGCCGGGCAGGGACGGGGAGGCGCCGCCGCTCCTGATCGGCAGCCACCTCGACAGCCAGCCGTCCGGAGGGCGCTTTGATGGTGCGCTCGGGACACTGTCGGCCTTCGAGGTCCTGGAAAGTCTTGAGGATGCGGACATTAAAACTCAAAGGCCGATCGAAGTGGTTGCCTGGACGAACGAGGAGGGATGTCGCTTCGCACCGGGCTGCATGGGATCCTCGGCATTCTCGGCAGGCGAGATTCCGCTTGCCTGGTCCGATCTGGTCGCAACCGACGGTGCACGGTTTGGCGACGAGCTGAACGCAACCATTGCCAGTCTTCCGAAGGCCGCGATCCGCGATCTCGGCTTTCCTGCTTACGCATATCTCGAACTGCACATAGAGCAGGGGCCGTCTCTCGAGAAAGAGCACATCCCCATTGGTATCGTCACCGGCATCCAGGGGACGCGGTGGCTGGAAGTGACGGTGTCGGGCCAGACCGCCCATGCCGGGACCACTGCGCTCAACTATCGTCGGGATCCGCTTCGCGCGATGATCGCGGCCCTCAACGGGCTTTACGCCAGTATCATGCCTCAGGACGAGCGTGCCCGATTTACCGTCGGACGTATCGCCGTAGACCCCGGTGCCATCAATGCCATCCCGCAGACGGCGCGATGCACCATCGACATCCGTCATCCGGATTCATCGGAGATCGATCGTTTGAGCGCGACCATCGAGCAAGTCTTCAGCGACCGCGCGGGGGCGGAACATTGTCAGGTCGCGATCAGGCAAGCCTTCGATATGCCTCCGGCCAACTTTCCTCAAACGGTGCTGGAAGCATTGGACCGGGCCGCGATAAAAGGCGGGCTGGCAACCAGGAAAATGCTGTCAGGTGCCTTCCATGACGCATTGTTCGTCAACCGGGTCGCACCCGCCGCAATGATCTTCGTGCCTTGTCGCGATGGCCTCAGCCATAATGAAGCCGAATATACCGCACCGGATCACGTTGTCTCCGGGGCACGCATGCTGCTGCTGTCGACAATCGAAATTCTGGAAGCCGCGCTTTGAAGCCTATGGCTCGGAATTGATGATCGTAAGTGCTGTCGGGGCCGGCCCGTCGCGAAGATCGCTGCGCTCGTGAGTCGTGCCTTCGGATATTTGTCGTGCTCAGTGATGCCCGAAGATTATTCGCCCCGGGGAAACCGCTGGTTCTCCTCGAGCACATTCAGATCCATATGATTGCGCATGTAGCGCTCGGCGGCTTTCTGCAGAGGTTGATAGTCCCAAGGGTAGTAGGCTCCCTCGCGCAATGCCGGATAGACGACCCAGCGCCGTGCCTGGCTTTCTCGAACTGCCGCGTCAAACGCTGCAAGGTTCCAGCGAAGCTTTGCCTGATCGAGAAGCGTGGCAAGCGTATTCGCATGGGCCGGATCTCCGGCCAGATTGATGAGCTCGCGAGGATCGGCCTGAAGGTCAAACAGCAGCAGCGGATCCTTCTCGCAGACCGTCAGCTTGAAGCGCCCGGAGCGAATGCCCACCAGCGGCGCGATCGATCCTTCGGCCGCATATTCCATCAAAACCGGACTGCGGGTTTTCGTGCCGTTCACCAGCTGTGCCAGGTCCTCGCCATCCGTCCAATTGGCGATTGCCGAAATATCGAGGCCGGCGAGGCCGGCAAGCGTCGGCGTGACATCGAGAGTGGATACCGGCTGATCGACTAGGGCGGGCTGCCAATCCGGTGCCGATATCATCAGCGGCACGCGTGCGGAACCGTCGAAGAAGCACATCTTGAACCATAGGCCGCGCTCCCCCAACATGTCGCCGTGGTCGGAGACAAACAGGATGACAGTATCGTCCTGCATCCGTGTGCGCTCCAGCACGTCGAGGATCTCTCCGATCTTCTCGTCGACATAGGAGATATTCGCAAAGTAGCCGCGCCTTGCCCTGCGAATCTGTTCGGCAGTGATATCGAAGGCCTTGTAGTCACAGGCCTCGAGCAGGCGCTTCGAATGCGCGTCCATCTCGTCAAAGGGCAGTGGCGGGACCATCGGGTCAAGTGCCGGGCAGTCCTCGTAGAGATCCCAGAATTTGCGCCTCGCGACATAGGGATCGTGCGGATGGGTGAAGCTGACGGTCAGGCACCAGGGACGCTCGTCTTGACGGCGCGAGAGATCGTAGAGCTTTCGAGTGGCATTGTAGGCGACTTCGTCGTCGTATTCGAGCTGGTTGGTGATCTCAGCGATGCCCGCGCCGGTGACGGATCCAAGATTATGATACCACCAGTCGATCCGCTCGCCAGGCTTGCGGTAATCGGGCGTCCAGCCGAAATCTGCCGGATAGATATCCGTCGTCAGGCGCTCCTCGAAGCCGTGCAACTGGTCGGGCCCGACGAAATGCATCTTGCCCGACAGGCTGGTGTGATAGCCGGCGGCCCGGAGATGGTGCGCATAGGTCGGAATGTCGGAGGCAAATTCGGCTGCATTGTCGTAGACGCGCGTTCGGCTCGGCAACTGGCCCGACATGAAGGAGGCGCGCGCCGGCGCGCAGAGGGGGCTTGCCGTGTAGCTGTTGGCAAAACGGACCGAACGGGCCGCCAGTGCCTTGAGATGCGGCGCATGCAGGAAATCGGCCGGCCCGTCCGGAAACAGCGTGCCGTTCAGTTGGTCGACCATGATGATGAGAATATTGGGACGGGCCATTGTATATCGACGCTGCTCACATTCAGGGGCTTTTCGGGGGAAGGGGTCTACGGATGCGTCAGCCACCAGTTCGCCTGACGGAACCGGCTGTCGCCGGCGGGTACCGGTCTCGATCGGCGAGCGCCGATCAGGTCCGTTATACTCTTCAGAAGCGGCACTGGTCGTCGCATGAGTGGTCCTCTCGGCGGCGTGGGTCGCAGTTGTCATTTCACGATAACCAACTTGATGATTGCACACTATCGCCTTGCCGACATCCGGTGTTCCGGGCGCTCGCGCCTGCCTCTTTTACAGGGGGCGCACTTGCCGGCGACACCGGGGGTCGCAGCAAGACAGGCGTCGTGGCCGAGCGCGTGCATGATGCAACATCGGCTAGCTGGCTGCCGCCTGACAGCATCTTGCGAGCACGCGGAAGGATCTTCATGTCGATCGACCGACCGATGCCCACCGAAGAGAGCATTCTGGAATTCCTCGATGTCTGCGACGGCTTTTATCCACCGGACGCGGTCGAGGCATCGATCGAGCAGCAACGTCAATGGTATGACGCACTCTGTGCGCGGTTTGACCACGCTCTGCCGCAGGGGATGGTCTATGCGGATGGCATGGTGCTGCGGATACCGATCCGCCGGTATCGGCCGCGGACAATAACCACATCAACCGTTCTCCTCTATCTTCACGGCGGAGGTTTCGTTGTCGGCTCGCTCGAAAGCCATCACTCGATCTGCGCTGAAATCGCCGATTTCGCCGGCGCCGAACTTGTTTCCGTCGACTACCGGCTGGCGCCCGAGTACCGCTGGCCGACGCAGAGCGAGGATTGCTTCCTCGTCCTGAAGCATCTGCTGTCGTCCACCGGTAGCAAGGTCGTCATCATCGGCGATAGTGCCGGTGCCAACCTGGCGGCAGGGCTCGCCATCAGGGCGCTGGGGGAGGCCCTGCCCGGTATCGCCGGTCAGGTTCTCGTCTATCCGGCGCTGGGCGGCGACCTGCAGAAGGGCTCCTATGTTGAAATGGCAAATGCACCGGGCCTGACCACCGCCGATGTCGCCTACTATCGCTGCGTTCTGCAGGCGCCGCTGCGCCATCCTGTCGCCGCGCCGCTTCACGCGGTATCGGTCGAAGGGCTTGCACCGGCCTTCATCACGGTTGCGCGGTTCGATCCGTTGCGAGACGACGGTCGAGCCTACGCTGCCCGGCTTGCGGAGGCCGGCGTCGAAGTCTGGTTCCGGGAGGAACCGCAGATGGTGCATGCGTGGCTGCGCGCGCGCCACATGAGCGAGGGTGCCCGGGCAGGCTTCAAGGCGGTATGCGAGGCGGTGCGGCTCTTCGCTTCGCGCTAACGGCTACATCAGATCGCGGGCGATTGCCGTCTCGGCAAAATCCTTCTCGAAGATTTTTATCCCGCCGTCATGGGCAATGACCGTGGCGGTGATGATCCAGTGCGTTGCCGTGCAGGCGATCGATGCGGTCGCAACCGTCGTCACGGACCAGCCGGGACGCTGCATGTCGCAGGTCCAGGTGGACCGCCCCGTCATCGAGAGTGGATCGCCCGGCCTAATCGACCATATTTCATCGCGTACCTGACGGGTGCTGAGCCCGGTGTCGGGATGCTCGAAAAGCCCGGTATCCTCGTAAATACAGTATTCGGTTCGATCGGCGGAAAGCTGCCTGATGACCTGCCTTCTGGTCTCAGCCGGCGCATGCTCGATATATTTCGGCAGCGGATCGGGATTATCCGGCTCCTTCACGGCGACGAGGCGGTGATCGGCAAGTATCGGCAGCGCAAGTTCGATCGAGGCCGTATCGATGACGAGGCCGGCATCCGTCGGCGGCGGCAGGATCATCGGCCAATAGGCCGTCGAAAGCGAAAGGCGAATGCGATGGCCGGTGCGGAAGCGATAGCCGCAGGCATCGAGCAGCAGGCGCACCGTCGTCCACTCTCCGCCCTTCATGGGTTTGGGATCGGCATTGCCATCACGATGAGCAAGATTGAGAACGCCGAAGGAAACGCGTGTGGCCGTGCCGTCCTCATGCACGTCGACGAGCCGCGCGCAGAGATTTGCGGTCTCTGCCTCGCAGCGTAGCGCCAGAGTAACAATAGGCTGGCCGAGATATTCGTGATCTTCGACAAGTGGCGGGGTCTCGAATATGAGCGAACCGGCATCGTCCCCGCGCTGGTCGATGGCCATTTCAGCATCCGGTTTCAGCGTGAAATATTCCCCCGATGCCGTGCCGGTATCGAGGGGCGAGCGCACATAGACCTCTTGCGCTGATGTCTGGGGCTCGGCCGCTCCTTCCTCGAGCCGGCTGGACGATCCGACATGGAAAAACTGCATTGCCGGTTCGCGCCATGCGTCCATGGCGACCCAAAAACCGGGATCGGCATCGCGGCGCGGGGCCGGGCGCACGGCGTCGAGAATATAGGCGCGAAGCTGGGGCGTATTTTCCGCACCATTCTCTTCGCCACGCAGCCAGCGGTTCCACCAGGCGATCGCTTCGCCATGGAAATCGGCGCGCGGCTTTGGAAAGGCGAAATGCGGATATTTGTGAACCCAGGGGCCGATCAGCGCCTTAGCCTCTGTGCCAAGCCCGGCGATCGCCTTCAGCGGCGTGTTGCGATAGCCGTCGGCCCAGCCAGCAATCACCAAAGCAGGGATCTCGACGCGTGAAAAATCCTCGCAGATCGAACCATGTTTCCAGAAGGCGTCGCGTCGCTGGTGGACAAGCCATTCCTCCATGAAGAGCGGTTCGTTTTCCAGCCGTTCAAGCCACATATCCTTCCAGCGATCGCCGGCGATAGCGGGATCGGGCGGGCGAGACTGATAGCCGAGCATCGTCGCGGCCCACGAGAGCTGGGCCGAAAGATGACAGCCGTTCTTGTAATGGATGTCGTCATTGTAACGGTCGACGGTCGAGGCAATCGAGATGACGGCCTTCAATGCCGGAGGGCGAAGGGCCGCGACCTGCAGGCTGTTAAACCCGCCCCAGGAAATGCCCATCATGCCGACCGAGCCATTGCACCAGTGCTGATCGGCGATCCAGGCGATCAGTTCGCAGGCATTGGCAAGCTCGAGTTCGGTATATTCGCCGTCGATAACCCCGTCGGATTCGCCCGAGCCGCGGATATCGACACGCACGCCCGCGATGCCGGCGGCGGCAAGGACCGGATAGGTCGATTCATCACGCAGGCTCGTTCCATCGCGCTTGCGATAGGGCAGGAATTCGAAGACGGCCGGCACCGGATCTGCATCCGTACCATCAGGCATCCAGATCCGCGCGGCAAGTCGCGTTCCGTCGCTGAGCGTGATCCACTGGTTTTCGATCGTCGTGAAGGAGCGTTGGCTCATGGTTTTCCCTGGAAGCAATCACTAAGCCGGCCAAGAGCGGCCGCCCGCCTTGATGTTCAGTTGCCGGCGCTTTCCATCCGCCGAGTGGTCAGCACCTTTTCCAGCCAGCCGATCTCCATCTCCGGGACGGATTTCAGGAGCAGGTCGGTATAGTCGTCGAAAGGCGGTGAGAGCGCCTTCGATTTCGGGCCGAAGCGCACGAGCCTGCCGCGATGCATGACCGCGACGCTGTCGGCAATGGCCCTGACGATGGCGATGTCATGGGTGATGAAGATGTAGGAGAGCTTTTCCTCTTCCTGTAGGCGCAGCAGCAGCTTCAGGATGCCTTCAGCCACTAGAGGGTCGAGAGCCGAGGTCGGCTCGTCGCAGAGGATGAGTTCCGGTTTTGCGGCGAGCGCTCGCGCAATCGCCACACGCTGCTTCTGGCCCCCCGAGAGCTCTGCCGGGTAGCGGTTCAGAAAGCCGTTGCCCATCTCGATCTGGTCGAGCAATTCCTTCACGCGGTCGGTCTTTGAGACTCCCCTGAGGCCGTAATAGAAGGTCAGCGGCCGGCCGATGATGTCGCGCACGGTCTGACGCGGGTTCATCGCCGTGTCGGCCATCTGGTAGATGAGCTGGATGCGGCGGAGATCGTCGCGTGGCCTGTGTCGGACCTCGGGCGTCAATGGTTTACCGGCAAAAGAAATCGACCCGGCGCTGGGTGACAAGAGCCCGGTGACGACGCGGGCGAGCGTCGATTTTCCCGAGCCCGATTCACCGACAATCGCCAATGTCTGCCCCTTCGGCACATGCAGACTGACATCGCTCAGGACCTTGAAACCATTGGAATATTCTGCGCTGACGTTTTCGATCTTCAGCAGAGCATCGGACTGGTCGACAGCTTCGTCCCTGAGCGTCTGCCGGACGTTGACGAGCGCGCGAGTATAATCCTCCCGTGGCTCTTCGATGATCTGCCGTACACTGCCGTATTCCACGGTCTTTCCATGGCGCAGCACCATGATGTCGTCGGAGATCTGTGCGACGACGGCGAGATCATGAGTGATGTAAAGGGCCGCCGTATGGGTAGCTTCGATCGCATGCTTGATTGCAGCGAGCACGTCGATCTGGGTGGTGACGTCAAGTGCAGTCGTCGGTTCGTCGAAGACGATCAGTTCGGGGTTTGAGCAAAGCGCCATGGCCGTCATGGCGCGCTGCAGCTGGCCGCCCGAGACCTGGTGCGGGAAACGCTCGCCGAAACTTTCGGGATGGGGAAGGCCAAGCACCTGAAACAGGTAGAGCGCTCTGTTCTTCGCCTCCTGTTTGTTCATGAGCCCGTGTTTGACGGAAGCCTCGATCACCTGGTCGCCGAGTCGGTGGGCGGGATTGAAGGCTGCCGCGGCCGACTGTGCGACGTAGCAGACGCGGGCGCCGCGGATCTGTCTGATGCCATTCTTGCCAAGGGCAAGGATATTGTCGCCGTCGAGCCGCACCTCTCCGCCGGTGATCTCGGCACCGCCTCGGCCATAGGCAAGTGCCGATAATCCGATCGTCGACTTGCCTGCCCCGGATTCACCGATCAGCCCGAGTACCCGGCCTTTCTGCAAATCAAAGGAAACGCCGTCGACGATGGTCACGCGTTTCGGTGCTTCACCCGGCGGATAGCTGGTGGCTTCGATCTTGAGATTGCGGACGGAAAGAAGATCAGGCATCGCCACGCCCTCCCTTGAGGCTCGAGGTTCGTTTTAGAAGCCAGTCGACAACGAGGTTGACGCAGACTGCGAGGATGGCGATCGCGCTACCCGGCACGAGCGCTGCCGAAATGCCGAAAATGATCCCGTCCTTGTTGTCCTTGACCATGCCGCCCCAGTCAGCCGATGGCGGCTGGATGCCGAGGCCGAGAAAGGACAATGTCGAGAGGAACAGGATCGAGAAGGCAAACCGCAGGCCGAATTCGGCAAGCAGCGGGGTCAGCGTGTTCGGCAGGATCTCCCTGAAGATGATCCAGAGTTTTCCTTCGCCGCGAAGTTTGGCCGCCTCGACGAATTCCATGACGGCGACATCGAGTGCCACGGCGCGGCCGAGACGATAGACGCGGGTGGAATCGAGGATCGCCATGACGAGGATCAGCACGATGATGTTCTGTGGCAGGACGGCCAGAACCACGAGCGCGAAGATCAGCGTCGGGATCGACATCATCAGGTCGTTGAACCGCGAGAAGACCATGTCGATCAGCCCGCGCGAGACGGCTGCCGTAAAGCTCAGGATGACGCCGAGCGAAAAGGAGATGACGGTCGCTGCAAGCGCCACGAAAAGCGTCGTGCGCGCGCCGTAGATCAGCCGCGAGAGGATGTCGCGGCCGAGATTGTCGAGGCCGAAGACATATTGTGCGTCCGGCATTTGCCAGACGCTGCCGACGACCTGGGTCTCGCCGTATGGCGCGATCAGAGGCGCAAAGAACGCGAAGATGAAGGCGACGGCGATGCCGATCATGCCGATCCAGGCGGTGATGGGGATGTCTCTCAATCTCATCTTGGATGCCTCAGCCGGGGGTTGGCAATAATGGCGAGAATGTCGGCCAGCATGTTGAGGAAGATATAGACGGCGGCAAAGATCAGGCCGCAGGCCTGCACCACCGGCATGTCGCGCACCGTCACGGCATCGACCATGTACTGGCCCATGCCGGGATAGACGAAGACCACCTCGACGACGACCACTCCCACCACCAGATAGGCAAGATTCAACGCCACGACGTTGATGATCGGCGCAAGCGCGTTCGGCGCGGCATGCTTGACGATCGAGCGAAACGCCGAAAGGCCCTTCAGCTCTGCCGTCTCCATATAGGCCGACGACATGACCGAGAGGATTGCAGCACGCGTCATACGCATCATGTGGGCCAGCACGACGAGTACGAGGGTCGCCGTCGGCAGGGCGATCGCCTTCAGGCGGTCGGCAAAGCCCATGCTCTCATAGACAGTTGCGGGAAAGGTGGCGACGCCGAACTTCACCGCGAAAAACATGATCAGCAGGTAGCCGATGAAGAACTCCGGCAACGAAATCGCAGCCAGCGAAATGATGTTGATGATCTTGTCGGGTAGGCGGCCCCGAAAATGCACCGAAACCATGCCGAGCCCGACGGCAAGCGGCACGGAGATCAGTGCGGCAAAGCCCGCCAGAAACAGCGAATTGCCGAGCCGCTTGCCGATCTGCTCGCTGACGGAGTTCTTGCTGGCCCAGGATGTGCCGAAATCGCCTTGCACGGCATTACCGAGCCACTCCACGTATCGCGTCGTCACCGGCCGGTCGAGGCCGAGATCCTTGCGGATATTGGCAACCGCCTGCGGCGTTGCCGACTGGCCGAGATAAGTCGTGGCGAAATCGCCGGGGAGAGCTTCCAGGCCGCCGAAAATCAGGATTGAGACGGCAAAGAGCAGGATGATGCTGAGCACGAAGCGCTCGAGAACAAGGGCAAGCAGCGGAAAACGCTGCCGGAACCTGAGACCGGGCAGGATATTGCCGGAGGTCGGACTGGACATGGTGATGGCCTCGCGCTGAAACGTCAGGAGGACCGCGGGTTTTGTCCCACGGTCCCGGCTTCGGTGGAGATCGGACAGAAGACCGGCGTCAGGCCTCCAGCCAGACGCGGGTTGCGACGTAGCCGTTCGACATGTCGTTGCCGATGTCGTGGACGTAGCCCTTCACCTGCTTGGTGGAGGCGTTCACGAAGTCGTTGAACATCGGCAGGATGACGCCGCCTTCGTCGCGGACCATCATGGCCATGGCGCGATAGAGCTCCTTGCGCTTGGCCTCGTCGAGTTCGGAACGGGCCTGAAGCAACAGCTTGTCGAAATCCGGACGCTTGAAGCGGGTGTCGTTCCAGTCTGCCGTCGAAAGATAGGCGGTGGAGTACATCTGGTCCTGTGTCGGTCGTCCGCCCCAATAGGAGGTGGAGAAGGGCTGGACGTTCCAGACGTTGGTCCAGTAGCCGTCGCCCGGCTCGCGCTTGACCTCGATCTCGATGCCGGCCTTCTTGCAGCTTTCCTGATAGAGGACGGCCGCGTCGACACCGCCGGGGAAAGCGACTTCGGAAGTGCGCAGCAGGACCGAGCCGCTATGGCCTGATTTCTTGTAGTGGAAGGCCGCCTTGTCCGGATCATAGGTGCGCTGTTCGATGCCCTCGGGAAAGAGCGCGTAGGTACTGTTGATCGGGAAATCGTTGCCGACCTTGCCGTAACCGCCGAGGATCTTCTCCACCATGGTCTCGCGGTCCATGGCGTATTTAAGCGCGAGGCGCAGGTCGTTATTGTCGAACGGCGCCTTGTCGCAATGCATGATGAAGACATAGTGGCCGCGTCCGGCGGTCGAAAGGATCTCGACATTCGGAGCACGCTTCAGGAGATTGACGGTCTTCGGATCGACGCGGTTGATGTAATGCACCTGGCCGGACGAGAGCGCGGCGATACGCGCCGTGGCGTCGTTCATGCCGATGATTTCGATGGAATCGACATAGCCGCGATCAGTGCGCCAGTCGTCCTTGTTCTTTTCAAAGGTGGCGCGCACGCCCGCCTCGAAGTTCGTCAACTTATAGGGCCCCGTGCCGATCGAGGCGAGCGGATCGTCCACACCGCCATTTGGCTGAATGACCAGATGATAGTCGGTCAACAGCAGCGGCATATCGGCATTGCCTTCCGAAAGCGTCAGGACGAGGTTGCCGCCGTCCGCCTTGATTTCCTTGATCGAGCCGAGAACGCCGAGTGCGCCCGATTCCGACGCCTTGTCGGTATGACGCTTGAGTGTGGCGACCACGTCATCGATCGTCAGTTCCTTGCCATTGTGGAACTTGACGCCCTTGCGGATCTTGAAGGTCCAGGTTGCCGCATCCTTCGACGGTTCCCAGGATTCGGCGAGCGCCGGTACGGCGGCACCGGTGAGCGGATCGGATTCTACCAGCATGTCGCCCCAGCAGCGGCCGACGCAGAACATGAATTGCGAGAGAAATTTCGCCGGGTCCTTGGAGTCGGTTGCAGCCCCGCCCTCCAGGCCAAGCTTCAGATGACCGCCGCGTTTCGGTTCGGCGGCTTCGGCACTTTCGGTAAAGAGCTTGTCGGCAACGGCAAGTGTCAGGCCGGCTGCCATGGCGCGCCCCAGGAATTCGCGGCGGCTGAGACCACCGGCGGTTACCCGGCTTGCGAGATATTTCGTGTAGTCGTTCATTCCCCTTCTCCTTCTTATGGTGCGTTGACTTCGATTTTTGGGCATGATTCCCGAACGGTTTCCTCTTCCGTTCGTGATGCCCGCACGCTTGCGGGAAGATGAGCGGTTGCTGCCGCCTTGTTACCGTCCTTTCCATTCAGGGCTTCGTTTTTCGGCGAAAGCCCGTGCGCCTTCCAATTGGTCCTCGCTCGAATAAAGCCGGTCCACTGTAGCAAACTGCCGTTTGGTGATTTTGTTCATGGCAGTCTGGAAGGTGGAACCCTCCGATTCACGCACGATTTCCTTGATTGCCGCGTAGACGAGCGGCGGCCCGCTTTCGAGCAGGCGGGCGAGATCCCAGGTCCGCTCCATCAGCTTGTCTGCCGCCAGGATTTCGTTGACGAAACCCCAGCGATGCGCCTCCTGGACGTCAAGCCAGCGGCCGGTCAAAAGCATGTCCATGGCGATATGATAGGGGATGCGCTTCGGCAGCTTCACCGAGGCGGCATCGGCAACCGTGCCGGAGCGGATTTCCGGAAGAGCGAAAGTTGCATGTTCTGCTGCGAGGATCAGGTCGGCGGAGAGCGCGATCTCCAGCCCGCCTCCGCAACAGATGCCGTTGACCGCACAGATGACAGGCTTGTTGAGATCGCGCAGCTCCTGCAGCCCGCCGAAACCGCCGACACCATAATCTCCGTCGACCGCGTCGCCTGCCGCGGCGGCCTTCAGGTCCCATCCGGCACAGAAGAATTTCTCGCCTGCGCCGGAGATGATCGCCACGCGCAGCGATGGATCGTCGCGGAAATCACGGAATATCAGTCCCATGGTGCGGCTTGTTGCAAGGTCGATGGCGTTCGCCTTCGGCCGGTCGATGATGACTTCCAGCACTGCGCCGACCTGTCGGGTGCGAATGGGGTTGCTCAACCTATGCTACCTCCTCCGCCGGATCAGGGCATCGACTGCGGCCACGCCGTGACCTTCGGGAAGAACCATCAACGGATTAATGTCCAGTTCCTCCAGCCGTGCCGCATTCATTACGACATAATCTGCCGCCCGCGCGACAGCCGTCACTGTCGCTTCGAGGTCTCCCTTCGGGCGCCCGCGATATCCCTCGATCAGTTTTGCGATCTTCAGGCGCGAAATTGCCTCGGAAATTTCCGATCTCGTCGTCGGCAACGGCAAAATAACGGAATCCTGCAGCAATTCGACGAAAATTCCGCCGGCGCCGAGCGTTAGCGATAATCCGAAGACCGGGTCGCGGGAAGCGCCGACGATCAGCTCGGCGACAGGCCGGTCGATCATCTTCTCGACCAGAAAACCGTCTGTCGCAGCCATCTTTGATGCGGCATCCGATACGGCCTTGGCATCCTTCAGGTTGAGTGCGACGGCGCCTGCTTCGGTCTTGTGCGCGACGCCGAGAGCTTTCAGGACAACAGGAAAACCGAGCCGCTCGGCATAATCCGCCGCCTGAAGCGGCGAACTTGCAACCCTGCCTTTGGGAGTCCGAAGGCCGGCGAGATCGAGTTCGGTCTTCGCATCGGCCTCCGTCAGCGTTTCGATTGCGCCTTCGACGGACGCCACATCGAGAAGCGGCAGGGAAGGCGGTTTGCGCCAGGCATCGCCGATGCCGGCTGCGACTTCCGCGGCAATCAGGGTTTCATCAATACCGCAGAAGGGAACGACGCCTTCGGCGACCAGTCGGCCGGCGACAGCCTCCGGCATATTTTCGGGCAGTGTCGCCAGGATCCCGGCAAGCGCGCCTGTCGCAGATACCGCAGCGGTGACCGCGTCGGCCGTCGTCACCCAGTCTGCCGCCTCGCATCGATCGGCGCGGGGAAAATCGAGGACGACGAGATTGAGGTCGTAGCCACCTTCGAACATGGCGGTGAAAGCCTCTGTCTGACGCGCACGATCGCCCCACACGAACGTGTGGTAATCGAGCGGATTGGAGAGCGTCACCATGTCGCCGAGAACGCCTCTCAGGCACGGCAATTGCTTTGGTTCGAGATCTCGGAACGTCACAGCGCGTCCGATGGCAGCATCCGACATCAGCGAGGCCTCGCCACCCGAGCAGCTCATCGAAGAGATCGCGGCACCTTGCAGCGGGCCTGCGACGTGCAGGAGTTTCAGCGCTTCGAGTAGCGCCGGCAGCGTTTCGACGCGGCCAAGACCGAGGCGGGCAAGCACTGCATCGGCCACCGCATCGCCGCCGGCAAGGGATGCGGTATGGGAGAGCGTTGCCTGTCTCGCCTGTTCAGACTTGCCGACTTTCAAAACAACAACGGGCTTTTTCGTCAGGCGGGCTGTGGCGGCAAGGCGCTCGAGCGCGGCCTTGTCTCCAAAGCCTTCGACATGGAGGCCAAGCGCCGTCACGCGCGGGTCGGAAAGCAGGCCACAGGCGATATCGGACAGCGAGGTTTGCGCCTGATTGCCTGATGTCACGACATAGGCGATCGGCAGGCCGCGCGTCTGCATGGTCAGGTTGAGCGCTATGTTCGACGATTGGGTCAGGATCGCCACGCCGCGTTCGACGCGCGTCATGCCGTGTTGATCGGGCCAGAGAAGCGCGCCGTCGAGGCCGTTTATGAAGCCATAGCAGTTTGGCCCGAGGATCGGCATGTCGCCTGCGGCGGCAATCAGCGCCTGTTGCAGGTCGGCGCCGTCGGCTAGTTCTGCCACGGCCTCGCTGAAGCCCGAGGCATAACAGACCGCACCGCCGGCACCCGCTGCCGACAGACTGCGCACGATCTCGACGGTCGATATCCTGTTGACCCCGACAAAGGCCGCGTCGGGCGGCGACGGCAGGTCGGAAACGCTTCTGTAGCAGCGCCGTCCGAGGACCTCGGCGAGCGTCGGGTGAACGGGCCAGAGCTCGCCCGCAAACCCCATCCGATCGCACTGCTCGATCACCCGACGCGCTTCGCGGCCGCCGAAGACGGCGATCGTTTGCGGTCTGAACAGGCGGTCGAGCGCGCGTGCTGTCATCGGCTACGCTCCCAGAGGCCGCAGGAGATCGCGGCTGATGATGTGGCGCTGGATTTCCGACGTGCCGTCCCAGATGCGTTCGACGCGCGCATCCCGCCAAAAGCGGGAAAGCGGCAGATCGTCCATCAGGCCCATGCCGCCGTAGATCTGGATCGCCTCATCGGTGACGCGGGCAAGCATTTCGGAGGCGTAAAGCTTGGCCGAAGCGATTTCGCGATCGGAAGTCAGGCCTGCATCCAGTCGCCATGCCGCCGAAAGTGTCAGCCAGTCGGCTGCGTCGATCTCGGTGATCATGTCGGCAAGCTTGAAGGATACCCCCTGGTTGGCACCGATCGGCCTGCCGAACTGCTTGCGCTCGGCAGCATAGGAAAGCGCCATGTCGAAGACGCGCCGCGCCCGACCGACGCAGGTGGCAGCGACCGTCAGCCGGGTGCCGTAGAGCCATTGGTTGGCAAGTTCGAAACCGCGATGCACCTCGCCCAGCACTTGGGAGGCCGGAATGCGACAATCGGCAAAGCTCAAGGTGCAATTGTGATAACCGCGATGGGAGACGGAATCGTAACCCTTGAGGATTTCGAAGCCTGGCGTGCCGCGATCGACCAGAAACGCGGTGATCTTCTTCTTGAGGCCTCTCGGTGTTTCCTCCTCGCCGGTCGCGGCAAAGACGATGATGAAATCGGCGACATCGGCATGCGAGATGAAATGCTTGGTGCCATTGAGCACGAAATCGCTGCCGTTGCTGCGAGCGGTGCATTTCATGCCGCGCATGTCGGAACCGGCATCGGGCTCGGTGATCGCCAGCGCGTCGATCTTTTCTCCGCGGACGGCAGGAAGCAAATACCGTTCACGCTGCTCGCCCTCGCAGGCCATCAGGATGCCAGAGGGACGACCGAAAAAGACCGTCAGGGCCATGGAGCCCCGGCCGAGTTCCCGCTCGACAAGCGTGAAGGTGACATGATCGAGGCCGGCGCCGCCCGCCTCTTCGGGGAAATTGCAGGCGTAGAAGCCGAGGTCGATGCATTTGCGCCGGATCTCAGCTGCTAGATCCGGCGGAACGAAACCCGTGCGCTCGACTTCGTTCTCATGCGGAAAGATTTCGGTTTCGACGAAGCCGCGGACCGTCTTGACGATCATTTCCTGTTCTTCGCTGAGGCCGAAATCCATGTCGATCTCCCTATCGTTTCTGGCCGACATGGCGGCCAACCCCATCGGGGGGAGGCAGCTTTGCATGGGCCGCGGCGATCAGATTTGCCTTGTCGAGGACTGCGACTGGCGCCGGTGTCGCCTTGCCGGCTTCAGTATCGACATGCAGCAGCATCTGCTCGGCAGTGGCGAGCACGGCGCCGCTCTCAGTGTCGTGGATCGTGTGGAAGAGGTGCAGCCGCTTCTCGTCAATTGCGAGGATCTGGCAGGTCGAATGGATCGCCTGCCCGAGCTTGGCCTCGCCAAGATGGCGGATATGGGTTTCGACCGTATAGTAGCTCTGCCCGGCCTCGACATAGGCAAGATCGACCCCGATCAGCCGGAGAAGCGCGTCGGACGTATCGCCGAAAACCTGCAGGTAGCGATGCTCCGTCATATGGCCGTTATAGTCGACCCAGGCGGGGCTCACCTTGGTCTCGACGAGCTTCAGGGGGCCAGAAGGATCGGCAGTAGTGGTTTTCCCGCCGCCTGCTGCCCACAGGGACCGTTCGAAATCCTTCAGCAATTGGCCGGCGCCCCAGCCCTTGCCATCGTTTCCGGCCTTCAGCGCCTGCAGGATGCCGACGAGATTTTCGTCGCGGATGCGCTCCAGTGCACGGATCGAAAGGCCGGCGGCCTGTTCGTCCGACTGTTTTCCGATCTTTTCGATCAGCGCGTCGTCGAGGTCGACGACGTCGGTCAGTTTCGTCCAGGGCCAGGCTAGGCAGGGTCCGAACTGCGCGAGGAAATGGCGCATTCCGGCCTCGCCGCCGGCAATGCGATAGGTCTGGAACAGACCCATCTGCGCCCAGCGCAGTCCGAAAGAATAGCGGATGACGTCGTCGAGCGTCTCGACGGTGCAGATATCGTCATGGATAAGCCAGAGCGCCTCGCGCCAGAGCGCTTCGAGCAGCCGGTCGCCGACGAAGGCCTCGATCTCCTTGGCGATATGAACGCCCTTCATGCCGATTGGAGCGAGCCGCTCCATCGCTGCCTCGATGGTCGCTTTCGAGGTCTTCTCGCCGCCGACGATTTCGACTAGTGGCAGCAGGTAGACGGGGTTGTAGGGATGGGCGACGAAAAGGCGCTCGGGATGTTTCATGTCGCGCTGCAGGTCGCTCGGCAGCAGGCCTGATGTGGACGAGCCGATCAGCGCGTCCGGTCGTGCCGCAGCATCGATTTCCGTCAATACGCGGCGCTTGAGGTCGAGCCGTTCGGGCACGCTTTCCTGGATCCAGTCTGTACCGGAGACGGCCGCTTGCAGCGACGTTTCAAAGGTAAGCCGGCCGCGCGGCGGCAGCGGTGCCCCGGTCAGCATCGCATAGGCTTTTTCCGCATTGGCAAGGACCTCGCCGACGATGCGGCTTGCTTCCGGATGCGGATCGAAGACGCTGACATCGATGCCGGCAAGCAGAAAACGTGCAATCCATCCGCCGCCGATGACGCCGCCGCCGATACAGGCCGCTTTGGTGATCCCTGTCATGTCGTCCTCAGCGTTTCGTCAGATTGAGTTTCTTGCGGACGTCCTCAGGACCAATGATCCGCGCACCCATGCCTTCGACCACCTGCACGGCCTTTTCGACGAGCTGCGCATTGGTGGCGAGCGCGCCCTTGCCGATATAGAGATTATCCTCCAGTCCAACGCGGACATTGCCGCCCGCCAGAACCGCGGCAGCCGGATAGGCCATGGCGTTGCGACCGATCGAAAAGGCCGAGAAGGTCCAGCTATCGGGCACGTTGTTGACCATGGCCATGAAGGTGTTGAGATCGTCAGGGGCACCCCAGGGAATGCCCATGCAGAGCTGGATGAGCACTGGATCTTCGATCAGGCCTTCTTCGGCGAGCTGCTTTGCAAACCAGAGATGGCCGGTGTCGAAGGCCTCGATCTCGGGGCGCACGCCGAGATCGGTCATTTTCTTCGCCATTGCCCGCAGCATGGCGGGCGTGTTGGTCATGACGTAATCGCCGAGATTGAAGTTCATCGTGCCGCAGTCGAGCGTGCAGATTTCCGGCAGGCATTCGGCGACATGGCTGACGCGCTCGGTTGCCCCTGCCATATCCGTTCCCGACGCCTTCAGGGGAAGGGGGCTTTCGACATCGCCGAAAATCAGATCTCCGCCCATGCCGGCCGTCAGGTTCAGCACCACGTCGACATCGGCAGAACGGATGCGGTCGGTGACCTCTCTGTAGAGGTCGTTGCGGCGGCTTGCGGCACCGGTTTCCGGATCGCGGACATGGCAGTGAACGACTGCCGCCCCAGCCTTGGCGGCGTCGATCGCGGAATCCGCGATCTGCTTGGGAGTAATGGGAACGTGGCTGGATTTCGAAACCGTATCGCCGGCACCGGTGACGGCGCACGTGATGAAAACATCGCGGTTCATCGCAAGAGGCATGTTTGTTGTTCTCCCTCGTCTTGAGGGCATTACGCGCCAGGATGGGAGAGGATGCTTTGCATTTTCGGAATCGACCGATACATTATCGGAACACCAGGGAGGGGACTGTGCTGGAGCGATCAACGGAACGGCTCGACATCGATCTTCTCGTCCTGCCGGACACCAATCTCATCCTCATTGCCTCCGTCATCGAACCGTTGCGCGGGGCAAACCGCATTTCCGGCAGCGAGCTCTACCGCTGGCGCATCTTCACGCCAGATGGAGAAGCTGTGCCGACAACCAGCCACATTGCCATACCGACGCAGGGAACGTTCCAGATCACGGCATCGGATACACCGCTCTTCGTGCTGGCGAGCTACAACTGGCGGCAAAGCGCGACAGCGGGCCTAAAAATGCAGCTATCGCAGGCGGCACGCCACCGGACCATAATCGCCGGCATCGAATCCGGCACCTGGCTGCTCGCGGAAGCCTGCCTGCTCGACGGCTTGTCGGCGACCGTCCATTGGGAGGACTACGAGGATTTCGCGCTCGCCTATCCGCAGGTGTCGGCCGTCAAGGACCGGTTCGTCATCGACGGCAGGCGGCTGACGACATCAGGCTCGCTGCCGACCGTGGACCTGATGCTGGAAATCATCCGGCGGCGCCAGAGCTATTCGCTGGCGCTCGAGGTCAGCCGGCTGTTCCGCTACGAGCAGCCATCCTTTCATGCCGACGAGGCGCTGTCGGCAGGTTTGCGCATGGATGACCCGCGGGTGGCCCACGCTGTGCGGCTGATGGAGGACAATATCGAGCAGCCGATCGTACTTGCGCGTCTTGCCCGCAGGGTCGGGATCAGCGCCCGGCACCTGCAGGATCTCTTCCAGGCCTCGATCGGTGCGCCGCCCCATATTCATTATCTTGCCCTGAGATTGAACGCGGCGCGGCGCAAGGTGATAGAGACGACGGCGTCCTTCGCCGACATTGCCGCCGCAACCGGCTTCAATTCGGCCTCTGCCTTCGCGCGAAGCTATCGCGCAAGCTATTCCGAAAGCCCCTCGGAAACGCGGCGACGGCTGCGGCGTCCGATCAGGCCATCGGAGGTCCGGCCATAGGCTGGAAGGCATCGCGTACCATCTCGGCCAGCTCGCGAACCGCTTCGCTGGACCGAAAGGTATTGCGACGAAGCACGACCCTTGAGGAATCGACCGGCGGGAAGCCGTCCTCGGTCGTCAGTTCCCGGCAGCCGGGCGGGATGTTGCTGCGCGACAGCGTGGTGACGGCAAGGCCGGCAGTCACGGCGTTCTTCAGTCCGGAGCTGGTATCGGCAATGAATGCGACCCGGTAGTTGCGACCGAGCTGGTGCAGCGACTTCAATGCAAAATCGCGACACCAGCTCGAGTCTCTGTAGGTTGCGATCGGCAGCGGGTCGATGTCGTGCAGCCGGTGGACGATCGAGGTCACCCAGACAGTCGGATCGATGCAGAGCACCTCGCCACTCATCTGGTCGCTCCAGTCAAAGACGACGGCGAGATCGAGTTCGTCGCGTTCCAGGGCGGCGATGTTGCGGACTGTATAGTCGCAGGAGATCGTGACCTCGACAGCCGGATGACGCACGGCGAAGGCCGCAAGTGCTGCGGGCAGTACGGTCTGGCTATATTCCTCGGGAATGCCGATGCGAACCGGTCCGCCGAGCGGTTTGCTGCGGATCGTCGCCGCCGCCTCGCTCAGGAGATCGATGACACGGCGGGCATAGGGAACAAGCTGGACGCCCTGACGTGTCAGCACCACCCCTCGGGCGCCGCGTTCGAACAGTGCTTCGCCGATCGTGTCTTCCAGCTTCTTGATCGCCGCGCTGATCGCAGACTGTGTTCTGCCGACGCGCTGTGCGGCCGCAGAGAAATTGGTGGTCTCGACGACGACGAGGAAGGTCCGGAGAAGATCACTCTCAATGGGCTCGCGCATGGACAGCCATAGAAAAAATCGATGACATCCATCTCTACTATTCGTTTGTCTGATGTCAATTGCGGGTGCAGAAAGGAGGTGCGTTCGACTTTTCCTCCTTCGAGACTAACTTGCGTGACCATTGACCATCCGGCCAGGCACCTCGGTGCCGGCGAGCGCGAGAAGGGCATCCTTCTCGTCATCGCGGCGACACTTGCCTGGAGTGCCAGCGGGGTCTACTCGCGGCTCCTGACGACAGACGTCTGGACGGCGATCGCCTGGCGTTCGCTGTTCGGCGGGCTGTTCCTGCTGATCCCCTGCCTGTTCCTCGAAGGCGGGATATCACGAAAGCAATGGCGTTCGGTCCTGCATCCGTCCGGCCTGGCGATGATTGTCTGCCAGACAGTCAGCCAGGGCTGCTTCATCGGCGCGCTATATATGACCAGCGTCGCGAATGTGACGATGATCTATTCGACCGCACCCTTTATCGCCGCCCTGTTTGGATGGATCATCCTGAAAGAGGGTGTCGGAAGGCGCACGCTGATTGCCGGGGGCATTTCTCTTCTGGGTGTCGTGGTCATCGTCGCCTCGTCGATCGGCGGTGGCACCGGGGTCGGCGACCTGTTGGCACTTGGCATGACGGTCTCCTTCGCGCTCGTCATCATCATCCCGCGCATTAATCCTGAAGTGCCGAGCCTGCCGCCGACTGTTGTCAGCGCCTTCCTCACACTCGTCATCTTCGCTCCATTCGGCTCGGTCGGCTCGCTTGATCTTCACAACTGGATCGTGCTTGCTGCTTTCGGTGCGACCAATTTTTCGCTGGCGCTTGTGCTCTTCCTGGCCGGGGCCAGGCGAATGCCGCCGGCCGAAGCTGCGTTGATCGGGACGATGGAGATCGTGCTGACCCCGTTCTGGGTCTGGCTTCTGTTCTCCGAGCAACCGCCTGTCGCCACCTTCTTCGGCGGCGCCATCATCTTCGCAGCCGTTCTCTGGCATACCGCCGTCGACCTCAGCCGCAGCCGGCGGACGCATGCCGGCTAGAAAGCGACGCCGATCGGATCGTCATTTCAGGCGGCATGGGTCAGAATAGCGGTTCGATTGCCACTCCCACCAAGCAACGAGTGCGGACATGTCCTCCAAAGACCCCCTGCTGCAGCCGTTTCAGCTCAAGCAGCTGACGCTTAAAAACCGCGTCATGTCGACCGCTCACGAGCCGGCTTATTCGGAAAACGGCATGCCGACGGATCGCTATCGGCTCTATCACAGGGAAAAGGCAAGAGGCGGCATTGCACTGACCATGACGGCGGGATCGGCGGTCGTCTCGCCTGACTCCCCGCCGTCCTTCGGCAATCTCCACGCCTATCGCGACGAGATCGTGCCCTGGTTGAAGGGACTTGCCGACGACTGTCACGAGTTCGGTGCGGCAGTCATGATCCAACTCACGCATCTCGGCCGCCGTACAAGCTGGAACAAGGGCGACTGGCTGCCCGTTCTGGCGGCCTCGCCAATCCGCGAGCCGGCGCACCGGGCCTTCCCGAAAGAGGTGGAAGACTGGGACATCGAGCGTATCGTGGCCGATTATGCAAGCGCCGCGCAGCGCATGCAGGAAGCCGGCCTCGATGGTATCGAGATCGAAGCTTACGGCCATCTGCTCGATGGTTTCTGGTCGCCGGCAACCAACCGGCGTGAAGATGAATTCGGCGGATCGCTCGACAACCGCATGCGTTTTTCTGTCATGGTCACGCAGGCGGTTCGCGAAGCGGTCGGGCCGGATTTCATCGTCGGCATGCGTCTCGTCGCCGACGAGGACTGGGAGAAGGGACTATCGCGGGAGGAAGGCATAGAGATCGCATCACGGTTTGCCCGATCCGGCGACATCGATTTTCTCAACATCATTCGCGGCCATATCGACAGCGATGTCGCGCTCAACGAGGTCATCCCGATCCAGGGCATGGCATCTGCCCCGCATCTCGATTTTGCCGGCGAAGTGAGGGCGATAACCAAGTTCCCCGTATTCCACGCCGCACGCATCGGTGACGTAGCAACAGCCCGTCATGCGATCGCCGAGGGTAAGCTCGACATGGTCGGCATGACGCGCGCCCATATCGCCGACCCGCATATAGTGCGAAAGATCGAGAGCGGCGAGGAGGCACGCATCCGGCCCTGTGTCGGCGCTACCTACTGTCTCGACCGGATCTATGAAGGCGGGGAGGCACTCTGTATCCACAATGCCGCGACCGGTCGTGAAGGGGAAATTCCGCACGAGATCCCCAAGGCGGAGATCCGCCGCAAGGCCGTCGTGGTCGGTGCGGGGCCGGCCGGCCTCGAGGCCGCTCGCGTGCTTGCGGAGCGTGGTCATCAGGTGAATGTTCTGGAAGCGACGGGAAAGGCCGGCGGACAGGTCAATCTGCTCATCCGAAATCCCCGGCGCAAGGAGATGGTAGGCATTATCGACTGGCGGCTGGCGGAACTCGAGCGGCTGGGTGTTCGCATGCACTATGACGTCTACGCCGAGGCAGGTGATATCCTTGCTCTTGAACCCAATCTCGTTGTCATCGCGACCGGTGGCATTGCGCAGCAACCCGAACTGGATGCCGGCGACGAGCTAGTGACTTCTTCCTGGGAAATCCTCGCCGGCGGCGCCAGGATCGCCGACACGGTACTGCTCTTCGATGACAATGGCGGGCATCCGGGAATGTCGGCGGCTGAGGTGATTGCCAGAAGCGGTGCTGAACTCGAGCTCGTCTCCCCCGAACGCTTCTTCGCGCCTGATATGGGCGGCATGAATCATGTGCCTTATGCCCGTGCCTTCGCCGAACGCAACGTGAGGGTTACCATCAACACGCGGCTCAAATCCGTTCGCCGCGACGGCAATGCCCTTGTCGCCATGCTCGGATCGGATTTCGCAGACGGCGCACAGTGGGAGCGGCGCGTGTCCCAGGTCGTTGTCGAACATGGCACGCTTGCCAATGACGGGCTCTATCTCGAACTGAAGCCGATTTCGCGAAATCTTGGTGCCGTGGATTATTCTGCCCTGATCAATCGTCGGCCACCGCTGCCACAACGCAACAGCGAGGGACGTTTTGACCTCGTGCGGATCGGCGACGCGGTTTCCAGCCGCAACATCCATGCGGCCATCTATGATGCTCTGAGGTTATGTTCGTTGTCTTAAGCTCTTAACCGTGGGCCTGGCTTTTGTGAGTCTACATGACCTAAGGGCTTGCGCTCAGGCTGCTGCGGCATGTTCGAGCATCTCGTAGAGATCTTCTGCAAAGCTGCGCAGCACTGTGAGCTCGAAGCGCGTCGTCTGCGTGCGCGTCAGGTGGACGGAGACATGCCCGAAAAGCGCGACGGCAAATAGGGAACGGGGCGGCATCGAGATCGACTGCCGTTCCCTCAGCGAGCAGGTCTGCAGCGCGGGGACCGGAAAGAGCGATGCGGATGCGGCCATGGCTCTGGTCGCTGACGAAGCCCCTGCCTTTCAGATGATCGGCAATGTGCGCGACGGTGGTAAGTTCCCGCCCGGCGCCATGGACGACCTTGACCTCGTGGGCCAGGACGTCGGCGTCAAAAAGGCCGGGATACTGCCGCATCTCGCGCTTGCCGGCGGCCTCGCCATTGTATTGACCGCCAACTGGATCTTCCAATTGCCGGCTTGAGGAATTCTGCCTGGGCATCTGGTAGGTTTGTCCGGCGCTTGGGCTCAGGCAGAAAACCATGCAGTCGCGGCAGAAGCGTCAGTTGGAAACGGCTGACGCTTCTGCCGCGAAGTGCCGCCCTGAGGTTCTCCTGAACGAGCGACTTCCGGAACAAAAGCCGGTCGACGTTGGTTGAGTGATTCCGAACCAAGAAATCTCCGCGTCGATGCGCGCGTGATGCGACGACACCCATTGCCGCAGGTCCGCTATTGCCGGACCACAGGGAACCAATAGATGTTCGAGCGGTTTGGTGATCTCCAAGGAGTCTGAGCGGCCGAGAGGTGTGCGTGCAACAAACGACCCATCGATATGTGAGCATCAACGGCATTGATATCTTTTATCGCGAGGCAGGGCCTGAAAACGCACCCGTGGTACTGCTGCCGCACGGCTACCCGTGCTCGTCGTATGAATTCCGCAATCTCATGCCGAGACTGGCAGATAACTGGCGGCTACTCGCGCCCGACTTTCCCGGCGCCGGCTACAGTGCAACTCCTGATAATTTCGAGTACAGCTTCGACGGCTATGCCAACTTCCTGGACAGCTTCGTGACGACGCTTGGCGTGAAACGCTTTGCGCTCTATCTGCACGACTTCGGATCGCCCATCGGCGCGCGGTTGGCTATCAAGGCACCGGAGCGCATTGCCGCACTTATCATTCAAAATGGCGATATCCCCTACGAGGATGCGCTGGGATCGAAATATGCCGAAATCGAGGAGACCTGGCAGCTACCTCGAGCCGACATGAGGCTGAAAGTCGCGGAGGCGATCAACGAGGAGACATTCAGGCAGGAGTTCCTCAACCATGTGAGGCCTGAGCTCGCTCAACAAATTCCTCCCGACCTCTGGAAGCTGCATTGGTCGCTGATGACGCCGAAGCGCAGGGAGGTTGCGATTGATCTGATCTCGGGCCTGAAGGAGAACCGCGCCTGGTTTCCGCAACACCGAAACTACCTCGCCACGCACCGTCCGCCAACGCTGATCGTATGGGGACCTCAGGACGGGTACATGCCGGAGAAGTCGGCGCGTGCCTATCTCCGCCACCTCCCTGACGCCGAACTGCATCTTTTGGACGGCGGCCATTGGCTTCTGGAGACCAACCTAGATGAGGTGGTCTCACTCGTCCGTAACTTTCTTGGCCGGGTTCACACGCCCGGCAAGGCAAAAGACGCGACGCAATCCGACACTTGAACGGAGGGTATGATATGTTGTGAGGGGCATCAAACGGCCGATGTGATCACAACACGATGCTCTCAGGCATCAACTCCGACATCCAGATCAAGCATCAGGCCAAAGTGGGCGTTGGCCCACCGGATTGTCGAATGCAAGCGTTGTGGATTGTATCACGGCCGTCACAGTCTAGGCGCGCAGATGCCGGTTCGGCTGGCTGTGGCACGCACGCAGCAAAAGTGGTTGTAATGCGGCGCGTTCTTACTTGCTGAGCATGAACTTCGTACAGACGCGAGACGTGATCGGTCCGAGATCGCGGGCGATAGTCGCTGCACAGTCTTCGTCTCCGGCGATGTCTCCGGCTCGCGCGCAGGTCGTGCCGCACCCTGAATCGTCCTCTTCGGACCGAGCGATCAGGGCATGCATCATGTTGGCGTGATCTGTCCCCTATCTGTCCGCAATCGGCATTTCGCAGTATGCTCCTCTCGATAGAATGTCTTCATGCCCATCCTTGGAGATAACCAAATGTCCGCAGATACCGTACTCCTAGTCATCGATGCCCAGGAATCCTTCCGTCATCGACCCTATTTTCGTGAAGATGAGGTCGGGGTTTATATCGCGTCCCAGCAAGCGCTGATCGATGGCGCGAAAAGGGCCGATCTTCCGGTCGTCCAGATATTTCACGTCGAGGAGGCAGGCGTTTTCTCTGAAGGTTCGGGCTTCGTCCGCCCGCTGGCGCCGCTTCGGATTGAGGCTGATGCGGTGTTTCGCAAGCGCCGCCACAGCGCGCTTGTCGGCAGTGGCCTGGACGTCTGGCTGACTGAAAACCATATCCGGCGTGTCATTATCTCCGGCATCCGCACCGAGCAGTGCTGCGAGACGACGGCAAGGCACGCCTCCGATCTCGGTTACGAGGTCGACTATGTCGGCGAGGCAACATTGACCTTTCCGATGACCGATAGGTCGGGTCGCGAATGGAGTGCCGCCGAGATCAGGGCGCGCACGGAATTGGTCCTTGCCGATCGTTTTGCCCGCATCGTTACCGTAGAGCAGGTGCTCAACGGACTTTCAGCACGAGCGGTCGCGTAATGGTGGATGGCCCCCGGCGCATCATCCCGGTTTTCGTGGTCGTGCCGCCGCGGGCGCTCCTGCTCGATATCGCAGGTCCCATGGAAGTCTTGCGCAGAGCCAACCTCGAGCAGGGATCGACAGAGTTCGTGCCGAGCTACATCGGACCTGCCGCTGAGGTGCGAAGTTCGACCGGCCTCGACCTCGCCAAGATTTCTCCGCTTCCGGTACGTTTGCCCGACGACGCGCTTCTTATTGTTTCCGGTGCGGTGGATGAACCGCTTGCCGGGTCGGTCGAAAGTGGACCGGGAGATGCGGCCCTTGAGGCAGAGATCGTTGAATGGCTAAGTCGGACCGTTCGGCCTGGCATCCGCCTCGCGACGATCTGTTCCGGTGCCTTGCTTGCGGCGCGGGCGGGACTGCTCGAGGGCTATGAATGCACGACCCACCATTCCATGCTCCAGGAACTCGTCCGACTTGCTCCGACCGCCCGCGTCCGCGAGAACCGGCTCTATGTCGAGGATGGTGAGCGGCTGACCAGTGCGGGCGTCACCGCGGGGATCGATCTCATGCTTGCGGTGGTCGCAAAAGAGGTCGGTCATGCTGTGTCGCTTGCCGTAGCACGCACTCTGGTCATCTATCTCCGGCGGGCCGGCGGTGATCCTCAGTTGTCGCCGTGGCTGGAAGGGCGAAATCATCTCCATCCGGCAATCCACAGAGCCCAGGATGCCGTCGGCGCCGACCCCTCGCAAAACTGGTCCGTTGAGACGCTCGCCAAGATCGCCGCGACGAGCCCGCGCAATCTGTCACGGCTTTTCAACGAGCACACCGGCATGAGTGTGACCGACTATGTCAACCGCATGCGAATTGCGCTCGCAAGAGAACTCATCACCGGCTCGAGGCTCGATATGGAAAACGTCGCTGAACGCATCGGCTTTTCGTCAGCTCGCCAGTTTCGACGGGCCTGGAGACGACTTCACGATACGCCGCCGGGCCACGTTCGAGGGCCGACCAGAAGCTGACAGGATTGATCAAACCCTAACGGGGGCTGTCGCCTTGTGAGCAAAAAAAGAGGCCGCGAGCGTAAGGCCGGGCCTTTAGGTGTGAAGGTCAAAAAACCTCCAGAGGGGAACAGCTGACGTAGCGGGCCGGGAGGAATGGACCGCGGTGGATCGCCAACTGTCGCGATGATGACCGAAGGTCGTTTTTCATGCCAAGTATAAGGCACTCAAAACGAGGCGCTCTTTGACAAATTCTACCGCAGGCGCTCCTGGAGTCCTGCAATCAGCCGGCGAATATTGAAAGACATTGTCGGCGAGTGGCTGCCGCTGCGCATCGAGAATGACGGTTGCGCTCTTGGCGCGATGCCCGGGAAGCGTCCGACGGAGGCCGGGCAGCCAGTCCGTAAAGTGGAATCCAATGCTGGCGATCCTTGGCCGACAGCTGTATGCAGCTTGCGGAAGACGAACGAAGGTCACCGATGAGAATAGAATTTCTGCTTTGGCTCGCTGGCGCGATGGCAACATTTCTGGGCGCGGCGACCGCTTCGCGCACCTATATCGCGACCAACAGCATTCTTGTGTTGATCCTGTCTCTCGCCCTTTATTGCGTGGGTAATCTCATCATGGTGCGGCTCATGAGAGAGGGCGGAATGGGGCTTGCAATATCGGTTTCCGCCGTTGCTCAGCTGTTGCTCATCAACGTGATTGCATATTTTGTTTTTGACGAGCGGCTTGCTCCGTCACAGATGCTAGGCGCGGGGCTAGGTCTGGTCGCAATGATGCTTTTGTTATTCCCAATTGGGGAAAGATAGCAGTCCCGAAGCGGCTGGTTTCGAAGATGCGAAGCCAGAGCGCAGAGAAGGGTAGTATCCTCTTTTGTGCCCCCAAGGGGATAGCGCGACTGCGAAAGCCTGCATCGAATGATGTATACCGGAATCCGCATCCCCTAGAACGGTCGCGCACGTCGCTGGCGGTGTCCCGGTCGGCTACTGATATCCGATGTTCAGGGCGAGCCCGGACATATCGGTTGAAGACCTGGAAGGAAATTCCTCCAGGCCGTGAAGTCGCGCCTGATTGTCAAAATCCCTAAAAGCGCGATCCCGTTTTTGCAACAGCATGCAGCCCGCGACGGGAGATTAAGATCTCGTTTTGTCATCGCTCGCCTATAGCGCGATCTCTCCTGTCGCCGAGCGCATGATTTTTTTAAATTAATATCTATCGCACCGATTGAAAAGGAGTATCGTAACGCTAGTTTAAATTGTTAAGACGTTGGCGTCGATGCGTCTGGTCGTGATACGCATGCGGCCAGCTCTGCTCCGACTGAGGGACAGGAAATGCCTGAAAACCCCCTAAATTATTGTATTCTGAGAAATGAACCTCTCCGGAAACATCCTGGAAATAAGGACCGCGACCGAGAGCCCAGCCGTCGAATGACATGCCCAAAAGGGCTTCATCACCGCTGGTCGTACCTCATCATTGTTCGATGAATTGCCACACGGAGAGGTAGACGATGTGGAAGCGTGAAGTGGTTGTCGTAGCGACGCTTGTATCCCTGTTTACCGTTCAGGCTGCCCGCGCGGACGGTCCTGCCGGTGCAGCCCGCGGGCTGAAGACGGCGCCGGTGTTCAGCTATATTTCTGAAAAGCGCCGAACTGCAGCACCTTTCGCGCATGTGATGTTTTGCGCTCGAAATCCGGATGAATGTACGGTTCGCGGCGATGTTTCCGAAGTTCCCTTGAGCCCCGTTGCGGAGAAGCAACTTGGCGATATCAACGCGTCGGTCAACCGCTCGATCCATCCGACGGACGAACGGCAGGGCGATGTCTGGCAGGTGAACGTCAAGGCAGGCGATTGTGAGGATTTCGCGTTGACGAAACGCGACCACCTCATCGCCATGGGCTGGTCGTCGAAAGCACTGCGGATCGCCGTGACCAAGACGCCTGCCGGTAAAGGTCACGCGGTTCTGGTCGTCAAGACCGATCGCGGCGATCTGGTGCTCGACAACCGCACGAATGCGATCAAGGGCTGGAAGGATACGGATCTTCGCTGGCTGATGATCCAGTCAGGCGATGATCCGAAGATATGGTACGAACTCTAGATATGCAGACATGTTGCGGGTTCGAACCCATATGCGGCGACCGAATGTCGATGGCAGGGAAGGCGGCGTTCTGAGCCCGCAGAATGTCCGCGCCGAAATCCGCCGCCTCGGTTGCGATCGGCACCATTGAACACGCGTTGATGGAACCTTCGTCATCTAATCGATCTTATCGAAAAGAATCCATTGACCTGACGCCCTGCTTGCATCTTCTATCCGCCCCCACATGAGGAAGGCTGGCAGGAGGGCATAATGCAAGTCCTATCGAGCATTAAGGCGATGCGCGTAGCACTGGCATCAGCAAAGGCAAACGGCGGAGACGTCGGTTTCGTGCCTACGATGGGCTATCTTCATGCAGGACATATGGAACTTGTCGCGCAAGCCCGCGCTCAGAACCGGATCGTCGTTGCCTCGATCTTCGTCAATCCGCTCCAGTTCGGGCCGACGGAGGACCTCAGTCGGTATCCGCGCGATCTGGAACGTGACCAGGCGATGCTGGACGAGGCCGGCGTCGATATTCTCTTTGCGCCCGGCGTCGAGGATATGTATCCGCACCCGATGAAAACCGTCGTTGATGTGCCCGAGCTTGGCTGCGAGCTGGAAGGTGCCGTTCGACCAGGGCATTTTGCCGGCGTGACTACTGTCGTCAGCAAGCTTTTTAACATCGTACAGCCAGACAACGCCTATTTCGGCGAGAAGGATTACCAGCAGGTTGCCATCATCAAACGGATGGCAGACGATTTGGCGCTGCCCTTGCGCATCGTTTCCGTGCCGACGGTGCGGGATGCCGATGGTCTCGCTCTCTCTTCTCGCAATGTCTACCTCAGCGAAGAGCAGCGACGCGCTGCAGTCATCGTCCCTTGCGCGCTGGACGAGGCGGAGCGCCTTGTCAACCAAGGCCTGACCGACCCGCAGCTTCTTGAAGCAAAGCTCGTCGACTTCATCGGGCGTGAACCGTTGGCAAAGCCTGAGGTCGTCGCTGTAAGGGATGCCTCGACGTTGAAGCACGTCGCGAAAATCGACGATCCGGTGGTTGTCGCACTGTTCGTGCGGATTGGCACGACCAAGCTTCTGGACAACCGGGTGATTGCGAAAAAAGGTTCGTCTGGAACGGGAGAGAAATCATGAGCGCTGTGAGTTCCGCTAAGCGCCTGACGCCATCACGGATCCGGGCGATGAAGGGCGGCACGCCGATCGTGTGTTTGACGGCCTACACGACGCCGATGGCACGGCTCCTGGACGAACACTGTGATCTCCTGCTTGTCGGAGATTCGCTCGGCATGGTCCTCTATGGCATGGACAGCACCGTTGCGGTGACGCTCGACATGATGATCGCCCATGGCAAGGCGGTGATGCGTGGTGTCGCGAGAGCCTGCGTGGTCGTCGACATGCCCTTCGGCAGCTACCAGGAGTCGAAGGAGCTTGCCTACCGCAATGCCGTGCGCGTTCTGCAGGAAACCGGGTGTGACGCGGTCAAGCTCGAAGGCGGCCAGGAGATGGCCGAGACAATTTCCTTCCTCGCTGCGCGCGGCATTCCGGTGCTGGGCCATATCGGGCTCATGCCGCAGCAGGTTCATACCGCGGGCGGCTACCGATCTGTCGGCCATTCCGAGGAGGAGGTTGCCAAGATCCGGCGTGACGCCGACGCGATCGGCAATTCGGGGGCCTTTGCCGTCGTCATCGAGGGTACGGTGGAGACATTTGCGCGTGAGGTCACAACGGCAATTCCTGTTCCGACCATCGGGATTGGAGCTTCGGTTGCCTGCGACGGCCAGATCCTCGTCTCGGACGACATGCTTGGACTATTCAACGACTTCACGCCGCGCTTCGTCAAACGGTACGATGAACTTGGAAAAAGGGCAGCGGTGGCGATTGCCGCCTATGCAGACGAGGTGCGTTCCCGCGCATTCCCCACCGACAAACATACATTCAAACGTCGGTCTTGATTGTGAGGCCCTTTCGATTGGGAGCCGGTGATGAACCGCATCGCTCTTTTGATCACCAGTGCAGAATTGGCTCCATCAGAGGCCGAATTGCAGAATCGGGAGCAAAAATCTTAAAACTGCGTACCGATCCGCGCAAAACTGGGCTGTAATCGTCGCCCTCCATACGATAAATGCTTTTTCAGCGACCGCCGCTGACAATTCACTTCCCAAGCCCCGATCGCCTCATAAACAGCCCGCACGAAAACCGACGACGGCCCGATATGATTCCGGCCGCTCAGGAGGAAGATCCATGGCATCCGTTGCCGAGAGCGCCCCCCGCTTTGAAAAGACCGCAATGTCCATTCTGGTGGCAGTCAGCTTCTGCCACATGCTCAACGACATCATGCAGTCGCTGCTTGCCTCGCTCTATCCGCTCTTCAAGGCGAACTACAACCTCGATTTCGTGCAGATCGGCCTTCTGACGATGACCTTCCAGGTTACGGCCTCGCTGCTTCAGCCGCTCGTCGGCATCGTCACCGACCGTTGGCCGATGCCCTATTCGCTGCCGATCGGCATGGCGAGCACATTCTGCGGTCTGATCCTGCTCGGCAATGCCGGCAGCTTTGAGTTGCTCCTGGTCGCCGCCAGCCTGATTGGCTTCGGCTCGGCCGTCTTCCATCCGGAATCCTCGCGCGTCGCGCGTCTTGCTTCCGGCGGCCGCCACGGCTTTGCCCAGTCCTTCTTTCAGGTCGGCGGCAATGCAGGCCAGGCGATCGGTCCGCTGCTGGCCGCCTTCATCGTGTTGCCGAACGGTCAGCACAGCGTGTCCTGGCTTTCCGGCATCGCCATGGTTGGCATTGTGGTCCTGAGCTGGGTCGGCAGCTGGTACGTGAGCCACCGTCGTCAGAACGCCAGCAAGGCGGCCCCGAGTCGCACGCTGCCGCTACCTCAGAGCAAGGTCGTCACGGCGCTGCTCATCCTCGTGCTGCTGACGGCGACGAAGAATGTCTACATGGCAAGCGTCTCGAGCTACTTTACCTTCTATGTCATCGATCGTTTCCAGCTCGATGTGCAGCAGGCGCAGCTCATGCTCTTCCTGTTCCTGGGGTCCGTTGCGACCGGTACCTTCCTCGGCGGCCCGATCGGGGATCGTTTTGGTGCCCGTTTCGTCATCTGGTTCTCGATCCTCGGCGTGATCCCCTTCGCGCTGCTGCTGCCCTATGCGAACCTGTTCTGGACGGGCGTGCTCAGCGTTGTCATCGGCCTGATCTTCGCCTCCGCCTTTTCAGCCATCGTCGTCTTCGCGCAGGAACTGGTGCCAGGTCGCGTCGGGCTGATCGCCGGCGTTTTCTTCGGCTTCGCCTTCGGTGCGGGCGGTCTCGGTGCGGCCTTGCTCGGCGGTTTTGCCGACTCGCACGGTATCGCCTTCGTATATCGTATCTGCTCCTACCTGCCGCTCCTCGGCCTGTTCACCATCTTCCTGCCGCGCATCCCAAAACATCGAGCGGTTTAAGTTTCGCACTCGGAAAGAGGCACCGAAATGCTTTCGGTGCCTCTTTGGTATCCCGGCAAGCGCACGGCGCGGCGTCGCGGTGAAACGAACATTTTTTCCCCGGCCTTCAGCGAAGACGGATCGTCATTTCTTTAATCTACTATTTTGATGGATAATATCTGCCTGATGATGGAGCCATCGACGGCGCGATAGTGGAAGGAAATGATATGTCTGCACCCAAACTGGTCGGTCTTGCCGGCAGCTTCAATCGTCCCTCGAAGACCTTTGCTCTGGTCGAGAATATCGCCGGCCTCGCCGCGGAAAAATATGGCTTCCGCAATACGATTTACGACCTGACGGATGTTGGCCCCTCGCTTGGTCAGGCGTTGCGCCGTGACGACCTCGACAATCGCGCCAAGGAAGTCATCGCCGATATCATTTCTGCGGATGCGATCGTCATCGGCGCGCCGACCTATAAGGGCAGCTATCCGGGCCTTTTCAAGCACCTGGTCGATCTCATCGATCCGCATGAATTGCGCGCAAAGCCGATTGTCATCACGGCGACGGGCGGCGGCGATCGCCACGCGCTCATGGTCGAACATCAGCTTCGCCCGCTCTTCGGCTTCTTCATGGCCCATACCTTGCCGACGGCCGTCTACGGCTCAGATCGCGATTTCACTGACTATCGCGTCTCCTCCGAACAGCTTTCCAAGCGTATCGGGGAGGTCATCGGCGAGCTTTCCGCTTTCTTTCCGGCCAGAAGTTCCGCGCTGATCGCGGCGGAATGAATCTTATCCCAAGACTGACTTTCGCGGCGCCCATTGGGCGCCGTTTTCGTTTGACGGCTATTTTTACGCTGACATTAATCCATAAATTTGATAGAATTTTATCCTGCCGGCATCGACAAGGGGGCAAGAGTTTTTCTGGCATTAACAAGACATCGGACGTTCTTGCTTCGCTCGCAATGACCGCATTTGCAATTATCCGCCTGCTCGGGGCTCGGCCTCATTCAGTCAGACGGGATAAAAAATGACCAAGAACAAGAATATCGGCACCATTTCGATTTCGCGCCGCGCGGCGCTCACTGTTGCCGCCTCTGCGGCTGCGCTCATCGCCTTTGCTGCGCCGGCTCCTTCCTTTGCGGAAGACAAGTCGATCAAGGTCGGCATCATGAGCGGCGAGGACGAGGATGTCTGGCGTGTCGTGACCACCGAAGCCGCCAAGAAGGGCCTTAAGATCGAGACGATCACCTTCAACGATTATACCCAGCCGAACGAAGCGCTGGAGCGCGGCGAAATCGACGCGAACGCCTTCCAGCACCAGCCCTACCTCGACAATCAGATCAAGCAGAACGGCTACCACATCGTCCGTGTCGGCTATACCGGAGTGTGGCCGATCGGTCTCTACAGCAAGAAGCACAAGTCTGTCGCCGAGCTGCCGGAAGGCGCCGTGATCGGCGTGCCGAACGATCCGTCCAACGAAGGTCGTGCGCTGCGCGTTCTGCAGAGTGAAGGCCTGATCAAGCTGAAGGACGGCACGGGCATTCTTGCGACGATCGCCGACGTCGCTGAAAATCCGAAGAATATCGAGATCAAGGAACTGGATGCCGGCATTGTCGGCCGTTCGATCGATGACCTCGACGCCGGTGTCGTCAACACCGACTGGGCGTTGAAGAGCGGCCTTTCGCCGGCAGAGCGCGTCGCGCAGGAGCCGATCGTCGACAACCCCTACCGCAACTTCATTGCCGTGAAGGAAGAAAACAAGGATGCCGATTGGGTGAAGACCCTGGTATCTTCCTATCAGAACGATACCGTGAAGGCCGAGTTCGACAAGGTCTATAAGGGTACGGGCCTCAGCGCCTACTGATCGGCCGCCCTTCCGAGGGCGCCAATGACCGAGGCGGCCCGGGCCTTTGCCGGGGCCGCCTTCGGCTTTTGTGAAGGAATGAGCATGAATTCAATTGTCTCCGCTTCAGGGATCGAGACGCGCCCCGCTGACGCCGAAGAGGTCGTCCGGCTGACGGATGTCAGGCGTAAATTCGGTGCGACGCCGGCGCTTGACGGCATCTCGTTGAGTGTGAAGAAGGGCGAGGTTCTCGGCATTATCGGACGCAGCGGCGCCGGAAAGTCGACACTGATCCGCTGCCTGAACGGTCTTGAGCGCGCTGACAGCGGCGAGATCGTCATCGAGGGCCGTAACATTACAGGCCTTGCCGAGAAGGACCTGCAGCCGTTGCGCCGCCGCATCGGCATGATTTTTCAGCACTTCAATCTGCTTTCGGCCAAGACGGTCGAAGAGAACGTCGCGCTGCCATTGAAGATCGAAGGTATCGGCAAGGCAGAGCGACTGAAGCGGGCGCATGAGCTTCTGGATCTCGTCGGCCTTTCCGACAAGGCTAAGGCTTATCCGTCTTCCCTTTCAGGCGGCCAGAAGCAGCGTGTCGGTATCGCCCGCGCACTTGCCGCACGCCCGGCCCTGCTACTTTCCGACGAGGCGACCTCAGCACTCGATCCGGAAACGACGCGCTCGATCCTCGTTCTGCTGAAGGATATCAATCGTAAGCTTGGACTTACTATCCTGTTGATCACCCATGAGATGGAGGTGGTGCGTGGCATTGCCGATCGCGTCGCCGTCATCGATGCTGGCAGGATCGTGGAAGAGGGACAGGTCTGGTCGATCTTCGGCAATCCGCAGACGGCGATCACCAAGAGCCTGCTCGGCGGCATCCGCCCGCAACTACCCGAACATATTGCCGCTCGCCTGTCGCAGTCAGGTGGCACGGAAGCGATCGTCAGTGTCGATCTCTCCGGTCCGGAAGCCCAGGGCGCGCTCTTTGCCGACCTTTCGGCGGTATTGCCGCATTCCTTCCGCCTCGTGCATGGCGGCATCGATCACATCCAGAACCAGCCCGTTGCGCGGTTCTTCATTGCCGTTCCGGCGCGCGATCCTGCGCTTGCCGGAAAGGTCGAACAATTTCTGAAGGCCCGGTCCGCCCGGGTGGAGGTGCTTGGTTATGTCACCGATCATGATTAATCTGCTTTTGCGCTCCCTCTGGGAGACGGTGTTGATGACGGCGGCGTCCGGCGTGATCTCGCTCATTGCCGGGCTGCCGCTCGGACTGGCACTGGTGCTGACGAACCGAGGCGGCATTGCGGAAAATGCCTGGGTCAACCGCGTTCTCGGCGGTGTCATCAACGGCTTCCGCTCCGTGCCTTTCATCATCCTCCTGGTGGCGCTGATCCCACTGACCCGCCTGATCGTCGGCACGGCGATCGGCACTTGGGCGGCCATCGTTCCGCTCGCTATTGCGGCCACGCCCTACTATGCCCGTATTGCAGAGGTCTCGCTGCGCGAGGTCGATCGTGGGTTGATCGACGCCGTGCGTGCCATGGGTGGCAACCGCTGGACGATCATTCGCGAGGTTCTGGTACCGGAAGCCCTGCCAGGAATCGTTGCTGGTTTTACAGTTACGCTGGTAACGCTGATCGGCGCATCGGCGATGGCCGGAGCCATCGGTGCCGGCGGTCTCGGCGACCTCGCCATCCGCTATGGCTACCAGCGTTTCGAGACCAATGTGATGATCGCGGTCGTCGTCGTGCTCATCGTTCTCGTCTGCGGCATCCAGTGGCTGGGCGACCGGCTGGTCGCCCGCCTCGATCATCGCTAGAGCAATTCCAGCGTAAGTTTGCCGCGCGAACACGACGAGGTAGAGCATTTTCGTATTTCGAAGAAAGCGAAAAGACTCTACCGCCTGAACTGCGCGGCGGGATGGCTGGCCGATAGCCGGCCATTGCCGCCGAACAATTTCTGGCGCAGCGGTCCTTCCGCGTAATCGGCCTTGAACAGGCCGCGCTCCTGCAGCACGGGCACAACGAGATCGACGAAATCGTTGAGGCTTTCGGGTGTCACGGTGCGCGCCAGATTGAAGCCGTCGATGCCGCCTTCCTCGATCCAGCGCTGCAGCGTGTCGGCGACCTGCTCCGGTGAGCCGACGATCGGCTTCATGCGGCTGCCGAGCACCATCTGGTCGATGATCTGCCGCTTGGTGACAGGTTTTGCCGCCTGCTTGGTGATTGCCGCCAGCGCAGACTGATTGGCGTTGGTCGAGCTCTGGTCAATTACATCATCGAGCTCGTATTTCGAAAAATCAACGCCGACAGAGGCGGAATAATGGGCGAGCGACGCCTCGACGCTTGCATGCCGGCGATAGTCCTCAAGCTTTTCCTGTGCCTCGTTTTCGGTCCTGCCGACGACGACGGTGATCAGGCTCAGGACCTTGATCGCGTCCTCACCGCGGCCGTTCGCCAGCGTCTTGGCGCGAAGCGCATCGACAGTCGGACGCGCCGACTGCGGCGTCGGTCCGGCAATGAAGACGCATTCGGCATGGCGGGCGGCGAAATCCTGTCCGCGGGCCGATGCACCGGCCTGGAAGAGCAGGGGCGTGCGCTGCGGCGACGGTTCGGTAAGATGAATGCCCTCCATCTTGTAATACCGGCCCTGGTGACTGACCGCGCGCACCTTTGAGGCATCGGCGAAGATGCCGCGCTCGCGGTCACGTAGCAGCGCATCATCGTCCCAACTGCCTTCCCAGAGCTTGTAGAGGATTTCGAGATATTCCTCGGCGGCGTCGTAACGGGCATCATGCTCCGGCAGCTTCTCGAAACCCATGCTGCGGGCAGCACTGTCGAGATAGCCCGTCACGATGTTCCAGCCGATGCGGCCCTTGGTCAGGTGATCGAGCGTCGACATGCGCCGCGCCAGCAGGAAGGGCGGCTCATAGGTCGTGTTGACGGTGACGCCGAAACCCAGATGCTTCGTGACATAAGCCATGGCCGAAATTGGCATCAGCGGATCGTTGACCGGGATCTGCGCACCCGTCTCGATGACCGGGGCTGGGCTGTTTTTGTAGACATCATAGACACCGACGATGTCGGCCAGAAAAATGCCGTCTAGCCTACCGCGTTCGGCCGTGCGCGCAAAATCGACCCAGTAGTCAAGATCGGTGTAATTGACCGAGCGATCGCGTGGATGCGTCCACATGCCGTGGTTTATGTGCCCGACGCAGTTCATGTCGAAGGCGTAGATCTGCATTTTCTTCATTGAATATTGTCCTGAGATTTCGTCGGCCACGGGGCAGGAATTGTCGAGCGGATCGGGAAATCACCGCTTCTTCCCTCCAAATTAGAAGCAAATTGTCCCTCATCGCTGATTCCTGAAATTTTCTATCTCTATAAAATCTATGAATTTTACAATGATCTATCGACATTCCCGAGGCGGAATGATTTTTAACATTGCTGGAGAGGGATATGAAAATCAACCGACGCAACCTGCTGGGCACGGCCGCTGCCGCTGTCCTCACCTTGACCACCTATGCAGCCCACGCTGCCGACGTCACGCTCAATATCGGCTACCAGCCGATCGTCGAGCCGTCGCGCGTGCCGCAGGCCGATGGCACCTATGAAAAGGAGACCAAGGCCAAGATCAACTGGCAGAAATTCGATGGCGGCGCCGACGTCATCGCTGCCATCGCTTCCGGTTCTATCGATATCGGTTATGTCGGCTCGTCGCCGCTTGCCGCGGCCGCCAGCCGCGAACTGCCCATCGAGACGATCTATGTCGTCGGCCTCATTAGCGACGCTGAAGCGCTTGCGGTCAAGAACATCACCAAGCCAGAAGACTTGAAGGGTAAGAAGATTGCCACGCCCTTCGTTTCGACAGCGCATTACAGCCTGCTGACGGCGCTGAAGCACTGGAAGGTCGATCCGAAGTCGGTGCAGATCCTCAATCTGCGTCCGCCGGAAATCGCTGCTGCCTGGGAGCGCGGTGACATCGACGGCGCCTATGTCTGGGATCCCGTCCTGGCGCAGTTGAAAAAGAGCGGCAGCGTGCTTGCCACCTCCGCCGATGTCGCCAAGTGGGGCGGCCCGACCTTCGATGCCTGGATCGTCAGCAGGAAATTTGCCGAGGCCCATCCTGAAGTCGTCACCGGCTTCGTGAAGGTCACGGGTGCGGCTTACGCCTCCTACCTCGCCAATCCGGATAGCTGGAATACGAAATCACCGGAAGCCGAAAAGATTGCCAAACTCACCGGCGCCAAGACCGATGAAGTGCCGGCTCTTCTCAAGGGCTATACTTTCCCGAGCCTGAAGGACCAGGCCAGCGCCGATCTCCTCGGTGGCGGTACGGTCAAGGCCGTTGCCGAAACCTCGGCCTTCCTTCTGGAGCAGGGCAAGATCCCCGGCGTTCTGAAGGACTACAGCCCCTATGTTTCCGACCGCTGGGTCAAGGAAGCCGCCAAGGCCGGTCTCTGATCCTCCCAAGGGTCCCGGCGCGGCTTCGCCGCGCCGGTTTTTCTTAAACAGGTGGTGTCCATGAGCATACTTTCACTACAGTCCCTGTCGCTCGATTATGCCGAGGCAGGCACTCGCCGGAAGAGACGTGTGCTCGACGGCGTCAATCTGCATATCGCCTCCGACGAGTTCGTGGTGGTTATCGGCCGTTCGGGTTCCGGCAAGACGAGCCTTCTCAATATTGCTGCCGGTTTTACCGAGCCGAGCGAGGGACGCGTGCTGGTCGACGGCAAAGAGATCGACGGGCCTGATGTAGACCGAGCTGTCGTGTTTCAGGACGACGCGCTCTATCCATGGCTGACGGCCGCCGGCAACGTCGCCTTTCCGCTGAAGCTTCAGGGCATCCCGAAAGGCGAGAGGCAGCGCCGCGCGGAAGACCTGCTCGTGAAGGTCGGCCTCGATGGCGCGGGCAAGAAGAATATCTGGGAACTCTCCGGTGGCATGCGTCAGCGCGTCGGCATTGCCCGCGCTTTGGCCGCCAGCCCTCGCTTTTTGTTGCTCGATGAGCCGCTCGGCGCGCTCGATGCTTTGACGCGCAGCCGCATGCAAAAATTCCTGCTCGACGTCTGGGCCGAGAGCAAGACCGGCGCGTTGCTGATTACCCACAGCATCGACGAGGCCTTGCTGCTTGCCACGCGCGTCATCGTGCTTGCGCCCAACCCGGGTCGCATCGTTGCCGATATCAAGACGGAGTTCGGCAGGGCAGTGCTCGAAGGAAAAAGTATAAAGGATATCAAGGTGCTGCCGGCATTCAAGGACTTGAATGACGAGCTGACCACGCTCATCCACGCGGATGAAGAGGAGATTGCCGCATGAGCGTCGAGGCTGAAGCACTCACGACCGCAGTCTCGGATCAGCCGGTGGAAGCGCGGCCGAAACGCCGCGGTACGCTACCGATCTCGCTTGCGACCATTGCCGTCATCATCGCCGGCTGGAGCCTTGCTTCGGCTTATGGCGCCATCTCACCGGTCTTCCTGCCGTCGCCGTTTGTCGTGGCGCAATCGCTTGCCAATGTCGCGGTCAACGGCTTCGTCGATTCCACGCTCGCCGAGCATACGTTGGCAAGTCTGCTGCGCATCTTTGCAGCGCTCGCCGCCTCGCTCCTCATCGGCGTGCCCGCTGGTCTTGCCATCGCCACCAGCCGCATCGGCAAGGGCATCCTCGATCCGATCGTCGAATTCCTGCGCCCTCTGCCACCGCTTGCGTATCTGCCGCTGATCATCATCTGGGTCGGCATCGGCGAGGCGTCGAAGGTTACGGTGATCTCGCTCGCCATGCTGCCCCCAATCATCCTGTCGACGGCATCAGGCGTCAAATCCGCTCCGGCTGATTTCGTCAACGCCGCCCGCTCCTTTGGCGCGAGCCGGCTGCAGGTGCTGCTGCATGTCATTCTTCCAGGCGCCATTCCGTCGATTTTGACAGGCACACGCATCGCGCTCGGCGCCGGCTGGTCGACGCTGGTCGCTGCCGAGCTGGTGGCGGCAAGCCAGGGCCTTGGTTTCATGATCCAGTCCGCGGCGCAGTTCCTAGTGACCGATATCGTCATCGGTGGAATCGTCGTCATCGCCGCCATCGCCTTCCTGCTGGAGATACTGGCGCGGCTGATCGAACGGGTCCTCGTGCCCTGGGCCGCTCATCGCTGAACGTCTATCATCGCCTTGCCGATCAAATTATCCTAAGGCTGTATCGCGCCGCGCGACCGCATGATGGTAGCGTGGTGCGCAGATAATGCCGGAGGATGATATGACGAAGAAGACGCTGTCGGACTGGGAGGCGCTGGCGGAGAAGGAGCTGCGCGCAGCACCGGAGACGCTGACCTGGCAAACACCCGAAGGCATAGACGTCAAACCGCTTTACACCGCAGCCGATCTCGACAGCACTGACGTCGACAGCCTGCCCGGATTTGCGCCCTTCACGCGCGGTCCACGCGCCACCATGTATGCCGGCCGGCCCTGGACGATCCGGCAATATGCCGGCTTCTCGACCGCCGAGGAATCCAATGCCTTCTACCGCCGCAATCTCTCCGCAGGTCAGAAGGGCCTCTCCGTGGCCTTCGACCTGGCTACCCATCGCGGCTATGACAGCGATCACCCACGGGTCGTCGGCGATGTCGGCAAGGCGGGGGTAGCCATCGACAGCGTCGAGGACATGAAGATCCTGTTCGACGGCATTCCGTTGCAGGACATGTCCGTCTCCATGACTATGAATGGCGCCGTCATCCCAATTCTGGCGAATTTCATTGTCGCCGGCGAGGAGCAGGGCGTCTCGAAGGCGGAGCTTTCAGGGACCATCCAGAACGATATCCTCAAGGAGTTCATGGTCCGCAACACTTACATCTACCCGCCGGAACCCTCGATGCGCATCGTTGCCGATATCATCGAATATACGGCAAAGGAGATGCCGAAATTCAATTCGATCTCAATCTCCGGCTATCACATGCAGGAGGCGGGCGCGACGCTGGTGCAGGAGTTGGCCTTCACGCTTGCCGACGGGCGCGAATATGTGCGTGCGGCTATCGCCAAGGGCCTTGATGTCGATGATTTCGCCGGGCGGCTCTCCTTCTTCTTCGCGATCGGCATGAATTTCTTCATGGAAGCCGCAAAGCTTCGCGCAGCCCGCCTGCTCTGGACCCGTATCATGGAGGAGTTCGAGCCGAAGAAAGCGTCTTCGCTGATGCTGCGAACTCATTGCCAGACATCGGGTGTGTCGCTGCAGGAGCAGGATCCCTACAACAACATCATCCGCACGGCTTTCGAGGCGATGTCGGCCGTGCTCGGCGGCACGCAGTCGCTGCACACCAATTCCTTCGACGAGGCGATTGCCCTGCCGACGGAATTTTCCGCCCGCATCGCCCGCAACACCCAGCTCATTCTGCAGCACGAGACCGGCGTCACCAAGGTGGTCGACCCGCTTGCCGGCTCCTACTACGTCGAGAGCCTGACGAAGGAACTTGCCGACAAGGCCTGGACGCTGATCGAAGAAGTCGAGGCGCTCGGTGGCATGACGAAGGCCGTCAATGAGGGTTTGCCGAAGCGGCTGATCGAGGAGGCTGCCGCCCGTCGCCAGGCCGCGGTCGACAAGGGCGACGAGGTCATCGTCGGCGTCAACAAGTACCGGCTGGAGACCGAACAGCCGATCGACATTCTCGAGATCGACAACAGCGCGGTGCGCGCAGCGCAGATCCGCCGGATCGAGGAAACCAAGCGTCGCCGTGACGGCGCGAAGGTCAAGGAGGCGCTAGCCGCGCTTTCGGACATTGCCCGCAGCGGCAACGGCAATCTGCTTGCCGCCGCTGTCGAAGCGGCGCGTGCGCGAGCGACCGTCGGCGAGATTTCCGATGCGATGCGTGAGATCTTCGGCGATCATTTCGCCACGCCCAAGGTCATCCGCGGCGTCTATGGAACCGCCTATCGCGACGAACCGGAGCTGGATGTTCTGAAAGCCCGCATGGCCGAGGTAACCGAGGCGATGGGCCGCAAGCCGAAGATCATGGTCGCCAAGCTCGGCCAGGACGGGCACGACCGCGGCGCCAAGGTGATTGCCTCGGCGTTCGGTGATGTCGGTTTCGACGTGCTCGCCGGCCCGCTATTCCAGACGCCGGATGAGGCGGCCGGCATGGCGCTCGGCGAGAGGGTCAATGTGATCGGTGTTTCGTCGCTGGCGGCCGGTCATCGGACGCTGCTGCCGCAGTTGATCGACCGGCTTAAGGAACAGGGTGGCGGTGACATCATCGTCGTCTGCGGCGGCGTCATCCCGCGGCAGGACTATGAATTCCTGCACGAACACGGCGTCGCCGCCGTGTTCGGCCCGGGTACCAATGTGCTGGAGGCCGCGAATTCCGTTCTCGACCTCCTGCAGGGGATCAGGCGAAACCAGTAGCTCAGAGCAGCCCGCGCTTTGCGAGATTGCTCATCAGCGCCGAGATGCCGAAGGTCCACGGCGGGCATTCCGTCGACAGCCGGACGGTATTGACCAGTGCGCCGAGGCCGGCGGACGAGATTTCCACGACATCGCCGACCTTGTGGGTAAAGCCCTGGTTCTTGGCGTCGCGGTCCTGCGTTGGCGCAAAGAGCGTGCCGAGGAACAGCATGAAGCCATCGGGATACTGATGGTGACTGCCGACGGTCTGCTTGACGAGATCGGTCGGGTCGCGGCTGATCTGCGACATGGAACTCTTGCCGTGCAGCACGAAACCGTCCTGGCCGGTGACCTTGAGATCGAGTTCGGCCTTGCGGACGTCGTCGAGGCTGTAGCTCTGATCGAAGAGGCGGATGAAGGGGCCGATCGAGCAGGAGGCGTTGTTGTCCTTCGCCTTGCCGAGCAGCAGCGCCGAGCGGCCTTCGACATCGCGCAGGTTCACGTCATTGCCGAGCGTGGCGCCCTTGATCTCGCCACGGCTGTTGACGGCCAGCACGATTTCCGGCTCCGGATTGTTCCAGGTCGAGATCGGGTGGAGGCCGACATCCGAACCCCAGCCGACCGATGAAAGCACCGGCGACTTGGTGAAGACTTCTGCATCCGGGCCGATGCCGACTTCGAGATATTGCGACCAGATGCCTTCCTCGATCAGCGCCTTCTTGACCTCGGCGGCTTCCGGCGAGCCGGCCTTGATGTTGGTCAGGCTGCCGCCAATCAGCGTGCTGACGCGCTCGCGAATGGACGCTGCCCGATCCGGATTGCCGGCGGCTTTCTCCTCGATGACGCGTTCGATCATCGACTGGGCGAAGGTCACGCCGCAGGCTTTGATTGCCTGCAGGTCGGCCGGTGCCAGCAGATAGGCTTTGCTCGTATCTGGTTTGCCAGTGCTGTTGGCGGCAATCGCCTCAAGGGTGCCAAGCGCCTTGCCGCTGGCGGTACGGACGAAGTCTGCCGCATCGGCTCGCTCCAGCAGAGCGCTCAGCGTCGGCGCTTCAGCGGAGGTGATATCGACGAGGCTGCCATCGCGCAGCGTTACGATGCTCGGCCCGGCAACATCGGGGTTCCAGGCACGGCCGACAAAGAGACCGCCCGAAGCGGCACCGTCGAGGGGGGATTGGGACATGGTGATCTTCCGTCACAGGGCGGAGCGGGGAGCGCTCCTGCAGAATGGGATAGCTGCCGTCCTCCTACCCGACGGCCTTCAAAATCGAGCATATTCATCGGCCAAGAGCAAGCCTCAAAGGGCTGGAGCGGTTCGTAGCGGTGCAGCACGATGGCGCGGTCAAGAGGCATTTCGTCTTAACTTATAACTATTTAGATACAAAATAATCTTTCTATTTCATATATTTACAAAAGAGGCAAAAGAGTTTTGCCATCAATCCCGCCTTGACAGGCCTTTGCTTTCGCTGTCTGGTTTGCACCACGAAGGAGGGTCGGCGTAAGCCGGCCCGGATAATTCCCCGGGAGGATAATATTGCGATGCTAAGATTTGCCGTCGTCGGAATCGATCATGGGCACACTTTCGATCATGTGAAGGGATTGTTGGCCGCCGGCGCCGAATTCGTCGGCTATTGCCCGCAGACATCAGTGCCGGCTATCCGCGAAATGTTCGAGAAAACCTATCCGGACGCGCCGCAGATCGACCGTGAGAAGATCTTCGCTGATCCCTCCATCGACATCATCTGCATTGCCGCGATCCCGCGTGACCGCGCCGGCCTTGCCATCCGCGCGATGAAAGCCGGCAAGGATGTCATGACCGACAAGCCCGGCGTGACGACCTTCGCCCAGCTGGAAGAGGTCAAACGTACCGTTGCCGAGACCGGCAAGATCTTCTCCATCTGCTTTTCCGAGCGCCATTGTGTGCGCTCTGCCGTCAAGGCCGGCAAGCTGGTGAAGGAAGGGGCGATCGGCAAGGTCATCCAGACGCTGGGCATGGGGCCGCACCGACTGCAGCTGCCGACACGGCCGGACTGGTTCTTCGATCCGGAAGCCTTCGGCGGCATCATCGTCGATATCGCCTCGCATCAGGTCGACCAGTTCCTGTTCTATACAGGCTCGACGACGGGTGAGGTGGTCGCAAGCTCTGTTGGTAATTTCGGCATGCCGGAAAAACCGGCCTTCCAGGATTTCGGCGAAGTACTGCTGCGTTCCGACAAGGCAAGCGGTTATATCCGGGTCGATTGGTTCACGCCGGAAGCCCTGCCCACCTGGGGCGACGGTCGACTGACCATCCTCGGCACCGAGGGTTATATCGAGCTGCGCAAGTATATCGATATCGCCGGCCGTCCCGGCAAGGATCATCTCTTCCTCGTCAATGGCAAGGAGATGACGCATATCGATTGCAGCGGCGAGAAGCTTGATTATTTCGACGCCTTTGTCGCCGACGTGCGTGACCGCAGCGAAACGGCGATGACGCACAACCACGTGTACGAGGTTTGCCGTCTGTCGCTTGAAGCGCAGTCGAAAGCCGCCCGTATCGGTAATCGCTGAGGAAGACACCATGACACGAAAACTGCGCGTCGGCGTCATCGGTGCAGGCATCGCTGAGCGGCACCTGACAGGTTTCGCCTGGAACAGCGATCTCTTCGAGATTCCCGTTCTCTGCTCTCTCGATGCCGATCGCGGCCAGCCGCTCTGCGAGCAGCACAAGATCCCCGAATATACGCAGGATACGAATTCGCTCTTCACGCGCGACGATCTCGATATCATCGATATCGCCACGCCGCCGAGCTCGCATTTCGAACTGTGCAAGAAGGCGATCGAGAGCGGCAAGCATGTGATCTGCGAAAAGCCGCTGTTCGGTTCGATTGCCGAAGTCGATGAGATGGCAGAGATCCTTGCGAGTTCGAACGGGCGCAAGCTGATGCCGATCTTCCAGTATCGCTATGGCAGCGGCCTGCAGAAGCTGAAATTGCTGATCGAGCGCGGCCTGGCCGGCAAGCCCTTCCTGACCACGATCGAAACGCATTGGTGGCGCGGCCCGGATTATTATGCGGTGCCTTGGCGTGGCAAGTGGGCGACGGAACTCGGCGGCGGCCTGCTCGGTCATGCCATCCATGCTCATGACATGCTGAATTATGTCCACGGCCCCTGTGCCGAGGTGTTTTCCTATGGTGCGACGCTCGTCAATCCGATCGAGGTCGAGGATACCGCGTCACTGTCGGTGAAGATGCAGAACGGCTCGCTTGCGACGCTTTCCATGACCCTCGGCTCTCGCAAGGAAATCTCCCGGCTGCGCTTCTGCTTCAGCGATCTCGTCGCAGAAAGCATTCTGGAACCGTATACGATGGGCCGCGATCCCTGGACCTTCATCGCCGGAAGCGAACAGCATCAGGCGCGCATCGATGCCGCCCTTGCCGGCTACGAAGCCAGGGAGGACGGGTATACGCGCCAATTCCAGCTTTTCCATCAGGCAATCATGGATGACCGCGATCCGCCGGTTACCCTGCAGGATGCCCGCAATTCGCTTGAGCTGGTAACGGCCGCTTATTATTCGCAGCGCACCGGCCGACCGACGCCGATGCCGATTACGGCCGACCATCCCCTATACGGTTCCTGGCTGCCGGAAGAAGAACGGCGCCCAGCCGCCAGCGTCTGAGGAAAAGACGGTGCTGAAATCATTCGAGCATATCGGCATGACGGTCGGCAATATGGATCGCGCCATTGAATTCTATTGCGGACTGCTGGGGTTGAAGCTGCATCTGCGCAAGCAGATGCCTGACGGCATGCAGGTCGCCTTTCTCGATGCCGGCGGCGGCATGCTGGAGGTTTTCGGACCACCCGGCGGTGCTGCGAGGGCGGTCGATCTCCCGGAGGGAACGGCCGGCGTCAAGCACATCACCTTCCATTTCGAGAATGTCGAAGAAACCTTCGCGCGGCTGGAAGCGGCGGGCGTCGAAATCAAGGAACGTCCGCGCTTTGCCGTCCATTCCGAGATGCTGAACAAGATCGCCTTTGTTCGCGATCCCGACGGTATCATCGTCGAGCTTGCGGAGCGCTCACAGAACCGGCTTGGCTGACAGCTGCCACGCGCCCGGTCGAAAGAAAAAGGGCGCGGTGTGAACCGCGCCCTTCGAATTTATCGGCGTTCGCCCGAAGTCTTCTTCTTGGCTTCGTCATCCGTGAGCTCGTACCACATGGCGTTGAGGACGGCGAAGGCGGCTGCCAGCGGCAGACCGAGTATCCATGCGAAATACCACATCGTTTCGTCTCCTCAATAGGCGTGGCTGTTCTTGTCTGTGACGCTCTTCTCGTCGACCTTGCCCCACAGAACCTTGTAGACCCAGGCGGTGTAGGCAATGATGATCGGCAGGAAGATGACCGTGACCACCAGCATGATGAAAAGCGTCTGGTGGCTCGACGATGCATCCCAGACCGTCAGGCTCGACTTCGGATCGAGCGAGGAGGGCAGGATGAATGGGAACATCGACAGCCCGACCGTCGAGATGATGCCCAGGATCGAGAGCTTGCTGAAGAGCAGAGTCACGACCTCGCGCCGGGCCTGCATCGCGATGAAGGCAGCCGCAGCACCGAGGAAGCCGAGGATCGGAGCAACGATCATCCAGGGATGGGTGCCGTAGTTGGCAAGCCAGGCCCCGCCTTCCTGCGACACCGTTTTCAGAAGCGGATTTGACGGGCCGACCGGGCTGATATCGCTGGTGATGCGATAGCCGCTGACGCCGGCCCAAAGCCACAGGCCGCCAAGCGCAAAGAGCACGATGACCACAAGCGCTGCGATGCTGCCGAAGCGGCGGGCGCGATCGGCGACCGGCCCCGTTGCCTTGAGCACCAGCCATGCGCTTCCGTGCATGATGAGCATGGCGACGGAGAGCAGGCCGCAGAGAAGGGCATAGGGGTTCAGAAGCGCGAAGAACGAGCCTTCATAGAAGATGCGCATGTCATCCGCGAAGCGGAAGGGTACGCCTTGTAGCACATTGCCGACGGCAACGCCGAAGATCAGCGACGGTACGAAGCCGCCGATGAACAGCGCCCAGTCCCAGCCATTGCGCCAGTTGGCGCTGTCCCGCTTGGAACGGTACTTGAATCCGACAGGGCGCAGGATGAGCGCAAAGAGGATCGCAAACATCGCCAGGTAAAAGCCCGAGAAGGAGACCGCGTAGAGCGGCGGCCAGGCGGCGAAGATCGCGCCGCCGGCGAGGATCAACCAGACCTGGTTGCCTTCCCAGGTGGCACCGATCGTATTGATGGCGATACGGCGTTCCGCATCGGTCTTTGCGACGAAGGGCAGCAGTGTGCCGACGCCGAGGTCGAAGCCGTCGGTCGCGGCAAAGGCGATCAGGAGCACTCCGAGCAGGACCCACCAGATGAGGCGCAAGGTTTGATAGTCGATGAGTTCGTACAGGATCATGACAGGTCACTCCGCGGCTGGAACGAGGGTTTCGGAGATCAGCTTGGCTTCCGGCTCGTGGTCCGGTTCCGGCCCCTGACGGATCGCCTTCAGCATCAGGCTCATCTCGATGATGATCAGCGTCGTATAGAGCGCGGCAAAGCCGATGATGGTGAGCAGCACCGCCCAGGCGCCGTGGTTGGAAACGGCGACCGCCGTCGGCAGTACGCCTTCGATCACCCAGGGCTGACGGCCGATTTCGGCAACCACCCAGCCTGCCTCGATGGCAATCCAGGGCAGCGGGATGGCAAAGACCGCGATGCGCAATAGCAGCGGGTACTTGTCGAGATGCCGGCGAGCCGACAGCCAGAAGAAGGTTGCCGTGAGCACGATGAAGAACATGCCGAGACCAACCATGATGCGGAACGACCAGAAGAGCGTCGGCACGTGCGGGATCGTGTCACGCGCGGCCTGGGCGATCTGCTCGTCGCTCGCCTGACGTGGATCATCGACATAGCGCTTCAGGAGCAGGGCATAGCCGAGGTCGTGGCCTAGATCCTCGAACGAGGAGCGCACCTCCTGGGCAACCTGATCCTGCGTCGGCGCGGAGCGGATCTGCATCAGCGCATCATAGGCCTTGATGCCGTCGCGGATGCGGGCCTCGGCCTGCTGTTCCAGCTTGTCGATGCCGGGTATTTCCGTCGTCAGCGAACGCGTGCCGATGAGGCCCATGACCCAGGGGATATGGACGGCAAAATGGGTTTCGCGCGCCTCCTGATCGGGGAAGCCGAAGGCGGTAAAGGCAGCCGGAGCCGGCTCCGTCTTCCACATGGCCTCGATTGCGGCGAGCTTCATCTTCTGGTTTTCGGTAGCGAGATAGCCGCTTTCGTCACCAAGCACGACGACCGAGAGTGCCGAGGCGAGGCCGAAGGATGCGGCAACGGTCATCGAGCGCTTTGCAAGCTCGATATGCCGGCCCTTCAGCATGTACCAGGCCGAGACGCCGAGCACGAAGATCGAGGCACAGACGTAGCCGGCCGAGACCGTATGGACGAACTTTGCCTGCGCGACGGGATTGAAGACCACGTCGAAGAAGCTCACGATCTCCATACGCATCGTCTGCGGATTGAGCGCGGAACCGACCGGGTTCTGCATCCAGCCGTTGGCAATGAGAATCCATAGCGCGGAGAAATTCGAGCCGAGCGCCACCGCCCAGGTTGCGACCAGATGGCCGACCTTCGACAGCTTGTCCCAGCCGAAGAAGAAGAGGCCGACGAAGGTCGCTTCGAGGAAGAAGGCCATCAGGCCTTCGATCGCCAGCGGCGCACCGAAAATATCGCCGACGTAATAGCTGTAATAGCTCCAGTTCATGCCGAACTGGAATTCCATGACGATACCGGTGGCGACGCCCAGCACGAAATTGATGCCGAACAGAGTGCCCCAGAATTTCGTCATCTGCCGCCAGATTTGGCGACCGGTCATAACGTAGGTCGTCTCCATGATGGCAAGCAGCACGGAAAGGCCGAGCGTCAGGGGTACGAACAGAAAGTGATAAAGCGCTGTCAGCGCAAATTGGAAGCGCGATAGCGCTACGATGTCTAGTTCCATTATCTTTCTCCCACGGTCCCACGCGGTATCAAGAGTTTCCGCGTGGCCGGCCGGCCACGCGGGGTAGGCCTGTTCGCTCAATCCGGCCGAAGCCGATCGAGCGCCTTTTCGAACGCCGCCTCTCCACGGCGCGAAACTTCTGTGATGCGGCCGCCGTCAACGACGACGATGCGGTCTGCGAGCGCCGCTTCGCGGCGAATATGAGTTGCGATGAGCAGCGCCCGGCCTTCCACCTCGACTGCGAGCCGATGCAGTACGTCGCGCGCCGTGCGCCCATCGAGACCTTCGGTCGGTTCGTCGAGAAGCCAGAGCGGCGTGTCACGCAGAAAGAGACGGGCGAGCGCCAGCCGACGCGACTGGCCGCCGGAAAGCCCCATGCCGCCTTCGCCGAGCAGTGTATCGAGGCCCGATGGCAACGCATCGACATCGGCAATCAGGCCGGCAGCGGCAAGCGCATCGCGCAACCGGTCGTCATCGGCATCTGGCGCTGCGAGCACGAGGTTGCCGCGCAGCGTATCCTGGAAAAGTTCCGTCCGCTGGGTCAGCAGCGTGCCGTCGAGTGCGGCGGCCATGCCGGAGGCCGGTGACAATTCGCCTGCAAGCAGCGATAGCAGGGTCGATTTGCCGGCTCCGCTCGAGCCGATCACGGCGATATGTTCGCCGCGGCTTACTTCCAGGGTCACATTCCGTAAGGCCGGAAGAGCCGCGGCATCGTGGATAACGGTCACGTTCTGCAGTGCGAAGGCGAGTTCGTGGGCAGGCGCCTCGGGCGCGAAATCCGCCTCGACTGCGGAAAGGCGCGGTGCGAGGCGTCCGGCGGCAAGCAGCGTCCGTCCGAATTCCAGGGCACCCCGGCGCAATGCTGCGAAGGGTTCTGCGGCGGCGAAGGCAACGAGCACGCCCAGTGCTGCGACAGGAGCGCTGATCGCCCCTGCCTGCATCAGCACCGCTACGGAGAGCAGTGTCGCGACCAGCAGGGCGGTCGAAAAGAGCCCGAAGCCGAAGGCCACGCCGGTCTCTATCCGGTTCAACCGGTCGTCGGCGTTTGCCACATAGGCGTCTGCGGCTGATATCGCGTGCTCCTGGGCTGCAAGCCGATTTGCCATCAGCAGATCGGCCTGTCCGGCGACGAGATCGATCGTCCGCGCCCGCAGTGTCTCGATGCCATAAGCGCGCCGCCGTGCAAATTTGCGGGCTGCCTGACCCGCAGCGAGCGGCAGACCAAGTCCAACCAGTATAAGGCAAAGGCCGAAGAGCAGCCCAAACAGCGGATGCATCAGTCCGAGCGTGACGCTGGCGACGAGTGCTGCACCGATCGCCACGGTCGCCGGCACGAGAACACGCAGGTAAAGCGAATCCAGCGCGTCGATATCTGCTGTCAGCCGGAAGAGCAGTCGAGCCGGTCGGTTGAGAAGCGTGCGCGCAGCACCCGCCGATGCCCAGCCTCGGAACAGCCGCTCGCGCAGGGCAGCCAAGACGGCAAGCGTGGCATTATGAGTTGTCAGCCGTTCGCCATAGCGGGCTGCTGTACGCAGAATGGCGAGGAAGCGAATGCTTGCCGATGGTGCAAACACGTCGAAGGTCGCGGCAACCGTGATCGAAAGCCCGGCAAGCGCGGTCGCCGTGATGAACCAACCCGACAGGCCGAGCAGAGCAATGCCGGCGATGACAGTCGCGGCCGACAGCACCGCGCCGAGCAGCAGTTCCCTACGGCGTGTCTCGAGGAAGAGATGCAGGACCGGTTTGATATCCTTGAGGAAAAAGGTCATTCGGCTGCCTCCCGAAGGGTTTCGCTGTCAAGGCGGATGGTGCGTTGCATGCGCGCGGCCAGCAGCGGGTCATGCGTGGCCACGATCAGCGTGCGATCTTCGGCGAGGGCGAGTAGGCTGGCGGTGATCTCAGCGGCAGTCTCGGCATCGAGATGGGCGGTCGGCTCGTCGGCAAGGATAATGCGGATATCGGGATCGCAGGCCGCCCGTGCGATCGCCAGCCGCAGCGCCTCGCCACCGGAAAGGCCGATGCCGCCTTCGCCGAGCGGGCGATGGCCGTAGGCTTGCGCGACGCCGGCAAGCATTGCCAGTTCGAGTGCATCGGCGACCTTGTCTCTTGTCATTCCGGGCCGGCCGAGCGCGATATTGGCCGATATCGTGCCAGCAAAGATATGCGGCTTCTGGCCGATCCAGGCCATCCCGCCGCGCCTCGCCGTCGCGCCTCCGATCAGAACCATACCTTCTCCGCAGGGTGCCAGGCCGGCGATCAGCGAAAGTATGGTCGACTTGCCGCTGCCGCTCGCGCCGAGCAGCGCCAGATGTTCGCCAGCGGCGATATCGAGGTTGAAGCCTTCAAGCACCGGCTCCTGATCGGGCTGGTAGCGAAAGCCAACGTTTACCAGACGGATGTCGCGGGCTCCTGCGGCGGCGACATTCTCCCGTTCGGGAAGCGTCATGCCTCCGGCAGCTAATCCATCCAGTGCCTTCAGCGCGGCTTCGCCCGAGGCACGGTCATGCCAGACAGCGGAGAGTTCACGCAGTGGCTCGAAGAAGGCCGGTGCCAGCAGCAGGATGAACAGGCCCTCAGAGAGGCTGAGGCCGGCCGACCAGGCGCCGAAGCGGATTTCGCCGAGCAGGCTGAAGCCGATATAGACGGCGGTCATCGCCACGCCCAGTGCCGAAAAGAGTTCGAGCACTGCCGAAGACAGAAAGGCGATCTTCAGCACTGCCATAGTGCGCGTGCGAAGCGATTCTGCTTCCGCGCGGAGCCGGTGCGCAGTGGCATCGACCGCGCCGAGAGAGCGGATCGTTGCAAGACCGCGCAGGCGATCAAGCAGGAAAGCGTTGAGGCCACCCGTTGCGATAAGCTGTTTTTCGCTTGCAGCCTGCGCGCGCCAGCCAATCAGCGCCATGAAGATCGGAATGAGCGGCGCAGCGAACATCAGCACGAGTGCTGCAATCCAGGAGATGGGGAAAATGCAGCCGAGAATGATGAACGGCACAAGGCTTGCCTTCATCCGCGTCGGCTGGAACCGGGAGAGAAAGGGTACGATCAGCTCAGCCTGTTCGCCGAGAATGCTCGCTGCTTCGCCGGAAGCTGGACGGCCGATATCGACGGGCGAGAGCCGTGCGAGCAGGCGGACGGCTGTTGCGCGCTTTTCGCTGAGTTCAGCGCGGGCCGCGCGAAAGGCGAGGCGGGTGCCGACTGCATCAAGACAGCTTTTGACGATGCCGAGCAGCAGGACAGAGACAGCCGGCCATAGGACATCATTAAGACCGCCACCATCGGCAAGCCTGCCGACAGACCAGGCAAGCAGGCCCGCCTGCGGAATCCAGAGCGCGGCCGCGAAGGCCTGGAGCATTGCGGCGCCGCGCAAGTGGCGTCTGTTTGCGGCGGGCTTGCGTGTCCCCGCCTCTCGCCGGTTTCTCGCGTCGAAGAAAGCACGGGTCATGGCGCTAACTCTTGTTCGCGGGATTGGGACGGCGGCGACCAAGCGAAACGACCCTGTCCTTGGCCTCCAGCAATTTGGTCACTTTCGCGCCTAACGAGAGTAACGTTGCAAGTCTCTCTGTTTCAAGTTGCTTTACGTCTTCGTACCAATGCGTCAGCTGCTCGATCAGCGTGTGCATCTCGCTCATGCGCTCCTGCGCATGGCGTTCGGCCTCGCTTGCGGGGCGCTGCATGAGAATCTCGCGCAGCACGGAAAGCGTCGGATCGACCTCACGCTTCTTACGCTCTTCGGCAAGCGTTCGGAGGATGACCCAGATGTCGTCGGGCGTCGTGAAGAAGTCGCGCCGGTCATCCGGCTTGTGGCGTAGCAGCACCAGGTTCCAGGCCTGCAACTCGCGAAGGCTCATGGAAACATTCGAGCGCGATATACCGAGGGCATCGACGATTTCCTCTGCGCAGAGCGGCGCTGGCGAGACGTAGAGCAGAGCATAGATCTGGCCGACTGTACGGTTGATTCCCCAGCGGGAACCCATTTCACCGAAGTGCAGGACGAAGGACTGAACGAGAGGCGGAAGGTTCATTGTCGTTTCCGTTGCGTCTGTGATTTCAGAAATTTCTGAAATCACTATACAGGCTTTCGCGTTTGTGCCGCAATTGGCGAGCTTGACCTGCGTCAATTTGGAAGCATTCTTCGGTGATCGGCTTCTTCATAGACCGGCGCTGAGCGCCCGGAATTGACTTGAATCAAATCCTGCAAACATAAAACGCCCGGCAGACTGGTGTCTGCCGGGCGCCAGATGCTGTTTGAATTTGAACTTGTCGGTGAGGCGTAAGCCTCAGATGAGGCCAGTCAGGAGGCCGACGCCGGCGATAGCTGCAAGGCCGCCTGTCGTACGCATGACAAAGACACCCCGCCGTTCGCCGAAGCGAGCGATAAGGAAACCAACGCCGAGCCCGACTGCATGCAGCAGGGCCGTTGCGAACATGAAGCCTGCGGCATAGGCGACACCACCCGCATTTTCAGGCATTTCGACCCCATGCGCATGGCCGTGGAAGACTGCAAACAGGCCGACAACAGCCATTGCGGCTGCCGTGGAGGCGCGCATGTTCAGAGCGACGACAGCACCGAGCACGATGACGGAAAGCGCGATGCCGGTTTCAACGAAAGGTACGTTGATACCGGCCATGCCGAGCGCGCCGCCGAAGGCCATGACAAGCACGAAGGTCGCTGGCACGGCCCAGACGGCGCGGCCGCCAAGCTGGAAGGCGAGCACGCCGACCATGACCATGGCCAGGATGTGATCGAGGCCGGACACCGGATGGCTGAAACCATGGACAAGGCCTGCCGTCTCGCCGACGCCGGTATGGGCATAGGCAGCTGCCGGAAGCGCTGCGGCAGCAAGCGCAAGGACGCCGCTCTTGAAGACTGATTTCATGATGGAATTCCCTCTGTTTTATAGATCCTGCGGCCGCCGATCGCTCAGTCCCGGTTGCAAGTCGCTTCCACAAGCTAATCCAGCGAAATTTCATCGTCAACGGAAAGCAAAAGAATAGGTAGGAATTTCAAGTGCTTATATCGTAGGCAATTGCCGTTTTGAAAGGCGTCTTCACAAGCGCCCGCCAACGGTACTATCAATCACGTTGCGGCGGTGAGAGCCGTCGCATCTTGAGGAGGATTCCATGACGAATACCGAAAAGCCGCTGGCAATCAGTGCGCCGGAACCGCGCACGCTCGACCTGATCTTCAGCGACAAGGCGCGTGTCGAACTCAATGCCAAATATGAGATTGTCGAGGCCGATGCCGAAAACATCGCCGGCCTCGGAGAGGATATTCTGGGCAAGGCGCGCTACATCATCGGCCAACCGCCGCTTTCGGCGGAAACACTCGGCCGCATGCCGCAGCTTCGCTCGATCCTCAACGTCGAGAGCAACCTCCTCAATAACATGCCCTATGAGATCCTCTTCCAGCGCGGCATCCACGTGGTGACGACCGGGCAGGTTTTTGCAGAGCCCGTGGCGGAGATCGGCCTCGGCTTTGCGTTGAGCCTTGCCCGTGGCATCGTCGACGCCGATGTGGCCTTCCGGGAGGGCAAGGAACTCTGGGGCGGTGAGGGCAATACAAGCGCGCGGCTGATGGCGGGTTCGGAGATTGGGATTATCGGTTTCGGCGATCTCGGCAAGGCGTTGCGCCGCGTCCTGTCAGGCTTTCGCGCCAGAATCAGGGTTTTCGATCCCTGGATGCCTCGCTCGATCCTGGAAGAAAATGGCGTAGAGCCAGCCAGCCTGAACGACGTGTTGACACAGAGCGATTTCGTCTTCGTGGTTGCCTCCGTCACCAGCGAAAACAGGGGCTTCCTCGGCGCGGATGCTTTCGCCAGCATGCGCAAGGGTGCGGCCTTCATCTTGCTCAGCCGTGCCGATGTCGTGGATTTCGAAGCGCTGATGGCGGCCGTCGCGTCAGGCCATATCGTGGCGGCAAGCGATGTCTATCCTCAGGAACCGCTGCCGCTCGACCATCCCGTCCGCAGCCTCAAAGGCTTCCTCCGCTCGGCCCATCGGGCAGGTGCGCTCGATATCGCCTTTAAGAAGATGGGCGACATGGTGCTCGAAGACATGGATCTGATGGATCGTGGCCTGCCGCCGATGCGCTGCAAGCGGGCGGAGCGCGAAACGGTGTCCCGAATGCGCTCCAAACCCGTGTCGGTCAATTAGGCTGCGCGCTGGCCGGTGCCCTGGATAGCGGCAAGCTTCCAATCGGCGCCGGGCTTGCGCACGAAGGTCCAGACCTCTGTGCTTTCGCTCGGGCGGCGATCGTCACCCGAGACGACACGGCCGCTCGCGCGCTCGACCATGGCGTCGATCGAGGAATAACGCATCGCGAGTGTTGCATATTCCTGACCGTTCTCACGCCAGGCTTCGGCAATATCGCCCTGCAGAAGCTTCACGTCGGAGACCTGGTTGCGCACGCCATTGGTGGCGTTCTCGCCAAGCTCTTCGGCAAGATAGGACATGGCTTCCGGTGTCGTCAGACGGCGCAGCGCGGCGTAGTCTTCTGCGCCATAAGCGGTCTGAACCTTTGTCAGCAATTCCTCGAATTGGTCGAGGTCCGCCTGGGCAAGGCCGATCTCATCGCTCGGGCGGGCATTGCGCTGCTGGCTGCCGGAACCCGAGCCGATCGCTGGAATATGGAAGGACGAACCGCCATTGGCCGGCGTCATGTTATGGGCCTGCGGTCCACCATAGCTCTGGCCGCCTGTTCCATACGAGGGTTGGCGGCGATTGGCGAAGAAACGCATGGCGAGCGTAATCGCTCCGAAGATCAGCGCGATCTGCAAGAGCATGCCAAGGAAACCGAAGCCGCCACCGAAACCATGGCCGAGCAGCATGCCGAGAAGGCCGCCGGCAATCAGGCCACCGATCATCGAACGACCGAAGCCGTTGAAGAGGCCGGGGCGCTGCTGAGCATAACCGGGCTGCTGGGTGCCGTAAGGCGCAGTCGTCTGCGGGCGCGGCGTCATCGAGCGTTCGATGGGCGCGGCCGGGGCCGGGGCAGTCTGTGTGATCGGAGGCGCGTTGAAGGTGCGCGTGCCACGGCTTCCGAATCCGCCAAAGCCGCCGGCGCGGCGCGCATCGGCGTCTCCGATCGAAGCAAAGACGGTGGCGCTCGCAAGTACAGCGATAGCCGCAATCCTGGCAAAACGCGAAACGGCACTGGGCATTCTTCATCTCCTATCATGCGCTGAATGGCATGCTCGGAGATAATATAGGTATTCTTTCTGTCCTGTGAAGTTGTGGGATGCTACTGACAGACGTCGACCCATTCTGCGCGGGTGATTTCCACCAGTCGTTCGGTCGGAATATGCACGGCGGAATTGGTCGAACCGGCGGCCGGAACGACCTCGCCGAACTGCTTCAGCGATACGTCGCAATAGATCGGCAGCGGTGCAGGCAGGCCAAAGGGGCAGACACCGCCGACCGGGTGGCTCGTCACTGCCAGCACCTCTTCGGCATCGAGCATGCGCCCCTTTCCACCGAACGTGTCCTTGAACTTCCTGTTGTCGAGACGCGCGGTACCGCTTGCCACGATCAGCATGGTGCGGTCGCCCACACGAAGGCAGATCGTCTTGGCGATCTGCGCAGGCTCGACGCCATGCGCTTCGGCAGCGAGAGTGACTGTCGACGAACTGCCGACCGTTTCGACGATGGCGATATCGGGGGCATTGGCGGCGAAGAAGGCGCGAACGGATTCAAGGCTCATAGGATAGGATACTTCTGGATCGACAATCGACAGGGAGGCCGCGAAGCGGCGGTGAATTCCGCACTTGCGGGCCAACTTAATATTTAAATTTTAGAGAATTCAATTGCTTAGTTGCCGCAATATCGTTTTCGGTCGTCCTTTTGAGTGGCGCGGATTGTTCCGAAATTCTAAGTCATGGATATTGCTGGAAAAATTGGCAGCTGCGCAATAGGGACTCCAGAGTGAGCAAGCCGAATTATCGCGATATCGCCCGCCAGGCGGGCGTGGGAACCGCGACCGTCGAGCGCGTGCTCAACGGGCGCGGTGGTGTGCGGCCCGAACTCGTCGAGAAGGTGATCATTGCCGCGCGCAGCCTGGACTACCCACGAACACTCCCCGATACGCATCGCGGCCTTTTGCGCATCGAAGTGCTGATGGTTCGCCCTGAGACCACATTCTATCAGCGGCTCTCCAAGGCATTCGAGAGGATCGCGGCGACGCTCGATCCTCTCGTCGTCGTACATCGCAGCTTCACCGAGGAAATGAAGCCCGAGGAGATCGCCAGGCGCATTTTGTCGACCGACCTGCCGCGCGCGGGCCTCATCCTCGCGGTGCCGAGCAACCCTGTCATCAAGGCGGCGGTGGACAAGGTTGTCGCCCAAGGGTTGCCTGTGGTTCATGTCGTGACCCGCGCTTCCGATCGCTCGGGCGAATTCGTCGCCATCGACAACTATGCTGCCGGACGCACTGCAGCACTCTTCATCGGTCGAATGGCCCGCCGGCAGGGCTCTGTCGTGGCGATCTGCCATCCGATCTATCAGGTCCATCGCGATCGTATCCGGGGATTTTCCGAATATTTTCTGGAGCATGCCGGTGCCAGCAGCTTCCAGTGGCTGGGCTTCGGTCTTGATGAAGAGCATATCAGCGCCGAGCTTCTCGCGTCAGCTCTGAAGACCTATCCGGACTTGGCCGGTCTTTATAATGCCGGCGGCGCCAATTCCGCTCTCATTGATGTGCTTCGACGCCAAGCCGCCAAGCGCGATATCTTTTTCGTCGGCCACGAACTGACGGACTACACCCGCAAGGCACTTCAGGATGGCATCATGGATGTGGTTCTCGATCAGGCGCCGGAAGCGCAAGCCAGGCGATCGCTTGATCTCATCCTGCGCCGCATTGGCCTGACCGATATCGAGCCGGATCAGGCACCCATCCGTTTCATCACCATCACTAAGGAAGCGCTTTGATCTGATTTGATCAAGAATGGCTTCGGCTCCGACGCGCTCCCCTGTTACTTTTGCGTCAGGGGGAGAGCCGGAGCGTCGCGAGGAGCGACACCGGACAGGGCGCAGAAGGCGCTCTCCTTCATCAGATCTGCGCGGACCGATATCGGATCCACCTGAAGGAGAGTGCAATGGACGATCTGAAATTCGGCACGCGCAACAAGCGCGGCGACTGGGCGCCGAACCAGCCGGTCGAGACCGCGCCGTTATTTGCGTTTCCGCCGCGGCTGATGGCCATCGTGAAATGGCTGCCGCATTATTTCTTTCCGTGGAATGCGATTTTCGCCGCTTCGGCCGTTGCCTATTGGGCCTGGGTCATTCCGCCCGTCGAAACAATGCGGACGCCGGGCATTGGCTGGATTGCTTGGCTATATGCCGTCAATGCGGTCTGCGTACTCCTGTTCTACGGCGCATTCGAGCTGCATCTCTATGTGCTGAAGCGGCAGGAAAGCCGCTTCAAGTACAATGGCAAATTTCCCTCCGAGCAGAAGAACAAGGCCTTCTGGTTCGAAAGCCAGAACCTCGACAATATATTGCGCACGTTTCTGTCGGGGGTAGCGATCTGGACGGCGATCGAAGCAGGCATGTTATGGGCCTATGCCAATGGTTATGCGCCGTGGCTGAGCTTTGCCGAACATCCCTGGACGCTGGCATTGGTCGCGCTGGCGGTGCCGATCATTCACGAGTTCCATTTCTTCTGCATCCACCGGCTCATTCACACGCCCTTCCTCTATAAGTGGGTGCATTCGGTTCATCATAACTCTGTCAATCCGTCGCCCTGGTCGTCGCTATCCATGCATCCGGTCGAACATCTGCTCTATCTCGGAACGGCCTTCTACCACCTGATCCTGCCGTCCAATCCGATCCTGATGCTCTACCAGCTGCACTATGCGGGCTTCGGCGCCATCCCCGGCCATGTCGGCTTCGACAAGGTCGAGGTCGGCGAGGACACGCTGGTCGATAGCCACGCCTATGCGCATTACCTGCATCACAAATATTTCGAGGTGAATTATGGCGATGCATTGATCCCGCTCGATAAGTGGTTCGGCACCTGGCACGACGGTTCGTCCGAAGGCGAGGCGCGCATGCAGGAGCGTTACCGCCGCCGCAAGGAAAGGCTCGCCGCCCGCAAGGCTGGCATGCAAGTGAAGGGAGCAGCCGAATGAGCTGGATCACTGCCTGTAAACTCGAAGACATCGAACAGGAAGGCGCTATGCGTTTCGATCACGGCAGCCGCACCTATGCGATCTATCGCGGTCCCGATGACAGCGTCTATTGCACTGCCGGACTCTGCACCCACGAGGCCATCCATCTCGCCGAAGGTCTGGTCATGGATTTCGAAGTGGAATGTCCCAAACATTCCGGCGCCTTCGACTATCGCACCGGCGAGGCGCTGCGGCTTCCGGCCTGCGAGAATTTGAAGACCTATCCCGCCGAGGTGATCGACGGGGAGGTGCGCGTGGCTCTCGCCTGAGCCTGCATCTTTTGCAGGCCTGAGTGGCCTCCGGAATGCGTGGGGTGGCCCGGCACCCATGGGAGGAAATCATGAAGTCATTTTGTGTGGCGACCATCCTGGTCGCCCTGACGGCAAGTGCTGCCTCGGCCGAGACCATCGGCGTGTCGATGCAGAGCTTCGACAACAACTTTCAGACGTTGCTGCGAGAAGGTCTGAGCGCAAGGGCATCTGAAGTGGGTGGCGTCACCCTGCAGATCGAGGACGCTCAGACCGATGTCTCCAAGCAGCTCAATCAGGTGAACAATTTCATCGCTGCAGGCGTCGATGCGATCATCGTGACACTTGCGGATACATCCGCAGCGCCTGGCATCAGCGCGGCGGCCGAAAAGGCTGGTATTCCTCTCGTCTATCTCAACCTTGAGCCGGGAAATCTCGCTCAGCTACCCCAAAAGCAGGCCTATGTCGGCTCCAAGGAAACCGACTCCGGGCGTCTCGGTGCGGAAGCCGCCTGTCAGATCCTGAAGAAGAATGGCAAGGCAAGCAGTGCCCAGGCCTATATCCTGATGGGAGATCTCGCACATCAGGCCTCGCGCGATCGCACATCGTCCGTCAAGGAAACGCTTGCGGCGAGCGACTGCAAAGACGTGAGCATCGCCGACGAGCAATCGGCAGCGTGGACGCGCACGAACGCCATGGATCTGACGACCAACTGGATCACCGCCGGCCGGCCGATCGACGCGGTCTTTGCCAATAACGACGAAATGGCAATCGGTGCGATCCAGGCACTCAAGGCCACCGGCGTCTCGATGGACAGCGTCGTGGTCGTCGGCATCGATGCGACGCAGGATGCCCTTGTTGCGATGGCCGCGGGCGATCTGGACGTGACGGTATTCCAGAACGCCAAGGGACAGTCGGCGAGCGCCGTCGATGCAGCCGTTGCGCTCGCTCAAGGAAAGGGCATTGAAAAGGAGGTCTGGGTTCCTTTCGAACTGGTCACTCCCGAAAACATGGACCAATACCGGCAAAAGAACTGATCCTCCCCGGCCGGCGTCTCTTCCTCACGAGCGCCGGCCTCCTTTCATGGAGAGCTTTATGAGCGGCATTGTCATCATCGGCGCAGGAGAATGCGGAACACGCGCGGCGTTCGCCCTGCGCGAGACCGGATATTCCGGATCGATAACCCTGCTTGGTGCCGAGCCGCATCTGCCTTACGAACGGCCGCCCTTGTCGAAACCGATGGATGGCGCCGTCCAGATGAAGCTGATCTGCGCGGAAGATGCGCTAGCTGCAGCCCAGATCGAATATCTCCGGGGCGTGTCGGTCTCGGAATTGGATGCCGATGCTGCTGCAGTCACCTTGGACAACGGGCAGGTCCTGACCTATGAAAAGCTGTTACTCGCCACCGGCGCGCGCCCAAGAAGGCTTGGCTGTCCGGGTGCCGGGCGTGCGCTCGATTTTCGCACTCATGCCGATGCCGAAGCAATATTCTCCAAGGCGGGGATCACGCGTAGCGTTGCCATTATCGGCGGCGGCCTGATCGGCATGGAGCTCGCCTCCGCCCTTCGCGGAAAAGATATCGCGGTCAGCGTCATCGAAGCGGCACCCAAGCCGCTGGGACGCGCGGTCCCGCCGCGCTTTGCCGACAAGCTTCATGCCAGGCACAGCTCGGAAGGCGTCATTTTCCACCTCGACCGGGGCGTTGTCGCCATCGATGACGATGGCGTTCTGCTGAGTGATGGAAGCTTGGTGCGCGCCGATCTGGTCGTCAGTGCTATCGGTGTCACGCCGGAAATTACACTCGCTGAGCAAGCCGGACTGGCGATCGGGAACGGTATCCTGACCGATCGCCATCTTCACACCAGCGCACCTGATATCTTTGCAGCGGGTGATTGTGCGGCGGTGAGCCAGCAGGGCGGAATTCATACCCGGTTCGAGAGCTGGCGGAATGCAAGAGCGCAGGCAGAAACTGCTGCGCGCAACATGATCGGAATCGCTGAGCCTTTTACCGCGATCCCCTGGTTCTGGTCCGATCAGTATGACCTCGGCCTGCAGGTGGTGGGGCTGCCGCAGCCGACGCACGAGCGCGTGATCCGTTCGCTCGGCGATAACGAGCTCGAATTCTATCTGGACGATGGGCGCCTTGTGGCCGCAGCCGGCCTCGGTATCGGCAATTCCCTGGCCAGGGATATCAAGCTCGCAGAAATGCTGATTGCAGCTGGTATCCATCCTGATCCGGCCGCACTTGCCGATCCCGGCCTGAACCTAAAGGCCCTTCTGAAAAGGGAGAAGGCGGCGTGATGCAGAGACTGCTGATCTTCCAGTCACTCTGGGCCATGGAGCGCCGGCACACCGACGGGTACGAGCGCAGCCTCAGCGAGAATATCGCGATGATCATCGAGGCTGGTTTCGATGGCATAAGCGCCCACTATACCAACCGGGCCGATGTCGTCACGCTGAATGACGCGATCCGCGGCACCGGGCTGAAGATCGAAGCTGTCTGCTTCCCTCGCACCGTCGAGGATCTGCGCCTGCCGCTCGAACTGGCTTCGGAGTTTCCCGTCAACCATATCAACCTGCAGCCCGATATCCGCCTGCGGCGGGTCGAAGACTGCCTGCCGATCCTCGATGGCTGGATGCGGCTTTCCGAGGAAGCCCGCATTCCCGTCTTCATAGAGACCCACCGCGACCGGATGACGACGGACCTCTTATTCACGCTGGATCTCCTGGACACGCGGCCGGATCTGCCGCTGCTTGCCGATCTCTCGCACTTCATGGTCGCCCGCGAGTTCGCCTTTCCTGTCGATGCCGAGAACCATGCCATGATCCACCGCATTCTCCGCAATGCTCACGCCTTTCATGGCCGGGTCGCATCGCGCGAGCAGGTGCAGATCGAAATCTCGTTTCCGCACCACCGGCCCTGGGTCGAGCTCTTCCTGCAATGGTGGGACCACGGCATGCGCGATTGGCGTGGTCGCGCCGCTTCAGACGCGGAACTCGTCTTTACCTGCGAGCTGGGTCCGAAGCCCTATGCGATTTCCGGCCGAGACGGTAACGACAGTACCGATCGGTGGGCGGAAGCGCTCCTGCTCCGCCAGATGCTTCTCGATCTCTGGGCCGCGATCTGATCGCCATAACGTCCGGGATACCGGCAGGAATGCTACCATCCCTGCCGGACAGCCCCCGGCATATGCGTCGCGGGGCCCTCTAGTCATCGAACAGGGCAAGGTCATGGCGCAACCATGCAGGCAGACTGCTGGTGCTGTTTGCCATGCGCTGACGCCTCCATCGGGCTATGATGGTTGCGAGCAGAATTTCCCTGAAGCTGAATCGCGAGCAAAGCTCGCGCATGGATGCCGCCAGGCTGTCGCCGGCGTGTTGAGTGGTCATAATGATGATCTGCGGCCAGAAGTCTGAACCGCCCTCTTTCAAGCTGAGTATGCATAGCGCAATGCCGAGCGGACGTTGCCGTAATCGGACGCTGCGCGCGAAAAAGACGCCATCTCTGGATGGTGAAGCTTGAAAGTTTCGGACTTGGCCGAGTTTGGAGCTTCGAGGACCTATGCCAAAGAGGCGCGGGACGAAGAAATATCTGTCATTGCACGCCTCCATTGTTGATGAACTCCGACGCAATCATTAGCCGATCGGGGATGAGCAGGCAAGGGCACTCGTTCGGATGTGGGGCCTATCGCCAGCCTGGGACGGCGCTCCGCCGCCGTCTGATCGTGATTTCCACCGGCAACTGACTGGGTCTTTTCATCGGCAATTGACCGCGCCCAGAACATCGTCATAATAATTTTGCACACGTGCTCAATTTTGTCATTTGGTCGTTACGTTCGCCCCCTAGAGCGGGACATGCCACGTTTTCGTGGGGCGATTGGAACGGCCATCAACACCAGTGATGACCCGTCAAGAGGCCTCACACTGTTCTTCCAGGGAGATGAAGAAGATGACCATTTTGCCGACACTGAAATCCCTCACCATTGCGGCCGCAATCCTGGCCTCGACTTCCGCATTTGCACTTGCCAAGGACGTTCACATCAGCGTCTGGGCCGGCGGTACCGGTCCGAACGACGTTTACCGCCTCGATGCCATCGAGATCGCTGCTCAGCAGCTTCAGCGCGAAGCTGCGCTGAAGGGCGAAGATCTGAAGATCATCGTCGAAAAGACCCCTTATTCGGGTTGGGACGACTTCAAGCAGGCGCTGACGCTTGCTGCCGAAGCCAAGAAGGCTCCGAACATCGTCGTCAGCGGCCATGAAGACATCGCTCCCTGGTCGCAGGCCGGCCTCATCGTTCCGATCGAGGACTATGTCGATCTCGACTCCTGGCCGCTCAACGACATCTATGAAAACCTGATGCAGATCGCCTCCTACAATGGCTCGGTCTACGGCATCCCGCAGGATGCTGAATCCCGCCCGATGCTGTTCTGGAAGCCGCATATGAAGGCGATCGGCTACAGCGATGCTGACCTCGACGCGCTGCCGCAGAACGTCCAGGACGGCAAGTACACGATGAAGAACCTGCTCGAAGACGCCAAGAAGATGCAGGACAAGGGCCTCGTACAGCCCGGTTACGGCTTCTATCCGCGCACCAGCAACGGTCCTGACTACTGGCAGTTCTACACCTCCTTCGGCGGCGTCATGGAAGAGAACGGCAAGCTCGTTTTCGACAAGGCTGCGATGAAGCGCACGTACCAGTTCTTTGCTGATGCCGTTGCTTCCGGCGTCACCAAGAAGAACCACATCGGCATGCCGGGCGACCAGTGGTGGAAGGAAGTCTCCAGCGGCAAGGCCGGCATCTGGGACGCCGGCACCTGGCACTATGCCCGCATGGTCAACCAGGAAGGCCTGAAAGACTTCTTCGGCAACATCGCCTTCACGCTGATTCCGGCTGGCGAAGGCGGCAAGGCCAACACGCTGACGCACCCTCTCGTTTACCTGCTGACATCGGGTCATAGCGACGAGGACACGCAGATCGCAGCCCAGCTGATCACGATCGCTTCGGAGCCGCGCACCAATGCGCTGCACGCTATCAAATCGGCGCATCTCGGTGTCTCCAAGTCCGAATCGGCCGTTGATTTCTACGCCGCCAATCGCTGGGCCCGCGAGGCGACGGAGCGACTGCTGCCCCACGCCAACGCGATGCCGAACAATTCCGATTTCGGCACCTACTGGAACATCATGTGGAAGAACCTTGAAGCATCCTGGACCGGCGCCAAGACTGTCGACGCCGCCGTCAACGATGCCGAGAGCGAGCTGAAGAGCACGCTCGGCGACAAGATCGTCATCCGCTAAGATCGACGCACTCTGCCGGAAGGCGGTGGTTAAACACCGCCTTCCGGAGCGTCGTCCATGAGGGGACTTCCATGAAATCGTCCAGAACGCTTGGGCTGGTGATGATCACACCTGCAGCGATCATGATCCTTCTGTTCTTCCTGCTGCCGGTCGTTCTGACGGCCGTCTTCTCGATGACGAACATGACGACGGCGACCGGCATTTCCGGTGGCGTCTATCAAGTCGCGCCGAATTCGCTGATCACGCTCAAATCGACCATGCCCGATATTGCCGATCAGCTCGGCGAGCCGCGCTACACGATCGACGAGGCAGGCCTTAAGGCCCTCGAAGGCCTCAATCTCTCCGCCGGCATCGTCTCGGAGCTGCGTGAAAAGCATATGAACGAGGTCTTTCCTTCGCGCCGCGAGATCGAGCGCATGATCAAGGACCTGAACGAGCGCCCCTCGACGCGCGAGGTCAAGCAGATCTCCGACCAGTTCAACCGCTCGGTCGTCAACGCGCGTTTCGACAGCAAGGATCAGCTCTTTTCCGCCCTCGATGCGCTCGGCTTCAAGCTGACGCCGGAGCAGAAGGAGGCTGTCGCCAAGGCCACCTATACCGGCTGGATCTGGACGTCAGACAATTTCTCACGCATGGCCTCATCGCCGGATATGGCCCGCGTTCTTCTCAACACCGTGCTCTATGTCGCGCTGGTGCTGACGATCTTCAACGTTGGTTATGCACTGCTGCTTGCCATCTGGACGCATTATATGCCAGCGGCACCGGCTTCCTTCTTCCGTGGCGTATGGCTGTTGCCGCGTATCACGCCTGTCGTCATCTATGTCATGCTTTGGAAGTGGCTTGCCTGGGACACGGGCTTCATTTCCACGCTGATGGGCAATTTCGGCTACCCACCCAAGAATTACCTGCTCGACAACGCCTATAACGCCTGGATCTTCGTTGTCATGATCAACGGCTTCATCGGCGCCTCCATGGGCATGCTGGTTTTCTCCTCTGCGATGAAGGCCATTCCGAAGAGCCAGTTCTATGCGAGCGAGGTCGACGGCGCGTCGCGCTGGCAGCAGATCCGCTACATCATCCTGCCGCAGATGCGCTGGCCGATCCTCTTCGTCACCTGCTACCAGACCCTCTCGCTGCTTGCCTCCTTCAACGAAATCCTGCTTTCGACGAACGGCGGACCCGGCAGGGCGACTGAGATCTGGGCGCTCGCCGCCTATCATACGGCGCTCAGCAACTACGCCGGCAACCTGGAATACGGTCTCGGTGCTGCCATGGCCCTCGTGCTTGTGGTCATCGGCGTGACATTGTCGCTGATCTATCTGCGCATCTTCAACTACGGCACGCTTGTCTCCAAGCCGCTGATCGAGGACTAACCCATGGCCGAAAAAGCGCAACCTTCCGCGAATTTCAGCAGTTGGCCGGTTATTGCCGTGCTCGCCGTCGTCAGCCTGCCGCTGCTTTTGATGTACGCCTATTTCTTCATCGACACGGTAACGGTGAAAGAGGCCGGTTCGCTCATACCCTCCAGCTTCACCATCGAGCACTGGCGCTTCCTGTGGCAGACGACCGAAGGCAAACCGAACATCTGGATCGTCACGCTCAATACGCTGCTTTTCGCCAGTTCCACGACCAGCGTGGTCGTCATCGTCTCGTCGATGGCAGGCTATGTGCTCTCGCGGCTCAATGTACCTGCACGCGGCTTCTTCCTTGCCGGTGTCATGGTGCTGCACGCCTTCCCGTCGGTGACGCTCATCATTGCCATCTTCATCGTGCTGCAGATGATCGGCCTTTATAATTCCCTGATCGGCGTCATCTTGGTCAAGGCCGCGATCGACCTGCCGCTTGGCATCTGGCTGATGAAGGGCTTTTACGACACCGTTCCCTGGGAAATCGAGATGGCTGGTGTCGTCGACGGCGCTTCGCGCTTCCGTGTCTGGCGCAGCCTCGTTCTGCCGCAGGTCGGCCCGGGTATCATGGCGCTCGGCCTCTTCTCGTTCCTGTCGGGCTGGGGCGAATTCATCCTGCCGCAGGTCCTCGCCCCGGGCAATCAGGTGCAGGTGCTCTCGGTCTATCTCGCCGGCTTCCTCGGTGACGATAACAATTATGATTTCAACATGTTCAAGGCGGTCGGCGTCTTCTACGTCATCCCGGTTCTGATCGCCTACGCACTCTTCCACAAATATCTCATGAACATCTACGGCGGCGGGAGCAAAGGCTGATGCGTATCCTCCTCGACAATTTTTCGAAGAGCTTCGGCTCCACCAAGGTCATCGAGAACATGACGCTCCAAGTGGGCAGCGGCGAAATGCTGGCGCTGCTCGGACCCTCGGGCTGCGGCAAGTCGACGACGCTTTTTGCCATCTGCGGCATCCATCGCCCGACTGGCGGCCGTATTCTCTTCGGCGATCGTGACGTCACCAACCTGCCGAGTCAGATGCGCAATGTTGGCGTCGTCTTCCAGTCCTATGCGCTCTATCCGCATATGACGGTTGCCGAGAACATCGGCTTTCCCTTGAAGGTCAAGGGTGTCAACGGATCTGAGATCCGCAAGGAGGTCGAGCGCATTTCCGGCCTCGTGCAGATCGGCAATCTGATGGAGCGCCGGCCGGCACAGCTTTCCGGCGGCCAGCAGCAGCGTGTGGCGCTCGCCCGTGCGCTCATCCGCAAGCCGGATGTCCTGCTGCTCGACGAACCTCTTGCCAATCTCGACGCAAAGCTTCGCCTCGAAATGCGCTCGGAAATCCGCCGCATCCAGCGCGAGACTGGTATCACCGCCGTTCTTGTGACCCATGATCAGGTGGAAGCGATGAGCATGTGCGACCGCATCGCGATCATGAAGGAAGGCGAGATCGTGCAGATCGCCACACCCTCCGAAATGTATCACGACCCGCGCACCTCCTTTGTCGCCGGCTTCCTCGGCAATCCGCCGATCACCTTCCTGCGCGGCGTCATGAAGGACGGCGCTTTCGCTATGCCGGAGAGCGAAATCCGTGTGCCGGTATCGGTCAAGGCTGCGGAGGGCACCAAGCTGACGCTCGGCGTGCGCCCCGAACATTTCAGCCCGGCCGGCGATGTCGCCGTTCCAGGTAAGGTCACTTTCGCCGAAACGCAGGGTCGCGAGAACCTCTACGACGTCCGGCTTGCCGGCGGTTCGCTGCTACGTTCCATTCAGCCTGTGCGCAATGACATCACTGTCGGCGATGAGGTGAAATGGGCAATCGATAGCCGAGGCGTTTTCGTTTTCGACGAGGAAGGCCGGAGGCTTTGAGCGATGCGTGATTTCTCGTCTTTCTTCGAGCGCTATGGCTGGCCGTCAAACAAGGGAAGCCTGCCATTCTGTATCGGCCATCGCGGTGCCAGCGGCCATGAGCGGGAAAATACACTGGAAGCCTTCCAGCGTGCCGCCGAACTCGGCGCGGAAATGTGGGAGCTCGATACCCAGCTCACCAAGGATGGCGTGGTCGTGGTCTCCCACGACGATCACCTCGAACGTGTCTTCGGCATCGACAGGCGCATTTCGGAGATGACGGCTGCCGAGCTTGCCACCCTCGAAGGTGTCAACGTTCCGACTTTCGAGGCGGTCGCGGCCCTCGGTCGGCGGACCAATACCGGCCTTTACATCGAGCTCAAGGCGCCGGGCACGGGACCTTTGTGCTGGAAGCATCTCAAGGAAAAGAACCAGCGCTTCGCCTGTCTCGGTTCCTTCGACGCCGCACAGGTGCGCGAACTCCGCGAAGCCGGCTGCGACTATCCTCTCTCTGTCCTGATCCGCGTCGGCCATGACCCGCATGCGGCTGGCGACGAGGCAGGCGCAGATATTCTGCACCTCTGCTGGGAAAGGGCCGGCGAACGGCCGCAGGACCTGGTTACCGATGAGCTGACGCAGAGAGCCTTCGGCGAAGGCCGCGAGATCGTGCTCTGGCACGAGGAGCGGCCGGCCATCCTGGCGGACATCATGAAGCTTCCGGTGCTCGGCATCTGTACGGATCTGCCCGATCTGATGCGCCCGGCCGCCAGGGACGAGAAGCATGGCCGACAGGGATAACAAGGGACCGAGAAAGGTCACGTCCTTTGATGTGGCGCGTGTGGCAGGCGTCTCACGCGCTGCCGTTTCGCGCGCCTTCACGCCGGACGCAAGCGTTTCGCCGAAGACTCGCGAGAAGGTCTATCAGGCGGCCAAGGAACTCGGCTATCGGGTAAATTATCTTGCCCGCAGCCTTACCAACAAGCGCTCCGATCTCGTTGGTCTCGTTGCCGCAGGCCTCGACAATCCGTTCCGCACGATGCAGATCGAGCATCTGGCGCGTGTATTGATCGCCCGCAATTTCCGCCCGATCCTGTTGCCGACGTCGAAGGAAGCAGACACCTCAACGGTCATCGGCCAGCTTCTGCATTATGCAGTCTCAGGCGTTATCGTCACGTCGGATGCGCCGCCGACGGAGATTTGCGAGCAATGTGCCGCCGAAGGTGTGCCGATCGTCCTTATCAACAAGGGCGACGATATCCCGTTCGTCGACCGCATCATCTCCGATGACCGGATGGCTGGCCACCTTGCCGCGACGCATTTGCTGGAAAGCGGCGTCAGGGCGCCGGCGGTCATGGCCGCACCCGCTATCTCCTATACGGCGCGACGGCGCAGTGAAGCCTTCATGACCACCTGTCGGCAGGCTGGCCTCGAGCCGCGTATGATCGAATTGAAAATCAACGATTATCGGAGTGGCTATGACGCAGCCGCCGACCTTCTGTCGCTCGGTATCGACGGCCTGTTCTGCGCCAACGACTATATGGCCTGCGGTGTGATCGACAGCGTCATGAAGGGGCTTGGTCGTGAGGACCAGCCGCCATTCCGCGTCGTCGGCCACGATGACATTCCGCAGGCCGGCTGGTCGGCCTATGACCTTACGACCATCCGCCAGCCGTGCGATTTGCAGGCCGAACAGACCGTCGATCTGCTGATGAGCAGGATGGCCGAACCGGATATGACCGCCCGCGTCGAATTTACCCCCGTGACGCTGATAAAAAGAAGGACTGCTTGATGAAATCCGCATTCGATACCTCCGCTCTGACCGCGCGGGCGGAGGTCGCAATCGACGTGGCTCGCAAGGTTGGACGCGAGGCTGCGCGCTTCAGGCGTGAAGGAAACCCCGGCGCGTTGCATGTCGAAAACAAGGGCTTGCAGGATTTCGTTACCGTCGCAGACAGACAGGCAGAACAGGCTATCCGCGAAGGGCTGCTGGCGCGCTTTCCCGATGACACATTCATGGGCGAGGAAACCGGCGGCAAATCCGGCTCTGCCGGCACCTGGGTCGTCGATCCCATCGACGGCACGACCAACTATATCCGTGGTTTCCGCCATTGGGGTGTTTCAATCGCCTTCGTTGTTGGTGGCAAGGTAGAGATCGGCGTGGTCTACGACGCGGCCAACGATCAGGTTTTCTCCGCGATCCGCGGCCGCGGCGCCCTCAAGGAAGGCCAGCCGATCCACGCCGCTCCGACGACCGATCCCGCCAATGCGATCGTTGTGCTCGGCCATTCGCGCAAGACGAGCTTCGATGACTATGCGGCGCTTTCCAAGCGGCTCTACGAACGTGGAATGGATTATCGCCGGATGGGTGCGGCTGCAGTCGATCTCGTACGCGTGGCGGAAGGTGTTTCCGACCTCTTCTACGAACGGCATCTGAATGCCTGGGACATGCTGGCCGGCGCGCTGATCGCCGCGGAGGCTGGTGCGAAGGTCGCCATTCCGCCTGTCGCCATGCTGCTGGAGGACGGCGGTCCTGTTATCGCCCATTCACCTGGACTGGCAGAAGAGTTCGCCTTCCTCCTCGAGTTCGAAGGTCTGGCTCTCTAGACCGCCATGCGCTTCAACCACGCCCGTTCGGTTGCCGGGGCTTCGTCTGTGGTGATCTGATCCGGCTTCAAGGCGACGAGGGCCGAGAAGTTCGTCCATTCCGTATCGCTGAAGCCGCCGTCGGGATCCTTCAGCGTGAAGGTCCATGCGTCGACCCGCTTGGCTTCGTCGTGGCAGAGCGCGATCATATCGAGGCCAGCCTGTGCCGCATCGAGCAGCATCGGCCAGTAAAGGTAGATTGTTTCTGGCTCCGTTGGCCCACGCAGATCGGCGAGCAATTCTTTTTCGACCGCTTTCCAGCCTTCGGCCTTGTAGATATTGCCGAGCTTGTCGGTGGGATCGATCCCGCGGCGCAGATGCGGCAGCTTCTCCTTGACGGCCAGCATCAGCTCCAGACTTCCGGCACTGACGATAACGGAGGCGGAAATCTGCTGCAGGTGTTCAGCAAGATGGGCGATGCCCTTTTCGCCGATCACCTCGTAATCGTCCTTCATGTCGAACTGCAGCAATGCGTCCGGATGGGCCGATTGCAACATGGCTGCCAGATCCTCGCTGGTGAGGATCGGACGATTGCCGTCCTTCATACGCAGGTCGCGTAGATCGGTAAGGCTCTTTTGGGCAATGATGCCGTGCCCCGAAGTCTCGCCTTCCAGCTCCCTGTCATGCAGCACGACGAAACCGCCATCGGCGCGCACTCTCAGATCAAGCTCCATCGAGGCGCCGGCCTTGAAGCCGTCTGCCATCACTTCTGCCGAAAACAACGGGTCTGCCATGCGCCGGCGCAGCCGGTGCCATTTCAGCAGGGTCACATGGTTCTCGAACACTATATGAAGCCCGCGTGCGTCCGCCATTCCATCATCCTCGGCCTGTTCGTTTCTGCCTCTTCGTGCATCGGAAAGGTCCGATTCTCAAGGGCCTGCGGCAGATTAAGCCCGATCTCCCGGCAACCGCTTCTCTTGCACCGAACATGGTCTTTTTCGTGAGTCGGTCTTCCGATGGTGTCCGCATGCAGCGTAACAGCGCAAATTAGAATACTAATTTTGTAGACAATATTTTCTGCGCCGGCGATCCGTGCGAGAATCCAGGCTCGGTTTTCCAGGAGGTGACGTATGTTTGCAGCATTCAAAACTTTCCTAGCGAAGCTTCTCCGGGGCCGTGACCACATGGCGCTCGAAACCCCTGGCCGCGCTGCGGGAGGGGATGCCGAAAGCCGTCTGCGCAGCCTGCGGGAGGAAGAACTGTTCTTCTGGCAGCCAACGCCGAACTCCTGGTACTGAGGAGCAATCAGCCGCCATAGCTCTTCGTGACAGCTTCCGAAGCGGCGCCGATATTCGCCGGGATGCCGGCCTGCCGAAGTGCAGCGCCATAAGCCACGACATTTGCAAGCACAGTCGGAAAGCTTGCCCGCACGCCTGTGTGGTTGATACGCATGAGGTGAGACAAGCCCGCGCCGACACCGGGCGTCAGTTCGACGCCTAATCCTGCGGCAAAGGCGATCACAGAGGCAGATCCAAGTCCTGACGGCAGCGAGACCGTCGTCACGAGGCTCGATCCCTGTCCGGCCGGCACCCAAAGGCTCGTGCCCAGCGCTGTCAGGCCGGCTCGGCTCGCCGAAGCGGCTTTCTCATGGCGGGCAATGATCTGCGCCAGCCCTTCGGCCTCGACCTGGTCGAGGCAGGCTTCCAGCGCAAAGAATTCCAACGGTGCCGGCGTTCCTGGCAGCACGCCACGGCCGGCATCCACCCAGGCCTTCAGGTCGGCCAGCGACAGGATGGAATCCCGCGGTGCGCCGTCATGAAGCATCAGTTCCCAGGCATGCCGGCTGACCGACAGCGCGGAAACGCCTACCGGCCCGCCCAGTGCTTTCTGTGGACCGATCACGGCGATATCGATACCCAACGCATCGACATCGAGCGAGTGACCGCCGACGGAGGCAACCGCATCGACTATCGTTACAATGCTTCGCGCCTTTGCGAGAGCGATGATCTCCGGCAATGGATTGAGGATGCCGCTTGCCGATTCTGCGTGGACAAGCGCCATTACGCTGACATTGGGGTTGATATCGAGCGCGACTGTGATCGCGTCGAGCTCGATCGGCAGGCCGGGGCGAGCGACGATATCGACGACGTGAGTGCCGCCCCGTCGCAGCCATTGTCCAAACCAGTTGCCATAAGGGCTGGTGACGATGTTGAGTACAGAGAGGCCAGGTCTGGCAAGGCTGGTTGCAACAGCTTCGAGCGCGACCACGGCCTCGGCCTGCACCAGCAGGACGTCGTTGTTCGTCTTCAGGATCCCGCCGATGCGGCGAGTGAGGGCGGCGTAGCGTTCAGCCGGATAGACCGGCGCACCATAGAGCGGGTTCCAGGCGACTTCGGTCATGGTCAGCTCCATCAAACGGGTTCGGTTACAAGGCGTGGCACCGCCGCGACGAGCCGGCGCGCCGAATCGGATCGCGGCGCATTGACGACATCTGCCGCCAGCCCTTCCTCGACGATCCGGCCGGAATCCATGACCGCGATGCGATGCGAGATCGCGCGCACGACCGCAAGGTCATGGGATATGAAGAGATAGGCAAGGCCATGCTCGCGTTGCAGTTCGACCAGCAATTCGAGAATGTGGCCACGGACCGTCACGTCGAGCGCGGAAACGGCTTCATCCAGCACCAACAGTGAAGGCCGCGTCGCGATAGCGCGGGCAATAGCAACGCGCTGTCGTTGACCGCCCGACAGCGTGCGAACCGGGCGGGAAGCGAGGGTTGCAGGCAGGCCGACGCGTTCCAGCAGGGCGGTGATTTCCGCCGGCCGTTGCTTCCTGTCCGCAATGGCGTGGATCCGCAGCGGATCGTCGAGAACGGAGGCGACGGACGACAATGGGTTGAAGGCTGCGAGTGGATCCTGAAACACCATTTGCATGCGCGCCCGCCTGCGTCGCAGCTCGGCTCCGTGTAGCGCAAGCCAGTCCTGTCCCTCGAAGCTGATGGAGCCGGAATCAGGTTCCAGCAGGCGCAGAAGGACGCGCGACAGGGTTGATTTTCCACTGCCGGATGCTCCAACCAGCCCCAGGGTTTCGCCGGCTGCGATTGTCAGCGAAACAGTGTCGAGGGCCGCAACCTGCCGACCGGAACTGGAGTAGGCCTTGGAAAGTGCAGTTACGGTCAGAAGCCCGGTCACGACACTACCTCGGCAATCAGTGGCGGCGTGGAGAGATCGCGATGACTGGCGATCAGGGCAGCCGTATAGCTATCAGCTGGCGATGACAGCACCGACCGGGCGGGGCCGGCCTCCAGCAACGCTCCACCGCGGAAGACGGCGACGCGATCAACGAAGCCGGAAGCGAGCGCGATATCATGTGTGATGAAGAGAAGCGTCATGCCCTCCTCGCGCACCAGGCTGTCGAGAAGTCCGACGATCTCGGCCTGCACCACGACATCGAGCGCACTGGTCGCCTCATCGGCGATGAGCAGGGCGGGTCTGGCTGCAATCGCTGCCGCAATCGCCACGCGCTGCCGCTGGCCACCCGAGAGCTGGTGCGGGAACGCGCGCATGATGTTTGTCGGCTGTGGTAGGCTTACGCGCTCCAGCAGTTCCTCGGCACGTGCATAGGCTTGCCGCCAGCCGAGGCCGAGGTGTCGTCGGGCACCCTCCGCAACCTGCTCGCCGATCGTCAGCACTGGATTGAGACTGGTGCCGGGGTCCTGAAAAACAAAACCGAAATCATGGCCGGGAAGCGGAGCATGGCCGAGCGCCGGCCAGATTATGTTGCCTTCGATCCTTGCCTGTACCGGCAGAAGGCCGGCGAGCGCCCGCGCAAACGTACTTTTGCCGGACCCGCTTTCGCCAATGATTGCCAGCCTCTCGCCCTCGATGAGATCGAGGTCGATGGAAATCAGCGCTGCCTCCCGTTCATAATGGACCGAAAGCCCTTTCACGCAGCAGAAGAGAGCGGTCATCGCGGCTCTCCGCCACTGTCGAGCGCCTTGGTCAGGCCCTCGCTGAAAAGGTGAACGCCAAGCACCGTGATCGCCAACGCCAGACCGGGCAGCACAGAAAGATAGGCGGCCGAGCGCAGCACGCTGCGGCCTTCGGCGATCATCGAGCCCCAGGTGGCAAGGTTGGGATTGCCGAGACCGAGGAAGGAAAGTGCCGCTTCCGTGAGGATTGCGCCGGCAACGATTGTGGCCGACAGCGCCAGCACCGGCGGCAGGGCATTCGGCAGGATTTCCTTGAAGGCGATCTCGGCCGGATGCATGCCGATCACGCGTGCAGCAGCCACATAATCCCGTTCGCGGATGGACAGGACCTGCGCTCGAGCCAGCCGCGCAGGGTCGGCCCAGGCTCCGAGCGCAATGGCAAAGACGACGACAGGCGTTGAAACCCCGATGACGCTGACGAAGGCAAGCGCCAGCAGGAAGCCCGGAACGATCTGGAAAGCATCGACAATACGCATGAGCGCCTCGTCGATGACACCGCCGGCAAAACCCGCGGCCATGCCCACAAGGAGCCCGAGCACCATGGCGGAAAAAGCTGCTGCAATGCCGACGGCCAATGAAGTCCGCGCACCGTAGAGCAGGCCTGCCAGGACGTCGCGCCCCAGTCTGTCGGTTCCGAGCGGCAGGCTCATGTCGGCGAATGGTGTGAGCATCGCCCGCCCGGCAATCCGCAGCGGATCTCCTGGCGACAGGACCGGAGCCAGCAAGCCGGCGACGAGAAGGGCTGCCAGGATGGCAAGCCCGATTGTACCTTCAGAGGTTCGAATGAGACGGCGCAGCAGGGTCATGCCCGGCCCTCCGACGCGCCGATACGCGGATCGAGGGCGGCGTAGGCCAGATCGACGACAAAATTGACACAAATGACCAGGACGGCGCTCGTGACGATGATGCCCATCAGCAGCGGCGCATCCCGGCCGTTGACCGCCTCCTGCGCCAGCCTGCCGAAGCCCGGAATGGCAAAGACACTTTCGATGACGACACTGCCGCCTAGCATGGCAGCGGACTGCAGTCCGAGCATGGTGACGAGCGGCAGCAGCGCATTGCGCGCGACATGACGAAGCACGATGCGGCTGCGCGACAGGCCCTTGGCCCGGGCGAAGAGCACGAAATCGAGCTTCCAGGCTTCCGCCATGCCAGAGCGCATGACGCGCAGAAACAATGCGAGATAGATGAAGGCGAGCGCGCCGACCGGCAGGACAAGATGCTCCGCTATATCCAGCACCTGCGAGAGTCCTGATTTGCCGGAGGCGATGGTCTCGATGCCGGCAATCGGCAGCCAGCGCAACTTGACCGAAAAGAGGATGCTGAGCACCAGCCCCAGCCAGAAGCTCGGTATGGCATAGATGATCAGCGAGCCGATCGAGAGGAGACGATCGCGCAGGCTGCCCGGCTTTGCGCCGGCGACGATGCCGAGCGCCGAACCGAGGCCGAAGGAAAGCACCGTAGCACTTCCCATCAGGAGCAGCGTGTTCGGTAGCCGCTCGGCGATCAGATCCCGTACTGGTCGGTTGAAAGCCACCGACCAGCCAAGATCGAGGCGAACGAGCGACGACAGATAGAGCCAGAGGCGGGAAAAGACCGATTGGTCCAGGCCGTAGCTTTCCCGCAGCGATTTGATGAGTGCGGCATCGCCGCCGCCGATCGAGCCGAGATAGGCATCGACGGCGTCACCGGAGGCGGATTCCAGCAGGAAGAATGTGAAGATCACGACGATCAGCAGCACCGGGATGCTGCTGATGATCCTGCGTCTCAGGAGGAGAAGTGCACGTTTCACGCCGGATGAGGCCTCTGCCGCAATTGCGCCTTCGACCCTATCACGACTGCAGCGCGGTATCGCCCCAGTTCGAAACTGCCCATCGCGGATTGTCCGAAACGTTCAGCACCGTATCGCGGGCAACCGTGATGAACCCCCATTCGGCGACATTGATCAAAGGCAGTTCGGCCACCACAAGCTGCTGGAACTTGTAATAGAGGTCGGTGCGCGCGGCGGTGTCCACGGTCACTGCTGCTTGCGCGATGATCTTGTCGAGCTCGGCGCTGACATAGCCGCCCTGGTTTGAGAAGGGCACGCCATCAGGCGTTCCGGACTGGACGAGAATGGTAGTCGAGATGGCCGGATCGCCACGGAAGACCGGCGGACCGACGGCGATATCGAAGTCGTGGTCGGTATAGACAGCCTTCTGATGTGCGGCGGCATCGGCATTGACGATGACCGCATCGATGCCGACGGCTGCGAGCGCCTGGCGCAGATAATCGCCGAACTGGCGCGTCTCGTTGAAATAGGGTGCCGGCCGCAGCTTGAGCTGGAATCGATTGCCGTCGGAGCCCTTGGTATAGCCGCCCTGGTCCAGCAGCTCGTTTGCCGCCTTCACGTCGAAATTATAGTTGGCGACATCGGCCGTGTAGAACTCTTTCGAATTCTTCGGAACAGGGCCGGTGGATTCCGTCGCATAGCCGAGGAAGATCGTATCGACGACGAATTTCTTGTCGATCGCGTGGGCAATCGCCTGACGCACCCGAAGATCGGAGAGCTCCTTGCGGCGATGATTGATCTCGACGACGAGCTGATAGGTGAGCGCCTCATAGCCCTTGGAGATCACCTTGATGCCGTCAACTTTGGAGATACGGTCGAGATCGGCAAGCGGCACGGCTGAGAAGGCGGCGAGATGGATTTCCTCGGCCTCCAGTGCGGCGCCGGCCGATTCACGATCAGGCAGCACGCGGTAGACAATTTCGTTGAGCTTCGGCTCGCCCTTCTGCCAGTAATTCTCGTTACGCGTCAGCCGGTAATATTCGCCGGGCTTGTATTCGGCGAACTTGAACGGGCCGGTGCCGACAAGCGTATTGTTGGCCGGGTTCTTGGCGATATCGGTACCTTCAAAAATATGCTTGGGAACGACGCTGGTGACGGCTGGAAGCGCATTGCGGATGAGCTGGAAGGGCGTCGGCTTCGCGAAACGGAAGATCGCCGTGTGATCGTCGGGTGTATCGACTGCTTGCAGATTGGCGAAGACCAGGCGACCGAGGTTCTGGAGCGGTTTCCAGACGTTGAGCGCCGAGAAGGCGACGTCGGCCGAGGTGAATGGCTTGCCGTCATGCCAGGTGGCGTTGTCGCGCAGCTTGAAGGTGACGGAGAGCCCGTCGGCTGAGCCTTCCCAGGACGTGGCGAGACGCGGCGCAAGACCGTCCGAGCCTTCGTAGGAAGCCTCCGCGAGCGGCTCGATCACCTTGCTAGCGATAAAGAAGACCCCGTTCGAGGCGACGATTGCCGGGTTGAGGTTCTTCGGCTCGGAATCGGCTGCAACGATCAGGCGCCCGCCGGCCGGCACGTCCTGCGCCAGCGCAATACGCGACAACGCTGTCGTTCCGAGAAGCAACGCCGTGCCCTTCAGCAGGCCGCGCCGAGAGATATCTGCAATAGTCATGCCCGCTCCTGATATCCAAGAAATTCAATGATCTATATTCGAGTTGAAACGTTAATTGTGACAGGAATTAAATTCGAACAGGATGGCCAGGCGAGATATTTTTTGTCACCCAGCCATTATTTTTCAGCGGTTGCCAACAACGAGCCGCGGCGCGTCAATGCCGAGGTTGCGATAGGACGCTCCCGGATGCGGCGCAACCAGCCGCGGTCCCGCGCCACCAAGCTTTTCGCGCAGCGTACCCTGCCGGTATTCGGTCTTGTAGATGCCGCGCTTCTGCAGTTCAGGCACCAACAGGTTGACGGTGTCTTCGAAGCTCTCGGGCGTCACCGCATAGGCGAGGTTGAAACCATCGACGTCGGTTTCCTCGACCCATTCCTGCATCAGATCGGCGACTGTCGACGGTGAGCCGACGAAGACTGGGCCGAAGCCGCCGATGCCCACCCAATCGGCCATTTCGCGTACGGTCCATTCCTTATCCGGATCAATGGTCGTGAAGGTTTCGACAGCCGATTGGACGGCATTCGTATAGCGATGGCGCAGAATCTCATCCGGACCGAACTGGCCGAAATCGATACCTGTCCAGCCTGATATCAGCGTCAGCGCACCCTCGAAGGAGGCGTATTGGCGATATTCGTTGAACTTGCGCTGTGCCTCGGCATCGGTCTCGCCGAGGACGACGGTCTGCAGGTTGAAGGCGAGGATTTCGCGCGGATTGCGTCCGAGCCGCTCGGCCGCCTGGCGGACATTGGCGACGTAGCGCTTCAAAACCGGCTTGGAGGGCGCCGCAACAAAGATGCATTCGGCATGCGCGCCGGCAAAATCCTTGCCGCGGCTCGAGGCGCCGGCCTGGTAGAGCACCGGCGTGCGCTGTGGCGAGGGCTCGCTCAGGTGAATGCCGGGAACGTTGAAATATTTGCCCGAATGATTGATCGGATGGACCTTTTCCGGATGGGTGAAAATGCCGGTTTCGCGGTCGCGCACGACGGCATCGTCCTCCCAGCTTCCCTCCCAGAGCTTGTAGCAGACCTCGAGATATTCGTCGGCGAGGTCGTAGCGGTCGTCATGGTTGGTCTGCGCGGCCTGGCCGATATTGAGCGCACCGCTGTTCAGATAGGAGGTGACGATATTCCAGCCGACGCGACCCTTGGTCAGATGATCGAGCGTGGAGATGCGCCGGGCAAAAGTATAAGGGTGTTCGAAAGAGAGCGAAGCTGTCAGGCCAAAGCCGAGATGTTCGGTCTCATACGCCATGGTCGGGATGAGCTGCAGCGGATCGTTGACCGGCACCTGCGCCGAATGGCGAAGCGCTGCATCGACATTGCCGTTCAAGACGTCATAGACGCCGAGCACGTCGGCGATGAAGAGACCGTCGAACTTGCCGCGCTCCAGCGTCTTTGCCAGATGCACCCAATAATCGAGATCCTTGTAGGTCCAGGATTTGTCGCGCGGATGTCGCCAGAGCCCCGGCGACTGGTGTCCGACGCAATTCATGTCGAAGGCGTTGAGCCTGATTTCACGGGTCATGTCATTCTTCCTGCGTTGTCGGCGAGGTGCGCTTCAGGCGCCGACGGTTTTTCTGTTGATGAAGCTGAGGGCGAGCACGGCAAAGATGAGCGTGCCGGTGCCGACCTGCTGCCAGTAGAAGTTCAGGCCGGTCAGCAGCAGGCCGTTGGCGACGATGCTGAGGAGCAGGACGCCGAGAACGGTGCCAAGCACATTGGGCCGGCCGAGCGGCGATAGCGTCGTGCCGATGAAGGTGGCGCCGATGGCGTTCAGCAGGAACGCATTGCCGGAGGAGGGGATGTAGACGGTTACCGTCGCCGTCAGGATGAGACCGGCAACGGCGGCAATCAGCCCAGCGAGAATGAAGGTGGCGGCAACAGGCGCGCCGAGACCGATGCCGGAATAGCGCACGACGCTCGGCTGGATGCCGATCGAGACGACTACGCGCCCGAAACGGGTCCGAGCGAAGACTGCGGCTGCGCCCGCGATGACGATGGCAGCGATCACCAATGGCACCGGAACGTTGGCAATCGTGCCATGGCCGAGAAAGCGAAAGGCTTCCGGCACTCCCGAGGGCGGAAGATAAACCGGGTTGCCGCCATTGGTCAGCAATTGCTGGACGCTGCGGCCGATAAAGAGGGTGCCGAGTGTCGCGAGAAACGGTGCGACGCCGATCACGGATACGAGGACAGCGTTGAACGCGCCGACCAGCGCGCCGGCTGCAAGCCCGGCGATGAGCGCGAGCGGCACCGGCTGGCCCGCCAGAACGAAGGAGACGAAGGCAAAGCTTGCAAAATCGACGGCCGTGCCGACCGAGAGATCGATGCCGCCTGCGGAGACCGCGAAGGTCATGGCGATCGAGACGATGGCAAGCAGCGTGAAATTGTTGACGAGAATGCTCTGCAGGTTACCGGGTGTCAGGAAGGTGGGCGCGAGGACGGAGAAGACAGAGAAAACCACGATCAGCGCTATGATCAGGCCAAAGCGTGCGAGGCCGGCGAGCGAGCGTCCGGCTGAAGTTGAGGCGGACATATCAGATCTCCCGCTTGCGCAACAATGTCGTGGCCGACACGACGATCAGGATGAGAAGCCCCTGCACGCCGCTGACGAGCGTGCTCGGCAGGTTCAGGAGCTGGAAGCCGTTGGTGAGGAAGCCGATGAACAGCGCCGATATCAGCGTTCCCGGAATGGTCGGCACCAGCCGCCGCGAAAAGACCGAGCCGAGCAGTGCAATGACGACGACAGGCAGCAGCGCCTCGCCCGAACCGGTCGTGCTGCCGCTGAGATAGGAGACCGAGAGAATGCCGGCAAAACCGCCGCAGAGCCCGCTGGCGATGAACGCGCCGGCAAGCAGCCGCTTGAGCGGCAGGCCGGCGGCGCGTGCCGCGTCCGGAAACTCGCCGACGGCATAAAGCCTGAGCCCGATCGGCGTATATTGCACGATCGCCGCGGCAATTGCAGTGAAGCCGAGCAGCACGTAGGCGAGAATGGGGATGCCGAAACTATCGGAGGCCGAAACAGCCGTCAGAAAATCGGTCGACGCAGGCACGACGGTGTTCTGCGTCAGGACAAGTTCGAGGCCGGCGACAACATTCATCACTGCGAGCGTTGCTAGCAGCGGGACGATTCCCGCGAGTACGATGGCGACAGCGTTGACCGCGCCGATCGCAACACCGGTCAGCAAAGCCGCCGCCGCCGCTGTTGCGTCACCATAGCCAAGCTGGATCAGGGTCGCATAGACTGCAGCGCTCAGGCCCATATTGGCCGCCAACGACAGGTCGATGCCGCCGGTGACCACATTCGAGCCTCCGGCGATCAGCACGACTGTCAGTCCGATCGCCAATATACCGGAAATGGCGGACTGGCCGAGAACATTGCCGATATTGCCGACAGACAGAAAATAAGGCGCCGTCAAAGAGAACACGACAAGGATGGCCGCGAAGGCAAGCAGCGAGCCGAAGCGGAGCACCGCGACCGCCGCTGCGCCCCTGGCTTGCGACACGGGGTCCGTGGACGCGGTGGGAAGAGGCCCGAAATGAACGTCAGCCGACATGGCGCAATCCTTCCGAAGCGCCGGTCGAGATCGACAGGACTTCATCCGTTGTGGTTTTCGAGGAATCGAGCTCGCGGATCAGCCGGCCGCGGAAAAATACCAGGATCCTGTCCGTAATTCCGACGAGCTCCGGCAGGTCGGAGGAGAGAACGATAACGCCGGCCCCACGTGCGGCCAGTTCGCCGATCAGCGTATAGATTTCGACCTTTGAGCCGATATCGACACCGACGGTCGGTTCATCCAGCAGGTAGATTTCCGACTGGCGGCTCAGCCATTTGGCGATCGCCACCTTCTGCTGATTGCCGCCCGAGAGTGTGCGGACCAACGCATCGCGCCCGGCCGTTTTGATCTGCAGCCGCTCGATCAGGTCCTCCGTGTCGGAGCGCTCACGCTTGCGATTGAGGAAACCGAAACGGCTGTAACGGGCGAGGCTCGGAAGGGTGATATTTTCGGTCACACTGAGATCGAGGCCGACGCCATGTCCGCGTCGGTCCTCGGGAACAAGCGCAAGCCGGCGGTCGACCGCTTTTGCGGGGTCGCCGGGCCATGCTGTTCGTCCCTCGATTTCAATCTCGCCGCTTGCGGCCTGTTCCAGACCGAAAAGCGTGCGGATCAGGTCCTTTGCGCCGGAGCCGAGGAGGCCGGTGATGCCGAGCACCTCGCCGCGGCGCAGGCTGAAACTGACGTCGTCAAATCGGTTGGGTGCCGAAAGCCCCCGGATATTCAGGATCGCTTCGCCGAGTTCGACCCGGCGCTTGGGGAACATTTCGGCGATGTCGCGCTCGATCATCAGACCGGCGATCGCCTTGGCCGAGGTCTCGCTTGTCGGCAGCGAGGCCACATCCCGGCCGTTGCGCAGTACGGTGACGTGATCGCAGAGTTCTTCGATCTCGTTGAGATAATGCGAGATGTAGATAATCGTGACACCTTCGTCGCGCAGCCGGCGGATCAGGCGGAAGAGGATTTCAGCCTCGCGCCGTACCAATGCAGCGGTCGGCTCATCGAAGACGAGAACTTTCGGCTGATGGAGCAATGCCCGCGTGATCTGGACGATCTGCTTTTCGGCGGTCGAGAGCTCGCCGATAAGGGCGTTCTTCGGCAGAGTGATCCCAAAATAATTGGCAAGGATCTCGCCGGCGCGTTTCTGCATTGCCCGGCGATCAAGGAAGGGTGTTCCCGCACGCCGCGTCTCGCGGCCGAGAAACAGTGCCTCGCCGACCGTGAATGTCGGAACCAGCAGCCTGTCCTGATGGATGAAATGAATGCCGAGCTCTTCGTTCAGATGCGGTGTCAGCCGATCATAGGCTTTGCCTTCGATTTCGATCGTACCTTCGTCCGCGACATGCAGCCCGGCAAGCAGCTTGATCAGCGTCGACTTGCCGGCTCCGTTCTGGCCGACGAGGCCGTGGACGGTGCCGCGACGTATGGCGAGTGATGCGCTGGCCAGTGCCTGGGCGCCGCCGAAGCGCTTGACGATATGATCGAAGCGAATGATGACATTATCGTCGGCTGTCGCTTGCGTCGGGACGGGTACAGTCATGATGCCGCTTTCCAGGGACATGCGGACCCTGCGGCATCAGCCGCAAGGCCCGCCTTGATATCAGCCGATACCGAGCTTCTTGATGATCTCGGAGACGTTTTCCTTGTTGGCCAGCAGCGCCGGTACGTAGGTCTCGCGCGGCAGCGTCTGGCCGGCGAGCAGCCTGGCAACGTTGCGGACTGCGACACGGCCGATCTCCGCCGGCTGCTGGGCAGCATCGGCGCCAGCCGGCGAATTCTTGTCGGCAACGAGCTGGAGAACCTCCGGGCTGCCGTCGACGCCATAGGTGCGGATTTCGTTGCGGCCGGCGGCGGCGATCGCCTGCGTTGCGCCGAGCTGCGGAATATCCCAGGCCGACCAGACGGCCTTGATCGAGCCCTTGTCCGGATATTTGTTGAGGATCGCAGTGATCTGCGTGAAGGCGTCCTGGACCGTATTCGGGATGACGTCGCGCAATTCCGGCTGCAGGATCTTCACCTTCGGGAAATACTTGACGACGTTGACGAGCTGGTCGTAGCGGATGGCGCAGGGCGTGACACCGTAGAAGCCGTTGAAGACGACGATATTGCCTTCTCCGCCGATATCGGAAACGAGCTGCAGGGCGAGGTCCTTGCCGATGCCCCAATTGTCCGACGTCGTGTTGTTGATTGAATTGGTCGAGCCGACATCGACGGTCAGTACCGGAATGCCAGCGTCACGGGCCTTCTTCAGCCAGGGATCGATCACGCTGAGCGTACCGAGGATCTGTACCAGCGCATCCGGCTTCTGGGCGACGAGTGTCTGCAACTGGGCGATCAACTTGCCGTCGTTGCGGCCGGCATCGACTGCGATCGGTTCGCCGCCGAGCCGCTTCACCTCTTCGATCTGGGCATTATAGACCTGCAGATCGAAATAGTGGTCCGTGCCGGTAGCGCTGATGGCGATGCGCTTGCCTTTCAGGGAAAGCCCTTCGTCGTCGGCCCTTGCAGCCGGTGCGGTCAGCATGCTGGCGCCTGCAAAGGTGGCACTTGCGACGGCAGCAAGTTTCAAGATTTCACGGCGTCCGAAGCCGCCTCCAAGTCCTACATTCATGACGATACCCTCTCAATTTGATAGACTATAAATTATATAGATTTAAGGCGTATAAGAGGTACGTTATTCCAAAAGCATGCGGTCACAGGAAATTTTCTGAAGCTAAAGCTGGCTTCAGCGATCGCTGTTGCGACCGAGCCCATAGGTCAGGGCAAGGGCTCCGACGAGCACGGCGCCCTTGACGAAATCCTGCGTGTAGTAGGGAGCGTTCAGCATCGTCAGGCCGTTGAGCAGCACGCCGACAAAGACGGCACCGACGACGGTGCCAAGCACGTTGGGTCGGCGCAGGTTGAGGACGGCAAAGCCGATGAGGGCGGCAGCGACCGAGTCCATTAGCAGCGATCCGCCGGAGGAGACATCGCCGCGGCCCACACGGGCCGCGATCACGATACCGCCAAGGGATGCCAGGGTCCCAGAGATGACATAGGCGAGCGTCTTCAACCGTGTGGTGGAGGCGCCGGCAAGCCGTGTCGCCACCTCGTTGCCGCCGGTGGCAAAGAGCAGCCGGCCAATGCGAGTGCGCTCGGTCAACACGAACAGGACGACTGCAACGATGGCCATCAGCACCACGGAGACGGGCAGCGTGGCAAAGAGGCTGTAGCGGCCGATCAGCAGGAAAGCCGGATCATAGGCGCCGGTCGCCTTGGAACCGTCTGGCAGGACAAGGCCTGCCGAGATCGACCGGCCGGCCGTCGGAATAAGCTGCAGGCCCGAGAGCAGGAACATCATGGCAAGGGTGGCCAGAAGGTCGGGGACGCGAAGCCGCACGATAAGCAAGGAGTTGACGAACCCAACCGCCGCGCCGAAGGCAAGGACGAGCGGCACTGTGGCGAAAACATCGAGATGCCAGACGATCATCGCATAGCTCGCGGCCATGACGCTGGAGGCGGCGACCGCTCCGATCGAGAGATCAAAACCGCCGACGGCCAGCGTCACCGTCACCCCGGCACCGAGGATCGCAACGACAGATACGGCCTGGAGGATGCTCATCAGGTTGCCGATATTGACGAAGGCCGGTTGCGCGATCGTGAAGCCGATCATCATCAGTCCGAGCAGGATGAACACCGCGCCGGCGCGCAGAAAGTTGCCGAGCGCTGGGACGCGGTCACCCTGGCCGTGGTTCTGTGCGGTGGAGCCTGCCTTTGGCAAGGCCTCCTCATCGATGGTTGTCATGCGGAAAGTTCCTGTCGGGATGAAGAAGAGGCATCGTCGATAAGATCGCGCAGCAAGGTGTGGTGCTCGATTGTCAGGATGCGGTCGGCGACCTCGTAGGCCTCTTCGGGATCGGATGTCGCGATCAGCGTCGCGCGGTCGGTGCGCGCCCGGATTGCCTGGATGATGTCGTGGCGAGCGCCGACATCGACGCCCTGGAACGGCTCGTCGAGCAGCAGCAGCCGGCTTGGCTCCGCCTCCCAGCGGGCGATGACAGTCTTCTGCTGATTGCCGCCCGACAGTGACCAGATCGAAGCGAGCGGACCGGCGGCCTTGATGCCGAGCCGGGAAATGGCCTGTTCCGCCTCGCGCCGCTCGCGGCCGCCGAAAAGCAGGCCGCTCGGATACCATTTGGCAAGATGCGGAAGGCTGATGGTGGCTGCGAGCGAATTGCCGGGCCACGCCGCCGGCATCAGCGAGGAGCGATGGCGATCCTCGGCTGCCATAGCGACGCCTGCAGCAATCGCCTCGGCCGGCGATTTCGGCCGATAGGGCTTGCCATCGAGTTGCATCGCGCCGTCAGCCATGTCTCGAATGCCGAAGATCGACGACAACAGGCGGCTTTTGCCGGCCCCCAGCACGCCTGTGATGGCAACGACCTCGCCTTCATGCAGGGTCAGGTCGAAGGGCTTGCTTGACGGCAGAAGGCGAATGCCATGCATTTCGAAAATGGCTGAGCCCGTGGCCGGGCGGGCGTCTGGCCGCGCTGCTTCAAGCCTGCGACCGATCATCGTTTCGATGGCGCTGGAAAAGTCGATCGGTCGGTTGAAGCTGCCGACGATGCGGCCGCCACGCATGACGAGCGCCCGGTCTGCGATGGCCTCGAGATCGGCGGTCCGATGGGAGATGTAGAGGGTGGAAAGGCCTTGCGCTCGCAAGGTGAGCAGGATGTCGAACAGGCGCCGGCTTTCTTCCGCCGAAAGGCTTGCGGTTGGCTCGTCGAGGATCAGCAGCTCGGCCTTGTCGGCAAGCGCGCGGGCGATCGCAACGAGCTGACGGTCGGCGGCGGTCAGATCGCCGAAATCCCGGTCGAGCGGCAGCGAGAAGCCGGCCGCGTCGAGCATGGCAAGCGCTTCACGGCGCACGCTTGCCCGGGAAAGAAAAAAGGGTGTGCTGCCCTCCGCAAAGCGATGCAGCAGCAGGGCGTCGGCAACGGTCAGTCCTGCCGCTCCGACAAGATCTGTCGACTGGTGCACGGTGACGACGCCGGCCTTTGCCGCCTCGGATGGTGTTTTGGGTGAGAAGGGCCGGCCATTCAGACTGATCGTGCCGCCGTCAGCCGCAAGCACGCCCGAAACGATTTTCACCAGCGTCGATTTGCCGGCGCCATTGGCGCCCATCAGCGCGACGATTTCGCCCCGCTCGATAGAGAAATGGGCGCCGGAAAGCGCGCGGGTGGACCCGAAACTGCGGGTGATATTGTCAACGTGAAGGAGCGGCATCGGGCATATCCGGGTCTGCTTTCGAGCCGCAATATTGGCCCGACGAATGCCTGAACTGCGAGGCAAGCCTTTGCCGCGGTCACGCAGCGACGGGAACAAAGATTCTCCTGAACCGCCAAAAATCGGATCATTAAATCTACTAAAAACATAGAGTTTATATCTAATAATTCATGCGTCGCGGGGAGCTGCCAACCTGTCAGACGACGCTCTCGATTGACTAGAGGATCGCGACGATGAAATCCCTCGCACGGCTGGCGCTCTCTGCAGCCGCAATTTCTTTCACTCTCTATCAGACCTCCTTTGCCGCCGGTCTCAACGGCGCACCGGCCCCCTTCGACAAGGGCGGCGTCAAGGTGGCGCTGATCAGCTACATCTCGGCGGGTGACTTCTTTCAGGCCTATCAGGCCGGTGCGGAAGCCCAGGCCAAGGCGCTCGATATCGATCTGCGTGTGTTTCCCGGCCGGCAGGATGCCGCCGAGCAGCGTGAGCAGATCCTGCAGGCGATCAATCTCGGCGTAGCCGGTATCGTCGTCGATCACGGCCTGCCAGAATCGCTCGGCGATGTCGTCCAGCAGGCGCTGGACAAGGGCATCAAGGTTGTCGCTTTCGACGTCAACCTCAACAATCCCAAGGTGCCGCAGGTGGAGCAGAGCGACCATGAACTCGCTCGGCTCGGCCTCGACCAGGTCGTCAAGGACAATGGCAAGAGCTTCAAGGCCGGTTATGTCTATGTCGCAGGCTTCGCGCCGCTCGACCGCCGTAACGAGGTCTGGGAGAAGTTCAAGTCGGAGAATTCCGGCGTCGTCGAGAAGGCCCGTTTCGGCAATGTGAGCGATACGACGGCGACCTCGACGGCCGATCAGGCGAAGGCCGCGCTGACCGCCAACCCCGATATCAGTGTCGTCTTCGCCCCCTATGACGAGTTTGCTCGTGGCGTGAAGCTCGCCGCCAATGACCTTGGCATCGCGAGCAAGGTGAAGATCTATTCGGCAGATGTCTCCACTGCCGACATTCAGGAGATCACCGAAGAGGGCAGCCCCTGGGTTGCAACCGTCGCCACCAATCCGGCTGTTGTCGGTGCCGTCTCCGTTCGTGCCGCCGCTCTTCAGATCGCCGGGCAGGAAATCCCGCATCAGATCACAGTGAAGCCGACGCTCCTGACGCAGGAAAGCCTGCGTGCCGCCGGCGTCAAGACGATCGAGGATTTGGCGCAGAAAATCCCGGCCTTCAGCACAAGCGACGCGGCAACCGCGAGCTGGATCCCGGACAAGCTTTTCTAAGCTGCCTGCCTCGATCTTCCGGCGGGGGTTGTGCGGCCCCCGCCGGCCCCATTTCTAGAAACCGGAGTTTCATTCCATGAGCCAGTCCAATGTCGTCTTCGCGACCAACCGTAGCGCGACGCGAGCGGACCTCTTTGCCCGCGCTGAGGACATCTCGGCCGATCTTTCCAGGCGCGCCGCCGAACTCGACCGTGAAGGTCGTCCACCGCTTGCCGAGATCGTCAAGCTGAAGAATGCCGGTCTGCTGAATGCCCTACATGATCAAAAGATCGGTGGCGGTGGCCTTGATTGGGTGGATGGCTTGCGGCTCGTGCGCATCCTGGCGCGCGGCGAAAGCTCGATCGGCCAGCTTCTCGGCTATCACTTCGTCAATAGCCAGTATGTCTATTGGGCGCTTGAGGAAGCCCGCGCTCATGCGCTAGGTGCCGAAACCGTGGCGAAAAACCTCTATTGGGGTGCTGCTGTCAATCCGCGCGATCCAGGTCTTGTTCTCACCCGTCGCGGTAACGGTTATGTGCTGAGCGGGCGTAAGTCCTTCTCTACCGCCGCTCATGTCTCCGACTACATCAATGCCAACGCCACGCTCGGCGACAAGATCGTCGGCTTCGCCGTGCCGACCAATCGGCCCGGCTATCAGGCCAATGACGACTGGGACAATTTCGGTCAGCGGCTCTCTGACAGCGGCAGCGTCGAGTTCCACGATTTCCCTGTTTATGAGGAGGATTTCGTTGGCGTCCCGGTTGCTCCCGATGCCGCCCCGCAGGTACTTTCCACCTTCAACACGCCGCTCATCCAGCTCGTCTTCGTCAACTTCTATCTCGGCAGCGCCGAAGGCGCGCTCCAGACTGCCATCGACTATGTGCGCACGACGACGCGTCCCTGGGTCACTTCGGGCGTCGAGCGGGCTGCGGACGATCCCTATATCCTGGAGCGGGTCGGTGAGTTCACCGCCGCGCTGAAAGCCTCCGCCGCCCTGGCCGATGCGGCAGCGGCGACTGTCCAGGCAGGACTTGCAAAGGGCCATGCTGTCACCGCCCGTGAGCGCGGCGAGGCGGCGGCGGAAGCCTATGCCGCCAAGGTGCACGCCACCCATGTCTCGCTCGATATCACGTCTCGCGTCTTCGAACTAACTGGCGCGCGCTCCACGGCGGAGAAATATCGCTTCGACCGTTTCTGGCGCAATGTGCGCACCCACACGCTGCACGATCCGGTCTTCTACAAGGCCAAGGAAGTCGGCGAATTCGTGCTGAACGACAAGATCCCCGAAGTCAGCCTCTATAGCTGAGACGGGGAGTGGTCGCGAAAAGAACCCCATTTCCGGTGACAGAAATGGGGTTTTAGTTGAGGAGAGAGTTAGAGTGCGCCGTTCTTCGGTGGGATCACGCCGTTCAGGTGATAATTGCCGACGACGTGGTACTTCCAGCGCACGGGATCGTGCAGCGTGTGGGTGCGTGCATTGCGCCAGTGCCGGTCGAGATTGAGTTCGGCCTTGACGGCGGAGGTGCCCGCAAGCTCGAAGAGCGTATTGGTCGCTTCGATGGCGATCTCGGTCGTCAGTACCTTGGCTGCGGCGACAGCAAGCGTGGCTTCAACGACGGTTGCTTCCGTCGTCTCGATCTGGGCCGCATCGACTTTCTGACCGGCACGTTCGAGGAGTGCTGCAGCAGCTTCCAGCCGGATGGCGATCTGTCCGACCTTCGAGATCGTCAGCGGATCCTCTGCGGCGCGTTCGACGCCGCTGTCCATCCAGGGGCGGGATTTGGTGCGCACGAATTCGAGTGTCTCAGCGAAAGCGGCCCGCGCGATGCCGAGATCGATGCCCGCATGGACGATCTGGCCGACCGAGCCGATGGTCGTCGGCCGCTCGAAGCCCTTGTGGTGACGAACGACGGAATCGGCGTGGACATAGACATTGTTGAGGATCGTCGTGCCGCTGCCCGTTGCGCGCTGGCCGAAACCGTCCCAGTCGTCGATGATCTCGACGCCCTCGGTTCCCTTCGGCACGAAGGCCATGACAAGCCGGTCTTCCTCATCGAGCGCGAACACGGTGACCCAGTCAGCGAACAACACGCCCGTCGAGTAGTATTTCTGGCCGTTGATGCGATAGCCGGGTCCGTCCCTGACAATGCGGGTATTGTAGTGGCCGACGGTTTTCGTGCCGCGCTCCGAAAGCGCATTGCCGAAACGATCGCCGGCAAGCGCCCTGCCGAAGAAATACCGCTTCTGCTCCTCGCTGCCATCCACCCGCAAAGCTTCCAGGATGTAGAAATGGTTCTGCGGGATCTGGCCGATCGAGCCATCTGCTTCCGCCAGGATCGCGGTCACTTCGGCCAGAACGGCATTCGAGACATCAAGCCCGCCATATTGCGCGGGAACCGCAATCGCCAGCAGGCCGGATTGTGCAAGCGCGTCGAGTTCGGCGAAAGGTAACCGGCGTTCAGCATCGCGCCCGACGGCGGTGGCGGCGAATTGGGTGGCAAGCGCGCGCGCCGTCTCAAGTGCCTCCTCGTCGCTGGCAATGCGGGCGGCCACGGGCCGGATCTGGTCTTGTTGCCTGAGCACGGTCGTCATCGATTTCTCCAGTTCTGACAGTCGTATGGGTGAAAGAAATCGACACGAGAGGTAAGATTATAAATTCTATAGATGCGCTAGAAAATGGAAAGTGCTTGCTTATCCTGGGCTCGGGTCGGCGGCTAGCCTATCCCTCCGTCCATATCACCGCGAGTTGACCGCTTTGCCGATGAAATCACTGCCGGAAAAACGCGAACCAATCTCGAATAACGGCGCGCGAACCCCTACGTAAACGCAGGCATACGTCATTCCGGCATCCGCGTTCAGCAGAGGGCAGGCGGTCGCTTCGCTCCGATCCACGAGGAAAAACATGACCCGTTCACGGCAGTTGCGCCTCGGCGCCTTCATGCGTCCCGTCAGCCTGCATACCGGCGCATGGCGCTATCCGGGTTCCTATCCAGACGCCAATTTCAATTTCGCTCACATCAAATCCTTCGCGCAGAAGCTCGAAGCCGCGAAATTCGACGCCTTCTTCATGGCGGATCATCTGGCTGTGCTCAACATGCCGGTTGAGGCGCTGAAGCGCAGCCACACCGTGACTTCTTTCGAGCCCTTCACGCTGCTTTCGGCGCTCGCCGCCGTTACCGAAAGAATCGGGCTTGCGGCAACGGCATCCACCACTTTTGACGAGCCCTATCATGTCGCCCGCCGTTTTGCTTCGCTCGATCATCTGAGCAATGGTCGCGCCGCCTGGAATATCGTCACCACGTCCAATCCTGATGCGGCGCTCAACTTCGGTCTCGACGAGCATGTGGAACATGGCGAGCGCTACAAACGGGCGCGCGAATTCTACGATGTCGTCACCGGTCTCTGGGACAGCTTTGCCGACGACGCCTTTGTCCGTGACCGCGAGAGCGGAATTTATTTTGATCCCGAAAAAATGCACGTGCTCAACCATAAGGGCGACGAACTGAGCGTGCGCGGGCCACTGAACATTGCCCGCCCGGTTCAGGGCTGGCCCGTCATTGTGCAGGCCGGCCAGTCTGATCCCGGCCGCCAGCTCGCTGCCGAAACTGCCGAGGTGGTCTTCTGTTCGCCGCGCGACCTCGACGGCGGCAAGGCACTCTACGCTGACATCAAGGGCCGGATGCAGGCTATTGGCCGTAATCGCGATCACCTGAAATTGTTGCCCGCCGCCTTCGTCGTCATCGGCGACAGTATCGAGGAGGCGCGCGCCAAACGTCTTTCCCTCGACAGCCTCGTTCACTACGACAGCGCCATCGCCTCGCTTTCGATCGCGCTTGGCCATGATGCCTCCGGCTTTGATCCGGATGCGCCGCTGCCCAGTGATATTCCCGACACCAACGCCAGCAAGACGGGCCGCGCCCAGGTCATCAAGCTGGCCCAGGAGGAAAACCTCACCGTCCGCCAGCTCGCCCAGCGTTACGGCGGCTATTCCGGCCTTGCCTTTGTCGGCACGCCGGGGAGCATTGCCGATGAGATGGAGCGCTGGCTGGATGAAGAGGGATCCGATGGCTTCAACGTCGTCTTCCCTTATCTGCCGCAGGGGCTCGACGACGTCACAATGCGCCTGGTGCCTGAGTTGCAGCGCCGTGGCCTGTTCCGCAGGGAATACGAGGGCACGACGTTGCGCGAGCATCTCGGCCTGCCGCGACCGGAGAACCGGTTCTTTAGCTGAGGCCGTCAGGGGCGGGCGACGATCAGGCGCAGCGACCCTTCGAAGAAGGGCTGCGTGCGCAGATATCCATAGCGCGCATCCCACTTGCCGTCCTGAAGATCGCGGCCGAGCTCGGCTGCGAAACGCTTGCCGACCGATGGATCGACAAAGCTCCAGGCCGAATTTGCGAGCCGGGAGCCGGGATCGAGCATACGCTCCGGCCGCCCATAATAGGCCTCACCGAAACCATCGATGCAGGCAAGCGGGATCGGCACGGGCAATATCTCGACAGTACCGCCGAGATAGTCAGCAACAGTCTGCATGGCTGGATAACGGCTCGCCTCGACAGAGATCATCTCCGGCGCATAGTCGAACAGCCATGAGCGTTCCAGCTCATTGGGATCGCAGCTCAGGACCAGCACCGGACCGCGCGAAACGCGCCGCATTTCCGAAAGACCGGCCTTGAGGTCGGACCATTGATGCACGGTGAACGTCGCCATGCTCGCATCGAAGGACTGATCGGCGAAGGGCAACTTTTCCGCCGTCGCATCGACCGCCTCGGGCAGATGTGCCGGGCGCTGCGCGCGCATGGAGGCAGACGGTTCGACTGGCGTCACCTTCCGGTCGATCGGTTCGTAGGAGCCGGCGCCCGCGCCGACATTCAGAACGGTCTCGGCATTGTCAAGTGCTGTACGAATGAACTCTGCGATATACGGGTCGGGTTGCCGATACCTTGAGTAGTTGGTGCCGATCACGCCGTAATTGGCGTCGCCCGCACTTCCGTCACTGTGTCTGCTGTTCACGATCACTCTCCATAAATTGCTTCGAAAGCAAAGCTTCGCCATTGCCGGCACGCGTTGCAGTCCAGCATCCTTTGTTCCTGAAAAGGTATTCGGTAGTTCGCGAGCCATAATAAACACCATGGAATTCCGTGTGAAAACCGATATGATTGAACAGATATTGTTCGGAAAACGCACATGGTTCGCCGCATTCCATCGCTCAATGCGCTTCGCGCTTTCGAAGCCGCCGGTCGTCTCGGCCGCATGACGCTTGCTGCCGATGAACTTAATGTCACCCATAGTGCCGTCAGCCGTCAGATCCAGCATCTCGAAAATGTGCTCGGCGTTCCCCTCTTCGAGGGTCCGAAGAACAGGCTGCGCCTGACTGAAGCCGGTAAGACGCTGCTGTCGGGGCTGAACGTTGCCTTCGACCAGATCGATAACTCCGTTCGCGCGGTCGCCGATACCGAGGATGGCGCGCTCGATGTGTCCTGCCCCGGCACCTTCACCATGCGCTGGCTCATCCCGAGGCTTTACCGGTTTCAGGCGGAATATCCCGATATCGACGTGCGCTTGACCGCCTCCTCGCGCCCGGTGGATTTTGCTCGCGACAGTTTCGATGTCGCGATCCGCGTCGGAACCGCACCCTGGCCCGCCGGCGCAGATGTTATCCCGCTCTTTCCGGAGCAGACCGGCCCTGTACTATCACCATCGCTGGCCGAGACCGTAGGTAAGCGCTTCACTGGTGCTGCGCGGCTTCACACGCGTAGCCGGCTGCGTGCCTGGGGCGACTGGCTTGCGCGCTCCGGTGTTGTCTTGGAAGCAGGTGGTCGCGTCGAATACGAGCATTTCTATTTCATGCTGGAGGCGGCTAATGCCGGGCTCGGTGTCTGCGTCGTGCCCTGGCCCTATGTGACGGATGATATCCGCTTCGGCCGGCTGGCAGCGCCGCATGGATTTCTCGAAAGCGGCCATGAATATGTGGCGCTGCGCCGGGCGAGGCGAAACCGCAAATCCACGCTCTTCTGCGAATGGCTGGAAAAGGAGGCGCGCGCATTCCCGCTCTCGCATCCGGCGCCACCGACACAGAGCCAGACCGCCGCTATTTCCTGACGACGCCAACTCGTGCCAGTACCTCACCAGGGATGCCGTATCGCTGGACAATATCCTTGTTGTTCCGCAGCCCGCAAATCTCGCGTTGGACAAAGAGCGCCCAAACGGCGTCCGAGGCGTCGTTGACCAGCGTTTCGCGTTGCTCAGCGGTGTGGCGATCGGGATTCCAAGCCTTCAGGGCAGAGAGAGCCGATTCGACTTTAAGGCCGTTGCGCCCGAGTGAACTGGCGCGCTCCGACATGAGCTCGTATTCGAGTACATTCACCCCGCCTTCGGCCGAAAAGGACTGCCTGAAGGATTGCGGCGGGCGAACGCTCATCGGACTATCCCTCGCTGGATTATTGCGGCGGCACGCCGGTGACCTGGACATAGATCCAGGCCAATGCAAACACGACGATGACCGCAGCGATGATCATGAGCTTGCGGAGCAGGGGATTGGGAGCTTTCGGCGGGGGCTTCGGCTTGCGAAACTTGATAACGTTGTCGCTCATGGTCTTGCTGTCTGGTTCGTTCTTCCTACAGCAGTAACGCATATCGACGGGTTTGGCACCCGTGTCATGCCCAAATATGCGCTTTTCATGTGGGCCGCCGGCGAGAAGCCGGCAGCCCTGATATCAGGCGATCAACGAGCTGCCCAATTGGCGCCGCGACGGAAGATCGTCCTCATCTGCGGCACGTCGAATTCCTTGGCGACATGGCCGAGCGAGGAATAGAAGACGCGGCCCTTGCCGTATTTGCGCTTCCAGACCACCGGCATCGTCACGCCGTCGATCCAATAGGCATGTTCGCCGGTGAAGGTCGTCGTCGCCAGCACCTCGTTCGAGGGATCGACATGCATGTAATACTGCTCGGAATTATAGGGGAAATCAGTGATCCCCTCCATCAAGGGATCGTCCGGCCGGGTGATGTTGACGGTGTAGTTGATGATGTTGCCGGGATGGGCAACCCACTGGCCGCCGATGATGAACTGGTAGTCGGTCGACTCACGGAAGCTGTCGCCGGCGCCGCCGTGATAACCCGCGATGCCGACGCCGCTTTCGATCGCGGCAGCGAGGTTCTTCACTTCTTCCTTCTCGATCTTCGACATGGTGATAACGGGGACGATCAGGCTGAGATCGTGGATCGACGGATCGGCGAAGGCCTCTGTGCTGTGCTCCACATAGACCTTGAAGCCGTCTTCCTCGAGAATGTCCTTGATGATTGCGGCGCATTGTTCCGGTTCGTGGCCGGCCCAGCCGCCCCAGACGATCAGTGCTTCACGCATCGTGTATTCCTCCTGAAAATTACTTGCCGAGCAGTCCGTCGACGAGGGATTGAGAAAGCGGAGCAGGGCGCTCCGTTGTCGTGGTAAGGGTTACGGTGCCGCCCGTGTCGGACGCCTTCTGGAAGGCTTCCATGACTTCCAGCACATGCAGCGCCAGATCACCGTTTGCGCGATGCGGCCGGTTCGACCGGATGGCATGGGCGAGATCGGCCACACCGAGAGAGCGATAGTTGCCGTCGGCATAGGGCAGGGTCACCGGCTGGTCCTCAAGCTCGCCGCCCTTCTTCAGATATTCGACCGGGCCGGCGAAGCGGTTGGGGTCCGGCACGATCAGCGTGCCTTCGGTGCCGTAGACTTCAAGCGGCACGTGCTTGTGGCCGGCGACATCGAAGCTCATGCCGATCTGCACGACAGCACCGTTGGCGAAAGCCATGACGCCGGCGACATGCGTCGGAATATGAACCGGAATGCGTTCGCCGTTGCGCGGCTCACTGGTAATGATGCGCTCTTTGCGCGGGGTCACCGCAAAGCCGGCGACTTTGGCGACCGGTCCGAGCAGGTTGACGAGATCGGTGATGTAATAGGGACCCATGTCGAGCATCGGGCCGCCGCCAACTTCATAGTAGAAGGCCGGGTTGGGGTGCCAGCGCTCATGGCCGGGGCACATGAAGGTCGCGGTCCCGCCGACCGGGATGCCGATCACGCCCTCGTCGATCAGTGCGCGGGCAGTCTGATGGCCGCCACCAAGGAACGTGTCGGGGGCTGCACCGATGCGCAGGCCCTTGGCCTTTGCGGCATCCGCCAATTTTTTCCCTTCCGCGAAATTAATCCCCAGCGGCTTTTCCGAATAGGTGTGCTTGCCAGCATCTAATGCCTGCAGCCCGACCGCGACATGGGCCTTCGGAATGGTCAGGTTGACGATGATCTCGACCTTAGGATCAGCGAGAAGCTCATCGACCGTGCGGGCTTGAAGGTTGAATTCCGAGGCCTTTGCCTCTGCAAGTTCGCGATTGAGGTCGGCCAGTCCGCGGATCTCGAGGATCGGAAATGCCGACGTCATCGCCTTCAGATAGGCGCCCGAAATATTACCGCATCCAATGATGCCGATACCGACTTTTTCCATCATGTCCTCCATAAATACTGGTTTTTGCGCGTCAAAGCGCAGGCCCCGTTGTGCTCCAGGGCGATTCGTAGAGTTCGTAAAGGGCGACAGCGGCTGCACCCTGCGCCCAGAAATCGTCGGTCGAATCGTCGAAGACGAGTTCGCTGACGCCTTTGAGCGACGGCGGAATTGCCAACGCATAGGCATCCCGCAAGCTGTTGAGGAAGGGCTCACCCAGCGCAAGCGAGGAGCCGACGAGAATGACTCGTGGCGGCGCAAACAGCGTGACGATATTGGCGATTGTCAGCCCCACCGCCTCGCCGGCGCGCACGGCCGCGGCAATGAGCCGGTCGTCGTCGGCCTGGATCAGCGCCTGCACATGCGTCATGCCGCGGCCGAGGCGTACCGCTTCAGCAAAGCGCCCATCGGCCTGCTGTTCGCCGAGAATGGCACTTTCGCCGGCCTGGCTGGAAAGTCTGACCACGCCTTGCTGGCCCATGCCGAGAACCAGGTCGCCCAGATTGTGGCTGAGGCCGCCGGCGCCGCGAAAAAGCTGATTGTCGTGCAGCACGCCGAGACCGAGCGTCTGCTCCAGCGAGATCAGCACCATGTCTTCGAGATCGCGGGCCTTGCCGAACCAATGATGGCCAAGAGTTATGGCATGTGCGTCGCTCTCTATGATGGTCGGTGTCGACAGGCGGGCGGACATTTCCGCAGCAAAATCAATGTTGGCTTCACGGAATATGGGGCTCGAACGGATGTGGCCGGTACGGTGTTCGATGACGCCGGGAAGGGCCAGGCAGATGCTGTCTATATCATCGAGCGAGAGGCCGATATCGACGACGCAGCGTCGCACACCATCCTCGATGAGATCGGCAATCACGGCAATCGGCTGTCGATCAATGCGGATCGGCAAGGTGAGCTTGGAGAGCACGTCGCCGCGGAAATTGGTCACGACGAATATCATGCGGCTGGCGGCGATCTTGGCGCCGACGACCCGGGCAGCATCCGGATTGACCTCAAGCATGACGCGCGGCCTGCCACGCACCGCCTCGTTGCGGATATCGCCCTCGTGGATCGGCAAAATGAGCCCGTCATCGAGAAGCGAGGCGGTAATGGCCGAAACTGTCGTCGTGGACAATTCAGTGCGTTCGCTGATCTGGATGCGGGAGATCGGGCCGTGGCGCCGGATCGTATCCAGCACGTTCAAGCGGTTGATGGCACGCATCAATTCAGGATCGGCAGTCTTCATCGTCTCGTGCGCACCTAAACTGTCATAGGGCCTCGCGATTTTTTTCGAGAGGCAAATTAAATTCGCCTTGTTGTAGATCTGATTTTCGCAATCGCGCAATAGAAATTTCCGTAATTGCATCATTTTGCGCATCCTTTGCCGCTTTTTCAGGCAGGGTATTGACAGAGAGGCAAAGGCTGCGATTATTTAATCCGGATACAGAAATAAAGCGCCTCGGGAGGAGTGCCACGTGCTGACCACCAAAACTCATCGCATCAACATGCTGTCGGCGATCGCAATTGCTGTTGCCGGCTATTGTGCATCGACGGCTACGGCTGCCGCCGATACGACCATCCGCTGGCTCCACCTGGAGCAGGTTCCAGGCACCATCGAAGTGTGGAACAAGCTCGCCAAAGACTTCGAAGCGAGCCATCCTGGCGTCAAGATCGAACTGCAGTTCCTTGAAAATCAGGCCTTCAAGGCGAAGCTGCCGACGCTGCTGCAGTCAAACGAGGCGCCGAGCTTTTTTTACACCTGGGGCGGCGGCGTGCTGAAGGCGCAGGCCGAGACCGGAATGCTGCGGCCGATCGATGCCGCGCTTGATGCCGATGGAGGCGCATGGCGCAACGGCACCAGCGCCGCGACGATCGATGGCATGACTTTCGACGGCAAGGTCTGGGCAGCGCCCTACAAGACCGGCCTCGTCTCCTTCTTCTACAACAAGGAACTGTTCAAGAAGGCCAATGTCGACGCCACCCAAATCAAGACCTGGGGTGACTTCCTTAACGCTGTGAAGACGCTCAAGGCCGCAGGCATCGTGCCGATCGCCGGCGGCGGTGGCGACAAGTGGCCGATCCATTTCTACTGGGGTTATCTCGCCATGCGCGAAGCCGGCCACGACGGTTTCGAAAAGGCCAAGGCCGGCGAGGGTGATGGTTTCGCCGGTGAGGCCTTCGTGAAGGCCGGCGAGCATCTTGCCGAGCTTGGCAAGCTCGAACCCTTCCAGAACGGTTATCTCGGTGCCACCTGGAACGACGCGCTCGCTGCCTTCGGCGATGGCCGCGCGGCGATGCTGCTCGGCTTTGAAAACACCAACGACACCTCGCGCGCCAGCTCGACCAGCGGCAAGGGTCAGACGGACGACAATATCGGCCGCTTCCCGTTCCCGGTCGTTGAAGGTGCTCCCGGTGTGGCAACCGACTACCTCGGCCGTCTGAACGGTTGGGTTGTCACCAAGAATGCGCCCCCGGAAACCGAAGAATTCCTGAAATTCCTCGGCAACCCGGAAAATCAGAAACTGCTGGCCCAGAAGACCGGCATCATTCCTGTCGCCAAGGGCTCGGCCGATGGCGTTCAGAATGTGCTTCTGAAGGACAGCGCCGTGGCTCTCGATCAGGAAACCTGGCACCAGAACTTCCTCGATCAGGATCTCGGTCCGAATGTCGGCGGTGTCGTCAACGACATGACGATGGACATCGTCTCCGGTTCGACGTCGCCGGCCGACGCCGCCCAGCAGATCCAGGACGCCTACTCGCTCGAAGCGAAGTAAAAATCCGCCGGCGCTCAAGCAGGGCGCCGGCTTCTTCTCACTCGCGGCGCAGTCGCGAATTCGCCCGAGGAGTCCTAGAGACCAATGAGTGATACTTTCATGTCAGCAAATGTGGCAGGGACGAGCGCCAAAGTTGCGCCGCGCCGGCACAAGCGTTCGCTGGCTCACAGCAAATGGCCGGTACTGATCCTTTTCCTGCCGCCCGCATTGATGCTTTTCACCCTGCTCGTCATCGTGCCGATGGGCGAAGCCGCCTGGTATTCCTTCTACAACTGGAACGGCTACGGCGACCCGACGCAATGGATCGGTCTCCGCAACTACCAGCTCATCTTCCGCAACGGTGCCTTCACCCAGGCGCTTGTCAATAATGGCCTGATCGTCCTTATCTCGCTCTGTGTGCAGATTCCGCTGGCGCTATGGCTTGCGACAATGGTTTCCAGCAAGATCAAGGGCGCGCTGTTCTTCCGGCTGATCTTCTTCCTGCCCTATGTTCTCGCGGACGTTGCCGCCGGCATGATCTGGCGCTTCGTCTATGATGGCGATTTTGGCCTCGTTGCGGGCATTTCGCACATGATCGGCGTCGAGCCGCCCTTCTGGCTGGCCGATCGCAACGTTGCCATGTATGCCATTCTCGGCGTTATCGTCTGGAAGTATTTCGGCTTTCACATGATGCTCTTCATTGCCGGCCTTCAAGCGATCGATAAAAGCGTGCTGGAAGCTGCCGATATCGATGGTGCGACCGGCTGGCAGAAATTCCGGCACGTAACCCTGCCGCTACTCGGCTCCACGGTTCGCCTCTCGGTCTTCTTCGGTGTCGTCGGCTCCCTGCAGCTCTTCGACATGATCATGCCGCTGACCGGCGGTGGTCCGTCGAACTCGACGCAGACCATGGTGACCTTCCTTTACAATTTCGGGGTGACCCGCATGCAGGTCGGTTTCGGCAGCGCCGTTGGTGTCGTGCTGTTCGTGATCTGCGTCACGCTCGCCTTCAGCTACAAGCGGATTTTCATGCGCAATGACTGATATCTCGACCGCACCACCCATCGACGCCACCACGGCAAACAGCGCCGGCCGCAAGGTCCGTACCGGCACGCAGATCTACATGTATGTCTCGCTGCTGATCGTTGCCGGCCTCGTCGTCATCCCGTTGATCAGCACCGCGCTCGGCGGCTTCAAGACACTGTCCGACCTTCGCGGCAATCCCTTCGGTCTGCCGACGGTATGGCAGTGGAGCAACTACATCGACATCATCGTCAGCCAGCGCTATTGGCTGCAGATGGGCAATTCGCTGCTGATCGCCCTGCTCACAGTCTTCCTGACGCTGACTCTGGGCGCCATGGCCGCTTTCTGCTTTGCCCATATCCGTTTCTTCGGCTCGACCTATCTGGTCAACTACTTCCTGATCGGGCTGATGTTCCCGGCGGCCACCGCGATCCTGCCGCTTTACATCCGCATCCGCGATCTCGGGCTTCTCAATACCTATTGGGGCGTGGTGCTGCCGCAGGTGGCCTTCGGGCTCGGCATGAGTATCATGCTCTTCCGCAATTATTTTAGGAACCTGCCGTCAGAGCTCTTCGATGCGGCTTTTGTCGATGGTTGCGGCTATATGCGCTTCTTCTGGCACATATCGCTGCCGCTCTCGCGCCCGATCATCGCCACCGTCGGCATCATCTCCTTCGTTGGCAGCTGGAACAGCTATATCGTGCCGCTGATCATGCTCAATTCCGAGAGCCTCTATCCCTGGCCGCTCGGCATCATGGTCTATAGAGGCGAGTTCGCCACCGATTGGCATCTCATCCTGGCGTTCATAACGCTGACCATCCTGCCGACCATCATCGTCTTTTTCCTCGCCCAGAAGCACATCATCGCCGGCCTGACCGCTGGTGCGGTGAAGTCCTGAGCCCGCATAGGAGACACGCACATGGCGTCCGTCGAACTCAAGAATATCCGCAAGGCCTATGGATCGCTCGATGTGATCCACAATATCTCGCTGTCGATCGAGGATGGGCAGTTCGTCGCCCTCGTCGGCCCGTCCGGCTGCGGCAAGTCCACGCTGCTGCGCATGATCGCCGGCCTTGAGGAAATCACCAGCGGCGAGATCATGATCGATGACGCCGTCGTCAACGAGCTGACGCCGCGCGAGCGCAACATTGCCATGGTGTTCCAGTCCTATGCCCTCTATCCGCATATGACGGTCGCCGAAAACATGGGCTTCAATTTGAAACTATCAGGTCTTCCCAAGCCGCAGATCGAGCAGCGTGTGGCCGAGGCCGCCCGCATGCTCGATCTGACGAAACTGATGGATCGCAAGCCCGCACAGCTTTCCGGTGGCCAGCGCCAGCGAGTCGCCATGGGCCGCGCCATCGTGCGCAATCCGGCCGTTTTCCTGTTCGATGAGCCGCTCTCCAACCTCGATGCGAAGCTGCGCGTGCAGATGCGCTCGGAAATCAAGACGCTGCACCAGAAGGTCAACACGACCTCGATCTACGTCACGCACGACCAGATCGAAGCGATGACGCTTGCCGACCGCATCGTCGTCCTGAACCAGGGCAAGATCGAGCAGGAGGGCACGCCCCTCGAACTCTACAAGAAGCCGGCCAATCTCTTCGTCGCCGCCTTTATCGGCTCTCCGGCGATGAACCTCATCGAAGGCGTCGTCGAAGGTGAGGGTGGCCGGCCGGCCGCACGCCTTTCGGACGGGACTGCGATCCGTATCGCGCCTGACCGCAAGGTTCGCCCCGGCCAGGCAGTGACCGTCGGCCTTCGTCCTGAACATTTGACACCCGGCGGCAGGGAGGGAAATGCGCTTGCCGGCCAGACCTTGCTGGTCGAGCCGACGGGCGCCCAGACGCATGTCGTCTTCGATCTCGCCGGTCAGCCGGTCACCGCTGTGGTGGATGGGGATTATGCTGCCCGCTACGGTGCGCGTTTCGAAGCCAATATTTCCAGCGAGCAGGTCCATATTTTCGACCGGGGTACGGGTCTGGCGCTCTAAGTTTAAGAGATAGCGAGCGGGCTTCGTTGGCCCGCCCAATCGATCTCAAATGAAATGCGCCGCCAATCGTCTGACTGGCGGCGGATTTTTTGTCTCGCTGTTTACTCGGCGGGCACTGCCACCGGGGCAAGCAGGTCGCTCTCATCGCGCAGATTGCCGGCCATCGCCGCGGCAAAACGGGTCTGGTCGAGTTCGTTTTCCCAGCGGGCGACGACGATGGTGGCAACCGCATTGCCGACGAGGTTGGTCAGCGCGCGGCATTCCGACATGAAGCGGTCGATGCCGAGGATGAGCGCCATGCCGGCGATCGGAACCGAGGGAACGACCGAGAGCGTGGCGGCAAGCGTGATGAAGCCGGCACCGGTAATGCCGGCGGCACCCTTGGAGCTGAGCATCGCCACGAGCAGCAGCAGGATCTGGTCGCCGAAGCTCAGATGCGTATCCGTCGCCTGGGCGATGAAGAGTGCCGCCAGCGTCATATAGATGTTGGTGCCGTCGAGATTGAAGGAATAGCCGGTCGGAATGACGAGACCGACAACCGAGCGCTTGCAGCCGGCGCGTTCCATCTTGTTCATCAGACCGGGCAGGGCGGCTTCAGACGACGAGGTGCCGAGCACCAACAGCAGCTCTTCCTTGATATAGCGCAGCAGCGCCAGGATGGAGAAGCCGTTATAGCGGGCGACCGCGCCGAGTACGACCAGCACGAAGAGCAGCGAGGTCAGATAGAAGGTACCGATCAGGAAGGCGAGGTTGGCGATCGCGCCGATGCCATATTTACCGATCGTGAAGGCCATGGCGCCAAAGGCGCCGATCGGGGCGAACTTCATCAGGATCGCGACGAGGCGGAAGACTGGAGCTGTCAGAACCTGGAAGAAGTCGAGAACCGGCTTGCCGCGTTCGCCGACAGAGCCGAGCGCGATGCCGAAGACGACGGAGAAGAACAGCACCTGCAGGATGTCGCCTTTGGCGAAAGCGCCGACGATCGTGTCCGGGATGATGTTCATCAGGAAGCCGACGATTGTCGCGTCATGGGCCTGAGCGGCGTAGTTGTTGACGGCCTTCGTATCCAGCGTCGCCGGATCGATATGCATGCCGGCGCCTGGCTGCAGCACATTGGAAACGACAAGGCCGACGACGAGCGCCAGCGTCGAGAAGACGAGAAAGTAGCCAAGCGCCTTACCGACCACGCGACCGAACTTCTTGAGATCGGCCATGCCGGCAATGCCGGTCGTGACCGTCAGGAAGATGACGGGCGCGATCACCATGCGCACGAGCTTGATGAACGCGTCTCCGAGCGGCTGCAGCGAAGCGCCGAGAGATGGGTAGAAGTGGCCGAGCAGAATGCCGGCCGCGATGGCGGCGAGAACCTGCACGTAGAGGTGCCGGTAAAGGGGAGTTTTGCCGCGATCTGCAGCGGCGTGCATTGCAATATCCATGGTGTCCTCCACTATGCCGGACGCCAATAGGGCGACGGCCAAGTCATGATGGTCAAACAGCCTCCCGACTGATGAGGACTTGTTTTGCAACGCGCGTGCCAGTTTCCTCTGATTTCCTAATTCATTGATATTGTTGAATATGACTGGTTGATGCAGATGAGATAGTGCGAGTTTTCGCACAAAGTGATTTGTCGGTCGTGCGAAAACATGCACAATGCGGCCATGCTCCAGAGGACCGCAAACGAACGTTTCCTGACGCCTGAACAGCTTGGCCGGCGCTCCCGGTCGGTGTGGCTGGTCTTTGCGGCGCTCGCGGCCATTCTGATCGGCACGGCCCTTTACGGCGCCGGCGTCTATGGTCGACTGCAGGCAATTGCGGCGCTGGAGGATCAGGGGCAGACGGACGCCAATCTCAAGGTGGCGCTGCTGCGTGCCGTGCTGGAGGGACCGAGGGCTCTGCCGCTGCTCCTTGCGGATGACCAGCAGGTGCGAGACGCTCTGGCATCGGGGCAGGGAGAGGCCGTCATGGGGCTTGATCGCAAGCTTCAGAGCCTTGTCGCCGGCACCCGCGCTTCGGTTCTCTATGTAACCGGCAGGAACGGCATCGCGATCGCTTCCAGCAACTGGCAGGAGCCTCTGAGCTTTGTAGGCAACGACTATTCCTTCCGTGATTATTTTCGCCGTGCGATGGAAAATGGGACGGCAGAGCACTTCGCGCTAGGCAATGTCAGCAACCGGCCGGGGCTTTATATTTCCCGACGGGTCGGGGATGCTGCGGCTCCACTTGGCGTCGTCGTCGTCAAGATGGAGTTCGATCAGCTGGAATCGGACTGGCGCGATGCAGCCCGGCCGGCCTATGTCATCGATGAGCACGGTGTCGTGCTTATCACCAGCTTGCCGTCATGGCGTTTTATGACGGCCAAGTCCCTGCCGCAGGAAAGCCTTGCGGCGATCAGGACGAGCTTACAATTCGGCGAGGCGCCGCTGCTGCCACTGCCGATCGACGAACGGCAGGAACTGAGGCCTGGAGCCGCAATCGTCCACGCCATCATGCCGGGCGCCGGGGAGGGCGAGTTCCTGCGATTGCGCACGGAGGTGCCGTCAACAACCTGGCAACTCGAATATCTCGTGCCGACAGAAGCGCCGATAGCCTCTTCCGTGCGCGAATGGCGGCTGCTGACATTGGCAGCCCTCATTCCCGTGCTCGCGATCATGACGTTTCTGCTGCGCCGCCGCCAGATCGCCGTCATGCGTATTGCGACCGAGCGCGCCGCGCGCGAGGAGCTGGAGCGTCGGGTGCTGGAGCGCACTCAGGATCTGAGCCGCGCCCGTGACCGCCTGCAGGAGGAGATAACGGACCATCGCGCCACCGAAGCAAGGCTGCAGGTGGTTCAACAGGAGCTGGTGCAGGCGAACCGTCTGGCGATCCTGGGGCAGGTTGCCGCCGGCGTGGCACATGAGATCAATCAGCCGGTCGCGACTATCCGTGCCTATGCCGACAATGCCCGCACCTTCCTCAAACGGCGGCAGCCGGATTCAGCCGACGACAATCTCGGTGCGATTGCCAGCCTGACGGAACGCATCGGTGCCATCACCGAGGAGTTGAAGGCTTTTGCCCGCAAGGGTCGCACCGCGGCGGAGCCGACAGAACTGCGCGCGGCCATCGAAGGCGCAGTCGTTCTGCTGCGGAGCCGTTTTGCTGGCCGATTGGATGCGCTCGATATCAAGCTGCCCTCTGCCGATCTGAAAGTAAACGGCAATCGCATCCGGTTGGAGCAGGTGCTGATCAATCTCTTTCAGAACGCGCTGGAGGCGCTGGAGGGCCGCGAGGGCGCAAAGGTGGAGGTCTTTTGCGAGGAGATGGGCAACCAGGTAGCGGTGAGCGTCATCGATAACGGCCCAGGCATATCTGCGGACATCCTCGGCTCGCTCTTTTCGCCTTTCAATACCTCCAAGGAAAAGGGCCTTGGTCTTGGCCTCGTCATCTCGAAGGATATCGTTGCCGATTATGGCGGCCGTATCGAGGTCGACAGCAACGAGAGCGGCACCCGCTTTACCGTCTATCTGCAGAAGGCACAGGCATGAGTGAAACTATCCCGGTCTTTCTTATCGATGACGACAAGGATCTCCTGAAGGCGACGAAGCAGACGCTGGAGCTTGCCGGCTTTTCGGTTTCGACCTTTTCCGCCGCCACGGAAGCTCTGAAGGATCTGAGCGCGGAGTTCTCGGGTGTCGTCGTTTCCGACATCCGCATGCCGCATATCGACGGATTGCAGCTCTTCGATCGAATCTGTCGCCTCGATGAAGACCTTCCCGTGATCCTGATCACAGGGCATGGCGATATCCCGATGGCCGTCAAGGCAATCCAGGACGGGGCCTATGACTTCATCACCAAGCCTTTTGCAGCCGACAGGCTGGTCCAAAGCGTGCGCCGCGCCGCCGAAAAACGCCGGCTCGTGCTCGACAACCGGTCGCTGCGCGACGCGGCTGAACAGGCGCAGGGCGATCTGCCGCTGATTGGCCAGACGCCTGCCATGGAGCGCCTGCGACGAACGCTCCGGCAGATCGCCGACACCGATGTCGACGTCCTGGTGACTGGCGAAACCGGCAGCGGCAAGGAAGTAGTGGCAAGCCTGCTGCATCGCTGGAGCCGTCGTTCGAAGGGAAACTTCGTAGCGCTGAATTGCGGCGCCCTGCCTGAAACGGTGATCGAGAGCGAACTCTTCGGTCACGAAGCCGGGGCGTTCACGGGTGCCCAGAAGAAACGCATCGGCCGCATCGAACATTCGAGCGGTGGGACGTTGTTTCTCGATGAAATCGAAAGCATGCCGGCCCCCGCCCAGGTGCAGATGCTGCGCGTCCTGGAAATGCGCGAAGTCATGCCACTCGGCACCAACGAGGTGCGGCCGGTCGACCTGCGTGTCGTGGCTGCGGCCAAGGTTGATCTCGGCGATCCGCGCGAGCGCGGCGATTTCCGCGAGGATCTCTATTATCGGCTCAATGTCGTGACGATCAGCATCCCGCCGCTGCGCGACCGGCGCGACGACATCCCGCTCCTCTTCGCCCACTTCACCGAACGGGCCGCCACCCGCTTCAAGCGTCCGGCACCCGTCGCTTCGCCAGAAATGCACCGCCACCTGAAGAGCCATGACTGGCCGGGCAATGTGCGCGAACTCTCTCATTTCGCCGAACGCTTTGTCCTCGGTCTTGAAGCGGCGGCGGTGGAGCCGAGGCAAAACGGGGTTGAAAACAAAGATGCCCCCTTGCCTCTGCCGGCGAGGATGGACCGCTATGAGGCCGATATCATCCGCGAGACGCTGACCCGGAACGATGGCGACGTACGCCGGACAATCGAAACCCTCGGCATTCCACGCAAGACCTTTTACGACAAACTGCAGCGGCACGGCATCGAACGGGCCGCGTTCAGCTCGTCAAAGCCCGAAAGCTGACGCGTCGGTTACCGCAGAACAGGTCGCTGCACAGATTGCTATGTAACAACGAGCCGCAACCATAAAGACTGGGTTGAGGCCAATTCTCAACCACTGCTGGCTTTCTTGCGGAGTTCTTGAAGGCAGCTGTCTTTTTTGGAAGGCGAGAAATTCTCGCTCCAGCGAATCAGGTGGCCTTTTGAGCGGCACCGACACATATTCGTGTCATCGGCGTGAAGGTGCGCGGCGTCCTCTTTTAAACCGCGCGCGAATAATACTCCCGGCACGGTCGCAAAGCTATAGAGGCTGTCAGATTTCGAGGATCAAATTGGCAAGTTACGCGCACTTTTTTGTGTAGCGATGCCGGAATGTCGACCATGTCTTATTTCCGCCGAGGAGGACCTTGATCTTTCGAAACATTGGCGCACCATCTTACTTAGCGAAGGCGAAAATCGCTGAGGCAGACCTTTATAGGAGGGCCTATGCTGAACAACTCCCTATTTGATGCGTTCACCCGTAACTACGAGTCTCGGCGAGAGACGGATATGTCTATAGCAGACTATCTTGCCTTGTGTAAAAAAGATCCGATGGCCTACGCCAACGCGACCGAGCGGCTGCTTTCGGCAATTGGCGAACCCGAAATCATCGATACCGCCAAGGATTCGCGGCTCGGCCGGGTTTTCATGAACAGGACCATCCGAACCTATCCCGCCTTCGAAGGGTTTTTCGGCATGGAGGAGACGATCGAGCGGATCGTTTCCTTTTTCAGGCACGCGGCCCAAGGTCTGGAGGAGCGCAAGCAGATCCTTTACCTGCTCGGCCCGGTCGGCGGTGGTAAGTCTTCGCTTGCAGAGCGTCTGAAGCAACTGATGGAAGTCAACCCCATCTATGTTCTCAAAGCCGGTGACGAACTGAGCCCGGTCTTTGAAAGCCCCCTCAACCTTTTTGATCCCCTAGCCATGGGGCCGATGCTGCTTGAAGAATACGACATCCCGACTCGTCGCCTCAGCGGTTTGATGAGCCCGTGGTGCCTTAAGCGGCTCGACGAATTCGATGGTGATATCTCCCGCTTCCGGGTCGTCAGGATTCAGCCCTCGAGGCTTCGACAGATCGCGATTGCAAAGACCGAGCCGGGTGACGAAAACAATCAGGATGTCTCGTCGCTGGTCGGCAAGGTCGATATTCGCAAGCTCGAGCACTATTCGCAAAACGATCCTGATGCCTACAGCTATTCCGGCGGTCTCAACCGTGCCAATCAGGGCGTGCTGGAATTCGTGGAAATGTTCAAGGCGCCGATCAAGATGCTGCATCCGCTGCTGACGGCGACGCAGGAAGGCAACTACATGGGCACCGAAAACATCGGTGCGATTCCCTTCTCTGGCATCATCCTTGCCCATTCGAACGAAGCGGAGTGGCAAACCTTCAAGGCCAACAAGAACAACGAGGCCTTCATCGACCGCATCTGCGTCATCAAGGTTCCGTATTGCCTCAGGGTGATTGAGGAACAGAAGATCTACGAAAAACTGATCGAAGGATCGGAGCTAGCCGATGCGGCATGTGCACCGGCGACATTGGAGATGCTGGCTCGTTTCTCCGTGCTGTCACGGCTTCGCAAGCATGAGAATTCCAATCTTTTCTCGAAAATGCGCTCCTATGACGGCGAGAGCCTCAAGGAAACCGATCCGCGTGCCAGGAGCGTGCAGGAATATCGGGATGCTGCCGGCGTCGATGAGGGCATGGACGGAATATCGACACGTTTCGCGTTCAAGGTTCTTGCGTCGACCTTCAACCACGACACGACGGATATCGGTGCCGACCCTGTGCATCTGATGTATGTTCTGGAACAGGCTATCCGCCGCGAGCAGTATGGCGAGGAGACGGAAAAGCGCTACATGGAATTCATCAAGGCTGAATTGGCACCGCGTTACGCGGAGTTCATCGGCAACGAGATCCAGAAGGCCTATCTGGAATCCTATTCCGATTACGGTCAGAACCTGTTCGACCGCTATGTCGACTACGCGGACGCCTGGATCGAGGATACCGATTTCAAGGACCCGGATACTGGTCAGCTGCTCGATCGCGAACTTCTGAACCAGGAGCTGACGAAGATCGAAAAACCGGCGGGCATCGCCAACCCCAAGGATTTCCGCAACGAGATCGTCAAGTTCTCCTTGAGGTCGCGGGCTGCCAATGGCGGCAAGAACCCTTCCTGGACGAGCTATGAGAAGATCCGGGAAGTCATCGAGAAGCGTATGTTCTCGCAAGTCGAGGATTTGCTGCCGGTCATCTCTTTCGGATCGAAGAAGGATAGTGAGACCGAAAAGAAGCATAGCGAATTCGTCTCGCGCATGGTGGCGCGGGGCTACACGGAACGGCAGGTTCGCCGGCTGGTGGAATGGTACATGCGCGTCAAGCAGGCGAGTTAGGTAGGCCGTCGGAGCGAGTACCCAGGTAGGAGCAAACATGCACATCATAGACCGGCGGCTTAACCCGCGCGGTAAAAGTCTGGAAAATCGACAAAGGTTTCTACGGCGTGCCAAGGACGCCGTAGAACAAGCGGTTAAACGGTCTTTGCAAAACCGCTCCATCCGCGATGTGCTTGATGGCGGTGAAGTCACTCTTCCAATCGGCGGCATGACCGAACCGGGTCTTCACCGGGGCGGTGGGGGAGTCCAGGATCGCATCCTTCCCGGCAATCAGAAATTCGTAGAGGGCGACTTCATAAAGCGTCCACCGGCATCGGGAGGCGGACGTTCGTCCGAGGCGGGGGAGGGCGACGGCGAAGACGGTTTCCGCTTCGTACTGACCCGAGAGGAATTCCTCAACATCTTCCTCGAAGACCTGGAACTGCCCGACCTTGCCAAGCGCCGGCTGAGCGAAACCGAGGAGGTGACACCGCAAAGAGCCGGTTTTTCCGTTTCCGGCTCCCCCTCCAACATTGCCGTCGGACGTACGACACGCCTTGCCATGATGCGCCGTCTGGCGCTTCATCGCCCGAAGGCGGAGGAAATAGAGGCGCTTCAGAAGCAGATCGACGAATGCGATGATGCGGAAGAACGCGTCGTACTTGAAGACAGGCTGAAGGCCTTGACGCTCAAGAGCAAGCGTATCCCCTACATCGACCCGCTCGACGTCCGCTACCGGCGTTTTGAGAATACGCCCAAGCCTGTCGTCAAAGCGGTGATGTTCTGCCTCATGGACGTTTCCGGTTCCATGAGCGAGCATATGAAGGATCTCGCCAAGCGCTTTTACCTGCTCCTCTACCTCTTCCTGTCGCAGCGTTACGAGAAGGTGGAGATCGTTTTCATCCGTCATACGGAAAAGGCAGAGGAAGTCGATGAGGAGACTTTCTTTTATAGCCCGGCGACAGGCGGCACGCTGGTTTCCAGTGCGCTGGCGGTGATGCGCTCGATCGTTGCTGCGCGCTTCGATCCGACGGAGTGGAATATCTATGCGGCGCAGGCCTCCGATGGCGACAACTCCTATTCCGACGGTGCTCTGACGGGGCAACTGCTGCAGCAGGAAATCCTGCCGGTCTGCCAGTACTTCGCCTACATCGAAGTCGGTGAGGAAGATGGAGATTCCTCGACGTCGAGGTCACCGCTCTGGGCGCTCTATCAGGAAATCCGCTCTGCTGCATTGCCTCTTGCCATGCGCAAGGTCTGCCGCAAGAACGAGATATTCCCTGTTTTCCACGACCTGTTTCAGAAAAAGGCTGCCACGGCAGGGGCTACGCCATGAAAATCAGCACGCGGCACAAGGAAAAGCTCCTTTTCGAAGGCGCTGACTGGGATTTTCCGACTCTGCAGCGCATTCATGATGCCTGTGAGGATATCGCGCTTGGCGAACTGGGGCTCGATGTCTACCCGAACCAGATCGAGGTCATCACATCCGAGCAGATGCTCGATGCCTATTCCTCGACGGGCATGCCACTCTTCTATCGCCACTGGTCCTTCGGCAAGCATTTTGCCCATCACGAGGCCTTCTACCGCCGCGGCATGCGCGACCTCGCCTATGAAATCGTTATCAACAGTTCGCCCTGCATCTCCTATCTCATGGAAGAGAATACGGCGACCATGCAGACATTGGTCATAGCGCACGCTGCCTTCGGCCATAACCACTTCTTCAAGAACAATTATCTGTTCAAGCTCTGGACCGATGCCGAGGGCATTCTCGACTATCTCGATTTCGCCAAGAGCTACATCTCCCGTTGCGAAGAACGATACGGAGAAGCGGCCGTCGAACGCACGCTCGATGCCGCACATGCGCTGATGTCGCACGGGGTGCACCGCTACGCCGGCAAGACCCAGGTGGACCTCAGGCAGGAGGAAAAGCGGCTGCAGGAGCGCCGCGCTCACGAGGAAAAGATCTTCAACGATCTTTGGCGCACCGTGCCGACCGGTAACAAACGCAACAAGTCAGACCGCGATCTCGAGCGCCGGCGTGCCGCGCTCGGCTTGCCGCAGGACAATATCCTTTACTTCCTCGAAAAATCTGCGCCTCGGCTCCATTCCTGGCAGCGCGAGATATTGCGCATCGTTCGCCACGTCGCCCAGTATTTTCACCCTCAGCGCCAGACCAAGGTGATGAACGAGGGTACAGCCACCTACGTCCACTACAATATCATGCAGCGCCTGCACGAGCGCGGTCAGATCAGCGACGGCAACTATTTCGAGTTTCTGAAATCGCACACCAATGTCGTGTTCCAGCCGTTGTATGATGATCGGCGGTTCTCGGGCTTCAATCCTTACGCGCTCGGTTTTGCGATGATGCAGGATATCGAGCGTATCGTGACGGAGCCGACCGGCGAAGACCGCGACTGGTTCCCGGATATTGCCGGGCGGGGCGACCCGATGGCGGTCCTGCGTGATATCTGGGCCAATTATCGCGACGAGAGCTTCGTCAGCCAGTTCCTGAGCCCAAGCCTCATGCGGCGGTGGCGCATGTTCCACCTCCACGACGATCCGGAGATTCAGGAAGGCATCCTGGTTTCCGCGATCCATGATGAGCGCGGTTATCGGCGTATTCGCCGGCAACTCTCCCGCGACTACGATATCGGTCATACCGACCCGGCGATTGAGATCGTCGACGTCGATCTTGCCGGCGACCGCAGATTGCTGTTGCAGCACCGAGCAACCAATGACGAGTTCCTGGAAGAGGAAGATCTGAAGCTCGTCCTGCAGCACCTTGCCGATCTCTGGAGCTATGACGTTCTGCTGGAAGAACTCGACAGCAAGGAGAGTATCGTCCGGAAGCACATCGCCCATCCTCGGACCTTTTCGAGACAAAGCGAATTCGCGTGAATGCGTGGGGGTAGACTTCTCAAGAGATCGGATTCTTCAAACGTGATTGGACAGGCAGCGTAGTTGGGATCAACGTTCTAGATGGGGGCGTGCAGTCTATTTTCCAAATAGGAGGCCGCCATGGAACAATACGCAGTCGATCAGCTGAAGGCTATAGCCAGGGTCAGCCGTACCACGCCACAATTGTCTCGGGCAGAGCGGTTGGGCCGGTGGGCGGAGCTCCTGGAAGACGATCCTGCGCGTTCGCTCGTTACCCTTCGGGAAACCGAATATCTCCCCCATGACCAGCGGATAATGATGCGGATCACCGGGTCTCCCATATCCGTAGCCTATGCCGATCCGGTTCTGCGTGCCGCCGGTCTAGAGGGCGATACCTATGGGGATGCTCAGAGCTTCTTTGATCTTAACGATCGCCAATTGCATGGGCTTGTCTGCTCCTGCCATTTTGGAGCACGGGTCGACGCTGGTATCGTCGCCCGCCATCTCAGAGCCGCCTCCATACCGGGCGTGAAGGGCATTCTGGCGCGCATGCGGCTGATGTTTACACGATAGGGACTGCCTATCGGCAACCAACGATCAGAGACCTGGCGGCAGCCGACCGGGAGATGGGGTGCGGCGCCTGGGTGCCGCGCTTTATCGCGGGCGGGCTACAAGCTGAACGCACCACCGGGCGGACAAATCCAAACCTCTTTCCGGCAGCCTGAATAAAAAATGCACGACGTCGAGGCGCCGCGCACGCGATGTACGCCGTTAATGGCTTGACGCAGTGAAACTCCAAACTCCGAGGGAGGGTTTGCGAGCATATCTCGCATGCAAAATCCGCATTGAGGGTGCGGTTGGTTCGGACGGTAAATCGGCCTATGTTCGGTGCCTCAAGTTCTCATCGCGTCGCTGACCGCGTCGTCAAAGCACAGGGCACCTTCCATGACCAAAGGCTCGGATCTCCTTATTGCGGCTCTTGAGAATGAAGGCGTGGAGCGTATCTTCGGCATTCCCGGCGAGGAAAACCTCGACGTCGTCGAATCCATCCGCAAATCCTCAATCCAGCTCGTGCTCACTCGACACGAGCAGGCAGCTGCGTTCATGGCAGCGACGTACGGACGGCTGACGGGCAAGCCTGGCGTATGCCTTACGACGCTTGGTCCGGGAGCGCTGAACCTGTCGACAGGAGCGGCCTATGCTCTTCTCGGCGCGATGCCGATGGTGATGATCACTGGCCAGAAAGGTATTCTTTCATCGCGGCAGGCTCGCTTCCAGATCGTCGACGTCATCGCATCAATGAAGCCGCTGACCAAGCTCACGCGTCAGATCGTCTCGCCGCAGATGATCCCGACTCTCGTGAGGGAGGCATTCAGGATCGCGCAGGAGGAACGGCCTGGTCCAGTTCATCTCGAACTGCCTGAAGACATCGCGGCAGAAGAGTGCGAAGATGTCGCGCTGGTGGCGCCGCATCAGCTTGAACTGCCGACTGCAAGTGACGCTGCGCTTGATCGCGCCGCTGAGCTGATTGCATCAGCCAAGCGTCCATTGCTCATGTTTGGAGCAGCAGCCTCGCGCCCTCGCTCCACGTCGGACATTGCCCAGTTCGTTATTCGAACGCGCATCCCCTATTTCACGACCCAGATGGGGAAGGGAACGGTTCCGGGCGGAACCGAGCTCTATATGGGCACAGCGGCCCTCTCGGAGCGCGACTATGTCCACGAGGCCATCGAGCAGGCAGACCTGATCGTCACGATCGGTCATGACACGATCGAAAAACCGCCGTTCATCATGGGTAAGGGCGGACCGAAAGTCGTCCATGTCGGATATCAGCCCGCGCCAGTCGAGCAGGTCTATTTTCCTCAAGCCGAGGTCATCGGGGACATGGGGCCTTCACTGAAGGCGCTCGCCGATCGCCTGGAAGGCAAGCTGCCGAACGCGCAGGCACTTCTTCACCTGCGGGAGCGAATTCTGGACCGCATTGCAGACCGGGCGACCGAAGGACGATTTACACCCCAGAGGCTTGTCCACGACATCCGGGAGGTCATGCCCCATGATGGCATCCTCGCTCTCGACAATGGCATGTACAAGATATGGTTCGCTCGCAACTATCGCACCAGGATGGCGAACACGCTGCTTCTCGACAACGCGCTCGCGACGATGGGAGCTGGCCTTCCGTCGGCAATGGTCGCTTCGATGCTCTACCCGGAACGACGGGTCATGGCGATCTGCGGCGACGGCGGCTTCATGATGAATTCGCAAGAGCTGGAGACTGCCGTGCGGCTCAAACTGAACCTTGTCGTTCTCGTCATCGAGGACGATGCCTACGGGATGATCCGTTGGAAGCAGGCCGTGGACGAATTTCCGGACTTCGGAATGACGTTTGGCAATCCCGACTTCGTCAAATATGCAGAATCCTATGGCGCCAAAGGATCTAGGGTCGACGATATCGGTCAGTTCAAACAGGTCCTCGAGGATGCGTTTAGGGGTGGGGGCGTGCATCTGGTCAATGTCCCCGTCGACTATTCGGAGAATGAACGTGTGCTGGTGAAGGAGCTGCGCGAACGGCTCCCGACAATTCTGGAGGCATGAGATGTCGGCTACCCTGAAGGTTTATCAGGCGTTTGATCGAGCGATCATCGCCGAGGTGCCGGTCGATGACGCCGCCGCACTTGATCGCAAGCTGGATATTGCGGCGAAAGCCTTTGCCGATCGCGACGGGTGGATGCCTGCGTATCAGCGCATGGCTGTCCTGAGAAGGGCGTCGGAACTGCTGCGCGACAACAAGGACCGTTTCTCCACGATGATTGCGCGGGAAGGGGGCAAGCCGCTGACGGACGCCATCATCGAAGTCACGCGAGCGATCGACGGGCTGATCAATGCCGCCGATGAGATCCGCAACTTCGGCGGCAAGGAAATCCCGATGGGGTTGACTGCAGCGAGCCTGAACCGTTTGGCCTTCACGACGAAAGAGCCTATCGGTGTTGTCGCGGCGATCTCGGCGTTCAATCATCCCCTCAATCTCATCGTTCATCAAATTGCGCCGGCCATTGCCGTCGGATGCCCGGTCATCGTAAAGCCTGCGGCAACGACACCCATCTCGTGTATCGAAATAGTGAAGCTGCTTTGGGAAGCCGGTCTGGACGAACGCTGGTGCCAGAGCTTCGTCACCGATGACAATGTGCTTGCTGAATCCTTCGCGACCGATCCCCGCGTCGCGTTTTTAAGCTTCATCGGATCTGCGAAAGTCGGCTGGTATCTCAAGAGCAAGCTGCCGCCCGGCACGCGATGCGCGCTTGAACATGGCGGTGCCGCACCGGTTATCGTTGATCGAAGTGCGGATGCGGGCGCAGTCGTCAATCCCATAGTCAAAGGCGGCTACTATCATGCTGGCCAGGTCTGTGTCTCGGTCCAGCGGATATTCGTGCACGACGATATTCTGGAGCCGTTCACCGAGAAACTTGCTGCCGCGGTCGCAGCCCTTCGGGTTGGCGATCCAACCCTCAAGCAAACCGAGGTTGGGCCGTTGATCCTGCCCCGCGAAACGGAGCGGGTTTCGAACTGGATCCGGGAAGCCGTCGATGCAGGAGCAAAACAGCTCGGAGGCGGACGTCTGTCGGAAACGACGCTTTTGCCCTCGGTCCTGCTCAATCCGCCGACGGACGCAAAAGTTTCGCAACTCGAAGTCTTCGGCCCGCTGACCTGCGTCTACGGTTACCGGAACCTCGACAATGCGATTGAGAGTGCCAATTCGCTGCCATATGCGTTTCAGGCGAGCGTATTTTCCTCCGATATCGCCGTCGCGCTCCGTGCGGCGAAACGTCTGGATGCCGCGGCCGTTCTCGTCAACGACCATACTGCGTTCAGAACGGACTGGATGCCGTTTGCAGGCCGCCGTCAGTCCGGTTACGGCATCGGCGGTATCCCTTGGACGATGCAGGAGATGGCTGATGACAAGATGGTGGTATTCAATGGAGTAAGCTAGTAGGCGTCGGCACGCTCGCGGATGGAGCTCAACCGATGCGTGGCTGGATTTCCGCTTTCAGATCGCGATAGCAGGCAGTCAGCCGATCGAAACCGAAAGCTCTGTTGAGCCCGCTGGGGTTCGGTAGAACCCAGGTGTTAGCGCCGGCGAACACCTCGCTCTGTCTTCCCCAGTCGCAGTCCGTCCGCGCGCTGATCGCCGCAAAGGCAGCCTTGCCGAGAAAGGCCAGATTGGCCGGCGCGAACTTGTTTATCTTCGCTTCGAGCAGCGGTGCTGCCCTTTTATAATCGTCCAGCCTCAATTCGCTGGCGCTCTTCGTGGCCCGCGAGACGGCAGCAGTGATGCCGCATCCATACTGGAGCAACTCCCGCTCTTCATCGGCGCGCAGGAGGCGCGACGTAAAGCCGGAAAGGTGCAGCACCCTCCAGAAGCGGTTGCTGGGCGAGGAGAAATTGTGGCCGTCCCGGACCGCTGTGAGCGCGGGGTTCAAGCCACAAAAGACAACCGACAGACCAGGGCCGAGTACGTCCGAAAGACCGGGCGCCGCCTGTTGCATATCCCCGCTGTGATCCATCTGCGCAGACACCAGCCGATTTCCTTTCAATTGATTGAGCATACCCGGCGCGTTTCCTCCTGCCCATAGCTTCGTCCTGACCTCAAGTCATCAAGCCACCGCCGGGCTGCATCGTCGCGGGATGGATGATTGGCTGCGGAGATTGTCGCTTGCAATGTTTATAAAAATGTCTATTACTAAACATATTGCTAAACATGAGAGTTGAGGAGTTCATGTAGGCAGTCTCTGAAATTGGTGGACTTGCATGTCGGCGGGGAGCCGGCTTTGGTTCTGGGAGGAACGTATGCAAAAGAAATCGAAAGCCCTTCTCGGGCTGGCCTCGGCATTTGTCATGTCGTCGGCGCTGCCCAATCTCGCAAAAGCCGATCAACTGACACTTTGCTGGGCGGCTTGGGACCCGGCCAACGCGCTTGTTGAGCTCTCGAAAGATTTCACCGCCAAAACCGGCACCGAAATGAAGTTCGAGTTCGTGCCGTGGACGAGCTATGCCGACCGCTTTCTCAACGAATTGAACTCTCACGGAAAGCTCTGCGACCTGATCATTGGCGACAGCCAGTGGATCGGCGGCTCGGCGGAAAACGGCCACTACGTCAAGCTTAACGACTTCTTCGACAAGGAAGGCATCAAGATGGATGACTTCGTGCCGGCGACGGTGGTTGGCTATTCGGAATGGCCGAAGAATACGCCGAACTACTGGGCGCTGCCCGCCATGGGCGATGTCGTAGGCTGGACCTATCGCAAGGACTGGTTCGAGCGGCCTGAATTGCAGAAGGAATTCAAGGAAAAATACGGGCGGGAGCTCGCAGCGCCCAAGACCTACGACGAACTGAAACAGATCGCCGAGTTCTTCCAGAAGCGCGAAATCGACGGGAAGACCGTGTACGGTGCTTCGATCTATACCGAGCGCGGCTCCGAAGGCATCACGATGGGCGTGACCAACGTGCTGTATGACTGGGGCTTCCAGTACGACAACCCTGACAAGCCATATGAGATGGAAGGTTTCGTCAATTCTCCCGATGCGGTGAAGGGACTGGAATTCTATAAGGCGCTCTATGATTGCTGCACTCCGCCCGGTAGCTCCAATGTCTACATGGTCGAATCTGCCGATGCTTTCAAATCCGGCCAGGTCGCCATGCAGATGAATTTCGCCTTCACCTGGCCTGGCCTCTACAAGGACGAGAAGGTGGGTGGCGACAAGATTGGCTTCTTCCCCAATCCGGCTGAAAAGAAACACTTCGCTCAGCTCGGCGGACAGGGCATTTCGGTCGTTTCCTATTCCGACAAGAAGGACGCCGCTCTTCAATATATCAAGTGGTTCGCCCAGCCCGAGGTGCAGGCGAAATGGTGGCAGCTCGGCGGTTATTCCTGCCTGAAATCGGTGGTGAACGCTCCTGACTTTGCGTCCAGTCAGCCCTATGCCCAGGCATTCCTGGACTCGATGGCGATCGTGAAGGATTTTTGGGCCGAGCCAAGCTACGCGACCCTTCTACAGGACATGCAGAAGCGCGTTCATAACTATGTGGTGGCCGGCAACGGCACCGCGCAAGAGGCGCTTGATGGACTGGTGAAGGACTGGACCGAAGTCTTCAAGGACGACGGCAAGATCTAGTGTCCGGCTGGATGCGCAAATTTCTTGCCAGAGTGGCGGCCCGGATCGCCAAGACTGCCGGGCCGCCACATGTGTCACATACGCAAGGACCAGGTGATACCTTGAACATTTCCTCTTCCTCCATGGTCGAGAAAGCTGCAGATGCGACTGCCAGGGCGACACCGACACCGGTTGCCCGCCGCGTCCGCGGACTGTCCGATCGAGCGATTGCCTGGGTGTTTATCGCGCCCACCATCATCCTGCTTCTCGCTATCAACATCTTTCCGCTTATCTGGGCGATCTACCTGTCGTTCACCAATTATCGCGCCAACCGCCCGAATGCCCCGGTCCAGAACGTTGGATTGGGCAATTACGAGCGGGTGCTGACCGATCCCGACATCTGGCAGGCGATGCAGACGACGGCGCATTTCGTCTTCTGGACGATCCTGCTGCAGACCGTCATCGGCTTTACGCTCGCCTATCTGATCGACCGCAAGTTTCGCGGCCACGCCTTCTGGACGACGCTGATCCTGATCCCGATGATGCTGTCTCCAGCTGTCGTCGGCAATTTCTGGCGCTTCCTCTACGAGCCGCAGATCGGTCTTTTCGCCTATGCCGTTTCCCTGGTCACCGGCATCCCCACAGCCGACATCCAGATGCTCGGCAGCGTATCACTGGCTCCTTGGGCGATCATCATCGTCGATACCTGGATGTGGACGCCGTATGTCATGCTGATCTGCCTGGCAGGTCTGCGCTCCATCCCCGATTATATCTACGAGGCAGCCGAAGTGGACCGCGCCTCCGCCTGGCGGCAATTCTGGTCGATCACCGTGCCAATGGCACTGCCGTTCATCATGCTTGCGGTGCTGTTCCGCGGTATCGAGAATTTCAAGATGTTCGACATGGTGACACTGCTGACAGGTGGTGGCCCGGGTTCGACCACCGAGGTTGCCTCCATCACCTTGAAGCGGGCCGCCTTCGAAAGCTGGGCAACCGGACGGGCGTCGGCGTTTGCCATTGTCCTCTTCGTTGCCGTGTTCGGTCTCGCCAACATCTATGTCAAGGCACTCAACAAGGTGAAGCAGCGATGAGCTCGGTTACCTCAGCCCATTCGGTCGTCGAGCCGAGCCCGACCAGCAAGAGGATTGCCGGCGCTATCGTGATCCTCTACGCCCTCATTACGATGATCCCGCTCGTCTGGATCTTCCTGACCAGCATCAAATCCCCGCCGGATTCCATCAGCTACCCTCCGAAGATCATCTTCCAGCCAACGTTGGAAGGCTATTGCAATCTGCTGACGACGAGAACGCGCCAGACGCCGGAATACATCGCCTCTCTTCCTGCACCGACCGGCACCTGTGATGAGGTGACCCGCAAGCGGAACATGGTCATTGCGGGACCCTCGAATTTCCTGCCGCGCTTTGTCAATTCTCTGGTGATTGCTTTCGGCTCGACCTTCCTCGCCGTATCGTTGGGAACCCTTGCCGCCTATGGATTTTCGCGCTTCAAGGTGCCGCTCGCCGACGACCTTCTCTTCTTCATCCTGTCGACGCGCATGATGCCGCCGATCGCGGTCGCCATACCGATCTATCTGATGTACCGCGAGCTTGGCCTCTCCGACACGGCGCTGGGCATGATCCTGCTCTATACGGCGGTCAACGTCTCGCTTGCTGTCTGGCTGCTGAAAGGCTTCATCGACGAGATCCCGCGCGAATATGAAGAGGCTGCGATGATAGACGGATACACCCGGCTGCAGGCGTTCTGGAAGGTCGTCCTGCCGCAAGCAACCACAGGCATTGCCGCCACTGCGATCTTCTGCCTGATTTTTGCCTGGAACGAATATGCCTTTGTCGCACTGCTGACCTCGGGTGAAGCCCAGACGGCACCGCCATTCATCCCGACCATCATCGGCGAAGGCGGTCAGGACTGGCCGGCAGTTGCTGCGGGAACGACGATCTTCCTGATCCCGATCCTCGTCTTTACCATCCTGCTACGCAAGCAACTCTTGCGCGGCATCACTTTCGGAGCGGTTCGCAAATGACCAATCTCATCGAGACTCCGCGCCCATCCTCCCGCCCGAAACGCCCCTTCTTTTTACGCAGGGGGCCTATGGAGAACATTGCGACCGCCCTGATTGCCATTGGTTTCCTCATGCTCTTCCAGCCGTTTTTTCTCATGCTCTATACCTATTCGCTGGTAACGCTGCTCGCAGGCACTGCCATGTTCATCATCGTCTCGAAGTTTCCGGAGTGAGCCATGGCGGACATCAGGATAGAACATCTCCGCAAGCAGTTCGGCAGCTTCGTGGCTGTGCAGGATTCGAGCTTCGTCATCCATGACGGCGAGTTCCTGGCTCTGCTCGGCCCCTCGGGCTGCGGCAAGACGACGACGCTGCGTATGATCGCCGGCCTGGAATTGCCGACCAGCGGCAAGATCTATCTCGACGGAGAGGACGTCACCTTCAACCGTGCCAGCGCCCGCGATATTGCCTTCGTCTTTCAGCTTTTTGCGCTCTATCCCCACATGAACGTGCGCAAGAACATCGGCTTTCCGCTGCTGTCGCAAGGCATGCCTAAGGCGGAAATCCGCCAACGCGTGGAAGAGACCGCACGGCTGCTGCAGATCGATCATATTCTGAACCGTTCCGTCTCGGGACTCGCGGGCGGCGACCGCCAGCGCGTGGCCCTCGGCCGCGCGATCGTACGCCGTCCGAAGTGTTTCCTGATGGATGAACCGCTTGGGACGCTGGACGCCGAATTCCGCGAGGTTATGGTCCATGAGCTGCGCGAACTGCATAACCGCATCCACGCGACGACGGTCTATGTGACGCATGATCAGCATGAGGCGATGGCCATGGCCGACAAAATCGCCGTGATGAACCACGGCGTCATCGAGCAATTCGGGACGCCGCAGGAAATCTACAGCAAGCCGGCCACCATGTATGTTGCCGATTTCATCGGCTCACCGCCGATGAATTTCATGCGCTTCACCTCAGGCCTCCGCAGCGGCGATCAATCCGTCTCGCTGCATGGCGTCGATGTCAGCATACCGGAGGTGCGCCAGGATCTGACGGAGACTGAATTGGCGCTTGGCGTCAGGCCGGAACACATCCGCTTCAGTGATACTTCCCCCTTGCGCGGCGCCGTCTACGGCAGCGAATATCTCGGAACCAATCAGGTGGTGGCGATCGAGACTTCGAGCGGCGTCATCAAGGCACGCGTTCCGGCGAACCGCAACTTCCGCATCGGTGAGACAGTTGGCCTTGAGTTCAATCCGGCCAAGCTTGCGCTGTTCGATTGCCAATCGGGCCGCGCCATCGCCTCGGCGCTTTATTCGGAGGAGCGTCATGGCTGACATCGCTCTCAAGGGCCTCAACAAGCGCTTCGGCGATACACAGGCTCTTTCTGATTTCAACCTTTCCATCCGCGATGGCGAGTTCGTCGTTCTGCTTGGGCCGACCGGCGCTGGCAAGACAACGACGCTGCGCCTCATTGCCGGCCTGGAGCGCCCAGACAGCGGTCGCATTGAAATAGGCGGTCGAAGCGTCGCAAGCGAAGCACCGGCCGAGAGGGATGTTGCCTTCGTCTTCCAGCAATATTCGCTCTATCCGCACATGACGGTCTACGACAACCTTGCGTTTCCGTTGCGGGCGCCGGTGCGCAGGCTGACAAACGAAGAGATCGACCGTCGCGTCCGCGAAATTGCGCGCATGGTCAGGATCGACCACAAGCTGGAAAACCGTTCGACGCGTCTGTCGGGCGGCGAAATGCAGCGCGTTGCAATTGGCAGGGCGCTGGTGCGCCGGCCCGCCATCTACCTGATGGACGAACCGCTGTCATCGCTTGATGCGAAGCTGCGTGCGGAACTGCGTCTGGAACTGAAACGCATCCAGAAGGAACTCGGCTCGACACTGCTCTACGTAACCCACGACCAGGTCGAAGCCATGACGATGGCGGACAGGATCGGCATTGTCTCGGAGGGAAGGCTGCTGCAAATCGGAACGCCCCGTGAAATCTATGGCAATCCGGCCAGCCTTCACGTCGCCGCGCGTCTGGGGCAGCCCCACATCAACCTTCTGCCGACCGATCTTCTTCCGGGCGCCAATCCGCCGCCGGGAACGAAGACGATCGGCGCGCGAACAGAGCATCTCGACATCCTTGTCGATCAGAATGCTGAAGCGAAGATCGATTGGATCGAACATCTGGGGGATCAGAACCACCTTCATATAAAGGTGCGAGATCACAAGCTGGTTACACTTGCCGATCCATATCTGGCGATCCGGCCGGGTGATCGAATAAGCTTGACGCTGCGCGATCCACTCTATTTCGATGCCAGCGGCCAACGCCTTGGATAAGCAACTGAAAGAAACGAACTCACTGGCATGAAAGACGGGTCCTCTCCATGAAACATTTCTTCAATCGCCGGGAAACCATCGTCACCGAAGCCCTGGATGGCCTGATCCAGACAAGCGGCGCCGGCCGTCTTGCCCGTCTCGACGCGTTCCCGGAGATCAAGGTCATCCTGCGTGCCGACTGGGACAAGTCGAAGGTCGCCATTATCTCCGGCGGGGGCGCAGGGCATGAGCCTTCGCATGCGGGCTTCGTCGGCAAGGGCATGCTGACTGCGGCAGTATCTGGCGAGATCTTTGCCTCGCCGAGCGTCGATGCGGTGCTGACTGCGATCCGCGCCGTCACCGGGCCCAAGGGCGTTCTGCTGGTCGTCAAGAACTATACGGGCGATCGCCTCAATTTTGGTCTCGCTGCCGAAAAGGCGCGCGCCGAAGGTTTCGATGTCGAGATGGTCATCGTTGCCGACGATATCGCGATCCCCGGTATCATCCAGCCCCGCGGCGTCGCCGGTACGCTCTTCGTGCACAAGATCGCCGGCTATCACGCCGAAGCAGGCGCCGATCTCAAGACGGTGGCGAGCCTTGCGACCGCCGCAGCGGGCAGCATTGTTTCGCTCGGCATGTCGCTGTCAACCTGTAGCGTGCCGGGCCAAACGCATGAGGATCGACTGGGTCCCAATGAAGGCGAACTCGGTCTCGGTATCCACGGCGAGCCGGGGGTCGAGCGCATTTCCTTGCAGCCGATTGCCAATCTGGTTGCGACCATGACCGAGCGACTGGCGGCGAAGCTCGATGCTGCACAAGATCATGCGCTGCTGATCAACAACCTGGGCGCCGTGCCACCGCTTGAAATGGGTGTCATCGCCAATTCTGTGCTGTCGTCACCGATCGCCAGCAGTGTTCGGTTGATCGTTGGACCGGCGCCAATGATGACCGCTCTCAACATGAACGGCTTTTCCCTGTCGCTCATTCGACTGGACGCCGAGCGTGAAGCCGCTCTTAGGGCCGCCGTCGAGCCCCATGCCTGGCCGCCCGCGACGGAGCGACACGAGATCGCTATCCTTGCCGCGCCGCAACGGGCGTCGACGCAAAGCGAAGCGGTACCCGCCAGCGATGATAGGGATAATCGTCGTCTGCTGACCGCACTTTGCGAGCATCTGATTTCGCTGGAGGACCAGCTTAACCAACTGGATGGCCGGGTTGGTGATGGCGATACCGGTTCCACTGTCGCAACCGGAGCCCGCAGCATCCTTACCCGCATCGACATGCTTCCGCTGAAAGATCCTGCCGCGACGATGGCCTCCATCGGTGAGATACTGAGCACGAGCATGGGCGGCTCCAGCGGCGTCCTTCTCTCGATCTTCTTCACGGCCGCATCGAAGTCCATGGCCGAAAAGGCGGATATCGCCGCTGCCCTGCTTGCCGGGCTTGATCGGATGACGTTCTATGGAGGCGCTGCTGTGGGTGACCGCACGATGGTCGACGCACTTTCTCCTGCGCTGGCGGCCCTTTCTTCAGAGGGTGTCGCAGCCGCGGCAAGGGCGGCAACGGCAGGTGCCGAGTCGACAAAAGCGATGCGACAGGCAAAGGCCGGTCGTGCCTCCTACGTTGGCGAAAGGGATCTCGAAGGCGTCCCCGATCCGGGTGCCGTGGCCGTGGCGGGTGTATTCGAGGTCGTCGCAACGCTCGTATGAGTTCTGGAGGCGGGAGGCTTAGGTGCTGGCAGAACCGGTTCTTCTCATGGGATTGATCGAAGCTTGCCGTGCGACGATCGCTGCAAACAGCGAGCACTTGTGCGCTCTTGACCGCGCCATTGGTGATGGCGATCACGGAACGAACATGCGGCGGGGCTGCGAAGCGGTGAGTGCCGAGGACGCCTCAGTCTCAACCCTTCCCTTGCCTGATGCGCTCGAGAAAATTGGCCTTACGCTCGTGATGAGCATCGGCGGAGCGGCAGGCCCGCTTTACGGAACGCTGCTTATGGAAATGGGCCGTGAGCTCCGTGCCGCAGAGGAAGAGAAAGACTTTTCTTCCGCACTGAAACAGGCGATCAACGCTGTCGCTCGTCGTGGCCGCTCGCATCCCGGAGACAAGACGCTTCTTGACGTTCTCTATCCCGTCCAGGACGCGCTCGCTCATCGATTGCCTTGGACGGACATTGCACGCCAGGCCGAACGTTCTGCCGAGCTGACCGCAGCGATGAGGGCCATGCGCGGGCGTGCCTCCTATCTCGGAGACCGGTCGATCGGCCATGTCGATCCGGGCGCCTCAAGTTGTGCGCTGCTGACAACTGCGATCTGCCGCTACCTCGAGGAGTACCGACCGGTATGAGTGGTAAAGGCCCCAATGTCGGGATTGTGATTGTTTCCCACTCGCCGCTTGTTGCGCGTGGTACTGCCGATATGGTGAAGCAGATGGTGGGCGACAGCGTGCCGCTTGCCTGGTCGGGCGGCAACAGCCACGGCGAGCTTGGAACGGATGCCCGCGGTATTCTCAAAGCCATCGAGGAGGCCTGGTCTGACGCGGGCGTCGCCGTCTTCGTGGATCTCGGGGGAGCCGAGACCAACAGTGAAATGGCGGTTGAGATGCTTGGCTTGCCGCGGTCGAAGCAGGTAGCGATCTGCAATGCGCCCGTCGTGGAGGGGGCTGTTATCGCAGCAGCCGAGGCTTCCGGCGGCGCATCGTTGACAAAGGTCGTTGCGACGGCAGAGGAGCTATCACCCTCATGAACGGTGGATTGCGCGTAGAAAGCCGCGAGGGTGAGCAGATGCACGCCAGCTGCCAGACGGAAGTCGAGGTCAAGCATGGTGTAGGGTTGCATGCCCGTCCGTCGGTCACATTCACCCGGCTTGCAAAATCGTTTCCCTGCTCGATCGAAGTCGCGATCAACGGGAGTGATGTCTGGCTGAATGGAAAGAGCATCATCAAGATCATGGGTGCCAGGATCCGCAAGGGATCGTTGCTCAGGATTCGCGCAGAGGGGATCCTCGCCGAGGAAGCGGTTCGCGCATTGAAGGGTCTCGTCGAGCGTAACTTCGATGAGGAAAAGAAGCATGGTCGCACCGCCTAAATTGAAAGCGATAGGCGCGTCGCCAGGCATTGCAGCCGGACCCGTCTATGTCGCTCAGCCGATCCCCGCCGTCGCGTCGCCGGCATCAAGCCTTTCCGGCCACGCAGCGCTAGGCGATGCCATCGACAAGGCTGTCCGCGAATTACGCGACCTTGCAGGCGGGACAGATCCCGAAAGTGGCGAGATCATCGAGTTTCAGATCGAAGTGCTGCAGGACCCGACGTTGATGGAGATGGTCGGTGCCCTGATCGATGCCGGCGAAAATATGGAATTTGCCTGGGTCGAGACACTCGATGACTATATCCGCGAGCTGGAATGCGCGGAGGAAGAACGTTTGCAGGCGCGTGCGGTCGACATTCTCGACGTCAAAAATCGCGTCCTTTCGATCCTTGCCGGGGCGCCGATCGACGACTTTCCCGCAGGCTCCATCTATGTTGGAAAGGACATGGAGCCCAGTCGGTTCCTGGCACATGACTGGTCGGCAGGTGGGGGTATCGCTCTTTATGCCGGCAGTGCCGTCGGCCACGTCGCCCTGCTTGCCAGGTCTCGCTCGGTGCCAATGGTCATTGGTGCCGGTCAATTCGCGACGGACAAGGGACAGCATATCGGGGTTGATGGCGATTCAGGTATCATCACGCTTCAGATAACCGAGCGGAGGGAGCAGTTGACCCCGCCCGAACAACGCTCGGTGGGCATGGCATCGATAGCCGACAACGGCACCTTGTGCACGGCCGACGGTTCTCCGGTCCTGTTGGCTATCAACGTCAACGCGCCCAACGAAATCGATGCGGTCGATGCTGCGACAACCGCCGGCATCGGGTTGATGCGCTCCGAATTTGCCCTGACATCGCTTGGGGACGCCGCAAACGAAGAAAAACAGTTCGAGATCTACCGCCGCCTACTGGATTGGGCAGACGGCCGGTCAACGACAATTCGCATGCTGGATATAGGCGGCGACAAACCGCTCGCCGGACTTGCCGAAGCACCATCGCTGCGCGGTATCCGTCTTCTGCTCGCCCGGCCGGAGATCGCACGTGTTCAAGCCCGCGCGCTGCTACGCGCGGCAGTTTTCGGCAATCTTCATATCATGCTGCCGATGGTGATGTTTCCATCCGACGTCGACGATATCAGGCAGATTTATCGTGAAGAGTCTGGCGAGCTTGCTCGGCGAGCCGTCCCGCATCGCATACCCCCGATCGGGATGATGGTAGAGGTTCCGGCGGCCGCGCTCATGCTGGATGAGTTCGAAAGCGCTGACTTCTTTTCGTTCGGGACGAACGACCTTGCACAATATCTCGTCGCATCGCCACGTGAGGATGCCGACTTCGCGCGTTATCAGGTCAAGGCGGTGCCGGTCGTACTGCGTCTGCTGACTCAGGCTATAAAACTCGCCGGGAGCAAACCGGTCAGCATCTGCGGCGACATGGCGGGGGATCCGTCCCTCACCGCGAACCTGCTTGCCGCAGGCATACGGCATTTTTCCGTGGCGCCTGCTCAGCTTCCCGCGATAAGATCGGCAATCGTCAGCCTGAGGGCAGATGGGACAAAGGCAGCCGGAGAATAGGATGGCGCGCGAAGACACGGAAGACGCCATTATCGCCTATAAGTCCATTCTGGCGCAAATCATTGACAACAGGCCTTCCGGAACACGCCAGCGCCTTGCGACGGAACTCGGCAAGCATCGCAGTTTCGTAACGCAGATAACAAGCCCGACCTATGCAACGCCGCTTCCTGCCCGACACCTCGCCACGATCTTCCGGGTGTGCCATTTCAGTGTCGCTGAACAGGAGCGCTTTCTGGATGCCTATCAAGCGGCACATCCGGGCAAGCTGCCGGAACTTGGCGCCTCGGAAAAACTGCGGCACCTTTCGCTGATGGTGCCCGATTTCGGCGACGAGAGACGCAACCGGCTGCTTGAGGAGGCGATTGCGGATCTGGTGCAGAAGATCGCAGCAATTTCTGGGCTGCCGGATTAAGCAAGCCCTTGTGGCACATGCAAAATGATTGGCATGATCATCGCCTTGGGAGGGGCTTGATGAAGAAATTCATGAACACAGCAGAGACTATGGTCGCCGAGAGTATCGAAGGCTTCGTGCGCGCCCATCAGGAGTTCGTTGTGTTCGGCGCCGGCCGCAAATGCATACGCCGCCGTGAGCTGGTTCCTGGCAAGGTCGCCATTATTTCTGGCGGCGGGGCGGGCCATGAGCCGATGCATATCGGCTTCATCGGTCGCGGCATGCTCGATGCTGCCTGTGTCGGATATATTTTCACATCGCCCACACCGAGCCAGATCGTCAGTGCGATAGAGGAAGCAGACACCGGTGCTGGCTGCCTGCTCGTCGTCAAGAACTACGATGGCGACGTCATGAACTTCGAAATGGCGTCAGAAATGGCGTCAGACCGGCATAAAATTGAAATGGTCCTTGCCTGCGACGACATCGAAACGACGAGGGGCGGCGACGGTCGTGGGCGACGCGGGGTCGCCGGTACGCTTATCACGGAAAGGCTGCTTGGAGCGGCTGCCGAGCAGGGTCGGTCCCTTTCGGAACTGAAGGCCTTTGGCGACAGTCTCTCCTCACGCATCCGGTCGATGGGCGTTGCCCTGACCGGCGTCGCGGTGCCGGACACCCAGCGCACAACATTCGCGCTCGGGCCGAACGAGGTGGAAATGGGCGTTGGCATTCATGGCGAGCCTGGCCATTCAAGGGAGCGGTTCTCCAACGCTGACACGATTGTCAGGTATCTGAGCGAGACGATTCTCAGCGATATCAACCGAAGCACAAACAAAGCATTGCTTCTCGTGAATGGACTTGGCGGCACACCGCCTGCCGAACTCTATCTCGCCTATAATTCTGCGCTTCGCACCATGTCGGAGTACGGTCTGCAGGTCGAACGCTCGCTTGTTGGCACCTATGCGACCTCGCTCGACATGCAGGGCCTTTCCATCACGCTTGCCTTCCTCACGGATGAGGAGTTTTCGCTATGGGATTCGCCCGTTGCCACCGCTGCATTGCGCTGGAGGTGCTAAGCATCTGGTGAGCAACCGAGAAGGCGCCGCCCACTTGCTCAGGTCGAGAAAGTTCATTCGGAGTGGCGTTTTATCGGGAACTGGACCCTTTCCTGTCGTCCGGGCTCTTCAATGCGTATTCAACGGTGTAGATTCGCACGCGAGGGCGGCTTCCATCTCCCGCCTCGCCGAATTTGAGCTTCTCGGTGATGACAGGTACAACCTCGTTGCCTCGACCTTTGCCGATAAGCGAGGCGGCGACATCGCCATCGATCACCGTGGGCGGCTCCTGCAGTTCGTCAAGGTAGGCTTGTGTGTCGCTCCAGCCTTCAGATCGCCACGTCTCGATGCGCTCGTCGAGATCGACAGCGCCTGCGTCCTCAAGAATGTCGAGCGCGAGTTCGTGCCGGTCAGGTGCCAGCCCGCGCACGGTCAGCACATGGCCGCCTCGTCGGATCCCCTCGCTGTAGATCGCTTGGTCGGCTTCTGGGAACAGAAAATCTTCGAGCTTGTGTGACGGGCCATTTTTCTCGTCAGCGTTTTGCGTTGCATTTTCCGCCTCTGCGATCAGGCTGATGCTTGCCTGCGGAATGCCGGCCGCCCTCAGACTCTCAACTGCCTGTGCGGCGGCGCCTCGATCATCAAAGAGCGATGTCAAAGTCAGGGACCGGTATGGGCTTTTGTCGGCTTCGCTTTGCGTCATCGTTTTCCACTCCTTGACCTGACCTGCATCATGCAAAATCCCTGGATGACCATAGAGTTCCGGATAGAGCCGGTTTCGTTCGATCGCGGTCGATTATCCCCAGCGGTTCGGACGTTCGTGGAACCTCTCTCATTGACCCCGCGTTACACTGTCCCATCCTTTGCGGTTTCTGCCGACGTCGAGGTTCATCGATGCCAAGAGCAAAATCTGAAAAGCAGACCCGGACGGCGCCGCTGGTTCACGGCGCCGCCGAACTGTCGTCGGTCATCGTCGACGGCCACAGCTCTAAACTGCGCGGCAAAAATGGGTTTCTGGGCGACGACGCCAACAAGAAAACCTTCCAGTTGAAGCTCGAAGAGCTCCGTAAACTGATGCGCATGGACGGGAAGGATCCGCTGGGGCGGACACCGACGAAAGAGCTCTCCAAGAAGAAGATCGATGCTTTCCTGTGCGGTGACGATGTCGGGGCGGTCGCCATCGTCATGGCTGCAATCGAGGGCTTTGCGCAGGATTTTGCTGCTGTGATCGAAAAATTTCTCAAAGACAGCGCTTGGTCGAAAACCGAACGGATCGTTGTCGGCGGTGGATTCCGGCAGGGGCGTGTCGGCGAATTGGCGATCGCCAGGACGCAGATCCTGCTCAACGCGTCGGGTCTCGGCGTCGAGCTTGTCCCTATCGTCCATCACGCGGACGAAGCCGGTTTGATCGGTGCAGTCTATCTCATGCCGGACTGGATGCTGAACGGCCACGAAGCGATCCTGGCTGTCGATATCGGTGGCACCAACGTGCGCGCCGGCATCGTCGAGTTCGGCAAGGGGAAAAGCCGGGATCTTGATGAGACCCATGTGCGGAAATCTATCCTTTGGCGCCATGCCGATGACGAGCCCAGTCGTACCGCCACCATTTCCAAGCTCGCCTCCATGATCGAGGAGCTCATAGGAGAGGCGACAGCCTCTCAGCTGAGGCTTGCCCCGCTGATCGGTATAGGATGTCCCGGAGTGATTGAAGCCGATGGTTCGATCACGCGCGGTGGGCAAAATCTGCCCGGTGGAAACTGGGAAAGCGATCACTTCAATCTTCCGCTCGAACTTAAAAAGGCTATTCCGCAGATCGGCGGCGATGACACGTTCATCATGATGCACAATGACGCGGTCGTGCAGGGGCTTTCTCAGATGCCGCAGATGAAGGACGTTGCGAATTGGGCGGTCCTCACGATCGGCACCGGCCTCGGAAACGCCCATTTCACGAATCGGACGCGTGAGAAGAAGTAGCGGGAACGGCTGGATGCTGCCTCGCGTTCAAACTCGTTGCTTTCGGCCATCCGGGTAGTTGAAATCCCTTTACTGTCTTGCGTCGCGCCCTTGCCTTGAGGGAGGGCACGAGCCGACTGGCGACCGGTCACTTTTGCCGGCTATCTCGAAGCCCGGGGATCCGGACGCCTTAGGCGGAAGGGCGCGCACTTGCGGCGGCGACCCCGGGTCAAAGCTCTTTGATTTGCGACCTTCTGCCGTTAAGAGTGCCTGATCCTTCGGCAAGAGAGCAAATCCTGTGGCAGCAAGCGAATTTCACCCAGCCGAACGGGAGATGACAGGTGGTGGGCTTGCCGGCCGCATTCTAAAGGCGATCGAAACCGTCCTTGGCGTCGCCGCCGCGTCGGTCCTTGCCGTGTTGCTCTTCATGGTGCTGGTCACGGTCTGCATGCGCTATTTCTTTGCCGCCGGTTTCATCGGCGCTGAGGATCTCGGCATCTGGCTGCATGTGTTGCTGATTGCACTCGGCGCGCCGCTAAGCCTCAATAGCGCGCTTGCCATGCGTCTCGACGTCTTCGCCAAGATGATGCCGCAGCGTTTGCATCCGGCAACGCAGGTAGCCGCCGATGTTTTCACTGTGCTCTCCGGTCTTATCCTGAGCTTCGGCGGCTCCGAGATCATGACTATGCTCGGAGGTACTTCCCCGACACTGGGCGTGCCGGAATGGATCCGCTTCGGCTTCCTCGGCGCCGGCGGCGCGCTGATCCTCGTCGTGCTTATGCTGCAGCGCATCGCCGAAGGAAAGGCGTGGCCGGTCATGCTCTCCTTCGCCGTCGGCGCCGCGCTCTATGCCGGTATCCCTTTTATCTCCATCGAACTCGATTGGCCGCCCAGCATCTTCCTCGGGCTGATTGCTGCCGTCGGCCTGGTACTCGCGGCACCCCTGCCACATGCCTTCCTGGCCGCGGCCTATGTGGTTATCGCGTTTGGCAGCAGCCTGCCGGAGCCGGCGATCGTCTCGTCGACCGTCACGGGCATTTCGAAATTCCTGTTGCTTGCCATCCCCTTCTTCCTGCTCGCCGGCGGACTGCTGACGGCATCGGGCGTTGCCAACCAGCTCGTACGCTTCGCCGCCGCCATGGTCGGCCATCGCCGCGCCGGTCTTGCCCAGACGACGCTGCTGACCAGTGTGCTCTTTTCGGGCGCTTCCGGCTCATCCGTCGCCAATGCCGCTTTTGGCGCATCGACCTTCCAGCCGGAACTCGTCCGTCACGGCTATCCACCGGCCAAAGCCGCGGCGATCATCGCGGCGACTTCGGTGCTGGACAATGTCATCCCGCCATCGATCGCCTTCCTGATCCTGGCAACCGCCACCAATCTTTCGGTCGGTTCGCTGCTGGTTGGGGGCTTCTTTGCCGGTGGGCTGATGGCCATCTGTCTGGCCATTGCCATTCATCTGACGGTTCGCGATCAGGCGCCCATGCCGCGAGCCACAGGGGCGCAACGCTGGCAGTCGGCCGTCCAGGCGATCCCGGCCTTCGGTCTTGGCGTCATCGTCGTGGTCGGCATCCGCATCGGCATCGTCACGACGACGGAAGCCGCAGCCCTTGCTGCCTTCTATACCTTCCTGCTCGGCATCGGCGCTCGGCTTGGTGTGCTTTCTCTTTATGCCGCCTTTCGCCAGGCGGCTGTCGAAGCGGCAGCTATTGGCCTGCTGATCGGCACTGCCGGTCCCTTTGCCTTCCTGCTGGCTGTTGACGATGTCTCGGGCCTGATCTCTCATCTGACGACGGCGCTCGGCGGCAGTGCGCTTGCCGTGATCCTGCTGTCGAACATCATCCTGCTGGTCGTCGGACTGGTTCTCGATATCGGCGCTGCGATCCTGCTCTTCGGCCCGATCCTCCTGCCGGCCGCCGTCGCCGCAGGCATCGATCCCATCCATTTCGGCGTCATCATCGTGGTGAACCTGATGATACACGGGCTGACACCGCCGCTGGGCATGCTGATCTTCGTCGTCAGCGGGGTGACCCGCATTCCGGCATCCGCCCTTTTCAGGGCGGTCGTTCCCTATCTGCTTGCCCTTCTCGTTTCGCTCGCAATCCTTTGCGTCTGGGCGATCATCTTCTAACGGACAGGATTTCATTCATGCACAATCTCAATCGCCGCTATTTTCTGAAGACCACGGCGATTGCCGGTACCGCTCTTGCCGCACCGGCTTTCGTTCGCACCGCGGCCGCCCGCACGACGACGATCACCGTCGCTTCCTTGCTTGGAGACGACAAGCCGGAGACGAAGATCTGGATAAAGATCAACGAGCTGGTCGAGGCCAAGCTGCCCGGCCAGTTCAAGTTCAACATCGTCAAGAACGGTGCGCTCGGTGGTGAAAAGGAAGTAGCCGAAGGCGTTCGCCTCGGTTCCATCCACGCCAGTCTTTCCACCGTTTCCTCGCTCTCCGGCTGGGCGCCGGAACTTCAGATCCTCGACCTTCCCTTTCTGTTTCACGATGCCGATCATGTCCGCCGCACCGTCAGTGGCAATGTCGGTGCCGATCTGAAGGGCAAGTTACAGGCACAGAATTTCGTCGTCGGCGATTTCATCAATTACGGTGCCCGCCATCTCCTGACCAAGGAGCCGGTGACGCGTCCGGAACAACTAAAGGGCAAGCGCATCCGCGTCATTCAGAGCCCGTTGCATACCAGGCTCTGGAGCGCTTTTGGCACGACGCCCATCGGGATTCCGATCACCGAGACCTATAATGCACTGGCAACGGGCGTTGCAGATGCCATGGACCTCACGAAATCGGCTTATGCAGGCTTCAAGCTCTATGAGGTCGTGCCCTACATGACTGAGACCGGCCATATCTGGGCTTCAGGCATCGTCTATTATTCCTCGACCTTCTGGGGTGGCCTGAATGACGAGCAGAGGGCTGTCTTCCAGCAAGCCTCCACAGAAGGTGCCGCCTACTTCAACCAACTGATTGTCGATGACGAGGCGGCCTCGGTGGAAATCTCGCTGAAGAACGGTGGCAAGCTGCTGAAGCCGGAAGCTCCGGAAGAATGGCAGAAGGGCGCGCAGGGCGTCTGGGACGATTTTGCCCCGATCGTAGGCGGGCTCGACCGCATCAAGGCTATCCAGTCGGCCTGAGGAACCTCTGAACGCAGGGCTGGTCTATCTGCGAGTCTTGCCGAACTTTCGGGGCGATGAAGTATGGGCCTTCGAATTCACGCTGCTTCGTCGTCCAATATTTTCACCGGCCGGTCCCACTGGATCAGCACGACACAACCGGTATCGCTCCAGACCGAATGTTCGGTACCAGGTGCATTGACGATGTAACTGCCGCGCCCGTAGTCGCCCGCCTCGTCGGATTGCACGCCATCGAGGACGAGAATGGTTTCAAGCCCTTCGTGCCGATGGCGGGGAACGGAGGCGCCTGCCTCGTATTTCAGAAGCGCCACGCCCGGCTGATCGCCTTCGAAAGGCTTGATCCAGTGGATGGTCACCTCGTCGCGGAAGGGGCCGAATTTCAGCTCCTTCCAACCGCCCGAGGTGAGCAGTTCGCGGGTGGTTTCAGGCATGGGCGATGCTCTCCAGGATATCGTCGACACGGGCCGTCCAGCCGACGATCGCGCCCTGGGCGCGGATCATGGCGATGGCGGCCGCCTTGAATTCGGGGAAGTAGCTTTCCGTCGCCTCCTCGGCGAGCAGGCATTCGTAACCGCGATCGTTTGCCTCGCGCATGGTTGTTTGGACGCAAACTTCTGTCGTCACGCCTGCGAATACGAGCTGCTTGATACCCTTGTCTTGCAGAACCTCTCCAAGTTCGGTGGCATAAAAGGCGCCTTTGCCGGGTTTTTCTATCACCACTTCGCCCTTCACCGGCGCAAGTTCTGGCAGGATCGCCGTGCCGGGCTCGCCGGAAATCAGAATCCGGCCCATGGGGCCTTCATCGCCGATCCTGAGTGTCGGATTGCCACGGTCCCTTTTTGCCGGCGGCAGATCCGAAAGGTCGGGCCTGTGACATTCCATCGTGTGGATGACCGGCAGACCGGCATTGCGGAAGCCCTGAATGAGACGTTTGACATCTGGCACGATCTTGGTGATACGGCTGACATCGTTGCCGAGGCTGGCGCCGAAACCGCCCGGTTCGGCGAAATCGCGCTGCATGTCGATGACGACGAGGGCAAGCTGGTCGTGCTTCACCGGAAAGGCGAAAGGCTCTGCCTTGATCTCCACCATTAGTGATGCCCCGCCATATGCGCACCGATGACGCCGATATCGGCGGACCGTGCCGGGGTCTCGTAGACCAGCTTGCCTTCGGAGATCACCATGATGCGGTCGGACATTTCGAGCAACTCGTCGAGGTCTTCGGAAAGCAGCAAAACGGCAGTACCGGAATTGCGCGCTTTCATGATGCGGGCGCGGATCTCCGCAACGGCGGAGAAATCGAGACCGAAACAAGGATTCGAGACGATCAGCAGGTCCACCTCGCCAGTCAGTTCGCGGGCGAGCACGGCGCGTTGCACATTGCCGCCCGAAAGCGCTGCGATCGGAGACGAAGAGGATGCCGTCTTGACCTTGAAATCGGAGATCAGGTCGGTTGCGCGCTTCTTCATCTTGCCCTTGTTCAGCCAGATCGCATCCTTGCCGTCTGCCCTCAGATCGAAGGTGCGGAAGGCGAGGTTTTCACTGACCGTCATGCGTGGCGCACAGGCATTCTGCAGAGGCTCTTCCGGGATGAAGCGAACATTGTTCTTGCGGGTTTCCGGACGTGTCGCGCCGTAAATCTCGCCCTTGACGCTGACGCGGCCAGCATCGGTCGGCCGTTGGCCGGCAAGGATCTCAGTCAGTTCCTTCTGGCCGTTGCCCGATATGCCGGCAATGCCGACGATCTCGCCCGAGCGGACGGTGAGATTGTCGATCTCGATGGTCTTGAGACCGGAGCGATCCGGTGCCTTGACCTGCTCGACTGTGAGGACCGGCTTGGCGCCTTCGGAAATCGGAACGCGGGTATCGAGTTCGGCGAGCTTGACGTCGCCGATCATCATCGCCGCCATGTCGGCCGTGGAAAGCTCACCCACCTTGCCGCTGCCGACGAGCTTGCCGCGCCTCAGGATAGAGACGGCATCGGCGAATTTCGTGACCTCATGGAATTTGTGGGAGATCATCAATACGGTCAGCTTGCCGCGCTGTGTCATGCCGCGCACGAGACCAAGCATTTCATCGGCTTCGGCAGGCGTCAGCACCGAGGTCGGCTCATCGAGCACCAGGAAGGAGCGGCCGAGATAGAGTTGCTTGACGATTTCAAGCTTCTGCTTCTCGCCGGCGGCAAGTTCGCTCACCGGACGATCGAGCGGGATCTTGAAGGGCATGCGCTCCATGAAGGCGGCGAGATCCTTGCGTTCCTTCACCCAATTGATGATAGCGGGTACTTCGGCGCGGCTGATGACGAGGTTTTCAGCTCCGGTGAGCGAAGGAACGAGTGTGAAGTGTTGATAGACCATGCCGAGCCCATAGGTCGCAGCGTCCTTCGGTGACGCGATTGCCACTTCGCGACCATCGACGGAAAGCGCGCCCGATGTCGCGTGGTAGAAACCCATGATGCATTTGACGAGCGTCGACTTGCCGGCGCCGTTTTCGCCGAGCAGCGCGTGGAAGCTGCCGGCGGGTATCTTGATCGACACGTGATCGAGGGCGGTGAAGCTGCCGAAGCGCATCGTCATGTCGATCGTGTCAATGCCAACGGCCTTGCCGGCTTGCGGAAGAGGGGTGTCGCGGACTGTGCTCATGGCAGCTGGCTCACAAGGGTTTGAGAGTTGGAGACAGAGCCGAAGACACCGCCCTGCATCTTGACCATCTTGATCGCGGCAAGGTGGTTGCCGTAGTCGGTCGCGCCGCAGCAGTCTTCCAAGAGCAGGCATTCATAGCCGCGGTCGTTCGCCTCGCGCATGGTGGTGGAAACGCAGACGTCGGTGGTAATACCGGTCAGGATGATATTTTCGATACGCTTCTGGTTTAGGATCAGGTCGAGATCGGTAGCGCAGAACGAACCTTTGCCGGGCTTGTCGATGATCGTTTCGCCTTTGATCGGATAGAGTTCGGGAATGATGTCCCAGCCGGGCTCGCCACGTGTGAGGATGCGCCCGCAAGGCCCGGGATCGCCGATGCCAGCGCCGATGCGCTGCGAACGCCAACGCTTGTTGGCCGGCAGGTCGGCAAGATCGGGGCGGTGGCCCTCGCGCGTGTGGATGATGTGATAGCCCTTGGCCCGCATGGCGGCCAAGACCTTCTTGATCGGCTCGATCGGTGCTTGCACCAGCGACAGGTCGTAACCCATGTGGTCGACATAGCCGCCCTTGCCGCAGAAATCCGTTTGCATATCGATGATGATGAGGGCGGTATTGTCTGGTCGCAGGGCGCCGTTATAGGGCCAGGCATAGGGGTCGGCGTCGATATAATGTCCTTTGGCTTCGACTAAGGCGTCCATCGTCTTCTCTCCTACTCACCCGCGAGTTTGAATGATTCGCCGTAGCGACGCGCCGGCTTGTCGAAGCCGCAGGACGTACCGTCCGTGACCTTCACCTGATCCTCCCAAGGGAGGCGGTATTTGCCGGCGATGAGGTCGTGCATGTAGGTGTAGGGCGCATCACCGGCACCGCCGGCTACCGCGACGTAGCCACGATGGCCGAACTGGTAGATGTTGTTTTCGACGCCCCAGCCAAGGCGGGCTTCGCGCACGAGATCCGGACGCACCTCGGCGGTAATGATCTCGTTGACGCGGCCCGATGTGCCGTGAGCGATGATCGAGCCGTCGAAATTGCAGATCATGCCTTCGCCCATGCTGTCGAACGTGCCGTCTGAGCCGCACATGCAGACGCTCGCAGTGACCATGAGATTGCAGAAGGCGTTCGACTGGTTGGTGAATTTCCAGCTGTCGCGGATCGGCGCCGTGTAGCCGGCCGTGCGGATCATGATTTCCGCACCCTTATAGGCGCATTCACGCGCCATTTCCGGAAACATGCCGTCATGGCAGATGATGAGCGCGAGCTTCGCGCCCTTGGGCCCGTCGATGACGGGGATGCCGAAATTGCCGGGCTCCCACGGCTCGACCGGCACCCAGGGATGCATCTTGCGGTAATAGAGCTTCAGCTCGCCCCTGTCGTCGATGATAATGCCGGAATTGTAAGGCATGCCCTCAGGGGTCAGCTCCATGATCGAGAAGCAGCCCCAGATCGTATTCTCCCGGCAGGCCTTCTTGAAGGCTGCGACCTCTGGCCCGTCGAGCGTGCACATGATCTCGGGATTGATGTCCATCGACAGGCCGTGCAGGGCATATTCCGGAAAGACGACCAGATCCATGCCCGGCTGATTGCGCCGCGCCTTGCCGACGAGATCGACGATGACCTGCGTCTGGCGCGCAAGGTCTTCTCGTGTCACGGTGACAGGAAGCTGAAGCTGAACGAGGCCGATTCCGACGCCATGTTCCGACTTGTTCAATCCGCCGAGGCCATTCATGGTTTGGCTCCTTTCATGCTATTTCGTCAGGGAAAGCGCGCCGGGCGCGCCGGCGAGCGAACGTGTGGGTGAGGAGGTCGCGATCATGATGACCAGCGTCAGCACGTAGGGAGCCGCGTAGAAGAGGTAGTAGCCCTGCGTGACGCCGACCGATTGCAGTGCCGGGCCGAGTGCGCCGGCACCGCCGAAGAGAAGAGCGGCGAGGAAGCAGCCAATCGAATTCCAACGGGCGAAGATGACGAGCGCCACGGCCATCAAGCCCTGGCCGGACGAAATGCCCTCGTTCCAGGAGCCGGGATAATAGAGTGACAGATAGGCGCCGCCGATGGCGGCCAGCGAACCGCCGACGGCGGTGGCGAGCAGTCGCACGCGATCGGGATTGATGCCCATGGCGCGGGCGGCATCGGTGCTGTCGCCGACGACGCGTAGGATCAAGCCGATCCGGGTATTCTTGAAAGCCCACCAGAGGATGAAGGCGAGGGCAGCGCCAAGCAGGAAGAGCACGTTGATATTCAGCGCGGCCTGGATCTGGGGCATGCTGGACCAGAAACCAAGCTGTATTGCCGGCAGGTGCGGCGCGGCCGGCTGGATGAAAGGCTTGCCGAGGAAGAAGGCAAGGCCGAGCCCGAACTGCATCATGGCGATACCGATGGCGATATCGTTGACCTTCGGCCATTTGCAGATCCAGCCATGGACGAGACCGAAGACGGCGCCCGTCGCCATTGCCGCGAGTACCCCGAGCCACGGCGAATTGCTCATGACCGTGACGGCATAAGCTGTCATCGCACCGAAGACCAGCGTGCCTTCAAGCCCGAGATTGATGCGGCCGGAGCGCTCGGTGATCGTCTCGCCGAGGCTGACGAAGATGAAGGGCGTGGAAACGCGGATGGCGCCTGCGAGGATCGCCAGGGGCACGCCCCATATGCCGATGCCTGTATCTTCCATCAGAGGCTCCTTTTCCAGAGGTCGGGATTGAAGATCTTGAAGCGGCCGTAAAAGGTCTCGCAGAATAGGATGACGATGAAGAGCGTGCCCTGCAGCACTAGAACGGTGGCATCCGGCAGGCCCATGCGGCGCTGGATGAGGCCGCCCGAAGCATCGATACCGCCGAGCAGGATCGCGACCGGAATAATCGCCAACGGATTGTGGCGCGCGAGGAAGGCAACGAGGATGCCGGTGTAGCCGTAGCCTGCGGCGAGCGAGGCATTGGCGCTGCCTTGAACTGCGGCGACCTCGACCATGCCGGCGAGCCCCGCGAAACTGCCGGCGATCGCCGTGAATCCGACAATAAGCTTGCCAACCGGAAGGCCCTGGATCTGCGCGGCGCGGACATTGCCGCCGGCGATGCGGGCGGCAAAACCGAAGCTCGTTACCTCGATCAGGATCCAGGAGAAAATGCAGGCGACGATGCCGATGACGAGACCCCAATGCACGTCCATCCCGGGAATGTTGCCGAGCATGTATTCTGGCGGCAGCGGCTTGGTCGACGGCTTGTTGAGGCTGGCGGGATCACGCAGCGGTCCTTCGACGAACTGGTTCATCAGGGCGATGGCGATATACGAGAGCAGCAGCGATGAAATCGTCTCGTTGACACCGCGATAGTGGCGGAGGAAACCGGCAAGGCCGATCCAGATGCCGCCGACCACCATGGCGGCAATGCCCATGAGAATAAGGGTCAGGAAGACAGGGGCAGTACCGGCAAGCGGCATGGCCATGGCCGCGGCAGCAACGCCGCCCAGCACGACCGCTCCTTCCCCGCCGATGATGACGAGGCCGAGGCGAGCGGGCAGGGCGACGCAGAGTGCCGTCAGGAGAAGGGGTGCGGCACGGCTCAAGCTGTTTTGCACCGAAAACCAGCTGCCGAAGCCGCCGGTATACATAAGCTGGAAAAGCATCGCCGGCGATTTTCCGATCGCCAGGATGAACAAGGAGAAGAGCGCAAGACCGATCAGGATGGCCGCAAGACCGATGACGACTGGTTCGGCACGGCGCGCAATCCATTCGAGGACGGGGCGCAACGATGCCGGCTTTCCGGAAACGACTGAGATTGCGGGATCATTGGCCTGGACGGTCATGGCGCTTCTCCCTCTGCGGTCTAGGCCGTCGATCCGACGACGCCCTCGACCAGATAATTCATGCTCTCGAGCTCGATTGCGTCTTCGGCATAGCTCTTGTCTGCAGTCACAACTGAACTGCCCTTGTTGTCCTTCAGTGGTCCCTTGAAGACCGAGAAACCGCCCTTCATCATTTCCGCATGGGTTGCTTCGAAGGCCTTGCGGCCCGCCTCGGGAACGCCGGGGCCGAGCGCGCTCATCTTGACAAACCCGTCCTTCAGGCCGCCGCGAACGAAATTGCCGAGCTTTTCGCCGGCCTGCGCCTTCTTGACGAAATCGCTGTAGACATTGCCCCAGGCCCATTCGGCACCGGTGAGATATTTCTCGGGGGCAAGCGGGCTCTGATTGGCGTGGTAGCCGCAGATGAAGGCTCCGCGGCCGGCGGCCGTCTCGACGACGACCTTCGGGCTGTCGACGTGGCAGGTGATGACATCGGCACCCTGATCGACCAGCGCGTTGGTGGCTTCGGCTTCCTTGACGGCGAGGGACCACTCGCCCGTGAAGATCACCTGGCAGGTGATAGCAGGATCGACCGTGCGGGCGCCGAGCAGGAAGGCGTTGATATTCTGCAGAACCTGCGGGATCGGCTTTGCCGCGACGAAGCCAAGCTTCTTGCTTTTCGTCGCATGGCCGGCGGCGATGCCGTTCAGATACTGGCCCTGGAAGATATAGCCGAAATAGGAGCCGGTATTGGCGGGGTTCTTGCCTTCCTGCCAGAGGCCGCCGCAGTGGCGGAACTGGATATCGGGATATTTGGCGGCCATGGCCAGCATGTGGGGATCGAAGTAGCCGAAGGAGGTCGGGAAGATGAGCGTCGCACCGTCCAGATTGATCATCGATTCCATTGTCTTCTGAACGTCGACGGTCTCGGGCACGTTCTCTTCTTCGACGACGGTGATGCCAGGCAGCGCCTTGACGGCAGCCGCGCCCTCGGCGTGCGACTGGTTGTAGCCATAATCATCCTTTGGGCCGACATAGATGAAGCCGACGGTCAGCGCGGTCTGCGCAAGGGCGCGCGAGGAGAGGATGCCGGGGGCGGCGCCGACCAGGGCGGTGGCAGCGGAAGCCTGAAGGAAATGGCGACGGTTCATGGAAAGGAGTTTGGTCATCAGAATGCTCCCCTTGCGGCGTTTCGCCGGTTCATTGGTTACGGAAAAGTGTATGCAATGACCGTGCCAGATTTCATTCTGTTGAATTCATTGAATATATTCGAACGCCTGCAAAGCGCCGTAAAAAGTGTATGCAATTTTTAGTCACGTAAGATCAAAAACTATGCAGAGTCTATAAAATCAGCTAGTTTTGGCGTCAGATGCTTCCGAATGAAAGTGAAGGGGACATGCAAAGGGGAATTTCCTTGTTTTAAACAAGAGCTTGCTGTGGTATTTGACTTTGCTGTGCTAGCAATGCATGTGTATGCATCGGTCAATTGGCAGAATCATTCCTTGAAGCAGGTCAGGCGCAGAGAGATCATCCGGACAGGAACGACCGTCGAGCAGATGGTGCGGGCAATTGCTGATATGATCGTGACCGGGCAGATACTGCCGGGCGACAAGCTTGACGAGATTTCACTGGCGGCTCGTTTTGAAGTGTCGCGGACGCCTGTGCGCGAGGCGCTTCGCGAACTCGGAGCAATGGGGCTCGTCGATCGCGAGCCGAACCGCAGCGCTGTCGTCACCAATGTAACCGAGACCTACTTGCATTCGATGTTCGAGGCGATGGCCGAGCTCGAAGGCGTTTGCGCACGTCTAGCCGCCGAGAGGATGACGGTTGACGAGCGGCGTATGCTGGAAATCGAACATCGTGCGTCTGCACGGCTCGTGCATCAGGGTGCGGAAGAGGACTATGCCGTTCACAATACCGAATTCCACACCCGGCTCTATCGCGGCGCACACAACGAGCATATCTATGAGCTGGTAACCCAAAGCCGGGCCCGGCTCGCGCCTTTCCGGCGCGCGCAGTTCCGGCTGCCGGGTCGGCTCGCGAAGTCTTATGACGAGCACGACATCATCGTCACCGCGATCATGCGGGCAGATGGTGCCGCCGCTGCAAAGGCTGCCTATTCGCATGTGGAAATCGTCAGCGATGCCAGTGTGGTCTTCGCCTCGGCGAGAGAGAAATAGCTAGCGCAGCCGTCGGAAGCCGCAAGGTTCGGAGTTCAGGCGTTACCAAACGCGGACACGCAAAATTGCTGATTGCGAGATTGCCGACGAATTGACAACATCCAGATCGCTCCATAAGCCAGCTTGCGACCGGCAATTAAAGAGGGAGCGACAATGTCGATCTGGATCGGGCGAATTCTATCAGCACTGGTTGTTGTTCTGCTTCTTGCTGATGCGGCCACCAACCTTTTTGCACCTGATTTCATACGGACGGAAATGGAAGCAACCGGTTTCCCCGTCAACCTCGCCCCGGTGCTTGGCATGATTATCGCGATCTGCGCGATCCTTTATGCTGTTCCGAAAACAGCTTTCCTTGGTGCGATACTGGTGACCGGTTTTCTCGGCGGCGCCATTTGCACGCATTTCCGTCTGGGCGAGTTTTTTACGCCACCCCAGATCGTAAGCTTGCTTCTCGGGGCTGCCACCTGGGGCGGCCTTTATCTGCGGGACCAGAGACTGCGCCAGTTGATACCACTGAATATAGTCTGAGCCCGCGGCGATCTCGCCGCGGAGTATGGAAGCGGCCGGGATTCTGACCGGCGACCAGGCACTGTTGCGCCTGCCGGCTGCAATTTTTTCTCAAAGTAAATCGGCGACTGAGACTTCAGGTCCTCAGCCGCCGACAGAGACCTCGTCCGATGGACGTTCCCGTCAAGGAAAAGGCTCGCCCTCGGCTGAGGGCGAGCGAGAACCATCTACAGGAGTGGAATTCTGTATCGATGGGTGAGGCCGATCCGGCAGGGAACCGAACCGACCTCCTTCTTCTGAATTGGAGGTCACCAAAGCAGAAGCCTGTGATGAAAAACCCCAGGATGCGATCCCGGGGTCTTCAATGTTCAGATTAGAACGAACGCTGCAGGCGGAAGTAACCCGTCGTGAAGTCGTCGCTATCTTCCGGATCCAGGTACTGGATGGAAGCCTTGGCGTAGAAGTTGTCGACGATCTGGTAATCAACCGTCAGACCGACCTTCCAGGCGTCGCCGGTACCGTCGAAGTCATCCGGAACGGTGTCGAACGCGCTGTGACCGCCGATGTAGTTGCCGTAGTACTGAACACCAGGAGTGATCTTCAGCTTGTCCGTTGCCTTGATGGCGTATTCGGCAGCAACTGCCCATTCAGCCGTCGAGTAGTAGGAGTTCGGGCCGCTGGAGTAGACAGCAGCGAGGCCGAGCGTGCCCGGGCCGAGTTCAGCCGTACCCATAGCGCGGATTGCGCCGTCTTCGTTGTCGAAGTCCCAGCCGCCGGTGATCTGGTAGCTGAAGGCGCCAGCCGTGCCGCCGATGCCGAAGGCAACGCCGACGTTGTTCGGGCCATCGTTCGGAACGAGGAGGCCGGTGACCGGATCCACGTCACCCTGATACACGCCGTCTTCCAGTTCGTCGACGCTGAGGCCAGCGTAGAAGGAGCCGGTTTCGTACTGATAACGGATGGAGTTATGCAGCGTTACGACAGAACCGATATCGTCGGTTTCGCCGGAGAGGCCATCGTCCCACCAGGAGTAGAAGAGACCAGCGCGGAAGCCCGCGACGTCGAGGTAAGCGGAGTCGAGGATCGTGTCCTGGTCCGTTGCGTTGTCGGCATTGGCCTGGAGAACGATAACGCCGGTGAGCGGACCGTACTCGGTGTCGCTCTTGGCCGTGAACTGAACCTGACCACGAGTTACAGCATCCCAGTCAGAGTCGTTGTCACCGCCGACGTTCGAGCCGACGTTGACCTGGAAACGGATGTAACCTTCGATCTTAAGGCAGGTTTCCGTGCCCGGGATATAGAAGTAGCCGGTGCCGTAGGCGTCGCAGACGCGAACGTATTCAACCGGTTCCGGCTCGGCAGCGACGATTGCGTCTGCTGCGAATGCCGGTGCAGCGATGAGGGCAGCTGCGGAACCAAGCAACATCATACGAATGTTCATGGAAAGCCAATCTCCTAAGTTCGAGTGCGTTCCACGAAAGAACGTCCCCTCTGATAAAGCCCGATTAATTCGGTAAGGCCTAAAATAACCGAAAGGCAGGAGGGCTCAACAAGGAATGGTCTCATTTTACAGAGAATTCTAACTAAACCGCCATGTGTGTGACAGAAGTACAACACTCCTTGGGCGGGTATTAACAAGACGTAAAACAGAATGGCGAAATATGGCTATATTAGTACGACTTAGCCGGATTGGCCGAGCGCAAATGGGGCACGGCGGTCTGTCGCTGAAGCCTGAATCAATCAAATATCCTGCTGCCGCGAGCCTGTATTTGCCCATCTTGAAGGGCTGCCGAGAGAAAATGCGGCTGAAATATAGGTTTTATGTGGCAGGCGGGACCGCCAATTCGACGGTGCCGCAATTCGATTTCTTGTGACGATTCGCGGCGGCCGAGGCAACGCTACAAGGCTCCAAAGGAGGCGCTCTGCTCCGCGTCCGGGAAACTCAGACCTGCACTCGCCGTGCTTCAGGATCAGGGATCGGAACGGCAGCCATCAGGGCCTTCGTGTAATCCTCTGCTGGGTGTTCGAAAATTTGACGGCGGGTGCCGGTTTCGACGATCCTGCCGCTACGCATGACGGCGACCTCATGGGACATGCGTTCGACAACCGCCATGTCATGCGAGATGAAGAGATAGGAGAGCCCCATGCTCTCCTGCAGTTCCAGCATCAGGTCGAGCACGCGGGCGCGCACGGAGACGTCGAGTGCCGCAACGCTTTCGTCGGCAACGATCAGCTTCGGTTCAAGTGCAAGTGCGCGCGCAATGCAGATGCGCTGGCGCTGGCCGCCAGAGAATTCATGCGGATAGCGTGTGGCGGCGTCCGTCGTCAGGCCGACGCGGCGCAGAAGTTCCGCAACCCTGTCCTGCCGCTCGGACTTACTGGCGATACCGTGTATGACTAGCGGTTCGGCGATCGCAGCGCCCACCGCCATGCGAGGGTCGAGCGAGGCATAGGGATCCTGAAAGATCATCTGCGCCGTGCGGCGTATGGGCTGCATGTCTCGATGGCTGAGCCCTGCGATGTTGCGGCCGTCGATGACCACATCGCCCGTGAATGGAATGAGGCCAAGTACGGCCTTGCCGGTCGTCGATTTTCCCGAACCGCTTTCGCCGACGAGGCCGAGGGTTTCGCCGGGCAAAATATCGAAGGAGACGTCGCTGACTGCCGCGGCCGGCGCCTTGCTCTTGAAGAGAAAGCTCGCAGCGCCGCCATAGGTGACATTGAGACCACGCACATTCAGTACTGGTGTGCGATCGGGACGCAAGGTCTCGACGCTGCGTGAGGTGATACGCGGGGGGCCGTCCGTGCCGGCAAACGCGCCCAGTCGCGGCACGGCGGAGAGCAACTGCTGCGTATAGGTTTGCCGCGGGGTGCGGAAAATGCCGACGGCCGGGCCCTCCTCGACGATGCCACCATTCTGCATGATGATGACGCGGTCGGCCATTTCGGCGACGACGCCCATGTCATGGGTGATCAGGATGATCGAGGTCCCGAATTCTGATTTCAGCTCGCGCATCAGCTTCAGGATCTGCGCCTGTACGGTGACGTCGAGCGCGGTGGTGGGCTCATCGGCGATCAGCACCTTGGGACGGCAGGAGAGTGCCATGGCGATCATCACGCGTTGGCGCATCCCGCCGGAAAGTTCATGCGGATATTGTTTCAGGCGTTTTGCCGGATCGGTGATCTGCACCGCATCGAGCATCTGTAATGCAGTCGCTTCGGCGTTCTCGCTGCCCTGATGCTCGCGGATCGCCTCCGTCAGCTGTGCGCCGATCGACATGACCGGGTTGAGTGACGTCATCGGCTCCTGGAAGACCATGGCAATATCGCCGCCGCGCACGCCGCGCATGGCCCTGTCGGAAAGTTTCAGCAGATCGCGTTCGCCGAGCATGATGCTGCCGGAGGCGACTTGAAGCGAGGCCTTCGGCAGCAAGCCCATGATCGACAGCGACGTCACCGATTTGCCCGAACCGGATTCTCCGGCAAGGCAAAGCGTTTCGCCGCTCGCCAAATCAAAGCTGATATTTTTCAGAACCGGTTTGCGACCTTCCGGCGTTCGCGCATCGACATTGAGATTGCGAACGCTGAGGATAGGTGCCGAGGGTATGGCTTCAATCACGCGAATACGATCCTAGGGAAGTAGAAGGAGACGACCCAGTTCGGCATATCGACGATTTCGCTGATGCGCAGATCGCCACAGACGGAGCAGAGCAGATAGGCATCAACCGCGCTCATGCCGTGTTCTGCGGTCAAAAGATCGATCATGCGCATGACGCTTTCGCGAGCACCCGTCATCAGGTCGGGGCCGATGCCGGTGGTCACTTCATAGCCGGCACCGTCGAGATGGCGAGTAACCGGCTCGGTCGTGGTGAAACGCGGCGTCTGCAGGCGTGCATCCTTGACGAGCTCGATCGTTGCCTCGACATTCATCTGGCTTTCGATCGCCGTTCCGCAGACTTCACCGTCGCCCTGCGCGGCATGCGTGTCGCCGATAGAGAAGAGCGCGCCTTCGACCTCGATCGGTAGATATAGGGTGACACCGGCCGTCAGGTCACGAATATCCATGTTGCCGCCGACGCGGCGCGGCGGCACGACGGAATGGGTGCCCGTTTCGGCCGGAGCGACGCCGATCGTGCCGGCAAAGGGCTTCAGCGGCACGCGGCCGCCAGGGCCGTAAAGGGCCGGCGTCATGCTGTTTGCATCATAGGACCATACGTGCAGCGCCGGTTCCTTAAACTGGTCGGCAAGCAGGCCGAAGCCCGGAATATTGGCCGTCCAGCCGATGCCCGAGGGAATGAACTTGCGGAGCGTCACCTTCAGCGCGTCGCCTGGCTTGGCGCCTTCCACGTAGATCGGGCCGGAAACCGGGTTGATCTTGCCGAAATCCAGATTGTTCAGTGTTTCCAGCGTCGCGTCGCTGCCGAGCTGACCGCCGGAAGAATCCATGCATTCGAAATGGATGGTTTCGCCGGGCTTGGCGACAACGGCCGGTGCGAAATCCTTGTTCCAGCCGAAATTATGCTGGGCGCGGTGAATCGTGTGGGTGCAGGCAATGCACATAAGGTGTCTCCCTCGATTTTATGAAGCCTTCCCGGCCGAGCCGGGAAGGCATAGCTTCCTTAAGGCTTACTGCTTCACGTAGATCGCGTCGTAATTGATGACGCGGGTTGGGTCGATGTAGATGTTGTCCGCACCGCCCATGCGCAGCGATTTGGCGACGACGCGGCGTTCGTTGATGACGGGAACCCACGGCGCATCGGCCATGATGTCGGTGAAGACCTTGCCCCAGGCAGCGATGCGCTCTGCGGACTTGGCCGGATCGGACATGGAGTCGGCCGCAACCGCACGCTTGTCGAGATCGGCGTTGCAGTACCAGGACCAGTTCCAGCCACCCTGAACCGCACCGGCGCAACCGAGAATCGGGCCGTAGAAGTTGGACGGATCCGGGAAGTCGGCGATCCAGGCCATGCCACCGGACCAGATCATCGGCGCTTCGCCTTCCGTACCGCCGGCCGCGATGACATTGGCCTGCGCAAGCGCACGAACCTCAGCCTTCACGCCGATCGCTGCGAGATCCTGCTGGATCGCTTGGGCGATACGCGGTTGCGGATCGGTATTGGTGGAATAGAGCACCGTTTCGAATCCATCGGCAAAGCCTGCTTCGGCAAGCAGCGCCTTCGCCTTGGCGACATCATAGGCATAGCCGGTGAAGGACTTGTCGTAGCCCGGCATCAGTGGCGGCAGCGGCTGGTTGGCGGGCGTTGCGCGACCGTTTAGGATACGCACGATGCGGTCCTTGTTGATCGCCATGTTGATGGCCTGGCGCACCTTGACGTTGTCGAACGGCTTTACCTTGGTATTGAGCGTGATGTAGCCCGTGTGCAACTGCTCGCCGTCGACGATCATCTGTGCGCCATCGGCGGAGTTCTTGATTTCCAGGAACTTGGCCGGGGGGATGCCGTCGCCGGCAATATCGACCTCACCCTTCTGCAGGCGCAGCAGCGCGACAAGCGGCTCCTGGCCGACTTCGACCGTGAAGCTGTCGAGATACGGCATGTTCTTGACGAAATAATCCCTGTTACGTTCAAAGACGAGCTTCTGGCCGATTGTCCAATCCTTCAGCACGAAGGTGCCTGAGCCGACGGGCTTCTTGCCGAAATCGCCACCGGCCGCTTCGACGGCCTCCTTCGGTACGACCGAGGCGAAGTTGATGGCGAGAACGTGCAGGAAAGTGGCGTCCGGGCGCGAAAGATGGAAGACGACCGTGCCATCATCAGGCGTCTCGATGCCGGAAAGCGTTTCGGACTTGCCGCCCGTTTCATCGTCAAAGCCCTGGATCGCACCGAAGAAGCCGGCACCAGGGCCTTGCGTCTTGGGATTGACGGCACGCTCGATCGAGTACTTTACGTCTGAAGCAACGATTTCGCGGCCGTTGGTGAACTTCACGCCCTTGCGCAGCTTGAACGTATAGGTCAGGCCATCGGGCGAAACGGCAAAGCTCTCGGCGAGCGACGGGACGAGGTTCGGCGTGCCGGGCTCGTAATCCATCAGTCGCGAATAGAGGCTTTTGATCATCGACCAGTTGACCCAGTCATAGCCGATCTGCGGGTCGAGTGTGGTGATGTCATCCTTGTAGGTAACGACGATATCGCCGCCCTGCTTGGGTGTTTCCTGCGCCTTGGCGGCGATAGGGGCAAGCGCCACCATCGTTGCCATGGTTGTGTGTCGAAGCCAGCGTTTGAACATTCGGGTTCCCCTTCTTTGGTTGCTGTCAACGTGTACGGATGCGTGGATCGATAAGCGGGGCCACGAGATCGGCGAGCAGATTGCCGATGACGATGGCAAGTGCTGATGTCAGCGTCACGCCCATGATGATCGGAATATCAACCTGCTGGATGGCCTGCCATGCGAGCTGGCCGATACCGGGCCAGCCGTAGACGGCTTCGACCACGACCACGCCGCCCATGAACTGTCCGATATCGATGCCAATCATGGCGATGATCGGCAGGATGGCGTTCGGCAGGGCGTGGCGGAAGATGATGCGGCGCGAAGACAGGCCCTTGGCGCGCGCGGTGCGAACATAGTCCTGATTGAGCACATCGATCATCGCTGATCGCACCATGCGTGCATACCAGCCGGCGCCAAGGACGCCGAGGGTGGTGGCTGGCAGCACGACATGGGCGAACGTGCCGTAGCCGCTCATGGGTAGCCATCCGAGCGTTACGGCAAAAACATAAAGAAGCAGCAAGGCAACGACGAATTGCGGTGCCGAGACGCCCACGAAGGAGGCGGTCATGATAAGCCGGTCGATGAAACCGCCGCGACGGACCGCGGCGAGCGTCCCGAGCGTCAGGCCGAGAGCCACTTCCACCAGAATGCCGGCCAGCATGAGCACGAGCGTTGCCGGCAGGCGGGCGGCGATCAGCGTCCAGACCTCGGTCTTCTGCGCATAGGAGCGGCCGAGATTGCCGTGCAACAGGTTGGAGAGATAGGTGCTGAACTGCACGAGCAGCGGCTGGTCGAGGCCGAGTTCATGGCGGATATTGGCAACAGTCTGCGCCGTGGCGCTGCGGCCGGCGATCATGCGCGCTGGATCGGCCGGCAATGCATAGAGCAGCACGAAGGTGATGGCGGCGACGCCGAGAAGGATCAGAGCGGCCTGAACGAGCCGGCGAAGGATGAGGAAGGTCATCAGCCTCTCCCGCGCTGGGTCGGATCGAGAATGTCGCGCAGCGCATCCCCTACGAGATTGAAGGAGAGCGCCGTCAGCAGGATGATCGCACCGGGGAAGAAGACGAGCCACGGGGCAGCCTGGAAATAGCTCTGGCTTTCGAAGATGATGTTGCCCCAGGACGGCTGCGGCGGCTGTACGCCGATGCCGAGGAAAGAGAGGGTAGCTTCCAGCAACACTGTCGTGGCGATGCCGAGCGTGCCCCAGACAATCGCCGTAGGCACCAGATGTGGCAGAATATGCAGGAAGAGCACGCGCATGTGCCCGGCGCCGAGCGAGCGCTCGGCCATGATGAAATCACGTTCCACCAGTCCGCGCGTCTCGGTATAGACGATACGGGCGACCTGTACCCAGTTGACGAGCGCGATCACCATGGCGACGATCCAAAGGCTCGGCCGCAGGAGAGCTGCAAGCACGATCGCCAGCAGCAACGCCGGAAATGCCATCATCAGATCGGTGAAGCGCATCAGGATATTGCCGATGATGCCGCGCATGTAGCCGGCGAGGATGCCGATCAAGAGGCCGATCGCAACCGCGATGCCGTTGGCGACGAGCCCGATGACGAGCGAAGTGCGCGCACCGAAGAGCATGCGCGAGAAGAGGTCGCGCCCCAGCGTATCGGTGCCGAGCAGATAGGGGCCGCCGGGCGGTAGCGGCGCGCCTTCCAGCGACAATCCGTCGAACATCTGCTCATCGGGATTGAAGGGCGCAATCCAGGGGGCCGCCACCGCAAGGCCGATGACGATAAGCACGACGACAAGGCCAAAAAGGGCGGTCGGCTGCCTTAAAATGGCTTTCAATACACGCATTCAACCCGCCTCCGGCAGGGGTTCTATGCCGCCGATGATGAAGGCAGCAATCTGTTCCATCGGCAGCCGGCGACGCATGGCGCAGTTACGCAGGATCGAATAGGCGCGCTCCTCATCGACAGCGTGCGCCTTCATCAGTTTTTCGACGGCGGCATGTACGAGCGGGCGCAGGCGTATGCGTTCCTCCAGATATTGAAGGCGCTCGGCGACACTCTTGCGCTCCTGATGAATGGAGACGGCCATGACAAGGGCCGGATAGACCGCGGAGGCTGCAATCGGCTTGGCGATAACGGCGCCGGCGCCCTGGCTGAGCGCCCAGGCGATACGGCCAGGCGCTTCCGAGCCGAGCAACGCGACGACGGGGCATGTCGGAGTTGCACCGCTCCAGGGCAGGAGACCATCAAAACCCTGGTCGGCATCGACGATGACAAGGTCGGGTACGGCTGCGGCTGAAAGTGGCGCCCACTGCAGCGTGGCCGACAAGCCCAGCAGACGCAGTTGACGGATCAGCCTTTCGGTATTGCCGTCCTCGCGGTGCAGGACGACGGCATGCCAGCCGGTGAAATTGGGTGTTTGCTTCATGATACCACCCGCAATCTCGGCGAAGACGCCTTGCTGCGGCCGGTCAGATAGGGATCGGCGGCGAGCGGCGGGCGCGAGGCGATCACATCGAAGCCGTTCTGAGCGTTGATGCAACCGAGATGGAAGGGCAGGGCCGCATGGTTCGTCTCGCGGTCGATGTTGAGCGCGCCGAAAGGTGTCGCCCAGCTCTTGCCGTACAATTCCCGGCGCACCGCGGAAGGCTCGTCAACCCCGGCCGCCACAATCGCATCGACGCAGAGCCGCACGGCTGTATAGGCACTGGCAAAGACGCTGGAGATACGGCGTTCGGCACCAAAGTGGGCCACGATCCGCTGCTTGAATTCGGCGTTTTCGGATGTCGCGATACTGTCGAAATAGGAGGCGGCACAGAGCTGGCCAGTCGCGGCCCCCGGTGCGATATCATCGAGCTCGCATTCCATCAGGTCGCAGCTGACAACAGGGCAGTTCTCCGGCCGGAAGGCGGGGTCGCGATCGGCAAGCCGCCGGATCGCTTCGTGGAAGGCATAGCTCGACGGCCCGATCAGATTGTTGAGGATGAAGCTCGGACGGCGCTGCTCGATATCGGCGACAATGCGCTCGACTGCGGTTTCCTCAAGCGGCAGATAGCGCTCTCCGAGGACCTCGCCACCGGCATTGGTAGTGAGTTCACGGGCAAGCCGATTCATCTCCCAGCCCCAGACATAATTGGCGCCGACGAGATAGGGCCGGTTGCCGTAGCGTGGGATCAAGTGCTCGAAAAGCGGCAGGAGATGCTGGTTGGGGCAACCACCGACATAGATGACATTCTCATTCGCCTCGAAACCCTCGTAGGGGCACATGTACCAAAGCAGCCCGTCATGTTTTTCGATAAGCGGGATGACCTCCTTGCGGGCGGCCGAGGTAATGGTACCAACGATATGACGGCAGCCGGCACGCAGCAGACGACGGGCACCTTCGAGATAGGCGGCAAGATCAGCTTGCGGATCAAAGAAGACCGGTTCGACCGGCCGACCGCTCGTCGCGGCGAATTCGGCAATCGCGAATTCTGCGCCATCGCGTGCGTCGCGCCCCATCGAGCCGTAGGGGCCGGTGGTGGAGTAAAGAATGCCAATTTTCAACGCATCATTCATCTGCAAGCCAAAAACCAAAAAACCCCATGAAAGCGTCCCATCCGCGACGGGGCCATCATGGGGCGAAACTGCCCAGCGACTATCGAAGTCATGTGAGAATGCGGAGCGTTTTGCCTAATCCGCAGGCTTGAATAAAATACAGGCAATTCAACTTTGTCAAGCGCGCGTCGGGCGAAATACGAGGGGCGACACCGTAAGATCACAACTGCAGGCCGAAGGCCTGACGATGAAGCTTTTGCGCCGTGCGAGACGCCAGCGGGAGTGCTTGCAAAAACATCAACTCAGACGATAGTGTCGATGACGTTTTTTATTGGGGCGGCATTGAATGAAAGCGCAAATAAAGGTCAATGCCGAAGATATCAATAGGAAGCTCAACCGGCTCGGACCGGGTGATGAGCTTTACCTGAAAAAAGGCCGTTACTCCGATCCGATAACGATAACAGGTAAACGAGGTTCCGAGGAACGTCCTATATGCATCACCGGTCCGGGAGCAACCCTGGGCTCTGATATGGACTTCGACGCCTACCAGGAAACTGCGAACAAACTGGCTGCCGCTCACCAGAAGGGCGGTTCGTTTCCCGGTATCTATTTCATGGCCGACAATGCGGCTTTGACATTGCGCGATTGCCAATGGGTTATCATCGACGAACTGGTTTTCAGGAACTGCTGGCCGACAGCAATATACCTCGACAATTGCCAGCACATTTTCATACGCCGCGTCGATTTCAGGGGAGGATGCATTGCGATCGGTGCGGCCGGCCCCTACACGCGTCACCTGCTCATCGAAAAATGCAGCTGGGTGCAGGATACGAAAAGCCACGGCGAAGACGACGTTCTGTCGATCAGGGGCAATGGTCACGTTCGTGCCGACTTGTCCCCCACAGACTGCAGGCTTTGGAGCGATATCCTCTGGAAGCAGGTGCATGGATCGGGCGACGAGGATGGTCCGGTTGATCCGAACGGCGATGCACGTGCCTATGACGGCGATTTCTTCCGCGCCTGGACCATTGCCGGATATGTCATCATCCGCGACAACATCATCACAGACGCATTCAACGGCGTTCATTTCTTCAATCAGGCATCGGAGTCTACCAAGGAGGCCTTCGCCCGGAATATTCTCATCGAAGATAATTGGTTCGTGCGGATAAAGGACAATGCCGTCGAGCCCGAGAATTTCGCATGGAACTGGACGATCCGTCGAAACCAGTTCGTCGATTGCTATATGCCGTTTTCCTTCGAAATGCAGCGCTCCGGCTATTTTTATGTCTATGGCAATCTTGGCTGGAACATTCACATTCCCGGACCCGAAGGCGACAAGCATGCCAAGGGCGTACTCTTCAAGTTTCCCGAAAAGCATATTGCGGATGGACCGCATTACGTCTTCAACAATACCTGGCTCCTTCGGGCGCCGATTGCCAAGAAGAAGAGATTTGCGAAGCTGGAGCATCGCAACAACCTCATTGGCTATGCGACTGACGCCGATAAATTCAAATGGGAGAGTTGTTCTCCATTCGGATCAGGCTGGAGCTTGGACTTCTGTCCCTTGAGCGAACAGGAAGATCTGCTCCGCTTTGAAGAGAATTGCTTTACCCGTTCCTGGAGGTCTCTTGGCATTGTCTTTGACGGCGACGTGATCTCGCACCGGGATTTTCCCGGCCGATTGCGGGAGGCGCATTATGATATCGGCGAAAATGCCAGGTATGCGGACGTTCAATTCCATAATCGGACCATTGGTCTGCCACCCGGATTGAGGATGACCAAGGCTCCGCCGGCAGTAGCTTTCCCGATCGAGTTGCCGGATAAATCGCGCCGTTTGTTTGCGCCATCCAACTATTGTGTCGGCGCCTGGCAAGAAACCGGCCGGATCGATGTCTTTGATCCGCTATTCGCACTCATATGGCCGACACTAGCGCAATATTCTGAGGAATGCCAATCCTAGGAAGGCAAGAGCGTAGCGGCGGAAATATCTGCCTTCGAAGCAGGGCGAACAAGATCGACGTCGATATCGCCAGTCCGCAGCCTGCTGGTCCGATAATCAACGCGTGCCACCAAGAGCTAAGTTCACGCAGAGGCTCGACCTCTATACGAAGAGTTCGTCCTTGCTCGCCATGAAAGTCTGGCCAGCGGCAAGGGTGACGGTGAATCTGCCGTCCGCAAAACGGATGACGGTCTGAATATCCCGTGCTGCCGAAATCGCAATCTTCACCGGCCTGCCATTCTCCCAGTCGAGGTCGAGAAGCATGCCGCCCCGCACGCGCAAACCGCGCACTGAGCCGCGTGGCCAGGCTTTGGGCAAGGCCGGGAGCAGGTGAATTTCGCCGGGGCGAGACTGCACCAGCATTTCCAGGATGCCGGTGGCCCCACCGAAATTGCCGTCGATCTGGAAGGGCGGATGGGCGTCGAATAGATTGGTATAGGTCCGCTCGGGGCCGATCAGCATTTTGACCACATCGAGCGCATGATCGCCGTCACGAAGCCGTGCCCAGAGATTGATGCGCCAGCCGATGCCCCAGCCCGTCGCGTCGTCACCGCGGATTTCCAGTGAGCGGCGGGCCGCCGCGGCAAGCGCGGGCGTCCTGTCCATGTCGATCTGCCAACTCGGATAGAGGCCGTAGAGATGCGAGACATGGCGGTGATGGATCTCCGGTACCTGCATATCCCAGTCTTCAAGCCATTCCTGCAACTGACCGGCAGCACCAATCCGGTCGGGCGGCAGGTGCGGCAACACGCGGTCGATCGTGGAGACCAGTGCGTCTTCGCCGCCGATGGAGACTGCGAGCGGGCGCAGCAGATTGAGGAAATCCCGGATGATCTGGCTATCCATGGCCGGCCCAGCACATAGGGAGGCGCCATGCGGATGGACGTTCTCCGGGGAGAGCGAAGGATTGGTCACCAGATAATCGGTGCCCGGAAGAGGAACCAGCACATCGAAGATAAACTCGGCAGCGGCCTTGGCAACAGGGAAAAGCCGCCGGCGTAAGCCTTCGGCGTCATCAAGATAATCGCTGAGGTCGAGCAGTTGCGCCATAAGCCAGGCGCCACCAGTCGGCCAGAGTCCCCATTTGGCACCATCGATCGGACCGGTCGCACGCCAGAGATCGGTATTGTGGTGCATGACCCAGCCGCGGGCGCGGTAGTGCACCTCAGCCATCTCGCTGCCGGTTTCGGCAAGCTCTTCCGCCATCTCGACAAGAGGCTCGATACATTCCGGCAGATTGGCAGGCGCCGGCAGCCAGTAATTCATCTGCAGATTGATGTTGGCAGTATATTTGCTGCCCCAGGGCGGGTCGGTCTCCTCGTTCCAGATGCCCTGCAGGTTTGCCGGCTGGGTGCCAGGGCGCGATGAGGCGATCACCAGGTAGCGGCCGAACTGCACATAAAGGGCAGCCAGTGCGGGATCATTGCCTTCGGCAAAGCCACTAATACGACGATCTGTCGGCTGAGAAGCTGCCGGTGTCGTGCCGAGATCGACAGTGAAGCTCCGAAACAGCCTTTGATGTTCGGTGATATGGTCACGGCGCATGCTCTCGATGCTACGGCGCGCGGCTTTCGTAAGGCGTCCGGTAATTATGCCATCCGCGTCGCCGGAGACGTCGTCATAACGGCGGAAACTCGTGGCTGCATCGAGCAGGATCAGCAGCTCGTCGGCGCCCTTGGCGGATAGTATGCCGCTCGAAGAGCTGACACTCCCTCCTATGTTGACCACCCTGATGCCGAAGGCGAAACGCAGGGCGGCGGGGATACCCCATTCCGCCTTGCCGGCGCCGGAGAAAGTCAGTTCCGGGCCGTTTTGCTCGACGAATTGTCCCCGTTGCGGACTGTCGATTGATATCCGGCATCTGATCGCTCCGGGCCGATCTGCCGAAAGGCGTACGACAAGCACACCGTCGACTGGGGAAACAAAGGCCTCGCGAAAGAAAGTGATGCCTTCGGAAATGTACGAAGTCGTGGCGATCGCCGTATCGAGATCGAGCGTGCGACGATAGCTGCCGACGGTCTGCGAATGGAGAAAATCGATATGGAGATCGCCGACCGGCTGGTACGACATCTGCTTGATCGGCCGCGCCATCAGATGTTCTTCGGCCATCGCTTCCGCTTCGGCGTAACGGCCTGCGAAGATCAGCTCCCGCACATCCTCCAAGTGGCCATAGGCATCGGCATTGACGGGCTGGTAAGGCCCGCCGGCCCAGAAGGTGGCTTCGTTGATCTGCAGTCGTTCGGAAACAGGGTCGCCGAAGACCATAGCACCAAGCCGACCATTGCCGAGCGGCAGCGCATCCGTCCAGAGCCGCGCAGGGGCATCGTACCAGAGAAGGTTGTCCGTCATGATCATTCTGCCGGGATGCTGTTTGCCGGTCTGATGTCGCGGATCCGCAGGCCGTCGACGCTGAAGAGCAGCGCCTTTCTCGCGGAAAAGCCGGCGCTGACCGTCTCGCCCGGGAGCAGCGTCCTTTCCGAGCGGTCCTCGATGATGACGGATTGGCCCGAGGTGAGAGTTCCGTAGATGAAGCGGGTTCCTCCGAGGTTTTCCACGACGTCGACTTTGACATCGATCGCGCCGCCTCCTTCGTCCTGTCCGGTGAAATGTTCCGGGCGGATGCCGACCTTGACCGGCATGTCCTTGCCCGGACCGACGATGGCTGCTCTGAAAGCAGTGCCGCAATCGAGCTTGATCACCCCGTCCGCGCCGAGCGTGCCATCGAGGAAATTCATCCGCGGCGAGCCGATGAAGCCGGCGACGAAGAAATTGTCGGGATCGGCATAAAGCGTATCCGGCGTGCCTGCCTGCTCGATCTTGCCGGCGCGCATGACGACGATCTTATCGGCGAGTGTCATCGCTTCGGTCTGGTCATGCGTGACATAGATCATCGTCGCGCCGATGCGCCGGTGCAGTTTGGCGATTTCTACGCGCATGGAGACTCGGAGTTCCGCATCGAGGTTCGACAAGGGTTCGTCGAACAGGAAGACTGCGGGGTTGCGAACGATCGCACGGCCGATCGCAACGCGCTGGCGCTGTCCGCCAGAGAGTTGAGCGGGCTTGCGTTTCAGGAGCGGCTCGATCTGCAAGGTCGAAGCGGCAGCCGCAACGCTCCGGTGGATATCGGCCTTGCCCATGCCGGCCATGCGCAGCGAGAAGCCGATATTCTGCTCCACCGTCATATGCGGATAAAGCGCATAATTCTGGAAAACCATGGCGACGCCGCGTTCGATGGGATCGGCCTCGTTCATGCGCCGTCCGCCGATCGTCAGGTCGCCGGCGGTGATCTTCTCCAGGCCGGCGATCATGCGCAGAAGCGTCGACTTTCCGCAGCCGGAGGGACCGACGAAGACCGTGAACGAACCGTCGTCGACGCTCAGATTGAGTCCCTCTATCGCCTGAAAGCTGCCATAGGATTTGTCGATATCGTGCAACTCTACACTGGCCAAAGCTTCCTCCCTTTAACCGCTTGGCGGGCAGAACGCGTCAGGTGATCCGTCGCGTCGAGCCTCGCAGGATGATGTCGCATTCGAGGACGACACTGCGCGTCGCCCCGCCTGACGGCTCCGTCAGCCGTTCCACGAGAATGTCGGTGATGGTTTCAGCAATGCTTGCCACCGGCTGGGCGACGGCCGTAATGCCGGCTTCGTAGAGCCGGAAGATTGCCACATCGTCGAAGCTGGCAAGCGAAACATCCTCGGGCACATGCCGGCCGTTCTCCTTCAGCCAGCTCAGCCCTCCGACTGCCATGCCATAATTGGCGGAAAAGATCGCGGTGGGCGGATTTTCAAGCGACATCAATCGCTTGGTCGCCTCATAACCGCCGTCCATGCGCCAGTTTCCACGCGCCGCGAGGGTAGGATCGATTGTTATGCCCCGGTCGCGCAACGCCTGTTCATAGCCCGCCAGCCGTTCAATACCCGAAGAATTGCGCGGATCGCCTGTCAAAATGCCGATGCGGCTATGGCCGAGATCGATGAGGTGGCTGACGATGCGATAGCTCGCGCGATGGTTCTCGACCATGACCCGGTCTGCTGCCAGCCCGCGAACGTCGTTGTTATAGAAGATGATCGGAATGTCGTGATGGATCAGGTCGTCGACGCGGTCATAAACTTCCGCGGTGCCGTCCATGACCAGCGCATCGACACGCTGCGCGGCGAAGAAATCGAGTGCCTCGGCGACCACGCGCGGATCGCCGCCATGGCAGTAAGTTAGCAGTGCCCGTCCGGTTGGACGAACCGAATGGGCGAGATGCTCGAGCATGCGGGAATGGAATTCGTCGAAGGTCGGCACCAGGAAGCCGATCATATGGGTGAGGTCAGTGCGGATCGAGGCGGCAGCAGCATTGCGCCGATAGCCGAGATCCTGGATCGCCCGCTCGATCTGTTCGCGGTTGGAGCGGCGGATCGTCTGGCCGTTGAGATAGCGGGACACGGTGCCGACTGCGACGTTTGCCACCCTGGCAACGTCGATGATCGTGGCTCCGCGCCTCTTTCCGGCCGTCTGGTCCGTCTGTTGCATTTCGAGCGGGCTCCTGCATTCATCCATGGGAAATGACGCCTGGCCAGGCGCCTTTCCGTCGTATAGCCCAGCGCTCCGCCGCCCACCAGTATTGCGGGCGGCAAGAGCAAAGTCCGACGGCTCCCTTACTTCAACCTGCATTATGCGCCTTCGAAGACCACGGCGCTGTGGATGCGCAGGCGCGGTACCGTGATGTTGATGGCGCCATCGTCACCCGCATTCCAGGCAAGATCCTCTCCTGTCATCGCATCGAAAACGCGCTTCGGTTTTGCCGGCAGGCGCACCGTGGCATTGACCGGGCCGATCGCCGGAATGTCCTCGATCATTTCCATGACCCGGGTCGAACCGTCATCGCCACGCACGTCCTTGCCGCGGATCTGCGGCGGACCGTAGAGGAGATGCAGGATATGGCGGTCGTGCTCGATCTGATGCGTCAGCGTCGCCCGTCCGGACGAGGGCAGATCGGTGACCATGGCCGGATCGGGAACAAGCCGGTCGAGAAGGCCGCGAACCAGGTATTTGTAGAGCGGTTGGCCCATCGCCCGGTAGAGCCGGAAGATCGGATAGGCAATATAGGCCGCGCCCTTGTGTTCGGTCACTGCCGCGCCCAGCATATCGGCATCCGGGTCATCGGGTGCGTGCTGATGTGAGCAGAAATGCTTGTAGGAGCGGTTGAAGTAGGACGGATAGACGCCGGCCAGCACCGTTGCGCCCACCGAACGGACGGCTTCGGCATCATCATAGAAAACGAAGGCCGTTTCCGGCATGGAGGGGTCGAGATCCTTTCCGGCTTTCACATAGCTAGGCTTGAAAGCGATGGGCGCGGCTCCTCTTTCGATACCGAAGTCGACAGCAAATTGTCCGTTTTCATCAAGGCCTGAATGCCAGGAAGCGATGATCTTGCCGCCGCCGGCGAGATAGGACTTGAGCCGGGCGGCGAGCGCGGCATCGACAGGGATTTCGTCCGGCAGGATCAGCAGGCGGTACTGCTCGAAACGGCCGGACCTGTCGAGTACGTCGAAAGGCCGTTTCAGCTCCTGCAGTACCTGGGCGGCGCCGTCATCGCTTGGATGGTTGCGCGCGCCTTTGGGGTTCATGTGTTCCGCCGAAAGGATCGCGATTTCGGAAATCTGCTTTGCGCCCTCCAGGAAGGGTTCGAGTTTTTCGACACGATGATAGGCCGGCGCAATCGAAGCGTAGGTATCGGGGTTGATCGCTCCGTTCGGATGAAGCTGGTCGCCGACCAGGCATTTGGAGCCGAGCGCGATCATTTGCGCACACTCATATTCCAGCGCGTCCGGGTGCTTGAAGCCGCCGAACTCTCCCCAGGATGTATGGAACTTGCCGGTATGAGCGAGGAAATCCATGCCGAGTGTGGCGGCATAACGGGCGCTCGAAGGGAAATGGTCGTAGCCCCAGCCTCCGGTCGGCAGGCTTTCGAGCTCGAGATGGGAGTAGGTCGAAAAGCGCTCCGGACCCTGCTTGTGGATGTGACCGCAATTGTAGAAGACACGCAAGCCCGGGAATTCGGCAAACAGCGCTTCACTCGTCTCGCGGCGGAACTGCTCGTTGACGGCTTCGTCGTTCTTCAGGCGGTCGGCCGGGTTTTCAGGGTCGAGACCTTCGCACAGCATGCGTTCGACGCAGGCTGGGCAGACGCAGTCCGGCGTCAGGATGATATCGAAGAAGAGGCCCTGCGTCGGATAGTTCTGCGCGACCTCGCGTGCCTGTTCGAGGATATAGTGCCTGAGGCCCGCATGATTGAGGCAGAGCGTGTGCCAGGCGGGGCTGAGTTGCTTGCCGGCGGAAGGGTCGGCCGGCCGGTCGTGATGATAGCGGTTCGAGGCGCTCATCGCCCGCCATTCGGGATGTTCGCGCGCCGTCAGCTCATCCCATTGTACCGAGATATAGATCGGGCTTTCGATATCAGCCGCGGCAAGTGCCTTCACCATGTCGCCGAGAAGGTCTGGGCGGGCAAGCTGCGGATGCGGCTTGCCGACCTTGGTCGGATAATAGGACCAGCCGTGATGGCACTTGGCAAAAATGGTGATGGAATCCACATGGGCTGCCTTCAGCGTCGAGACGAAGGCATCCGGATCGAAGTCGGCGCCGATGCCCGGAATATGTTCCGACGTATGGAAGTCGAGATGGATCTGGCGGTAACGCAGCGGCTTGTTCGTTGTCTTGGGCATGGGTCCTATTCCTTTGCGCCGGTGCGGGTTTGCGAGCCGGCGGCGAACTGACGTTGGAAAACGAGGAAGACGAGCAGGGGGACGATGGTGGTGAGGATGGCGGCCACCGATCTCAGGTCCCAGTTGATCTCGTAGCTGCCGGAAATGCGAGCAAGCAGCACGGGAAGGGGCACATCACTGCGCAGGAAGAGCATGGGCAGCAGGAGCGCATTCCATGTCCAGAGGAACTGCAGGATGCCGACGGCAAAGATCGGCGACAGGCTGTTCGGCAGCACCACATGGCGGAAGGTTGCGAGTGGCCCGCAGCCGTCGATCTTGGCGGCCTCCACGAGTTCGCGCGGAAAATCCTCGAAGAAGTTTTTGACGAGGAAGATAGACCAGGCGAAGGACAGCCCGACGTAGGGAATGAGCACAGATAGAATGTTGTCGATCAGCCCCATGTCGCGCCAGAGCGTGAAGAGCGGAATGATGACGACCTGTTGCGGCAGCACGAATGCATTGATGATGATGATCAGGAGCACCCGGCGGAAGGGGAATGTCAGGAAGTGGAAGGCATAGGCGGCGGCCGGTGTGAGCAGCATGGTGAGTGCCGTCGCAATACCCGCCGTCTTCATCGTCACCCACATGGAATCTGCGAGCGGGTATTTGTCCCAGACGCGGTGCCAGGCATCGAGCGTAAGATCGAAATGATCGAAGCGCCACCAACCGAGCGATACGCCTTCCGGTGGACGCAATGAGGTGACGACGATGCCGATGATCGGGATCACCCAGATGAAGGCGACGATGCCGACGACGACGATAATCCAGCGAGGAGCTTTGCCGATCATTTCGCACCTGCCGTTCGCTGGATGATGGCGGGGATCGAGACGATCAGGACTGCAAGCAGCAGGATGACGGTAGCGGCGGCACCATAGCCCAGTTTGAATTGGGTCATGGATTCCCGATACATGAAATAGCCGACGGTTTCGGTCGAACGCACCGGCCCCCCACCGGTCAGGATATAGATGATGTCGAAGGCACGCAGGGCCGTCAGAAGGTTGATGAAGACAGCGACGCGCACGCCTGGCATCGACAGCGGCATCATGATGTGCCGCATGGTCGAGAGCGGCCTGGCACCATCCATGTAGGCAGCTTCGAGCACAGATTTGGGGATCGCCTGTATGGCAGCGAAGATCAGCATCAGGGGCAGACCGACACCGCTCCAGGAGGCTGCAACGATCAGCGCCCAGAGGGCGGTGTTGGCGTCGCCGAGCCAGGCATGGGCAAAATCGGGAAAGCCCAGAAGCTGGATCAATGAATTGAGCAGGCCGCCGGCATCCGGCCTGTAGATGCCGATCCACATATAGCCTGATACTGCTTCCGAAATGCCGAAGGCCGCAAAGATCATCACGCGGAAGGGCAGGGTTTGCTGCGGCGCGAAGGCACACAGCATCGCCAGAACCCAGCCGATCGCCACCGAGATCACGGTCGTGCCGATGGTGAAGATCAAGGTCGTCAGCAGCGTGTTGCGGAAAGCCGCGTCGGCGAAGAGCCGCGCATAATTGCCGAAGCCGATAAAGGCAGGCTTTCTGAGCCCCTGGATATCCCAGAAGCTCAGCCGGATCGTCTCGACCAACGGATAGATCACGGCGATCGCAAACAACACGATAACCGGCGCAATCAGGATCAGTGCGGCGGGCGTGTCCCTAAGCAGACGCCGACGGCCTTTGATGCCAGCCGCCAGCGGAGAACCCTGCATCACGCCCGCCGCTTCCCGCACCGGGGAAGCGGAGGTGTCAGCCATCAGTAGGAACCTTGGGCCTTGGTTTCGATAGCCGCAAGAACCGTATCGATATTGGCGCTCGACGGATCCTGCAGGAACTTTTGCAACTGCACGCGATACTCGTCGACGAGATCGCCGGGCAGCAGGTCGCCGAGCACGAATTGCAGCTTCGAGCTTGCGACGGCCTGCGTCGCCACTTTCTGTGCTTCACCATAGAGCGACGCATCGACATTGCTGCTTGGCGAGGCATAACCGGCCTTGGCGAGAATGTTGGCGGCCTCGGCACTCGTCCAGAAATCGAGGAAGGCATCTGCCGCCTTCGGATTAGGGCCATTCGTCGTCACCAACAGCTCCTTGGCGTCGACGCTCGATGTATCGTCATGGCCCATGCCGAGAGACGGGAACTGGAACAGACCGTAATCCTTGCCCTCGACCAGCTTGTAGTCGTTCTTGGCGCGATTGTTCATCCACATGCCGATCAGCAGATAGTTCTTGGCATTGGCCTGGAAGACCTGGTCGGCCTCACCGTCCCAGTCGTTGGCAAGCATGGTGTTCGGCGCCCCGCAGCAGCCGGACGTCAGCATCTCGGCGTATTTTGTCAGCGCGGTCTTCACAGCTGGATCGGTCCACGGGATTTCATGGGCGCCAAGCTTCGCCGCCGTCTCCACACCTGCGGTTCTGAGCAACAGGGTTTCAAACCATTCGGCATGCGCCCAGTATTTGCCGGGGATCGCGATCGGGGCGGCATAGCCCGCCTTTGTAAGCTTCGCGAAGGAGGCGACAAATTCGTCCCAGGTCTTAGGCGGTTCGGCAATACCGGCCTTGGCGAGATGCTCCTTCTTGTACCAGATGCCGGAGCGGTCACCGAAGGTGTAGGTCAGGCCGTAGGTCTTGTCGCCGATGGATCCGAGATCCTTCCACGACTGGCTGACGAGCTTGTCCCAACCGAAGGATTTCCACTGATCGTCGATCGGCCGGAGCATGCCGGCATCGGCAAGTTCCTTGCGAAAGGCCGGCCACGTGTTGAAGAGCACATCGACGACCTCGCCGCCCATCAGCGCGGTGCGGATGCCGCCGCGCATGTCACCCTGGCCAGTGATGGCGACTTCGCGGATCGTGACATTGGGATATTTCGCCAGAAAGGCCTTCTGGATCGAATGCATCATGTCGAGTTCTGAGCCGCCGAGCCAGTTCAGAACGACGAGTTCGCCGCTAACTGTATCCTGAGCTCTCGTTGCGCCTGCCATGGCCAGCAGGGCGGTGCTGCCCGCTCCTGCGAGCAACGTGCGGCGACGGATTTCGGGCATAAATCTATTGCTGTTGGTCATGTCACGTCCTCCCAAACGTTGACTGCTGCCATCCGGCATTCAATTTAGTTGAAACGTTATCATCTATTTTGCATCCAACAAGTGTTTTTATCGATAAACAAACGACAATTTACTTAGGTCATTGCGAATAAATGATAAAATTGACCTTGTATGATGATTTAGAGCCGGGTTTCCCAGGCTGCGCGAGTGCAAAAGGGACATGGCAATGGAAGCCGCCTTTGTAACTTGCGATGGCGTTGCTCGAACTGGCGTCAGCATGGCGCACGATCTCGTGAACAACCATGTTCGCGGTCGGTACATTCCGCTTTCCGTCGTTGACGCTGGCAGATGGTAGCGTTACCATCGGAATAAACAGCGCCAAGAAAAGCTTTATTGCAATGGAGGAGACCTATGGGAGAGCAGGTGGAGGAGAAAAATCTTCACGGGCGCGTACAATCGATCGACCGTGCCATGATGCTGCTCGAAGCGATGGGTATGGACGAGCATGGCAACCGTCTGGTCGATCTCGCCAGCCGCACGGGTCTGGCGCCGTCGACGGTCCATCGCATTCTGACAACGCTGGAGCAGTGGCAATTCATCCAGTACAATCCCAACGATCGCATGTGGCATATTGGCCGGCAGGCTTTTGCCATCGGTTCCGTGTTCACCCGTCAGAGCAATCTTGTTGCGACCGCGCTCCCCTATCTCAGGCGCTTGCGCGATCAGACGCGCGAAACCAGCAATCTCGGCTTCGTTCAGGACGGTGAGATGGTTTGCGTCGATCGGGTTGAGAGCCGCGATATCACCCGCAGCGTCAGCCGGGTCGGCAGCAGGGTGCCGATGACGGCCTCAGCCATGGGCAAGGCGATCCTGGCGACATATTCGCAGGAGGATCTGGAGGCGATCCTGTCGCGCGAGGGAAGCCGACGCTTCACGGCCAATACGCTCACGCGACAATCGGCTCTTTGCGCCGATCTCGAAAGAATCCGGGCGGACGGTTATGCGGTCGATGACGAGGAGCTGGTTTCCGGCCTGCGCTGTGTGGCAGCTGCCGTCTATGACCATCGCGGCGAGGCGATCTGCGCCATATCGTTGTCGAGCCTCGCGTCGCGGATAACGCCGCAGCGGATTCCAGTGCTCGGGCGCCTGCTCGCTGAGACTTCGGCGCAGTTGACCGCGGCTCTCAGCGGGGAGATGCCGCCTGTCAACGCCATTGCGAGCTGACGCGAAACACTCTGCTCGAAATGAACCGCCGGCTGTTTCGAGCCGGCGGCTTTCTTTGTGGCTCAGGACCAGTCGACGACGATCACCTCGTGGTCGAGGATCCTGCCGACATCGATGGCGATTTCGCTGCCCTCGTCGGCGATCTTCACAGTCTTTCCCGCAACCCTGAGATTTGCGTCGGAGGCAGTCTTGCCGCGCGGTTTGCGCAGACGCAGGGTCACCGGACCAATCGGTACGAGCTCGTTCTGGCGACCCGGCACGCGGGAGACCAGAACGCGGTTGTTGAGGTGAACGATCTGCCGTCTATCCTGCTGATAGAGCACGGCCGTAACAAGATCATGCGTGCCTTCCAGCCTCAGGAGCGATCGGTCGGCAAGCATCCAGCGCGCGGCATTGGTAATCAGCCGCGCGTGCTCGAACTGGTCGTCACGTGCATAACAACGGTCGAGATCGGCGACGAACCAGACGAATTTTCCGTTGCCGTGTTCGCGAACGGTGATGGCAGGCACATCCGAATAAGGCTGCCGCATCCAGGAGGTTTCCGGCGGATAGATCGGAAAGTCCGGGATGAAAGTTGCCAGCACCTTGACGTCATCATCGACACTGACGATGGGCAGGTAGCCGCCGAAGGGAAGGGTGTCGGTTTCGTCAAGACCAGCAAGCACCGGATGCCGGCTTCCGTCAGCTTTCGGCGCGGTCTTGTCCGATGGTCCGTGGACACCGGCGCGCAGTTCAGGCAAGAGGCGCAGATAAGTGTGACGCGCGCTGGTCTCGATGTCGGGATTGGCGGCCTCGAAGTCACCATGCGCGCCGTTCTTGCGATGGACGCCGAAAAGCTTTGCAAGGGCAAAGTCCTTTCGGCGGTCGCCATGCTCGCTGTAGAGGCTCGCTTCTGACGAGGCGATCACAGAACCGCCTTGGGCGGCGAAAGCTTCAATGGCAGCAACCTGCTTGTCCGTCATGGCGGCGAGGTTCGGAAGGACAAGTACGCCGAAGCGCCCCGCAGCCTTGCCTATATCGTCGGCATTGACGGGCAGATAGGTAATCCCAGCCCGATCGAGCGCCCGTGTCGTGCCCCGATAGGGGTTCATGGTGCGGTCGTTTGCCTTGTCGCGGCCGTGATAGTCGTGGTTGTGCTGCGACCAGACGACGCCGACATCGGCCTGCGGCTGGCGATTGATCAGAATATCCTGGTTCGCCTCGTGCCATTTGAAGATTGGCTCTGCCGTCCTGTATTGACGGCGATCCTCATGTGACGAGCCGATATGATGCCACCAGGGCTGGATGCCACCGGCAAAGCCGGAGGAGGACCACAGGCGCACTTCGGCGGGCGGCATGCTGGCGAGGCGGAAAGCCGGCGAGCCGAGCTGGTATTGCGGCGTACTCTCGGGGATGAGCTTGTCCCAACCACCAACTTCATGCAACCGCTTGCCAGTTTCGGTATTGTCCTCGAAACCGTCGACGAGATTTCTGCGCTGATGGTCGAGCATGACGATCGGGCTGCGGGCAAGGATTTCCTTGAGATCGATGAAGCGATTGCCGTTGTTGAGGATATCGCCGCTGATCATGCCCATCCAGCAGCAGTCCTTGCCGCCGACTGCGGTGGTGACCTTGTTGTTGAATTCCCAGAGGTCAGTGCGTCGCTTGTAGTTCCACTGGATCCAGCGGCGATAGTTTTCGTCAGCCCAGTCATGGCGGCCGGGCAGGTCCACGGCCGACCATGCGAAGAACTGCTCGGTGCAATGCCGGCAATAGCAGATGTTCTTGCGCGGTATGCCAGCCCAACTGTTGTCGGCGAAACCGTCTGGCATGGTGCGTTCGATGATCTCGCGCATGATGTCAGGCAGATATTCGCTGTAATAGGGCGAGTTGATGCAGGTCACGTATTTGTCAGCCTGACGGTAGGGCTTGCCGTCGATATCGAGGCAGATCCAGTCCGGATGGGCACGATAGAAGTCTTCCGCGACGCGGTTTGAATCCATGCGCGCGATCACCTTCAGACCCTCCTCGCGTGCGGCCTTGACGATCTCGCCGTAGAGGTCGCGCTCTCCGAGCGTTACCGCCTTGTGATGCAGTGGAAATTTCGTCGGGTAATAGCTGACAATGCCGCCGGCATTGATGATAACGCCTTGAACGCGCGTCTTGCGCCAGTGCTCCCGCCACCAGGTGTCGTCGTAGCGCTCGGGGTCGATTTCAACCAGATTGGTCTGTCCCCATCGCAGCGCCGTGCGGTACCAAGGTTCCGATCCCATGACTATTTCCACCCTTGTTTCAGTTGTTTGCCCCGCAAAACTAACTGAAAGCATTGTTTAGTCGCCGACTATTCCCGGAAATTCCACGATGTGGAAAATCCCGGCAAAGCGCTCGATGGTCATCCGGAATGTTGGCGCTTTATCCTAATAGCGGAAGTACGATCTACCGTGTCGGCAAAGGCTAGAGCGGTAATGCCAAGGGTAGGGACGGCCGTGCCCTATGCGTCCTTGCTAGATTCCGTCGAGCGTGAGCGATCAGGCTTTCGTTTGCCACCAGACGAGTGCAAACGATGCAAAGGCAAAGGTGGTTGCGAGAAGGGTCTGATGGTCCATGACACTGTCCTTGTTGAAGCCGCACCATAATGCGGAGGCGGCGAAGAGGTTCCGCATGATCCGCGCGCCGCGACCACGCAGTAGGCACCTACATCTCTCGCGAAATTCGTGTGACGGCAGCGATGCCGGAGCGGATTGAAGACAATGGATCCGCTCAAGCTATGGCGATCTGAACTTCGCTGACGACCGGCTGGCGCCCAAAAGCTTGCGGTAAAATTCAAGGCAGATGCCGATCATCGCGATTTCGTGATCGCGGCCCTGGCAATAAGAGCATGCGTCGCCGTTGTCGACGCACGTTGGAGCACCATCTGGCTCATCCGGATAGCATCAACACCGGAGGGACGACGATGACAGACAGGGAAGACCGTATCAGGCAGCGCGCCTATGAAATCTGGGAACAGGAAGGCCGTCCGCAGGGCGAGGATATGAGACACTGGCTTCAGGCGTTTCAGGAGATCAGCGCGAGCGTAGACGCAGACAGCCAGCCGGCCAGGAAGCCACGCGCGAAGAAGGCCACGGCCACCGACAAGACGGCAAAGCCAAAGGTCGCAAGCAAATCCAAAGGCGGCGCCCAGAGCGTTCCGACGACAACACCGCCGCCGAAAGCTGCCAAGCCCGCCGGTGGTGTCACCAAACACTGACGGGGTTTTGGGTCGCGTTGGCATGGAGCCGATAGACGTAAGCTCCTAATCGAGAAGGGCGCCTTGATCGGCGCCCTGCAATCGTCTGTCGCTTTCTTATGGCCACCGCACCCCGGGGCGGCCCGACGTTTCCCGCCGTGCCGTGCTGCTGTGGTTCCGCCTATCGATGTTACTTTGTCGGTACATCAAACCGACAATCGGAGGACATTCCATCCGGCGACCGCCGTCCCCACCGGTGAAGCCTGCTCACCCCCGACGTGACTGGGTTTGGAGGCTGGGCCTTCGGACCGCACCCCACCCGCCTGATACGCCGGTCAGCCGCGCTGCTGGACGTGCAGCATGCGCTCGCGCGTTGCGAACCATTCCTCGGCGTAATCGTCGTTCCTGTACTCGTCGAAATAGGGGCCACCATCTGTGAAATGCACGATCTTCGCGTCATCGCGCTTGTCATATTCGTTGACGAGATAGTTCCAGGTGACGGGCAGCTCGCCGATCAGATCGTCGCCGTCGAGCCACTTGAACTGGTGCAACTGCAGCCCGGTTGCGGTGTTGACATAATCAGGTGTCAGCGCCTTGCATTTTGCGTTGTTGAAGAGGATGAGGCTCGACCAGTTCTTCTTTTCGTACTTCGTCTGCACCTGGCCGAGAAACTTCGTTTCGACCTTCGGCTGGTAATCGTGCTTCACGCACATGACGGAATAGCGCTCATCGCGCAGCGCCCAGAGCTCGGCAATATCCGTGCGCGCAAGCATGTCGCAATCCATGAACAGGCTCCATCCCTCATACTGGCTGAGATAGGGCGTCAGGAAGCGCGAGAAGGAGAACTCGGTCGACTGCAGTGCGTTGCGCTCACGCGTGAATATGTTTGCGACATTGTGCAGGTAGATCGGCGTGATCCTCACGGGTACGCTCGATTTTTCCAGAATGCTTTGCGACAGCACGTGATGGGCAACGACTTCCTTTGAATCGAAACCAACATAGATGTTGACGATATCGGTCATATCAATTTCTCCTTGGCACAAATCAGTGATTGCATTCAGGAAGCTTGCTTCTTCTGGCGGTCAAGCGCGCGCTGCTTGCGGGTCTTTGGCCGCGCCTTGCGGAACGCCTGATCGAGAGCCCGCTGCCATTTGGTGAGTGACATCAGGCCGTCGATGAGGGTCAGCGCATGATCAAGCCGCGTGGAGAATGCATCGTTGACCGCGCCCTGGATCTCCTCGAATTTCGCATCAGGAAAATGCCGCGCCAGAAGATCGAAGCGGGACGGCCTAGCGTGTTCAGCGCTGGTGATGAGGCCCCTTTGCGCCAGAAGCCTGAAATAGATCCGTTCGAATGTCCAGTCATGAACGTCGAAGACTTTCCAGCGCGCACTCCTTTTCCCGGAAAATCCCGCGAGCACGATCTTCGGCGTCAGCTGAAGCTCTCGCATCCACGCAACCAGCGCAAAGCCGCTCGTCGGGATTTTATCCGGCGGATAGTGGCCCGACATCAGCGTCTCGAGATTACCGTACATGACCGTCGCACCGTTGAATGCGGCAACGGGACTGAAGCGCTCTTCGGGTGCGGTGCGGATATTCAGAATGCCGAGGAACTTTTCCGAGGTGAAGAATTTCAGGACATCATCCACCTCCCGCCGATGGACGATATTGGCGCCCATCATGCCGCTGCGCGCCACAAGAATGGCATGTCCGGGGAAACTGCTGTCGAGGACCTTGTAGACCTTGTTGAAGAAGACGAACAAAGTATCGCCGGGAAACTCCGTCCTCATCGACTGCGGATCGAGCGCCTCGCTGTTCGCGACCAGAACGATGTGCGAATAGCGATTGAAGAATGCGCGCCAGGCATCGGCGCTCTGCGTTTGAAAAACGTGGCTTCCTGAATTTTCGGGTCCGGGATTCCTGTCGACCATTGGGACGCCCTCACTCGCGCCAAAGTATGTCTTCAGTTGTTGGGAGCGGTTCATCGCGCTGGCGCGCTTGCCGAACGCAAGAAGATAGTCGGCCGCCTTTCGGGAAGGACTGCGACGGCTGACAAATCCCGACCACGGTGTTTTCGAAAGCATGTTCGAATAGATCTCGGCATAGGCCGACTGCCCCGTCTGCACCGAAGGGTGCCACGGCTTGCGACGTCCGGTGAAATGCAGCAGCGCAGGATTGCGGATATAGGGCATGGTCCCGGTCTGGGTATTCCATCGGTTGTCGAGCCGCTGCCACGTCCCATGAAAGGCAATATTGAGAATATCCTGGTCGTTGGAGGCGAAGGATCGTCCCGATCTCAGCAGCGAACGCGCCGTCTCGAAAAAGTCGCCGGCCCGGATGGCGGCGCAATCCATGAGAAAGACCCCGGCATTGAAGTATCCCGCTCCCCGGTCGAGGCCGAGCTCCCGCTCTCGCTGTCCGATCTTGTCGGGGAAGGCAACGACGTAGTCATCAACGGCACCGATCGCCTTGCCGTTGAGATCGACATCGAAGAGTGGATCGATATTGCCGACGGCCAATATATCCGCATCGAGGTAAAGAACCCGCTCCAGGTTCTCGTCCATCAGCTTGTCGAGATAGAGGCGCGCAAGCGTCGACTTGTGCCAGCGGCCTGCCGTCTCGGGCGTATCGGTGGGAAAAGTGAAGTCGACGACGTCGATATTGATTCCGTTGGCCATGTTGAAGGTTGCAACGCCAGCCTTTTGGTCCTCGGGCAAATCGATGCCGACGATCACCAGTTTGATATCGTTCTTTTGACTGTTGCGTACGACTGACAAGAGTGTGCAGCATGCGGCCGGAAGCATCCGCGCATCCGTGAACACGTATATGGCCTTGCTATGTATGCCAACCGACATCCCGCCCCCTGGGAAATGCAATATTGAGCGACGACAGAATCCTGAATGAGCTCGTTACTAAATGAAGATTCAGGAAAATCCTACCGCACTCAACCGCGCAGACGGTGAAACATCGTGGACAAGCGAGTTTTGTCAATGCCATCAGGGGTTTTTACTTTTCGGCAGTCGCCGCAGTGTCAACGACGAACCGACGCGGTAAGGAACCTCCTGCCCATGGCGTTCAGCAAACCTCGCCGGCCGGATTCGGCTGCCAGATCGAAAAGCGACGCCGGCTTTTGTGCAGACGTCGGGGACACCCCGGAAAGCTCGCGGCCCGCCTAGGGCGATCCATCGGCTAAGGTGTTCTCAGGCGGTTTGTTTTGCGCCACTCTTCGTATTCTCCGCGGGCATCGTCATGCAGCGGATAGTAACGCTGCAACGACCCGCCCTCCATGAGCTTCAGCCGAGAGAACTCTTCCCAGTCGTGATGCTTTTGCGACTCTTCGATTACTTTCGAGGCCATGGCAACTGGAAGAACCACCACCCCATCATCGTCGGCGACGATGATGTCGCCTGGGATGACCGTGACACCGCCGCAGGCAATCGGAACATTGACGGCGTTCGGATAGATGCTGGTCTGCACGTGATAGTTGGGCGTCCACCCGCGCAGCCAAAGGGCGAGATCGAGCTTTTCGACATTGGGCCGATCGCGCATGCAGCCGTCGATGACAATGCCGGCGCCGCCTCTGCCTTTGAAATAGGTCGACATCATATCGCCGAAGACGCCAGAGCTCATGTCGCCGCGCGCGTCGACCACGACCACATCGCCCTCCTGCGCGTGATAGAGCACGTGCCGGTGCAACTGCGTCTCGGGATCGGCATATTCTCCCTCGTTGAAAAGGTCCGGCCGTTGCGGCAGGAACTGAAGAGTGAGCGCCGGGCCGACGATCGATTTCCCGCGGCTCTGCGATACGGGACCAACCATGTGCGGATTGCGGAAGCCCATGTGGCCGAGCGTACCGGCAATGGTCGCGGCGCCGATCTCCTTCAGCGCGTCGATCAGCTCTTTGGGCGGTCGCGTAATATCGGGCGTATGGGTCATTTTAGGCTCCGGTGGATGAAACTACCAATTGGTGACAGAACCGTCGCGGCGCTTGAGGTGAGGTGCTTCCCAGAAACGAAAGCTCTCCGCCTTGATTGCCTCTTCGTTGACCTCGACGCCGAGTCCCGGCAGGTCGCTTACCGGATAGTCGGGGCCGTCGAGCCGTGGTTGCACGGGGAAGAAGTCGGAATTGTCGAAGCCGAGCTTTGCTTCGGGCGCTCTGGTCTCGAGCCAGGCGAAATTCGGCACCGCGGCAGCGAGATGGATCGTCGCTGCCGTGCAGACTGGGCCGAGGGGATTGTGCGGCATCAGGTCCACATAGTGCGCCTCGCTCCAGCCGGCGACCTTCATCGCTTCGGTGAGCCCGCCAACGTTGCAGACGTCGAGCCGGTTGAACTGATGGATGCCACGCTCGATATAGGGCAGGAACTGCCACTTGCTGGCAAACTCTTCTCCGATGGCGAAGGGGATATCGGTCATCCTGCGCAGGGATTCGTAGGCTTCGGGTGTTTCGTCTCGTATCGGCTCCTCGAGGAAGTCAAGGACGCCACGATCGAGCTTGTTGCAGAAGCTCGCCGCCTCTGCCACCGACAGCCGATGATGATAGTCGATGCCAAGAACGACGTCGTCGCTTAGCGCCTCGCGCGCCTTGTTCAGCATCCGTGCGGTAGGCCCGATCGACTCGCGCGGCTCAAAGATGTCCTTGCTGCTTTGCCCGATGGGGAAAAAGCGGATCGCCTGCCACCCCTGGGCATGGAGTTCACGGGCTCGTTCGATGGCAACATCGCCCTCGGCCTCGTCGCCGGTGGAGGCAAAGGTCGGAATGCGGTCGCGCTGCTTGCCGCCAAGCAGTTCATAGGCAGGCACGCCCAGCGCCTTGCCCTTGATGTCGTGGAGGGCAATATCGATGGCGGAAATCGCTGCCTGCAGAACGCGGCCGCCTTCGAAATATTGGCTGCGATAGGCTTCCTGCCAGATCCGTCCGATCTGCATCGGGTCGCGGCCGATAAGGAACTCGCGATAGTGCTCGATCGCGCCGGTTACGGCCTTCTCGCGACCGCTCAAGCCACTCTCGCCCCAGCCGAAGATGCCGTTGTCGGTCTCCACCTTGACCAGCATCTGGTTGCGCGTTCCTACCCATACTGGATAGGGCTTGATCGCCGTGATTTTAAGTTTCGCAGTCATAAACGCCCTCGTTCACGCGTATCCGCGTGGTCTCAGTTGGCCTTGAGAGCCATTTCCGTTTCGCCGTCGAACAGATGCATCCGCTCCTGATCGAACTCGAGCCAGATCTTTTCGTCGGGCGCGACGGCAATGGTCGGCGGGACGCTGACATTGACGATGGCGCCGGAGAGAAACGCTTGTACGAAAGTCACGTCTCCGGTCGGCTCCACTGTGTAGGCCTTGGCAGGGACGGTCCCAGGCATCGCACTCTTGTGCAGCTTGATCGTCGAGTGACGTGCGCCGAGCACGACTTTCCTGCTGGTTGCCCTTGCGACCTTCTGAGCGTTTTTTTGCGAAAGCTCGAGGCGCCAGCCCTCTGCGCTGGTCAACACGGTCTCGCCGCCTGCCGTTGACGCCTCCAGTGGGACAAGGCTCATCGCCGGGCTGCCGACGAAGCTGGCGACGAACATGTTCACCGGATGGGCAAAAACCTGCGCCGGAGTATCGTATTGCTGCAGGTAGCCGCCGTTCATCACCGCCATCCTGTCGGCCATGGTCACGGCTTCGAGCTGGTCGTGCGTCACATAGATGATCGTCGCCTTGAGGTCCTGGTGAAAACGCTTGATCTCCGAACGCATCTGCACGCGCAGCTTTGCGTCGAGGTTGGAAAGTGGTTCATCCATCAGGAATACCGCCGGATCGCGAACAAGGGCGCGGCCCAGCGCCACACGCTGCTGTTGCCCGCCCGAAAGTTCGCGTGGCTTGCGCTCCAGCAGCTGCGTCATGTCGAGCACGCGCGCTGCTTCCCTGACCTTCTTGTCGATCTCGTCCCTTGGCAATTTGCGCATCTGCAGCGGGAACGCCAGATTTTTGTAGACCGATTTCTGCGGATAGAGCGCGTAGTTCTGGAACACCATTGCGATGTCTCGATCCTTGGGATCGAGGTCGTTGACCACCTGGTCGCCGATGACGATGTCACCGGATGTGACCGGGATGAGCCCCGCCACAAGATTGAGCGTGGTTGTCTTGCCGCAGCCTGAAGGGCCGACGAGCGCAACGAATTCGCCGTCATTGACCGTCAGCGAAACATCGTTGACAGCTTTGAAGGCGCCATAGGTCTTGACCAGATCTTTGAGGACCACGTGGGCCACCGGCAACTCCTTAGTGCTTGACTGCGCCTTCTGTGAGGGCGCGTACGAAGTAGCGTTGAAGAACGAGGAACAGGACCACGACGGGCACGCTCATCATGAAGCTTGCCGCCATGAGACCCGGAAAGTCCGTCGTGTTTTCCGAGAAGAAGCGCTGGATGCCGACTGGCAGCGTCAATTGCTCGTTCTTGGAGAGGAAGGTGTAGGCGTAGATGTACTCGTTCCACGCACCGATGAAGGAATAGATCGCCGTGGCGATGATGCCCGGCGCCGAGAGCGGCATCACGATCAGGAGAAAGGCCTGGAATCGCGTTGCTCCATCGATGCGTGCGGCCTGCTCGAGCTGCACCGGGATGTTGTCGTAGAAACCCTTGAGGAGCCAGATTGCCAGCGGCAGGCCGAATGTGAGGTAGGTGAGGACGAGCGACCCATGGGTGTTAATCAGCCCGATCGCGCGCATCAGGATAAAGAGCGGCACGAGAAAGATTACTGCCGGGAACATGTTGCGCAGCAGGACGGCGAAGAACAGAAAGTTTCGGCCAGGAAAGGTGAAGCGCGAAAACGCATAGGCCGCAGGAACTGCCACGATCACCGAAAGTATGGTCGTGGCGGTGGAGACGAGAAGGCTGTTCCAGAAGAAGCGCAGGAAGTCCTGGCCGACGCTGTTTTGTGGATCGAGCAGCTTCTGGTAGCTGGCAAGCGTGGGTTGGTCCGGCCACAATTGCGGCGGAAACTGCATAGCCGCGAAGCCGGACTTGATCGAGGTGCTCAGCATCCAGATCATCGGCAATGCGGTGTAAAGCAGCATGAACACGAGAAAGATGCGTCCGCCCCACCGCCATCCATCGATGCGGGTACGGCGGCGCGCCTGGCCTCGATGAGCAGTCCCGGCAATCGCGCTCATTCGCTCGCGTCCTTCCGTTCGTTACCGCTCAGCGCACGGACGTAGAAGTAGCCGAGCGACATCAGGATCAGGAACAGCAGCACCGAATAGGCCGATGCCACGCCCCAGCGCTGGCGGCCGAAGGCGAGCTCATAAATGTGGGTGATCCAGATATGCGATGCATTCGACGGCCCACCGCCGGTCATGATCCAGGGGATGATGAAAGAATTGAAGTTGGCCACGGCCAGGAGAAGGATCGTCACGGTCGAGACGTTTCTCAAGTGCGGAAAGGTGACGTGCCAGAACCGCTGCCATGCATTGGCGCCGTCGACTTTTGCGGCGCGCAGCAACTGGTCGGGAACTGTCTGCAGGCCGGCCATCATCATGATCATGGCGAACGGAAACTCCCGCCAGATATTGACGACGATCAGCGAGGGCAGCACCGTCGTGACGCTGTCGATGAAATTCGGCGGCCGGTCTGCCAAGCCGAGGCCGACCAGCACCGCACCGATGATCCCGAAGTCCGAATGGTAGATCCACTTCCAGATATAGGACGCAGCGACCGCGCTGATGACCCAGGGAATGATCAGGATGGCGCGCAGGATGCCCCGGCCAAGAAAGTCGCGATGAAGCGCGAGCGCGCAAGCAAACCCAAGGACGAATGAGATGAACGTGGATCCGAGCGTCCAGATAAGCGTGTTCGAGGTGACCGTCCAGAACACCGGACTTGTGAGGATAGCGGTGTAATTGTCGAGGCCGACGAAAATCTTGTCCCGGAGCTGCAGGCCAGGCGGTGTGTTAAAGAACGACAACTCGATCGTGTAGTAGATCGGATAGGCAATGACGATGAGCATCACGGCGATCGCGGGAAGCACGTACGCATAATCGGCGCGGTGTTCCCAAATCTTTCGCAGCAAGCCCGACCTGTCGGATTGCAGTCTTCGGCGAGTCTCGGCCTTCGAAGTCAAGATCGTCACTGTGCGCTGCCCTTATTCTTCGGAACAGACCGGCCGCGATCAAGGCGCAGCCGGTCAGATCGTCAGGCTTGGACTAAAGTCCGCCGTCCATCAGGCCCTTGACCTTCTTGGCCGCGTCGTCCGCTGCCTGGTCGACCGTCATGGCCCCGGTGAGGGCATTCTGCAGCATGTCGGGGACGATGATGTTCATGATCTCGGGCGACTGCGGCAGCGCCGGGAAGGGGATGCCGTATGGCAGCATTGAGGTCGTGACATCAAGGAACTTGATACTGTCGAGGCGTTCCTTCATCCACTTGGTCTTGAAGCCGTTCAGGTTTCCGGGGTTCGAGCCGGCATAGGCCATCTTCAGTGACCATTCGGGGCTCGTCCACATGCAGATGATAGCCTTTGCTGCCGGCTCATCTACCTTGCCGCCCTCGACATATTCGGGCTTCAGGATGTGAATATTGGAGCCACCGAACACGACGGCACGCTTGCCATCAGGGCCTGTCGGAATCAGGCCGTAGCGCATGTTGTCGATGACGGTCTGCGCTTTTTCCTTGTCGCTGCCCGTCGTCTTCTTCTGCAGGTCGAGCATGACGTTATAGTCGGACGGGTGCGAGATCATCATGCCGAGCTGGCCAGCCAGGAAGAGGGGCTGGTTATCGGCCTGCTGATTGGTCAGCGCCGAAACCGGAACCGACTTGTCGCGAACATACATATCGTACGAGGCCTGCAGTGCAGCCTTGCTCTGCGAACTATTGAGCTCGACCTCCTTATAGGCCGGGCTCGCGGTGGCCTCGTCAAAGACACCGCCGCCATAGGCCCACAACTGCGGCATGAAACGATACGGCGTATTGCCCGCATTCTTGCGTGCCACGAGGCCGTAACCCGAAATGCCGAGCTTGTCGTGAATCTGCTTGGAATATTTGACAACGTCGTCCCAGGTTGCCGGAGCCTTGTCCGGATCGAGACCTGCACGCTTGAAGACATCGGCGTTCCAGATGAACGCCATCGTCTCGTTGTTGGTTGGAATGCCATAGGTCACGCCATCCCAGGTTACAGCCTTCATCGCTCCGGGCCAGAAATCGTCAGTCGAATAGCCGACATCCTCAGGTTTGAGCGGCTGCAAATAACCCTTCGCTGCAAATTCGGTTCCGCCGAGGATCTGCAGGCGCACCGCCATGGGCGCTGCATTGCCAAGGAGCGCCGTCCGGAACTTGTCCAGAAGGTCATTATAGGTAAGGGCCTGTTCCTCAAGCTCAATGTTTGGGTAGGTTTTGCGGAAGGTCTCGAAGAAGTCCTTGTAATACTGGCGCAGGAGGTCGGGGTCGCCCTCGAACACGCCCTGATACCAGAAAGTCAGTCGCCCCTTGTAGTCGAGCGGAGTGACCTTGGAGCAATCGCCGGCCGTGTCAAAATCCTGTGTGCCGGCGATGGAGCGCACGTATTCCGGCGACCACTTGCTCAGGTCGACCGGCGCACCCAGCGCAGACACTGATGTCAACGATATCATTAAAGCAGTCGAGACAGTGCCGTGCAGGACAGCACGGCCGAGTGAAATCCTCGTCATAGGTAACCTCCCAGGTTTTCTCCCATGCCGCTCTGCGTCAAGGCGAGCGGTCTTTGCTCCCCGGCCGCGAGATTTTCCCTAATGTATCCCTTCGGCCTGATCATACGTTTTCAGATCGGCGATTGCCTGTCAATGAGAGAAATCGTACATTGTTTTGAGAAGTATTGCGTGATATCTGGGAAATCTGTGTATTTATTGGGGACAATCTTGGCCGAAACGAGCGATTTTAAAGCGCAGCCACCCGAAGGCATCGACGCTATCGGGGCCTCCAGCGAAGGCGCTTCGCTTTATCAACTGATCAGGGATGACATCATCGAAGGGCGGCTCGCTGCCAACGAGCGGCTTGTCGTCACCGATCTCGCCCGGCGCCACGGCACCTCGACCAACCCTGTGCGCGAGGCTTTGCAACTCTTGCGCGGGGAGGGCTTTGTCACCTTCGTTCCCAACCGCGGAGCGCGCGTGAGGCCCATAGATCAGGATTTCGTTCGGGACATCTACGAGATCGGCGTCCTGATCGAGCCGGCATTGACGAAATGGTTCGTGAACATGGCCACCGTAGAGGACATTGCTGAACTCGAACGCATCCAAGGCCTGATCGAAGAGAACAATTTCGCCGACCCTTTCAGGCACAGCGAGCTGGACACCGCCTTTCACACCGTCATGTACCAGAAGCACTACAACCGCCATGCCGCCGAGCTCTGGTGGAAGCATCGCGAAGTGCTGCGAGCCGTAAGTCGGCGTTTCGACTTCACGCTCGCCCGGCGTGCCGCGATCCTCAGCGAGCATCGCGAGCTCATCGCACACGTAAAAGCGGGACATGCCAACGAGGCAGCCGACCTCATTGCACGCCACGTCGAGGGCTCCGGCCGGCACATCCTCGAACACATGCGTGCGCGCAATGCCGCTCGAGCAGGATAGAATCCATAACCCTGAATATCGTTATCCCGACCACTTCAGTTAAAGGCAGTTGAGATGAAAATCACCAGCGTTCGGCCGTGGCTTATCAAATCCGATGCTTCTTATTGGGGAGAGTTCCTGTTCGTCGAAGTGACGACCGATGAGGGCGTGAGCGGCTGGGGCGAGATCACCACCACGACAAGGCTCGCCAATCGCGCCCTCTGCACGATCCTGCGGCAGATCGGTGCCGCCATTGCCGGCGAAGACCCTTCCCGGATCGAGTATCTGTGGCACAAGATATTCCGCAGCTTCACCTACATGGGCAGTCGCGGCGCCGCGGTCGAATGTATAAGCGCCATCGACATCGCCCTCTGGGATATCCGCGGCAAAGTTCTTGGCAAGCCGATTTATGAGCTCCTGGGCGGACCGGTACGCGATGAAATTTCGCTCTACACCCATCCCGACCAGCGCAAGTTTACAAGCAAGGAGGCTGTGGTCCGGGAAATTCGAGACATCGTCGAGTCCGGCCACACCGCGCTCAAGTTCGATCCTTTTCCCCACCAGGGCCGCACCGCCGGCGGACAGGCTCGCGAGCAGCGGGATGGCTATCTCGATGGCAGCATGACCCGCAAGGATGAGCGCGAAGCTGCCGAGCTTACCGCCCTGATCCGCGAAACGGCAGGTCCCGACATCGACATCCTCATCGATGCGCATGGCCGCTTTGACGTTCCGACCGCCATCCGCCTTTGCCGGAGCCTCGAGGAAGCAGGTCAGATCGACTGGTTCGAAGAGCCCTGTCCACCGGAGAGCCTCAACGCCCTCAAGCAGGTCCGTGACAAGGTCAGCGCCGCTATCTCGTGGGGCGAGCGCGGTCACACGAAGTGGGATTTCGTGCCGGTGCTCGAAAACAAGCTTGCCGACTACATCATGCCTGACGTCACCTGGACCGGCGGCATTACCGAACTCAAGAAGATTTCCGCCCTCTGCGAAGCCTACTACATCCCGGTCTCGCCGCATGATGCCGCAGGTCCGATCAACGTGGTTGCGGGAGCGCAAGTGATGATGACCGTTCCCAACTTCTACAAGCTCGAAACGTCGGAGTGGAACCTGGGCAAGTATGATCACCTTATCGATAGGCCGCTCGACGTTTCGAACGGCAGTCTCAAGCTGACATTAAAGCCTGGTCTCGGCGTCGAAATGAACCGCGACTACCTGCAAAGCCACGAGATCGAGCTGGATTAGCCAGTCGCTCTACGCCGTCCCACCGTACGCGCGGTGACGTACCCTGCCGACCAAACGAGGATAGACCATGCTAGAGGCAGATGGAGCCGACGAGGCGCTCAATCGGGTAAACACGCATTCCAAGCCGTCAGAACTTCGCATCACCGACATGCGGGTAGCCGAAATTGTCGGCGCGCCGTTCACCTCAGCGCTGCTCAAGATCTACACCAACCAGGGCATCGTCGGGCTTGGCGAGGTGCGCGACGGTGCCAGCGCCACTTACGCGCTGATGCTCAAGAGCCGGTTGCTCGGCGAAAACCCTTGCGACATCGACCGCCTGTTTCGCCGCATCAAGCAATTCGGCGGGCACGGCCGGCAAGGCGGCGGCGTTTCGGCGGTCGAGATCGCGTTGTGGGATCTTGCCGGCAAGGCCTACGGCGTCCCGATCTACCAGATGCTCGGTGGCCGGTTCCGGGAGAAAGTGCGCGTCTACTGCGATACCGACGCCACCGTGCCGAGCGGTACCGAGACCGGTAAGCGCCTCAAAGAGCGCATGGAGCTCGGGTTCACCTTCCTCAAGATGGATCTGGGATTGATGCAGATCGCCGACGTGCCCGGTGCGGTCGTGTTTCCTGCTGGCTCACTGGAAGGATACCGCAACTCTCCCAGTCGCGGGCCGTTGAAGACCATTGAAGAACGGCGTCTTCGCAACGCTGCGTACGATCTGCATAACGTCCAGCACCCGTTTACCGGCCTGCACTTTTCCGACAAGGGCCTCGACCTGCTCGAGCAGTACATCGCCGAGGTTCGTGAGGTCATCGGCATGGATGTGCCGCTTGCGATCGATCATATCGGCCATATCTCTATGCAGAACGGCATTCGCCTTGCCAGGCGAATTGAAAAATACGTCCCGGCCTGGCTCGAGGATGTGATCCCATGGCAGTATAGCGAGCAATACCGACAGCTGCAGGACGCGACCACGGTACCGATCTGCACTGGCGAGGACATATACCTCAAGGAAGGCTTCGAGCCTCTGCTCAACAGCGGTGGCGTCTCGGTTATTCACCCGGACCTGCTCACCAGCGGGGGCATCCTCGAGACCAAGAAGATCGGCGATATGGCGCAGGACCATGGTGTGGCCATGGCCATTCACATGGCAGAAAGCCCAATCGCCGCCATGGCCGCCGCACATGTCGCCACAGCAACCGAAAATTTCATGGCGCTCGAATACCACTCCGCCGATGTCGATTGGTGGGACGATATTGTCACGGGACTTCCCAAGCCGCTGGTGAAGGACGGCTTCATCACTGTTACGGACAAGCCTGGCCTGGGGATCGATGATGTCGTCGATGAGGTGATCTCGCAGCATCTGCAGCCGGGTGTCACCGGCATTTGGCAACCTACGGATCGCTGGGACGATGAGTATTCCTGGGATCGCACCTGGAGCTGAAGCGAAAAGGACCGAAGATGAAGATCACCGATCTCCGTTGCGCCGTCATCGGCAAACACCCGATCGTCCGCATCGTAACCGACGAGGGCCTCTATGGCCTGGGCGAAGTCGAATTTACCAAGTCCTACCTCAAGCCCTTCGTCCTGCATTTCCGCGAGGCGCTGATCGGCGAAGATCCGACTGACGTCGAGAGAGTGATGCTGAAGATCCGCCAACGCGGCTCTTTCAAGCCGTATGGCGCGGCAGTCAGCGCTATCGAGCATGCACTGTGGGACATTGCCGGCAAGGCTGCGGGGGTGCCGACCTACAAGCTGCTCGGCGGCAAGGTGCGCGACAAGGTGCGTGTCTACAACGGCTCGATCCGCCAGAAACGCACGGGCGACCGGCCCGAGGATTACGCTGCTGACGTCAAATGGATGATGGAGCAGCCGCAGAATTTCTTCATGGTGAAGCAAGGAATCTCGTTCCACTCCAACATGAAGGACACGATCGAGGGTTTCCATTATGGCGTGACGCAGAAGAAGGCCGGCTACCACGGTGCCATGGATCAGGGCGTGATCAGCGAGCGCGGTTTCAATCACATGCTCGACTGCGTGATCGCAATGAAGGAAGTGCTGGGCGATAAGGTCAGCCTGGCGCTCGACTGCGGTCCGGGCTGGATGCTGCCCGATGCGATCAAGTTCGCTCGCGCAGTAGAGAAGTACAATCTGATGTGGCTGGAGGACATGCTGACTGGTGACTATGTGCCATGGGTCAATCCGCAGGCCTATCGTGAGCTGACGACCTCTACCTCGACACCAATTCATACTGGTGAGCAGATCTACCTGCGGCACAATTTCAAGGAGTTGATTGAGACGCAGGCGGTACGCGTCATCGGCCCCGATCCCGCCGATATTGGCGGTATCGCCGAGCTCAAATGGATCGCCGAGCACGCCTACATGCATTCAATCCTTATGGCACCGCACGGCACAGCCAACGGTCTGCTAGGCCTCGGCGCGTTGATCAATGTCTGCGCGACCTTGCCCGCAAATTACGTCGCATTCGAGTATCCAAGCGCCTCCGACCCTTGGTGGGAGGATCTGGTCATCGGCTTGCCGGCTCAGATAGTGAAGGACAGCATGGTGGACCTGCTGGAAGCGCCCGGGCTGGGCCTCGATATCGACGCCGAAGGAGCCAGGAAATATCTCAGCGAAGAGGATGCGGGCTTTTTCGACTGAACCTCCCTCCACATGCCGTGCGATATTGTCAGGCGCCAGGTGCTGTCGCCTGTCGAAATAAGTGGTGTCGAACTGTAAACTGGGATGAGGGCTTCGATTTTCAGGGCCACTTGTCACTATTGGGTACAACCGCGGCGACCTCTTGCGGCTCCGCTGACCCCGCCGCCGAAGATGCGATTGATCTCACCGATACGTTGAATGTCTCGTAAGCCCTGAATCTTAGGTAATTTCCTACACTTCAAGTCGGCGCATACCAATGCCGGGGCAATCCTGGGATCGGCATGGAAAGCTATTGCCTGGAAACGGCTGCGTCCTTGGTTTTGAGGGGCACGGTGCGATCCTGCCGCTGCGCTTTCAGCTTATTGTCAGGAATCATCGCTAAAGCTTTTTCGACGCGTAGTGGGCTGGGGAAGGCGCGCCAATCTCCATTCATCAACTCGGAACGGAGTGACCGAACAGTCTCGCCGTTGATGCGGTATCGGGCTCATGGAAATGCAGTTCGATCGCCGGGTGGGCTCGTCTGCAAATTTCTGGTTCGGCCAGCGTTTAGAAGGCTCAGCGCAGTTGAGGGATCAAAGCAGAAGGTATCCTATGAGACTTGAATTCAAACGCTCGGCCTCGCTTCTGGCAGGTATCGCCTTTTGCGCTCTCGCATCGATGGCCGGCACGGCTTCGGCTGAAGATCTGGAATTTTCCATCTATGGCGGTTACCAGACGGCGCCGCATAGCCATATCGATGTTTCCGATGGCACTTCCTTCAGCGCCGGCTGGGAAGGCAAGTCGTTCGGCAGCCCGCCTTACTACGGCGGTCGCGTCACCTGGTGGCTGGGCGATTTCAACCTGCCGAACTGGGGCGTGTCTCTCGACTATACCCATGACAAGGTCTATGCCGACGACGAGACCATGGCGCGTTCGCCGGGCTGGACGCATTTCGAATTCACCGACGGCCTGAATCTCCTGACGGTCAACGGCCTCTATCGCTTCAAGGACCCGGCTCGCCGCTGGACCCCCTATCTTGGCGCCGGCGTCGGCGTGAACATTCCGCATGTCGAAGTCACCCGTCCCCAGGGCACGACCTTCGACTACGAATTCGGCGGCGTAACCTTCCAGGCGCAGGCCGGCGTCGACTTCCGCGTCACCGACAACTGGTCGACCTTCGTGGAATACAAGGGCACCTATTCGCGCGTCGATGTTCCGATCGATAGTGGCGACCGCCTGAAGACGAACATCGTCACCAACGCGGTCAATGTCGGTATTTCCTACCACTGGTGATCGTCGCAAGCGATAAGCGCTGATACCTGACGCCGTTGCTGCCCATCCCATCAGTCGCAATCATCGGGTCGGCGGTTTCGCGATAGCCGATCCGAGATCGGAAAAGCATCTGGCCGTATGGTGCATCGGCACGATATGGTCCTGTTGGCTTTATCCTCGGGACGGCTGCTGGGCCAAGCTAACAACGGTGCAACCAGCCACTAGGTCGCAAGGGACGGATTGTGCGTATTCTCCTGGTCGAAGACGACGAGATTATCGGTGAGGCGGTTCGCGATCACACGAATACGGCCGGTTACGCGACGGACTGGGTCCGCACGGTTGTCGATGCAGAAGCTGCAAGCAGGTCATTCGAATACGGGCTCGTTCTCCTTGATCTGCATCTTCCGGACGGCAATGGTCTGGTCTTCCTGGAATATTTTCGGGCGCGGGGCGGGGAGGCTCCAGTGATTGTCCTCACCGCCAAAGATCAAATATCAGACCGCATCGCCGGACTTAACGCGGGTGCGGACGATTATCTGATCAAGCCGTTCAACCTCGACGAACTCGAAGCGCGAATCCTTGCCGTTCGTCGTCGCTACGAGGGACGTCGGCGAAATACCATCGAGGTTGCGGATATCGTGATCGAGAGATCGTCGCACTCCATCAGCGTTGGCGGACAGGACGTTCAGTTGACTCCGCGCGAGTGGGCGTTGCTCGATCTGCTTGTCGAACGTCCGGGAAAACTCGTTACCCTGAAACGGATCGAGGACGCCCTTTATGCTTTCGGTGAGGAGGTCGAAAGCAACACAGTGCAGGTGTATATCAGCAGATTGCGCAAGAAGATCGGAATGGAGAAAATCAGGACCGCCCGAGGGCTCGGCTACATGCTGGCGGTCGAATGAGAAGAGATCGAAGCATCGTCCGACCTCTTATAGCCGCGCTCACAGGCGTGCTGGTGCTGTTCTGGCTTGGTGCCATCGGGCTTGGGATCTCGGTGATGCGGTCGGAATTCGACGAGATCTTCGACAATGCGCTCGAGGAGACGACCGAACGATTGCTGGCGATCGTGGAAGAGGGACAACTGCCGAATGTTCAGGAGGGAGAGCAAGCGCATCGCGCGCCATCGACCCCGTCCAAAAAGGAATATCTTGTCTACCAGGTTCGCGGCAGGGACGGAGCGGTTGTCTTTCATTCGAAAGACGCACCGCTCGAGCCATTCGATGTCCCCCTGACCGTTGGTTTCCACGACACGGAAAAGTATCGATTTTATACGGCAATGAGCGCGGATGGCTCTCTCTTCCTGCAGACGGCGGACCGGTTCGGCCAGCGGCGTGAGGCGGTGCGGGAGAGCGCGGTGACGATGCTCATCCCGCTCGCCATCCTGCTTCCGCTCAGTTTTCTCCTGATGATGTGGATTACTAGCAAAGCCGTCGATCCGATCAACAAGCTGCGTGAGGCGATCTCAAAAAAGGGCAGTGGCAACCTGTCGCCTGTCGAGACCGAGACCGTACCCCGGGAACTGAAACCGATCGCCCAGTCGGTGAACCTGCTCTTGCAGCGCGTGCGGGCGGCGATAGCCGCGGAACGGCAGTTCGCCACCAACAGTGCTCACGAGCTTCGCACGCCCGTGGCTGGCGCGCTTGCACAGACGCAAAGACTTCTCGCCGAGTTGCCGGATGAGGTCATGAAGGCGCGTGCACGCAATATCGAGGCGGCGCTCTTAAAGCTCGGGCGCACGTCGGAAAAGCTTCTCCAGCTTGCCCGAGCTGACGCCGGTCTCGGGCAGACGGCTGCGACGAGCGATCTTCGCCAGGTGCTTGACCTGATCGTCCGCGACTATCGCCGCAGTCCAGCGATAGAGCACCGTCTCGCCTACAGCCCGGCGGCAGATCCCCTCATGCGAGCCGTCGATGTAGATGCTTTCGGCATTGTGGTCAGCAACCTCATTGAGAATGCCATCCTCCACGGACGCCCCACCGGCATAATCGACGTATCGGTAAACAGCGACGGCAGCATCAGCATCTCCAATGATTGCGCGCTACTATCTGCGGCCGATCTGGATGGGCTGAAAGTCCGGTTTCGCAGAGGGGCGACGTCAGCCAGGGGCGCTGGTCTGGGGCTCTCCATCGCCGATACGATCGTCCGACAAATGGGAGGCGTATTGGAACTTCGATCGCCGGCGAGCGGCCGTTCTGAGGGGTTCGAGGCCCGCATCTTTTTGCCTGAATGACCGTCAGGCCCGAACAGCGTCGCGACGCCAGGACAGGGGCAGAAGCCGCCCATCGTTCGCGTAGCTGAAGACGAGTTGTCTGCGGGCAAACTGGTGGGCGAGCCAAAGCGTGAATGCGGCGCCGACTGCCCAGCCCATGATCGTATCGCTTGCCCAGTGTGCGCCTATCATCTGACGGGAGAGGCAGATCGCAACGCCAATTGCGACAACGAAGGGGCGGAGCGCCGGAAACGTCAATGCGACCGACATTGCCATCGCGCCCGCAGTTGCGGAATGGCCGGACGGGAAAGCGGCGAATTCTGAATTGAAAGCGAAGGGTTTGAAATAGAACGGTCCGTCGACAGCAAGCAGTTCTGGCCGCGCCCGCCCCACGATGTTCTTGGCCAAGGCGCTTGCAATACCTGCGCCCGCTACAGACAGGAACAGGAAGGCGGTAATCGCGGTTGCGGCATTTACTTTGCGGACCGTCGAGCGGCACAAACCGCCGATAGGCATCACTATGCGAGAAAGCAATATGACGCCCGTGACGGTCAGGATGAGCTGACCTGTCCCGAGATCGCTCAGCCAGTTGATAATGCCGTGCAATTGTTTCGGGACGGATTGCATCCAGACACCGAGGGCGAGATCGGCCTCGTTCATGGTCACGAGCGACGCCAGGAAAAAGACGAGAAGTATGAAGGTGGGTCTCTCCAGGAGCGCTCTGCGCGATGGCACGACCTGGACCTGGCTGGCAAAAAATCTCCGGTAACCTGCCCGCAAGCGCTTTCGTGCGCGTCCCAGAATTCGGTCTGTTGCCGCAACGAGAGCGACGAAGAGCAAGGCAGACCTTTTGGATATCGCGGGGACGTCGGTGGCTTGTACGCTCATTGTAATCGAACTTCCGTGGGTAATCTCGGCAAGAGGGGTGATCAGGAACATCACTCCACTGCGAAGTTCGATAGCCGATCAGACTGACAACAGCCTGAAGGCGATTTTCCCGGCTTGAGAAATTTGAGTGGAGGGAAGGGGACGTCGGCCGTTCACGCCAAGAATTTCTCGCTGGTGTGATGCTGACGGGAGGGCACGATGATGGCCACAGAGCATCTTTGCTGGAAGCCGGTATGAGAGCACGCGTGCAGAGAATTCCCGCCTCGTTGCCTCGGCCTGCGCGGCCATGGCGGATCGGTGCTCCTTGACGTGGGTATTCCACTGAGCTGCAGCTTTGGGCGGACGATATCGCCGCCGTCATAGATCAGCTCAACCCTTGCAAGCCGGTTCTTGCCGGCAAGGAGGCCTAGTCCTGACTGGCAACTACCGGCACTGTGCCTTCGTCCGGAACACGGGCCTCGGTCTGCCTGGCTGCTGACACAAGGCGCCGCTGTGCGCGGATTGCGTGCCATTGTTGGTCGATGAGAACGCCAATGAGGATAACACCACCCATGACGGCGAAATTTAGCGAAGACGGGATGCCGAGCAGATTAACGAGGTTCTGCAACTCCTGGAGCAGGACCGTTCCGAGCACGACGCCGACGATCGATCCCTCGCCGCCGCGGAGCGAAAAGCCGCCGAGTACAGCAGCGGCAATCGCGTAGAGTTCATAGAACTGGCCATGGCTCGCCGGCGAGATCGAGCGCGTATACATGGCGAAATAGATCGCAGAAAGCGCCGTCAGCAGCCCGCAGATGACATAGGCCGACATTACCATCCGGCCGGTGCGGATACCGGAATAGCGGGCCGCTTCCTCGTTCTTGCCGATCGCGTAGAGATAGCGCCCAAAGATTGAGCGATGCAATATCACCCACATGACCACGGAAATGATGACAAGCGCAATGAAGGTGTTGGGAACGCCATAGAACCGTCCGGCCGTCAGAAATTCGAGGTCTGGGAAGTTCTGACCGAACGCAAAGCCCGCCGTTCCGTCGGCCGTATAGAAGCGCGCTGCACCGCGATAGATAAGAAGGCCGCAGAGGGTGACGACGAAGGGCTGCAGGTTCAGCCGGGTGATCAGCAAGCCGTGGATGGCACCTATACCCGCGCCGAGCACGAGAATGAGTGGTAGCGCCAGCATCCATGGCATGTCCTGGACAGCGACGAAATCGACAAACAGCACCCCGAGAAGGGCTACGAGCGAGCCGACGGAAAGTTCGATGCCTCCTGTAATGATGACGTAGGCCTGGCCGATCGACAGGATGCCAAACAGGCCGATCAGGTTGGCGGTATTCGCCAGGTTGATCGGCAGCAGGAAGCGCGGATTGATGATGGCGACGACGATACCGACGACGACGATGAGAAGCAGCAGTCCAAGATCTTTTTTGACCATGCGAGAACCATTCCCGATACCTGATTATATTGTCGCGGCTGCTATTTTACGCTTTTACCGACAGCAAGCAAAAGCACGCTTTCCTGACTGAACTCATCCTCATCGAGGATGCCGGCGATCTGGCCTTCATGCATGACGGCAATGCGGTCGGAAACGCCGATCACCTCTTCCATGTCGCTGGAGATCATCAGAATCGCAACTCCGGCATCGGCAAGCGCCCGCATAAGTCCGTAAATCTCGTTCTTCGCGCCGATATCGATGCCACGTGTCGGCTCGTCGAAGATCATCACCTTCGGGCTCATCGACAGCCATTTGGCAAGCACCACCTTTTGCTGATTGCCGCCCGACAAAGTGCCGGTTCGTGTCGAAACAGAGGGCGCCTTGATGCCGAGGCGAGCGCGCTGCTTTTCGGCCGCCGCAATCTCCCGCTCGGCCGAAAGCATGAAGCGGCTGGCGAGCGCGGGAAGGTCGGCAAGGGTTATGTTCTGGGCGATTGGGAAATCAAGAAGTATGCCGTTACGCTTGCGATCCTCCGGGACCAGGAAAATACCGCGAGCAACGGCGTCCCGGGCGGAACGAAGCACGATTTCTTCTCGGTCCTGCACAATAGCTCCGCCGTAACTGCGGTCTATGCCGAAGAGCACCCTTGCGAGCTCGGTGCGGCCAGACCCGACGAGGCCGGCAAGCCCGAGGATTTCTCCATACCTCATTTCAAGATCGACGGGGCGACTGGGATAGGCCGCAGTACGCACGCCGCTTGCTTTCAGCGCAACTGATCCAGGCGAGCGCTGCGGCTTTGCCGTACGGGCCGCAAGCGCCCGGCCGATCATCAGCTTGACCATCTGATCGTGACCAATGTCCTTTTTTGCGAGCGTGCCGACAAGTGCACCATCGCGCAGGACTACAACCCGGTCGGCGACGCGCTCAACCTCGTGGAGGCGATGCGAGATGAAAATCACACTGATGCCATCCGCCTTCAGCAACTTGATGATATTGAGCAGCCGTTCGGTTTCCGCCAACGGAAGGCTGGATGTTGGTTCGTCGAAGATCACCAGCCTTGCGTTGATGGATAGCGCCTTGGCAATTTCCACCATCTGCTGCTCGGCGAGCGAGAGCGATGCGACTGGCGTGTCGGCGGAGAAATGCGCGCCCACGCGCTTCAGAAGCGGCTTCACCATCTCCCTTAATCGATCGCGATCGACGAGCTTGAAAGGTCCCGCCTTCAGCGGTTCGCGCCCGAGGAAGATATTGGCGGCGACATCGAGATTCTCAAAGAGATTGAGTTCCTGATGCACGAAGGCGATGCCGGACGAGATGCTCGATTCCACAGTGAGGTGACGAAGCTCTGTCCCGTCGAGCAGGATCCTTCCCCGGTCGGGGGCAATCACGCCGCCGAGGATCTTCATCAACGTCGATTTTCCGGCCCCGTTTTCGCCGACAAGGCCGATGACCTCGCCTGGCGCGATGTCCAGTGAAAGACCCTCGAGTGCGACGACGCCTGGATAGGTCTTGCCAACTCCGGAAAGCGAAAGGAACGGCGTTGAGGGCACGCCCGGTGACGGGATGTCGCTGCTATGATTCATCGCCTGCCCATGACTGCTGGTAATGTCAACGTATTCAGCGGCAGCGGCGAGGGCCGCTGCCGCGAAGCCGGTTCATTTTCCGGCCATGGCCTTCAGGTTGGCGGCATATTTGTCCACGTCATCCTTGCCGATGATGACCGTGGGGATAATGATCAGGCCGTCGGCAGGAACGCCGGACTTGTCGCCCTTGAGGTAGGCGGCCATCAGTTTCATGCCCTGATAGGCCCATTCGAACGGCTGCTGGACGACGGTAGCGGCGATCGTGCCCTCCTTGACGCCCCCAAGTGTAATCGGGTCGTCATCAAAGCCGACGACGGTGATCTGGCCAAGCTTGCCTGCGTCACGAAGCGCCTCATAGATGCGTGGCGTGTTGTAGGAATAGAAGCCTACCATGCAGGTGAGATCGGGGCTGGCGACCAGCGCATCCTCAACGTTCTTCTTGGCACGGGTCTGGTCGATGTCGTCCCCGCGAACGTCCACAAGCTCGATCTTGGTGCCCTTGAGCCCCTCCTTCATGCCTTCGATGCGTTCGCGAGCATTATCGGCACCCAGCAGGCCGACGAAGCCCATGCATTTGCCGCCGTCCGGCATCGCCTTCTTGGCGATTTCGGCGGCCTGCTTGCCGGCATCAACGTTCGAGGAGCCGATATAGGCGACGCGATTGGTCTTCGGTGCGTCGCTGTCGGTGGTGAAGAGAGCCGTCTGCGAGCCGATTTTGTTGAGGCCGTCCGTCTGGGTCTTGGGATCGACGGCGGAAACCATGATCCCCTTGACGCCAGCACTGACGAGATCTTCCATCAGGCGCTGCTGAATGGCGACGGCCGCCTGCTCAGGATATTTGAGTTCCATGGTGTAATCAGGCATTTCGCTCTGCGCCTTTTTCACCCCCGCCTCGGCGGCTTTCCAGAAGTCGGACGCTCCGTTGACGACGAATGCGAGCGTCGGCTTGTCGGCGGCGTGGGATGCAGCCAAAGGCACCACGCTCAGCATCAACCCGGCGAAAAACAAGGCAGCATTCTTGCGTTTCATTTGTTTCATAATACTCCTCCCGAAGGCCGCAATTGCGAGGGCCCGTTCGCGACTTACGGTCGGCCGAATGCGCGCGCCCCCTCCAAGGGCCTGTCGCAAGGCGACGTCTGGCATGGGTGCCGATCGCCCTCCGACGGTATACCAGAATCTCAATTAGTAAATAGTAATATTAGTGGGAGTCGCAGGAGCTTCGGCATAGCAGTTCGATGGAGAAGTTGTACCTGCTGCCCCGCGACCGCTTGTTCCTTTTTCAGGGGAACTCGCCATCACTCGATATCCTCGCAACCAACGGCCAGTCCGCCGGCAGCGCGCCGCCGGCGCCCAGTGCAATTCCACCGAGGCAGGTGCGTGTCCGAATTGCTGTTTTGCTGCAATCCCCGAATTGCGCGAGTCAATCGGACCAGCGCAAGGGCTTCTCGTGTTCGCTAGAGCGGATACGAGATCAGAGGGCGCCGTAAATGGTATTGCGCAGGTCGACGGTGAACTGCCCCCACATGCCTTCCAGTGCAGTATTGGTCAGCGCTACGACCGTCAGTTCCTTCTGTGGATCCACGAACCAGCTGTGACCATAAACTCCGCCCCAGCGATAGGTGCCCTTTGACCATGGTACCTGCGCGGCGACGGGATCGGTGACCACGGCCCATCCGAAACCGAAGCCGATCCCGGGGTCCAGCGGCTGGCGCACGCCGTGCGCCTGGTCGCGGGTCATGAGGTCCACCGTCTCCTTGGAAAGAAGCGGTGCCCCGCCTTTACGGATTGTCTCCAGTATCGCGAGCACCTCATGCGCCGTCCCTGCCATGCCGGCACCGCCGGAATGATAGGACTCGGGATCGAAGATGCGGTCTGGCGCGAACTTCACCGTTCCGGTCAATGCCACGACGGATGCTTCCGCTCCCATGCGCTCAGGCTCGGGTGAGGCGTTCTTATAGGCCGCCGCCAGTCTCTCGCGGTCAGTAATGTGGAACGCGGTGTCGCGTAGCCCAAGCGGGCCGGTCACAAGCCTTTCGATCGCCTCGCCAAGCCTCGTGCCGGTTTGCTTTTCGATGACACCGCCGATGACGTCCATCGACAGCGAATATTGCCAGTTTGTGCCCGGCGTGAAGAGCAGGGGCGCGCTTGCGATACGCCGGAGGTTTTCGGCCAGAGACAGACCGGGCTCCGCCAGCCCGTCGGAAACGCCAGCACGAACATAGGGGCCATTTTCCTCCGTGAACCCGTAGGTCAGACCCGCCGTATGCGTCAGGAGATCGCGGATAAGGATCACCGGTTCGTTGCCGTCCGCGAGACGCGGCCGGAAATCCGGCAGCCATCTCGTCACCGGATCGTCCAGTTCGATTAGCCCCTGTTCGACTAGACGCATGGCTGCAATCGCAACGATCGGCTTCGTTACCGATGCCAGGCGGAAGATCGTATCCTCGGTCATGGCGCGGTTCGCCTCGCGGTCGGCCAGGCCGGCAGCGCGGTGGTAGACAAGTTCGCCATGCCGAGCAACGAGAACGACCGCACCCACGAGCCGCCTTTCGAAGAGCGTGTGATCGATGACGGCGTCGAGGCTTTCAGCCAGGGAATTGTCTGCAACAGCAGTTTCGAGAGGGAGACTCATGTGACCAAACCTCCTATATCACAATGGTCGTTCCTGAATAACCTGAACCGATTTTTATTTCTAGAGTGATCGTTGTGAAAAATAAGGATAGCGATAAAGAATCTACGGCACGCAAGCGTGGCCGCCCGCCCGCTTTCGATCGCGAGACGGTGCTTGCGGCGGCGCGCGACGTTTTCTGGGAGCATGGTTACGACGGCTCGTCGATCGCCGATCTCACGGCATCCATGGGCATCACGCCGCAAAGCCTCTATGCGGCGTTTCAGTCCAAGGCAGACCTCTACCGGGAGGCTCTTGACCAATATCGCCGTATGCCCCGGCCCTATCCGGGCAATCCGTTGAGGGAACAGATTGATACGTTTTCCGCCTTCGAACGTTTCCTGATAAATTCGGCGATGATCTTTACGGCCCCCGATCACCCGAAAGGCTGCATGATTTCCACGGCCGTGCTGAACTGTGCCTCCGAAAACGAAGATATTGCCTATCATGTGTCCTCGCTTCGCCAGCAGACGCTCGATGCCTTCACAGCACGTATCGAGAGCGGAATAGCGGATGGGGAGCTTCGCCCCGACACGAATGCAAGGTCATTGGCGCGTTTTCTCGGCGCGATCGTACAGGGCATGTCCGTCCAGGCGCGTGACGGGGCCACGTCGGAGGAACTGATGGAAATGGTGACGCACGCCATGAACGAACTCGGCCGCTACCATTCCAACTGAAGAAGAGTTGATACCCGCTATGTACCCATCGCCCACGCGATGCCAGCAAATCAGCCCGACAGGCCGAGTGCGATTGCCGACTTTGGGTCCACAACATCTTCAGTACTTTGTGACGGCAGCATCACTGGCGAGCTTGCGCTCCAGTTGCCTTCTGAACTCCTTCTTTTGAACGTTCGACGCGAACCGGGTCTTCCTGAGCGAATCCTCCGCCACTCGAGATACGGATGTGCCGAGAATGCGCTGTAACGTCGACATCAAGGTTGCCTTGTCGTTGTCGAAATCGCCGTGATGTCTGGCGTCGCTTGCGCCGCCTGGCGCAAGGAGCCACCGGAGGCGGTCTCCGTCGAATATGGATGCCTGGGATGCGTCCACATCCTTCGCCAGGCCCAACAACGGAATTCCAGGCCGTATGGCGGGGATGTGCGGGGATTTTTCGAATGCGTTGCTGACGAGATAGAGCAGCGACTTATGATAGATCTGGGCGCAGTCGTCATCCTGTTCCGTTGCGTCGTCCAGTGTATAGAGATCAAACTCTTCGATCGCCTTGCTTTTTATTGCAGGAAGATACGCCTTTTTGAAAAGTTCGATCGTGCAGGCCGGAGCCCAGAGGTTCAAGCTTTTGATCGGGACTTTCGCCGAGGCGAACTTCTCGACCAACGGGGCGTGGAATATCGATCCGGCGCTGTGACCGACCAGGTGAATCTCATCGATTGTTCCAGCTTTATACAGGTCGATAAGGTGATCACCGACGAGCCTTGCCGAGCCGTTCTTGTTGCTGGTAGCCAGGAGCGCGTTCTCCTTCATCTCGTCCCAGAGAGCTTTCCCGCCCAGATTCCTCGCAAGCACTTCGAGAGTGTCGTCAAGCCGATCGAGCATGAAGTCCTTGGCCCGGTCGAGAACGTCCTCGTCACGGCGGCGTCCGACGGCATCGCGCAGAATGTTCTCGATCGTCGTCCACGCGTCCGAACGCCAGATGAAAGATAAAGGATAAACCTGCGACTGCAGTAACGGCGCGAGATTGCTCGACACCGTTTGAATTGCGCCGTCCTGACCAACGAGGCCACCGTGGGCGTACAAGAGTACCCTTTTCCGCTTCCAGGATTTCATCGCCGCGGGCATCCGCTCGGTAACGAGCGTCTTCAACCCATCCGACGTCAGACCATAGGTGCCCTTGTCGTCCAGAACTCCGTCGTTCTTTGAGGTTATGATGTACGGCCTCAGATCGGCGTAGATCTGGCTCTCGTAGCTTCGCGGCGCGTTGGCACGCATATTGGCGGTCGCCAGGGAGGAGGTAAGATCGACGGGCGCACCGAGAGCGGCGACCCAGACATCCGAGCCGTTTGCAAGCCAGTCGGCATAGGAGAGATTCGCGAGCCCGCCCGTGCCCCATTTGCCGCCCCAGCTGTTCTGGATCCAGAAACCACGCCTGTCGAAACCGACGATGGCGAAGGCGTGTCCACCGATCACGCCGGGACGGTACTCGATGTTCTCGTCGCCAGACTTCACCGCTTGCCAGCCGTCGTGTACGCGCGCGGTGGCATATAATATCCCTGTCTCGGAAATTGCGGCGTGCATCGACACCAGGTCTTTATGATTGACCCGGAAATATGCTCCAAGCGGCCGGGCCAAAGCATCTGCCGACCGTTTTTCTTCGAGGGTCGGGTCAGGGTCTCGCTCCTTCCAGAGTGCGTAAGCACAGAGGCCATGTTTGAACCAGCCCTTCATCGCGCCGCGCGCGCTCGAGCCGTTGTAATTCTCGCCGGGCCATTCGTCGTAGCGCTTTGCCATCGCATACAGCATCCACGCGCTGACTTCGTCCGCGGTTGGATTCTGGCCTCTTGCTCTCAGCAGGTAATTCGCCACGGTCGCGAGACCGAACCCCGTACACGCTCCCTCGCTCCCTTGATCCAGGATCGGGATCTTGAAGTTACGATATGCCTGCAGATCCGATTTCGCCGGAACACGGACGAGCGTAGGTATGAAGATGGTATCGCGAAAGTCTATTGTGTCCGGTAACGCATCGAATGTGCGTGCTGGGTCTTTCTTGGACGTTGGCATGCTGGACCTCCGGTGCTGAGACGAGTGATTATGAGAGGAAAAGCAGATCCGTCGGGATCGTCAGCATCGACCGATCGCAGGGCTCTTCGCGTCGATTTATCAGTCGTCCCGCGACGAGATTAACGCTGGTCGGCAGGAATATCGGCACAGGACTGACTTTGGCCGGCAGCAGCAATCCAACAGGGAAAGGATAGCTGTTCGACCAGGTCAGATCCGACGTTCTCCCGCCTGGCTTTCTCCAGTGTGATCTGCCGTATTCTCTTGTTTCCGTCGTAGAAGAGTAGAAAGCGGTAAATGTGATCGGGGATTTTCGCCGCTGCCTTTGCGTCCGTCATCGATGTTGTCGTCGACGTGTTGCTTTGCGAGCCTGTGGCCGAACCTGACGCGGGCACGATCGGAGGTTCGGTGGCGACGTTTGCCAAAGCGTCCAGTATCTGGCTCCGACGTGTGGCTACAATTGTGATCGGGCTCTGTTCTGCTGAGGTGACGGAGTATCGATTGAGCCTGAACCCGTCCAGGCAGGCCGCGACTTCCGTTCTCGACTTGTTGACGCCCGTGCACGAAAGCACGGCTTCTCCGGTATTGTCCTCGACCTGCTCGAGATTGTCGGCAATCTGTTCCAGGTAGATCGAATTTGGCTTGAAGCCGAGACGCAAGCCCGTCGCGAAATAATCGATGAGCCTTTTATCCGGAAGAACCTCAAGATCGTCGGGAATTATCTTGAAGTCCGATAGCTTGTTCCAATCGCGCCCCTGGAAGCACGTCCTCGAGCCGCGGGTATAGAGGTCCTGCCTTCCGCCCATTTCCAGCAATTCGTAAATTGTCCGGAGCGTGTCGATGTCATTAAAGCCGAAATTGCTGAAAATTGTCTGCCGAAGCTGCCGGCAGTCGTTTTCGACGATCGGGCCTGTTCCGTATGCGACTTTCGAAAGCATCGCGCGTTTATCGTCATCCGCGGCAAGGCTGGAGAACAGGGTATTCTTCTGATCCCCGATTGCCGGCATTTGGATCGACAGCATATTCGTATTGACGTTCGAATAGTCCGGTGCGGGCAGATCCCGGGTTAGCTCGCTCCAACCTATGTCGTTGCCGGCGACCATCGATCTCCGGAACTTTACAGTTGCGGTCAGAGTGCCCACCTCATCATCGCCTTGCGGAGTGGTGAGGACGAGAACGCGTTTGATCACACCGTCACGCGATCTCTCGGCGAAACCGAAGGTCGCGTTCGATGACTCTTCGAAGCTATAGTAAGAGGTGAGAATGCTGTCGGTAATTTCGGTCGCTGCGTCCAGCGCGGGTTTTGCCGCCTCCGAAATAACTCCTCCTCCGGCGACGTCTATGAGCGGCTTAACGCGATCCAGCAGGGCTTTCACATCGAAGTTCGCCTTGGTCGTCGCACGGGCCTTCAGGACGAAGCTCAGAGGGTCGTTGTCGTAGCGTATATACGGCGTGCTGAACTCAAAATCGCTATTGGTGCCGAACGTGCGCTCGGTGTTGTTGGCCATGTAAGAATAGATTGGACGCTCGGTCGATACGTAGCCACCCAACCGCGGTGCCACCGAAATCGTGATTTCATCGGTGTCTGCCGACGTGAAAATCCGTTTGAACATCGCGCCGATCGACGCGGTGCTTCGCGATCCCGGCGGTCTCGACTTAAGTTCGAAACGGAACGTCAGAGCGACGTAGTATTCGCCGGCTTGAGGGATGAAGCCGCCGTTCCAATTGTCGCAGCTTGTCTGGTTTATATTCAGACCACGCCACGACGCGCTGCCTTGGCCCTGGCACGTCTGTTGAGCGCCAACGCCTCCACACATCGCGAAGAACAGGAAGAAAATCACAAGCAACTTCCGCATTCCAGCCCCCCCGCCAGACGACCTGAATCGACATGCGTGCACGGCCGGCACGCGTTCATCTAATCCATGTCATGAAGAAAAATTGCAAGTTTAAGTAAAGTCAGTCGTCGGATTTTGTCAAGCGATATCCGCCTCAGATCGAGGCCGCGTGAATGCGCGACGATGCAGGCGTCGAAGCGAAATGGTTGGCGATATAGGCGCTCAATACCTCCGAACCGGCTGCGGCTTCTCTTGCAGAACGTGCTACCGCTTCTGAAGCGAACGCAAATACTTCGACATGAAATGCGCAGCTTACGGTCATGCCGGACACGACCAACGTTGTGAATGTAAGTGCCTGCAGCTTCGTCCTCTAATACCTAAGGGGCGCCGATTGCTGCGATAGGCGGTACCGAAATCCATTTGCAAACTACATTAGATTGCATTACCGTCCATAATACTTGGGGGTTATAAACCTCGCATTGCATTTCGGCTTTTTGTTTTCCTGTTGCTCGTCATTCGGAAGGCCCTGCATGCACCCAGATAGCCAGTACACACACGCCGACAACGCGACCCTCATCTTCAACGAGCTGAAATTTCGCTCGTTGAGGGTCAAGAACCGGCTCTTCCGATCCAACATATCAGGCCAGTTCGACGACTATAACGGCCACGGCGGCAATGCCCGGCTGAACTGGGAGGAGAAGTTCGCGCGCGGCGGGATCGGCTGCATCATTTCATCCTTTACCCCGGTCTCGGTGCGCGGCCGTATCCTCGTGCGTTACGCGATGATCGACGACGACGACAAGATCCCGTTCTGGCGGGAGGTCGGCAGCCGCGTCCACAGCCATGACTGTCGGTTTATCATGCAGCTCAGCCATTCCGGCCGCCAGCAGGACATGGGCGGCGTCGAAAACCTGTTCAACAGGGGCCTGAGCTCGACCAACAAGAGCGATTACTTCCATGGACTGCTCGCCCAGGCGATGACGAAACCCGAGATCGCCGAGGTCGTTGAGCAGTTCGCGCAAGGGGCGCGGCGCGCACGCGAGGCAGGGCTCGACGGTGTCGAGCTTCACGGCGCCAACGGCTATCTGCTGACGCAGTTCCTGAGCTCCGGCATCAACGACCGGACGGACGAATATGGCGGCGGCTGGGAGGGGAGGGCGCGTTTCGTGCTCGAGATCGTCAGGGCTATCCGCCGCGAGGTCGGCCAGGACTTTCATTTGCAGATGAAGATCAACGGCGTCGACCACAATGACTGGCTCTATCCCTGGATAAAGAAGGGCAACACGCTCGACGAGACCGTCAAGATCTGCACGATGCTGCTCGACGGCGGCAAGGGTGTCGACTCCTTTCATGTTTCCAGCGGCTCGACCTTTCCGCATCCGCGCAATCCGGCCGGCGACCTGCCGCTGAACGACCTGCATCGCTGGTACGACGGCATGCTCTCGCAAGGCACGCGAGCGCCGATGAATTATGCGATCTTTTCCAATCCCCTGCTGGGACGCGCCTTCCAGGCGCTCTGGCGCTGGCGTCGCGGCAAGGTCATCGAGGGCATCAATCTCGATTATGCGCGCGCCGTTTCCGAAGCGATCGGCAAGATCGACCCTGCGATCAAGGTGCTCTGTACCGGCGGGTTCCAGCATGCCGACAGGATCGCCGAGGCCATCCGTTCGAAAGCCTGCGACGGCGTCACCATGGCCCGCCCGCTGGTCGCCAACAACGATCTGCCGAAGATCCTAGCCGAGGCCAACGGCCCGGAGAAGGAATGCACCTACTGCAACAAGTGTCTGCTCAACGATCTCGAAAACCCGCTCGGCTGTTATGACCTCAGCCGGTTCGACGGCGCGACCTTCGAGGATCGCTACAGCGAGATGATCAAGCAGGTCATGTCGGTTTTCGAGCCGCCGACCTTCCATTGAGGCCCGCATCGCACGCGCATTCGGAGGGGATCCATGAGCAGCGACAACGACCGCAAGACACCCGTCGAGATCGCCGTCGCCCGCCACCGCCGCTGGTGGCTGGCGGTCGTCGTGCTGCTGTTGCTCGCGCTCGTCTACTATCTGGTTTTCGTCAACCAGTATGTCGTCGCGTTCAAAAGTCAGAGCGAGCATTTCATGCATGGCTCGATCGGCAGCGAGACGGCGACGGGGCCGCCCTATTGGGTCTTCAAGGCCTTGCCGGTCATGTATGCCGACAAGCTCGGGCCGGAAGGCTGGAGCCGCTTCGGTTTCCTCTACGAAAAGCCGGGCGACGATCTTCCGATCGGGGTGTCGCGCCGCGTGGTCTCAGGCGTCGAGCGGGTCTGGCTCAATTGTTCCGTCTGCCATGTCGGCACCTATCGTCTGCCCGGCGATCCGGTTCGCCACCTCATTGCCGGCGCGCCGTCCAACAATCTGCGTCTGCAGGAATTCATCCGTTTCTTCATCGACGTCGGCCGCGATCCCGGCTTCACCGCCGACACGCTGATTGCGACGATCGATAGCCCCAAGGTTGGAGGCGACCTCAATGTCTTCGAGCGGTTGATCTATCGTTACGTGGTGTTTCCAAGGGTCAAGAGCGCCTTCCTCGATCTCGGCACCCAGCTCGATTTCGTCAAGCGTCAGGAGGATTGGGGGCCCGGCCGCGTGGATACGTTCAATCCTTACAAGGCGCTGCAGTTCAACTTCCCCATGGACGAGGCCCATATATCAGGCGCGGCGCTGAACGGCTCTTCCGACTATCCCGCCATTTGGCGCCAGCGCCCCCGAGAGGGCATGAACCTCCATTGGGACGGCAACAATGATTCCGTCGCCGAACGAAACCTGAGCGCCGCACTCGGCGCCGGCGTGACGCCCGTGACGGTCGACCGGGCATCGATCGCGCGCATCGAGGGCTGGATGTGGGATCTGCCTTCGCCCCCATTCCCCTCCGCAGCCAAGATCGATCAAGCGAAAGTGGCGGAGGGCAAGACGCTGTTCCTGCATTACTGTGCCGATTGCCACGGCTTCAAGGATGCGAACGACTACAGCTACGACAGGCGGCGTTTCACACGCCTCGGCAAGACGGTTCCGCTCGCTGATATCGGCACCGATGCCGGACGCTGGACCTCCTATACGGCAAATTTTGCCGCTGAGCAGAACCTGCTTTACGCCGGCTATCCCTGGCGCTTCAGCCGCTTCCACAAGACGGACGGCTATGCCAACCACCCGCTCGACGGCATCTGGGCGCGCTCGCCCTATCTGCACAACGGCTCGGTGCCGACGCTACGCGATCTGCTCGAGCCGAGCACCAGGCGGCCGCCCGTCTGGTTTCGTGGCAGCGACGAATTCGATCTCGCCAGGGTGGGCTACCGCTCGGATCAGTCGGCCGGGGGGGATCTCTTCCGCTACGACACGACGCGGCCCGGCAATGGCAATGCGGGCCATGAAGGATATCGCTACGGCACCGAGCTGCCGGACGCGGCAAAAGACGCCCTCGTCGAATATATGAAAACGCTATGACCCAGTCGCGCTCGCTCAGCAAATGGAAGGCACGGCATGCGGTCCTCGTGTGGATCGGCATCCTTCTGAACTTGGCCTTCGTCCTGCCGCTCATCTTCTGTCCGGAATGGATCCTCGGCCTCTTCGGAATTACCGTCAACCAGCTGATCTGGCCGCGATTTGCCGGTCTGCTGCTCGGGATCCTATCGATCTTCTACATCCCGGCGACGCTTGATATCGACCGCTACCGCGTGTTCGCCTGGCTCGCGGTCTTCCCCTCCCGTACGCTCGGCACGGTTTTCTTCTTTCTTGCCGTCTTCGTCTTCGATCAGCCGCTCGGCTATCTCGCCGGCGTCTTCCTCGACGGATCGGTCGGCATCGCGACGCTTTTCTGTCTCCTGCGCATCCTGCGGCTCGAACAGAATATCGCCGAAGGGAGACCGGCATGAGGCGCGTCTTCTGGAAATGGCTTTTCGGCGTTCTGGTCCTGCTCGTCGTCGGCGCCTTCGCGCTGTTCTTCCTGCTCTTCCGGCCGGTGGCCCAGCCGCGGACGAACGATCTCGCGGAGGTTTTCAATCACGGTTCGATTGGCAATGAAGAAGCGCAGGGCATTCCCTACTGGATCTGGCGCGTCCTGCCGCAGCTCTTTCCCGAGCATCTGCCCGCCAATGCCGATGGCTACGGCGCCTTCGGCCTCTATTGGCGGGCCGGCGACGAGGTTCCGGTCGGCCTTTCGGTCAGGACGCTCGGCGTCATCGAGCGCGTCGCGCCGAACTGCGCCTTCTGCCACCAGGGCAGCTACCGGCTTCGCGCCGACGAGCCGGCGCGGCTGGTCGAGGCAGGGCCGGGAACGAGGGTCAATCCGCAGGCCTATATCCGCTTCCTGATCGCCGTCGGCGCCGATCCGCGGTTCACCGCCGACGGGGTGATGGCGGAGATCGGCAGGATCTACGACATGCCGCTCTGGGAACGGGCGCTCTATCGTTTCGTCCTGATCCCAGCGACCCGGTCGGCCCTGCAGGAACAGGGGCGACGCTTCGCCTGGATGAAGGATCGGCCGGACTGGGGTCCTGGCCGGATCGATCCCTTCAATCCGGTCAAGTTCCAGAATCTTGAACTGGCCGACGATCACACGATCGGCAATTCCGACATGATGCCGCTGTGGTCGCTTGCCGATCTCGCCGCCACCAACACGCGCCGTTTCTCGCTCCATTGGGACGGCTTGCAGACCGACCTCTACGAGACCGTAGTTTCCGGTGCGATCGGTGACGGCATGACCTACAAATCCTACGGGGGGACGGAAGAGGGCCTTCGCCGCATTACCGATTTCATTCGCCTGCAGGGACCGCCGCCGTCGCCCTTTTCTCCGCTCAAGCCAGAAGCCGATTCCTATCATGTCGATGCGGCGGCGGTAGACGCCGGCCGAGCGATCTATTTGGCGCAATGCGCCGTCTGCCACGATGCCAAGGGTGCGCGCTACCGGACCCCGATCTCGATCGTCGAACTCGGCACGGACCGCCATCGCCTGGACATGTGGAGCCCCGCGGCCCGCGACCGCTACGCGGATTACGATCCCGGTTATGCCTGGGGTTTTACCAACTTCCAGAAGACTGACGGGTATGTCGCGACGAGTCTCAAAGGTCTCTGGCTGCGCGGTCCCTACCTGCACAATGGCAGCGTCCCGACATTGCGCGCCCTGCTGCTTCCACCTGCCGAGCGGCCGATACAGTTCTACCGCGGCTACGATCTGGTGGATGCCGAGAACGGCGGCTTCGTGAGCGGCCGTGACACAGCGGGGCAACAGTACGGCACGCTTTACGATACGAGCCAGCCGGGCAACGGCAATGGCGGCCACCTCTGGGGCACGGATCTGCCTCAGGAGGCGAAGGAGCAGCTGCTTTCCTATCTCAAGACACTTTGACCATCAGGAGGGATCGATGGCAAACGTCAGACAGCGCATCGTACGGTTTCTCGCCTGGATCGTGGTGGCGGTCGTCACTCTTGCCGTCGTCGCCATCGTCGGGGTTGCGCTCATCGTCTGGTGGCTGATTGAGCCGGATTCCGGCCAGTTCGGCCGTGTCGAGGATGAGGCGAAGAAAGTCCACCGTAAGGTCGAGGAATTTCCAGGGGCGAGCGAGCCTTACTTTGCGGCGATGGACAAGGGCCTGCTCTTGCCGCCGGCAGCCGGCGTCGATTATCCCGCCGAGATCAAGGAGGTCGCAACCGCCACCGGCCTCGATCCGGAGGCCGTCCGCAAGGCGGCGATCCGCGGGCAGAATGCCTGGATCGTCTGGACCGGCGGTAACGACAAGTTCTGGGATTTCGCCGCCCGTGCCACGATCGGCTCCTTCGATCTTCTGAAAACCATTTCGTCCCATCCGACGATGGCATATGGCCGCGACAATCGCTTCCGCTATCTCGGGCTCGTCAATGAGCCCTGCTTCACGGCCGCGAAGAGCGCCGATCCCGATCATTGGGGCCTGTGGCTCGATCAGCGCGACAAGGACTGCGCCGCCGACAGTTTCGGCGGAAATGCCGAGGCCGATGCCCGTTATCCCGGCGTGCAGATCGGCTCGCGCGGTACCACGGTCAAGGTGAAGGGCGAAGAGAAGAAAATCCCGGTCGGCTCCTACTATGGCGAGCCGACAGGCGTCATGGGCCTGCGTCTCTTCCCTAACCCCGATTTCGACAGCAAGGCCGCCGAACATTGGGATGCGCTGCGCTACTACACCGATCCGTCCTATTACAACGACAAGGATCTCGTGCGACCTTATCGCGTCGGGATGTCCTGCGCCTTCTGCCATGTCGGTCCCAACCCGATCAATCCGCCGAAGAATGTCGAGAGCCCCGAATTTTCTGAAATCTCCTCCAATCCCGGCGCCCAGTATTTCTGGGTCGACCGCATCTTCTTCTGGAACACCAAGCCGCGCGCAAAGCCGGGGGAGCCGGCCCAGAACGAAGGCAACTTCCTCTTCCAGCTCTTCCACACGAACCCGCCGGGTTCGCTCGATACGTCGCTGGTCTCGAGCGATTACATGAACAATCCCCGCACCATGAACGCCGTCTACGACGTCCTGGAGCGGCTGCGCATCGGGGCGAAGACAGGCAAGGAAATCATCAAGGGGGACGAGAAGGACAACAAGCAGGCGCAGGACTATCCGCAGACCGCAGCCTTCGGTTCGCTTTACGACAAGGCGACCGGCACCGTTGCCTCGATGCGCGTCCTGAAGGACGGCGCCGATTCCGTCGGCACGCTCGGTGCGCTCAACCGCGTCTATCTCAATATCGGCCTTTTCAGCGAAGAATGGCTGCTGCATTTCCGCCCCTTCCTCGGTGGGCAGAAGATCTCACCGATCCGCATTGCCGATGCCCAGAAGAATTCGGTCTACTGGCAGGCGACTGAGGCGATGACACCAGACATGGCGATATTCTTCCTGGTTGCCGCCCGCGCCGATCATTTGAAGGATACGCCGGTCGGGGAAAAGGTGCTCGAAGCGCGCAATCCGGTCGAGGTCGAGCGCGGCAAGATCGTCTTTGCCGAAAACTGCGCGGCCTGCCATTCGAGCAAGCAGCCGGTGCCCGCACCGGATCTCGGCGTCGATGAGGGCATATGCGCCGGCGGCGGGTCCGGCCCGCATTATCGCGAATGCTGGGATCGCTACTGGGCCTGGGCCCAGTCAGATGCCTTCAAGGCAGGCATGGTCAAGCTCGTCACCGAGAAGGATGCTGATGGAAAGGACTTCCTCGACGGCAATTACCTTTCCACGGAACGGCGCGTGCCGATGGATGTCGTGCGCACCAATGCCTGCAGCGCGATCGCCACCAATGGGCTTTCGGGCGATATCTGGGACAACTTCACCTCTTCTACCTACAAATCGCTGCCACCACCGTATGAGGTGACCGTCAATCATCCGGTTTCAGGGGCGGCGACGCCGCTGCAGGCGGCAGGCAACGGGCGCGGCTATCTGAGGCCGCCCTCACTCGTCAGCCTCTGGTCGACAGCGCCCTTCCTGCTCAACAATTCGGTTGGCCACGAAGACAGCTATTACGGGACCGACTACTACAATCAGGACTATGCCGGCGGTTACGGCACCGGGCGAGGCACCTCTTGTCCGGCGGCGGACGCCCGCGATCCCTATATGCCCTGCATCGAAAACAGGCTTGCGGTCTTCGATCGGTCGATCCGCCAGATGCTCTCGCCGCAGACGCGCCGCATGGACAAGATGACTGAGGCGCCGGTGCCCGGTTATATCTACCGGACGAGCGCTCCCTCCTGCCTGATTGTGCCGCCGGGCTTCGTGCCCGATAAGGTGCGGCCCTTCACCGGCCTGTTGAGCCGAGTTGCCGGTTGGGCCTTCAAGAAGGACGGCTCGATCACTATCGGCCCGTTCCCGGCCGGTTTCCCAGTCAACGCGCTGACCAATACCGAGCTGCTGCCCGACAATGACGAGGAGGACAAGTTCGCCAGCTACAAGAGGCTGATCGCCAACGGCCCGGCGCTGATCGGGGCCTTCTCCGAGCTCGGCGGTCAATGCACGCCGGAAGAGCTTGCCGATCCCGCCGTGCTCGCCAAGGCCGAGAAAGTGGTGCGAGACACCAGGCTCGTCGATCGCCTTGTAGGCTTGAGCAAATGTCCTGACTATGTCGTCAATGGCGGGCACACATTCGGCGCCGATCTTCCGCAATCGGACAAGAACGCCCTGATCTCCTATCTGAAGCAGTTCTGACCATGTCCGGCGGGCAGACCTACGATTATATCGTCATCGGCAGCGGAGCGGGCGGCGCCGTCGTCGCCGCGCGGCTCGCCGAAGAGGGGCGGACCGTACTCGTCATCGAGGCCGGTGGCGATCCGCTCGCCAAAGTGGACGACAGTTCCGACATGCCCCTTGCCGATGCCTCCCGCGTGCCGGCCTTTCACGCCTTTGCCTCGGAACATCCCGGCATGGCCGAGAACCATTGGGTGCGCCATTACGAAAACCAGGAGATGCAGGAGCGCGACTGGCGTTACTGCAAAGAAAAGGACGGCGTGCTCTATCCGCGTGTGCGTGGGCTCGGCGGCTGCACTGCCCATCATGCGATGATCATCGTGAGGCCCAATCATTGCGACTGGAACCACATCTTTGCGATCACCGGCGACGAGAGCTGGAAGGCCTCGCACATGCAGGGTTATTTCGAGCGCATCGAACGCTGCCGCTACCGCTTCTTCCTGTGGCGATGGCTCGCCGCCGCAACGGGCCTCAATCCGACCGGCCACGGATGGTGGGGGTGGATGACGACGGAGCGGGCGCTGCCGCTCAGGGTCCTGCGAGACTGGCCGCTGTGGCGGGCACTGCTGCGCAGCGTCGGCGCAGCCGCCGATGCTTTCGGCAAGAGGGGCTCCGACTGGGAGACGACCGAGATCGACCCGAACGACAGCCGCAACTGGAATGTCGGCGCCTGTGGCGTGCGCGTCACGCCACTTTCGACGCGCCGCCACACCAGGCACGGGCCGCGTGAGCGGCTACTCGACGTGCTGAAGCGGCACCCGGACCGCCTGGCGCTTCGTTTGAAAACCACGGTCACGCGCATTGAATTTGACGGCAAGCGGGCGGTGGCGGTCCGCTGCGTCGACGGTGAGGGACGTGAGCAGGTCATCCGGGCCGGGCGCGAGATCATTGTGTCGGGCGGCGCCTTCGCCACGCCGCAGCTTCTGATGCTCTCCGGCATCGGCGATCCCGTCCATCTGCGCAAGCACAAGATCCGTGTCGTCGAAGCGCTTCCAGGCGTCGGGCGGAATCTGCAGGACCGCTATGAGGTCGGCGTCGTCAGTCGGATGAACGAACCTTGGTCGGCGCTCAAGGGCGTGACCTATACGACGCGCGACGCTCATTACAGGCGATGGCGCAGGTTCCGCATCGGCAATTATACGAGCAACGGCGTCATGTTTTCCCTGACGCTCAAATCCCGCGACACGCTGACGGAACCCGACCTGCATTGTTTCTCGTTGCTGGCCGATTTCCGCGGTTACTATCCGGATTATTCCGCGCGCATCCGCAAGCCGGATTACATGACCTGGGCGATCCTCAAGGCCTATACCGAAAATCAGGGCGGAACGGTCCGGCTGAGAAGCGCCGATCCCGCTGTCCTGCCTGCCGTCGTCTTCCATTCCTTCTCCGAGGGGACCGGCAATTACGACCTCGACCTCGACGCCGTTGTTCATGCCATTCGCTTCGTCAGGAAGGTCAACGATGCCATGGACGATCTTATCGCTCGCGAAGAGGAGCCCGGCCGGCAAAACGAGAGCGACGAGGCGCTTCGGAATTACGTCGCCGAAAATGCCTGGGGCCACCATGCCTGCGGCACTTGCGCCATCGGTCCTCGGGAAGATGGCGGCGTGCTCGACAGCCGTTTCCGGGTGCACGGTATCGAAGGCCTGCGCGTCGTCGATGCTTCGGTCTTCCCTCGAATTCCCGGATACTTCCTTGCCACGGCGGTCTACATGATCGCCGAGAAGGCGGCTGACGTCATTCTTGCCGATAGCTGACGGAGCACGGCCATGAACGAACACCAGCCCCATTGGAAACCAGCATCTGGTATGCTCTCCGGGTGACCGGCTTTGCCGGATGGATCGCCCTATCCCTGGTATCCTGTTCGACCCGCTGATGGAAATCCTGCAGGGTCTCGTCATTGTCGTTGCTGTGCTTCATTCGGCAAACACAAATGGCGGGGAAGGATCATTGAGTGCATCAAGCGGGCCTTCCAAGGCGGTGCGGGGAGGAACCAGCTCCGGCTCGATCATGATCGTCAAAGGCTTCGGCTCTTCGAGAAGGTCAAAACCCCGCTCGAGCATTTTCGAGATATTCGGTCTGATCATGTAAACGGGAAAGGGTAGGAATGAAGCGAACGGATCGTAGTCGAAGCATCCGACGACGATGTCTCCGAACGCCTCTCCGTCGTGGCGCCCCATGAACCGCAATAGCCCTTCAAAATTGATGGACGAGTTGATGAAAAAGCATCTGGGCAGCCTGCCGTGCTTGTCGAAAAAACGGTCGAACGCAAGCGCCGTCGCGCCAGGCGAGTAGCCTGTGATCTCGATATCTCCTTTTGTGACCGCTCCAAATACGGATTGCTTGACGGCATGGAAACCGGCGATACGCTCCCGACTGGCGTGGTCGTTGCGGCCGCCGAACAGGTAGACATCGCCGGCGTGCAGTGGTCCTAATGTTTCGGCATGGCGAATGATGGCCGAAGTCAACGCTTCAGCGCCTTGACGGTTATCCGAAATCACGGATGACGCGAACTTGCCTGGCAGATCGATGTTGACGTGAGGCAGCCCTGCACGCATGCAGATCTCGTGGACGCCATCCGGATCTGTTGCTCCGGCGATAAACAGCGAGTCGATCGCATAGGCGATGAGGGACTCCACCGTACGGCGCTCTTCCTGGGGGTCGCGGCGGCCTGAGACAACCATAGGCACAAGGCCCCGCTTTCGCGCTTCGCTCTCGAAGGTCTGCGCCATGGACGAGAAGAACCTGTTGTCGTAGACGGGCAAAAGCAACCCGACCAGACCCGAACGGGAACTGCGCAGCGCGCGAGCCTGCAGGTTCGCCTTGTAGTCATGCTCTGTGGCCAGCGACAGTATCTTGGCGGCGGTCTCCTCGGAGATGCGCCGCTTGCGCCATGTGCCGTTTAGCACCGAGGCCACTGTCGACGGGGATGCTCCTGACACGACGGACAAATCATAAATAGTTGCTTTTTTTCGTTCTTTTTCAGACATCCGCAAACCTTCCAGTGGCTCTTTCTCTCTAGATCAGCAGTCCTCTTGACGAAAGTCTTTTCCGTGGTAGGGTAATTGCACCATCGATGGTGCATAAATGCAAGACCGATTGTGCATGGAGATGGGGCTTTGAGGAAAGCGACAGGGAGGAGTTCCGCAATGCGGGGCTAACGTTGAGCGCGAGAGCATGGGGCTTTCGCGAACGGTGCTTCCTTGCCGGCTCAGTGGAGGAGGGAATACCCAATGAAAAAGCTATTTGCGATCACGCTCGGCTTGTCCTTGCTCGCGTCAACGGCCTTTGCTGGTCCGAAGATTGGTGTCGTGGTGAAGATCGGCGGCATCCCGTGGTTTAATGCCATGGAGGCGGGCATCAAGGAGCAGAGTGCCAAGCTCGGCGTTAAAGGCTTCATGGTTGGTCCGACCAGTGCCGACCCTGCGCTGCAGGTTCGCGCCATCGAAGACCTGATTGCTCAGAAGGTCGATTACATCGGCGTCGTGCCGAATGATGCCAAGGTTCTCGAACCTGTTCTCAAGAAGGCCCAGGAGGCCGGTATCAAGGTCATTACCCATGAATCGCCCAAGCAGGTCGGCGCCGATTGGGATTTCGAACTGGCCTCCGCCAAGGGCTTCGGCGAGGCGCATGGCAAGCTGCTCGCTGAGAAGATGGGCGGCAAGGGATCGTATGCCGTATTTGTCGGCTCGCTCACCGTGCCCCTGCACAACGCCTGGGCCGATGCCGCAATCGCCTATATCAAGGCGAACTACCCGGACATGAAGCTTGTCGGTGACCGCTACGGGGTGGCTGAAGACGTCGACAAGAGCCGCTCGACCGCGCTCGACCTGATGGCGGCCAACGCTGATCTGACGGGGTTCCTCGCCTTCGGTTCGCAGGGGCCGATCGGTGCGGGTCGTGCTGTCGAAGAGCGCCGCAAGGACGGCAAGGTGTTCGTGATCGGTCCATTTTCTCCCGGGCAGGGGGCAAAGCTCATCAAGTCCGGTGCGCTGACTGGTGGCTTCATGTGGAACCCCAAGCAGGCCGGTGAAGTCTTCGTGACGCTTGCCGATCGTATCTCCAAGGGTGAGACGCCGAAGGCCGGCGACGACATCGAGGGCCTTGGAAAGATCAACCCCGAGGGCAACACCATCGTCGTCGACCAGTTGCTGGCGATCAACAAGGACAGCATCGACAAGCTTGTCGGCATGGGCCTCTAATCCTCCCTGGACCCAAGCCCGGGGTCGCGGACAATTCCCGCGACCCCCCAGTTTACGAATATCGGAAAACCTGAACCAGCCGCCATCCAGCGGCTGAACAGGAGGATACTCCATGAGCGACGGACCGCTGCTTTCACTCAAGAACATCAAGGTGACCTTCGGCGGCGTGCGCGCGCTGAAGGGCGTGTCGTTTGAAGTCAACCCGGGGGAGGTGCATTGCCTGGCGGGGGAGAACGGCTGCGGCAAGAGCACGCTCATCAAGGTCATTACGGGGGTCTACAAGCCACAGGAGGGCGCCGAGTTCTTCTTCGACGGCAAGGCGATCTCGGCCATGACACCCACGTTGGCGCAATCGCTCGGCATCCAGGTGATCTGGCAGGACCTGGCACTGTTCGGGGAAATGACCGTCGCCGAGAACATCGGGTTTCAGTATGCCGTCAACGGCAAATATGGTCTCGTCGACAAACGCGCCATCGAGGAAGCAGCCAGGAAAGCGCTCAGCCGTCTCGGCGTCAGCATCGATATCCATCTTCCATTGAAGGAGTTGCCGATCGCCCAACGCCAGATCGTTGCGATCGCACGCGCTCTTGTCGGCGAGGCGCGTCTTGTCTTCATGGACGAGCCGACCGCTTCGCTGACGCAATCCGAGACCGATTACCTGATCGATATCGTGCGCAACCTGTCGGCGTCCGGAGTGGCCGTGGTCTTCGTCTCGCACCGTCTCGCGGAGGTGCTCGAAATCTCGGACCGCATGACCGTGCTTCGCGACGGAGCGCTCGTTGGCGTCTTCCCTGTCGAGGGCATGACTCAATCACGGGTGACCGAGCTGATGACCGGCAGAAACTTCGACAGTTCCGTCGTCGCCGCCGATCACGACGACGCGCAGGTCGTGCTTTCCGTCCGCGGGCTGACGCGCGCAACGGAGTTCGAAGATATATCGTTCGACCTTCGCCGAGGTGAGACGCTCGGTATTACCGGCCTCCTCGGCGCCGGCCGCACCGAACTGGCGCTTACACTCTTCGGGATGCACCGTCCGCAGGCGGGGGAAATCGCCATCGAGGGCAAGACCGTCAAGTTCGGCTCCAATCGCGACGCAATTCGCGCCGGCGTTGGCTACCTCTCCGAAGACCGTCTGTCTCTCGGCCTCAACCAGCCGCAGTCGATAGCCGACAACCTGGTCATGGCATCGCTCGATAAGCTTCTGTCCGGGGGGATGATCTCGCCCGTGAAGAAGGCGAGTGTGGTCAGCCACTGGATTTCGGCGCTCGGTGTCAAGGTCGGTACGGCCGACGACCCCATCCGGACGTTGTCGGGCGGTAACCAGCAACGTGTCGCGATTGCCAAATGGCTCGCGATCGGTCCGAAGATCCTCATTCTCGACGCCCCGACAGTGGGCGTAGACGTCGGTGCGCGCGCAGGCATCTTCGAGATCGTGCGCAAGCTTGCTGCTCAGGGCCTTGCGATCATTCTGATCTCCGACGAGCCGCCGGAAGTCTACTTCAATGCGGATCGCATCATTCACATGGTCGAAGGCAGGATCCGCGCAACCTACGACCCGCGACATTTATCGCTCACCGAACTGGAGTCTGCCGTCTATGCGTAGGCTGATCCTTGGACACACAACGGAATTCACGCTTCTGGCGGTCATGGTCGTGCTTTGCGTCGGGCTGTCTTTGGCCACCGATCGGTTTTTTACGATCTCGAACGCGTTCGATGTGCTGAACGTCTCGGCCGTCAACATCATCTTTGCGGTTGGCCTTCTCGTCGTCCTGATCTCGGGCGGGATCGACATTTCCTTCGCTGTGGCCGCCTCGGTGGTCCAATACATTACCGCGCTGGCCCTTGGCGCATTGGGCGGCGGCAACTGGGCGGAAGGCTTCATAATCGCCGGCGCCATCGGCATTGGCCTGGGTCTGATCAACGCGGCCCTGGTTTACCGGCTGCATATCATCTCGATCGTCGCAACCATCTCGACCTTCAACATCTTCTTCGGGCTGCTGATGTTCTTCACCAAGGGCGTGTCGATCTACGACCTGCCGGAATGGCTGACGACGCGCGTGGTATTTTTCGAACGCGAGATGGCTGACGGCTCCTGGATCGAGCTGACACTGCCTGTCGTCGTCATGATCCTTTGCTGCCTCGCGACCTGGTTCATGATTTCCCGCACCACCATCGGACGGCAGCTCTACGCATTTGGTGACAATCCGGAAGGGGCACGCCGCTTCGGGATCAATATCGCGGCGATGCACTACATTTCGTTTGGCTGGATGGGTCTCATGGCCGGGATCGCCGGATTGATGCAGGCCCACTATGCCGAGGAAGTCGTTCCGAACGCCCTCTATGGCCGGGAACTGGATGTCCTGGCGGCTACGGTTCTCGGCGGTGCGAGGCTCGGAGGCGGCAAGGGCTCGGTCATCGGCTGCGTGCTCGGCGTCTTGATGGTCTCGATCACCCAAAACGGTCTCAACCTGATGGGCGTGTCGCCCTTTGCATTCAAGATGATCGTCGGCGCGATCATCCTCATCGCCATCACGCTCTCGTCCGCACGGATCGACAAGCTTTTCCCGTTTCTCGCCACGGATAGCACCAAGAGGAAGGGCACGCACCAATGAAGGCCATGGCTCAAAAGTTCAATGCCACCTTTGGCGCCGATATGACCGGACCGGCTATCGCATTCGTGGCGGTGATCGTCATCTTCGGCCTGGCCGCAAACAATTTCATCTCCGCGGCAACATTCGGTTCGGTTGCCTTCCAGCTTCCTGAACTCGGGCTTCTCACGCTCGCCATGCTGCTTCCCCTCCTGACCGGCGGGATCAACCTCTCCATCACCTTCACGGCAAACCTTTCCGGATTGGCCGCAGCCTCGGTGATGCAGATGTACGGCGGGGCCGACGCGTCTCCAGGCGCGTTCCTGCTCGGTGTCCTTGCCGCACTCGCCACCGGTGGCGCTGCCGGGCTGATGACCGGTGCTGCGATCGCCTACACACGGGCGCATCCAATTCTCGTCACGCTATCCATGATGATCTTCCTGCGTGGCCTCGGCGAATTTCTGACCCGCGGCGGCGATGTGTCCGGATTCCCTTCCTTCATAGCTCCGATCGGGCATGGTTCGATCCTGGGATTGCCGATCCCGCTTTTGATCTTCATCGCCTGCGTTGGCCTGTGGCAGCTCCTGCTGACGCGCTTCAAACTCGGCTTCGGGCTGTTGATGGTCGGTTCAAATATCGAGGCGGCACGCTACTCCGGCCTGAATACGCGCCGCATACTGGTTCTGGTCTACACGCTTTCGGGCCTCATGTGCGCGGTCGCCGGCGTTATCATGCTCGCCCGTTTCAACTCGGTCCGCGTCGGCCACGGTGAATCCTATCTGTTGATCACGGTGCTTGCGGCGTTTCTCGGCGGCATCAATCCGTTCGGCGGGTTTGGCCGTGTGTTGCCGGTGTTCGTCGCGCTTATCGTGCTCCAGCTTCTGTCTTCCGGCCTCAATCTCATGGGCGCAAACCAGCATCTCGCGACAGCACTCTGGGGCGTGCTGATGATCGTCGTCATGGCGGCAAGAACCATCGTTTCAACCTACATCGCATCGCGCAGAAAGAAGGGGTGACCGTGCAAGGGTTCGGTATTCACGCAAGCATGTGGACAATGAAGTGGGACCGCGCAGGCGCAGAGCGAGCCATCGCCGGCGCAGCTAGGTACAATATGGAATTCATTGAAATTCCGCTCGCAGACGCCGCATCGGTAGATGCCGGGCATACACGCGAGCTCCTGGAAAAGCATGGCCTGCGTGCGGCATGTTCGCTCGTGCTACCGCAGGCCGCCTGGGCATCCGTCCGGCCCGAGGCCGCAATTGAGCACCTGAAGGTGGCGATCGACAAGGCGGCCCTGATGGGAGCCGAGGCGCTTACGGGTGTCACTTATGGCGGCACCAACGAACGCACCGGCGTTCCGCCGACACAGGCAGAATATGACAATGTTGCTCATGCGCTCGGTGCTGCAGCCAAGCAGGCCAAGGCACAAGGTATCCAATTCGGTGTGGAAGCGGTGAACCGATACGAGAGCCATTTGATCAACTCGGCAGAACAGGCCGTGGCCCTGGTCGAACGCATCGGGATGGACAACGTCTTTGTCCACCTCGACACATTCCACATGAACATCGAGGAAAAGGGGGCAGCCAACGGCATTCTCGTTGCGCGTGAGCATCTCAAGTACATGCATTTGTCCGAGAGCGACCGCGGAACGCCCGGAGCAGGAAACGTCCCTTGGGATTCGATTTTCGCAGCTCTGTCTGCGATCGGCTTCAAGGGGGCGCTGACCTTGGAGAGCTTCGTCAGCATGCCGCCGGAGATGGCCGGCGACATATCGACGTGGCGCCCGGTCGCGCGTGACGAGGACGAAGTCATGGGCAACGGCCTCTCGTTCCTACGCAACAAGGCCGCCCAATATCAACTGGCATGACTTCGAATGGTTGGCGTTTCCGGATGGTGTTAGCCGCCGAAAATGCGGAGAGGCAATGGGAGGAACTCATTGAGCAAAATTGACGAAAACGCGCGGAAGATAGCGAAGATCGCGGTTCAGCGCTTTGCGGAAAACGGCGGTCGGAGAGTTCTGATAGCGATTGCAGGTGCGCCGGGTTCAGGCAAATCGACGCTCGCAGAGCGCGCCGTCGAAGCGATCAACAACGACCAGCGTCTGAAAGCTGCTCTGTTCCCGATGGACGGATATCACTACGACGATGCCGTCTTGGAGCAGATGGGCCGCCGCCCCTACAAGGGAGCAATCGATACGTTCGATGCGCATGGTTTGCGCCACATGCTCAAGCGCCTGAAGGCCAACGAGGATGACGTTGTTGCCGTTCCGGTATTCGACCGCTCGATCGAGATTGCTCGCGCCGGCGGCAGTCTCATTCCTCAGTCTACAAAGATCATCGTCTGCGAGGGTAACTACCTGCTTGCGCGACAGGCTCCCTGGGACAAGCTGAAAGAGATTTTCGACTTCACGGTGTTTGTCGACGTGGACGAGGATCATCTGCGGCAGAGACTTCAAAACCGCTGGCGCAACTACGGCCTGGACGCTGCGGAAATTCGCCGGAAGGTCGAAGAGAACGATCTTCCTAACGGCCTTGCAATCGTGGCCGGAAGCGCCGAGCCCGATCTCCACATCGAGAACAACTGATCCGTCCAGGCCGACCGGAGGTCGCCGCGACAGTCCACTGTCAACCCCGCCAAGGACGATCGGCGGGATCTGCAACTGAAACTTGGAGACTCCTATGAAACACGGGATTTATTATTCTTACTGGGAACATGAGTGGAGCGCCAAGTTCGGCCCCTATGTCGAAAAGGTCGCGAAACTTGGCTTCGACGTCATCGAGGTCGCCGCACACCACATCAATGACTACAGCGATGCCGAACTTGCGGAAATCAGACAGACTGCCAAGGATAACAACATCATCCTGACGGCCGGGATTGGCCCGTCGAAGGCCAAGAATCTGTCGTCACCGGACATTGCGGTGCGCCAGGCGGGAAAGGCATTCTTCGAGCAGACGCTCACAAATGTCGCAAAGCTCGATATCAAGACAATTGGTGGCGCGCTCCATTCCTATTGGCCGGTGGACTACTCCAAGCCAGTCGACAAGGAGGGCGATCGGGCGCGTGGGGTCGAGGGCATTCATGGCATTGCGGACTTCGCCGGAAACCTCGGTATCAATCTTTGCATCGAAGTGCTCAACCGCTTTGAGAACCACGTTCTCAACACTGCTGCGGAGGGCGTGGCATTCGTCAAGGATGTCGGGAAGCCGAATGTCAAAGTGATGCTCGATACTTTCCATATGAACATCGAGGAAGACAGTTTCGGAGAAGCGATCCGTACCGCCGGCCCGCTGCTCGGACATTTCCATACCGGCGAAAGCAATCGCCGCGTCCCCGGTAAAGGCAGAATGCCTTGGCACGAGATCGGTCTTGCACTTCGCGATATCAATTACGCGGGCGTCGTTGTCATGGAGCCGTTCGTAAAGACCGGCGGAACGATCGGGTCAGACATCAGGGTTTGGCGCGATCTGAGCGATGGCGCGGACGAAGCAAAAATGGACGAGGATGCGCGGAGCGCCCTTGCATTTTCTCGATTTGTGCTCGGCGGTTGACCTGCCGAAGCCCTCATCTGACGTGCATCACGATCTCTAGACCTCTACGAGATGCAGGGAGCCGGATCGCCGAAACCCTGCAGTCGTGATAGGTGCCGTGGCGACCTGTTTTCTCAAGGTTTGCGACGGCAATTGGCCTGATGGGGCTTCTAGTCGCGGCAAATAGACCGAGATAAGTAAACCCCATTTCGTTTCCATGATCGCAACCGTCACAGGGGTATCGCGCCCTACAGTTCTCAATGCGCTGCCTCGCCGGCCGGTCTTGCGTCTGCGTTGACTTCGGCGCTGCTTTTTGGAATTGACATATTCGTTTTGGGTAATGCCTGAGAAGCCTCCCAAGTAAGACGTGCAGCGCTGTTCCGAAATGCCGCGAGGGAAGAAGATTGCGAAGCCGACGGACCGATGGTCGCCCCACGATTGCGGATGTTGCGCGCCTGGCCGGGGTTGGCGCGATCACGGTGTCGCGGGCGCTGCGCGATCCGAGCCAGGTTTCCGCCGCCCTTCGCGCCAATATCGACAAGGCGGTGAAGGAACTGAACTATGTTCCCAATCTCAGCGCCCGGGCGCTTGCGTCCGTCAGGGCCGATGTCATCGGCGTGCTGGTCCCCTCGCTCACCCAGAACATCTTCTCCGACGTTTTACGCGGTGTGTACGACGGCGTGGAAGGTACGGAACTGCAGATCCAGATGGGCAACACCCGCTACCAGCCGGAAGAGGAAGAGCGGCTGATCGCACAGATGTTGCGGCAGAAGCCGGCGGGCATGATCGTCTCTGGTACCGAACAGAACGACCGGTCGCGCGAGATGCTGGAAAATGCCAGGTGTCCGGTTATCCAGATCATGGACCTGACGGACAAGCCGATCGATACGATCATCGGCTTTTCACATTATGAGGCGGGGCGGGCGATCACCCGTCACCTGATCGAGGCGGGCTATCGGCATATCGGTTTTCTAAGCGGCTGGCTGAATGGCCGTTCCTTCGGCCGTTACTCCGGTCTGAAGGACACGCTGACGGAAGCCGGCATCTATAACCCGAGCTATATTTCGCCGATCGACAGAAGCGACCATATTCCCGAAGGGGTAGGCTGGGAAACGCCGCGTTTTGCAACCCCTTCGACAGGCCGCAAGCTGATGGCCAATCTTCTGGACGCTAATCCAGATATGGACGCCGTCTTCTGCAACAATGACGTCATGGCGCTTGGCGCCCTGTTCGAGTGTATGGAGCGCGGTATCCGCGTGCCCGAGGATTTCGGTATCGCCGGCTTCAACGATTTCGACATCATGGCCGCAGCCTATCCTTCGATCACCAGCGTGCGCAGCCCACGCTGGGAATCCGGCTATAACGCCGTCATGGCGCTCCGTCGCCGCTTGAACGGAGACGACGGTGGAGACCGGATTATCGACCTGGGCTTCAAAATCCAGAGACGCGTCAGCACCGACCGCAGCGGTGAACTGCGGCGCGGGCTGACTGGCCGCTGACACCGGGAGTACCGCGTTTCGCCTTCGGCATATGTCGCTATTTGAATAAGAGCTTTTCCGAAACGCCCATAAATCTGCGGCCGAACAAACTTGACGCTTATGTCTGGTAGCGCTACCGTCCCATTGCGTTGCTCGTCGACCCAGAAGACGCTCCACAATAAAAACACAGGAAATCAAGCGTCAGACGGGATGCAGCGCCTCGATAAGGGAGGATCTGAGCATGGCGATTACTCGACGTCGATTCATGGAAAACTCTGCGGCTGCTGTTGTCGGCGCCGGTATTGCGGCAAGCCTGGGGCCGGCCGCTTTTGCGCAAGCCACCGATACATTGAAAATTGCTTTTGCTGCCCGCGGCCTCAAGACGATCGATCCTGCAAAGTCGATCCAGGGTGTCGATAACTGGGCGATTATTCACATTTACGACAAGCTTGTTGACCTGCCGCTCTGGAAGTTTCCGGCAACGATAGACGAACTCGTACCGCGCCTTGCGACGAGCTGGAGCTCGACACCGGATTCAAAGTCCTGGACCCTGAAACTCCGCCAAGGCGTCAAATTTCACAAGGGTTATGGTGAGATGACGTCCGAGGACGTCAAGTTCACGTTCGATCGCATTCGCGATGCCGTTCGCGTGGGCGGGGTACGTCCGAAATTCACCAATATCAGCGAGGTCGTGGCTGACGATCCTTACACGGTCACGTTCAAGTTGGCGCAGCCGGATCCGCTCTTCCTGCTCGGTGCTCTCAGCGACTACGACGCCTCGGTCATGAGCAAGAAGGCAGTTGAGGAAAAGGGCGAAGAACCGATCGGCCGTGATCCGATCGGAACCGGTCCTTACGTGCTGGAGACAGTCTATCCGGATCCGTCGCAGGGCGTCATGCTGGTCGCCAATGCGGAGCACTGGGACGTCCAGCCGGCGACACCGAAGCTGCAATGCCTCTATATCGCCGATACGACGGCGCGTACGCTGGCGCTGCTGTCAGGCGACGTGCATCTGATCGAGGGCGTTCGCGCCCCCGGCTGGGCGGCCTCCATGTCGCAGCGCGATCCGAACCTGATCTTCGACGTCGCCAGCCCCGGCAGTTTCTTCACCATGCAGGTCAATCTGACGAAGAAGCCTTTCGACGATGTGCGTGTGCGCCAGGCGCTCTTCTACGCGATCGATCGTGACGAAATCACCACGGCAATCGCGCCGATCAGCAAACGCACCTATGGGCTCAATCCGCCCTCCTATCCCGGTGGCTTCTCCGCGGAGAACATTCCGGCGGACGTTGCCTACAAGTATGATCCCGAAAAGGCAAAGTCCCTGCTTGCAGAAGCCGGATTCCCTGATGGTTTTAGCTTCAAGAACGATACGTCGCAGCGCGAGGACTTTTCGGCGATCATGCTGATGATCCAGGCGCAGTTGCGCAAGGTCGGCATCAACATGGAACTCAACATCAAGGACCATACCGCCTTCCATGCCGATCAGAACATCGGCACCAACACACTGTCGCAGCAGTCATCTGCCCTGCCGCCGGTGCCGACACAGGTGATCGTCACCTACTTGTCGAAAGGCGCCGAAGTTCGCTCGGATGGCAATGGCGGGGCAAATATGAGCCATTACGGCGTTGCCATTCCAGGGATCGACGACCTCCTGGGCAAGGCGCTTGCCGAACCGGACCTCAACAAGCGTCTGGAAATCGTCAAGGAAATCGAGATCAAAGCCCTCACGGACGCGGTCATCCTGCCCGTTTCCAACAACGGCTTCATGGTCGTTCGTTCCGAAAAAGTCGATCTCGGCTACGACGTGGTTTCCGGCTATGTGAACTGGCCGCTGACCAAGGCCAAGATCAAGGCCTGAACCTTTGAGGGCGGCGGGTGGAAGAAGAGAAATGCCTCTGCCGCTCTAAGCTTTGTTGAAGCATCGGATTACCCTGAAAACCGCTTCATAAGTTTCAGCCCGGTGCTCCAGTCGCGAACACGCTCCGACATCGTCATTTCTCCCCGCTCTTGAACCGGGGTGTTGCGCTCTGCGCGCAGATATTGGTCCTTCTCCTGTGAGGTCAGACATGGCGCAAGCCAACACCATATCCATCAGCCTGCCATCCAAGCCGCTTTCGGACGGCGTCACATGGGCAATCGACGAACTGCGCAGCCGCCTGAAGCGGAGGGGCGCGAAATTCTCGGACAACGCATCGGGGCAGGACATCTCGATCATCGTGGGCGAGGTGGGATCGCCGCAGGCGCCGGCTGCGATGGCGCGTAGTGAGGAAGCTTTTGCTCTAACCCGGGACGGCAACGTGATTGCCGTCTGGGCGCATGACGACAGGGGCATGGTCTATGCTTTGACCGAACTCGCCGACCGGGTGCGCTATAGTGGTGACGAAGACCTGTTCGCAGGCAAGTTTCCGCTCACCGAACAGCCGTCAGCCCGCATCCGCAGCATCGCTCGGCTTTTCTGCAGCGAGGAGGAAGACAAGGTCTGGTTCTACGACAAGCAGCAATGGCGCGACTATCTGACCATGCTGGCATCGAACCGCTTCAACCGTTTCGCCCTGACGCTTGGCATGGGCTACAACTATCCCTACCACAATCCGTGGATTACCGACGTCTACTTCTATTTCCCTTATCCGTTTCTATTGAAGCTGCCGGGTTACGGCGTCGAGGTTACCGAGCTCTCCGATGAGGAGCGCGAAACCAATCTTGAGATGCTGAAATTCATTGGTCGTGAGGCGGCCAGGCGCGGATTGGAATTCCAGCTGGCGCTCTGGACGCAGCGCTATGATTTCGACGATGTCCCGCGGGCCAATTACACGGTCACGGGCGTGACGGATGATAATCTCGCTCCCTATTGCCGTGATGCGATCACCGAATTGCTGCGCCAGGTGCCCGAGATCACCGGCCTGACATTCCGTGTCCATGTCGAGGGCGGCATTGCCGAAGGCGAATACGGTTTCTGGAAGGAGGCGTTTGCAGGTGTTGCCGCTGCCGGTCGTCCAGTCGAGATCGACATGCATGGCAAGGGTCTCGATCACACCATGCTGCAGATCGCCCGGGAGTCCGGAATGCCCTTTGCCGCTTCGCCAAAATATCTCGCCGAGCATATGGGGCCGCCCTATCACCAGTCAGCTATCCGCAACAAGGAATACCCGCCGGAAGTGGCGCGCAGCGAGCGCGAGCAGCTCAGCGAAGGGTCCCGAAAATTCCTGCGCTACAGCTATGGTGACCTTCTGACGAAGGACAAGGACTACAAGGTCATCTATCGCATCTGGGCGGGAACGCAGCGCGTGCTTCTCTGGGGCGATCCGGAATTTGCCGCCGGTTATGGCCGCAGCTCCATGTTCGCAGGCTCCGATGGCGTTGAATGGTGCGAGCCGCAGAGCTTCAAGGGCCGTATGGGCACCGGCATTCCCGGTGGCCGCTTCAATTACCAGAAGCACGGTCTGCCGACGCGCTACGACTGGCAGAAATATGAGTATCAATACCGTATCTGGGGGCGACTGCTCTACTATCCTGAAGCGCCGCGCGAAAGCTGGATGCGTTATCTCGAACATGAATGCGGCGATGCCGCCGCCGATTGCGAGAAGGGGCTCTCCTGGGCAAGCCGCGTGCTGCCGCTGATCACCCTGGCGCATGGCCCTTCGGCCTCTAACAATCACTACTGGCCGGAGGTCTATACCAACCTCCCGCTTGTCGAGGGCTCGGGCCGTCGCGCCTACGCTTTCGACATGGAAGGGCCGGTCCGTTTCGGAAATGCGCCGACCTTCGATTCAGCGCTCTTTGCCAATGCGCGCGAATATGCGGAACTGCTTCTCGCGGGAAAGCCCTCGCATCGCTACACGCCGCTTGATGTGGCCGACTGGCTGGACGAGATGGCGGAAGGCTGTGAGACGGCGCTAACGGGTGTGAAGGCGACCAAAAGCTTCGGCTCCGCCACTGTCCAGCGCATCATGATCGATGTGCAGATCGCAGCCGGCATCGCCCGTTTCTTTGCCGAGCGGTTCCGCGCGGCTTGTTGGGCCGAGCTGTTCATTGCCACCAAGGTGACGACACTGATCGAGCCGGCAATCGATCACGCCAAGCGGTCGGTCATGGCCTGGCAGGCGGCCGCTGATATTTCGCGCGATGTCTACCACGACGACCTGACTTACGGAACACAATCCTGGCTGCGTGGTTCCTGGCAGTCGCGCCTGCCGGAGATGGCGGCCGAGGTTCTCGACCTGGAGTCACTGCGCGGCGGCGGCAAGTTTGAATCGGTGCAGGCGGGCGAACAGGTGCTCGCAGCCGTGAAAGCACTCAAGGCTCGCCGACCTGTGATCGCCAGCGCGGCAGGCATCATAGCGCCCGCGACGTTCAAGGCGGGCGAAGCGCTGACGGTGCGTGTCGATGAAACCATGGACGAGGAGCCGGTGCTGCACTATCGTCACGTCAATCAGGCCGAGCGTTGGAGTTCGGCGAAGATGACACGGAATGGCAATGGCTTCGACGCCACCATTCCCGGCGATTACACCGACTCCAAGTTTCACCTGCAGTTTTTCGTCAGCTCGAGGAGGGGCGGGCGAAGCGTGCTGTCACCGGGTCTTGAGGACAATCTTTCCAACGAGCCCTATTACACGGCGCTGCAGAACTGAAGCTTGCATACCATCATGGACGTCCGTTGACGGGAACGCCGGCGGCGCCAAAGGAGGAGACCGCTCCGGCGGTAACAGGGAGGAGACGGATCTGTGACCCGGTATCTCTTGTTCAGGCTGGCGGATGCCATTCCGACCATCCTGCTGGTTTTGACACTCGTCTTCATCGCCATGCGCATCCTGCCCGGCGATCCGGCGATTGCGGCGCTTGGCGACAATGCCACGGCCGAACAACTCCAGCTCTTTCGAGAGCGCATGGGGCTGAATGCTCCCCTGTGGCAGCAATATATCAACTTTGTCATCGGAACGCTCAGCCTGGATTTCGGCCGTTCGGTCATGACCGACCAGCCGGTGCTCGGCCTGATCGCCTATAATCTTCCCTATACGATCGAGCTGACGATCGTCGCGATGATCATGGGGGTTGTCGTTGGCGTACCCTTCGGCGTTTGGGCGGCCACGCACCGCAACGGATTGCCGGATTCGGCCATGCGCGGTTTTTCGCTGTTTGGCTACGCCATTCCCGATTTTTATCTCGGCGCGCTGCTTCTCATCACCTTCGCGCTCAATCTCGGCTGGTTCCCGATCAATGGGGGCGGCACAGGCTTCATCGACCGCATGCACCACGTGTTCCTGCCGGCGCTGACACTGGCCCTTGTGAAGGCTGCCTTTATTGGTCGCCTGACCCGTACCTCGCTGCTGGAGGTAATGGGCCGCGATTATGTGCGGACTGCCCGTGCCAAGGGCGCGCGCGAAACGCGCGTCATCTATCGCCATGGATTGCGCAACGCGCTTCTGCCGCTGACGACCGGGCTTGGCCTCAGCATGCTTGCAACCCTCTCCGGCTCGGTGGCGATAGAACTCGTCTTCAATCGTCCCGGCATCGGCAAGCTTTTGATCAGCGCCATCGCCGAGCGCGACTACGGTGTCATCCAGGGGGGCGTCGTCGTCTTCGCGATGTTCGTCGTGCTGATCAACCTGGCGATGGACCTCATCTACATCGTTGTCGATCCAAGAATCCGGGTGAAATGATGGCCACATCAGAACAGGCTCCCCAGATCATCACGGACGACCACCGGCTGGCAGATGCGTTCCGCCACATTCTCTATGGGCGCATATCGACCAGCTTTGCGTTGCTTGTGGTATTGATCTTCATCTTCGTCGCCGCCTTTGCGCCTTGGCTCGCGCCTTACGACCCGCTCGCCCAGAGCATCCTGGCGATCAACCAGAAGCCGTCAGCAGCCCATTGGCTCGGAACCGATCAGTTCGGGCGCGATGTGCTGTCGCGCATGATTTATGGCTCGCGCAATTCGCTGATCTTCGGCTTCATCTCGCCGGTTCTGGCAGCGATCTTCGGCACGCTGCTCGGCGTCACGGCCGGTTATTTCGGCGGTATCACCGATCGCATCATTTCGCGCCTGATCGATCTGCTGCTCGCTTTCCCGGAATTGCTGCTCGCCATCATCATCGCCGCTGTTCTCGGCGGTGGCTTCTGGAATATCATCGCAGTCATCACCGTCGCCTTCATTCCCGGCTTTGCCCGCGTCGCCCGTGCCTCGACACTGGCCGTCAAGCAAGAACCTTACGTGGAAGCGGCAATCGCGGTCGGCGTGCGCACGCCTGTCATCATTTTCCGGCACATCATCCCGAATATCGCAGCCCCGATCGTCGTGCTGATGACGCTCTGGGTCGCGTCAGCCATCCGATCGGTGACGCCGTGCGCGACGTGCTCGATCCGGAGACGGCGCAATGAAGCAACCCTTGCTGAGCGTCGAGCATCTGCGGGTAGAATTCGGAACGGCGACGAACCCTGTTGTCGTCGTCGACGATGTGAGCTTCGAGATCGAGGCCGGCGGAGCGGTCGGTATTGTCGGCGAGTCTGGTTCCGGCAAGTCGATCACGTCGCTATCGATCATGCGGCTTGTGCCGGAGCTCTGTCGGATTTCCGCTGGCAAGATTAGTTTCGAGGGCAACGATCTGCTGAAACTGCCGGCAAGCGCGATGCCGGAGATCCGCGGTCGCGATATCGCGATGATCTTTCAGGAGCCGATGAGTTCTCTGAACCCGGTCATGACGATCGGCGACCAGATCGGCGAAGCAATCAAGCTGCATGAGAGGATGAGCCGTCAACAGCGTCGCGCCCGCATCATCGAGCTTCTGAAACTCGTCGGCATCCCCAATCCGGAAGGCCGCCTCGATGCCTATCCGCATCAGTTCTCTGGCGGCATGCGCCAGCGCGTGATGATTGCCATGGCCGTTGCCTGCAATCCGAAACTCTTGATCGCAGACGAGCCGACGACGGCACTCGACGTCACCATCCAGGCCCAGGTGCTCGACCTGATGGCGAAGGTGCGCAAGACGCTGAACACCGCCGTGCTCTTGATCTCGCACGATCTCGGCGTCATCGCCGAGGTCTGCGATCGCGTCATCGTCATGTATGCCGGACGAGTGGTCGAGGACGCCGATGTCCGCTCGATCTTCAGGAACCCGAGCCATCCCTATACGCAGGGACTGCTCAAATCGATCCCGCGCCTCGACGACGAGCGCTCGCGCCTCTACCAGATCCCGGGCTCGGTGCCGACCGCGGGCTCGGTGAAGCAGGGCTGTCCCTTTTACGCCCGCTGTCCTTTGCATATCGACAAGTGCCGCAGTGAAATGCCGCCGATGTTTGCCTTCGGCCCGAAACACAAGGCCGCCTGCTGGGTCACCGCCGAAAACAAGGCATCCCTCCCATCGATCGAGGAGCATATGTGATGAATGCGATCCTGCGTGCCGAGGGGTTGAGCAAGGTCTTTTCCGACGGTGGCATGCTGTCCTTCAAGCAGGAGAGCAGTGGCGTGCGCGCTGTCGATGATTTGAGTTTCGAGATCTTGCGTGGGGAAACGCTGGCGCTGGTGGGCGAATCCGGCTGCGGCAAGTCCACGCTCGGACGGTTGCTGCTGAGGCTGATCGAGCCGACGGATGGTCGCGTCTTCTTCGAGGGTACGGAATTGACGGCGTTGTCGCACGAGAAGATGCGCAGCATGCGCCGTAATGTGCAGATGATCTTTCAGGACCCCTATGGTTCACTCAGCCCGCGCCGCTCCATCGCGGAAATCATCGGAGAACCGCTGGACGCCTTCGGTCTCGTCCGCTCGAAGCGCGAACGGCGCGAAAGGGTCGCCGATCTCCTTACCCAGGTCGGTCTGCCAACGAGCGCTATGGACCGCTATCCCAGGCAGTTTTCCGGCGGTCAGCGTCAACGCATCGGTATCGCCCGGGCGATCTCCCTCAATCCCGGTTTTATCGTCGCCGACGAGCCGGTCTCGGCGCTCGATGTTTCCGTGCAGGCGCAGATCATCAACCTGATGCAGGATTTGCAGGAGACGAAGGGTTTCTCCTTCCTCTTTATCGCCCACGACCTTGCCGTCGTGCGCCATATCGCCGACCGCGTAGCGGTGATGTATCTCGGCAGGATCGTAGAGATCGGCGACAAGCGGAAGGTCTATTCGGCCCCGCAGCACCCTTATACGCAGGCGCTGCTGTCTGCCGCGCCAGAGCCCGACCCGGATCGCAAAAGCCGCCGTATCGTGCTTGAAGGCGATGTGCCGAGCCCATCGCGCATTCCGTCCGGCTGCAGCTTCCATACGCGCTGCCCGATTGCCAAGGACATTTGCAAGGTCGAGCGGCCCGCCCTGAAAGAGGTTGCGAGCGGCCAGATGGCCGCCTGCCATTTCGCCGCGCCCAATCCAATCCCGCCGCGCGTGCGGGAAGTCGTCGCCGAGTTCTAGCGCTTCAACCGCCGCCAGGGCGCATGATCCGTCTTGATCGTGATCGACGCGGACGACGGCAGTAGCGGTTCGCGCTTGCGCCGTCCGAAGCGGCGCTTGAAGCCGAGGATGTTCTCGATGAAGCTGCGCGCATAGAGGCCGGGACCGCTGGAATAGATGCGCCAGCCACCATCGATATCGATCTCGCCTTTCTTGACCCGATCCCAGTCGGTCATCGCCTGATAACGGTCGAGGAACGCGGCATCGCTGCTGCTGAAATAGGTGTTGCGCTGGCGCAGCGACGCGTGCGGCAGGGCGTCGGTGACGGAGATCGGGTTGACGAGGCCGATCGTCTTCCAGAGCGCCTTCGCATCCTCGGCGATGGCGAGCGTCTCGCAGTAGCGCAGATGCGCATGCACATACATGAGGCCGATCTCGCGGCCGAAGAAGGAGGAGGATTCTGCGCGCCGGAACAGCGTTTCCGGGCCGCCGGCATAGGTCGCCGGCTTCTCCATCAGGCGCACGCCATCCGGGAAGAGCAGGTGTTTTTCGATCAGCTTCATATGCGCCCGCCGCTGCTCCGGCGTGAAGAGCTTGCCGAGCATGGCCTGCGTCATCGAGATCAGCGAATAGTGCAGACCCGTGCGCTTGTCATCGGGATGCAGCAGCAGCTCGACGCCGTTATGGGCGGGGTCGAAGATGCCGTAACCGGCGACAACGCCACCGCGGATCAGGTGCTTGTTGAAATCGCGCCGCATGGCGGTGGCGATCTTGCGCAGTTCGGTGGCGTCGGCGCCTTTGCCGATACGCCGCAGGATGGCGGAATAACGCACGATCTGCTCATAGAGCAGGGACACGGTCCAGCTGCTCACCATCCAGTCACGAAGATGCGGATCGGCCGGCTGCAGGGAATCGTTCCAGTCGCCTTCGCCATAGCGGATCAGATGTGTGCCGGGAATGAAGCGCTCACGCACCGTCGCGAGAAGCTTGTCGACATGGACGCTGATCGTATCGGCGGGTGCCCTGCCCATGGTCTTGTCATCGCGCCAGGCCACCTTTTCGTCGAGGATGGCAAGGTCGCCGGTCGCCTCGATATAGTCGCAGAGCGCCTTCAACGGCCAGACGACGATATCGCCGTGGCTGTCGCCGGAGCGGATGTTGGAATAGGGTTCCAGCATGAACCATTGCGGCCAGTCGCCCTTTTCGAGGTACTGTTCGCTGAAGACAGTCTTCACCACTTCCTTGGCTTCGCGATCATGCTCATAGGCGAGCAGGAATTCCACCGGTCCCTGACACGCATCGCGTGTGCCCCAGGCAGCACCGGTATATTGTTCCAATCCGTGCGGCACGCTCAGATGCACGATCGCATCATGCGCGAGCCAGGGCAGGATCGTCGCATAGGCTATGGCATCGCCTTTCGGCTTGTCGAACGTCAGGCCGCGAATGGCATGCTGCCAGAAGCGCGAGGCTGGTGCCAGCATCATCTCCTGAGTGACGCCGCTTGCGTAGCGATCCGCCAGTCGCTCGGCCTCCGCCATATCGGTCATCGAGCCGACGACGGCGAAGGAGAGCGCCTGTGTCTCGGTGGAGCGCAGGGCAATGAAAGCGCCGTTGCGAGCAACGCCGTCCTCATAGAGAAGCTCGTCGCCACCGACCGCCTCGATGGCGCCAGGCGTGGAGCTTACCAGCCAGTAGCTTGCATCGGGAAAACGCTCGCCCCAGAGCCAATGCGGGTCAGGGCGGAAGCGGATGCGCTTGGCTTCGCCGTCGAATTCGACATAACCGCTCGCATCATATTCCCGCTCGCCGAGAACGAGATGACCGAACACGAGGAACCGGCACGGCTTGCCCTCGACGGAGACAGCCCATTGCATGGCGGGGTCTTCACCCGATGCCGCAGCCGTCACGATGATGGTGCGGTCGGCAAGGCGGTAGATCCAGCGGCAGTCACTGAGGCCCATGTCGAAGGCTGAGGGCACGCCGAGGAGCTGCCAGCCATGACCGGCATCGACAAGAATGCGCAAACCGCTCGTCCGAGTGAGGTTGTAGGGCTCGCGCGAGACGGAAAATAGCTTGTGGAAGGATGTGTTGCCGATCGTCAGCTGTGCAGCAAAAATGCCTTGCATCCAGCAAGTCGAGGCCAGCGTCACATCGTCGAGCAGCATGTTCTGGCCGCTGCGCACGATCGCGCCATGACGGCGCGCCACGTGTGACTCCTTCTCTTGCAGGACCACGTGACGGTTGAGAGCGCCCTCGGGCACGAAGAAGGAGAGGAGCTTTCCCTCGACGCGCTCTTCAAGCACGCGCGCCGGATAGAGACGGGCGAGCGCTTTCTCGTCCAGTGCCTCGGCGGCCAACAGCCCGGCATCCTGCAGGATGCCGCGCGGCGGTGTCTGTTCGGCCGCGCCTGATACATTCTTTCCGATGGTGCTCAGATGGTCGAGGCGGGACAGGTCGGCATTATCGGACGCCGCCTGGTGATCGTTAAGGAAAAGGCCGAAGAAACTTGCGGTGACGCCCTCGGCTGAAACGGCGAGCGGCTTCGATTGAAGGGCTGGGCAGGCCATTTCATGCTGGCGGCGCTGGCTCGGCAGATCGGTGCCGAAGGGACCGACGAGACGATCATCGTTCGCGGCAGCCGATTTTACCAACTGGATTGCATCGGTGGCGTAAGCGGAGACACCTTCCAGGCAGCCCTGCGCGAGCCAGGGATTGCGCCCGCCGCCCTGCTTCAGGTTCTGGCGGTTCATCACCACAGGCCCGAAGACCGGATGCTTGGCAATATGATGGTCGATATATTGCGACGCATAGGCCTCGCTGTTCATCAGGAAGCCGCGGTCGCCGAGGCCGATATCCTGAACCAGGACGAGATCGGCCGGCAGTTTTTCCGTGCCGGAATGCGTCAGCGTCACATGCCAGAACCACGTCGTCTCTGAAGGGGCAAGCACGAGGCTAACCTGATAGCGGATATCGGCGACATTTCCGCTCCAGGAGAAACCCGCTTCGCTAAAGCCGAACTTGCCCTGCGCCCGTGGGCCGACAATCTCGGCGGTGGCAGGCTTCTTGCCACCAATCCGCAGATAGAGCCGTCCGACGCCGCCGGACAGCGGCGATCCCTGGATCTGGTTGATCTGCACCGATCCGAGGCTGTCGCCATAGTCGATGGAAAACAGCGTGCCGTTCGGCAGGGCGGAGATGGAAAGGCCAGTGCCGTTGGCGATCGTCAGAAGGCCGAGGTCGTCGCGGCGGGGCATCTGCAATTTGCGATTCAGTCTCGTGGGCATGTGAGATCTCGTGTCGCCTAAAGGGAATCGGACAATGACGCAGAATGTTTGTGCGAAATATTACCCAATGTCACTGGTTAGATCATGGCGCCCATGATGAACTCAAATCAGAGTGAAGCAAACGATGACTTAAGAGGGAGGACGGCTTAGCCAAGTCCGCCTTGGCCCCTCGACGACGCGAGTATTGAAGCGCATCGCCTTCCCACCGTTGCGGAACAAGATTTTCTCGGGGAGGGCAGATGTATTGAAGGCATTCGAGGCCGGTCTGGCGTAGCGCCGAACCGGCCCTGGTTGACTAGATATTCTGACCGCCAGACACTTCAATGCGCTGTGCCGTGACCCAGCCGTTGTCAGGGCCAATCAGGCTGGCGATCATCGGGCCAATATCGTTTGGCAGCCCGACGCGGCCAAGGGCGATCATTTTTGCGAATGCCTCGTTATAGGCGGGCGTATCGCGTACCGCGCCGCCCAGGAAATCTGTCGCTATCGCACCTGGAGCGACCGTATTCGCCGCAATTCCGCGACTTCCGAGCTCTTTTGCCAGGTAGAGCGTGAGTATTTCGACCGCTCCTTTGGCTGCCGAATAGGCGGAAAATCCCGGATAGGAAACGCGGGTGAGGCCGGACGAGAAATTGACGATACGGCCGCCGTCGACAATGAGCGGGAGCAGGGTCTGGGTCAGGAAGAAGACGCCCTTGACGTGGACATTGAAGAGACTGTCGAACTGCGCTTCGGTGGTCTCTGCGAAGCCCGCCATCTCGCCATGACCGGCATTGTTGATGAGGTGATCGAAATTGGTACGCGACCAGGTAACCGTCAGGACGGATCGAACGGCGTCCACGAAGGCCGGGAATGCCGATATGGTGCCGACGTCGAGCTGCAGCGCCACTGCCTTGCGGCCGAGAGCTTCTATTTCGGCCACGACAGCCTTGGCTTCTTCCGCGCCATTTCGGTAGGTCAAGATAACATCGCCACCATGCTTGGCGATGCTCATGGCGGTGTTCCGTCCAAGGCCACGGCTGCCGCCGGTTACGATTGAGATCGTCGTCATAGGTCAACTCCTTTTGTGCTGATTGCTGATCAGCACATTGCCCCCAGCTCGATTGGAACTGCTGCCTATTTCTCCAAACGAATTGCCTATTTATCCGAAAGCGAAGAGTGACCTTGCCCCACGCGCTTGCGCCATGCCTCAAAGGCCTGATAATCTGGCGTCATTAAAGGCAGGCGGACGATTTCGACTTGCCTTTTTCTCCATTGTCATGGGAGTTCTGATGGGTTTGCTGGAGATCGTCCGCCGTCATGCAGACATCAACGTCGATCGCTTCGGAGCGGCGGCAACTCCGATCGCCGGTCTGACGGCTATCCGCGCCCTGAACCCAAGCGAAATCCAGTTTGCGATCAACAGGCCTCTGGTCGCGCTGGTACTCCAGGGTCGCAAGAGAGTGAGCATCGGGCCGGAAACGTTCGACTTCGGCGCAGGCGATAGCCTCCTGATCACCGCTGATGTCCCAACGGTGAGCCAGATCACAACGGCAAGCCGCATTGCTCCCTATTATTCTCTCGTTCTCGAACTTGACCTCGCCATGATCCGTGAACTGGGTTCGGAGATTGGTCCGGTGACAGCTTCGACTTCGAAACCCGTTAAGGTAGACCCGACGGAAACTGAGGTCGCGGACATCGCCGCCAGGCTCATGAGCCTCATTGATCGGCCCTCAGTCATGCCGATCCTGGCGAGACAGCATCTAAGGGAGATGCATTTCTGGCTGATGACCGGCAAACACGGAGCCTCGATCCGGGCGCTCGGTCAGGCAGATGGCCATGCGGAGAGAATTGGTCGTGCCGTTGCCATGATCCGCGAAGGCTTCGCTCGTCCCTTGCGAGTGAATGAGCTTGCAGAGACGGCGGGCATGAGCCTTTCGTCATTTCACCAGCATTTCCGCGCAGTGACCACATTGTCACCACTTCAGTTCCAGAAGCAGTTGCGCCTGATCGAGGCGCGAAGGCAGATGATCTCGGATGGCGTTCCGGCCAGTTCGGCTGCATATTCCGTCGGCTATGAGAGCATCACGCAGTTCACGAGGGAATATGCCCGCCAGTTTGGAGCACCGCCCGTTCGTGATCTCAAGGCGTTGCTGGAAAATGGCGCAACCGCGGCGTGAGCTCGGCAAGGCAAGGTTTTTACTCCGCGTTCCGGCGCTTCCTTAGGCCTGGGCAACGAACGGCAGATCCGCTTCAGCCATCAGATCGCAAGCTGCGAAAACCTCCCCGACGCCGATCAGTACCGGCCGGTCGAGGCCGATTTCCGCCATGGCCGAAGAAAGACCGTCCAGGCTGCCGGCCCAGCGCCGCTCGTCGGCATTGGCAACAGAGCTGACGATGACGACAGGCGTTCTTGCATCGAGCCCGGCCTCGATCAGCCTGCTCTGGATTGCTCCGGCTGTTCGTCCACCCATGTAGAAGATCGTCGTTTTTCTTGTGTCTGCGATAGCCTGCCAGTCAATCGTCTCGGGCAGGCTGCCATGGCGCGAATGTCCGGTGACAAATTGCACGCTCTGCGCATGATCGCGATGGGTCAGGGAAATGCCAAGCCGTGATGCCATGGCGCTCGCCGCCGTGATGCCGGGGATGACCTCGACCGAAATATTGTGCTTTTTCAGATAGGCGATCTCCTCGCCGGCGCGGCCGAAGATCATCGGATCGCCGGATTTCAAGCGTGCAACATTCTTGCCTGCCTTGGCGAAGGTCAGCATCATCTCGTTGATGTCTTCCTGCCGGCAACTTTCGCGCCCGCCGCGTTTGCCGACCAGCAAGCGCTTTGCTTCGCGCCGCGCGAGTTCCAGAACCTCGTCCGACACGAGATCGTCGAACAGGATGACATCGGCGGCCTGCAATGCCCGCACCGCCTTCAGCGTCAGGTACTCCGCGTCGCCCGGACCGGCGCCGACAAGCGTCACCCGCCCGACGGGGCGCATTTGAGCCGGCCTTTGCATATCGGCCAGCAGATCGCGGACGCTTGTCTCTGTCGGCTCAGCGCCGAAAGCACGATCCACAAAACGTTCCCAGAAGGCGCGGCGGGCTGCGCCGGGCTTCAGGCGAATAGCAATTTCCTCGCGGAGAGATTGGGCAAGGCCCGCCCACGATTTCAGGGATGTCGGCAGCAGCGTCTCGATGCGGCGGCGAATGGCCTGCGCGAGAATAGGGGCCGCGCCATCCGTAGAGATCGACACCACCACGGGCGAGCGATTGACGATGGAGCCGAACTGGAACTGGCAGAAAGCCGGCTTGTCGATCACGTTGACAGGAACGCCGGCTCGCCGTGCAGCATCGAAGAAAGCGTGAGCCTCGGTCTCCTCATCGCAATCCGCTATGGCAAGCGCCGCACCAGCAAAAACGTCCTCGCGCCATGCCATAGGACAGTGGATGAGTGCGCCTTCCGGATGCGGTGAACCTCGCGCGACGAGAGTCGCGCATGCCTCGCCGAGATGTTCGCAATAGATCTCGACTCTGGCGCCGCAGGCAGCCAACAATTCTGCCTTCCAGGCACAGGCATCCGAGCCGCCGGCGACGATCACCCGTTGTCCGGCAAGCGACCAGAAGACGGGCAGCTTGGCAAGCGGCGCCATGCGGGCGGGTGCCCGGTCGGCAACATCATTCGGCAGCGTCTGCAACACAGGCATTGATGATCCCCCTGATTTCGGCACGGCAGGAGCCGCAATTGGTGCCGGCTTTGAGCTCGTTGCCGATCGCTTCGACGCTGCGGCAGCCGGAGCGAACGGCGGCGACGATCTGGTTGACGCCGACGCTGAAGCAGGAGCAGACCGTCGCCCCCGGATCAGGCCTGTCGGCGCCAGGCCGGCCGGCGATAATGGCAAAGCGGCGACGCAGATCGCTGTGATCAGCAGTCAGCTGCGCCACCGCCCAGTTGCGTGCGACGGCGACCGGCTCTCTTGCAAGGAAGAGCGCGGCAAGCAGCCTCTCTCCGTCGAAGAACGCGATCCGCCGGTTGCCGGACTGCTGGTCGGCATAACCCAAGGGCTCGATATGGTCGGCAATGGCGAAGCTTTTTCGGCACCAGGCCGTCCAGTCTTCAATACCGTCATGGAACGCAAGCTCCAGCCGCCATCCGCCGTCGGCCCTGGCGAGTGCCCGATAGTCCGCGTCCGCCACATCAGGCTTTGCCAGGCTGACGGCGAAGCCATAAGCGGCAGCGCGATAGCGGCTGACGGCAACCGCAACATTCTTCGAGGCGGGCTGGCCCGAAATGGGGTCCGTTGCGGGTTTGACGACGGCGCCGATTCTCGCTTCAGCCGAATTCTGGTCGCTCCAGTGCATCGGCACGAAGACGCTGCCGCGCGCCTGCCGGTCGGTCACCAGGGCGCGGATAATCGCCTTGCCATGGCTGCTTTCGATCTGCACGAGGGCGGCATCGGCCACGCCGAGTTCCATCGCATCGCGCGGATGGATTTCCGCGAAAGGCTCGGCGATATGGGATGACAGTCGCGCGCTCTTTCCCGTCCGCGTCATCGTGTGCCACTGGTCGCGGATGCGGCCGGTATTCAACGTGAAGGGATAGGCCGAATCTGTTCTATCGGTTGCCGGCGCTTCGACGGCAATAAAGCGCGCCTTGCGATCGGAATGGAAGAAACCGCCCTTGGCGAAGAACCGCGTTTCCCTTTTCTGTGCCCCGAAAGGCTGCGGCCACTGGAACGGCTTCAGCGCATTGTAGTCTGCCGGCTCCGTCTTGGCATAGGCGCCGATATCGAAGTCGCGGCTGCCGTCATTCTCGAAGGCGGAGAGTGCAGCGTGCTCGGCGAAAATATCGGCCGGGGACCTGTAGTCGAATGCGGCAAAGCCCATCCGGCGGCCGACTTCTGCCATCTGCCACCAGTCGGCGCGTGCCTCTCCCGGCAGAGCAAGGAAGGGGCGTTGCCTCGATATGCGGCGTTCCGAATTGGTGACCGTTCCGTCCTTCTCGCCCCAGCCGAGGGAGGGTAGCAGCACATGCGCGTGCCGCGTCGTATCGGTCTCGCGCAACATGTCGGATACGACCACGAAGGGGCAGGCGGCAATCGCCGCCTCGACGCGGCGGGCATCGGGCATGGATACGACCGGATTGGTCGCCATGATCCAGAGCGCCTTGACGCGACCCTCCTCGACGGCCCGAAACAGATCGACGGCCTTCAGGCCGGGCTCGGCGGCAATAGCAGGGGCATTCCAGAAGCGCTTCACACGGTCACGATCATCAGTGTTTTCGATAGCCATATGGGCAGCCAGCATATTGGCCAGGCCACCGACCTCACGGCCGCCCATCGCATTCGGCTGCCCCGTCAGTGAAAACGGCCCCATGCCGGGTCGGCCGATGCGCCCCGTCGCCAGATGGCAATTGATGATGGCGTTGACCTTGTCGGTGCCGGAAGCGGACTGATTGACGCCTTGGCTGTAGCAGGTGACAACTTTCTCGGTCGTCTCGAACAGGCAGAAGAATTCCCTCACCTGCATGGCCGGCAGGCCGGTGCGCTCAAGCAGGTCGTCTACCGTTAGCGCGGCGGCAGCGGCGAAGGCCGCTCCAAAACCTTCCGTATAGGCACCGATATAGTTCTGGTCGATAGCAGGGCTTGCCGCGAGATGGGCAAGCAGTCCCATGAAGAGTGCGACGTCACCGTCCGGACGGATGGCCAGATGCAGATCGGCGATATCGCAGGTCATCGTCCGGCGAGGATCGATGACGACGATTTTCAGGCCCGGTCGGGTCGCCTTGGCGGCTGCCAGCCGCTGGTAGACGACGGGATGGCACCAGGCAAGGTTGGACCCCGTGAGTATGACAAGATCGGCAAGTTCCAGATCCTCATAGAGGCCGGGCACCGTATCCGAGCCGAAAGCGCGACGATGACCGGCGACCGAGGAAGACATGCAGAGGCGAGAATTGGTGTCGATATTGGCAGAGCCGATGAAGCCCTTCATCAGCTTGTTGGCGACGTAATAGTCTTCTGTCAGAAGCTGACCCGAGACATAGAAGGCGACGGAATCGGGGCCATGTTCGGCAATGGTCTCGGAAAACCTGCTGGCGACGAGATCGAGCGCCTCATCCCAGCCTGCCTCTCTGCCCTTGATTTCAGGATGGAGCAGGCGACCATCGAGATCGATCGTTTCGGCAAGCGCCGAACCCTTGGAACAGAGCCGGCCGAAATTGGCCGGATGCTCAGGGTCGCCCTTCACTGTTACGGTGCCGGTATCATCCACTTTGGCGATCACGCCGCAGCCGACGCCGCAATAAGGACAGGTAGTCTTGACTTCTGCTCCCATCATTCCGCCGCCATGACGAGGCTTTCGAGCGCGATATAGAGCATGCCGCCCTCGTTCCTGAGCGGGATGGTACGCACCGCACCATCATCGGCACCGAGCGCCTTACCGGTCTCCAGCGAGATCACCCAGTTGTGCAGAGGGCAGGTGACGGCATTGCCGTGCACGATGCCTTCCGAGAGCGGGCCGCCTTTGTGAGGGCAGCGATTTTCGATCGCATAGACCTCGTGTTCGCCCGTGCGGAAGACGGCGATGGTCATCTGCGGGGTTTTCACGCAGCGCGATCCGCGCAACGGAATATCGGAAATGTCGCCGATCGGGTGCCAGTTCATGATGGTTCTCCTCACTCGGCTGCCTGACTGAAACCGATGGTCGCCATCGGCCGGAATTCATGCTTGTCCTTGCCGGAAACGCGTTCCGACCAGGGATCGACCTGCGCGAATTTCTGGGAAAATACGAAGCGCTCGTAATAGGCCTTGCGTTTGTCGTGATCCTCCATGATCTGCCGGCGGATCTCATCGAGGCCGATGCGCTTGGCCCATTTATAGATGCGCTCGAGATAGCGGCCCTGTTCGCGGTACATCTGCGTCAGCGCCACGATATGTTCGAGCGCCTCGTCCTCGGTCCTTACCAGGCCGAGCACCTCCGTGCCCTTGATGTCGAGGCCTGCAGCGCCGGCGAAATGGATCTCGAAGCCGGAATCCACGCAGATCACGCCGATATCCTTACAGGTGGCCTCGGCGCAGTTTCGCGGACACCCTGACACTGCCATCTTCAGCTTTGCCGGTGTCCAGGAGCCCCACATGAATTTCTCGATGCGGATGCCGAGACCCGTGGAATCCTGCGTTCCGAAGCGGCACCAGTCGGAGCCGACGCATGTCTTCACCGTGCGCAGGCCCTTGGCATAGGCCTGGCCCGAGATGAAGCCGGCCTTGCCAAGATCGGCCCAGACGGCCGGAAGGTCTTCCTTTTCGACGCCGAGCAGATCGATGCGCTGGCCGCCGGTGACCTTGACCATCGGGATTGCGAACTTGTCCACGACATCGGCGATGGCGCGCAGTTCGCCGGAGCTGGTCACTCCGCCCCACATGCGCGGCACGACGGAATAGGTACCATCCTTCTGGATGTTGGCGTGGACGCGTTCATTGATGAAACGCGACTGGTAGTCGTCGGCATATTCATCCGGCCAGTCGCAGACGAGGTAGTAATTGAGCGCCGGGCGACATTTGGCGCAGCCGCCCGATGTCTTCCATTCCAATTCCTGCATGACGGCGGGAATGGTCTTCAGCTTCTTTGCCTTGATGAGGCGGCGCACGTCATCATGGCCGAGCTCGGTGCAGGTGCACATAGGCTGCACCGCCTTCGCATTATAGGCATCGCCCAGCGTCAAGGACATGAGCTGTTCGACAAGGCCGGTGCAGGAGCCGCAGGAGGCCGAGGCCTTCGTATGGGCGCGCACATCATCGAGCGATGTCAACCCCTTGGCCGTGATCGTTGAAGTGATTTTGCCCTTGCAGACGCCGTTGCAGCCGCAGATTTCCGCATCATCCGGCAAGGCTGCAACGGCCGCCATAGGGTCCAGCGGGGACCCTCCCTGATAGGCCTGGCCGAAGATCAATGTGTCGCGCATCTCGGAGATGTCGACCGCCTTTTTCTTCAGGTCGTTAAACCAGGCGCCGTCGGACGTCTCACCATAAAGCACCGTACCGATGATGCGGTTGTCTTTCAGCACAAGGCGCTTGTAGATTCCCGCAGTCGCATCGCGCAGCACGATTTCCTGCCGGTCGTCGCCGTCGGCGAAATCGCCGATCGAGTAGAGCTCGATACCGGTAACCTTGAGCTTCGTCGGCGTGTCGGAGTGCGCAAAGGCCGGCTTCTTATCGTCGGACAAATGGGCAGCGGCGACACGGGCCATTTCGTAGAGCGGCGCGACGAGGCCATAGACCATGCCGCCGACCTCGGCGCATTCGCCGAGCGCGTAGATATCGCCGTCCGAGGTCTGCATGCCGGCATCGACGACGATGCCGCGATTGACGGCGAGCCCGGCGTCCTTGGCGAGATTGACGTTCGGTCTAATGCCGACGGCCATGACGACAAGCGTGGCAGGGATGATCGTGCCGTTGTCGAGCTCGACGCCTTCGACCTTGCCGTCGCCGATGATCGCCTTGGTATTGGCCTTGCAGATGACCTTGATGCCGCGGTCCTCGACGGCCTTCTGTAAGAGGTAGCCGGCGGCGGGATCGAGCTGGCGTTCCATCAGCGTCGGCATGACGTGCAGCACAGTGACATCCATGCCGCGCTGGGCGAGACCGGCGGCCGCTTCGAGCCCGAGCAGGCCGCCGCCGATGACGATTGCCTTTTCGCGCGATTGGGCTGCAAGCAGCATAGCCTGCACGTCGTCGAGGTCGCGGTAGGTGATGACGCCGCGAAGATCCTTTCCGGGCACCGGAATGATGAAGGGTACAGAGCCTGTCGCGATGACGAGCTTGTCGTAGCTCTCGGTGACCCCGTGGTCGGAGGTGACGGTCTTGGCGACGCGATCGATGTTGACGATCTTGTGACCCTTGTAGAGCGTTATGCCGTGCTTGATATACCAGCCATCACCGTGAATGATGATCTGCTCGTAGTCCTTTTCTCCCGAAAGCACTGGCGACAGCATGATGCGATCGTAATTGACGCGTGGCTCGGCGTTGAAGATCGTAACCTCGTAGCGTCCTGGCGCCTGTTCGAAGAGGTGCTCCAGCATGCGCCCAGGCGCCATGCCATTGCCGATGATAACGAGTTTTTCTGTCATATTTACAGGTCCTTGGATCAGGTTGCAGCCACGGGCGCGGAGTGGCCCTGGCGCGATAGTTGCTTGACGGACAGGTGCATCCAGATGAGCGAGATCGCGACGATCGCGAAGAGCAGCAGGAAACAGCTCGACCAGAGGCCGGTCAGGTCCTTGAGGAGGCCAAAGGCGATCGGAAGGATGAAGCCACCAAGGCCGCCCATCATCCCGACGATGCCGCCGACGGCGCCAACGCTCTCTGGGTAATAGGCCGGAATGTGCTTGTAGACGGCAGCCTTGCCGAGGCTCATGAAAAAGCCGAGCACGAAGATGACCACAATGAAGATGACGGGCGTGATGGTGGTAGCAGGCAGTGACAGGATGAGCGTGGCCACGGCTGACACGGCAAACATCGTGTACATCACGCTGCGCGCGCCCTTCTTGTCCGACAGCACGCCGCCGAAGGCACGGAAGATGCTGCCCGGGATCGAATAGGCAGCGGCGATCATGCCGGCAGCTTCCAGATTGAAGCCGTAGACACCGACAAGATAGCGCGGCAGCCACAGGGAGAGGGCAACGAAGCCGCCGAAGGCGAAGAAGTAATAGAGTGAGAAGCGCCAGACCTGAAGGTTCTGCAATGGCGCGAATTCCTGGGCGAGGCTTTTGGAAGCGACGCCGCGTTCGCGGCGAAGACGAAAGGCCGGATCATCTGTTGTGGTGAACCAGAAAATTATTGCCATCAGCGCCAAGCCGGCCGCCCATATTTCAGCGACTGCCTGCCAGCCCCAAGCGAGGAGCACGAAGGGGGCCGCGAATTTTGTCACGGCCGCGCCCACATTGCCTGCACCGAAGATGCCAAGTGCCGTACCTTGCTTCTCCGCTGGAAAGAAGGGCGAGACATAGGCGACGCCGACCGCAAACGAGCCGCCGGCGAGCCCGACACCCAGGCCGGCGATCAGCATCTGCGTATAGGTGTGGGCGTAGGAGAGCAGAAAGGTTGCTACTGCAGCGGCAAGCATGGTCAACGTATAAACGAGACGGCCGCCGTAACGTCCTGTCCAGATGCCAAGCACGATGCGCACGAGCGAGCCGGTCAGCACAGGGGTGCCGATGAGCAGTCCGAACTCGGCTTCGTTCAGCCCGAGTTCCTGCTTGATGCGAATGCCGATGATCGCAAAGATCGTCCAGACCGCAAAACAGAGCGTGAAGGCGACCGTGGAGATCCACAGTGCTTTGGCTGGTTCGCCGGCGGACATGGGCTGCGCTTTCTTGATGACAGTCATGGCTTCTCCGTGGCCCGACAAGGTCGTGCCGATCCATCGCTGGGGGTTAAAAACAAAAAGCCGCTGGTCAGGACGCGCATGCACGAGGCGCGCGAAATATCCTGATCAGCGGCTTTGCTGGTGACGCCCGTCGTTGGACGTCGAATTCATGGCCTTCTGGCCCATCTGCCTCAAGCAATCCGTATGACAGATTGCACAAGGGTACTCCTGTATCCTCAATGAGCGCCTATCGTGCGCTCATTCTGCTCTGATCGCCTTTGACCAGTGCATAACTATCGAAGCAAACCGCGTGCCAGTTTGCGGATGCTGTGCCAGTGAATTGAATCTAAAGGAGTTTTTAGAAATCCATCGGTTGCGCGTTTTTTGGGCCGCTGTCGTTTGTGCAAATCTTTTGTGCGCGATTGTGAGGTCGGTGCAAATCTCTGATGGCGTTTTGTGCAGGGCAGCATGAGATTAAATTCCTTCGCTGCTGGAAGCGAAGGGCAAGACGCTCTTTACCGCAAAGCCCGCAACATAATCCGGCAGTTTCGATGGGTCGAAAACGTGACCGTCCATGAAGCGGTCGGTTTCGTCGGCCCCTTCGATGCGCACGTCTGCATCGATAGGTGCGCTGCCCTCGCCAAGGGCTGCACGATAGAGGTCGGGGCGGTAGGCGGAAGCAGCTGCGCGTGCTGGATTGAGTCCGAGTTCGGCCTGACCCCAGCGGATCATCTGACTGTAGATCCAGAGCGCATGGCTCGTGCGAGGATAATTGGCGAAACCCGAATGGAACATGAAGTAATTGTCGATGATGCGCCGGTTCCCTTTTGCATCGAGGCTGAACTCGCCTGCCAGCACGTGGCGGATGATGTGAACCGGTGCTGCGATATAGCGGGCATCCGCCAGGGCCTCGGCAAGCGCATCGTGGTTGTCCGGCTGGTCGCACCAGCGTGCCGCCGCGTCGAGAGCGACGATCAGTCGGGAGACTGTTTCCGGATGGCTGTCTGCCCATTCCGGGCGCATGCCGATCACCTTTTCCGGTGCAGATGGCCAGATATCCTGTTTGGCGGCGACGATACGACCGACGCCACGCTCTGAGGCAACCATGTTCCAGGGTGCGCCGACACAGAAACCATCGATCGCGCCGGCGGCCAGCGCGTCGGAGGTCAGCGGAGGCGGCACGACGACGAGTTTGACGTCCTTGTCCGGATCGATGCCGCCGGCGGCAAGCCAGTAGCGGAATTCGTAATTGTGCGAGGAAAAGGGATAGGTGACGCCGAAAGTCGGCAGCGGCTCGCCGCTTGCCTTCATCTCTGCTAGCACCTTTGCCAGTGCCTTGGCGTTTTCCAGCGCGCTGGCGCTTTCCGATAGGTTCTCGGCGTCCCGCATCCTGTCGAACAGGCGGGTTGAGAGCGTGATTGCATTGCCGCCGCGCCCGAGAGAGAAGGGTGTAATCGTCGGCGATGGATTGGAGCCAAGGCCGAGCATGGAGGCAACGGGCATCGGCGAGAGCATGTGGGCGATATCGAACTGCCGGAAAGCGAGGCGGTCGCGAATGTTTGCCCAGGAGACGTCCTTGACGAGATCGAGCGTCAAGCCTTCCCGCTTGGCAAAGCCGAATTCCGCTGCCGCGATGAGCACGGAAGCGTCGACGAGCGGAATGAAGCCGGCCCTCAGCGTTTTGGAACCTTCGCCGTTGGCATGGGCGGGCGCTGGCAGACCGGCATCGAGATTGAGGCTTTTCGTCATCATGTTCACTCCGGCCTCCTCCGGACAGTCGCGACCAGAGAGGTCATCACATTAAAAGCCCTGCTGCGGTCACGACGCTCTGGGCGATATCGGACATCTTCTTTTTCTCGTTCATTGCCGTCTGACGAAGCAGCGCAAACGCTTCCTCCTCCGACAGGCCACGCATCTTCATCAATATGCCTTTGGCGCGTTCGACGATCTTGCGCTCCTCGAGGGCCGACTTGGCATCGGCAAGTTCGCGTTGCAGCCGGTCGAATGCATTGAAGCGGCTGACCGCCATATCGAGAATGGGTTTGACGCGTTCCTTCTTCAACCCGTCGACGATGTATGCCGACACGCCGGCATCCACTGCTGCCTCGATGGAGGCCGTGTCGGAGCGGTCGACGAACATGGCAATCGGCCTGCCGACCGTACGGGTCAACTGGAACAGATGCTCCATCATGTCGCGATTGGGGTTCTCGATATCGATGATGATGACGTCGGGCCTCAGCGTATCGATAATACGCGCCACGCCTTGGACTTCGTGGATGACCGTCACGCGCGCATGGCCGGCCTCTCGCAGCCCCTCCTCGATAATGGAGGCGCGAATGGTATTTTCATCGATCACAAGGATGGTCAGATCGAGCCGGCTCATGCGACATTTATGACGCAATGCAGCAAGGCCGACAAGCTAGAAAGGCAATTTATTAGGCATTTTGTAAGTTTGATTAAATAATGGGCTGTCTGCTTTATATATGAGCAACGTCTGGTCTCATTGAGGTTTTCGAAAAAGATTGCCGCATCCGTTCACTTGTCGACAACTGCGCTACCTATGCCTCAGTATAATGCACCGCCCGCGCGCTCGCTGTTATCGTGGGGCTATCTTGGAGACGGAGAGCGAAGATGAGCGACAAGCGGCCAGAAGGTGTTGAGGCGTATAGTCATCCGGCAGGCGGGTGGGATGCGCTGAAAGCGGTGGCGAAAACGCTGAAGCATCAGCAGATCGTTGCACAGGGCAGTACCACACTGCTCAAGGCAAACCAGCCTGAAGGTTTCGATTGTCCCGGCTGCGCCTGGCCCGATCCAAAGCACACCTCTTCCTTCGAGTTCTGCGAGAACGGCGCAAAGGCGATCACCTGGGAGTCCACCGCCCGCCGCGTCACACCGGAATTCTTTGCCGAACACACGGTCTCCGAGCTTTGGGATTGGATCGATCACAAGCTTGAGGACCAGGGCCGGCTGACGCATCCGCTGAAATACAATAGCGCCACGGATAAATACGAGACGATCGATTGGGATGATGCATTCAGCCTGATAGGCTTGGAACTCAACAAGCTCGCAAGCCCCGACGAAGCTGAATTCTACACGTCGGGACGCGCTTCCAACGAGGCGGCCTTCCTCTATCAGCTCTTCGTGCGGGCCTATGGCACCAACAATTTCCCCGATTGTTCGAACATGTGTCATGAGGCGACGAGCGTTGGCCTGCCGCTGTCGCTCGGTGTCGGCAAGGGTACGGTGACGCTTGAGGATTTCGATCATGCCGACGCCATTTTCAGCTTCGGCCACAACCCCGGAACCAACCACCCCCGCATGATGACGACTTTGCACGAGGCATCCCGTCGCGGTGTTCCGATTATCGTCTTCAACCCGTTGAAGGAGCGGGCGCTCGAGCGTTTCGCCGCGCCGCAAAATCCGGTGGAGATGGTGACCTTATCCTCGACGCCCATTGCATCTGCCTATCACCAGCTCCGCACCGGTGGCGACCTTGCCGCCCTCAAGGGTCTGATGAAGCTGATCTTCGAACGCGATGTGGCCGATCTCTCCGGCGGCGGCAAGGGCGTCCTCGACCGAGATTTCATCGCCGAGCACACCGCTGGCATTGATGCCCTGAGGGAGGATCTCGACAAGGCCAGCTGGGCAGACATCCTCAGCGTGTCCGGTCTGACCATGGAGGCGCTGAACAGTGCCGTTGATGTCTACCTCAATGCCCGCAATGTCATCCTTTGCTACGGCATGGGCATCACGCAGCACGCGAACGGAACGGCAAATGTCCAGCAGCTTGCCAATTTGCTGATGCTGCGCGGCAATATCGGCCGGCCCGGCGCTGGCCTCTGCCCGCTGCGCGGCCACTCCAATGTGCAGGGGGACCGGACCGTCGGCATCACCGAGATCCCGAACAAGGCGCTGATCGACGGCATGGAACGGGCCTTTGGTTTCCGTCCTTCTGCAGAGAAAGGCCACAATGCGATCGAATCTATCGAGGCGATTGCAGACGGCCGATCCAAGGCGCTGATCTGCCTCGGCGGCAATCTGGCCGTCGCCATGTCCGATCCTGATGTCACCTTCCAGGCCATGCGCAAGCTCGATCTTGCCGTCCATATTGCCACCAAGCTCAATCGCTCGCATCTCCTGACGGCAAAGACCTCCATCATTCTTCCCTGCCTCGGGCGGACCGATCTCGACACCCAGGCATCAGGGCCGCAAGCGGTGACGGTCGAGGATTCCATGTCCATGGTGCATGCTTCGCGCGGTTTCCTGAAGCCGCCGGGCGAGTTGTTGAAATCCGAGCCCGCCATCATCGCAGGCATTGCAATGGCCACGCTCGGTGCAAAATACGGCATCGACTGGAAGGGTCTGATTGCCAATTACGATCGCATCCGAGACAAGATCGAGGTGGTCTTCCCGGATTTTCATGAATTCAACAGCCGCGTCCGAGCCCCCGGTGGTTTTCGGCTGGATGTTCCGGCTTCCTATCGGGTCTGGAAGACTGCGAGCGGCAAGGCGAACTTCCTCATCGCTCCCGGTCTCGACGAAGATCCCCGCCTGAAGAACCCCGCGACCCTGGTGCTGACGACGCTGCGCAGCCACGACCAGTACAACACGACCGTCTATGGCCTCGACGATCGCTACCGCGGCATTTTCGGCCGCCGTGACGTGATATTCATGAGCGGTCAGGATCTCGCTGAACGGGGCCTGCGTGACGGAGACAGGATCGATATCCGCTCGGCAACCGGCCACGGTGGCGGGAAAACCGTCATCGGTTTCACGGCTGTCGAATATAATATCCCCGTCGGTTCGGTCGCAGGCTATTATCCGGAAATGAATGCGGTGATCGCGCTTGATCACTATGACCGCAAATCGGGCACGCCGAGCTACAAGGGTGTTCCCGTCGCGATCACCAAGAGCGAGGCTCAGGCTGCGGCTTAGCGTGAGACCGCAATTGTCCCTCCCGTGCTTTCGCGGGCGATGACCTCGAAGCCAAGGTCGATCTGGTTTGGTGGCTGGCGGCTCGTCGAATTGAGGGCCAACAGCACCTTTTCGGCGGCCAGCTTGCCCGTCTCGAACCGCCTCGTCATGATCGATGACAGGGATGGTGACGCACAGGCGGAAAATTCGAGATCGTGGAAACCGATGATGGCGATGTCGTCAGGCACGCGGATGCCACGCTTGCGGCACTCCTGCATGGCGCCGAGCGCCAGGTTGTCGTCGATGCAGAAGATCGCTTCCGGCCGGTCGCCACGTTCATGCATGAGAGCCAGGAGATCGGACCCGAGCGCAACCGAGCTGTGCCGCTGCCATTGCGTGATGATTTCGAGCTTCTGCAGTCCTGCCTCCTGCATCGCCAGACGGTAGCCATCAAAGCGGGATTGGGCGCGGTGGTCGAGATTGCCGGCGAGGAAGGCGACGCGATCAAAGCCTTGGTCGATGAGATGCTGCGTCGCTGCTTGCCCGGCACGATCCTGCAGCATGCCGATATTGAGGTCGATCGGATCGGGCGAGAGCTCGAATGTCTCAACGACGGGCAGATGCGCCCGTGTGAGAAGTTGGCGGGCTAGTGGCGTGTGATGGGTACCGGCGATGATGATCGCTTCGACCCTTTGGCCGAGCAACACCTTGATGGCATTTTCCTCTTCCTGCTCGGAATAGCGGCTGTTGACGACGATGACCTGGAAGCCCGCCGCGACAAGCACGTCGTGCAGAGCGAAGAGATATTCGGCAAAGATGACATTATAGAGGGTCGGCACGATGACGCCGATTGCGTGCGTTCGCGACGAGGCGAGCCGGCTGGCCGCAATATTCGGCACATAGCCAAGCTCCTGGACAGCGGCAGTGACGCGCTGCCGTAGGGCCTCCGACACTGCGTCGGGTTTGCGAAGCACGCGTGAGACTGTGATCGGGCTGACACCGGCCAGAGTTGCCACGTCATCCAAAGTTACTCTTCGCATTGTAATCTCGATTCATACAGAAAATTCATGCAGATCTGCAATTTATCTCGCAATTGCGAAATATTTAGCTCGGAAAATTCTAGTTGACAGCGCTAGCAAATACGATTTGACAGCGCTGTCAACTATGTTAGGCTCGAAATGTACCGGAAAAGGATGGGATGGAACCTTCCGGGATCAGCATGCAAATAAGATTTTGTGGAGGGCGGCCTGGGTCCGCCTGAGGAGGAGACATTCAATGCTTAAGGTGAAGAAAGCGAAGATGGCCCGTATCGCCGCGTTTTCCGCGTCGGCGTTTGCTCTGCTCTGCAGCACGGCCATGGCGGAACCAAAGGTCGTGTCCGGCCCCGCCGCCGATCCGAACTGCATGGTTCCGTGGTCGGCCGAAACCCAGTTCCTGCAATATCCGAAGAAGGATGGTCCTTACCGCATCGCCCTTGCGAATGGCTATATCGCCAATACTTGGCGCATCCAGATGGTGCAGACGGCAAAGGCATACGCTGCCCAACCGGATGTCGCCGCCAAGCTGAAAGAATTCAAGGTCGTATCGACCGGCGAGGACGTTCCGGCCCAGATTTCCGCGATCAACAACTTCATCGATGCCGGCTACGATGCCGTCGTCGTCAACGCCCAGAACCCGACAGCCTTCGGTCCGGTCATCAAGCGCGCCAAGGAGGCCGGCGTCGTTCTCGTCGCCTTCGACAACATCCTTGACACCAAGGACGCAATCAACGTCAACGTCGACCAGAAGGGCCTTGGCGTCATCTGGGCCAACTGGCTGGCAAAACATCTGCCGCAGGGCGGCAAGATCCTGGAAGTACGTGGCGTTGCCGGCACTTCCGTCGATACCGATCGCCATAATGGGATTCATGAAGCTCTGGATGCTTCCGGCAAGAAATTCACCGTCACCGAAGTCGTTGGCAAGTGGGATGATGGTGTAGCGCAGAAGGCAGCGGCCGATGCGATTGCCACCAATGGTCCGTTTGATGGCATCACCGCACAGGGCGGTGACACCGGCGTGGTGCAGGCGATGATCGACGCGAAGCATCCGTTCGTGCCCTTCGGCGGTGAGACGGAGAACGGCTTCCGCAAGTTCTGCGCCGCCCATGCGGGGGATGGTCTGAAGTGCTCATCAGCAGGTACCGGCCCGGCGCAGGTTGCGGTTGCCATCAAGACTGCCATCGCCGCTCTCGAAGGTCAGGTCGTTCCTCAGGCCGTCAAGCTGCCGACGGCACTCGTTTCCGATCCCGATTTCAAGGAAGGCGAGGACTTCTACCCCAAGGAATCCGACAACTTTTTCGTCGGCAATTCCTTCCCGACCTGCGGCATCAACTTCTCCGCACAGGAAATCATGGGGCAGACCAAGGAAAACCAGTAAGCGCCACCATCCGGACCTGACTGCGGGCGTTCGCGCCCGCAGTCTCGATCTCGACGCGACCGAATGGAGGCTGGATGCATGATCCTTTCCGAACCGCTTCTGCGCCTGGAAGGCATATCGAAACGCTATGGCGGCGCGATTGCGCTGAAGGAAGCCAATATCGCCGTGCGCCCCGGCGCGATCCACGCCGTGCTTGGCGAAAACGGTGCCGGCAAATCGACCCTCATCAAGATCATGGCCGGTGTGGTGGCGCCTGACGAAGGGCGCATGCTGCTCGACGGAAACGAAATCTCCTTTGCCTCGCCGGCTGCCGCCAATGCTGCCGGCATCGTATGTGTTTTCCAGGAACTGTCGCTCATTCCGGATCTCTCGGTGGCCGACAACATCGTGATCAGCAATCCGCCGCTGCGTTTCGGCATGATCGACCGCAACAAGCAGCGCCAGATTGCCGAAGAAGCACTTGCCCGCGCCGGTGCTGCCGATATTCATCCCGCCTCGCTTGTGAAGGATCTGCCGCTTTCGCGCCGCCAGATGGTTGAGATCGCCAAGGCGCTCGCCCGCAAGCCGCGGCTGATGATCCTCGACGAGGCGACTTCGGCCCTGACCCAATCCGATGTCGAGAAGGTCTTCGGCGTGCTGAAGCAGCTTCGGGCCGAGGGCATGGCGCTGATCTATATCTCACATCGCATGCATGAGATTGCAGAACTCGCCGATGACTGCACGGTCTTTAGAAACGGCCGCAGCATCGAATCCTATCCCGCCGGCACCAAGTCCGACCAGCAGGTGGTGGAGCTGATGATCGGCCGCGAATATACCAACGTCTTTCCGCCCAAGCCGCTGCACCCGAAGGCAGACGCGCCGGTTCTGTCCTGCCGCGACCTCTCCTGGGGGGATCGGCTCTCCGGGATCAACTTCGATGTGCGTCCCGGTGAGATCATTGGTTTCGGCGGACTGGACGGGCAGGGGCAGCGTGAATTGCTGCTGGCGCTGTTCGGCGTGCTGCGCGACCTCAGGGGCGAGGTGGCGGTCGATGGCAAACCGATAAGGTTGAAGAGCCCCGGCGCGGCGAAATCAGGTGATATCTCCATGGCGCTGATCCCGGAAGATCGCAAGACGGAAGGGCTCATGCTGCCGATGACCGTTCGTGAGAACCTGTCGATCGCAGCGCTTGACCGCGTTTCGCGCAACGGCGTGATCGACCGCGCTGCCGAGCTTCGCGAGATCGACGAACTCCTGAAGCTCCTGGCAATCAAGGCCGCAACGATCGACATGCCGGTCGCATCCCTGTCTGGTGGCAACCAGCAGAAGGTGGTGATCGCCAAATGGCTGATGAACAGGCCGCGCATCATTCTTCTCAACGATCCGACCCGTGGCATCGATGTTGGCACCAAGCAGGAAATCTATGCCCTGCTGCGCAAGCTTGCCGATGCGGGTGCGGCCATCATCTTCTATTCGACTGACTATGACGAACTGGTCGGCTGCTGCGACCGCGTGCTCGTCATGTATGATGGCAGCATCATCCGCGTCCTCGAAGGAGACGAGATCACCGAACGCGAACTGGTCAGTGCCGCGCTCAACATCGATGCCGGCGAGGCGCAGAAAAGGATGGCCCAATGAGCAGGCAGTCGACGGGCGAATGGCGCTATCGGTACGTTCAGCAGAAGGGCACGCTTTTCGCAGCGCTGCTCTTCATCCTGATGTTCATCATCTATGTTTCCAACCATCCCGCCGGCTTCACGCCGAACGTGGTGCAGACCGCCGCCAACAAGGCAACGCTGCTCGCTTTCGTGGCCATGGCGCAATGTTTCGTGGTCATCACGGCTGGCATTGATCTTTCTGTCGGCATGATCCTCATCCTGTGCAACTGCCTTGCCTCATGGCTCGTGGTCGGCACGCCGCTGCAGACCGGGCTGGGTGTCGCAGCTGTGCTCCTGACGGGTCTCGCCTGCGGCCTGCTCAATGGGCTGGTCATCATTTTCGGTCGGTTGCAGCCGATCGTCACCACCATTGCGACCAGTGCGGTCTTTTACGGGCTGGCATTGCTATTGCGGCCCACACCGGGCGGCTCGGTCAATGAAGATCTTGCCGATGTCTTCACCTCGAAGCTCTTTGGCGTCGTGCCGGCAAGCCTCGTCGTGCTTGCACTCATCGTACTGATAATCTGGGTGCCCTTCAGCCGTTCGGTGCTCGGCCGCACCGCCTATGCGGTCGGATCGGCGGAAAACGCCGCCTACATGTCGGCGATGCCGGTAAAGAGGGCAAAGCTCGCGGCTTACGCGCTGGCAGGCCTGCTTTCGGCAATTGGCGGGCTCTATCTGACCTTTTTCTCGTATACGGGCGAGGCGGCCTTTGCGAGCGGTAACGCCTATACGCTCTATTCGATCGCAGCAGTGGTGCTCGGTGGTGTCTCGCTTGCGGGGGGAAAGGGAAGCGCCGTCGGTGCCGTCTTCGGTGCGCTGGCCTTCCGCACTATCGGCGACCTGTTGTTCGTCTTCGATCTCGATCCGCTCTGGCAGCCGCTCTTTCAAGGCGTGGTGCTGATGTTGGCGGTCAGTATCGGCTGCATCGGCCTGTCGCGTGTTCGCAATCGTCTGGAGTGGTTCCAATGAGCGAGGATGCTTCCACAATGCGGCAAATTCCTGTGCCCGCCCGACTGCGCGGCGTCGATCCGGCTGTGGCAATCGCCTTCGGCTGCATCATCCTGCTGCTCCTTGGCGGCTCGCTCTACTCCTCTAATTTCCTGTCGCTGGACTACCTGCTGCAGCAGTTGAAAGTGGCCTCTTTCCTCGGCGTCATCGCAACCGGCATGATGGCGGTCATCCTGCTTGGCCAGATCGACCTGTCAGTGCCCTGGGTGGTGACGACAGGAGCGATGATGGCTTGCGCTGCCACTGCTTACGGAACGACCGGCGCGGTTCTCGCAATCCCCTTCGGTATTCTCTGCGGTGCTACGATCGGCCTCGTCAACGGCATCGCGGTCGCCTATCTGCGCATTCCCTCGATGATCATCACGCTTGCGACCAACGCTGTCGCGCAAGGGCTGATGGTCGTCTACACCGGCGGTTTCTCGCCGCAGGATTCGGCCTCGGCCGCCATGCGCTTCCTGGCAACCGGCTATGCCATTCCCGGGCTTCCGAACGGCGTTCTCGTCTGGCTCGCCGTCGGCTTGCTCGCCGTCTTCCTGCTGACACGCACGACCTTCGGCCGGTCGCTCTATGCGATCGGCAACCGCGAACGTGCCGCCTACATGTCCGGCATCAATACGCGCAGGATCACCCTTCTTGCCTTCATTATGTCGGGCGGTCTCAGCGCACTCGGCGGCGTGCTTCTCGCCGGTTATGCTTCGAAAGCATCCCAGTCCATGGGTGACGCCTATCTTCTGCCGTCGATTGCTGCCGTGGTGCTTGGCGGTACGCACGTGCTTGGCGGCAAGGGCTCCTATCTCGGAACTGTCGCCGGCGTCATCCTGATCACTCTGCTGCAGTCGATTCTCTCGGTCATGCAGATCGAGGAGGCTGGCCGGCAGCTCATCTATGGCGCTGTCATCATCGGCATGCTGCTGCTCTACGGGCGGCAGAAGGTCTTGTGACGAAATTCAGTATTTCATTCCATCCGGGCAGTCGCTTGCCTCGATGTTTCGGCGGATGGGTCATTCGAGCCGAAGCTGGAGACGATGCTGCTGTCGACAGTAGGGGCCAACTTCCGGTGCATCGATGGCGATGGCCTGCGCATTGTGCACGTGGCTACCCGCTCGGCCGGATAGGTCATGGAAGCTTGAATCACCTACATCTGCCACCGTTGTGACGGGCTCTCCAGCCGATGCAAGGCCATGGCATGCAGCAGCAGTTTGCTGGCTGCGTCCTAGCCGCGATTTTTTGCGGAAATTCCTTCAGATTTCCATAGACCCCCGTTCTCGCCGCGATGACGCTCTCAAGCCTGCAAACGCTGGCTTTTGCTGCGTGGTTCCCGGCTTTTCGACGACCTGACATTTATATGATCAAGCGTCACTTGACATTTGTCGATCATAACTTGAATATTGTCAGCATCGATATCTGGCGGAGGCTTCCAGATGTCCGATGGCGTGCTGGAGCGTAGTCGCCAGACGCATGCATGGAGGAGACAGACGTGGAATTTTTGCTGGAAGTGGAGGGGCTCAGGAAGTCCTTTGGCGGTGTCGCGGCCCTGCGCGATGGCCGCTTCCAACTTCGCGCCGGCTCGGTTCACGCGCTCTGCGGCGGTAATGGCGCCGGCAAATCGACTTTCTTGAAAATCCTGATGGGCATTTACAAGCGCGATGCCGGCTCGATCCGCCGCCGTGGCCAGGAAGTGGATTTCTCCAGTCCGGCGGATGCTCTCGCATCCGGTATTGCCATTATCGAGCAGGAGCTGAGCCCGGTTCCACACATGACGGTCGCCGAGAACATCTATCTCGGCCGTGAACCGTCTACCCGCTTCGGCGGCATTGATTTCCGCAGCATGAACCGGGCGGCGCAGAGGCTGCTCGACGAGCTGGAGTTCGACATCCGGGCCACCCAATACATGATGAACCTATCCGTCGCGCAGATGCAGCTGGTGGAGATCGCTAAGGCACTGAGCCATGACGCCGAAGTCATCTTCATGGATGAGCCGACCTCGGCCATCGGCGAGCGTGAAGCCCAGCAGCTCTTTGCGGCGATCCGCCACCTGCAGGCCCAGGGGCGTGGCATCGTCTACGTTTCGCACCGCCTGTCGGAAATCTTCCAGATTGCCGATTCCTATACGGTTTTCCGCGACGGTTCCTTCATCGGTGCCGGCGCCTTGTCGGAGATCGACCGGCCGAACCTGATCCGCATGATCGTCGGACGGGAACTCGCCGAGGAATATGTCAAGACCAATAAGCCGACGTCGGATGTCGGTCTGGAGGTTAGCGCGCTTTCCTGCCCGAACAAGATCGACGATATTTCATTTGCCGCACACAAGGGCGAGATCTTCGGCATTTACGGGCTCATGGGTTCCGGCCGTACTGAAATCTTTAACTGTCTCTTCGGTCTCGACAAGCCCTCCGCCGGGCGCATCTCGGTTGATGGCGCGCCGATCCTCGTCTCGAAGCCCTCGGATGCGATGGCTCACGGATTGGCGCTGGTCACCGAAGACCGCAAGCAGACTGGCCTCAATCTGTCGGACTCAGTTCGCGCCAATATCTGCATGGCGAGCCTGCCGGCACTGAGCCCGGCCTTTGCCATGGACCATGCGAAGGAACTGGACGCCAGCCGGCGGATGCGCGAGCAGTTTCAAATCAAGGCAGCACGCGACACCATGCCCGTATCAGGCCTTTCCGGCGGCAATCAGCAGAAGGTCGTCCTCGGCAAGTGGTTCCTGCGCAACCCCAAGGTCCTGCTGCTGGATGAGCCAACGCGCGGCGTCGATGTCGGGGCCAAGCGTGAAATCTATCGCATCATCTGCGATTTCGCCGAAGGCGGCGGCACTGTGGTGATGATCTCATCGGAAATCGACGAAGTTCTTGGCATGTCGGACCGCATCATGGTGATGCGCGGCGGCAAGAGCGCCGGAATATACAGCCGGGAGGAGACGAATGCCCAATCACTCGTCCACTTATCAACCTGACCAGAGTCAGGGCGTTCGTCCGGCACCAGAGGAGCAGGCAGTGTCAGTGAGTGAGAACAAGAGTACGGGTGGCTGGTTCAAGACGGAACAGCGGCGCCTGATCGTGCAGGAATACGGGATCTTCCTCGCGTTCCTGATCCTGGTCATTATCCTGTCGTTCTCGAACGAATTCTTCCTGACCGGCGGCAATATCTCCAACGTGCTGCTGCAGACGTCGATCAACGGCGTGCTGGCGATCGGCATGACCTTCGTCATCCTGACGCGCGGTATCGACCTGTCGGTCGGCTCGGTGGTCGCGCTCGCCGGCATCGTCAGTGCAAGTTTTGCAACGACGTCTGCTACGGCGGGTGTCATCGGCTCGCCTTATCCGGTCGGCGTCGGCCTGCTTGTCGGCGTGTTCGTCGGCATCATCTGCGGTTCGATCTCGGGTGTGATCGTCTCACGTTTCTCGGTGCCGGCCTTTGTCGCGACACTCGGCATGCTTTCGGCTGCCCGCGGCATGACGCTGATCTACGGCGGCGGTCGTCCGGTTCCCGCGCTGACACCTGCCTTCCGCTGGATCGGCACCGGTGACGTGTTCGGCGTTCCCGCGCCGGTCATTGTGCTTGCCGTCGTCTTCGCGATCTCCTGGTGGATCCTCAACCGCACGCGCTTCGGCCGCTACATCTATGCTGTCGGCGGCAATCCCCATGCAGCCAAGACTTCGGGCATCAATACCGATCGTATCCGCTTCACCGTCTATGTCATCTCAGGCGGCCTGGCAGGACTTGCGGGTATTCTGCTCAGCGCCCGCACCGGTTCGGGTCTGCCGCAGGCAGGTGTCGCCTATGAGCTGGACGCGATCGCGGCAGTCGTCATCGGCGGGACAAGCCTTTCCGGCGGCGTCGGTCGTGTGACGGGAACACTGATTGGCGCCCTCATCATCGGAGTCATGAACAATGGCCTCGATTTGATGGGTATCCAGTCCTACTACCAGCAGGTCCTGAAGGGTGCCCTGATCGTCGGCGCCGTCATGCTCGACCAGAAACGAAATTTCGGAGCTTGAGCTCACCAGCAGAAATTCGGGGGCAGGCAGCTCGCCGCCCCGTCCGACAGGCAAGCCATGCCGGCAGCCTAAACCCAAAGTGGAGGAGAATGGAAATGAGAAAGCTTCTGATTGCGCTTGCTTCGGCAACGGCGCTGCTGGCAACGTCTGCCGCAGCCCAGGAAAAGATCAAGATCGGCGCAGCACCTTACGGCCTCAATGCAGAATTCATGCAGATCTGGACGGCAGCGCTCCAGGACCACCCGGCCGTCAAGAGCGGCGAAGTCGAACTGACGGTTTTCGACGGCCGTTATGATGCGCTGGTCCAGCAGGACCAGTTCAAGACGATGATCACGCAGAAGTATAACGCGATCATCTTCGCCCCGATCGACGTCGATGCAGGTGCGGCCGCCGTCCAGTCGGCCGTCGATGCCGGCATTCCGGTCATCGGTTCCAACACCCGCGTCAACTCCGATCAGCTGACATCCTATGTCGGTTCCGACGATACTGTGTCCGGCTATCTCGAAGCCAAGAGCGTTCTGGACAAGATCGGCTGCAAGGGTAATGTCGTTATCATCGAAGGCCCGGTCGGTCAGTCCGCCCAGATCCAGCGTCTGGAAGGCAACAAGAAGGCGCTTGCCGAGTGCCCGGATGTGAAGGTTCTCGAAGACCAGACGGCAAACTGGTCGCGCGCGGAGGCCCAGACGCTGATGGAAAACTGGCTGACGGCTCATCCGAACCAGATCAACGGTATCATCGGCCAGAACGATGAAATGGCGCTTGGCGCCATCGAAGCGGTCAAGGCTGCCGGTCTCGACGTCAAGAGCTTCGCGATCGCCGGCATCGACGGCGTCACCGATGCGCTGCGTGCAGTCAAGGCGGGCGAAATGACGTCGATCCTGCAAGATGCGCGCGCTCAGGCTCAGGGTGCCCTGGATCTGGCGATCTTTAATGCCAAGAAGGGCGACTACAAGCCGGAGTCCGATATCTGGACCACCTACAAGGACATGCCTTGGAACGGCGGTAAGGATAAGACCTACAATGTTCCGTGGACCCCGGTGACGGCTGAAAACGTCGATCAGCTGCTGTCTACCCGCAAGTGATCCTCGCTGGGGGCGGGATCATATCCCGCCCCAAACCCTGAGTTCGAGAGAGAGCCATGACTGATTCCAAAGAGGTTGACCTGAACTTTTCCCTGAGCGGCAAGGTCGCTCTGGTTACGGGCGGCGCGTCCGGTATCGGCAGCGCCATTGCATCCGCCATGGCCGCCAAGGGCGCTGTCGTTGCCGTCATCGACATCAATGAATCGGTGGCACGGAGCAAGGCTGAAGAACTCGGCAACGGTTCCAGATCCTTTGTCTGCGACGTGTCAAATCCGCAGTCGGTCGAGAATGTGATTGCTGATATCGAAGCTGCCTTCGGCCGCATCGATATCGCCGTCAACAGCGCTGGCGTCGTCATGCTTGCGCCGGCCGAGGACCTGGGTCTCGACGCCTGGGACAAGACAATCGCCATCAATCTCAAGGGCACGTTCCTGGTCTCCCAGGCTGCCGGCCGCGCCATGATCAAGGCGGGCAAGGGTGGCAAGATCATCAACATGGCGTCGCAGGCAGGCACCGTCGCGATCGATCAGCACGTCGCCTACTGTGCTTCGAAATTCGGCGTCATCGGTCTTTCCAAGACACTTGCCGCCGAATGGGGCAAACACGGCATTACCGTCAACACCATCTCTCCGACAGTCGTCCTGACCGATCTCGGCAGGAAGGCATGGGATGGCCCGCGCGGCGAGGCGCTGAAACAGCGCATTCCCTCCGGTCGTTTTGCTTTTCCGGAGGAGATTGCGGCCGCGGCGGTGTTCCTGGCTTCCAATGGTGCCGATATGATCAACGGCGCGGACCTTCTGGTCGACGGCGGTTACACCATTATCTGACGCGCGGTAGATAGGAGTTATAATGCAGCGATTTATCAACAATCCGGATGAGGTCGTCGAAGATACCGTCAAAGGTTTCGTCAAGGCTCATGCCGACATCGTAAGGCAATCAGCACAAAATCCCCGTGTCATCGCCGCCCGTCACGCACCAGTCGCCGGCAAGGTGGGCGTCATCACCGGCGGCGGTTCGGGTCATGAACCGGCCTTCATCGGCTATACCGGTCGCAACATGCTGGATGCCGTGGCAGTCGGCGAACTTTTCTCTTCGCCAACCGCAAAGAGCTTCCTCGATGCGGCGCGCGAAGCCAATGGCGGCAAGGGCGTCGTCTGCCTCTATGGCAACTATGCCGGCGACAACATGAATGTGAAGATGGCGATCAAGCTGGCGGCGAAGGAAGGCATCGAGATCGCCACGGTCGTCGCCAATGACGACGTCTGTTCCGCAAGCCCCGAGGAGCGCGAGAAGCGTCGTGGCGTTGCCGGCGAGATCTTCATGTGGAAGTGCGGCGCCGCGAGAGCTGCCGAGGGCGCAAGCCTCGAGGAAGTCAGGGCGACCGCGCAGAAGGCGATCGACAATTGCCGTTCGATCGGTGTCGGCCTCGGCCCCTGTACCCTGCCGTCCGTCGGCCATCCGAATTTCACCATCGAGCCTGGCACGATGGAGGTCGGCATCGGCCACCATGGCGAACCCGGCGTGCGTGTCGAGCCCCTGAAGTCCGCCAGGGACGTCGCGGAGGAGATGGCGAAGATCGTTCTCGAGGATCACCAGCTTGCTGCTGGAGCCGAAGTCGCCGTTATCGTGTCCGGCCTCGGCGCCACGCCGCTTAACGAGCTCTATATTCTCCACGATACGATTGAATCCGAGATCACCGGACGCGGACTGAAGATTCACAAGGTCTATATCGGCAACTATTTCACATCGCTGGAAATGGTCGGCGCGACACTGACCGTGATGGCATTGGACGACGAACTGAAGCGACTGCTGGATGTCGATGTCCAGTGCCCTGCGATGCTCTGAGGGGAGGTGGGTCAATGCAGCAATTTCAGAATGCCAGATCGGGTGAAATCGTTCTCTCGTTGGCCGACCGGATCATCGAAAATCGCGCCTATCTGAGCGAAATTGATGGCAAGATCGGAGACGGCGATCACGGCGTCAACATGGCCAAGGGTTTCGGCATGGCCGCCGAGCGCATCAAGGGAACCGACATGTCGCTGGCTGAAGCGCTCGACACGCTCGGCACGGTTCTGATGACGGAGATCGGCGGCTCCATGGGGCCGCTTTACGGCGTGATGTTCACGCAGTTTGCTGAAACCATCGAAAAGTCCGATGCGATCGATGCCGCCGCCTTCAGCTCCATGCTCCAAAATGGTCTCGACGGCATTCAGGCGATCGGTTCGGCGAAGGTCGGCGACAAGACACTGCTCGACACACTCGTGCCGGCGATCACTGCATTCGATACGGCAATTGGCAGCGGAAAGTCCTTTGCCGAGGCGCTTCACGCGCTCGTCGCAGCTGCCGAGGCCGGACGCGACAGCACACGCGATCTCGTCGCAAAGATCGGTCGCGCTAGTCGGCTCGGCGAACGTTCGCTCGGTGTGCTTGATGCAGGCGCGACATCCTGTGCATTGATCCTGACGTCGCTGGCTGAAGGCGTAGAACCGAGGCTGCAGTCGGCCTGACAGATCGGGCTTTGGTGAGAGCCCGCGATCCTCCCTTGCATCACCTTCCCGGCCGCTTCGGCGGCCGGGAACAATCAGGCGAAGGCACGTTGAAAACTGCAGCTTTTACGCTCATCTTCGCCGTCGATTGCAGACGAGGAGAAACCAGGCAGGATGACGGCTAAGACATCATCGGCACGAAAGAACAACGCGGCAGACGTTTCGGCCGAACCCATCCCGCTGCGCTACGGCGACGATCCCTATGTATGGGCATGCTGGCTCTATTATGAAGACGGCATGACTCAGGGCGACATCGCCGAGACCATGGGCATTTCGCGCGCTACGGTGAACAGCTACCTCGCCGATGCGCGCGCTCGCGGCATCGTCAATATTTCCATCGAACCCTCACGCCTCAGTTCGCTCACCATCGCTCAGGAACTGAAGCGGCATTTCGGCCTGCATGACTGTCTTGTCGTGCCGAGCGACGACAATGCGCGGCCGCTGATCGAGCGGCTTGGTGCAGCAGGCGCGCAGGCACTGCAGAAGCTCCTGAAGTCGGGCGACACCCTGGCGGTTGTCTGGGGACGCACCATCATGGCGGTTGGCGAGCAGGCCGCCATCTCGGGCCTGCAGGATATGACCATCGTGCAGGCCACCGGTGGCACGAGCGCAACTTTCGCCTATACGCCGGAACTCTGTGCTGCGGCCTTTGCCGATGCGGTCGACGGCCGGCTCATCAACATTGCGGCGCCTGCAATTGTGTCCAGCGCCGAAGTGCGTGATTTGCTGATGCGTGAACCGCTGATTGATCGTCAGTTCGAAGCGCTTTCACGGGCGAACAGGGTAATTTTCGGCATCGCTTCAATGCGGCCGAATTCCACCATCCACACCAGTGGTTTTTTCGAGTCCGTATCGCTGCAGGACTATCTGGCGAAGGATGCGACCGGTGTCGTGGCAGGCCGCTTCATCGATGGCCATGGGCGGCCCGTCGCCGGGCCGCTGGACGACCGGACGGTCGGCATCTCGCTTGATATGCTGAAGAAGATCAACATGCGCATTGCTGTTGCCGGCGGCTTCGACAAGGTGCCGGCCATTCTCGCGGCGCTTCGCGGCGGCTATGTCAATGTCCTCATTACCGATGCAGCGACGGGCCGCGGCATCCTCAATGCCGACGGCGTTACTGAAATCGCTCAGAAGAGCCTCCAGCGTTCGCGTGTGGAAAGTGAGATTTCAGCGCCGTTGAACTTCGCGCGCACCCAGATCAAGAAGTTCTTGAACAACCCTGACGACGTCGTCGAGGAAATGCTCGAGGGCGTCGTCAAGGCGCATGCGGGCTACCTCCGCCCGGTCGACGGCTCCAACCGCGCGCTCGTTGCCCGTACAGGCCCCCGGGCGGGCAAGGTTGGACTGGTCGTCGGCGGCGGCACCGGCCACGAGCCGGCCTTCCTCGGGTATGTGGGCAAGGGGCTCGCCGATGCTGTCGCGGTCGGCAATATCTTTTCCTCCCCGCCTCCGGGGCCGATCCTGCAATGCGCCCGGGCGGCATCGGGCGGGGAGGGCGTGCTGTTCGTCTACGGCAACTATGCCGGCGACGTCATGAATTTTGAGATGGCTGCCGAAATGGCAGCGGAGGACAATATCGAGGTCCGTACCGTTGTTACCACCGACGATATTTCGTCCTCGCCAGTAGAGGATCGGGATGGCCGCCGCGGAGTCGCCGGCAATTTCTTTATCTTCAAGATCGCCGGTGCGGCCTGCGATCGTGGTCTGTCGCTGAATGCTTGCGAGGCAGCAACGCGAAAAGCCAATGACCGTACCTTCACGATGGGTGTTGCGTTGGAGCCCTGTTCGCTGCCGCAGACGCGTCGCCACAATTTCGAGATCGGTCCCGACGATATGGAAATCGGCATGGGCATCCACGGCGAACCGGGCGTGATGCGTGAAAAGATGATGAGCGCCGATGCCGTGGTCGATGTCGTCATGGATCGCATATTCTCGGAAATGAAACCGGTGGCGGGGGACCGCGTTGCCGTTCTCGTCAACTCGTTCGGCGGCACGCCGCTGATGGAACTCTATATTCTCTATCGACGGGTGGAACAGCGCCTGAGCGCAAAGGGGATCAAGATCGAAGCGAACTGGGTGGGGCATTATTGCACATCGCTCGACATGGTCGGCGCATCCATATCCATTCTGCATCTCGATCAGGAATTGACGGATCTGCTGCACCACCCCTGCGATACCGCGTTTCTGAGGGTCGTAAACTGAAAAGTAAAAGCATCCCAGGGAACTGGGCTGCATGAATTGGGAGGATACGCATGTCGGCAAACGCGGCCCGCCGCCTCAGCAGGATGTTTCACCGGATATCGGTGGCGATCTCGGCTGAGAAGGATCATCTCTCCGATCTGGATGGCGCGATCGGCGATGCCGACCACGGCATTACCATGTCGCTCGGCTTCCAGGCGGTGAATGGCGAACTGGCAAAGCAAGATCTCGATACAATATTGCCATCAGAGGTCTTTTCGCTTGCCGCATCCGCCTTTCTCGATGCCGTTGGCGCATCGACCGGCCCGCTCTATGCCACCGCCTTCCGCAAGGCCGCGCAGGCCCTGAAGCGGGACGAGACGCTTTCGATCGACTCTCAGGCCGCAATTGTCGAGGCCATGACATCAGGTATCCGGGATCGCGGCAAGGGCCAGCGCGGCGATAAGACCATGCTGGATGCCTGGATCCCGGCAACCGAAGCGGCAGCTGCCGCCCGCGACCGGCAGGCGACCGTCTCGGACATGTGGAACGACATTCTGGAAGCCGGTGATGCCGGCGCACGCTCGACCCGTTCGATGGTTGCGACCCGCGGGCGGGCGGCCCGCCTCGGCGAACGATCCCTTGGCCACATCGATCCCGGCGCGGCATCGGCCGTCGTCATTATCAGAGCGATGAAGGAGACATTCACTGAGAACGAGCCGGCGGAGTGATCCACCGGCTCCGGTTGCTACTTTTGATCCGATTACTTGCTGGCCGCCTCGGCTGCCTTTGCGATCACATCGGCAACCTTTTCCGGCTGAGATGCGAAGACAGCATGGCTTGCCTTGATCTCCGTCACCGTGCTGCCTGCCCGCTTTGCCATGTCGCGTTCGAGATCGGGATTGATCGAACGGTCTTCGGTGGCCACCACCGTCCAGCTTCTCTTGGTCTTCCAGGCAGGATCGCCAGCCTTGGCAGAGAAAGCCTCCTTGGAGGCGAAGACCTGTGACTTCGCGAGGAATGCCGCCTCGTCCTTCGGCAGGTCGGCGGCGAAGTCGTTCGCGAAGGCGGCCGGGTCTAGGTAGAGATATTTTCCGTCCTTCGTCTCACGAATATTCATGCCGCCAGCCGGCTTGGAACTCGCCAGGCTGATGAGGCTTTCCCCCTTGTCCGGCTGGAAGGCCGCGACATAGACCAGGCCCGCCACATTGGGGCTGTTGCCGGCTTCGGTGATGACCATGCCGCCATAGCTATGGCCGACGAGCAGGGTTGGGCCGTCCTGCAGGTCCAGTACTCGGTTGGTGGCGGCGACGTCATCGGCAAGCGAGGTGATTGGCTCCTGGACGATGGTGACGTTGAAGCCGCGTTTTTCGAGAATTTCAGTCGCCTGGCGCCAGCCGGAACCATCGGCAAGAGCGCCGTGGACGATGACGATGTTCTTCACCTCTGCTGCCTGGGCGGTGAAAGCGATGACGCTGGTGGCGAAGGCGAGGGCGAGAGTGGAAAAATACTTGTGTTTCATGGTGTTTATTCCTGTTGTTCAAGTTAAACGGGAGTAGGAAGTTCAGCCGAAGGTAAAGGCGTAGGCCTGGACGCCGGGATCGAGGAAATGGATCTCGAAATTGCGTGCTTCCACGGCACCGGACTGGCGCACGAGCTGGTAGAGTTTGGTTGAGGTCACCGTGCCGTTTCCATCGGCATCGATATCGCTGCCGTGGTCGGCACCTGGCGCCTTGCCGTCGACCGTCACCTGAAAGCGGATCGGTTTGCCGTCAGTCGCTGGGCCAAGAACGAGATGCAGGTCGCGGGCGCTGAAGCGGTAGGCGATGCCGCCGCCTGACTGATCGAGGGTCGCCTCTTCAGCGCCGACAGTCCATTTGCCCGAAAGACCCCACTGGTTGAGGCCAGGCTGCTTGACCGAATAGTCCCTGCTGGCATCGGCGCGCATGCTCTCATTGGAGGCAAAGCCGGTGGCCTGCTGATAGCCGATATAGGTCTCGCCGGAGCCGATGTCCTTCAGGTCCGGGCTCATCTCGGCACCTTTCGCATCCGGCACGACCGGTGCGCTTGTTGCCGTCTCGCTGCCGGCTTCGCGCAACAGATCCTGGATCGCCTGCTCGGTCTGCCGGTAGTTGCCTTCGCCGAAGTGATGTTCGCGGATCTGGCCCTTGGCATCGATCAGGTAATGAGCAGGCCAGTAGCTGTTATCGAAGGCGCGCCAGATCTTGTAGTCGTTGTCGATTGCGACCGGATAGCCGATATTGAAGTCGCCGATGGCCTTTTTGACATTATCGATCTTCTTTTCGAAGGCAAATTCCGGGGCATGCACGCCGATCACAACCAGGCCCTGGTCTTTGTATTTTTCAGCCCAGGCGCGGACATAGGGGATAGTGCGGATGCAGTTGATGCAGGAATAGGTCCAGAAATCGACGAGTACGACCTTGCCGCGGAGTTGTTCCATAGTCAGCGGCGGCGAGTTCAGCCATTCGACGGCACCGTCCAGCGATGGCGCCCGACCTTCGACTGGCAGATCGCTATGGAAAGGTTTCGCATCGGCAAGACCGATCGCCTTGTCGTTGCTCGCGACTTCGGACGATCCTCCATCGGTTGGCTTCACATTCACCCTGTCGAGAACGGCCTGCTCGAAGGATGCGGTGCTGGCATAGGAAAGCTGCGAAAGCAGGCCAGTGTCGAGACCGAGTGCAATGACAGCGACGCCTGCGAGCACGGCAGCGCCGAGGCCCTGACGAATGCGCTCGCTGACGCCAAGCGACTTCTTCATGCCGGCAAAGATCTTGCCGCCGACTGAGAGTGCAATAGCCAGCGAAGTGGCGGCGCCAGCGGCATAGGCAAGCAGCAGGAACGTCGTCTGCAGGTTCGCGCCCTGGAGTGCGGCGCCGGTCAGTACGAGACCGAGGATTGGCCCGGCGCAGGGCGCCCACAGCAGACCGGTCGCGACGCCGAGAACGAGCGCGCTCGCCACAGTCGGCGCAGCACCGGTCTTGCCGGAAGCGTTCAGCAGGCGGTTGCCGAAATCGACGACAGGCTGGGTGATGACGCTTGCGATACGGGGCGAAAGAAGACTGATGCCAAAGATGGCAAGCAGGGTCAGCGCGGCAAGGCGGCCATATTCATTGGCGTTGATCGCCCAGCTGCCGCCAACTGCCGCAAGTGTCGCTACCAGCGCGAATGTTGCGGCCATGCCGATCAGCATGGGCAGCGTGCTGCGCACGAATGGCTGTCCGGCACGGGCAAAGATGAAGGGCAGAATGGGGAGAATGCAGGGGCTGAATATGGTCAGCGCCCCTCCAAGATAAGCAATGATAAGAAGTGTCATCGTCGTTTCCTTTGAAACCGGGTGATCGGACTCTGGACGGCGATGCGGCCCGATCAGCAACGTGGCTATCTGGTCGAGGCGATGTATCTCGGATGTGTCTGGTTTTATGGCAATGTGTACCGAAGTGTAGGAAGCGCAAAGATGAGGGCTACGCTATCTTCCCGCATCATGTCTCGCCGATCGAACCTTCTTTTGGGAGAGCGTGGCCGAGCAGGTAGGATCACATGACGATCAGTCCGGAGAATATAAAGCTGAAGCGGGTTTATGCGGCCAAAGCTGCCGCGGATGGCGCCCGCCTGCTTGTCGATCGCATCTGGCCGCGCGGCCTCAGCAAAGACCGCGCTGCTCTCGATGCCTGGCTGAAGGATATCGCACCCAGCACCGAGTTGCGCCACTGGTTCAATCATGAGCCCGATCGCTGGGAGGAGTTCTGCAAGCGCTACATCGTCGAGCTTCAGCAAAAGGAGGAAGAGGTAGATCAGGTGCTCGGTTTCGCAGAAAAAGGCACGGTCACCCTGCTTTATGCCGCCCGCGATGATGAGCACAACAATGCCGTCGTGCTTCGTGATTTCCTCATCAAACGGATTTTCGATTAGGAAGGCAGCCATTGTATCAGAACGTATCCGGAAGCCCGGATGCTACATCCGCATGCAATTGAAGCGGATACCGAAACATCGGGGATACATGCGAGCTGTTTTCTCCTTGCCATCAACTTGAAACGGAGAAAGCCAATGTCCAGCGAAATCAATATTCAGCGTCGTCGTTTTTTCGGTGTTGCGGCCATGACCATGGCTGCCGTCGAGTTTGGCCTGACAAGCGCCGCCGGCGCCCAGTCACAGGTGACCGCGCCCGCCGTCACGCCAGGTTCGAATACGTCCTTTGCACCGCTGAAGCAGATCAAGGCTGGCGTATTGAATGTCGGCTACGCTGAAGCCGGTCCCGCAAATGGTCCGGTTGTCCTGCTGCTCCATGGCTGGCCCTACGACATCTACAGCTACGTCGATGTAGCGCCTGCGCTCGCCGATGCCGGCTACCGGGTACTGATCCCCTATCTGCGCGGCTATGGCACAACCGAATTCCTCTCCGCGAAGACACCGCGCAACGGTCAGCAGGCTGCCATCGCCATCGATATCATCGCCTTCATGGATGCTTTGAAGATCGAGCGTGCCGTGATCGGCGGCTATGACTGGGGCGGCCGCACTGCGGACATCCTGGCCGCCGTCTGGCCGGAACGCTGCAAGGGTTTGGTCTCTGTCAGCGGCTATCTGATCGGCAGCCAGGAAGCCAACAAGAAGCCGCTTCCGCCGCAGGCCGAGTTGTCCTGGTGGTACCAGTTCTATTTCGCTACGGAACGCGGCCGCGAGGGCTACGAGGCCAACCGGCATGATTTCGCGAAGCTGATTTGGAAGCTCGCTTCGCCGCAGTGGAAATTTGATGACGCAACTTTCGACCGCACCGCCAAGGCATTCGAAAACCCGGATCATGTCGCGATCACCATCCACAACTACCGCTGGCGGCTTGGCCTTGCCAATGGCGAAAAGAAGTATGACGCGTTGGAAAAGAAACTTGCCGCCTTCCCGGTCATCACAGTGCCGACCATCACCATGGAGGGCGACGCCAATGGCGCGCCGCATCCGGACCCTTCTGTCTATGCCAAGAAGTTCACCGGCAGATATGAGCATCGCACCATCACCGGCGGCATCGGCCACAACCTGCCGCAAGAAGCACCGCAGGCCTTTGCCCAGGCTATCCTGGATGTCGATCGCTTCTAAAGTCAGCCTTTGCTGCCGCGGACGGAATTCCCTGTTTCGCGGCAGCCAATTCAGAGTCAAAACAGGAAGCAGCGAGTCTGCGCTAAGATAAAAATTCTGCTGGCGCCAACAGATAGAGGATCCGAAAGTCCTGACATGGAGCATATCGACCATATCCTGATCGTCGATGACGATCGTGAAATCCGTGAGCTGGTTTCGAGCTATCTGAAGAAGAACGGCCTTCGGGCGTCAGTCGCGGCCGATGGCCGACAGATGCGCAGTTTTCTCGAAGGCAATACGGTCGATCTCATCGTGCTCGACGTCATGATGCCGGGTGACGACGGGCTCGTGCTCTGCCGCGAGTTGCGTGCGGGTAAGCATAAGGCGACGCCGATCCTGATGCTGACGGCCAGGAGCGACGAGATGGATCGCATCATCGGGCTGGAGATGGGTGCCGACGATTATCTGCCGAAACCCTTCGCAGCGCGCGAATTGCTGGCGCGCATAAAGGCTGTGCTGCGACGCACGCGCGCTCTGCCTCCGAACCTGCAGATCTCGGAGGCGGGGCAATGGCTTCGTTTCGGCGACTGGCGTCTCGATACTGTCGGCCGGCATCTTCTCGACGGGCAGGGAACGGAGATTGCGCTCAGCGGCGCCGAATATCGTCTGCTGCGCGTCTTCATCGATCATCCCCAGCGGGTGCTCAACCGCGATCAGCTCTTGAACCTGACACAGGGCCGCGATGCGGAGCTCTTCGACCGCTCGATCGACCTTCTGGTCAGCCGCGTGCGTCAGCGATTGGGCGATGACGCACGCGAGCCGACCTATATCAAGACGGTGCGTAGCGAGGGTTATGTCTTTTCCGTTCCGGTGGAGATTGAAGAGGCGAGGTCATGAGTGCGAGCGGGGGGCTTCGCTTCGGGTTTTGGCCGAGCACGCTGAGGGCCCGGCTTTTCCTTATCCTGCTCTTCGGCCTGGCGATTGCCTACGGCCTCTCATTCACGGTGCTCTTCGTCGAGCGTTCCATGTCGGCCAAGGCCGTCATGCTTGGTACGCTGGAGAGTGACGTTGCGACCTCGATTGCGGTACTCGATCGCTTGCCGGCGGATCAGCGGGGCGACCTGCTCGACCGCCTGAGTCGCGGCAATTATCGTTTCGAACTTGGGCCGGGTCTGCCGGGCGTGCCCGATAACTCCAGCAAGGGCAAGGAAATCGGCGGCAGGATCGAAGAGGCGATCGGGGGTACTTATCCGATCCGCATGGAATCGATTCCAGGCGACATTAGCCGCCTGCAGGCGCATCTGACGCTGAGTGATGGAAGTCCCCTGACAATCGACATCACGCCGCGCCCGGCCATGCCCATTGCGGCATGGCTGCCCTACGTGCTTGCCATTCAAATGGCGCTGCTTGTGCTCTGCACGTGGTTTGCCGTGCGTCAGGCGATCCGCCCGCTTGGCGCTCTTGCCGCGGCAGCAGATGAACTTGACCCGAACAAGAAGGGGCCGCCGCTCAGTGAGCGCGGACCGAGCGAGGTTGCCCATGCGGCTCGCGCCTTCAACGCCATGCGGGAGCGAATTGCGCACTATCTCGAGGAGCGTGTGCAGATACTGGCCGCAATCTCCCACGACCTGCAAACGCCGATCACCCGCATGCGGCTGCGCGCCGACATGGCAGATGAGTCCCCCGAGAAGGACAAGCTGGTCCGCGATCTCGGCGAGATCGAACGCCTGGTGCAGGACGGGATCGCTTATGCCCGCAGCGCCCACGGCAGTGGTGAAAAGTTTTCGCGCATTGATCTCTCGTCCTTCATCGATAGCATCGCCTACGACTATCAGGACATGGACAAAGACGTCAGTGTCGTCGGTTTGGTGCAGGGTGTCGCATCGACCAAGCCACATGCGTTGCGTCGTATTCTGACGAATTTTATCGACAACGCCCTGAAATTTGCCGGGGCCGCCGAAATCGGCGTTGAACGAAACGGTGAAGAGGCGATCGTTATCACTGTGATGGACAGCGGCCCCGGCATTCCGGAGGCTATGCTCGAGGCTGCAATGCAGCCCTTCTTCCGGCTGGAGCAATCGCGCAATCGCGAGACAGGCGGCACGGGACTCGGTCTTGCCATCGCCCAACAGCTGGCCGCCGCGATCGGCGGTTCAGTGCGGTTGTATAACCGCGAGGGCGGCGGATTGGCCGCCGAGGTCACCATCCGCGCCAACTGAATTTTTCGCTGTTTTGTATGTGAAAATGTCCAGATTGACATGCGCTACGCTTTGATACAGTTCCGCCGATTTCAGAAACATAGTGGATACGTCAAACCGTCAAAACCACTCCGTCACCAGATGTCGCAGCTCGCGACACGAAATCGAGGAGTGCTCTCATGACGACGATTGAAAAGGTTCTTTATACCGGCAAGACCCACACGACAGGCGGCCGTGACGGCTCCGCCCGCAGCAGCGACGCGCAGCTCGACGTGAAGCTTTCGCCTCCGGGCAGCGCCCATGCAGGCACCAATCCCGAACAACTCTTTGCTGCCGGCTGGTCCGCCTGCTTCATCGGCGCGATGGGCCTTGCTGCCGGCAAGCGGAAGCTGAGGCTTCCCGCCGATACCGCCGTCGATGCGGAAGTCGATCTCGGCATGACGGGCGACGCCTATTTCCTGCAGGCTCGTCTCAACATCAGCCTGCCGGGTCTGGAGCCCGAGGTCGCCAGAGCGCTGGTCGAAGAGGCTCATCAGACCTGCCCTTATTCGAAGGCGACGCGCGGCAACATCAATGTCGAGCTGAACCTCGTCTAGGGTTACTGATAACAGAAGGCGCAGTCCGGCTGCGCCGATGGAGGCTTCGATGAAAAGGATCATCATCGTCATTCTGGGAGCAGCGGTTTTCGCAGCACCCTGTATTTATGACGTGTTCTCTGATGAGCCGTCGGCACTATACGGTCTACTTGCTGCGACCTCGGGAATGTCTGGTTCCCTGTAGGCCGGTCTAAGTTCGATATCGCGGAAGGCAATGATCAAGGCACCGGCCGGTAGGCGGGTGCCTTTGTTTTTATGCATTTTTTCGGTTCGACGCCCGTTGCGTCGCGCCGGCAATTTTACTGTTGATTTTAATACGGTCGTACGTATTATTGCAGTCATGGCAAAGCACTCACATCGAAGCACAATTCTTGAAGCGGGCCGCAAGGTCATGTTCCGCAAGGGTTACATTGGCGCAGGCGTTCGCGACATCGTTGCCGAGGCGGGCGTGCCGCAGGGCTCGTTTACCAACCACTTCCGTTCCAAAGAGGAATTCACGAAGGAGGTGCTCGATCTCTATTTTCAGGATCTTCAGTGTGCCATCGAGACGGCGCTTGGGGATGTGAGGCTGAGGCCACGCCAGCGCATCGAGAAATACCTCGATATCATCACCGGCCGTCTGGCTGCCGATGGTTTCAGCCGCGGCTGCCTCATCGGCGATCTCAGCCTGGAGGCGGCGCCGCAGAGCGAGATGCTGCGCACGCGGCTCGCGGAAATTTTTGGCGAATGGAGCGCGCCATTTACGGCTTGCATTGCCGAAGGACAGGCCTCCGGAGAGATCGATGATGCGATCGGTCCGGAAGATCTGGCCGAATTCCTCCTTGCTTCATGGGAAGGTGCGATCCTGCGCATGAAAGTATCGCGGGATGCCCAGCCCTTGGAGCGGTTCAAGAAGATCGTTTTTGCCACCGTGTTCAAGGATCACACCCATGAGACATGATATCAGTCTGCCGCGCGTGCCGGTGCTCGATTCCGAAATGGCATATCGCGAGGCCGGCAGGACGGACGGCCCCGTCGCCCTGTTTCTGCATGGCAATCCCACGTCGTCCTATATCTGGCGCAATATCATTCCGCTTGTCGCTCGGGCCGCCCATTGCATCGCCCCTGACCTGATCGGCTTCGGACAATCGGGCAAGCCGGACATTGCCTATCGCTTCGAGGATCATGCGCGTTACCTCGATGCGTTCATCGCGACGATGGGCATTAAGTCGGCCTATCTCGTCGCCCAGGATTGGGGAAGCGGACTGGCGCTCCATCTCGCCGCCCGCCGTCCCGACTTCGTTCGTGGTCTGGCCTTCATGGAGTTCATCCGGCCGATACCGACCTGGGAGGAATTCCTGCAGAACAGTGCCGAGCGTGAGATATTTCGCAGGTTTCGGACGCCGGGAGAGGGCGAAGAACTCATCCTGAGGGAAAATATCTTCGTTGAAGGCGTGCTTCCCGGCGCAACCTCCCGCCAACTCAGCGAGGAGGAGATGGCCGTCTATCGAGCGCCGTTCCCCACACCGGCCTCGCGTCGGCCAACCTGGCGATTTCCGAATGAACTGCCGATTGCCGGTGAGCCGGCGGATGTCTATGCAAGCATGGAAAAAGCACATGAGGCTTTGGCGGCATCGACCTATCCGAAGCTCCTCTTTGCTGGAGATCCGGGTGCGCTCATTCCGTTGGCGGTTGCCGAGGATTTTGCGAGACGTCTGCACAATTGCCGGCTGGTGAAGTTGGGGTCTGGCCTGCACTATCTGCAGGAGGACCACCCCGAAATCATCGGCGAGACCGTTGCCCAGTTTGTCGCCGAAATCGAGGCCGAAAGCCTCGTCGCCTGAGGACTGCCATAGCCTGCAGCGATTGGAGAACGAAGCACGATCTCCGGCTTCGTTCTCTTCTTTAGCTATATCGGCTAAACAGTTGCCTAATGTGCTCTTTTAGCCGGCCGAACGGTGCGTTGTTCGATCCGCCCCGCAATGGAGAAAATCAACACTTCGACATCGGCGTCGATCGTCGACCCATCCAGCAGCCGGACGACATCATCTATCCCCGATACCGGATGGCCGGCGATTGCAAGCAGATAGTCGCCTTCACGAAGGCCAGCTCTCGCGGCAGGGCCACCATCTTCGACGCGGCGCAGGCGGACCGTTGTCCGTTGCGGAAGGCCGGCTTCAAGCGCAATGCGCCGATGCAGATCAACCGTATCGGCGGCGATACCGATATATCCGCGGCGGACCTCGCCGAAACGCAGGATTTCGGACACGACATGTTTGGCGGTGTTCGAGGCGACTGCAAAAGCGATGCTCTGTGCGCCCTGTATCACTGCGGTATTGACGCCGATGACCTCACCAGACGAAGAGACCAGCGGACCGCCGGAATTGCCGGGGTTAAGCGCCGCATCCGTCTGGATGATATCTTCCATCAGGCGACCGCTCGCGGCGCGCATCGAGCGTCCGAGGGCAGAAACGACGCCGGCAGTGACGGTCCATTCGAAGCCAAGCGGATTGCCGATGGCGACAGCAATATGCCCGCGCTTCAGTTTCTTCGAGTCGGCAAGCTGCGCCCAGGCGCCGGACCAGTCGTTGGCCCGGATCAATGCAAGGTCGGTATCTTCATCCCGGCCAAGCACCCGGCCCTCGACGACCGTACCGTCAGGTGTCTTGATGGTGACGGCTTTCGCATCGCCGACGACGTGATTGTTGGTAACGATGAGACCGTCGGGCGAGATGGCAAAGCCGGAACCATGCCCTGCTCGTCCGCCAATGCGCTCGATACGGCTGACCGCCGGACCGACCATGTCGACGGTATTCGACACCGTTTCGGAATAGGCATCCAGCAGCCCGGCGTCTGACGACGGCTGAATGTCACGATCAATGAATCCCATGAAATCTCCTCCGACGCGTGAGGCGTCGATGTTGAGGACCGGCAGCGACTGCTGATGGCAAAGGGCTGTCGTTCGACAGGTGAACAATGGAGATATCAGGTGAGATTGATGTGCCCGTCTTTCAAGAGCCGCGATTTCAGGACGCGGCAAGGTAAGAGGCCGCGACCCCGCAGGCGGCCAGCGCTGCCGCGCCGGCATCAAGGCCTCTGACCATGGCATCGATGTAGCCACCGGCAAAATAATCGCCCGCTCCTGTCGTGTCGCGTGCAGGAGGCGCTGGCGGCACCTCGATGATGATCGAACTTCGTTGACTGACGATCTCGATTGGTTGCATGCCACTCGTCAGCACGAGAGTTTCAAGTCGCGGCGCGGCGATTTCCGAAGCTGCCTGCCAGGCCGTTTGCGCTGTTCCCTTCACGTCCGAGCGCGAGGCGATCAAAACATTCGCGGGCCGGCGTTCGGCCGAGAGCGGATATTGCGAAACCACCACGTCGTAATCTTCCAATTGCCTGAGGGCAGCCGGGCTCATTACCCGTGCATTGAGATAGACAAGCGACGCATCGATCGGCGGTAAGTTATCTATGCCCGGTCGCCGCCGGCCCGCCGGCGCGATGATGGTGCGCTCGCCGTTGGGATCGACGAGGATATCGACGGGTGCTGTCTCCCCGGGTACAACATCGATGAAATCGGTGTTGAAACCGCGCTTTCCGAGATCCTTCAGATAGCTGCGTCCTCTATCGTCATCGCTAAGGCTGGTGACCAGAACCACCTCATGGCCGAGATCGAGCAGGGCCAGGCCGGTATGGAAGCCGCCGCCGCCGTAACGCTCCTCGATCGACTGGCAAGAGAGCCTCCCACCCGGCACGAGCGGCCGGTCGAGCCGCCAGATCCGGTCGACATTGGCATTGCCGACCACCATTATCCTTGCCATTCCAACTCCCTCGTCGCGATATTCCGGCCTTACCGGGCGCTGTCGTTCTTGCCGATGATCTTGCCGCGCAGCCATGCGGAGGAGAGATCGATAGCATATACGACGGCGACGATCAGGAAGATGATCGTCCAGGCCTCCGGCCAGCGATAGGCGGCAATGCGGTCCGCCAGCAGGAAGCCGATTCCCCCGGCGCCGACAATGCCGAGAATGGTGCCGGAGCGGGTGTTGGATTCGAAATTATAGAGCATGATCGACAGGATGACCGGCATCGCCTGAGGCATGATGGCAAGGCGGATGGTTTGCAGCGGCCCGCCGCCCGATGCCAGAACACCGTCGACAGGTTTGCGCGAGGTATTTTCGATCGCTTCTGAAAAGAGCTTGGCGAAAGTGCCGATTTCCGAAACGGCGATCGCGAAGACACCGGGAAGCGGGCCGAGGCCGAAGGCGCGGATGAAGATCAGCGCGAGCACGATCTGTTCGACGGCGCGCAATGCATCGAAGCCGCGGCGGGTCGATAGCCGCACCCAGCCGAGCGGCATGATGTTCTTCGCGCCGAGAAAGGCGAGCGGAAAAGCGGCGAGCGCGCCGAGCAGCGTTCCGAGGAACGCCATCGAAATCGTCTGGCCGAGGCCAACCAGAACGTCGCTCCATTCCTGCCAGGTCGTCCAGACGTAGGGCGGGAACATGAACGAGAAGATCGTGCCGAGCCGCGTCAGGCCGTTCAGGATGCGGGCTGGCGAAAAGTCGAAGAGATAGAGGCCTGCAAGCAAGGGCAGGACCAAGGCGGCAGCGCCTGCATAACGCATAAGCCGCACGCGCGGCGGCACCGTGAATGCATCTGGCACCCGCTGTCGCACTCCGGAAGAAGAAATGTCGATCATGTCAGATGCTCCGGCTTTCGATACCGATGATGCGGTGACGCAGCTTCTCGCTCAGGAAATCGATGACGACGACGGTGAGAAGGATGATGACGAATAGCGCCGAGAGATCGGTATATTCCTGAAGCGACATGGCGGTGCGGATTTCCTGGCCGAGACCGCCGGCACCGACATAGCCGATGATCGAGGAGGAGCGCACATTGATCTCGAAACGCAGCAGCGTGTAACTGATGATGTTCGGGATCACCTGCGGCACAACGCCATAACGCATCTGCTGGAACCAGGTACCGCCGGAAGCCTTGACGCTTTCCAGCGGCCGCATGTCGATATTCTCGTTCACTTCGGAATAGAGCTTGCCGAGCGAACCCGTTGCATGCGTGGCGATTGCCAGTACGCCTGCGAGCGGCCCGACGCCGAAGCAGAAGACGTAGATCAGTGCCCAGACGATATCGGGAACGGTGCGGATGACCTCCAGATAACGACGTGAAGCGATCAGCAGAACGCGATTGGGGCTGAGGTTGCGGGCCGCCGGGAAACTCAGGATAAAGGCTCCGACGACTCCGAAAAACGTCGCCACATAGGCGATCAGGATCGTTTCCCCAAGCAGTTCCAGCCAGACCGGCCAGCGCCAGAACCATTCGGCAAGATCGGCGCCGAACGTCTCGATGCGCAGGTGCGGCAGCGTCTTGTAGAGATATTCGCCGAGACGGGGCAGGGAGGCCCACAGTTTCCAGGTGGTGATGCGCTCGCCCGAGGGGAGGTTGACCTCGGTCATGTCGAAAAAGCCGCCCGTCCAGGCCGTCAGCAAGACGGCGGCGGCAAAAAGCGTCGCCGAAACAAGCTGGACGGTTTTGGCACGACTGCGGATGCGACGGTAGTCGGCCTCGAACCGGCGGATGGTGATGGAAGCGGATGCGATCGTCATGTCTGATCCCGGTCGTGGAAGCGCCGGAGGGCGCGGCGCTCCCGTTGCTTGGCGTGGATGGCGGATATCAGCCGTTGCGACGTTGCTTCTTCAGCCAGTCGCGCATGTCGACGATCCACTGGTAGCGCTGGTGGTCGACATCGACGTAACCCTTCGAGGTGGAGTTATCGCCGCCGCTCATTTCCTTGAAAGCCTCAGGCGCCTTTTCCGGCGTGGCCTTCACCACAGCCTTGACGTCAGCGATCATGTCGGCCGGCAGGTTGGTGCGGGTGGTGAAGGGACCGTTGGTAATCTCCGGCGACTGCCAGATGCGGCAGATCTCGCCCTTCGGGATCATACCCTTCGATTCCATACGCTGCGGGATGCCGCTGATGTCGTTGTTGACATAGGTCGCGGCCGCATCGAACTGCTTATTGGCGACGGCCATGACACCGGTTTCGTGGGCGCCGGAGAAGGGGATTGCCGAGAAGAAGGTCTTCGGATCATAGCCCTGCTTGACGAGGTTATAATAGGGAACGGCATAGCCTGAGGTCGAATCCGGATCGGCGAAGGCGAGAACCTTGCCCTTGAGGTCCTCGACGGATTTATATCCGGAATCGCAGCGAACGGTGATGACCGAATAGTAGCCCGTCGAGCCGTCCTGTTCCTGACCGGCGAGCAGCGGTTCAACGCCGCCGTTCGTTTCGGTATAGGCGGCGGCATAGGCCGAGGAGCCGAGGAAGGCAAATTCGATCTGGTCGGAAGCGAGCGCCTGGATGACACCGTCATAATTGCCGGCGGTGAAGATTTCGACCTTCACGCCGAGTTCCTTTTCCAGATACTGCTGGAAGCCCACGCGGCGTGCGATGCGGTCCTTTTCGTTCTCGCCCGAGAGAACGCCAAGGCGGATCGTCTTGTACTTGTCTTTCCAACCTTCAGCATGGGCCTGGCTGGAAAGGGCGAGCGCAGCCGTTACGGCCGCAAGCATGAGGACGTTTTTCATTCCAACTCTCCTGTTGCAAAAAGCCGCGGCCTTGGGGCCACGGGCGAAACTCACACCGCCTGGTAGACCTTTTCCTTCGCGGTTCGACCTGCGTTGAATGAGGTGGACGTCACTGCCTCGTCGATCTCCGCATCGAAATCGTCGGTGCCGTAGATTTCGCGGACCCGTTCCTGGGTCAGGTCCGCTGGTGCGCCGTCGAAGCGCACCCGTCCGGCCCGCATGGCGATGATGCGTTCGCAATAGTTCCGGGCCGTATCGAGCGTATGAAGATTGACGAGAACGGTAATGCCGTCCTCTCGGTTGATCTTGCGCAGCGCCTCCATCACCCGTGTCGCATTGGCAGGATCGAGCGACGCGATCGGCTCGTCGGCAAGCATGATCTTCGGCTTCTGGACCAACGCCTTGGCGATGGCGACACGCTGCTGTTGTCCGCCGGACAAGGTGCCGGCTCGCTGCAGCGCCTGCGGCACAAGATCGAGCCGGTCGAGCGCACTGATCGCCATTTCCTTTTCTTCATCCGTGAAGCGGCGCAGCATCGATGAGAGGAAGCCGTGTTGGGCAACGCGGCCAATCAGCACGTTGGTCAGCACATCCATGCGCTCGACCAGATTGAACTGCTGGAACACCATCGCGCAGGATGCGCGCCACAGACGCAACTCGCGGCCGCGCAGCTTGGTGATATCCTTGCCCTCGAACATGATCGTACCGGATGTCGGGTCGAGCAGACGATTGATCAGCCGGAGCAATGTCGATTTCCCGGCGCCGCTGCGCCCGATAATGCCGACCATCTGTCCGGCATCGATCGACAGATTTACATCGTCGACCGCCTGTGTTTGACCGAATTTCTTCTTGAGGGAATGAAGTTCAAGCACCGGAAGGTCTCCGCTTGCCAGAAACGTCAAAGACGAAACTGAATTATATTTAATTTCAACCTATGAAACTAAATATAGCATTTCAGTGTGACGGTTTTATTAAGTAATTATCCAATAATAACGAGTATTTATGCGGCTTTTGTCAAGCAATACATCCGGAATTTCCGGATGTATTTTGTGAGAAATGAAGCTATCCGCTGTCGGAGGCGGCGGCCTTATCAGGCAGCCTGTTGGAATCGCAAAACAATTCCGTCGGAATAGACCTGCCTGCCTTTGGAGAAGGTGGCGCGCACACGCGGCAGGCGGCCGCGTTCGGCGATCACCAGATCGGCACGCAGCCCGGTCTCGATCGCACCGCGATCCTCAAGGCCGAGTGCACGGGCCGGATTGGCGCTGACGAGGGCAACGGAAGCGGGCAGTCCGCCGGCTCCGGCTTCTGCCAGTGCGATTACCGCCGGCAGCATAGCCGAGGGGTGATAATCGCTGGCAAGAATATCAAGAATGCCGCGTTCATAGGCTTCGCGGGCCGAGAGATTGCCGGAGTAGGAAAGGCCGCGAAGAGCATTCGGCGCGCCCATTGCGGTTGCCAGCCCGAACTTGCGCGCTTCCTGCGCGGCTGCCATCGTCACCGGAAACTCGCTGATGCGTGCGCCCAGTCCCTCGACGATCGCCACCTTTTCAATGCTGTCGTCATCGTGGGAGGCGATGATGACGCCATGGTCGCGCGCCGTGGCGGCGATCCCCTGCAGATTGTCGACCGCATCGCCGTTCTGGGCGCGGTTTTCCATGCGTTGCTGGACACGCTGGGCAGCCTGTTCGAGGGTGATCTTGTTGTTGCGCGCAATCGTTTCGATATGACGTTCGACATCGCGGTATTGGCCTTGGCCCGGCGTGTGATCCATCAGCGAGACGAGATCGAGGGCACCGGCGCGCAGCAGATCTTCAATGACGGCACGGGCATGGGTGAAGGTGATTTCGAAGCGCGCATGAACCCGATGATCGATCAGGAGATCGTTCTTCCTAAGTTCGACCAAGGTCTGGATGATCGAGCGCGAATGTTCTTCCGAGCGGATGTGGCCGTAGCTGCTGTTGGCGTGGAAGGAAAGCGCAGCATAGGCCGTGGTGATACCATTGCCGGCGAGCTTCTTGTCGAGTTCGAAAATGCCGAGTTCCAGCGGAAAGCGCACATTCGGGCGCGGCTCGATTTCGCGCTCGATCATGTCGCCATGCATATCGATGAAGCCGGGAAGCAGAAGCCTGCCATCGCCGGAAATATCGGCTGCGGCCACTGGTTCTTCGCTGATCTCTGCGATGATACCGTCTTCGATCCTGACTGCGCCGCGCGGTATGACCCTATCGCGCAACACGATTTCGAAATCACTCAGCCACATCTTCTGCTCCATCCTGGATCTGTCGTGTTTGAAGGCTGATTTCGCGGTCGATGAGATCCGCGACATCGTCGGGGTGGTGAAAGACGCCGATCATTGCGACGCCAGCGGCTTTCAGCTCGGCGAGGCGGGCAACGAGTGCGCGACGCGCATTCTTGTCGAGCGAGGCGGTTGGCTCGTCGAGAAAGAGAAGCCGTTGCGGGAGGATGAGCGCGCGAGCCAGGTTGACCTTCTGCTGCTCGCCGCCGGAAAGGTTGACGGATAGGCAGCCCAGAGCCCTCGCTTCACGCCGAACGCGGAGAGCCACCGGCGGGCCTCTTCGATCGCCTCGTCGTAAGGTCGGCCGGCGAGGCGCAGCGGCTCGGCGACCAGTTCTTCGGCCGCCACGCGCGGGCGGGCCTGCAGGAATTGCGTCACGAAGCCGATCTCGCGCTTGCGCAACAGGGCTATATCTACGTCGGCTGCGACGGTCAGGTCGATGACGCCTTCGCGCGTGTGATAATAGGCATGGCCCCCGCGCGGTACGTAGGAGCGGTAAAGCGTGCGCAGCAAAGTCGATTTGCCGGCGCCGTTTTCGCCCGTCAGCAGGATGAATTCACCCTCGCGCAGTTCGAAATCGACCTTGTCGAAGGCGTGAAGCGTGCGCCTTAGGTGATGCATTTCGAAATGCTTGGCGAGGCCCTGGACGGAGAGGATCATCTGCCCGGAAGCGGATGGATGTGTGTGCATGTTCATCTGATGCCTCTCCCGTCAAAGCTTCGCATGCACGAGCTGCTGAGTATATTCATGCTGCGGGTCCTGGAAGATCTGGTCGGCGAGACCCTCTTCGACGGCTTCGCCGTTGCGCATCACCATGACCCGGTCTGCCATGGTGCGGATAACACCGAGATCATGCGAAACGATGACGATAGTGATGCGGCGTTCGCGCTGCAGCCGCTTCAGCGTGTCGAGCACCAGAGCCTGGACGCTGACATCGAGCCCGGTCGTCGGCTCATCAAGCAGGAGCAGGGCAGGCTCGAGTGCGATTGCCTTGGCCAACTGTACGCGCTGCTGCATGCCGCCGGAAAGCTCGGCCGGCCGGGCATCCATGCGCGCGACCGGAAACTCCGAGGCGTCGAGGGCACCTTTGGCGCGGGCGCGAAGCGTCGCGAAATTCCGCTCACCGGCAATGAGCAGCCGCTCGGCGACATTGCCGCTGCTGGTATGGTTCATCCGAAGGCCGAGATGCGGGTTCTGATAGACGATGCCGATATGGCGCGCCCGCAGCATGCGCCGCTCGAACCGGTCGAGCGTGAAGAGATTGAGATCCTCTCGGCCGGGCAGCGCCAGCCGGTATTCGCCGGCGTCCGGCCGGTCTTCGAGGTTCATCATCCTGAGCAGCGTCGATTTGCCGGAACCGGATTCGCCGACGATGCCGAGTACTTCGCCGGGATAGACGGTAACATCGACGCCGCGCAGCGCCTGCACATCACCGAAGCTCTTGCGGATGCCGTTCATCGTCAGGATGGGAGAGGACAGCATCAGCCGCGGCGGCTGGCGCCCTGAGGCGGACGGATTGGGGGCGGAGAGGTTTACGGCGCTCATTGCTCGATCCTGCCCTGCTTGTAATAAGTTTCGCCGACGGCGACGGCTTCACCATCCCGCTTGCGAATATGCTTGACGCCGTACTGGCTGTCGGAGACCTCGAAGGTGGAGGAACCATCGTCCTGCGGCAGTTCGTTCATGAAGTAGCCTGTTACGCCGCTGTGGTGACAAATCTTGTCAGCATGGTCCTCGACCCGGTAAGGCACGTCGTCGAAGACAAGCGGTTCGACGCGGGTATAGGGCGGCACGGCATGGATGCGCTTTTCGCGGCCGGCCGAAAGGATGGTGAGGTTTGCCGCCTGGTTCATCTTCGGCACATCCCAGCGCGGTATCGGAGACGGCGTCATCACATGCCGGCCATTGACCATGCTCGGATAGCTCGATCCCTGCATGATGCGGCCGGACCGGACAAGCTGCTCGTAAAGCGTAAGCCAAAGCTGGCCATAGTCGGCGTCGCCATGCATGATGCGGGCCTCCGACATGTCCGGCTGGACAGGCCGCAACGGCTCGGGATTGGGAACCTGCAGCACGAGGATCTGATCCTCGCGCAGCTTCTCCTCCGGAATCCGGTGGCGCGACTGGATGATATCGGCTTCCAGCGTATCCAGGGTCTCCCGGGCTGAGCTGACACGGCGCAGGAATTTGCGGATGCTGCTGGCATTGACGGAATCGTCGGCTCCCTGGTCGATGACCTTGACGACGGAGGTTGGCTTCAGAAGCGTCAGCGTAACCTGCAGGCCGCCGGTTCCCCAGCCACGGGCAATCGGGACTTCGCGGCTGGCATAGGGAACCTGATAGCCGGGAATGGCGATGGCCTTGAGGATGCGGCGGCGCATCTCGCGCTTGGCGGATTCATCCAGGAAGCCGTAGCTGAAGGCCTCCCAGGGTTTGGTCAGTTGATCGAGTTTCACAGCGTTGCCTCTTCGAGTTCGGCTTGCTTTGCCGCGCCCTCGGGCGCGCCTGTTGCATTGGCTGCCTTATCCGCCTTCACGCGCCGGATGGCGTCGAGGCTCGACTGGAAGGTCACGTAATGCGGCAGCTTGAAGTGAATGCAGAAGCCCGAGCTTTCGACCGGTTCCGTATGGTAGAGGATGAATTCCTCGTTCGAGGCCGGATGCGGATTGGGCTGGTTGGAAGCAAGATCGAGCGAGGCGGCGGCGATCACTTTGACCTCATTCCAGCCGAAGGTGGCGGAAAAGCCGAGTTCCAGTCCCTTGCTCTTGGAGATGACCTCGCTCTGGCTGACGCGCACGCGTCCGGCGCTGAAGAGCGTGCCGCGCGGATGGCGGATACGGACCTCGGCCTCGCCGAGCCTGAGCTCGTTGACGGTCGGATGCACGCTGCCGTAACCGCGCATGGTTGAATAGCCGAGCGCCAATGTGCCGCCGGTATCGGCACGCGCCAGACTCTGCAGCTTATGAGCCCGGCTTGCCGGAAAGAGCAGCGGCTCGCGTGTCACATCGGGGATCTCGTCAAGCGGCACGTCCTCGGTCGGCGTTTCGGCGATCAAGCCCTGTGCCTTCTGCCAGTCAGTCAGCGAAGGCTGCGTGGCGGGTGCCGGCTTGCCCGCAGATTCCACAGGTTCGGGAATGAAAGTCGCGCCATTCAAGACGTCGACATTCAGCAGCCGGTGCGAGTAGTCGAGCGTCGGTCCGAGGATCTGGCCGCCGGGAATATCCTTGAAAGCTGCCGAAATACGCCTGACGGTGAAGAGATCCTGCTGACGAACCGGCTCGGCGATCGTCAGGCGTGGTTGCGTCGTGCGATAGGCACGCAGCAAGAGCACCGCCTCGTAGAGGTCGCCGCCGGACTGGGCGAGCGCAAGTGCTGCAAGTTCAGGCGCGTAGAGCGATGCCTCGCCCATGACACGGTCGACCAGATAGGGCAGGCTTTCGCCGATCGCGTCGACGCGGGCCTTGTCGATCCGTCCAAGCTCCTCGCGGTAAAGCCGTTCTGATTGTTCAATGGCGTGTTCGCCGCCACGTGTTGCAACATAGGCCATCAGAGCACCTCGATCTTCGTGGAGCGGGGAATGCCGATCAGGCTTGCGCCGTCTGCGAGGTAAATGTCCCAGCCAAGTGGATAACGGATGGCCTCGGCGCGCAGCGCCCAGAAATCCGGATGCACGCCGCCGATGGCGATATCGATCGCACCATTGACGCCCGGGCCGGCGAGGCGAAGCTTCGTTCCCGAGCCGATCTCAGCCTCCGCAAAAATCGTTGCCGAGGCATCGGGATAGAGCAGATTGCCGCTCAGCATCGCCGATAGGGCGGAAACGTCTGCACGTGCGCCGATTGATGCGAAGACATATTCTGCCTGCGGCAGGGCAACGGCATTCGCGCCTGTCCTGGCAATGTCGGCCTTCAGCCTTTCATCGGAGCAGAAGAAGCCGCATTCCCGGTCGAGCAGGCTTTCCGCCAGCGCGAGCAGGCCTGGAAAGGGCAGAGGCTGGACACGGCCGGGGCGAGCGAGCGCCCACATCAACGCATCGAATGTTGCATTGGTGCGCATGTCTTCAACGGTCGGAAGGAGCAAAGTCTGGTTCATCAGAAGGTCTCCATCCGCACGCGCGTCGCCTCGACCTTGCGCAGTCTGATATCGTCGTCCTGTGTCTGACGCCTCTGTTCGCTCGTCAGGAAATTCACGATGCCGGCCTTGCCGATGTCACTTGCGAAGCTCGCATCGATGACGGCCATTGCCATGGCATGTTCGAGATCGCGTCCGATGATCGCGCCATAGCCTTCCACATCCCGGTCCGGCAGGCGGATATGGGCTTCGGCCATGAGCACCTCACCGAGATGGAAGGCCGTGTTTTGCACTGTGTCTGTATAGGGCAGCATCGCAAGGCCGGTGCGGTTCACGAGAACCTCCACTGGCCCGAGTTCATCGAGCAAATCCTCTGCTACGGCTTTGATTCCCTCGGCATCGGCCCTCGCAAGTATGTCGAGCATGCTTGCATGGCTGAAGCTGGCAGGGGGCGCGCCGGCTTCCATGGTGTCATTCATCGTCCTGTCCTTTCGCCGTGGTCGTGAGGCGATCCTCCGGCTCGTTGTCAATGCTGAATTGAACGCGTTCTCCGGCCCAGACCGTCTCGGAATAGGCGATCGGCCGGCCTTCCATGTCGACGTCGGTCTTCTGGACGACGAGCACCGGCTGCTGCGGCGATTGGGCGAGAAGCTGCGCTTCATCAACGATCGCCCGGCGGGTGAGGATCACGGTACTCTGCCGGACATAGTCAGGAATTCCAAAGGCAGCGTAGATGGTCGTGACCGATTCACCCGCGCGGCGGCGCAGATGCATATTCGGGAAACGCTCCACCGGATGGTAGGAATGGCTGAGACTGATCGGCACGTCGTCGGCAAAGCCGCGACGGGCGATCATGTAGACCTTTGCGCCCTCGGGAAGCTTCAACGCCGCGGCGACGCCAGGTGGCGCTGCGATCTCAGCTTCGGAGACCGGTTGACCTGAAGGGATGCGCCCCTGTTCCAGCAGGTTTTTGCGGAAGCGTGTTCGTCGGGCGATATTGTAGGTGATGACGGAGTGCTCTTCGACGAAAGTGCCGCGTCCTTGCTCGACCCGCACCTTGCCGGCAGATGCCAGTTCGGCAATCGCCCGCCTCACGCTGTGGCGACCGACCTTGAACTGATCCATGATCTCGGTTTCCGTGGGCAGGCGGCTACCAGGCGCGAGTGCGCCCGAAGCGATATCCCGACTGATCTGTTTCTCGAGGATCTGCCACTGGCCGGACCGGGATCTCGTTTCGATCGAATGTTCTTCGTTTGTCATTCGGATGAATCCAAAATTCATTCGGATGACTTAAGATAGCCGTTGTTGGTGACGCTTTTGTGTAAGTACTGACGATTTCTGCGCTGATTGATCGCTGCCGAAGTGAAACGGTCGCGCGGCCCCGATCCGGAAGCCTGGATGGCAAACAGGCTGACGAATTGAATTCTCGGCCGCCGCAGTGCTGGATGACTTCGCTCGGACGCGAAACGAAAACTAGGCCGCGTAGGGATTTGCCGCCGGCGTCGTGAACCAGCGCGGGCCGTCTTCGGTCATATAGATATGGTCTTCGAGACGAACGCCGAATGTGCCGGGGAAGACGACCATCGGTTCATTGGAGAAGCACATGCCCGGCGCCAGCGGAGTTTTGTTGCCGCGGACGATATAGGGTGCCTCGTGGATTTCGAGGCCGAGGCCATGGCCGGCGCGATGTGGCAGGCCGGGCAGGCGATAGTCGGGGCCGAGCCCGTGCCGCGCAAACACGTCGCGGGCGGCGGCGTCGAGGTTTTCGCAGGGCGTGCCGAGTTTTGCCGCATCGAAAACGGCTTGCTGGCCCTCCCGCTCGATTGCCCATGCGCGTTCGAATTCGCGATTGCCTTCGTCGAGCATATAGGTACGTGTCAGATCGGAATGATAGCCATCGATCCGGCAACCCGTATCGACGAGAATGACGTCACCCGCCTGCAGGATCTGTTCGCCATCCGCCCCATGCGGCAGTGCGGTTGCCTCACCAAAGGAGACGATGCAGAAGGTCGAACCGCCATCGGCGCCGGCAGCCCGATGCTGCTGGTCGATGAAGCGCGCAACATCCGAGGCGGCTATGCCGGGCGCGATCGTATCACGGACCTTGCGATGAATATCGAGCGTGATGCCCATCGCATATCGGATAAGAGCGATTTCAGCCGGCGACTTGATGGTTCGCAGCGCGCGGATGACAGGCCCGGCATCGACAAGTCGGCCCGCCCCCATCTCGCCGGCAAAAGCGTGATAGAAGGCGAGCGGCAGCGCATCGTCGAGCGCGAGCTTTCCAGACGGGTTAATGAGCCGTGATACCAATGCAGCGGGGCTCTCTTCTTCTTGCCAGACGGCAATCTCACCCGGCAGACGCGGCAGCGTCTCGACGCGGCTGCGCTCGAAACCGGGTACGATATAAGTGAGCTTGTCTTCCGTCACGACCGCGCCGAGCAGCCGCTCGCTCAGGTGCCAGACGAGGCCGGTGAAGTAGCGTAGGCTCTCGGTTGGGCCGAGCAATGTGGCGGCGATGCCATGTGCCTGCATCCGCTCGCGCAAGCGCGATAGGCGGCTTTGCCGCTCTTCGTCAGTGATGGCTGCGACGGGATGGGACCAGACCGGGAGAGACACGCTATATATCCGTTATCTTTGTCAAAGCTGAATGGTTGATTCCAGCATAGGGCAATTGTAGGCAGTGTGTCGACAAACATTCCACAGGATTTGATCATGCTCGTTAGCGAATATACGATCCCCGGCGTCCTTGTCCGCGACCACTTCGTCGATGTGCCGCTCGATTGGAAAAAGCCGGATGGCGCCTCGATCAAGGTTTTTGCGCGAGAGGTTTGCGATCCCGCGCGCAAGCAGGAAAAGCTGCCTGTCCTGCTGTTCCTGCAGGGCGGTCCGGGCGGCAAGTCGCCGCGCCCGGTGGGTGGCGGGCCGTCCTGGCTCGGCGAGGCGCTCAAGAACTATCGTGTCGTGCTACTCGATCAGCGCGGCACCGGCAAAAGCACGCGCATCGAGAGCGCCACCATGGCTGGCTTTGCGAACGGGAAGGCCGGAGCCGATTATCTCAGCCATTTCCGAGCCGACAGCATCATTGCCGATTGCGAGCATCTGCGGAAGACCGTGTTCGGCGGCGTGCGCTGGGAGACGCTTGGCCAGAGCTATGGCGGCTTCCTGACGCTCACCTATCTGTCGCAGGCGCCGGAGGGGCTGGCTGCCTGCTATGTCACGGGCGGGCTGGCCGGCTTGTCCGCGACGGCTGATGACGTCTACCGCCGCACCTATCCGCGTGTCGCCGGCAAGAACCGGGAATATTACCAGCGCTATCCAGCCGATCGCGATCGCATCGCCCGGATCGCAGCCTGCATCGCCGCCGATGATGTGCGTCTGCCTGACGGGGATCGTCTCACGGTGCGCCGGCTGCAAACCATCGGCATCGATTTCGGCATGGCGCCTGGCTATGAAAACGTGCACTGGCTGGTGGATGAAGCCTTCTCCGATCCGGAGGAAACGCGGTTCTCCGACGCTTTTCTCGCCTCCGTCATGTCGTTGACCTCCTATGACGGAAACCCAATGTTTGCAGCGCTGCAGGAAAGCATCTACGGGCAGGACAATGGTGCGACCAGCTGGGCGGCGGAGCGAATCCGGTCGGAATTCGCCGAATTCGGCGAAGAAGGCCGGCCGCTCTATCTGACCGGTGAGATGATGTATCCATGGATGTTCGAGGAAATCCGCTCGCTGCGGCCGTTCCGCGACGCGGTGGAAGCGCTGGCGCGCTACGATGGCTTTGAACCGCTCTACGATCCGGCCCGGCTGGTTTCGAACGAAATTCCGGTGGCCGCAGCAGTCTATTTTGACGATATGTATGTCGATGCCGAGCTGTCGCTTGCGACCGCGGGTGATGTCGGCAATGTCCGGGCCTGGGTGACCAATGAATTCGAACACGACGGCGTGCGCCAGTCGCCGGCCGTGTTCACACGCCTGCGGCAGATGGTGCGCGAGCGTGGGGGTCCCCTCGGCTAGGCCGAGGGTATCCGCCATTACTCCCGACGGTCAGGCAGAAAGCGACCTGCCGCCGACCGGGTCGAAGAGATGCATGCGGTTCATGTTGAAGGAGAGCGGCATTTTCGTGCGCGGGCGCGGGTCGCTCTCCGGATCGACATTGGCGCACATGCTGACCGAACCGATATCAAAGTAGATCATCGTTTCCGGCCCCAGTGGCTCCACCAGATCGACATTCGCCTCGATGGTTTCAAAGCCGGGCTTCTGTGTGAGGCTTGATATCGATTCCGGCCGGATTCCGAAGATGACCGGCTTGCCGGCATGCGTCCGATATTCTTGAATCCGTGTCGCGGGAACAGCAAGCCGGCTGCCGTCGTCCAGGATGACGACCAGCCCATCTCCCTCGGTTTGAAGCATCGCCGTGAGGAAGTTCATCGACGGTGATCCGATGAAGCCGGCCACGAACTGGCTAACCGGGTGATGATAGAGTTCCTGCGGCGGTCCAGCCTGCTCGATGATGCCGCCATTCATGACGACAACGCGATCGGCCATGGTCATGGCCTCTACCTGATCGTGCGTGACATAGACCGTAGTGGTCGGCAGCAATTGGTGCAAGCGCTTGATTTCGGTGCGCATTTGCACGCGCAGCTTGGCGTCGAGATTGGAGAGAGGCTCGTCGAACAAGAAGACTTTTGGATTGCGCACGATGGCGCGGCCCATGGCGACACGCTGGCGCTGACCACCCGAAAGCTGGCCGGGACGACGTGACAGAAGCTCGGTAATATGCAGCGTTTCGGCAGCACGGCTGATGCGCTCGTCGATCTCTGCCTTTGGGAGCTTTTGTTGCTCAAGGCAGAAAGAGATGTTTTCCCTGACACTCATATGCGGATAGAGCGCGTAATTCTGGAACACCATGGCAATGTCGCGCTTTCCCGGGCCAAGCCGGTTGACGACCTGATCGCCGATGACGATATCGCCGCCGGTGATGTGCTCCAGGCCGGCGATCATGCGCAGGGTCGTCGACTTGCCGCAGCCGGATGGGCCGACGAAGACGACGAATTCATTGTCCTCGATATCGAGATTGATGCCGCGCACGGCTTCGTAAATGCCGTAGGATTTGACCACGTTGCGCAGTTCAAGGCGAGCCATGGTGATCTCCTACTTTTCGTGCAGCCAGACGGCCATGGCGCCCGGCTCTCGGTTGGCCCAGAGATGGTAGGGGATTGCCCTGAAACGCCTCGGCTTCAGCGCCGGCGGCTGGATGCGATAGAGCGTCTCCTGCCAGTCGGATGCATCGGCTTCCAGCGCATCGCCCTCGAGAACCGTGGCGCCACCGAGAAGTGTTTCGTCGAAGCTTGCGGCGATCTCGCCCTGTGACGGCAACCTCAGGCGCTGTGGCTCCGTACCCAGATCGGCTTCCTCGACACAGAAAATGACAGGTCCGCGTCGCAGCGCAAAGCGGCCGTTGTCTTCGGTTGCCGCCGGATGCGCATAGAGGCGGTCTACCGGCATGTCGAAGGCGAGCCGAACTTCATCGCCATCCTTCCATTCCCGGTCGATTGCGGCATATCCCTTGACAACGTCGAGCTTGGTGCCTTCGCCATTGACGAAGGCCTTTGCATCGCGGCACCAGCCGGGAATGCGCAGACGCAGCGTGAAGCGCTTCGGCTGATCGAGGCCGAGCGAGACTTTGACATCGCCGTTCCATGGATACTGTGTCTTCTGTGTCAGCCGCAGGAAAACATTGCCGACCGACAGTTCGGCGGCATTTTCGCCATACAGATGGATTGCCACCTCGTCGGCCTTGGTCGAGTAGAAATACTGGCCGAGCGAGGTGATGAATCGGGCGATATTGGTCGGGCAGCACGGGCAGTAGTGCCACTTCCAGCGACGGTTCTGGCCGTGGCTTTCGAGCACATTTTCGTAGAAATAATGCTCACCGTCGCGGGATATGCCTGACAGGGCGCCATTGTAGAGCACGGTTTCGAGCTTGTCGGTGAACTTGCTGTCGAGCTCGATCTGCGCCATGCGGTGGCTGAAGAAGCCGAGTGCCACGGCGGCACAGGTCTCGGCATAGGCCGTTTCATTCGGCAGGTCGTATTCCCTGGTGAAGCCCTCGTTCGAAGCGGAGGGGCCGAGGCCGCCGGTGACATAGAGCTGGCGGCCGACCAGATTGTCGAACAATCGGGCGCAGGCGCTTTTCAGGCTCTCGTCGTCATTCTCGAACGCGAGATCGGCCATCGCCGAGAACAGATACATGGCGCGCACGGCATGCCCGACCACCTGCGTCTGTTCGCGCACCGGCATATGCGCCTGGCTGTAGGCATAGGTCTGGAAGACATAGCTGGCCGGGTCTTCGCCACGCTTGCGCGCCTCCTCGTCATAATAGGAGGGCATCTGGCCGCGTTCGTCGACGAAATAAGTCGCGAGATCAAGATGGCGAGGATCCCCGGTGACGCGGTAAAGCTTGACCAGCGCCAGCTCGATTTCCTCATGCGCATCATAGCCGCGCAGCTTGTCCGGTTCGCGGCCGAACGTGTCGATGATGTGATCGACGGCGCGGATCATCACATCCAGGAATCGGCGCTTGCCGGTCGCCTCATAATAGGCGACGGCGCCTTCCAGCAGATGGCCCATCGAATACATTTCATGCAGGTCGCGCAGATTGGTCCAGCGCTTTTCCGGCTCGCGTCGGATGAACCAGCTGTTGAGGTAGCCGTCGGCCATCTGGCCATGTTCGAGCTTTTCGACGATTGCGTCGATCTTTGCCTCGATCTCAGGGTTCGGGTTGTTCTTCAGCGTGTAGCTTGCGGCCTCGATCCACTTGCCGAAATCGGAATCGAAGAAATGCTGCATCGACAACCCGCTCGGCTGGATCGGCCGCGCCAGCGGACCGGCCGGCTTGTCGAAATCTAGCACTTCGAGGAAGCCTTCCTCGTCGAGCCGCATATGCTGGGTCGGGATGGTCACGCTACGGACGGTTTCCGTCCAGCTCTTCCAGAAGCCGCCATTGAAAGCGACGCGGGTATGATCGGCGGGCACGTAACGGTCGATCGGCGATCGGGAAGGGGATTTCTGGGCGATAGGCATGGGAACTCCTTGAGCGGACGGGCCGCTTTTCATTTCACGGCGCCGGCCGTCAGGCCGCGCACATAATAGCGTTGCAGAAGAAGGAAGAGGATGATGCAGGGGATCATGGTGACGGCGATGCCCGCCTGCAGGGCGCCCCAGTCGATGATGCCGTAAAGGCCGGAGGAGACATTCACGAGCATGATCGGCAGCGTGAACTTGTTCTGGTCCGACAGGAAGATGAGGGCAGCCAGGAACTCGTTCCACGAGTTGAGGAAGGCAAACATCGCCACTGTCGCGACGCCCGGCAACGCAATCGGCAGCATGATACGGCGCAGGATCGTCGCCTGCGAGGCCCCATCGATACGCGCCGCCTCGATCAGCGCCTTCGGCACGGCGTCAAAGGCATTGCGCATCATGAAGACGGAGAAGGGCAACTGGAAGGTCACGTAGATCAGCACCAGGCCGACCAGGCTGTTCTGCAATCCAAGCAGTTTCAGGATCAGGAACAGCGGCGTCAGGATCGACTGGAACGGGATCATCATCGTTGCCATGATCAGCACGAAGAGGATCGATTGGCCCGGAAACTTGAACTTGGAGAAGCCGTAACCGGCCGGCACGGAGACGATGACGGTCAGAAGAACCGTACCGATCGCGATCATCACGGAATTGGCGGCATAGACATACCAGCCGGCCCCGACATTCTCGAGCCGCCGGTAATTCTCCAGCGAGAAGGTCTTCGAAAAGAGCGCGGCCGGATTGGCAAGCGCTTCGGCGGCCGGCTTGAAGGAATTGGCAATCGACCAGACTATCGGCATGATGAAGAAGATCGCAAACAGGATCGATACGAGCAGGAAGAGGAGATATCCTGTCTGGCCGCCGCGCGAATTGGTGTTTGTCTTCGCTTGAGTCATTAGCCTTCCTCCGGCCGCTCGCGCAGCAGCACGAATTGAATGGCGCTGATGGCGACCAGCACGATCAGCAGCGCAAAGGAGAGCGCCGAACCGTAGCCGAGCCGATAAGACGAGAAGGACGCCAGATAGATCGAAAATACCGCCGAGATCGTGCTGTTTTCAGGCCCGCCCTGGGTGATGATGAAGAACTGGTCGAAGGCGAGCATGGACGAAGTGACGTTGAGAACCAGCGCCAGCACCAGCGAATTGCGCATCAGAGGCAGGGTGATACGGCGGAAGCGGCTGAAGACGCTGGCGCCGTCGATCTTCGCGGCTTCGATGACGTCATTGGAAATGCCCTGCAGGCCAGTCAGCAGGATGACCATGGTGAAGCCCGCAGTCTTCCAGACGACCATCAGGATGATGACGGCCATCGCCGGCCAGAAGCTCTCGAGCGGACGAGGCGCCGAGCTGATGAGACCGATGCCGCGCAGCACCTGTGCGAAAACGCCGCTGTCTGGATTGAGCAGCCACATCCATAGCGTCGACGCCGCGCCGAAACCGATCACGACAGGCATGAAGAAGATCGTGCGGAAGAAGCCGGCGGAGCGCAGCGGGCGGTCGACGAGCAGCGCCAGCGGAAAGGCAACGGCGAAAATCGCGGCCGTCACCAACACCGTATAGAGCATGGTAAAGCCGAGCGAATGCCAGAGCTGCATGTCGCCGAGAAGTTCGCTGTAATTGGCAAGACCGATGAATTTCTTCCGGCCGAGTAGCGGCCAGTTGTAGAAGCTCATCCATATGGTCATGGCGAGCGGAACGAGAAACAGCACCAGGATGAAGAGGAAGCCGGGCAGGATGAAGGCCAGTCCCAGCCACCCCTTCGGCTCCGGCTCCCCGGAGGCCGGCTGTCTTATGTGTGTTGTCGGCGTGTCGACCACTGTCATTCCTCGAAGATTTCAAAACCGCGCGTCGGCAATCCGGAATGTGCGGGGCGGACGACCGCCCCGCATCAGATGTTGTTACGGGTTTGTGCGGTCGAGGATCTTGGTGAAGTCGTCCTGCGCCTTCTTGATCGAACCATCGACGTCGTCGCCGAAGATCGTGCCTTGGATCAGGTTGAGAAACGGGCCGGTGCGGCTGACGAACAACTCATCCGAGGAGAAGGTATAGGGCGTGCGCGCTTTGGCGAGGATGTCATAGGCGATCAGGTTGCGTGGGTCGAATTTGGCGTAGGCTTCCTTGGCAAGGTCCGTGCGCGACGGCATGCCGGATTCCTGCGTGATATAAACCTGCTGTTCGGGCTCCATGTAGAATTTCACGAAGTCGAGCGCGACCTTCTTCTTCCCCTCGCTGATGCCCTTGATGAGGGCCACTGTATCACCGCCGGCAAAGCTCGATGCGCCGCCCTTCGGGCCGGGGATTGGTGCGACCGCGAACTTCACGTCCGGATATTTGCTGGTGAGCAGGTTGACGATGTAGGAACCGGTCATGAGGATGCCGACCTTTCCGGAAGCAAACGCTTCGACGGCGTTGTTGCCGTTGCCGGAACGTGAAGTCGGATGGATCGCGCCTTCCTTCCACATGTCGCGATAGGCGGCAATCGTGTCGCGCATGGCCGGCGTATCGACGGTGGCGGTGCGGCCGTCGTCGGAGAGCACATCGGCATTGGCGGCCCAGAGGTGCGGCAGGAAATCGTAGATCAACCAGCTGCCGGAATTGGCGACGAAATAGAAGCCATAGGTTTCCTTGTCGAGCGCATGGATCTTCTTCGCGTCGGCAGCAATCTCCTCAAGAGAGGCCGGCGCCTTGTCCGGGTCGAGGCCGGCTTTCTTGAAGAGGTCGGTATTGTAGGCGATGATCGAGGCATCGGGCAGGGCCGGCACGCCGTAGACCTTGCCGTCATAGGTGGCAAGGCGGATATGCGATGGGCTAAGCGCCGCCGAATAGGGCAATCCCTTGACGAAATCGCTGATGTCCTCAAGGCTGTCATTGGCGGCGAAGGTCGGCAGATAGATCAGGTCGAGGACCGCGCCGTCAGGCGCTGCTCCGCCGGCAATCGCGGCGCCCAGCTTCGGCACCATCTGCTCGGCGGTGATCTGGGTCACATTAACCTTGTCGGCATGCGAGGCATTGTATTTTTCGGCGAGACCCTGAAGCACGGCACCTGAAGATGTCCGCACCCATAGCGTGATTTCTTCGGCGCTGGCGAGAGAAGAGCTCGCCAGCAGTGCAACAGCGGCAATGGTGGTTTTCAAATGTATCATGCGGGTTCCCCTTCTCTTATGCGAGGCTCCTCTGCCTCGAGACAAAGACGACGTTAAATGAGAAAATTTTTCATGTCGACAGGCTGTATGCATCAAAAGGCCATGTTTTTGTTAAAACCTTTTAGCAGCTAAATTTTTTCTGCTAAAAGGTTTTAACAAAGCAGTTGGATGGGTGCGAATTTGAAAGAATCGGGTGGCGGCCGGCATACGATCCGTGACGTAGCGAAGGCTGCGGGGGTAAGTATTTCAACGGCTTCGAACGCGCTGAACGGCACCGGGCGAACCAATGCCGAAACCCGCGAAAAGGTGAGACGGATCGCCGAGGAAATCGGATTTCGCCCGAATGCGCTCGCGCGTGGGTTGCTGACCAAGCGCAGCCACGCGATTGGAATGCTGACCAACGACACCTATGGGCGTCTAACATTGCCGATGGCGAGCGGCGTCTCGGAAGTGCTGGTCGATCACGGCGTCTCGCTTTTCCTCTGTGCCACCAATAATGATCCGCGACTGGCGAGACTGCATCTCGAAGCGCTGCGCGACAGACAGGTCGACGGCATCATCTTCACCGCGACACGCATCGACATGGAGCCACCTCCGGAACTGACACAACTGGGCATTCCGGTGGTCTATGTCTTCGCGCAGGGGCCATCGGACAGCGTCAGCTTTCATCCCGACGATGCTCAAGGCGCGCGCCTCGCAGTCGAACATCTTCAGGCTCTCGGCCGATCCCGCATACTGCACATCACCGGCGAGCAGAACTACCGCGCTGCCTGCATCCGCGCAGAGGCCTATCGGGAGCTCGTCGGGTCGGCGGCCGAGGTCATGTTCGGCGATTGGTCGGAGGAGTGGGGACATGCGGCGATCGAAACCGTCTTCTCGCGATCCGGGGCGAAACCGGATGCGATCTTCTGCGGCAGCGACGAGATCGCCCGTGGAGTCATCGATGCGCTGCGCGACAAAAACATTTCCATCCCGGGCGACGTCGCGGTGGTCGGTTTCGACAATTGGGAGGTCGTCTCACGGCAGACACGTCCGCCGCTGGCGACCATCGACATGGAACTCAAGGAGCTTGGTCACCGGGCGGGACTAGCGATCCTTGCCCTGTCTAAAGGCGAGGCGATCGAGCCAGGCGTCGAGAGACTGCCATGTACGCTCGTCTTTCGCCGTTCCGCCGGGCAAGCCGATCAACCTTGAAGTGACTGCACGATTGTGGGCGGCCAAGGCGCGGTGATTAGATCGAGCCTCAGCCGCGTGCGGCCTGATCGGCCGTGGCTTCGATCCTTGTCCCGCTTTCAACTTCGCGGGACTTCAGCGCTTTCGTCAAACACAGGGCGACAATGATGACCGGCAGGCAGACGAGGTAGGCGATCCTGATGCCCGCATGCTCGGCGACGAAGCCGAGCAAGGGTGGCGCCAGAAAGAACACGACGAAGGACATCTGCCCGAGGGCTGCAACGTTCAGATGGGCGGGGCGATCAGTCCGTTGTGCTGCCGCGGAAACGGCAAGAGGATAGACCGCACTGCAGCCACCGCCCATCAATGCAAAACCGAGCAGCGCGACATAGGGGTGCGGCGCCAGCCAGACGGCACAAAGTCCTATGGTCGAGAAAATGAGCAAGAACGTTGCAACCGCACGCGCACCAAACCGGTCGACGAGCGGATCAACAAACAGTCGGGCGATCGCCATGAAGAAGGTAAATAGCGTCAGCCCAAGACCGCCGAGAAAGGGTTCAACTGCGAAAACGTCGCGCATATAGATCGCTGACCAGTCGATGCCGGCGCCTTCCACCAGAAATGCGGCAATGCCGATCACGCAAAGTGGCATGAGCCCCCATGTCGGCAGCGCTATGCTTGGGCCATCCACATGCTCGGCCCCGGCACGGGCCGGCGCATTTTCAATGCCCGAGATCACGACAATGCCGACGATCAGAACGAAAGTGAATGTCAGCGCAAGATGCAGATGCATCGGCACGCCCGCTTGACGAACGGCGGAGCCGGCAAGTGCCGTCAGGAAGAATCCAAGGCTCCAGAAGCCATGCGCCCTGTTCATAACACCGCGGCCGAGTTGGGCCTCGATGCGGTCGATCTCGACATTGAGATTGATTTCCAGCGCGCCGGCCAGCAAGCCCTCACAGAAAAGGATAAAGAAAACCAGCCAGGCGGCGTTGGCCCAGGGGATGGTTGCCAGCAGTGCGGACGTGCCGAGTACCGTCAGAAACGCCGTCTTGCGCGCACCAAAGCGGGCAATCAGCGGCGAAGCGAAGGTCAAGGAGATCAGCGCTCCGATTGCGGCGCCGATCAGCGTCAGGCCGAGCTCCGACTTATTGACGGCCAGTGCGTCCTGAAGGTCGGGCAGGCGCGAGAGTAGCGCACCCATCGAGATGGCGAAGAGAAAGAAGCAGACATAGATCCGGTGTTGCGGCTGGATATGCATTCGATCGCTCCGGGATGTGATCGGTTCAGAAGTTTGACCTCAATCGCAACGGTGGCGAAAAAAGACAATTTCGAGTGGCATTTCGGAGATATATCTTGTCGGCGGCAATCGCAACAGCAACCTTAACTAGTTCCGGGCATAGACTTGGCTTCTTTTCAGGCCGCCGGTTAAACCATCGTATATCTGACCTTTCGCCGCCCGCGGACTTAGCTTGCCCGGGTCTTAGCGAGCCCCAGAGGAGAAAGATACGATGTTCAAATCCATGACCATTGCCGCGCTGGCGCTGACCTTTGCTGCAGTCCCGGCTCTTGCGGCCCAGAAAGCCCATAACGCCAAGATCACCGTCGTGTTCGATCACGAATTGCCAAACGTCCCGGGCAAAAGCATGCGCGGCGTTCTCGTTGAATATGGGCCGGGCGGCTATAACCCCGCGCATACCCATGCAAAGAGCGCGTTCATCTACGCCACGGTCGTCGAGGGTGAAATCAAGAGCAAGGTGAACGACGGCGCGGAAAAGGTCTTCAAGACTGGCGAGAACTGGATCGAAGTCCCTGGCGATCATCACCTTGTCAGCGCGAATGCCAGCAAGACGAAGCCTGCAAAAATCCTGGCAGTATTCGTCGTCGACACGAAGGAAACAGAGTTGACGACGCCTGACCCCTGATCGCGAAGCTGATTTCTGAGTGGGGAGGGGATGTCCCGGCATCACCTTTCCATAGTTTCGGACGTCTAGGGCCGATCGGGGCGCGTAGGGACGGAAGCCATCAACCGCGCAAATGCCGCCTGAGATCGAACGCCCGTCTTGGACAGAAGCCTTGCTGTATGCGTTTTGACGGTGTTGGGAGACAGGGCAAGTATCCTGGCGGTCTCCGGAACCGAATAGCCACAACCGACGAGTACGGCCACCTTCGCCTCCGCGGCGGTCAGGCTGAAAATGCTCCGAAGCTGTTCTGCCTGCCCGGTGGCCCGGCTTTCCATATCGACGATCTGAAGAAGCACGCGGGCGCCGGAGTCCGTCGAATCCCAGGCCACGAAGGAACTTGGCGGTAAGGGAGTGACCTGCGCGAAGTAGGGCGGCAAACCCGATGGCCGGAGGATCTGGACCGCGCCCTGCAATTGCGCAGCCGTTCCGCCTGCGACTTCGAGGGCCTGCCGTATCGCGCGGGTCAGAGCCTTGGAACTGCTAGAAATGCTTGGCAGCGTCGTGCGCTCATGTTTGTTGATCGAAAGTCCGTCGCCGTGTCTCAGAATGTCTTCAGCGGCGGAATTCAGCGCGACGATTTCGCCTTGGCTATCGAGCAGCACGGCTGCGTCTGGCAGGGCTTCGAGCAGCGGCTGCAGGAGATTGGCCTCTCGCCTGATGCTTCCGACGTTAAGGAAAAGTTCTATCGAGCGGGAGAGATGAGGCGTCAACTGCAGAAGCTTCCGGGCTGCCAGGCCACTTTCGGTGTCCTGGGCCTTGGAGAGAAAAAGCGCGACCCCGCCGATGCCGCCGCGTTCATGCAGGCTGGCATGTGGGACGAAGAGCTGATTGTAGATATCCTGCGGGGCGCAGATGTCGGCATAATAAGCAGTGCGCCGGACGGCGGCATCGTCGATAAGCTCATTACCGATCGCCACCTGATCCGGATGGACTTTCTCGAAGGCCTTTGCATAGGGATTGCCGGCGTAATACTGCAGATAGAGATCGTTCAGATCTTCGCGCATCCGGCCTGGGATCAGAAAACTGCTTTTTCCGTCAGGAGCCTGATAGACAATATTGCCGGCTGTTGCTCCGACGCAATCGACAGCCGCGCATAACGTGCTCGACCACAACTCTACGTCTACGGAGGCCCGATAGATCTTATCGACAATATCCGTATGCTCCATTTGACTGTCTTTCCATTCGTAAAGTCATATGAGCGGCCAACGCCGAATATTAGTCCAGGCTGATCTTTTAGAGAAGTGATAGATACTTGAACATCACCCTATTGGGTGACGATGAAAAACTCTTTGATTCATAAATAGATAGGCAGGATGGTATGTATTTGTTATCAGCTTCTTGCCGTGACATGCCGCGAATCTTCTCGACGCCGGCGCAGGATGCCGCCATCGTATCGGCGATCGTTTTGAGGCCGATTACACCGGATGGCGGTCGGCAACTTTGGCGCGAATTTTGTCCATCTTGCGCCACGCCGCAGCGATGCGGCCCCTAGGTTTCGCTGCATAATGTTGACCATTCAAAATTAAGTAAAAAACAAGTTTTCCCCACAAGAATTAGGCTCATCGATATTTGAGGGGACGTTATGGACGGGGAAAAGATCAAGCGGCCGATATGGATCCGCATCACGGCCTATGGGTTTGCGGCCGTTTTGTTTGCAAGCGCGGCTATCGGTGGTCTTGCCTGGTATCGTCAGAATACGATGAGCGATCAATCGCTTCAGAAGGAGCTTTCGTCCGATCTTCATGTGATTCAGGCGGACATGGACGCCCAGAAGCGAGCCGCCGCCGGGCTTGCCATCGCCCTCGCCGGTGAGCCTGAAACCGCTGATCTGATTGCCAGGAATGATCGGGCATCCATTCTTGCAAAATATACCGCCAGCCTGCCGGCGATCAAAGCGCAGGGCCTTCAGCTCATCACGTTCAGCAATTCCGATGGCTTGGCGGTCGCACGTATCCATACGCCGGATACTTTCGGCGACGACCTTAAAGGACGTCGCAAGATGATCGTCGCGGCGTTGACGCAGGGCAAGCTGAACGCCGGCATCGAACCCGGCCGGACCGCCGTCAGCATGTTTGCATCAGCACCTGTTATCAAGGACGGCAAGACCGTGGGCGTCGTCGATGTCGGCACCTCGCTGACGAACGACTATTTTGCGCCGCTGGCGCGGTCGGTTGATGCAGCCGTCGCAGTGCACATTCTTCAGGATGATAAGTTCGTACCGCAGGCATCCACCTTTGGTGACAAGACAATTCTCACCCAGGAGCAGCTGCAGGCAGCCTTCAACGGTGACCGCATCCGTGTTCACGCCGTTCTCGGCGGCAAGGATTATGAAGTCACCGCTATTCCCTTTGAAGACTTCTCCGGTCGCAAGATTGGCGTCTTCGAAATCGGCTCCGATGTGACGGAGATCGTAGAAGCGTCGCAGCAGGCGCTCTGGACGGCGGCGATCGGCACGGTGATCGTCTCGCTGATTTCACTTGTCGGCTTCCTCGTTTTTGCACGATCGATCGCTGCGGTCATCAAGAAGACAACCAACACCATGGCGCGTCTGGCTGGCGGCGATCTGAATGTCGAGGTTCAGGGTCAGGGCAGACCGGATGAAATCGGCGCCATGGCGCGCGCCGTTCAGGTCTTCAAGCAGAATGCGATCGAGCGGGTTCGCCTCGAACAGGAGGCAGAAGCCAATCGTGGCATGAGCGAGAGAGAGCAGATCGAACGCGAGAAGGAAAAGGCGAAAGACGCTGCCGATGTGCAGTTTGCCGTCGACAACCTCGCCGCGGGTCTTTCGAAACTCGCTGACGGCGATGTGTCCTACCGTATCGACCAGCCCTTCGTAACGAGGCTCGATGGCGTCCGCAGCGACTTCAACAATTCCGCTGACAAGCTGCAATCGGCGTTGAACCGGGTATCGCAGAATGCCCGCGGCATCGACTCGGGAGCAAACGAGATCAAATCGGCCGCTGACGATCTTGCCAAGCGCACGGAACAGCAGGCAGCGGCGCTGGAGGAAACGGCTGCAGCTCTCGAAGAAATCACCACGACCGTGAAGGATTCGAGCAAGCGAGCGAAGGAAGTCGGAGAGCTCGTCTCGCGTGCCAAGACCGGCGCGGAAAAATCCGGCGAAGTCGTCCGCAAGGCTGTTTCGGCCATGCAGCAGATTGAAAAATCCTCGGGCGAGATCTCCAACATCATCGGCGTCATTGACGACATCGCCTTCCAGACCAACCTTCTGGCTCTGAACGCCGGCGTCGAAGCGGCCCGCGCCGGCGAAGCCGGCAAGGGCTTTGCCGTCGTCGCCCAGGAAGTTCGCGAATTGGCCCAGCGTTCGGCAAACGCCGCCAAGGAAATCAAGGCGTTGATCAACACGTCAAGCGAACAGGTCAATTCCGGAGTCGGCCTCGTCGGCGAAACCGGCAAGGCGCTGGAAGCGATCGTCGCCGAGGTGCAGGAAATCAATCGTCATATCGCGGCGATCGTCGAAGCATCGCAGGAACAGTCCTCCGGTCTCGACCAGATCAACTTGGCGGTCAACCAGATGGACCAGGATACGCAGAAGAACGCGGCCATGGTCGAAGAGTCGACTGCCGCAAGCCATAATCTTGCGAAGGAAGTTGCGTCGCTCAACGAGCTTCTTGCCCAGTTCAAGCTGAGCGAAGCGGGTTATGCACTGCGTTCCGCTGCTCCCCGCGCCGCCGCACGAAACGATGCTCCGGCCCCGTCACCGGTTCGTGCCCTCGGCCGCAAGATCGCTTCTGCATTCTCGGGAAATGCCGCCCTCGATACAAAGGGCGACAACTGGGAAGAGTTCTGAAGCTCGAACCACCAGAGCAAGATACGGTGCGGCGACCCTCGCCGCACCACTTTCAGCGCCAGGCCTTCGTGGGCTCGATAGCCCAACCAGCCGCTAGCCGATCGACAGGCGCTTTTCAGTTTTGGCATCGAAGAGATGAAGTTTGTTGAGATCCGGCATCATCCTGACGGTCTCGCCCGCCTTCAGCGAAAGACGGTCACGTACGGTTGCGACCAGCGGATCCGATCCGAGCTTGGCGTTGATCTGGGTTTCGGCCCCCGTCGGTTCGATGACAGCCACCTCGGCGCTCACGCCATCCTGGCTGACGATCAGATGCTCTGGACGGATGCCATAGACAACCTCCGCACCTCGCGCGACCGCCGCAGCCTCTGGCAGCGGCAGGTGCGCTCCTCCGTCGGCGATGAATTCAAGCGGCCCGGACGAGCTGATCTTGCCCTTGATAACATTCATGCCCGGAGAACCGATGAAGCCGGCGACGAAGAGATTGGCCGGGCGGTCGTAGAGGTCGAGCGGTGAACCGATCTGCTCGACATAGCCATCGCGCATCACGACGATCCGGTCTGCCATGGTCATGGCTTCGATCTGATCGTGCGTTACATAGATGGTTGTCGTCTTCAGCCGCTGGTGCAGCTGCTTGATCTCCGAGCGCATCTGCACGCGGAGCTTGGCATCGAGATTGGAGAGAGGCTCGTCGAAAAGAAAGACCTGCGGCTGGCGCACGATCGCTCGGCCCATCGCGACACGCTGACGCTGGCCGCCGGAGAGATTTCTGGGGTAGCGGTCGAGGAGATGTTCGAGGCCGAGGATCTGCGCTGCATCACGGACGCGCGCCTTGATCTGCTCTTTCGGTGCTTTCCCCAGTCGCAGCGAAAATCCCATATTCGCTTCGACCGTCATATGCGGATAAAGCGCGTAGGACTGAAAGACCATGGCAATGTCGCGCTCCTTCGGAGCGACATTGTTGACGACCTTGCTGCCGATCGAAACATTACCGCCAGAAATCTCCTCAAGCCCTGCGATCATGCGCAGCAAGGTCGATTTGCCGCAGCCGGAGGGCCCGACGAGGATGACGAATTCTCCATCGCGGATGTCGATGTCGACCCCGTGCAACACCTCGAAGTGACCATAGTTCTTGCGGACATTCGCCACGTTTACGGACGCCATAATTGTCTCCGGCTGAAATCTGATTTCGGATCTGCAATCGCCCGCTGAGGGCGACCTGTGACATGCCTGCTACCGAGGCGTTGTCGCGGTGGCGTAGGGTGCGAGGGCCGCATCGATAGCGGCAAGGCAAAGATCGCGAGCGCTTGGCGCCAAACGCTTCTCGACCACATCGGGATAGAGACGGGCAAGATGCTGGCTGATCAGCGTTTCCGGGATCTCGTCGGGCAGCTGCGCGAGCAGTTTGTCGACCGCCACGCTAGCGCGCGCGTCCGGCCAATAATAACGGATGCGGTCGCTATAGCTGAAATGTCGCTGCAGGTGCTGCTCATCAGCCGTGCCGCCATAGTGACCGGCCCAATGTCCAGGCTCGGCGAGCATGATCTCTTCCATTGTCGTTACCAGCCCGCGGGCTTCCTTGCTGCCCGAGAGCGTGTTGGCGATCGCATCGAGGCCGTAGAGCGCCTCGCGCAATGCAAAGGTCAGGCCCGGGCCGACTTTAAGGATCGAAAACCCGCCGTCGACCAGAGAAGCCAGCAAGTCTGCCGGCTGGTAATCGGTGGAGTGGGCTTCGAAGAGCAGACCGTTCATTTCGTCGAGCGCGGAGATCAGCTCTTGTGCCCGCTCGGGCTTGTAGAGCGCGATATTGGCATTGCCGAATTCCACACCCGGCTGAACGACGATGGCGATCACCCGCTCCAGTGCGGAACCGACCCCAGCCTGGGTAAAAGCCTCGCGATGAACGCCAAGCGTCTTCACGGCGGCTTGCCGTCGCGTGACCTCGATCTCGTCCAGGGCATGTGTAGCGCCACCCGGCGGCGGCACTTCCGTGCCAATGATATAGACGGGCGGGCGACGGCCGCTGCGGCGGGCGGCGTCTTCGGCGGCCCGCGCCAACCGCGCGGCTCTTGCTGCGGTCAATTCATCGGCAAGCGCCACAGGTTCGCCGGCGCAGCCCATTGATGTGTCGAGATGCAGCTTTTCGAAGCCGGCTTCCACATATGCTGTTACCATGGCTTCGGCGCGTGCCATGGCATCGTCAGCGCTGAGTTTCCGCCACGGGTTCGGGCCCAGATGGTCGCCGCCGAGAATGATCCGCGCGGCGGGAAAGCCGACGCTTGCCGCAATTCTTTCGATGAAGGCGCGGAAATCCGCCGGCGTCATACCGGTATAGCCGCCCTCCTGATTGACCTGATTACAGGTCGCCTCGATCAGGACGACGTCGCTCTGCCGGGCGGCACGTCGCAATGTTGCCTCGAGGACCAGCGGATGGGCGGAGCAAACGGATGTGATGCCGCGGGGCAGGGGCAGCCCTCTGTCCCCGAAGAGTTTTGCCAGGGCAATCTGGCGATTTCGATCGACCGCGGCGCTCATGCGAGTGTGACAACTTTGGTGAGATGACGCGGTGAGACCGTATCGATGTGGCGTGCCTGAGCGGCACGTTCGCCGAGTATCTGCAGTGCCGGCAGAACGGCGAGGCCGGCGAGCGACAGGTCGACATCAACTGGAAGCTCCAGGTCGCCGGGGCCGCCGAAGCCGATAACGACGGCGCCTTTTTCGCGCAGCTCGCCAACCAGCTTGGCCTCGGCGTCTCTCTGGTCCGAACTGTAGAGCACGATAACTGCCGTCTTCTCATCGACGAGGCTGATTGGCCCATGGCGGTATTCGAGCGGATGGAAGGCCTGCGTCATGAGCTGGCTCATCTCCATCAACTTCAATGCACCTTCAAGCGCGATGCCGAAAAGCGGTCCGCCGCCGAGAAACACGAAGTGTGAACGGTCCTCAATGATATCGGGCAGGGAGGTGTCGAGCGTATTTGCAAGCTGCCGTGCCGATGCGACGATCGAAGCCGGCACTGTCTGACCGATCATCTGCAGGCTGAGCAAGACCATAAGGCTCGCCGACACTGTCATGACGATGCCTTCGTCCGGATGGGTTGGCGAGCAGATCAGCTGGTCGCAATTCCTGGCAAGCGCGCTTTCGGGTTCGACCGTGACGGCCGTAACGAACGCGCCGGCAGCACGGCTAACCTTGGCCGCAGCGACCGTTTCCGTCGTTTCGCCGGAGCGCGAGAGCGCAACCACATGCGTCTTCTGCCATTCCGGCCAGAAATAGGAGGGGCGGTTCAGCCACTCTGCACCAGGAACCGCGATTGCCCTGCGCTTGAGGCTGTTGGCATAGGCGGCCAGAGACAAAGCGAGATTGAAGGAGGTGCCGCAGCCGACGAAGACGAGGAGATCGTCCGCCCTGCCGCTCGGCGCATTCGAGCCGATGGCTTTTTCCCAATAGGGGAACTGCTCGAAGATTACCTTTTCGGTCGTGTTCATGATGTCTCCGATTATTTGACCGAACCAGCCAGCAGGCCGCTGACGAGGTACCGGTTGAGGAAGATGACGACCAGGGCAGGGATGACGATGGCGATCGATCCGCTTGCCGTGATCAGCCCGTAGTCGATGAAATTCTTGGTGACGAATTCGGGAATGAGAACCGTCAGGGGTTTCGTCGATTGCGGCGAGAAGATGAGAGGGACGAGGTATTGGCCCCAGGCCCCCAGGAAGGTGAGGATGGCGGCCGCCGTCAGGCCGGGTCCGGCGAGCGGCAGCACGATGTTGAAGAAGATGAAGAGGCGGCCTGCGCCATCGAGCTGTGCAGCCTCTTCGAGTGCGATCGGAAGCTGCTCGAAGACGCTGCGCAGCAGCCAAAGGGAGAGCGGCAGATAGGCCGAGACGTAGATCAGCGACACGCCGGTATAGGTGTCGACCAGATGCATCTTGATCATGATCTGATAGAGTGGGATCAGCACTGCATAGGCAGGGATGGCGAGCGTCGCAACGACAGCGCCGAATAGAATGTGACGCCCCGGAAAGCGCATCCTGGTGAAGGCATAGGCACCGAGTGCAGAGATTGCGACGCAGAGAGCCGTGGCGGCAGCAGATGTGATTACGCTGTTGAGCAGCGCTGCACGGAATTGTTTCCACACCTCCACCCCGCCGATCCGGGAAATGTTGATGCCGAGCAGGCGCGAATAGTGGTCGAGCGTGAAATGCTGCGGGAAGAAATGGATCGGCCGCGTGGAGAAATCCTCCGTCGGCGTCACGGAACTTGCGAGCGTCCAATAGATCGGGCCGAGCGACCAGATCAGCAGCAAAGCAAGACCCGTCCATATCATCAGGCGATAGAGAATGGTTGGTTTCATCAGTCGAACCGTGTGTTGCGATAGACGCGGAGGACGTAGACCAGCGAAACCAGCAGCGACACCAGCGTGATGACGACAGACAGCGCCATGCCGTAGGAGAAGCGAAGGTTCTGGAAGGTCTCGAGATAGATCTGCACGAGGATCGGCCGTGTTTCGAGGCTCGATCCGGCAAGCACCCAGGCCTCGTCGAAGAGGTTGAAAGCGTTGACGGTCGCATTCGTCATGGCAACGGCGAGGGCGCTGCGCACGAGCGGAAGCGTGACCAGGCTGAACATCTGCACGCGGGTCGCGCCGTCGATACGGGCAGCCTCGTAAAGATGCGCCGGAATGCTCTGCATGGCGGCCAGCACAATGACGATCGTCAGCGGCATCATGCGCCAGACATGCACGACGGTCACTGCGATGATCGCGCTCGTCCGGTCATTGAACCAGACATGGTTTTCGAAGGGCAGGCCGAGTGCGACGAGAATGCCGTTCAACAGGCCGGCACCCGGCTGATAGATCCACAACCAGATAACGGAATTGACGACGCCGGGGAGCGCCCAGGGCAGGATGACGGCCGCCAGTACCCACTGACGCCCGACCTTCACCTGGTTGATGAGTGCTGCGGCAAGCACGCCGAAGACGGTTTCCGCAACGACGGCGAGGACGACGTAGATGAGCGTATTCGTCCACGTCGTTCCAAGCTGCCCGTCCGACAGCATGCGCGTGTAGTTTTCCAGCCCGACGAAAGGGGTTCCCGCCTGCATCGGATTGACCCGATGCAGCGAGTCCCAGACCGTCCGGCCCATCGGATAGAAGACCAGAGCTGCCATCGTCACAAGGATCGGCAGTACCAGCAGCAGGCCGAGCATCGTGTCGGCGTTGAAGCCGACACTCCGCTTGGCTGCGATACCTTCGACAGTAGCTGTCGTCATTGCGCCATGGCCTGCTTGGCGGCGTCGGCGATGGCCTGCATGGCCTGGTCAACCGTCATCTGATCCTTCGCCGCGCTGTTGATCGCCGTGTTGACCGCGCTTGAGAACTGCGGATACCAAGGCGGCGTTCCCTGCTGGAACAGCGGCTCGACGGTCTTCGATTGCGCAACGAGCGCGTCGCCGCTCGTCAGCTTGCCTTCCGTGTTGAGCTCGGAGAGGGCGGAAGTGCGCGTAGGCAGGAAACCGTTTGCCGCATTCTTCTTCTGGAACTCCCTGCTGGTGAACCATTTGACGAAGGCGACTGCCGCTTCCTTGTTCTGCGAGACGTTCGGAATGGCAAGCGCTTCCGGAAGGCCGAAACTACGGGTCTGGCCGCTTTCGGTCGGCACCAGGATGGCTTCCACCTGTCCGGCGACCTTGGACTGCTTCGGGTCGTTCATCTGACCCAGGCGACCGGGTTCGCCCGAGATCATGATGCTTGTCAGCCCCTGGGCGAACATGCTCTCGTTGATCTGGCTATCTTTGAGGCCTGTCGAGGCCGGATCGACCAGACCGTCCTTCAGCAGGCTCAGTTCGAAGGCGAGCGCCTTATGGCCGGCTGAATCGGGGGTGAGGAAAAGCGGCTTGAAGTCCTTGTCGAAGAGTTCGCCGCCAAAGGCCTTGGTCAGCAGGTACCAGCTGGTGGAGGCACCCTCCGTCGCCGAGAGCGGCAGGCCGATCGGATAGGTGGAGATGCCCTTTTCCTTGATCTTCTTGGCCGCAGCGACCAAAGCGTCGAGTGTTTTCGGCATTTCGGTAACGCCGGCGTCGGTGAAATGCTTCTTGTTGACGAGCATGACGCGGAAGTCGTTCGTGTAAGGCACGCCGAGCAACTGGCCGTCGACGGTGAAGATCTTGGCGACGCCGATGTCAGCGACCGTATCCTTGTCGATCACGTCGTTGAGCGGCATGTACCAGCCGGCGGCACTGAACTGTCCCGTCCACGACCAGTCGAATTCGGTAACGTCGGCCGGCGCTGTACCCGCGACCAGCGCCGTTACCAGTTTCGGACGGATGTCATCCCAGGAGAGTGTCTGGAGATCGACGTGAATGCCGGTCTCGGCTTCGAAATCGGCCGCAACCGTGGCGCCCTGCGGCGATGGCATGAGCACCGTGATCGATTGGCCGGCAAGCGGCTTGGCGTCGTCCGCCAAAGCAGGCAGGGCAATCGCAAGTGCGGCTGAGGCAAGCAAAGGCAATATGAATTTACGCATGTTCCCATCCTTCTTTATCTTTGACAGTCATTGTCTTGATCGCGCGATCACGGCTTCTGCCGCAATCGCGATTTGCCCGAACCAGCGCTCGTCAAGCTGCCAGTCGAGAAGTTGGGCAGCGGCCAGAAGCGCGCCGCCAATGGGGGGAAGCACGGGCGAGACCGCCCGCCGGCCGATCCGTCGTTCGACGGCCTCGAGCAGCAGGCGGCTGGAAAAGGTCCCGCCCGCATAAGTCCAGTCGGTGCTGGTTTCACAATGGCCCGATATTGCCCAATGGTGCTTGGCAAGCTCTTCGGCCGCTCTTTCGATCAGACCGATTGCTGCTTCGTCGCCGTTGCTCGCTACCTGGTCGACAAGGACGGAGAGCGCCGCAATACCCGCGCGCGGCCTTGCGAGCCCGCTGATCCAGCCGCCGAGGGCGTTGATCGGATCTGATATGTCGAGCTCGAGATGCTCATAAACGACCGTTGCCAGCGCGGTCGGCCTGGTGCGCCCATCAAGACTCTGGCTGATAAGGTGCAATGCTTCGCGGCCGATCCAGTAGCTGCTGCCTTCGTCGCCGATCACATCGCCCCAACCGCCGACGCGTGCGGAAGCACCTGTGCCGTTGCGTGCCCAGGACATGGAACCGGTTCCCGACAGGACAAGTATGCCCGGGCGCCCGGCAAAGGCGCCGAGATGGGCGGCGTCGACATCGTTGAGGACCGTTCTGCGAATATCCGGGAAGGCTTCGTCGATACATCGCTTCTGGAAAGAGGAAAGGTGCGCAACTTCACCGTACGCAGGCAAGGCAGCGCCGACAGCGGCCAATCCCGGGTCACTGCGGAAGGGCTCGATATGCCGCTCCAGTTCCTGTCGCCAGTCCGGATTATCCATGGGATTGACGCCGCCACCAAGCGCGGTGCGCAGAATCCTGCCGTCTTTGTCGGCCAGAGTAACGAGCACCTTGCTGCCGCCGCCGTCGATGCCAAGGATCAGCTCGTGGCTCATTCTTTTGCTCCGAGCTCGGCATAGGTTGCATCGACACCGAAATTGGCGAGTTCGGCGCGCCATTGGGGCGCCAGGCCCTTGTCGGTGATGAGTTTTGCCGCATTCAGCGGCGCGACCTTGTAAGTCGCCATCGTCCCGAATTTCGAGGAATCGGCGAGAACATAACCATTGGCAGAGCGGGCGAGCATGCGCCGGTTCAGACTGGCTTCCGCGCTGTCGACACTATAGATCGCCCCATCCGGGCTAATGGCGCTTGCACCCAGAAAGAGCTGATCGAACCAGATCGTTTCCAGCATTGCCTCGGCCTGCGGGCCGACGAGAGAGGCATTTTCACTGCGCAGATGGCCGCCGAGAAGCACGACTTCGAGATGCGGAATGTTCAGGAATTCCTGAGCGACGATCAGGCCGTTGGTAAAGATGCGCAGCGGCATCGGATTGATACGGATCAGCCGGGCAAGCTGAAGAACCGTCGTTCCGGCATCGAGGAAGATCGCCGTGCGCGGCAGAAGCTTTTCATAGGCCGCGTTCGCGATCGCGCGCTTGGCCGAAAGATGGCGCTTTTCACGCTCCTGGAAGGCCAGTTCGACCGAGGACCCTTCGGCGATGCGGGCTCCGCCGTGCACCCTGTCGATCGCGCCGTCCTGCTCAAGAACCTGCAGGTCGCGCCGGACTGTTGCGAGCGAAGCGCCGACCGCATCGGCCAGATCCTGAATGGTCGAAAAGCCGTTCGCATAGAGATGGCTGCGGATGGCATCGAGCCGGTCAGTTTTCACGCCGCCAGTCTGATTCACGGATCGCCCCCTGCTGTTTATCGTTTATTTGCGTCAACGTTCCCACTCAATACGATCAATGTCAATCAAGATTCTGATCGTTTGTGATCTTTTTGCGGACCGCGACGGGGATTTAAAAGACAAACAAAAGCACGCCCTCCCGAGGGATGGCGTGCTTCTTGACGACTAGCATTCTGGTGGTCGCGGCTCTGACGGCCTCAGTGGTATTTCGGCAGCAGATCGCCGTGTGCTTCGATCAGGTCGTCAACCAGGCCCCAGATCTCATCCGGCGACAGTTCTGCCGATGTATGCGGATCAAGCAGCGCGGCCTGATAGATGCGATCGCGCTTCCCTGTCAGCGCCGCTTCCACGGTCAGTTCCTGAACCGAGACACTGAGCTTCATGACCGCGGCAAGCTGCGAGGGAATTCTGCCGATGCGGGTCGGCTGGATACCGTTCCGGTCCACATGGCAGGGCACTTCCACGATACATTCGGGCGGCAGGTTCTCGATCAGGCCATTGTTGGGAACGTTGCCGTAGATCAGTGCGGGGTTACCTGTGACGGCAGCGTTGATGATGCCTGCGGCATATTCATTGCTGCGGCAGACCTCGATCGGCTTGTCGCCTTCGAGATCGCGGCGCAGCGCATGCCATTCGGAAATCTGCCGCTCACAGCGGCTTATATATTCGTCGAGCGGGATGTTGAGCTTGTCGATGAGTTCGGGACGGCGATCCTTGATGTACCACGACGTATATTCGGAGAAATGTTCGCTGGATTCCGTCACGAAATGGCCGAGCCGCTTCAGCACATCGAAGCGTACCCGGTCGTCGTCCGGCACGCGTCCATCGCCGGCGAGAGCGTTCAGGCGGGGATAGAGATCTTCGCGCCGGCCATCGGCATGCAGCTTCTCGTATTTCAGGAAGAAGGCGACGTGGTTGATGCCAGCCGAGATATAGTTGATGTCTGCAATGTCTTCGCGAAGGCAGGCGGCGAGATGAGCGGCGGTATATTGCACGCTATGGCAAAGGCCGACCGTACGGATACTGGGTGCCAGCTCCTTGATCGCCCAGCAATTGATCGCCATCGGGTTCACATATTGCATCAGCAGCGCGTCGGGGCAGACCTCTTCCATGTCGCGGCAGATCGCCTCCAGCACAGGAATGGTGCGAAGTCCGCGGAAGATCCCGCCGATGCCGAGCGTATCGGCAATGGTCTGCCGAAGCCCGTATCGCTTCGGTACGTCGAAATCTGTGACAGTCGCCGGCTTGTAGCCGCCGACCTGCATCATCAGGATGACGAAATCCGATCCGCGCAGTGCCTCTCGACGATCGAGGGTTGCCTCGACTTTGACTTTCGTCAGGTCGAGCGCCTCGCAGATGCGTCGCGCCACGATCTCCGACGTCTTCAGCCGCTCCGGGTCGATATCAAAGAGGCTGATCACATAATCACTGCCCGAGGGTGTGGAGAGCACATCCCCCAGAATGTTCTGCGCAAAAACGGTGCTGCCCGCACCCACGAGGCAAATCTTCGGCATTTCGGTCTCCCGCAAATTAAAACCGTCATACTGGTGCCTCTTCCAAATCAGAATTTCTTCCTGTTATTGGAGGGAGTATTCCCGGATCGAAGCGCAGGAAGGACATGACGGACGATCATTTCAGCAGGAGCGGCGAGTGGGCGGGATCGCCGCGGAGTTTCCTGATCGAGCGCCACACGGCCGATGCCATGAGTGCAGCGCATTGGCACGACCATGTCGAGATCAACCTGCTTCTCGATGGCGCCATGACTTATCTCTTCAATGGCCGGCAGGAGAGGGTGGAGGCCGGGCGTCTTGTCCTCTTCTGGGCGGCCATTCCCCATCAGACAATCCTGGTGACGCCGGAAGCGCCGCTCATCTGCGTTTACCTTCCGCTCGTCGATTTTCTCGCGCTCTCCATCGACAAGAAGGCGAGACAGGCAATCATGCAGGGGGCCTTCGTCGTCGAGCCCTGCCGCCGCGAGACAACGCCCGCCACCGTCTCTGCCTGGGTCGAGGAATGGGGCAGGGGCGATCCCGTCCGGCGTCAACTGATCGCCGACGAGGCCAAGCTTAGGGTGCGCAGGCTCATCCTTGATCACGCCGATGATCGAGGCTCGTCCGTTGCAGCCGCTGCGACCCCGGTAAGCCCCGCCATCCGCCATTCAGAGGTGCTGACCGACCTGATCAACCGGCATTTTTCCGAACCGCTCAACCTGGCGGATCTTGGAAGGCGCGCCAATGTGCACCCAACCACTGCCAACCGGGCATTTCGCGATGTGCTTGGCATTTCCGTAATGGAATATCTGACACGCTATCGCCTCGCGCGAGCGATGCAGCGACTGGCCGAGACGGAGGATTCGATCCTGGAGATCGCCCTCGACTGCGGCTTCGGCTCCAGCAGCCGCTTTTACGACATCTTCAAGCAGCGCACCGGCACGACACCGCGACAGTTCCGCCTGTCGCTCGGCAAGCCGTAACGTTTGGCGAGGGGCGACCGATGTTTGGACCAAGTGCAGTCTCAGGCGCGATCCGGCTCTCGAATCTTCTCGCCGGCGCGCTAGAGTCTGCAGACGATCCACGTCGAACGGATTGACGTCTATGACGAGTAACAGCAAAAACCTCGCTGGTTCCCCGGCACCTCTGGTCGTGATCGACGATTTCTGCCGAAAGGTCTTCCTCGCCGCCGGCACGGACCAGGAGACGGCGAATGCAGCTACGCGGGGAATGCTGCATGGTACGCGCTATGGCATCGACAGCCATGGTGTGCGCCTGCTTCCTCATTACGTGAGGGGATTGACCGAAGGACGTCTCAATCCACGCCCGCATCTCGCGTTGGCAAACGCCTTTGGCGCCGTCGCGTCGCTCGATGCAGATAATGGCCATGGCGCGCTTGCCACCTATACGGCTATGGAACATGCCACGCGTCTTGCTGGGGAATTCGGAATCGGCGCCGTCGCCATCCGCAATTCTTCGCATTTTGGTCCGGCGGGTGCTTATGCGGTCGATGCTGCCGATCGCGGTTTTATCGGTTTTGCTTTCTGCAATTCCGACAGCTTCGTGCGCCTGCATGATGGCGCCATGCGCTTCCACGGCACCAATCCGATCGCCTGCGCCGTGCCGGTCAGGAACAGTAACCCGTGGCTCTTCGACATGGCGACCAGTGCCGTGCCCTATAACCGCGTACAGCTCTATCGCAGCCTCAGCCGCCAACTGCCCGAAGGGGTTGCCTCCGATAAACGGGGTTATGACACGACCGATCCCGATGTCGCCGACATGCTGGCGCCGCTCGGCGGCGAATTCGGCTTCAAAGGCGCAGGGCTCGCCGGCATTCCCGAGATCCTGAGCGCCGTGCTCACTGGCATGAAACTGAGCTTCGATATCGCGCCGATGCCCGGACCGGATTTTTCGAAGCCGCGCGGTCTCGGTGCTTTCGTCATCGCACTGAACCCTGCCGCTTTCCTTGATATCGATATCTTCGATGCTGCCATGAAACGCTATCTCGACACCTTGAGGGCATCGCCTGCGCGTGAAGGCCGCACGGTACTGGCGCCCGGCGATCGGGAATGGGCAGTCGCTGCCGAGCGGGAAAAACATGGCGTTACGCTGGATCCGGCTACGGTCGAGGCCTTCAGAACACTTGCCTCCACCTATCAATTGGTCAGCCCGGTGTGAGTGCATGCGTCGGATTGACGCACAACTTCCTCGGTGATAGCTTGAGGTCAATTGGTCAGGCCAGTTGACCAGTTGTGCGCTTGAGGAGAAGCGCGCCGGGGAGGCCACAATGTTTTCGGCAGTTGAATCACGCCGCCTCTACAGGCAGGTGGCAGACCAGATTCGTCTGATGATCATCCGGGGCGAACTCGCAGTCGGCCAAAGGCTGCCGGCTGAGCGCGACCTTGCTGAGCAACTTTCCGTTTCGCGCCCCACGCTTCGCGAGGCGCTCATCGTGCTGGAAGTCGAGGGTTACATCAATATCCGCATGGGCTCCGGCATCTATGTCACCCGGAAGCATGTGGCCGAAGCGTCTGGCCGAGACCGTGAATCGGTCGAGGGTCCCTTTGAATTACTGCAGGCTCGCGCGATCATCGAGTGCGCGATCTCAGAGGAAGCGGCAAGGAACGCTGGTCCACAAGACATTGCCGTTCTCGACGAGGCGCTGAGAGCGATGAGCGGCGCGGTGGAGGATGCGCGCGCCGTGCTTGTCGCCGACCGCGCCTTTCATACCGGCATTGCGGCAATCGTCGGCAACGCAACCTTGCTCCGCGTCACCGGCGAATTGTTCGACATGCGCATGACGCCGTATTTCGAGAAGCTTGCCAGCCATTTCGAAGGGCCGGTGTCATGGCGCACCGCGCTGGAAGAGCACCGGGCTATCCGCGACGCGATCGCCGCCGGCGACAGCGCAGGAGCGAAGGCCGCCATGCGCACGCATCTCACGAATTCGCAGAAGAGGTTTTCCGAGAGCTTCGGGGAGGAGTTTTCGAGCGAGGAGGGGCGCGGCCATGCGGCCGGGCCGAACAAGGGAAACGCAGGCATTTAACAAGATCTCAGGAGGAGAGACCGATGAAGCTGAAACTGACGACGATACTCTGCACCGCCGCCGCAATCATGGCGACGACGGCAATCGCACATGCGCAGACCGTGCTGAAATGGGCGCATGTCTATGAGACCTCGGAACCGTTCCATACGGATTCCGTCTGGGCCGCGGAAGAGATCAACAAGCGCACCAATGGCCGTTACAAGATCGAGGTCTATCCGGCTTCGCAGCTCGGCAAGGAAGCCGATATCAACCAGGGGCTCAAGCTCGGCACGGTCGATATCATCATTTCCGGGTCAAGCTTTGCCGCCCGTGACTACAAGCCGATCGGCGTGACCTATTTCCCTTATATTTTCCGCAACCCGGAACACCTGATTGCCTATACAAAGAGTGACGTCTTCAAGCGGCTCGCCAAGGGGTACGAGGACAAGACCGGCAACCATATCACCGCCGTCAGTTACTACGGCACGCGCCACACGACATCCAACAAACCGATTGCCAAATGCGCCGATATGCAGGGCCTGAAGATCCGTGTGCCTGACGTTCCCGCCTATCTCGCGATGCCGCGGGCCTGCGGCGCGAACACCACGCCAATCGCCTTTGCGGAAGTCTATCTGGCACTCCAGAACGGCACGGTCGAAGCCCAGGAAAATCCGCTGACGACGATCGAGGCCAAGAAATTCTACGAAGTCCAGAAGAACATCGTCCTGACCGGTCACATCGTCGATCACCTGAATACGGTGATCTCGAAGACGCTGTGGTCGAGCCTTTCCGATGAAGACAAGAAGATCTTCGGCGACGTCATGCAGGAAGCTGCCGAGCGCACGACCAAGACCATCGAAGGCAAGGAAGACGGCCTGATCACTACCTTCAAGGAAAAGGGTCTGAGCGTCACCGAGGTCGACAAGGCCGACTTCGAGAAGACAGTTGCGGAAAAGGTCAAGTTTGAGGACTTCGGCTACGATAAATCCGATTGGGAGGCGATCCGCGCGATCCAGTAAGAGCCCGAGGGCGCGCGGCAGCGCTGCGCGTCCTTCTTCTCCAAACCGGAATAAGGCCGATCATGTCTCAAGAAGTCCACACGCAAATTACCGCCGAGGAGATCGGCCAAGAGTTCGAAGGGCATGCGCCCACTGCCAACATCTCGGATTACGCCATCGAAGACTGGATCACGTTGATCGTCTTCTGGCTGATGGCCGGCTGCGTTTTCTTGCAGTTCTTCACCCGCTACGTGCTGAACAACAGCTATGCCTGGACCGAGGAAATCGCCGTCAATTGCCTGATCGGCGTCGTCTTCTTGGGCGCCGTCATGTGCGTGCGCACCTCGCGCCACATCCAGGTGGATGTCTTCTACCACTACATGCCGGCAGGCCTCGCGCGGGTGCTCGCAACGTTCGTCGATATCGTCCGCATCGGTTTCTTCGCCTATGGCTGCTATCTGATGTGGCGCTACGTCCAGATCGTCGCTGACGAGCAGATGGTGACTGTCGATTTGCCGCGCAACATCGTCTTCTACAGCGTGCTTGCAGCCTTCGTCCTGATGCTGATCCGGGCGGTGATCGTCTTCATCGCCAATTTGCGCCGCGGCTATTCCGTTCTGGAACGCCCCGAAGAATTCCACGCCGTCGAAGGATGACCCGATGCTGCTCCTGCTTGGCTCGTTTCTGCTGCTGATGTTGATCGGGGTGCCCGTCGCTATCTCGATGGCCGTCGCGTCCGTTCTCTATATTGTCCTTTACGGTGTCGCGCCTGACATCATCGTCGCCCAGCGAATGATCGCGGGTGTAGAGAGTTTTCCGCTTCTCGCCGTTCCCTTCTTCATCCTTGCCGGCAACCTGATGAATTCGGCTGGTGTCACCGGCCGCATCTATTCCTTCGCCGTTGCGCTTGTCGGCTGGATGAAGGGCGGTCTCGCGCAGGTCAACATCATCGGATCGGTCATCTTTTCCGGCATGTCGGGCACCGCGCTTGCCGATGCGGCCGGTATTGGCACGATCGAGATCAAGGCCATGAAGGATCATGGCTATCCGGTCGAGGCCGCAGTCGGGGTAACGGCGGCATCGGCCACGCTTGGCCCGATCTTTCCGCCGTCCTTGCCTTTCGTGATCTATGGAATGATGGCGAACGTCTCGATCGGCGCTCTTTTCATGGCCGGCATTCTGCCTGGCATCGTCATGACGCTGCTGATGATGATTACCGTTGCGGCCTTCGCGTATACGAAGCGCTGGGGTTCCGACGCGCCCTTCGACGTAAAACAGCTTGTTTCCGCAGGTTTGGAGATCGTCGTCGTCCTGCTGGTACCGCTCGCGATCTACGTGATGATGCGGTCAGGGGTATCGATGAATGCTGCAGCGGGCATTGCGCTTGTCGTGCTTCTGGCGCTCGACTGGTATTTCCGCTTTTCCGCGGTCATGGCGCTCATGACGCCTGTTATCCTGATCGGCGGCATGACCATGGGGTGGTTCACGCCGACGGAAGCAGCTGTTGCGGCTGTTCTCTGGTCGCTGTTCCTCGGCCTCGTGCGCTATCGCACGATGACGTTCTCGACACTTGCCAAGGCGAGCTTCGACACGATCGAGACGACGGCCTCCGTTCTCTTCATCGTCACTGCCGCTTCGGTCTTCGCATGGCTGCTGACGGTGAGCCAGGCTGCCCAGCTTCTGTCCGATGCAATCCTGTCGATCACCGACAATAAGTGGGTGTTCCTGATCCTCGTGAACCTGCTGATGCTCTTCGTCGGATGTTTCCTGGATACGATCGCCGCGATCACCATTCTCGTGCCGATCCTTCTGCCGATCGTTGCGAAGTTCGGGATCGATCCGGTGCAGTTCGGTCTCATCATGACCTTGAATCTGATGATCGGCCTGCTCCATCCGCCGCTCGGCATGGTACTGTTCGTGCTGTCTCGGGTGGCGAAACTATCCGTGGAGCGTACGACGATGGCGATCCTGCCCTGGCTTGCGCCGCTTTTCATCGCCTTGATCCTGATCACCTTCGTTCCCTCCATATCGCTCTGGCTGCCGCAGCAGCTTGGCCTTCTGAAGTAGGAGAGTGTGATGCAGACACGTCTGGCACGGCTTTATGCAAAGGGCGATCTGCGGATCGAGACCGCTCCGGTTGCCGTCCCCGGTCCGGGCGAGGTGCTTTTGAAAATGGCAGCCGCAGGCATCTGCGGCTCCGACCTGCACTATTATCAGGATGGCGGTTTCGGTCCGGTCCGGGTCCGCGAGCCGATGATACCAGGGCACGAAGCATCAGGAACGGTGGAGCTGGCAGGTGAAGGCGTCAGGCTGAAAACAGGCACGCTGGTTGCGATCAATCCGAGCCAGCCCTGCGGAGCTTGCGAATATTGCAGCATCGGCATGCCGATACACTGCCTCGAGATGCGCTTCATGGGCAGTGCGATGCGCCTGCCGCATGAGCAGGGCATGTTCCGGGAATGGCTGGTGGTGCCGGAAAGGCAATGCGTTGAAGTCGGAGTTGCGACTACGCCTGCAGAAGCGGCTTGCAGTGAACCTCTGTCCGTCTGTCTGCACGCGGCATCGCGTGCGCCTGGCATTGCCGGCAAGAAGGTTCTGGTGACCGGCGCCGGACCGATCGGCTCGCTGATGGTCGCAGTCGCCAGCCATTTCGAGGCAAGCGAAATCGTTGTCACCGACCTCGCCGATGCGGCGCTTGCGCGAGCGAAGGCAATGGGTGCCGGCCGCACGATCAATGTGGCCAGGGATGCAGCGTTACTTACCGAATTCCAGGCTGGAAAGGGTTATTTCGACCTCGTCTTCGAATGCTCCGCGGCTGCTCCCGCAATCCATAGCGCGATTGCCTCCATCCGGCCGCGTGGCACCATCATCCAGGTCGGCGTCTCCGGCGATGTGCCGATACCTCTCAACGCCATTGTCGGTAAGGAGTTGCACATCCATGGGACGCAGCGCTTCCACGAGGAATTCGCTGTTGCCGTCGACCTGATCTCGCGGCGGAAGATCGATGTGCGGCCGATCATCAGCCACAGACTGCCGCTTGATGAGGCCGTAGCGGCCTTTGAAATTGCCGGCGATCGTTCGCTGGCCTGCAAGGTGCAACTGACGTTTCCGTCAGCCTAAACGACGGTCTCGCCGCCATCGACGACGAGGATTTGCCCGGTCATATAGGACGAGCGATCCGAAACCAGGAACAGGATCGGTTCGGCGATCTCTGAAACGTCCGCCCAGCGGCCGAGCGGCACCTTATCGGCAATATAGGATTCGATGGCGCCCCGCCCGCCCATCTGGGCGATGAATGGGTCGTTGAATGGCGTGTCGACCCATCCGGGACAAAGCGCATTCACGCGAATGCCGAATTTTGCATAGTCGCCCGCCATCTGGCGGGTCATGGCGATGACCGCATGTTTGGTCGTCGTGTAGGCGATCATTTCGCGGTCATAGAGCACACCTGATGATGAGGACGTGTTCAGGATCACGCCCTTGCCGGCCTTCTTCATGATCGGCATGACGAAACGCGCCGCCATGAAATGCGCCCGCACATTCAGGCTCCAGGACTTGTCGAAGCCTTCGACGGCGACTTGCTCCAGGTCTCCGGCGACCTGCGCGCCCGCGTGATTGTGCAGAATGTCGATCCGACCGTGACGTGCAGCAGTAGCGGTTATGCCGGCTTCAAGTGCCCTGTCGTCGGTCACATCTCCCACAAGGCTTTCGGCGCTGCCGCCGGCTTCGGTAATCAGCTCGACCGTCTCTTCGGCATTCGCGAAGTTGATATCGGCAACGACGACATGGGCGCCTTCGCGCGCCATGATCTGCGCGCCAGCTCGACCGATGCCCGAGCCTGCGCCCGTAACGATTGCAACGCGATCTCTCAATATCATGGCATTTCCCCGGTCAGTTTGTCGTTGTCTTTTCGCGCATCAGGAAACGCGCGATGAAAATAAGGACGAGCGAGGCGACGAGCACCATCGTCGCGATCGCATTGATTTCAGGCGTCACGCCGCGGCGAATGGAGGCGAAGACATAGATTGGCAGCGTCGTATTTGAGCCGGCCACGAAGAAGGCGATGATGAAATCGTCAAAGGAAAAGGTGAAGGCGAGCAGAAACCCCGCCAGGATCGACGGCATGATCTGAGGCAGTACGATCTGCCGGAATGTTGTGAATGGCGTCGCGTAGAGATCGCTGGAGGCCTCGACGATATCACGTCCGAGGCTGGCGATACGTGCTTTCACGATCATTGTCACCAGCGCCATGGTGAAGAGACCGTGCGCGGCAATGATCGAGCCGTAACCAAGCGCGAGCTTCGGCGGCTGATCGCCCGGCCAGAGGGCGGCGATGATGGGGTTGATGAAGCCGAAGACCTCGACGAGGGCAACTAGCGTCGCGATGCCGATGACGACACCCGGCACGACGATCGCCGCCGCAAAGAGCCCGTCGAAGATGGCGCGCGTCCGGGCGCCGAGCCGCTCCATGCCGATGGCAGCCATCGTGCCGAAGATCGCAGCCAGTGCGGCGCTGGTGACCGCGATGATCAGGCTGTTGCGCAATGCTTCCATCAGGAACGTATTCGACAGCGCCCGGCCATACCATTGCGTCGAGAAGCCGGTGAACTCGCTGGCGTTGCGGCCAGCATTGAAGGAGAAGAGGACGACGAGCGCAATCGGCGTGTAGAGGAACAGATAGACGGAAGTGACTAGCGCGCGCATCAGATGAGATCCACCTGTCGGGTACCGGCAACACGCCACGCAATCCGCATGGCGACAAGCAGCACGATGACAACGACGGCAACCAGTGTGACGGCAATCGCCGATCCGAAAGGCCAGTTGCGCGATTGCAGGAAGAGATCGACAAGCGCGTTGCCGATGAAGAAGACCTTGCCGCCGCCGAGAAGTTGCGGGATCAGATATTCACCGAGAAGCAGGATCGTGACCAGCGCAACGCCGGTCATCACGCCCGGAAGCGATAGCGGCAGGGTGATGCCGAAAAACGTCGAGATCGGCTTGGCACCGAGATCGGCCGAGGCTTCGAGCAAGCGGCGATCCAGTTTTTCCAGGCTGACATAGATCGGCATGATCATCAGCGGCAGGTAGCCGTAGACGATGCCGAGCAGCACGGCGCCGGGCGTATTGATCAGCCTGACATTTTCAATGCCGACGAATTCGAGAAGGTGCGGAATGCCGCGCGCGCCGAGCAGGTACATCCAGGCATAGGTTCGCACCAGCAGGCTGGTCCAGAAGGGCACGACGACAAGCGAGACGAGCAGCAGCCTGCGCTGCGGGCTCGCCTTGACCGCCAGATAATAGGCGACCGGGTAGGCAACGATGAGGCAGGCAGCCGCCCCGATCGGCGCCAGGATCAGCGTGTTGATGAAGGCCGCCGAGCGCGCGCCGAGATTGGCGAACTGTTCGAAGGTGAAAGCCGCCTGATAGCCGCCTTCCGGCGCTCGTTCGCCGAAGGCAAAGACGATGATGGCGATGAAGGGCAGCACCAGGAAGACGAACAGCCAGACACTGGCCGGGCCGACGAGGGCCGCGGTGATCAGGCGCCGTTTGGTGGCGTGGGGCAGAGGCATGGCTTGGTCTTCATCCACCGGATCACGAAGCTGAACCGGCTTCCCTGCTGCAGAGCGGGAGAAGCCGGGATGCGGGAAAGACTTACGCCGACTTGAAGCGCGCCATCAGTTCGGCGCGGCCCGGATCGGTGAGTGTCACGGCGGCGCCGAATTCCAGCGGTGTCAGGGCTGCTTCGTCCGGATAGACGATCTTGTTCGACGTGACCTCCTTGGGCAGCAGCGCGATCACGCGGCTGTCGGTCGTCGGTGCGCCGTTGGCGATGTGCTCCTTCACCGCATTCTGTGGGTCCATCAGGTAGTTGAGCAACGCGTAACCTGCGGCCTTGTTGGGCGCATCCTTCGGGATCGCATAATAATCGGTCCAGATTTCACCGCCGTCGGTCCCAAGGACATAGGCAAGCTCCGGCATGTCGCGGTTGAGCTGCGCCCCGTCATTGGTCCAGCACATGGTTAGCCATGCATCGGTCGAGCGCATGGATGGCTGATAGTCGGAATTGATGGCGAAGAGATGCGGCTTCACCTTGATCAGCAGCTCTTCTGCCTTGGCAAGTTCGTCAGCCTTGATCGAATTGAAGTCGTAGCCGAGCGAGACAAGCGCGCTGCCGATCGTCGTCAGCTGATAGTCATGCACCATGGCGCGGCCATCGGCTTCGGTCTGGGCGATCTCGAAGAAGTCCTTCCAGCTGGAAAGCTTGGTCTTGATCTTGGACGTATTGACGGAGAAACCGGTCGTGCCCCAGTTCTTCGGCACGGCATAGGTCTTGCCGTCGATCTGGCCTTCCTTGGTGAAGCGCGGGCTTTCGGTTGCCTGGCTGAAATTCGGGATCTTCGAGAGATCGAGTTCGTCGATCAGGCCGAGTTTGTGATGGGTCGAAATCGTATAGTTGGTCGGCACGAAGAGCGACCAGCCGGAAGCGCCGGCCTGCAGCTTGGCGAGCATTTCCTCGTTCGAGCCGAAGACGTTGACTTCGACAGCGACGCCGGTAGCTGCCTTGAAGTTTTCGAATGTTGCCGGGTCGTGATAGTTCGGCCATGTGGCGATCGACATCTGCGTGCCCAGATCTTCGGCCGCATAGGCCGGCGTCGACAGCGCGCCCGGGAAGCGCGACAGCACGGCGGTCGCAAGACCGAGGCCGGTAATGCCCAGGAAGTGGCGGCGGCTGACGGAACCGCGCTTCAGGCGCATGAACTCGTCCATGAAGCCTTCGGCGGAGATGGGCAGATTGTCCTTATAATCCTTGCTCATGATGCTGTTCCCTTGTTTTGGTTTATGCATTCGATGCTGGAAAGACATGGATGGCGGCGGGGTCGAAACCGAGGAAAACCTCCTCGCCCGGCTCCACGAGATCGCTCTCGTTCATGCTGCGGCGGTCGGCTGTGATCAGGAAATCGCCGAGCCCCGGTACGCTGACGGCATATTCCGCAGATGAGCCGAGGAAGATGCGATGCGTCACGGTTCCCTTGAACGACGTGCCTAAGGGCGCAGCCTTGCGCGTCAGATGGATTGCCTCGGGGCGCAAAGCAGCGATGACTTCGCCCGACGCGAGCTGCTTGCCGGAGACGATCGCTGAGCCATCCGCCAGCCTGAGCGTCGTACCATCGGCTTCCATTGCCGCGGCGATACGGTTCGTCTTGCCGACGAAATCGGCGACGAAAAGATCTGCCGGGCGGTCATAGACTTCCTGCGGGCTGCCGAGTTGACGGATACGGCCGGCACTCATGACACAGACGACATCGGCCATCGAAAGCGCCTCTTCCTGGTCGTGGGTGACGAGGACGAAGGTGATGCCGAGTTCACGCTGCAGGGTCTGCAGCTCGATCTGCATGGCCGAGCGCAGCTTCTTGTCGAGTGCCGCTAAAGGTTCGTCGAGCAGCAATACGGAAGGGCGGTTGACGATGGCTCGGGCAAGCGCCACACGCTGCTGTTGCCCACCCGACATTTCATGGATGCGCCGCTTGGCAAAGCCGCCGAGCCGGACCATTTCGAGCGCCTCGGCGACGCGCCGGTCGATCTCCTTCGCCGCGATTTTCGGGCGCATCTGCTTGAGGCCATAGGCGACGTTCTGCTCGACGTTGAAGTGGGGGAACAGCGCGTAGTGCTGGAAGACCATGTTGACCGGGCGGCGATAGGCCGGAACTCCGTTCATCTCGCGCCCGTCGATCAACACGGTGCCTTCGCTCGGCTGTTCGAAGCCGCCGATCATGCGCAGGCAGGTCGTCTTGCCGCAGCCGGACGGCCCGAGCAACGCCAGAAAGGCACCCTTCGGCACAGTAAGATTAATGTCCGTCACAGCGGTCACGGCGCCATAGTTCTTTGTGACCGAACGGAATTCGATATCGTTCGTCGAAGCGGATGCCACGTCTGTTCCCTGCGGTTGGTTTGGAATGGCAGTCTATCGCTGCCTTATTGCCACCGTCGTTAAGGAAAGAGTAAGCCTGAGCTTCCTCCACGGTATATACCCCGAGAGAGGTATTTAGGCGCACATTGTTTCGTGGAAGGTGTATATCCGCCTTCGGTGAATTTTGCGGAACAGCGGGGAGGAAGGGCTAGTGAGTATCGACCTGGAGACGCTGTTTACGGCTTTCAATGCGACGGTCGGCAAGCCAGCCATGACCGATGCCGCTTTTGGCGATACTTTCCGACAGATGATGACAGCACTCGTGCGCTTCGACTATGTCGTCGTCTTCGCCTATCGGGCAAAAGAGCGGCCGATCGATCTCTACAGCACCTTCGATCGCGACGAGCACATCGTCTTCGTCACGCTCTATCAGGCAGGTCCTTATCTGCTCGACCCCTTCTATCATACTGCTCGCGAACGGCGTGAAGGTGTCTTCAGGATGCGCGAACTCGCCCCGGACAGGTTCTTCTCCAGCGAATATTACCGCACCTATTACGTCCAGACCGGACTTGCCGAGGAAATCGGCTTCTTCGTGCCTGTTGATGGCGATATTACCGTCGTGCTTTCGCTGATGCGGCGGGAACAGACCGGTGCTTTTCCACCGGCCGAGTTCACAACGCTGAGAAGGGCTGAGCCGCTCGTGGCCAGCATGGTGAAACACTATTGGTCCGGGCTCGCACCGCGCTTCGACGCCCAGCTCGCAGCAAGGGGCAAAAGCCGCCGCAAAAGCGAAATCCTCCCGCGCGCCGACACCGTCTGGCACGATCTCAACCTCACGAGCCGCGAAACGGCGATCGTTGAACTGGTGCTGCAGGGCCATTCGTCGGAATCGATCGGCCTGAAACTCAACATCTCGACGGGAACGGTGAAGGTCCACCGCCGCAATGTCTATCGCAAGCTTGGCATCTCCTCGCAGACGCAGCTGCTCTCGCTTTACCTGAAGAATCTGAGCTGACTGGTGGCTGCACGCCCGGGGCTGTCGTTAAGGGCGCGCCTCTGCCTCACGCAGCGAAATCAGCCGTCGTGCCGTCTCGTCCCAGAGGACGAGTTTCACGCAGCTGAGGCTGTCCCGAATGTTGATGCGCCCAAGCTTCGCCAGCTCCGGATAGTCACGCAACACTTCCGGCAACCGGTAAAACGGCACTCGGCTCGACAGGTGGTGGACATGGTGCATGCCGATATTGGCGGTGATCCATCGCAGCGGGCGCGGCAGGTCATAATGCGAGGCGCCATGCATGGCGGAATAGGGGAACGTCCATTCCGGAGGCTTCGACCAGTGGGTATCTTCGAATTGGTGCTGAACATAGAACAGCCAGACACCCGCCGATCCCGCAAGCAGAACGATTGGCAGATGGACCAGCAGAAAGGGAACGATCCCGACCGCCCAGATCAGAAGAGCGACCAGTGCAGCGACGCCGGCATTCGTCGCCATCGTCGAAATCCAGGGCAGGGCGCCGGAACGCATCATGCCGATCGGCAGTCGCTGCTTGAAAATAAAAAGATAGGCCGGGCCAATACCGAACATGACCAGCGGATGCCTGTATAGGCGATAGGCAAGTTTTCCTCGACCCGTCAGGGCGCGATATTCTTCGACCGTCAGCGTGGTGATATCACCGACACCCCTCTCATCCAGATTGCCGGCTGAGGCATGGTGTTCTGCGTGTGCACGGCGCCAATAATCGTAGGGTGTGAGTGTGAGGATGCCGATCACGCGTCCCGTCCAGTCATCCCACTGACGCCGTCCGAAGAACGAGCCGTGCCCGCAATCATGTTGCAGCATGAAGAGCCGCAACAGGAAGCCGGCGGCAGGGACGACGAGGATTAAGCCGAGCCAATAGCCGAAATGGATCGCAACCGATGCTGCCGCCCAAAGAAGGATAAAGGGAATCAGCGTCACGGCCAGTTCGTACAGGCTTCGGCCTGTATTGGGTTTTCGGTAATTCGAGAGAATCTTGAGCCAGGCTTTTTCGGCACCGGCGTCTTGGCCAGCCGTCATCGTTGCGTTCATAGTCGGTCGGCGTCTTTCTGTTGGGCAGCGCTGCGGAAGAAGTGTTCGGCATGCTGGTAGTCATTTTCTGCGCCGATCCGGTCGCCGGCCAAAGACTTCAGCTCGGCGAACTGAAGGTATTGCTTGTATCGATCCAGCAGGCGCTGCCTCGATTGTGTAGCACTTCTATTACGGTGGGCGAAATGGTGATTATTCATGATAGATCCGAACCGCGAGGATTCGCTCCTGTTGTCTGAAAATGATTGCTTGCGCGCTTTGCTCGGCGATGGTCCGCTGTCGCAGCTTGCAACTGATGCCTTGTCCTAGGAGACTGCGACAGGGTGCGTTAGCGATCGGCGAGACGGTGTTTCCGTCGGCAGATGCTGTCGTTCTGATCTGGTCAGTGTGAGATCCACGCGCAGAAGCAATACTCCACTGCGGCTGCTGCAAATCGCTGATGGGAAGGTCGCAAGCGCGTCGGCAATCGGGCAACGGAGCCTGCATCATCGAGGATCCAATATCCTCGGATGTTTGGGGTATTACTGCAGCATTGTGGCTGCATCACGTCGGGGATGTCTCCAAGCTATCCGGATCGAAAGAATTATATCGCTTCCCCGCCTGCTGTTGAGCTGGCGACCGACCCAGGCTATCAGAACGGGCAACAAAGTCCCATTCCGAGAGACGCATCTGACAATGACCCTTTCATACCTGGTTACCCATTCCGGCGGCTTCCACGCCGACGAGCTGCTTTCAAGCGTCATACTGACCCGGCTGTTTCCTGAGGCCCGGATCATTCGCAGCCGAAATGTTGAATGGACCACACCGGCCACCGATCGCATCATCTACGACGTCGGCGGGCAATATGACCCTGCCGCGGGCATTTTCGACCATCATCAGCGTGGCGCGCCGGTGCGAGAGGACGGACGGCCCTACAGCTCCTTCGGCCTCGTCTGGAAACATTACGGGTCGGATTATCTTGCGGCGCTTGGGGTGCCCGAGGCGCATGTAGCAGCGGTGCATGCGTCCTTCGACGCCAAATTCGTGCTGCCGGTCGATCTGACCGACAATGGCGCGCTTGATCTTTCGGTTGCAGGTGAGCTGGCAGGCCTGACGCTGCCGGCGCTTCTCGAAACCCTGAAGCCGGTTTTCGATGCCAAGGATCCAGATGCCGATGACAGGGCGTTCCACGCGGCTCTTTCGATCGCCCGCAGTTTCGTCGAAGCCGGGATCGCGGCGCAGGATGCCAAGCTTCGTGCCGAAGGCCTTGTTCTCAAAGCGATCGACGAGACAGGCGAGGGCAGGGTCCTCGAACTGCCGACCGGCATGCCCTTCCGCGCCGCGATCGTAAAGGCCAAGGCTGATCAGCTGCTCTTTGTCGTCCACCCCCGGGAGAACGACTGGTGCCTGACCGGCATTCGGCGTTCCGACGAGGGCTTCGAACTGCGCGCGGATTTGCCGGCCTCCTGGGCGGGGTTGACCGGCCACGATCTGGAATTGGTTTGCGGCATCGAAGGAGCAACGTTCTGCCACAAAGGCCTTTTCGTTGCTGCCGCTAAGACCCGAGAGGCTGCACTCGCGATGGCGCGGATCGCTGTAGAACAGGCGCTGACATGACGATTGTCGGGCCTAAGATTACCGCAGGCCTGTTGCTTCTGAGCCTTTCAGGCGCATGTTGCTGGCCGACCCTGGCGGCCGATCGGCAATCCGATACGTTCAAACTCCCTGAAGATGTGCGCGCCTTTATGGAGCGTCGTGACGGATGCGATCACTTTCGGGGCGAGGATTCGCCCTATGCCGAGCGGCGCGCACAGATTGACGAGGAGCTGAAGCGGCTTTGCACCGGGACCGATGCCGAGCTCGCCAGACTGAAACGCCTTTACGCCGAAAACGAAACGGTGCAGCGTTTGCTTGCCGAATACGAAGTCAACATCGAGACGGGAAATTAGTCCGGCGGCGGAAATGCGCGATGAACGCTCCCGTCAGACTTCCATAACGTCCTCGAACGATTCCGGGAAACTCTGACGCGCCACCTTCTCGTTGATGACGAGCATCGCCTCATAGGACTTCGGATCGAAATCCTTGTCCACGGCCACCACTTCCCGCCCGAATAGCAGGTTGAGCCGCGCGGCGTCCAGATTGCCGCGCTCGAAGGGCTCAGCCCCGAAATAATGCCAAAGCGCATGCAGGAAGGCTGCATCGACCCGGTGTTCCGCCGTGCCAGGGCGTGCGCGACGAGGCAGTGCCTTGATCGGCGTCACGCCCTTGGGATTGGCGCGGCGGATGGTGAACTGAATGCCGCTGCCCGGCATGCCCGATGGAAAGCCGCGGTGCTTCGTCATGTCGGGAAGATTGGCCATCGCTGCCCTCCTTCGCATTGTGATCGTATCATGTTGCGTTCTATGCCGGGCTCGCCGATGGCGACGCCCCGCAATCACACGAATAGCGATCTCGGCGACACTTTGCGAGCACAGAATATGTGCGACTGTCGGCCCGTCGGGCCCGCCCGTGCGAGCACCATTCTGTGCAACGTCGGTCTCTGAAATCTCATTGCACACCGGTCGCCCGCGATACCCGGCGAGCGTCACCCGCCAGGTATCATTTTGAAGTCATCTCACTTCGGCGTGACGTCGAAACCGAACCACTTTTCCGACAGCGTCTTGATCGTGCCATCCGCCTTTGCAGCGGCAATCGCGTCGTTGAACATGGCCTTCAGCTCAGTGTCGCTCTTACGCAGGCCAACGGAACTGCCACGGCCGAGGAACCCGCCCTGGAAGCGTGGACCTGTCGTCGTCATGTCTTCGTTGCCCGGCTTCTCGGAAGCCGTCGTCAGATAGGCCATGGACGCCATAACGATATCAACACGACCGGCCTTGAGATCGAGATCATGCTCTTCCGTCGTCTTGTATTCTCTGACGTCGACGACACCCTTCAGATATTTGTCGACGAAGGCGGCCGCTGTGGAGGCCGTCTGCACACCGATCGTCTTGCCCTGGAGTGCCGGCTTGATCTTTTCGATCTCTGCAGCAGCGCCCGCTTCATCACTGGCAAGCGAGAAGACCTGGCCCTTTTCCGACAGCTTTGCGAGATCGCCCGTCTTCGAGGTCGCGAAGGCCTGGCCGGTGGAGCCGTAGGAATCACTAAAGGCGATCACCTCTTCGCGCTTTGCCGTCGCAGACATGCCGGAGATGATGGCATCGAATTTGCCGGCGTTCAGTGCCGGGATCATGCCATCGAAGTTCTGGACCACGATCTTGCATTCCACCTTCATGTGATCGCAGAGATATTTGGTCAGTTCGATCTCATAGCCATCGAGCGAGCCATCCGGCTTGGTGAAGTTATAAGGCTTGAATGCGCCTTCGGTGGCGATCGTCACCGTCGTCCACTTCTTGTCTTCGGCATGCGCAACACCGGCCGTCGCGATGACGGCAGCGGCTGATGTCGCCATCAGAACCCGTGAAAAGAACCTCATGTTTTTGCTCCCCTTTTCTTTGTTTGGGCTGAGAAACTACTTGTTGATGAACTGGCGGAAACGGCCCGACCGGGAATTGACGAACACATCCTGCGGTTTGCCGTCTTCTTCGATGACGCCCTGATGCAGGAAAACGACCCGGCTGGAGACATCGCGGGCGAAACCCATTTCATGAGTGACGACCAGCATCGTGCGCCCTTCTTCGGCGAGTGCGCGCATTACGCGCAGCACTTCGCCGACGAGTTCGGGATCGAGTGCTGAGGTCGGCTCATCGAAGAGCATTACTTTCGGCCGCATGGCGAGCGCACGTGCGATGGCCGCGCGTTGCTGCTGACCACCGGAAAGATGAGACGGATAGAAATTGCGCTTTTCTGCAATGCCGACCTTGGCAAGCAAGGCCTCGGCTTCCTCGATGCATTCCGTCCTCGACCGGCCGTGCACATGAACCGGGGCTTCGATGACGTTTTCGAGCACCGTCTTATGGGACCAGAGGTTGAAGCTCTGGAAGACCATGCCGAGCTGCGAACGAATTCGGTCGACCTGCCTCCGCTCGGCCGGGCGGCTGCCGCCTTTGCCGTCGGCCACCATGCGGATCGTTTCTCCCGCGACCGTCACTTCACCGGAATCGGGTGCCTCCAGAAGATTGATGCAGCGCAGGAAGGTGGATTTGCCCGAGCCGGAGGAACCAAGAATCGAAACGACATCGCCTTCATGAGCGTCGAGCGAGATACCTTTCAGGACTTCCACCGGACCGAAACTCTTGTGCATATCCCTCACGCTGAGTGCGATGGTGGAAAGAGGGGCATTCGCCGCGGTCATCGGGCGTCTCCTTCGAGTACGGATGTGGCTGTCGCCGGAAAGTGGGGAACAGGCTGACGCAGATGCGGGCTCAGCCAATATTCGACAAGGTAGACGAGACGCGTCAGCAGGAAGTTGATTGCCAGATAGATGGCGCCTGCGACGATGAAGACTTCGATTGCCCGATAGGTCTCGGAAATGATCCTGGCGGCGACGCCGGTCACTTCCATCAGGGTAATGATCGAGGCGAGCGATGTCGCCTTCACCATGGAGATCATCTCATTGGAGTAAGCTGGCAGCGCCTGGCGGATGGCGAGCGGCATGATGATGCGACGGAACTGCATGAAGCGAGGCATGCCGCAGGCGCGCGCCGCCTCGACCTGGCCGAAAGGTACAGACAGAAGTCCGCCGCGAATGATCTCGCTGGCATAGGCAGCTGTATTCATGGTCAGCGCAAGCACCGCGCACCAATAGGGCTCGCGTAGGAACGGCCACAAGATGCTGTGCCTGACCTCGGGAAACTGGCCAAGCCCGTAGTAGATCAGGAAGATCTGCACGAGCAGCGGTGTGCCGCGGAAAATGAAGACATAGGTGCGTGCGAACCATTCCAGCACCATTATCCCTGAAAGCCGGCACAGTGCGATTGCCAGCGCCAGCGCGGCGCCGAGTGCGATCGACGTCGCGGCAAGCTGAAGGGTGAGTGGGATAGCGGAAACGAGACTGACGAAGGTTTCGCCGAGAAATTGCCAATCCATCAGCCTCTCCTCACGCCGCGAGAGAAGTGCTTCTCAGCCTGTCTCAAGAAAAGGCCGGAACCAGTTGAAATAATGAGATAGATCGCACCTGCAACGATATAAAAATCGAAGGGAAGACCAGTCGATCCTGCCGCCACTTGCGTCTGGCGAAGCAGTTCGGCGACGCCGGTAATGGAGACGAGTGCGGATTCCTTCAGAACGACTTGCCAGACATTGCCGAGGCCCGGTAGCGCGTGACGTAGCGTCAGCGGTGCGACGATACGGCGAAACCGCAATGCACGGCCCATGCCGCAGGCGATTGCAGCTTCGATCTCGCCTCGATGCACCGCCTTGAAGGCGCCCCGGAAAACTTCCGTAAATTGCGCGCCCGAGGTGACGCCGACGGCGAGTGAGCCCGCAAGGAACCCCGGAAAGCCAAGGAAACCTTCGGCGCCGAAAAGCCGGCCGAGTGCGGTCACTGCGGCACTGCCTCCGAAATAGAAGAGGTAGATGACCAGAAGATCAGGTATGCCGCGAAGGACCGTCGTGTAGGTGTCGGCCGCGATCTTCAGGCCACGTCCGCCCGATATCTTCGCCCAGGCACCGAACGTGCCGATCACCGAGCCGATGGCATATCCCGAAAGCGCGACCAGGATCGTCATCCACGCGCCGGCCATGAGCGCCTTGCCCCAGCCGTCGGGGCCGAAGCTGATGAGCTCGAGGATGCCGGGCTGGTTCATGATGCCTTTTTCTCCGGCAGCGGCGGTTGAACGTCGTTGGGGATCGGATTGACGAACTGTGTCCCATCGAGGCGGCCCTTCAGGTCCGCCTTGGCCGCCTCGATGAGAGCAGGATTGCGGATCAGGTCGATAGCGGTGCTCGCCATGACCTTTGCCGCATGCTCCGTGCCTTTATGGGCTGCGGGAAGCTTGCCCTGAGCGACCAACTGCCAGGAATGACCAGGCGTGCCGATGGCATAGGTCGCGCCGCGCATCTGCACTGTCGGTACGACCCAGCTGACGCTGCCGACATCGGTTGAACCGACGATCGTGCTGTCGCCGGCATAGAGCGGGAAGATTTCCTCGCAAAGCGGCTGGTCCTTCTTCGGTTTCAGGCCGAAGCGTGCGTAAGAAGAGGCTATGTCCTCGGCGCTCATGGTCGCCTGGAATGCCCGGGCGGTGGCGCGGTCGTTGTCATCGAAAATGGGCGGGCCTAGGCGTTCGAGATTGGCAAACATCAGGTCCTCGAGCGGAACATTGCCGACGAGATTGGCGTCACCACTGATCACCTCGCTGCGGACCGACGTCTCGGTCATGAGGGCAGCGCCCTCCGCAACCTTTTTGACGCGGGCGACGAGCGACAGGAGTTCGGGGAGGTTTCGGGCGCGGACGAGGTAGCGCACCGTCGCGCGGGCCTGCACCACATTTGGCGCCGAACCACCTGTATCGGTCACGGCATAGTGGATGCGCGCCGTAGAGGGCATGTGCTCGCGCATGTAGTTGACGCCGACGTTCATCAACTCCACGGCATCGAGCGCGCTGCGGCCGAGATGCGGTGTTGCTGAAGCATGCGACGAGCGGCCGGTGAAGTGGAAATTGATTTCGTTGCAGGCAAGCGAGATGGGGTTGTTGACGCCGGCAAAGGCCGCCGGGTGCCAGCAAATGGCAATGTCGACGTCATCGAAGACGCCTGCGCGCACCATGAAGCCCTTGGAGGAGCCGCCTTCTTCTGCCGGGCAGCCATAATAGCGCACGCGGCCCTTCAGGCCGTTTGCTGCAAGGAAATCCTTCACCGCTGTCGCCGCCAGCATTGAACCGGCGCCGAGCAAGTTGTGGCCGCATCCATGGCCATTGCCGTTTGCCGTCACCTCGCGCTTCTCGGCAACGCCTGCTTCCTGGCTGAGACCGGGCAACGCATCGAATTCTCCGAGGATTGCGATGACCGGGCCACCTTCACCGGCTTCGCCCATCACCGCTGTCGGAAGCCCCGCGATACCGCGTTCGACACGGAACCCTTCGGCTTGCAGCTGCCGCGCGTGCTCTTCAGCGGAGCGGTATTCCTCGTAATTTGTCTCCGGCATATCCCAGATCCGGTCGCTGAGCGCAAAGAATGCTTCGCGCTTGGCTTCGACAATGTCCCACACCGTGTCCGAGTTTTTCATGGCTTCCACAACAGAATTATTTTGCATAGTATCCAAAATTGGCGCCAATTTAGGTTACAAAGAATTTATGCGCAATCCACATGCACGAATAAATTTTCATCACGGCAATGCGTTGGGGCTGCCTTACGGACATACCTCAGCCCGTGATATCGATGGAGAAGAGCAGGGGAAATTCGAATGGCAGATATCATAATGAATTCGGGGCAGGCCGCGTCCGCTGGACGCGACGTGACGGACCTCGTGCTTCAGGATATTCTGGCCGGGGTGCTCCTGCCCGGTACTTGGCTGAAGCAGATCGATCTCGAGCGACGCTACAACTGCACACGGCCTGAAGTGCGACGTGCTCTTGATCGCCTCGCTCAAAAGCGGCTCGTCGAACATGTGCCAAACCGCGGTTACCATGTCTATGAACCGGATGGCCGGCGCGCACGGGAAGTCAGTGAAATCCGCATTATCCTGGAAACCGCCATCGCCGGCACGATCATTCAGAATGCATTGCCGGCAGATATCGCCAGTCTCCGCAGACTTGCCGAGCATTTTGACTTCATGGTGCTGAATGGCACGATGCTGGAACTTTACGAGGCGAATCTCGCCTTCCATCGGCAATTGCTGGTTCTTGGCGGTAATCAGGAACTGGTCGACCTCATCACGGAAATCCGTCAGCGAACCTCATCGGCGCCGGTCTCACAATGGCGCACGCGCGCCCGCGTGGAGCAGTCGGGTCGGGAGCACCATCTGATGATCAAAGCGATCGAAGCCGGTGATGCCGAGCATTTGAAGGAATTGGTGCGGCAGCATATTCTTCAAAGCTAAATATGCCTGACCTATCCCGGTCTTCTCAGGTCGCCGTTGTTGCAGTGTGCAGTTGCGAGTGCCCGTGAGACGAGAACATACGATATGCTTGGGGCTTCGAATTGTAGTCGATAAATTTCCGAACCCGTAACATAGTACCTGCTAGTTTTGATCGTAACCGGTCGAACAGGTTGCGAGGCCATTCGAGCGAAACGCAGTATAACGGGACCGGCATGCGAGGACAGCTTCAGCAGGAAATCTTGGATATGCTGGCACGGGGGTCTTCTCTCGAAGACGCCTGCGATCGTATTTGCGAGCATGCTGAGCGGCTTGCAGCCGGGGTCATTTGCTCAATCGTGACCGTTGACCGCGAAGGGCTCCTGCATCCGCTGGCTGGGCCAACGATCTCCAAAACCTATTCGGATGCGCTCGACGGAATTCCGATCGGGCCTGATGTCGGCTCGTGCGGCACGGCTGCCCATTTCCGCAGGCCGATCGCCGTCGCCGATATCTTTGCAGACCCGCTTTGGATACCCTATCGGCCGCTTGCCGGCATTCTTGCGAAAGAACATGGTGTCAAGGCGTGTTGGTCGAGCCCGATCCTGCGCAGCGACGGACGCGTGCTCGGAGCGTTCGGATTTTATTACAAGGACAATCGCGGCCCCACGCCCGAAGAACGCATGATCGTTGCTGAGTGCCTCGACCTTTGCTCGCTTGTACTCGAGCGTGAAGAGGTGAAGGCGGATAATCAAAGGCTTGCCTTTTTCGACAGCCTCACGGGCTTTGGCAATCGCGCCAACTTTCTCAAGACGCTCGAGGCTGCCATCGAGGGTGTCACTGCCCCACTTTCGGTTCTGCTCGTCGATATCGATCATCTCGGCCGGGTCAATGACGCTTTCGGCCATGCGACCGGCGACAGATTGATCCTGGAGGTCGGACAAACGGTCGCACGGATCGCAGCGCCTGCGGCTATCTTCAGGGTTGATGCCGATGAATTTGCGGTTCTGATCGAAGATCGTTCCGCCGAGGAATTATCGGCGGTTTCGACAGAAATTCTGCGCGCCATGGAGAGCCGGACCCCACACCGCAACGAACATCTTCTGCCGGTCTCGGTTACCTGCGGGGGCGCGATCTTCGAACCGTCCCGGCCACCCGACGTGCCAACCTTTCTGCAGCATGCAAATCTCGCACTCCACCATGCCAAGCAGACCGCCAGAGGCGGTTTCGTGCTTTACAGCGATGATCTTGCCGGGGCGATTGCAAACCGGTTTCGGGCGCTGCAGACCGTGACCAGCGCCTTGGCCGAAGATCGGATAGAGGCGCATTACCAACCGATCGTCAGCCTTCCAACGCAGGAAATCGTCGGTCTCGAGGCTCTATGCCGCATTCGTATGGATGGTGGCCAGATCCTTTCCCCCGGTGCGTTTGCCGAGGCACTCCAGGATCCATCGATTGGGCATCTCCTGACCGACCGGATGCTGGAGCAGGTCGCGCGCGATATCCGATACTGGCTCGATCTCGGGCTCTCGTTTCAATATGTCAGCGTCAATGTATCGATGGCGGATTTCAACCAGGGCAATCTCGGCGAACGGATCAAAAGCGTTTTTGCCCACCACCGCACACCGCTCAAGCATGTCGTGCTCGAAGTGACCGAAACGGTCTATATGGACGAAAAGGACGGGAAGGTCGCAAAAGCGATCGAGGAGCTTCGCAGGGAAGGGCTGCTCGTGGCGCTCGATGATTTCGGCACCGGCTACGCTTCGCTCACGCACCTGCTGAATTTCCCGGTCGACATCATCAAGATTGACAAGACCTTCATCGACCGGATGTCCGATGGACCGGGTGCTGTCATCGTCAAGGCCCTTCTCGACATGTCGGTCGGTCTCGGTACCCGCATCGTGGCCGAGGGTGTGGAGACGGAAGATCAGGCAGAACGCCTGCTGCGCCTCGGATGCCCCTATGTGCAAGGATATCTGTTCGGTCGCCCGGTCGATCGCGACAAGGCAACAGAAGCGCTGCGGTCCGAGGTTCGCCCTCCGGCAGACAAGGTGAAACGAAAGTCCGGCGGCCCGTGATAACGCGACTATCGCGACAATAGCGCGACTGCCGTCACTCCGCAGCCTCGTTATGGCGTTCGAGATAGTGCCCCTCCAGGAAGGAGCGATAGGCGTCGGCTATGCCCGCCTTCAGGCCTATCCTCGGTGACCAGCCGAGCGCGCGCAGCTTGTCGGCGCTCATCAGCTTGCGCGGCGTACCATCCGGTTTGCTGAGATCGCGCGTGATCTCACCTTCGAACCCGACGACCTCGGCAACGAGCCTTGCCAATTCGAGGATGCTGATGTCTTCGCCTGAGCCGACATTCACGTGACTTTCGGCGGAATAGGCCTTCATGAGATGGATGCAGGCATCGGCGCAATCATCGACATGCAGGAATTCACGCAGCGGCGCTCCTGTGCCCCAGATGCGGATTTCCTTTTCGCTGTTGATCTTGGCCTCATGCGCTTTGCGGATCAGGGCCGGCATGACATGGCTTGAATGGAGGTCGAAATTATCGCCCGGTCCATAGAGATTGGTGGGCATGGCCGAAATGAAGTCCTTGCCATGCTGCTTCCTATAGGCAGCGCAAAGCTTCAGTCCGGCAATTTTGGCGATCGCATACCATTCATTCGTCGGTTCGAGCGATCCGCTGAGAAGCGCGTCTTCGACGATCGGCTGTTCGGCGAACTTCGGGTAGATGCAGGACGAACCCAGAAACATCAGTTTTTCGACGCGAGCCTTGTAAGCGGCGTGGATGACGTTCGCCTCGAGGATCAGGTTGTCGTAGAGGAAGTCGGCCGGATAGGTATCATTGGCGAGGATGCCGCCGACCTTTGCAGCCGCCAGGAAGACGGCATCGGGGCGATTGTTTGCCATCCATGCCTCCACCTGATCCTGCCGCCTGAGATCGACCGCGGCGTGCGCAACCGTGAGGATCTCGCAGCCCTCGGACGCGAGACGCCGGACGAGCGCGGAGCCCACCATGCCACGGTGACCCGCGACATAGACCCTTTTCCCGGCGAGGCTGTAGATGATCTCAGACATGGACCAGACCCTTGTTCGCGCCGACCGTCGGAACATTGCGGGCCATGACCTTCAGATCCTCGCGGACCATTTCCGAAACCAGTTGGTCGAGACTGACCTCGTGTTTCCAGCCAAGCTTCGTATGCGCCTTCGTCGGATCACCAAGCAGAAGGTCGACTTCGGTGGGTCGGAAATAGGCCGGATCGACCTCCACCACGCAGCGGCCGGATAACTTGTCGTATCCCTTTTCCTCGACACCTTCCCCACGCCAATCGATCGGCATGCCCACCCTGGCAAAAGCCTTCTCGACAAAAGAGCGAACGGTGTGCGTTTCGCCGGTTGCTAGGACATAATCTTCCGGCTCGTCCTGCTGCACCATCAGCCACATGCCGCGGACATATTCCCGCGCATGTCCCCAGTCGCGCTTGGCATCGAGATTGCCAAGATAAAGCCGCTCCTGCAGGCCGAGATGGATGGCCGCGGCCGCGCGAGTAATCTTGCGCGTTACGAAGGTTTCACCACGGATCGGGCTTTCATGGTTGAACAGGATGCCGTTCGAGGCATGCATGCCATAGGCTTCGCGATAGTTGACGACGATCCAGTAGGCATAAAGCTTGGCGGCCGCATAGGGGGATCGAGGGTAGAACGGCGTCGTTTCGTTCTGCGGGACCGCCTGAACCTTGCCGTAGAGCTCCGAAGTGGATGCCTGATAGAAGCGCGTCTTCTTGGTCAGGCCCAGGAGGCGAATGGCCTCAAGCAGCCTTAGGGTGCCGGTCCCGTCCGCGTTGGCGGTATATTCCGGAGTTTCGAAAGAGACCTGGACGTGGCTTTGTGCGGCGAGATTGTAGATCTCGTGGGGCTGCGTTTCCTGGACGATCCGGATGAGATTTGTTGCGTCGGTCATATCCCCGTAGTGCAGGATGAAACGCGGATTATCGACATGAGGATCTTCGTACAGATGTTCGATACGATTGGTATTGAAGGACGACGAACGCCGCTTGATGCCGTGAACAATATAGCCCTTATCCAGGAGCAACTCGGCGAGATAAGCACCATCCTGGCCGGTTACGCCGGTAATCAGTGCGACCTTCCCGTTGTGTCTCATTCCGATATCCATGATCGTTCTCCAACTCGAGTACTAACGCTGTTTCTGAGAAACTGCCGATTGCCATCGACAGGTGGTGTTTCGCGGTTTGAGCGGGCAGTTCCGCCCTTGCCTGCAATGCGGATATCGAAACGTTCGGCTCTCATTTTTGCATCCCCAGATACGGGTGCAGCCAACGCAACGTGAACCATGCTGCGATGGGTGACGTCTCGAAATTCTGATAGGTCATCAAGGACCTTGCGTATAATTCGGAGTCACGGAAGTTATATTTTGCGTGACGTTTGGGTTTGACATTGTTGATGGCGACGACGATGTCGGCG